>CAWCQB010000028.1:0-235088 GCA_963797505.1 uncultured Actinomycetota bacterium | reverse complement strand
TTTCGTCGTACGGCGGACCCTGTGGCAAAATCGCTCCTTGGCCCAGTAGCCGCGGTCACCTGCCACAGGGGGACGGCCGATCGGCACCGATGCTGAGAGCCACACCGACGTACACCACCATCCGTGGGTGACCTGTGGCAGTCACGAGGAGACACCATGTCGATCATCGACGACCTGTCCAGCCAGACCAAGCGCGACGACGTGCCCGACTTCCGGGCCGGTGACACCGTCAAGGTGCACGTCAAGGTGGTCGAGGGCAACCGCTCCCGTATCCAGGTCTTCCAGGGCGTGGTGCTCAAGCTGCAGGGCTCCGGTGTCGGTCGCACCTTCACCGTCCGCAAGGTCTCCTTCGGTGTCGGCGTCGAGCGCACCTTCCCGATCCACTCCCCGATCTTCGAGAAGATCGAGATCGTGACCCGGGGCGACGTACGCCGGGCGAAGCTGTACTACCTGCGCAACCTGCGCGGCAAGGCAGCCAAGATCAAGGAGCGTCGCGAGGGCTGAGCCCGCCGTCGTTCCGACGATGGTTAGGCTCTGTGCGTGACGAACGTGGACGAGGCCACCACCGCCTCTGGTGACTCAGGTGGCCGCCCGGGTGACAAGTCCCGGAAGAAGTCCGCGAAGAAGGCGATGCCGCTGTGGCAGGAGACCATCCTGCTGCTCGTGCTGGCGCTGCTGCTGGCGATCATCATCAAGAGCCTGTTCGTGCAGGCCTTCTACATCCCGTCGCCCTCGATGGAGCCGCAGTTCGTCAAGAACGACCGGATCCTCGTGCAGAAGGTCTCCTACTGGGGGAGTGCCTCGCCGAGCCGCGGCGACATCGTGGTCTTCAAGGACCCCGGCGGCTGGCTGCCCGCGGACGAGAGCGACACGGCCCACTCCGGCATCACGAAGGTGATGGAGAAGATCGGGCTCTACCCGACCGGTGGACACCTGGTGAAGCGCGTCATCGGCATCGGGGGTGACCGGGTCGTCTGCTGCGACACCAAGGGCCGGGTGACCGTCAACGGGCACGCGCTCGACGAGAAGTCCTACCTGCCCAAGGGCATGGCGCCCTCCCAGGTGAAGTTCGACGTCACCGTGCCCAAGAACCACCTGTGGATGATGGGCGACAACCGCGGCTTCTCCTTCGACTCCCGGGGCCACATGGGCGGTGCCGGTGGCGGGTACGTCGACGACGACCTCGTCGTGGGCAAGGTCTTCGCCCTGATCTGGCCGTGGAAGCGCGCCGAGATCATCCACCGTCCGGCCACGTTCGAGGGCATCCCGGACTCTCCATGAGCACGCTCCCTCGCGGATCGACGGTACGCCGGGACGCCGGCCTCTACGGCTACGAGCGGGCGCTGCGCCGGGCCGGGCTCTCCCCGATCGCGGGAGTCGACGAGGCGGGCCGTGGAGCCTGCGCAGGACCCCTCGTGGCGGCCGCTGCGATCCTCCCCGAGGGCAAGGCGGGCCAGGTGCCCGGGCTGGCCGACTCCAAGCTGCTCACGGCCAAGGCGCGCGAGCGCTGCTACGAGCAGATCCTGCGGCGCGCGGTCGCCTGGTCGGTGGTGGTCGTCCCGCACGACGAGTGCGACCGGCTCGGCATGCACGTCGCCAACGTCGCGGCGCTGCGCAGGTCGTTGGCCCGGCTGGAGCAGCGTCCGGCGTACGTCCTCACCGACGGGTTCCCCGTCGACGGGCTCGAGGTGCCCGGCCTGGCCATGTGGAAGGGCGACCGGGTGGCGGCCTGCATCTCGGCGGCCAGCGTGATCGCCAAGGTCACGCGCGACCGGATCATGTGCGAGCTGCACGAGCAGTTCCCGGCGTACGACTTCGCCACGCACAAGGGCTACATCACCGAGGAGCACGCCGCGGTGCTCACCGAGCTCGGCCCCAGCCCGGTGCACCGGATGCGATTCGTCAACGTGCGGCGAGCCGCCGGGATCATCGACCCCGAACCCCTCACGCTTGAGCCTCAGCTCGAGCTGTTCGAAACCCCCGTCCCCTTGCAGGAGGTCTCTCCATGAGCGCCGAGGATCTCGAGAAGTACGAGACCGAGATGGAGCTCAACCTCTATCGCGAGTACCGCGACGTCGTGGGCATCTTCAAGTACGTCGTGGAGACCGACCGGCGCTTCTACCTGTGCAACCAGGTGGACGTGAAGGCCCGCACCGAGGCCGGGGACGTGTTCTTCGAGGTGACCCTCACCGACGCGTGGGTGTGGGACATGTACCGCCCCGCCCGTCGGCTGGCCAAGAACGTCAAGGTGCTGACCTTCAAGGACGTCAACGTCGAGGAGCTCAGCCACAGCGAGATCGAGCCTCCCCCGAGCAGCTGAGGGCTCGGGACTACTTGATCATCCGGACCGGGTCGCCGTCGACGCTGGCGCTCCAGGTGGTGGTGTCGTTGGTGTTGCCTGCCTGGTCGAGCTTGAGCTGGACCCGCACCCAGCACCCGCCACTCTGCGTGGAGTTGCACGTGTAGGTGTCCGGGATGGGCACCGAGACGGTCTGCACCTTCCCGTTGTAGTTCGTGCTCGTGGCGCCAGTCACGCCGCAGTTGGTGCCCAGGGACCCGCTCACGACGCCTGAGCCGGTACACCCGGAGAACGCCGTCAGCGGGGTGCCGTTCACCTTCGCGTCGAGGGGCGGGAGCACGGTGACCGAGGTGGGCGCCGTGGCGTCGCCGATGTCGAAGAAGTGGATGTTCAGCGTCTTGGTCTGGGCCGCCGGGATCGTCCGCACCAGGTTGAAGATCTGCGGTGCCCCCGAGTAGTTGGCGTAGATCGACATGTTCTGCCAGCCGGAGATCGAGACGGCACCGGTGGTCGCGGTCGACCCCGACTTGACGCGCAGCGCGAACCGGTTGTTCCCGTTGCCGCCGACGCTGGTGTCGTCGCCGTTCTGGGAGAACACGTCGTTGTTCCCGCCGTACCCGCCGTAGCCGTCGGGGCTGCCCGTGTCCAGGGCCACGTTCGTGCGCGCCTGGAGGTAGTAGTCGCCCGGCCTTGTCGGGGGTGAACGTGCAGAAGTTGACCCACTGGTGGAAGACCTGGGCGAGCGAGTCCTTGTAGCCGCCGTTGGTGCTCGTGCCTGGCTGGCTCGAGTCGCTGCCGCTGGCCTGCATCTGGGCGAGCGTGCCGGTCGACACCTTGTCGGGAGTGCCCGACTCCTGGATGTAGCCGGGGTACTGCTTCACGCACGTCGTGATCGGGGCGCCCTTGTCCGGCTGGTAGGTGTCGGTCGGCTTGCGCAGCCCGAACGAGGTCACGATCGGGGTGCTGCCGCCGTTCAGCACGTCGCCGGTGCAGAAGGAGTTGGTGGTCTTGGCGTACCTGGTGAGGCCGTCCGTGGTCGTGTAGGGGTTCATGTTGTTGCGCAGGGGCAGCCCGCTGGACACCGTCGGCGCGTTCTCGCAGGCGTCGCCGGTCCCGACCCAGGAGGGGTCGTAGATCTGCAGCGTCACCGGCTGGTTCACGGCGGCCGCCGCGACGCGGACGACGTAGAAGTACCCCTCGGGGCTGAAGTCGTCGTTCTTCCCGCTGGTGCAACCACTGTTGCCCGAGGAGCACGTGCGCGTCATGTACTGGTCGCCGTTGCCCTTGGGGGTGTCCGGGCCGGCGATGGCCGCCCAGAACTGCGGGTTGCTGGTGCAGCTGGCACCACCGGTCGGCGGGACGATCACGCTCGTGTTCGGGCCCCTGGGGTCCACCGAGCTCGGGCTGGACCCAGCGGGCTCGTTGCCGAAGGTGTTGCAGGGGCTGCCCATCGGCGCCGGACCGTTGTAGTCAGCCGTGGCGCTGCGCGTGACGGTCGTCCACGGAACGCCGAACGACCCGGCGAACTGGTTCGAGATCCGGGAGCTGATCGTGACCACCAGCTGGGTCGGCTTCGCACCCGACCGCGGTCGTGACCGTGGTGTTCCCGGAGTTCGGGTAGCCGTTGTCCGTCGCCACGTCGATGGCGGTCGTGGTGGCACCGCTGAAGTTGTCGGGGAGCCAGGTCACGCCGGCGGTGGCGGCGGCGTCCGCGACGTTCTGGACGCGAGCGACCTCGAGGTACCACCGGGCGACGTCGACCGAGATGGCACACAGCGGCAGCACGATCGTCGCCGTCAGGACGGCGACGAGGATGGCGGCGTACCCGGACTCGTCGCGTCGCGGGCGCTGCTTCGACGTACGCCCCCGGGCAGTCGGTCACGAGTGGTTCCCCGAGGCGCACTGGGTGGCAGGCAACGGCTCGAACTGCATCATCAGGCGGGCCGGCACGTCGACGCCGGCCCCGAACAGCCCGGTGACCCAGGTGTGCCGGGCGGACATGGCGACGCCGACGGACTGCCGGTTGGGGTCGTTGACGCAGGCGTTGATGGTGGAGGTGTTCCACGTACCGCTGGACGCGGACGAACTTGCCCGAGGTGGTGCTCCAGACGTACTTGATGCAGTTGGACGTGCACGTGACGCTCGACTGGTTCGTGGCCGGCATCGGGTAGCCGTACTGGTTGGCCTGGTAGACGAGCACCCAGTTGACCGAGCTCAGCGACATGCTGGAGCCGGCGTTCTGGATCGCGTTGACGGCGTCGTCGGCGAGGGTGGGTGTGCTGGAGCTCACCGGAGTCCCGGCTCCGGCCTCGGTGGCCGCGATGCGGGCGGCGGCACGCACCTGGTTGGTCACACCGGACGCGTCCCTCATCAGGAGGGACATCTCGATGATGCCGAAGACCAGCAGCATCAGCAGCGGCGTCACGAGGGCAGCCTCGACCGCCACAGCGCCACGCTCGGAACGCTGTCGACGTGCCATGGACCCTCCTCTGACCTGTGACGGCCGGAATGGCCTGATTCGCCACACGTCGTGGTGAAGGAAGCGTATTTTGAACCGGGCCTCTTTTGTGGCGTTTTGATGAGATCTGTCCAGTCGGCCGTCTCCCGTCCACAGGGGGGTCCCGGGCGGCCCTCGTCCACAGGGCGCGTCGACGGTCCGGCAGGGTGTCGCTCCCGCTCGGATGTGCTGCCCTGCATGAGCGGGAACCCACACAACGACGGCCTCGGGGCCTACGGCGAGCGCGTCGCGGCACGACGGCTGGTCGACGGCGGCATGTTCGTCGTCGACCGCAACTGGCGGTGCGACCTCGGCGAGATCGATCTCGTGCTCCGCGACGAGGGCGTGCTCGTCTTCTGCGAGGTCAAGACGCGGACGTCGGCGGCCTACGGCCACCCGCTGGAGGCGGTCACCCCGGCCAAGGCCGAGCGCCTGCGGCGGCTGGCGGAGCGCTGGATCCAGGAGCACGACGCCCGCCCCGACGGCGTCCGGATCGACCTCGTCGGGGTGCTCGTGGCGGAGCGGGGCAAGGCCGAGGTCGAGCACCTCCGGGGGGTGGGCTGATGGTCGCCACCACGCACACCGTCTCCCTGCAGGGAGCCGTCGGGCACGTCGTCGACGTCCAGGTCGACCTGTCCGACGGGTTGCCCGGGACCTCCCTCGTCGGTCGGCCCGACGCCTCCATCAGCGAGGCCCGTGACCGCTGCCGCGCGGCTGTCATCAACAGCGACCTGCGTTGGCCCAACACCCGCCGCATCACCGTGCTGCTCTCTCCCGCCGACCTGCCCAAGCGCGGGCCGCACTTCGACCTCGGCATCGCGGTGGCCGTCCTCGCGGCGGCCAAGGGCCGGGAGTTCCCGCACGACACGTTGGTCCGCGCGGCGATGATCGGCGAGCTGACCCTGGACGGTCGGGTGCGCTGCGTCCCCGGAGTGCTGCCGATGACCATGGCCGCCGCCGCGCGCGGGATCGAGACCGTCTACGTGCCGGAGCCGCAGGCGGCGGAGGCGGCGATGGTGCCCGGCATGCAGGTCTTCGGGATCCGTTCGCTGGGCCAGGTGATGGCGTTGCTGACGGGCGAGGACGTCCCCGACGCCCCTGAGGTGGAGCCGATGTCGGGCTCACCGTTGCTCTCCTGGCGCGGGGAGGAGCGGCTGGAGGACCTCGACATGGCCGACCTCGTCGGGATGGCGGACGCGAGGTACGCCGTCGAGGTCGCGGCGGCAGGCGGCCACCACCTGATGCTGACCGGTCCGAAGGGCTCGGGAAAGACCACCCTCGCCGAACGGATCCCCGGCCTGCTGCCCGACCTCAGCGACGACGAGTCCCTCGAGCTGACGGCGGTGCACTCGCTCTCCGGCGCCCTGCCCGAGGGTGCCTCGCGCCTGGTCCGGCCACCGTTCCGGGCGCCGCACCACTCCGCCTCGCGCAGCGGCATCCTCGGCGGCGGCACCGGCCGGGTGCGGCCGGGGGAGGTGAGCAAGGCACATCTCGGCGTGCTGTTCCTCGACGAGTTCCCGCTGTTCCCGACCGACGTCGTCGAGGCACTGCGCGAGCCGCTCGAGGCGGGGGAGATCTCGATCTCGCGCGGCGAGGAGGATGCGACGTACCCCGCCCGCACGATGTTCGTGTTCGCCTGCAACCCCTGTCCGCTGCGGGGAGTACCACCCCTACTCGCGCGACCACCAGTGCACCTGCGGGGAGATCAAGCGGCGCGAGTACCGCCGCAAGATCTCGGGCCCGATCGCCGACCGGATCGACATCACCCGCTTCGTCGAGCCGGTCCGTGAGCACGAACGCCGCGAGGCGGAGCTGCCGATGTTCCGCCCGGAGCCGAGTGCTGCCGATCAGGGCGCGCGTCACCGCTGGCGCGGGAGCGACAACGCATCCGCTACGCCGACATGCCCTGGCGTCTCAACGTGCACGCCCCGGGCCCGATGCTGCGCGAGACCTGGCCGCTGACCGAGCCGGCCATGGTGCGACTCGACGACGAGGTCTACGCCGGGCGACTGACGCGCCGCGGCGCCGTACGCGTCCATCGAGTCGCCTGGTCGGTCGCGGACCTCGCCGGCGTCGAACGCCCCGGGGTCGAGGAGCTCGACGTGGCGCTGCGACTCCGTGCGGCCACGCCGTTGCTCCTCCGCCAGCTCCCGGGCGCCGCGCTCAGGCCCGTGCGGGAGGGGGCATGAACGCCGGCTCGACCGTCCCGGAGGCCGAGCGCCTCGCCAGGGCCGCGCTGTCGAGGATCAGCGAGCCGGGGCACCCGCGGATGACCGACGCCGTCCACGAGCTCGGCGCCGAGCTGGTCCTGGAGAACCTGCGCACCCAGGCGGCCCACCGCGAGCTCGGCGACGACCTCGCCGATCGCCTCGCCTCCGCCGACCCGCAGCGTGACCTGGAGCGGGCGGCTGGCCTGGGCATCCGGTTCGTCGTCCCCGGCGACGACGAGTGGCCGGTCGCCCTGGACGACCTCGCCCGCGCACCGCACCTGCACGAGCGCGGCGGCGTGCCCCTCGGCCTGTGGTGTCGCGGGCCGCTGCGGCTGGCCGAGGCCGTGGAGCAGGCGGTGGCGGTGGTGGGCTCGCGGTCGGCGACGTCCTACGGCGGCTCCGTCGCCGGCGAGATCGCCGGTGCACTCGCGCGGGAGTCGTGGACCGTCGTGTCCGGAGCGGCCTTCGGCATCGACCAGGCGGCCCATCGCGGCGCGCTCGCCAGTCGCGGCCCCACCGTCGCGGTGCTCGCCTGCGGTGCCGACCGGGCCTATCCGTCCGCCCACCGCAGCCTGATCGACTACATCGCCGACGTGGGTCTCGTGGTCTCGGAGGCGGCGCCCGGGTGTGCGCCGACCCGCATCCGGTTCCTCGCCCGCAACCGGGTGATCGCCGCCCTGGCCCGGGGGACGGTGGTCGTCGAGGCTGCCGTCCGCAGTGGTGCCCTGAACACCGCGAGCTGGGCAGCCGGGCTCGGCCGCGCGGTGATGGGGGTGCCCGGCCCCGTCACCAGCGCGCCGTCGGCGGGCGTGCACCAGCTGATCCGCGCCCGCGACGCGGTGCTGGTCACCTCTGGCGAGGAGGTGCTGGAGGTCGTCGGGCCGATGGGCAGCTACGCGTTGTCCGACCCGCGCGAGGCCGAGCAGCCCCGTGACCGCCTGACGCCTCGTGAACGCCAGGTGCTCGACGCCGTGCCGCTCGTGCAGGCGGTCGACCTCCGCAAGATCGCCGAGACGGCCGGCATCGCGCAGACGCGCACCAAGGAGGCACTCCTCGTGCTGCTCCGGGCGGGCCTCGTCGAGCACTCCCTCGGGCGCTGGCGGGTCGCGACGGACCCCGCGCTGGGCGAGCAGGGGAGCGGGTGGACGTCGTGAGCCCGTCGCGCCTGCGCGGGCGGGCGCCGCCCGGTTCGTAGTCTGACCAGGTGACCCTGCCCGAGGAGATGCTGCCCGAGGAGATGGCGAGCGCGCTGGCGGCGTACGAGCGCCACCTCGCCTCCGAGCGCAACCTCGCGGCGCACACCGTGCGCGCCTACCTCGGCGACGTGACCGGGATGCTCGAGCACGCCGTCGCGATGGGACACACCAGTCTCCGCACGCTCGACCTGCGTACGTTGCGCAGCTGGCTGGCCAAGCAGCAGACGCTGGGCAAGGCGCGCACGACGATGGCTCGCCGGGCCACGGCCGTGCGGGTGTTCACCGCGTGGGCGTTGCGCACCGGCCGGGCGGAGACCGACCCCGGCGCGTCGCTGGGGACGCCCAAGGCGCACAAGCCGCTGCCCCCGGCGCTGAACGCGAGCGAGGCGAGGGCCCTGCTCGAGTCCGCCGCCGTGCGGGCCGACGACGGCAGTGCCGTGGGGCTGCGCGACGTCGCCATCCTGGAGCTGCTGTACGCCACCGGCATCCGGGTGGGGGAGCTGTGCGGACTCGACGTGGACGACGTCGACCGCTCGCGGCGGGTGGTGCGCGTCTTCGGCAAGGGGAGCAAGGAGCGCACCGTGCCGTACGGCGTGCCGGCCGACGAGGCTCTCGGAGCGCTGGCTCGAGACCGGGCGACCGGAGCTGTTCACGCTCGGGAGCCGGAGCCGCGATGTTCCTCGGAGCCCGCGGGAAGCGGATCGACCAGCGCGCGGTCCGCACCCTCGTGCACGACCGGCTCGCGGACGTGCCCGACGCCCCTGACATGGGGCCGCACGGTCTGCGCCACACCGCAGCCACCCACCTGCTCGAGGGAGGCGCCGACCTGCGCACGGTGCAGGAGCTGCTCGGGCACGCCTCGCTGTCGACCACGCAGATCTACACCCACGTCAGCACCGACCGGCTGCGCCAGGCCTACAAGCTGGCCCACCCGCGGGCCTGAGCGCTCGGGCGGAGCAGCGCTCCGGTTCCGGTCAGATCGCGCCGTGCGGCCCGACCGAGCGCAGCGGACCGACTGGGACGGCCGCGGACCCTGGACACCGGCCCTCCGGTCGGCAGCCCGCCGGCGAGCGGCAGCAGTCGGATCGGTCCGGCACCGACGAGGGTCAACGGATTGAGGTAGGCGTCTCCTCGCAGGAGACCCCAGTGCAGGCAGGCGCGTGGGAAGCAGTGGCTGGAGGCCCGCTGCAGGCTGCCGATGACCGCGCCGCGCACCAGCACGTCACCGACCGACACGCTCGCGCTCACCGGTTCGTACGTCGTGCGCACGCCACCGTGGTCGACCACCACCACCCCGCGCCCGGCGAGGCGGAGCGGCGAAGGTGACCGTCCCGCCGAGCGACGTGTGCACCTGCTGGCCCACGTGGCCGAGCAGGTCGACCCCGCGATGGCCGGCACCCCATCGCGTCGCGGGCGGGTCGAACCCCTCGACCACCTGCGGCCGCGGCGAGAGCGGCCAGACCCCGTCACGGGCCGGCGCCGGCGTCGTCTCGGCGCCGGACGGCGCGACGAGCAGCGGCGAGGTGAGGAACAGGGTCGTGAGCAGGACGGCGAAGAGGCGCATGCCTGCACGGTGCCGCCGTGGGAGCCGGGCAGGCGACCGGAGGCGGTCCGGCTGTGGATCGAGGGGGTCGTGCGGGTGGGTGTGCGCGCCAACCGGCACCGGATCAGCCGTCAGGCAACCGGTCAGTGCACCCGGAAGAAGACGTCGTCGACCGCGCCGTTGAACTGGTCCGGCGAGGCCACCGGGGTGCCGTCGGGCCCGGTCTTGCCCCCGACCGTGAGCGGCAGGTCGTCCATCGAGATGGTCCCCGTCGGCGCCGTGGTGTGCCAGGTCCCGCCGCCGGCCCCGTCGTCGTACGCCTTCACGGTGAGCTCGAGGTCGGACCCCTTGCGCTCGCAGGTGACCGAGTACCACGCACCCGGGTCCACGGGGCCGTCAGCCTTCACGAAGGCCTCGCCGTCGGCCCCCTTGACCCGGCAGGACGGTACCTCGTGGTCGAGCTGGATCTTCAGCTGGCCCGGGCTGTCGAACGTGCCGCGCTGGACGAGGTTGTCCCCGTTGTCCGCCTCGCTGCCGGAGGACTGCTCGTCGAGCTTGAAGCTGGCGCCGAAGGTGAAGTCGCTCGGCCCCCGGGTCGAGCGCATGACCGCTCGTCTTCGGTCGCGACCAGCACGGCTGCTGGTGCGCCCGCGGCGCCGGTGTAGGCGGGGAAACGTACGGCGTGGCCACCGTCGGGACCCTCGACCATCTCCACGGAGGCGTCTCCGGTGGACCTGACCTCCACGTGCACGTCCGCCGAGCCGGCGTTCGGCACGGTGGTCACGTCGTCGCCCACCAGGGGGATCGACTCGAAGTCGAGCATGAACGGCGCCTTCGGAGCGGGTCGGTCCGTCGGCCCCTGGCCGTCGGAGCCCCCGCAGCCGGACACGCTCAGCAGCGCCAGCACGATCACGCTGGCTGCCAGTCGCACCACGCCACCTCCGCACATCGTCACAGACGATGCAAGGGGGACAACCTACCGAGCCGCCCGGCCGCGTTTCGACAACCCGACCGACCCCCGGATAGAGTGACGCCAGCAACCCGCATGGGTTGACTTCGCACGCTCGTTTCCGTGCCGTCCCGACTTCCTGTCGAGGCGGAGTCACGCGGGCGAGGGCTCTCAGTCCCACTCCGGTGGGTCGGGTCCCGCACGAGCGTCAGGGCAGGTCACCCCCATCCCCGTGATGGGGCCCCTGCAACGAACTGAAAACAGTTCGCGCGCGTCAGCGTGCGCGGACACAACAGGAAAGAATCACATGGCAGTCGTCACCATGCGCCAGCTCCTCGAGAGCGGCGTCCACTTCGGGCACCAGACCCGTCGCTGGAACCCCAAGATGAAGCGCTTCATCATGACCGAGCGCAACGGCATCTACATCATCGACCTGCAGCAGTCGCTGTCCTACATCGACACCAGCTACGCGTTCATCAAGGACACCGTGGCCAAGGGCGGCACGATCATGTTCGTCGGCACGAAGAAGCAGGCCCAGCAGGCCATCGCCGAGCAGGCGACCCGCGTCGGGATGCCCTTCGTCAACCAGCGCTGGCTGGGCGGCATGCTCACCAACTTCCAGACCGTGCACCAGAGGATCAACCGCCTCAAGGAGCTCGACGACATCGACTTCGACAACGTCGCCGGCTCGGGTCGCACGAAGAAGGAGCTCCTCCACATGCGTCGCGAGCAGATCAAGCTCGACAAGACGCTGGGCGGCATCCGCGACATGAGCCGTACGCCGTCCGCCGTGTGGATCGTGGACACCAACAAGGAGCACCTCGCCGTCGAGGAGGCTCGCAAGCTGCACATCCCGATCATCGCGATCCTGGACTCCAACTGCGACCCGGACCTCGTCGACTACCCGATCCCGGGCAACGACGACGCCATCCGCGCGGTCGGCCTGCTGACCCGCGTGATCGCTGACGCCGTGGCCGACGGCCTGATCGCCCGCTCCGGCGCCAAGTCCGGCGACGAGGCCGACAAGGCGATCGGCTCCGACGAGCCGCTGGCCGACTGGGAGCGCGACCTGCTGCAGGGCCAGGAGGGCGCCAAGGTCGACGAGGCCGCCGTCGCCGCCACCGGTGGCGACACCGCCACCGAGGAGACCCCGGCCGCCGAGGCGACCGGTGCTGCTGCCGAGGCGACCGAGGCCAAGCAGGCCGAGACCGCCGCTGTCGAGACCCCGGCCGAGACCGCTGCTGTCGAGACCCCGGCCGAGACCCCGGCCGAGACCCCCGGCCGAGACCCCGGCCGACACCGCCGCCGGCGATGCCGCCGTGGCCGTCGCGCCCGCCGAGATCGCGGACGAGCCGGCCGAGGCTGCTGCCGACGAGGCCAACGACGAGGCCACCGACGAGAAGGCCGCCGAGACGGCCGACGAGAAGAAGGAGGACTGAGCGTGGCGATCACCGCCGCCGACGTCAAGAAGCTCCGCGAGCTCACGGGCGCGGGGATGATGGACTGCAAGAAGGCGCTCGAGGAGGCCGAGGGCGACTTCGACAAGGCCGCCGAGCTGCTCCGCATCAAGCTGGGCAAGAAGGCCGCCGCCCGCGGCGCCGAGCGTGAGGCGACCTCGGGCCTGGTGGCCACCTCCGGTGGTGCCCTGGTCGAGCTGAAGAGCGAGACCGACTTCGTCGCCAAGAACGCCGACTTCGTCGCCGCCGCCCAGCGGATCGCCGACGCGGCCGCCGAGGCGAAGGCGTCCGACACCGAGGCCCTCAAGTCGGTCCCGCTCGACGGCAAGACCGTCGGCGAGGTCGTCGAGGAGCTCGCCATCACCATCGGCGAGAAGATCGAGCTCGGCCAGGTCGCGTACTTCGACGGCCAGTCCGTGGTCTACATGCACAAGCGTGCGGCTGACCTCCCGCCGGCCGTCGGCGTGCTCGTGGAGTACGACGGCACCGACGCGGATGCCGCCCGTGGCGCAGCGATGCAGATCGCCGCGATGAAGCCGCAGTACCTCTCCCGCGACGACGTCCCCGCCGACGTCGTCGAGAAGGAGCGCGAGATCGGTGCCGCGATCGCGCGCGAGGAGGGCAAGCCCGAGCAGGCGATCGAGAAGATCGCCGAGGGTCGCCTCAACGGCTTCTTCAAGGACGTCGCGCTGCTCGACCAGCCGTCGGTCACCGACTCCAAGAAGAACGTGAAGGCCGTGCTCGACGCCGCTGGTGTCGAGGTCAAGCGGTTCGCGCGCTTCGAGGTCGGCGCCTGACGCGCTGCACCCAGCTGCACGCCGAAGGGCCGGTACGACGAGAGTCGTGCCGGCCCTTCGTCATACCCGGGCGCGATGCTCCTCGACGACCCGCTCCACGGTCCGTACGGTCCCCGGCGAGCCGGGATCGCCGACCAGGCCCAGCAGCGCCTTCCACAGCGCCCAGCCGCGCGCACGCGCCCACGTCTCCTCGTCGAGCCCGACCGCCGAGCGGAACACCTCCCGGGCCGAGCGCCCGAGGAAGGTCCAGGCGATCACCAGGTCGCAGGCGGGATCGCCGACCCCGCAGGTCCCGAAGTCGATGACCGCGGCGAGCCGACCGTCGCGGGTCAGCAGGTTCCCGACGGCCACGTCACCGTGGAACCACACGTCCGGCCGGTCCCAGGCAGAGGCCAGCGCCGCCTCCCAGACGCCGTCGTCGTCGAGGTCGAGCTGCGCCAGGCAGCGGCGGGTCTCCTCGTCGTACGCCGCGAGCGAGCCGCCCCGGAAGAAGCTGTGCGCGCCGGCCCGTGGGCCCTCGCGGGCGTCCACCGCTCGGAGCGCCACGAGGAACTCCGCCAGGTCGAGCGCGAACCGCTCCTCGTCGATGCCGGGCGTGACCGGCGTGCCCTCGATCCAGCGGCGTACCGACCACGGGCGCGGGAAGTCGGGGGACGGGGCACCGAGCGCCACCGGTTCGGGCACCGGCAGCGGCAGCTGCGGGGCGAGCACGGGCAACCAGCGCTGCTCCTTGTCGACCGCCGGCACGTAGGAGTCGGCCGTGGGCAGGCGCACCGAGAGCCCGGACCCGAGCCGGTAGGTGCGGTTGTCCCAGCCGTCCGCCTCGACCGGCACGACCGGCAGGTCGCGCCACTGCGGGAACTGGTCGGCCACCAACCGGCCCACCAGCCCTGCGTCGATCCCGGCGCGTCCATCGGTGCTCACCCGGCGACCCTCTGCCACGCGCACGAGCGGGACAACCGGTTTTCCGAGCGGCCCGGTTCGCCTCGGAGGTGACCACCAAGTAGGTTTCGACGGTAGACCGCCCCCAGACGAGAGGAACCGCATGACTGGCTACCAGCGTGTCCTGCTCAAGTTGTCCGGCGAGGTCTTCGGCGGTGGCAAGGTCGGGGTCGACCCCGACGTGGTGCGCGGCATCGCCCGCGAGATCGCCCAGGTGCAGCAGACCGGCGTCCAGGTGGCCATCGTCACCGGCGGCGGCAACTTCTTCCGCGGGGCCGAGCTCCAGCAGCACGGCATGGACCGTGCCCGGGCCGACTACATGGGCATGCTCGGCATCGTGATGAACTGCCTGGCCCTCCAGGACTTCCTGGAGAAGGAGGGCGTCGAGACCCGCGTCCAGACCGCCATCACGATGGGCCAGGTCGCCGAGCCCTACATCCCGCGCCGCGCGATCCGGCACCTCGAGAAGGGCCGCGTCGTGATCTTCGGCGCCGGTGCCGGCCTGCCGTACTTCTCCACCGACACCGTCGCCGCCCAGCGCGCGCTGGAGACCAAGTGCGAGGTCGTGCTGATGGGCAAGAGCGGCGTGGACGGCGTGTACGACGCCGACCCGCGCACCCATCCCGACGCCGTGAAGTACGACGAGCTCACCTTCGTCGAGGCACTCCAGCAGGGCCTGAAGGTGGCCGACGCGACCGCCTTCGCGCTGTGCATGGAGAACGGGCTGCCGATGGTCGTGTTCGGCATGCAGCCCGAGGGAAACATCCTCCGCGTCGTCCAGGGTGAGAAGATTGGCACGCTCGTCAGCACCGGCGCAGCGGCCGGTTCGACCGGGCATCACTTCGAGTAGGAGAGAGAGCTTTGACGATCAACCAGACCCTCAGCGAGGCCGACCAGAAGATGGACAAGGCCGTCGAGGTCACGCGGGAGGAGTTCGCCGCGATCCGCGCCGGTCGGGCCAACCCCTCGATGTTCGCCAAGCTCACCGCCGACTACTACGGCACCCCGACGCCGATCCAGCAGCTGGCCGGCTTCACCGCTCCCGAGGCACGGATCATCCTGGTCCAGCCCTACGACGTGGGCGCGATGGCCGCCATCGAGAAGGCGATCCGCGAGTCCGACCTCGGCGTGAACCCGTCCAACGACGGCAAGCTGATCCGCTGCGTCTTCCCGGAGCTGACCGAGGAGCGGCGCAAGGAGTACATCAAGGTCGCCAAGACCAAGGCCGAGGAGGGCCGCGTCGCCGTACGCAACATCCGGCGCAACGCCAAGCAGACCCTCGAGAAGCTCGAGAAGGACGGCGAGGTCGGCAAGGACGACGTCACCGGTGCCGAGAAGCGGCTCGACTCCACGACCAAGAAGCACACCGACTCGATCGACGACCTGCTCAAGCACAAGGAATCCGAACTGCTCGAGGTGTGAGCACGCCCTCCGAGCCGCCTCCCATGTCGACCACCCCACCCGCTCCCGCCCAGCCGGAGAAGGCTCCCAAGGACCCGGGCCGGGCGGGACGCAACCTGCCCGTCGCCATCGCGTCGGGTGTGGTCCTCGCCGGCCGCGATCATCCTGTCGCTGTGGCTGTGGTCGCCCTCCTTCATGCTCATCGTCGCCGCGGCCGTCGTGGTGGCGGTCTGGGAGATGCACCGCGGCCTGATGACGCGCGAGATCGACATCCCGCAGGAACCGCTGATGCTCGGCGGCGTGGTGATGGTGGTGGTCGCCTACCTGTTCGGCGCGCCCGCCCTGGTCACCGCGACCGCGGTCACCGCCCTCGTGACGATGCTCTGGCTGCTGCGCCGGGGCGTCGCCGGCTACGTGCAGAACGCCACCGCGTCGGTGTTCACGCTGATCTACATCCCGTTCCTGGGCTCGTTCGTGGCGCTGATCCTCGCCGAGGACGCCGGCGCCAAGGACGTGCTCGTCTTCATCGCGGTCACCGCCGCCTCCGACATCGGGGGGTACGCCGCCGGGGTGCTGTTCGGCAAGCACCCGATGGCGCCGGTCATCTCCCCGAAGAAGTCGTGGGAGGGCTTCGCCGGGTCGGCCGTCACCTGTGTCGTGGTCGGCTACCTGCTCGTCGTACACCTGCTCGACGGGGACTGGTGGGTCGGCGTGATCCTCGGCGTCATCGCGGTCGTGATGGCCACGCTCGGCGACCTGTGCGAGTCGGTGATGAAGCGCGACCTCGGCATCAAGGACATGAGCCAGGTCATCCCCGGCCACGGCGGGCTGATGGACCGGCTCGACTCGCTGCTGGCCACGGCCGCGCCGATCTGGCTGGTGCTGCACTACCTCGTCACCTAGGGCCGCAGGTTCAGGGATTGCCGCGGCGCCCGTGGGTCCGCGGGGCGTCGTACCCACCCTCGGGCGGCACCATCTCGGCACGCACGCCGAGCAACCGGATCGGGCGGTCGTCCTCGAGCTTGCGCAGCAGCCCGAGCGCGGCGTCGGCGATCACCGCGCTGTCGAAGGTCGGCTCGGCCAGCTTGCGTGAGCGGTTGGTGGTGAAGAACGGCGCGAACCGCACCTTGAGGTGGACCCGCATGCACGGACGGCCCTCGCGCGCGGATGTCCTCGACCACCTGGTCGGCCAGCGACCGGATCGCGGCCTCGACCTCCTCGGGCGTCGTCAGGTTGTGCTGGTAGGTGGTCTCGCGGCCGTGCGCCCGCGCGACCCACGGGGTGTCGTCGACGACGTTGCTGCTCACGCCCCGGCCGAGCCGGCCGATGTGCGGCCCGGTGTTGGGGCCGAACTCCGCGATCAGCGGCTCGTCCGGGGTCTCGGCGAGCTGGCGGACGGTCTCGATGCCGAGCGAGGCGAGCCGCTCGGAGATGCGCGAGCCGATGCCCCAGAGCTCCCTGGTCGCCCGGTGGCCCATCACCTCGAACCAGTTGTCGCGGGTCAGCCGGAACGTCCCGCGCGGCTTGCCGAAGTCGGTGGCGATCTTCGCGCGGACCTTGGTGTCGCCGATGCCGACCGAGCAGTGCAGGTCGGTGGCGGCCAGGACCTCGGACTGGATGGTGCGGGCGACCTGCTCGGGGTCGTCGGTCTCGATGCCGACGAACGCCTCGTCCCAGCCGAGCACCTCGACGACGGCGCCCGGGATCGCGCGCAGCGTGTCCATCACCACCGACGAGACGGCGTCGTACGCCGGTCCGTCGACCGGCAGCAGCACGGCCTCGGGGCAGCGGCGTACGGCGGTCTTGAGCGGCATCCCGGACCGGATCCCGAACTCGCGCGCCTCGTAGGTCGCCGTCGACACCACCGCGCGCTCGGTGGGATCCCCGCGACCGCCGACGATCACGGGCAGCCCGGCCAGCTCGGGACGGCGGAGGATCTCCACCGCCGCGATGAACTGGTCCATGTCGACGTGCAGGACCCAGGGCGCCATGCCCGGTCATCCTGCCCGGCCCCGCCGACATCCGTTGCGTCATACGAATCGTGGCCTCGAGGCCACGATTCGTATGACGCAAGCGCCCGATGAGAGACTTGGCCGGTTGTGAGTGAATCCATCAAGACCCTTCCCCTCGTCTTCGAGGAGCCCCGGGGACGCGGCAAGCCGCCTCGTCACCTGGCCGACCTGACCCCACCCGAGCGCAAGGCGCGGCTCGAGGAGCTGGGGCTCCCCGGTTTCCGCGCGAAGCAGCTGTCCGCGCACTACTTCTCCCGCCTCGTCGACGACCCCGAGCAGATGACCGACCTGCCGGCGGCCCAGCGCGCCGAGCTCGTCGAGGGGCTGCTGCCCCACCTGATGACCCCGCTGCGCACCCTCGAGGCCGACAAGGGCACCACCCGCAAGACCCTGTGGAAGCTGTTCGACGGCGCGCTCGTCGAGTCGGTGCTGATGCGCTACCCCGGCCGGGTCACGATGTGCGTCTCCAGCCAGGCCGGGTGCGGCATGGCCTGCCCGTTCTGCGCGACCGGCCAGGGCGGCCTGCAGCGCAACATGTCCACCGGCGAGATCGTCGAGCAGGTCGTGGCGGGTGCCCGCTCGCTCGCGCGCGACGAGGTCCCCGGCGGTCCCGGGCGCGTCTCCAACGTGGTGTTCATGGGCATGGGCGAGCCGATGGCCAACTACAAGGCGGTCATCGGCGCCGTACGCCGCCTCACCGATCCCGACTCCCGACGGGCTCGGCATGTCCGCGCGCGGCATCACCGTCAGCACCGTCGGCCTGGTCCCGCGGATCAACCAGCTCACCGAGGAGGGCATCCCGGTGACGCTGGCGCTCAGCCTGCACGCGCCCGACGACGAGCTCCGCAACGAGCTGGTCCCGGTGAACACCCGCTGGAAGGTCGGCGAGGCCGTCGAGGCGGCGTGGAACTACGCCCGCGTCACGAAGCGCCGGGTGTCGATCGAGTACGCCATGATGCGCGGCATCAACGACCAGGCCTGGCGGGCCGACCTGCTCGGCGACGTGCTCAACTCCTACGGCGACTGGGGCTGGGTGCACGTCAACCTGATCCCGCTCAACCCGACGCCCGGGCTCGAAGTGGACCGCCAGCGACCCGGCCGACGAGCGCGAGTTCGTCCGCCGGCTCGAGGCCAAGGGCATCCCGACCACGGTCCGCGACACCCGCGGCAGCGAGATCGACGGCGCCTGCGGCCAGCTGGCCGCGCTCGACGACTGAGACCCGAACAGCGCGGACTCCCTCATGACAACCCTCGCGATCGTCGGAGCAGGCAGGGGCCTCGGTGCTGCCGTGGCCCGACGTTTCGGTCGGGAAGGCTTCGCCGTCGGGCTCGATCGCGCGGAACCAGGGACACCTCGACGCCCTGGCCGCGGAGCTCGAGCAGGACGGCGTGCGGGCGCAGGGCTTCACGGCCGACGTGCGCGAGCCCGCGACGATCGCCGCGGCCCTTCAGCAGGTGAGCGAGACCCTCGGCCCGATCGAGGTGCTCCAGTACAGCCCGCTGCCGCAGCAGGACTTCATGCGTCCGGTGCTGGAGACCACTCCCGCGGACCTCCGAGGCGCGGTCGACTTCTCGATCCACGGGTCCCTGGCCGCCGTGCAGCAGGTGCTTCCCGGGCATGCGCTCCCTCGGTGACGGCGCGACGCCCAGCATCCTGTTCGTCAACGGTGACGCCGCCGTCAAGCCGGATCGCACGCGGGCCGGGACGTCCGTGGCGTTCGCCGGGCAGGCGGCGTACGCCGAGATGCTCCACGAGGCGCTCGGTGAGGAGGGCATCTTCGTCGGCCAGCTGGTCATCGGGGGAGAGATCATCGACGGGCGACGCCGAGAAGGACCCCGACGTCCTCGCCGAGCAGCTGTGGAGGCTGCACACCGGGCGGGACACGTTCCGCACCCAGGTGGGCGTGGACTGACCCTCAGGCCATGTCGGCGGGCTTGCCGACGAGCAGCTCGGTGTTGCGGTCGGTCGGCGTGCCGGCCGCGTCCAGCTTGGCGTGCGGGTCGTTGACCGACAGCTCGCGGGACAGCCCGGCCAGGGTGACCGTCGAGCCGAGGTCGCCGCGGTAGTCGGCCGGTCCGGCGTGGTCGATGATCGTGGTGAAGATCGACAGCGTGTGGTCCTTGTTGTCGCTCACCTCGATCAGCCGCGACTGCTGCGGGTAGTCGATGTGCGAGGCGGTGTTGATCTCCCAGAACCCGCCCGTGCCGTCGGCACGCTGGTGCGCGGTGATCTGGTTGCGGTGGGTGTGGCCGTTGACCCAGGCGATCAGGCGCGGCTGGCTGAGCAGGTACGCCGTCACCTCGTCGCCGAGCACGCGCGGGTTGGGGTCGCCGCCGGTGCCGACGAACGGGTTGCTCATGCTCGCGCTGGTGTGGTGGCTGAACACGATCACGGCCTTGCCCGGTCGCCGACTCGATCGTGGTCTTCAGCCAGGCGAGCTGGGTCGCGTCGATGGAGCCGTCGGCGTACCCGTTGGGGTTGACGGTGTCCATCACCACGAACCGGAAGCGGCCCTTGTCGAAGAAGTAGTACGCCGTGTCGGCGTCGCGGTTGGCCTGGGTGAACCCGTGCCCCTTGGGCAGCCCCGACGTGGTGAAGTGCTCGTCGATGATCTCGCCGCGGCTCAGCTCGCGGCGCTTCGGCGTCGGCGCTGACGGCCTTGGCGTACGGCGAGACCGTGATCGCCGCCGAGCAGCTGCGTCGAGCGAGCTCGGCGCTCGGGTCGGAGGAGATGTCGCCGGGTGAGACCCCGGCCGGCGGTGAGATCACCTTGATCGGCGCCCGTGGCCAGGGTGCTGGTCGGCACCGTCTTGATCGGGAAGTTGCCCTGGGACAGGCCGTCGTGGTTGCCGAAGCAGGTGTACCAGGGGATGTCCAGGCCGGCGGCGGTGAACGGCCGGCGGGCGGCGTCGAGCAGCTTCGGGATCGTCGGGAAGCCGAACACGCTGCGGTAGCGGTCGTCCTGCTTGCCGGCTCGGCGTGCCGCCCGGGTGCCAGTAGTGCGTGTCGTAGTAGAGCGGGTCGGCGTCCATCACGCCCTCGTAGCGGTCGAGCGCGCCGCTGTCCGGCACCACCCGCTCGCCGTCGAGCACGTCGATGTTCCAGCGGACCTCGTTGTACTGGCAGTTGTCGGAGTTGTCGCCGGTCTCGATCGCGAACAGCAGCGGCAGGCCGGTGACGGGGCCGGTCCTCGCCGCGTTGATCGCGCGGACCATGGCGTCGCCGACGTGGGCGGAGAGCATCTCCTGGGGCCGGTACGCCGACTCGAAGATGCCGGTGACCTGACCGCTCGGGTTGGGGTCGTCGTAGCGGTCGGTCCACTCGACGCGGGCGGGGGACTGGTGGTCGACGACGTGCACGTCGCTGAGCTGGGCGAAGGCGAGCAGGTTGCTGCGGCTCTTGGTGCGCGTGCTCTTCGCGGCGACCCCGATGTCGGTGCGCACGAGTCGCTTGTCCGCGGGCTTGGCGACCACCTTGCGGTAGCCCTTCGCGTTGGGCGTGCCCGGTCCGAAGGTGCCGTTGGCCGTCGTACGCCCTGCGGCGACGGCCTGCTCGCTCAGGGACCCGAAGACCATCTCGCGGCTGAGGACCGTCGCGCCGCCGAGGACGAGGGCGGACTTGAGCAGATGGCGGCGGGTGAGCTCCATGCCCAGTCAACGACTGCTTGTGAAGGTGGTCACGCGACGTTCACCGACACGACGGGTCGAGGTGGAGAACCGTTACGAACGCTCCCGCACCGTCGGAAACGTGGACATCCTGATCGTCAGCGAGTCGTTCCTGCCGCAGGTCAACGGGGTCACCAACTCGGTACGACGGGCACTGGAGCACCTGCAGGCCGAGGGACACCGGGCGATGCTCGTCGCTCCCTCGGGGCCGGACTCGTACGCCGGAGCGCCGGTCCACCGCGTCCGCACGCTGGCGATGCCGACGTACCGGGAGTTCCCGGTCGGACTCGCCACGCGAGGCCACCTGCGCCGGCTGATGACCGCCTTCGCGCCCGACGTCGTGCACCTGGCCTCGCCGGCGTGGCTGGGCCACCAGGCGGGGGAGGCGGCCCGCAGCCTGGGCATCCCGGTCGTCGCGGTCTACCAGACCGACCTGATCGGCTTCGCCGAGCGCTACCCGTTCCCCGGAGCCGCCGGTGCGATGCGCAGCCTCACCCGGAGGGTGCACGGGCCGGCGGACCGCACCCTCGTCCCGAGCACGGCGAGCGGGAGCCAGCTCGCCGCGCTGGGCATCGAACGCATCCACCGGTGGGGACGCGGCGTGGACACGCAGCTGTTCACCCCGCACCGCCGGGACGAGCGGGTCCGCAAGGAGCTGGGCGGGGGTGTCCTCGTGGGGTACGTCGGACGCCTCGCCGCCGAGAAGGAGCTCGAGCTGCTGACCCACCTGCGCGATGTCCCCGGCACCCGGTTGGTGCTGGTCGGTGGCGGGCCCGAGGAGCAGCGGTTGCGCACCCTGCTCCCGGAGGCGGCGCTGCTCGGCGTACGCCACGGGGAGGACCTCGCCTCGGTGGTGGCCTCCCTCGACGTCTTCGTGCACACCGGGCGCACGGAGACGTTCTGCCAGTCCGCCCAGGAGGCGCTCGCGTCGGGCGTCCCGGTCGTGGCGCCCCGGGCGGGTGGTCCCGTCGACCTGGTGACCGACGGTGCCAACGGGTTCCTCTACGAGCCGGGCGACGGTGCCGAGCTGCGGCGCCTGGTCGCCCGCCTCGCCGGCGACGAGCCGCTGCGTCGGGTGCTGGGGCGACGGGCGGTGGCCGGCGTACGCGACCGGTCCTGGTACGCCGTCAACGACCAGCTCGTGCAGCACTACCGGGCCGTCTGCCGACCGCTCGACCTCGCTCGGTCGGCTGAGCCGGACCTGCCGCGCACGGGCTGAGGCGACGAGACGCATCTCACGGCCGGGTGGGTCCCAGAACGGGGTCCGGTGGTGGACAGCCCGCAGCGATGACGGGATCATTCGGGTTCAGCAGCCACTCACCCGAGGAGTAGTCGATGGCCGACGCGCCGCAGCCGGAAAAGCTCGAGCAGCTCCACCGGCTCGAGGACCTGAGCAACGACGAGCTCAAGGCGGTCATCGACAAGGGACGTCACGTCCGCCTCCCCGCCAACTGGTCGCTGATCTGGGAGAAGACGCCCGCCGACAAGGCCTACCTGATCGTCGACGGCGAGGTCTCGGTGCGCAAGGGCAAGGAAGAGGTCGCCCGGCTCGGTCCCGGCGACGTCATCGGCGAGATGGCCATCGTCGGCCACAAGCTCCGCTCCGCGAGCGTGGTCAGCCTGACCCCGGTCGAGGTCATCCACTTCACCAAGGAGTCGCTGACGGAGCTGCTCGACGAGGTACCCGCCTTCGGCGACGCGCTTCGTCAGACGACCGACGACCGCCTCGGCGCCCCCAAGGACTGACGGATCGACGACTGACGGAGGAACCGCGGCGTGGCCGAACCGGTCGACCACAAGCACCTGATCGACCTCCTCGAGGCCTACCTCCTCGGCGAGGAGCCCTCCCTGACCGGCAACGAGCTGGCCGACCGAGGTCGGCATCCCGTTCGAGACCGCGCGTGAACGGTGGCGCAGCCTCGGCTTCACCGCCGTGGGCGGTGACGTCCCCGCCTTCACCCACGCGGACCTCGAGGCGCTGCGCCTGACCCAGCGGCTCAGCGACCTCGGCTTCGTCGACGCGGACGACGAGTCGGCGCTGGTGCGCACGCTGGGCCGCAGCTTCGCGCGGCTGGCGGAGTGGCAGATGCGCCTGCTCGCCCGGATGATCGACATCGACTCGATGGAGCTCGACGAGCTGCGCACGATCATGGACGAGGTCGTGCCGGCCGTGGAGACGCTGCAGAGCTACGTGTGGCGGCGGCACACGCTCGCGGTCGCCGCCCGGCTGCTGCTCGCGGCCGACGAGGACGACGACGACCCCACCGGCGAGCACCACCAGGACCAGGACGGCGAGATCATCGGCGTCGGTTTCGCCGACATCGTCAACTACACCCGGCAGAGCCGCTCGCTGAGCCAGAAGGAGCTGGGCCGCCTCGTCGACCACTTCGAGGCCAGGGCCCTGGAGATCATCGGCGAGCACGACGGCCGCATCGTCAAGACGATCGGCGACGAGATCCTGTTCGTGGCCGACGACCCGGAGTCGATCGCCCGGATCGGGCTGGAGCTGGTCGAGGAGCGACTGCGCGACGAGGACTTCCCCGAGCTGCGGGTCGGGCTCGCCTGGGGTCCCGCGCTGGCTCGGCTCGGCGACGTGCTCGGCCCGGTGGTCAACGTGGCCTCCCGGCTGACGTCGACGTCGCGGCCGGGACGGGTGCTGGTGGACCGGGCGCTGGCCGAGCAGCTCGCAGGACAACGAGCACTTCAAGCTGCGCCGGCTGCGTCGTACGTCGGTGCGCGGCTACCGCAAGCTCGAGCCCTGGTCGCTTCGCCGGCCGGCCGACGAGGACCCGCAGATCACCGACGACGGGTCGATGCCGGGACCCGCGTCAGCCTTCCTGAACGAGCAGAGCAAGGGCCTCTTCCGTGGTGCCGACGAGGTGGGCGCGGGCAGCGAAGGGCCGTCCGGTGGCGAGGACCTCGACTAGCGGCCACGCCGGCAGGGTCCGCGTCCAGTAGTCGTCCCCGACGAACACCATCGGGACCACCTCGCCCTCGGCCGCGTAGTAGTTGCTGCACGCCGCCTGGAAGATCTCCTGCACCGTGCCCGCCGCGCCCGGCAGGAACACGATCCCGCCGCGGCTGACCTGGAGCAGGACGTCCTCGCGGATCGCGTTGCGGAAGTACTTCGCCACCACCGAGCTGAACGCGTTCGGCGGCTCGTGGCCGTAGTGCCAGGTCGGGATGCCGAGCGAGCGGCCCGAGTCGGGCAGGTCGCCGCAGGCGTCGAGCGCGGCCCTCGCCCAGGCGGTGATGTCGGGTCGGAAGGTGGGCACCTTCCGGACCGTGTCGAGCACCCTCTCGAGTGCGGACGGCGTCCTCGTCGGCCGAGGCGGGCTCCGAGGTTGGCGGCCTCCATCGCTCCCGGGCCGCCTCCGGTCGCGACGGTGAGCCCGTTGGCTGCGAGGCCCTGGCCGAGACGGGCCGCGTCGGCGTACGCCGGGTCCGCGCGGGTGAGCGCGTGGCCGCCCATCACGCCGACGATCGGACGCTTGCCGATGAACTCGTCGAGGGCGTCGTCGACGGACCGGTCGTGGAGGGACTTGGCGAGCATCCGGCGCAGGTCGTGGCCCTTCCCCGACCGCGACCACGCGTAGATGCGCGCGTCGGGCGTGTGCTCGTAGCCCTTCTCGAGACCGGCGTAGAGCTCGGCCGGGGTGTACAGCTGCGCGCGCCAGGGGTCGAACGGCACGTCGGGCACCGCCGGGAAGATCAGCGCCCCTCCGGCCCGTAGCCGGTGGGCGACGTCGTCGGAGATGGTGCAGCCGAGGAAGAGGGAGCCGTGCGGGTCGAGCTCGAGCAGCGCGTCCTCGCGGCCGGTGAGGTCGAGGTCCTGGACCTGCCAGCCGGACATGGAGTGCCGGTGCTCGCGGGTGCGCGCGACCGCCCGGTCGAACTCCTCGAGCGACTCGATCTCGATCATGGGCCGATCATGGCCGATCGGTGTCTGGTTAGCCTTCCGGCATGGTCAGCAACGTCAGCTTCGCGCTCCTCGACTCCGCGGTCATCGCCGGCCGCGGGGAAGACCCGATCGTCGGCAGGCGGACGCACGCCCGGCTCCTCGAGGAGGTGGCCGCGCTCGGCGGCGCGCTCAAGTACCTCGGCGTGGACCTCGGTTCTCCGGTCGTGGTCGACCTGGAGGACGACGACGACGCGGTCGTCGCAGCACTCGCGGTCGCCCGGATCGGCGCGATCCTGACCACGGTCGACACGCCCGACGCGCCCGTGGTGGTGGTGTCGGACGGCTCCGCGCTGTCGGGGGAGGGTCGGGTCCGGCTGGTCCGCGGCGAGTCGGTCACCGAGCCGGATGCGGACTGGGACGTGCTGATCCGCGCCGGCCGCACCGACCCCGCTGCGACCGAGGTCCTCGACCCGGGCGCGCCGTACTCCCCGGAGCAGGACCGTGGCCGACCAGATCGAGCTGCTTGCGGGGACCACGGCGCCGTACGAGGCCTTTGAGCTGCGGGGGTTGCTGGGGGTGTGAGGGGCGGCGGTTTCCCCGGGCGCCCGGGGAAACCAGAGGCGGACGGGCGATACTTCGGCCTGCCAGCCTCCAGAATTGCCCGCCAGCCCCATCCGTTTTGTCGCCGGGCTAGCTCTCGTCGCCGAACCGACCACGCGCCTCGGCCGGGATCAGCGGCTTCTCGGCACGGGCCCTGATCTCCTGGACCGCCCAGGTGTTGCCGTCGGGGTCGGCGAAGCCGAAGAAGGTGCCGCCGTCGCGGTCGTCGAACTTCTGGATCTCCGAGCACTCGACGCCGCGGCCCACGAGCTCCTCGCGGGCGGCCAGAGCATCCGGTACGACGAGCTGCAGCCCGCGCAACGAACCCGGTGCCATCTCGTTCTGCATCGGCAGGCTGCCGATCACGATCGAGCAGCCCGAGCCGTGCGGGGTCAGCTGGGCGATGTGCATGTGCTCGTTCTGCGTGTCGTGGTCGAGGTCGAAGCCCGCCTGGTCGCGGTAGAACGCGATCGCGGCATCCAGGTCGCTGACGGGCACGATGACGACTTCCAGGGTCCAGTCCATCCGATCACCCTCGCAGCCCGACCGCGCTGCGACAATGACCGGCGTGAGTGAGCGCCGCGACATCGTGATCCTCGGGTCGACCGGGTCCATCGGGACCCAGGCCCTCGACGTCGTGCGCGCCAACCCCGACCGGTTCCGGGTCGTCGGGCTGACCGCGGGCGGGTCGCAGGAGCAGCTCTTCGACGAGCAGGTCGCTGAGTGGAAGCCCGCCTTCCACGGCCTCGGCGAGGACGCCTCCACCGAGGCAGCCGGGATGCCCTGCGACGTCGTGCTCAACGGGATCACCGGCGCGGTCGGGCTCCGGCCGACGGTCGCGGCGCTCGAGTCCGGCAACACCCTCGCGCTGGCCAACAAGGAGTCGCTGATCATCGGCGGCCCGGTGGTCACGGCGCTCGCGAAGCCCGGCCAGATCGTGCCCGTCGACAGCGAGCACAGTGCGCTGGCGCAGTGCCTGCGTGGCGGCCGCGCGGAGGAGGTACGACGCCTCGTCCTCACTGCCAGCGGGGGCCCGTTCCGTGGCCGTACCCGTGCGCAGCTGACCGAGGTCACGCCCGAGGAGGCGCTGAACCACCCCACGTGGGACATGGGCCCGGTCGTCACGATCAACTCCGCGACGCTGGTCAACAAGGGGCTCGAGGTGATCGAGGCCCACCTGCTCTTCGACATCCCCTTCGACCGCATCGAGGTCGTGGTGCACCCGACGAGCGTGGTGCACTCGATGGTCGAGTTCACCGACGGTTCGACGCTGGCCCAGGCGAGCCCGCCCACGATGCTGATCCCGATCGCGCTCGGCCTCGCGTGGCCCGACCGGTTGCCGGACACCGCTCCGCCGGTCGACTGGTCGAGTCCCCAGACGTGGGAGTTCTTCCCGCTGGACGACGAGGCGTTCCCCGCCGTACGCCTGGCCCGTGACGCGGGGGAGCGCGGCGGCACCGCCCCGGCCGTCTACAACGCGGCCAACGAGGTGTGCGTGGAGGCCTTCCGCACGGGCCGGCTCGCCTTCGTCGACATCGTCGACACGGTTGCGCAGGTCGTGAACAGCCACCCCGTAGGCTCGGCTCCAGACCTCACCGTCGACGACGTGCTCGCAGCCGATGCCTGGGCCCGGTCGACTGCCGCGACACTGCTGAAGGACCCCGAAAAGGACCCCGCTCGATGACTGCCCTGCTCTACCTCGTGGGCGTGCTCCTGTTCGCCGTCGGCGTCGCCGCCTCGATCGGCCTGCACGAGATGGGCCACCTGATCCCGGGCAAGCTGTTCAACGTCAAGGTCACCCAGTTCTTCGTCGGCTTCGGCCGCACCATCTGGTCGAAGCGGAAGGGCGAGACCGAGTACGGCCTCAAGGCCATCCCGCTCGGCGGCTACTGCAAGCTCGTCGGGATGCTCCCGCCGGAGCCCGACCAGGACCCCAACAAGGTCCGCAACACCCGCACCGGCATGTTCGCCCAGCTGGTCAGCGACGCGCGCTCGGCCGAGTGGGAGCTGGTCGACGAGCACGACCACGACCGGCTCTTCTACAACAAGCCCTGGTGGAAGCGCGTGATCATCATGGGCTCCGGGGTGGCGATCAACCTGGTCCTCGCCTTCGTGCTCTTCGTCTTCGTCTTCTCGGGGTACGGCGTCCAGAAGGCCACCACCACCGTCGACACGGTCTCGAAGTGCGTGATCGCCGTGACCGAGGCCAACCGCGACCAGCCGACCCGCACGTGCACCGTCCGCTGACCCCGTCGCACCGGCCCTGGCGGCCGGGTTCCAGCCCGGCGACCGGATCGTCTCCTTCAACGGCTCGCCGGTGACCAGCTGGACCCAGGTGCAGAAGGAGATCCGCGCCAACGGCGCCAAGCCGGCGACCGTGGTCGTGGACCGTGACGGCAAGCAGCTGACCCTGCACCCGGCCACGGTGGTCTCGCCGCGCGTCGACCCCGACAACCCCGAGCGGATCACCAAGGTCGGCTTCCTCGGCCTCGCACCCACGACCGAGCGCGAGCGCCAGGGCCTCGGGCTACGCCGTCACCACGATGGCCGACGGCACCTGGCAGACCCTCCAGGCGATCGGCTCGATGCCGGTGAAGGTCTACCACGTGGGCCGGGCGGCGCTGGGCCTCGAGCAACGCGACCCCACCGGACCGATGAGCGTCGTCGGCGCCGGCCGGGTGGCCGGCGAGGTCGCCTCGGAGCACAAGATCTCGTACGCCGACCGGTTCTTCTCGCTGATCCTGCTGCTCGCCGGCCTGAACCTGTTCCTCGGCCTGATCAACCTGGTGCCGCTGCCGCCGTTCGACGGGGGCGGGATCGCGGCCACCCTCTACGAGACCGTGCGCCGCTGGATCGCCAAGCTGCTGCACCGTCCGGACCCGGGTGGCTTCGACAGCGCCAAGCTGCTGCCGGTCACCTACGTGATGGCCGCCGTCATCCTGCTGGTCAGCGTCGTGCTGATCTTCGCGGACATCGTGGCGCCCATCTCGATCAGCTGAACCGCCCACCCGGGCCATCCACGGGCCCCGAACCTAGAATCGACCCATGACTGCTGTTTCCCTCGGCATGCCCGCGGCCCCGCCGCCGGTGCTCGCCCCCCGCCGCAAGACCCGCCAGATCAAGGTGGGCAAGGTGGGCGTCGGCAGCGAGTCACCCGTCTCGGTGCAGTCGATGACCACGACGCTGACCGCCGACGTGAACGCCACCCTCCAGCAGATCGCCGAGCTGACCGCCTCCGGCTGCGACATCGTCCGGGTCGCGTGTCCCTCGGCCGACGACGCGGAGGCGCTGCCCGCGATCGCGCAGAAGTCGCAGATCCCGGTGATCGCCGACATCCACTTCCAGCCGAAGTACGTCTTCGCCGCGATCGAGGCCGGCTGTGCCGCCGTACGCGTGAACCCCGGCAACATCAAGAAGTTCGACGACCAGATCAAGGAGATCGCCCAGGCCGCCAAGGACCACGGCACCTCGATCCGCATCGGCGTCAACGCCGGGTCGCTCGACAAGCGGGTGATGGAGAAGTACGGCAAGGCCACCCCCGAGGCGCTCGTCGAGTCCGCGGTCTGGGAGGCGTCGCTGTTCGAGGAGCACGACTTCCACGACTTCAAGATCTCGGTGAAGCACAACGACCCGGTCGTGATGGTGCGCGCCTACGAGCTGCTCGCCGAGGCCGGCGACTGGCCGCTGCACCTCGGCGTGACCGAGGCCGGCCCGGCGTTCCAGGGCACCATCAAGTCGGCCACGGCGTTCGGCGCGCTGCTCAGCCAGGGGATCGGCGACACCATCCGCGTCTCGCTGTCCGCGCCCCCGGTCGAGGAGGTCAAGGTCGGCCTGCAGATCCTGCAGTCGCTGAACCTGCGCGAGCGCAAGCTCGAGATCGTCTCCTGCCCGTCGTGCGGCCGCGCCCAGGTCGACGTCTACAAGCTCGCCGACGAGGTCACCGCCGGGCTCGAGGGCATGGAGGTGCCGCTGCGGGTCGCCGTGATGGGCTGCGTCGTCAACGGTCCCGGCGAGGCGCGCGAGGCCGACCTCGGCGTCGCCTCCGGCAACGGCAAGGGCCAGATCTTCGTCAAGGGCGAGGTCATCAAGACCGTCCCGGAGTCGCAGATCGTGGAGACCCTGATCGAGGAGGCCATGCGGATCGCCGAGGGCATGGAGTCCCAGGAGGGCTCCTCCGCGGAGGTCACCGTCTCCTGACCTGGCGTGCCCAGGCTCAGCCTGACGTGTCCCGCAGGTAGGCAGCGGTCAGCTCGCGCAGTCGCGACCGGTCGAAGCTCGACCCGTGCCCCGGGTGCACCGTCGAGACGTCCAGCTGCGCGAGGCGTTGCATGCTGCGGCGGTAGGCGGTCACGTCCGACTCCGGGAGGTCGTCGATCAGGTAGCCGTCGTACACCACGTCACCGGAGAACAACGTCCCGGAGTGCTCGTCGAGCAGCGCGATGCTGCCCGGCGTGTGACCGGGGAGGTGGAGGACGGTCAGCTCGCGGTCGCCCAGGTCCACCCGGTCGCCCTCGTCGAGCTGCCGCGTCAGCGTGATCGGGTCGACGCCGTAGGTCGCAGGGTCGTAGTCGGGATGCGGCAGGGCGTCGATGAGGAGCTCCGGGACCGTCTCGCCCGCAGCGTCGAGGCCCAGCTTCTCGTAGAGCTCCGGCCCGCGCAGGCTCGCCGGGACGCCCTTCGCCAGGACCGCGGCCTCCGCAGGGTGACCGGCTCGCTCGTGGAAGGCGTTGGCCCCGCCCACGTGGTCCAGGTGGAAGTGCGTCAGGAGCACGAGCGGCTCGCGCTCGAACAGGTCCGGCACGGCGTCACGCAGGTCCACGACACCGAGTCCGGCATCGACCACGACGTCGCGGTCGGTTCCGCGCAGCCACCACAGGTTCGCGGACAGCAGCTCGCCGACGTGCGGCTCGCCGAGGCGCACCAGGCGGTCGGTCACGGGGACTTGCTCGTACCAGGCGCCCACGGCGGGTGTCACTCGGCAGCGGCCAGGGCCGTCTTGATCTGCGCCAGCGACGCCGCGCACGAGCGCCAGGCCGGGCTCTCGCTGGACAGGAAGGCCAGGTCCTTGACCGCCTTGGTCACGGCCGCGGGGTCGGTGAGCTCGATGACGCGCGCCTGCTGCCAGCCGGGTCCCTGCTGCTGGGTGGCCAGCGGCGCCTGGGTGGTGCAGGACGTCAGCGCGGCGGTGACCTGGGCCGGGGTCGGCGGTGCCGGGGGCTGCTTGGCCTTCTTCTGCTTCTTCTTGTCGCTCTTGTTCTTCGGCGTGGGGGTCGGGCTGGGTGAGGGGCTGGGAGTCGGCCCGGCGGCGTACTTCTCGGCCGCGTCGCGGATCTCCGCGAGCCGCAGCTCCATGTCGTACGGCGCCAGCTTCGCGCCGAACGCCGTCAGTGCGGTGATCGCGCTCTTCTGGCGGTCGACCGCCTCGTCGCAGCCCGAGGCCTTCGCCGAGCCCGCGTAGTAGTCGATGGTCACCACCACCGTGTTCCACCGCTCGGCCAGCGCCGACGGGTTGGTCTTCTGGTCGTTCCCGCGGACCTGCTGGCCGAGGTCCTTCCACTGGCTGCGACAGGCTGCGGTGGCCTTGTCGGGACCGTCGGACTTCGTGTCGTCGCCGCCGCAACCGGCCACGAGCAGCACGAGTGCCACTCCGAGGGCGGCACGCCCGAGCGCGGGCACGGGGACGCATGCCCGTCACGCTAGTGGTCCACAGCCTCGCTGACCGGCGAACGCGCAGGCGCCTTCTGTCGTAGGCTCCGCTCGTGGTCCGGACGAGCCAGAGCCTGCGTGTGCTCGGGCCCAGTGACGTCGCCGCCGGGCTGGAGGTCATCGGCACCGACCCGGTCGTCAACGTGTTCGCCGACTACCGCACCCGGATCACCCAGCTGGACCCGCGCTGGCTCGGCGGTGAGATGTGGGGCTACTTCGACGGCGACCGGCTGGCCTCCATGTGCCACGTCGGCGCCAACCTGGTCCCGGTCAACGCCTCGCCGGAGGCCTGCGACGCGTTCGTCGACCGCGCCATCCGCACCGGCCCGCGCAGCTCGACGATCGTGGGTCCGCACGAAGCGGTCGCGCTGCTGTGGTCGGGGCTCGAGGACCACTGGCCGGCACCGCGCGACTTCCGGTGGGACCAGCCGCACATGGTGGCCACCCGCGAGCCGACGGTGCCGCGCGACCCGTTGGTGCGGCGTACCACCAAGGACGAGGTGGACGTGCTCTACCCGGCCTGCGTGGCGATGTACACCGAGGAGGTCGGCATCAGCCCCGAGCAGGACGGCGGCCGCGACCTCTACCGCGCACGCGTCAACCAGCTCGTCGGCCGCGGCTGGTCGTTCTCCCGGATCGAGGGCGGCCGCGTGGTGTTCAAGGCCGAGGTCGCCTGCGCGACGCCCAGTGCCTGCCAGATCCAGGGGGTGTACGTCGACCCGGAGCTCCGCGGCCAGGGACTGTGCACGGCGGGGATGGCGACCGTGGTGGACATCTGCCTGCGCGAGATCGCGCCCGCCGTCTCGCTCTACGTGAACGGGCACAACGAGCCCGCGCGGGCGGCCTACCGTCGGGCCGGGTTCGAGCAGACCGGCACCTTCGCCACGATCATGTTCTGACCTCGGCCGTTCATCTGCCCGACACCTCATTGCCGAGGGGTGCTTGCCGCGGCCAAGCAGGTTGCCTACTGTGAGTTTTCCGCGCGGGGGACGTTCTCGAGGAGTCAATGTGCGCAGCAAATTTCGTCCGGTCGCCTTCGCTGCGGCCCTCCTGCTCGCCGTCACCGGCGCAGTCACCAGTATCTCGCCGGCCCAGGCCAGCTCCGGTGCGCGGCACCATCCCGCACACCACCACCGCCATCACACGAAGGCCCGCACCCTCCCGGGCGGGTACAAGCACCTGGTCGTGATCTACGAGGAGAACCACTCCTTCGACAACCTCTACGGCTCCTGGGGCAACGTCAACGGCCAGCATGTCGTGGGCCTGGCCGACGCCAGCACTGCCAAGAAGACCCAGCGGGCGCAGGACGGTTCGGCGTACTCGTGCCTGCCGCAGAACGACGTCAACCTCAACTCGCCACCCCTCTCCAACACCTGCCAGGACGCTGCGCACGGCATCACCGCGAGCCACTTCACGAACCGGCCGTTCCGCGATCGACAACTTCATCAAGCCGATGGACAAGACCTGCCCGGCACCCGGGGTCTTCGCAGCCAACGGCGTGCTGAAGAACTCGCCCGGTGCGGAGCCCGGCGGCTGCACCGAGGACATCGTGCACCGCTTCTACCAGGAGCAGTACCAGATCGACGGCGGCAAGCAGGACCACTACACCACCGGGTCCGACGCGATCGGCCTGACCCAGGGCACCTACAACACCAAGGCGCTGCCGATCTACCGCTACCTGCACGGCAAGCACGCCCCGAAGTACACCATCGCCGACCACTTCTTCCAGGCCGCCTTCGGTGGCTCGTTCCTCAACCACCAGTGGCTGATCGCTGCCCGCTCGCCGTTCGACCGCGACCCGGCAGCGACCTACACGGCGGACCCGCCGCCCAGAACTCGGTGCTCGACAGCAACGGCATGCCGAACACCTCACCGAAGTACCCGCAGTACACGGCGACGGGCCCGGTGCTCGACGGTGCCCTGACGCAGAAGTGCACCGGCACCGACGGTCAAGAACCGCGGAAGGCGTGTGGCAACTTCGCGGTCAACACGATCCAGCCGGGCTCGGCCCCGCACGGCACCGGGCCCTACCTGCCGCTGCTCACGGGCGTACCCACCATCGGTGACCGGCTGACGGCCAAGGGCATCTCCTGGAACTGGTACTCCGGCGGCTGGGACGACGCCGAGTCCGGCCACCCGGGCGCGCTCTTCCAGTACCACCACCAGCCGTTCAACTACTTCGCCGCCTACGCCCCCGGCAAGCCCGGGCGCAAGCACCTGAAGGACGAGAAGCGGTTCATGGCGGCGGCCCGGACCGGCCACCTGCCGACGGTGTCGTACGTCAAGCCGTACGGCGCGGAGAACGAGCACCCCGGCTACGCCAGCGAGTCCAACGGCTCTGACCACCTCGTCGACCTGCTCAAGACGATCCGACGGGGACCGGAGGCGAAGTCGACCCTGGTGGTCGTGACCTACGACGAGTTCGGCGGCCAGTGGGACCACGTGTCGCCCCCGAAGGTGGACGCCTGGGGCCCTGGCACGCGCATCCCTGCGCTGATCATCGGCGGTCGTCAGCACAGGTCGGGCGTGGACCACACGGTCTACGACACGACCTCGATCCTGGCCACCATCGAGCGCAGCTTCCACCTGAAGCCGCTGTCCAGCCGCGATGCCCGGGTGCACGACCTCGGCCGGGCGGTGAAGGCTGGTCGGTAGCCTGCGGGCATGTCTTCACCCTCGCTGCCCCTGGACGCCAAGATCGTCGTCGGCGCCTTCCTCGCCTCCGGCACCGTGCACCTGGTGCGCCCGGAGACCTTCGAGCCGCTGATGCCCGAGGCGGTGCCGATGCACCGCGAGGTGATCTACGCGAGCGGAGTCGCCGAGCTGATCTGCGCGGTCGGCATGCTGCACCCACGCACCCGTCGGCTGGCGGGACTCGCGAGCGCCGCAGTGCTGGTCGGCGTCTTCCCCGGCAACATCAAGATGGCGCTCGACGCGAGCAAGACGCGCAACCAGACCTACAAGGCCGTCAGCCTGGCCCGGCTGCCGCTGCAGCTCCCGATGATCCGCGCCGCGCTGAAGGTGGCCCGCGCGAGCTGACCGTCCGGTGCGGTCAGTCGACGCGTACGACGACGTCGGCGCGGTCGCGGGTGGCCGACACGAGCTCGGCGTTGGCCTGGTCGGAGACGGTGGCCCATCGCTCGGCGAGGTCGCGCGGCTTGCCGTGGCGCGGCGTGCCGCTCGACCAGCCGCTCGAGGCGGGTCGTCTCGTCGGCCTCGACGAACCACACCTCGTCGAGCAGCCCGCGCACGTCCGACCAGCCGGGTGCGTCGTACAGCAGGTAGTTGCCCTCGGTGACGACCAGCTTGTGCTCCGGTCGTACGGCGACCGCGCCCGCGACCGCCAGCTCCCGGGAGCGGTCGAACGCCGGTGCGTAGACGGTCTGACCCGGACTCGTTCCGCAACCGGCGCAGCAGGGCCAGGTAACCCGCGACGTCGAAGGTCTCCGGTGCCCCCTTGCGGTGGCTCAGCTCCAGCCGCGCGAGCTCGTCGTCGTGCAGGTGGAAGCCGTCCATCGGCACCACGACCGCCTCGGCGCCGTACCGGTGCACGAGCTGTTCCGCGAGCGTGGACTTGCCGGACCCCGGTGCGCCGCAGATGCCGAGCACGACCCTGCCGGTCGCCGACATGGCGTGCGCGCGGTGGAAGAGGTCGTCGTCGAAGGCGACGACGGGCGGCTGCATCGACGGCGGAGGCACACGAGCACAGTACGGCGGGGAAACCGCCTCGTCCGTGATGCGGGCCCACGGCTAGCCTTGCCCGGTGATCCTGCGAATGTCGAAGCTGTTCGTGCGGACCCTCCGAGAGGACCCCGTGGACGCCGAGGTGCCGAGCCACCGGTTGCTGGTGCGCGCCGGCTACATCCGTCGGGCCGCGCCCGGCATCTACTCCTGGCTGCCGCTGGGCCTGCGCGTCTACAAGAAGGTCGAGAACATCGTCCGCGAGGAGATGGACGCGATCGGCGCCCAGGAGCTGCAGTTCCCGGCGCTGCTGCCGCGCGAGCCCTACGAGGCGACCGGCCGGTGGACCGACTACGGCGACGGGATCTTCCGGCTCAAGGACCGCAAGGGCAACGACTACCTGCTCGGGCCGACCCACGAGGAGATGTTCACCCTCGTCGTGAAGGACCTGTACTCGTCGTACAAGGACCTGCCCGTGTGGCTCTACCAGATCCAGACCAAGTACCGCGACGAGGCGCGTCCCCGCGCCGGCCTCATCCGCGGGCGCGAGTTCGTGATGAAGGACAGCTACTCCTTCGACACCAGCGACGCCGGGCTGGATGCGTCGTACGCCGCCCACCGCGAGGCCTACATCAAGACCTTCGACCGGTTCGGGTTCGACTACGTGATCGTCAAGGCGACCAGTGGGGCGATGGGCGGCTCGAAGTCCGAGGAGTTCCTGGCGAGCAGCCCCGTCGGCGAGGACACCTACGTGCGCTGCACGAAGTGCGACTACGCCGCCAACGTCGAGGCCGTGCAGGTGCGCCCGCCGGCCCCGGTGCCATACGACGACGCCCCGGCCGCGCACGCCGAGGACACCCCGGACACCCCGACGATCCAGACCCTGGTCGACCACCTCAACGCGAAGTACCCGCGCGACGACCGCCCCTGGCACGCCGGCGACACCCTGAAGAACGTGATGGTCGTGCTCAAGCACGCCGACGGCACCCGCGAGCCGCTCGCCATCGGGCTGCCCGGTGATCGTGAGGTCGACCAGAAGCGCCTCGAGGGGATGATGGAGCCGACCGAGGTCGAGGCGATGGACGAGAAGGACTTCGCCAAGTACCCGTCGCTGGTCAAGGGCTACATCGGCCCCGGCGAGCTGGGGGAGAAGTCCGAGTCCGGCATCCGCTACGTCGTCGACCCGCGCATCGTCGAGGGCACCCGCTGGGTCACCGGCGCGAACGTCCACGGCAGCCACGTGCTCGACCTCGTCGCCGGTCGTGACTTCACGCCCGACGGCACCATCGAGGCCGCCGAGATCCGCAACGGCGACCCCTGCCCACTCTGTGGATCGGACGGGGGCGACGGCGGCACCCTCGAGACCGCACGCGGCATCGAGATGGGCCACATCTTCCAGCTGGGCCGCAAGTACGCCGACGCGCTCGGCCTCCAGGTGCTCGACGAGAACGGCAAGCTCGTCACCGTCACGATGGGCTCCTACGGCATCGGCGTCTCGCGCGCGGTCCCCGTCATCGCCGAGGACAACCACGACGAGCTCGGCCTGATCTGGCCGCGCGAGGTCGCCCCCGCCGACGTACACCTCGTCGCGACCGGCAAGGACGCGGCGATCTTCGAGGCGGCCTCGACCCTGGCTGCCGACCTGTCCGCCGCGGGCCTCGAGGTGATCTACGACGACCGCCCCAAGGTCAGCCCGGGCGTGAAGTTCAAGGACGCCGAGCTGATCGGCGTACCCACGATCGTCACGGTGGGCCGCGGCCTCGTCGACGGCAACGTCGAGGTCAAGGACCGTCGCTCCGGCGAGCGCACCGACGTCGCCGTCGGTGACGCCGTCGAGCACCTGGTCGGTGTGGTCCGCGGCTGAGTCTTGCGTCATACGAATTGGTGCCTATAGCGCTCGATTCGTATGACGTACCGCGGGACGTCATACGAGGTGGCTGCTATGGCGACCAGATCGTATGACGTCCGGGACCGCCTCAGATCTGGTCGAGCGACGTCCAGGTCGTCGTCGGAGGGCTCCCAGCGCAGGGCGGAGGCGTTGGTGCTCACCTGCTCGCCGCGGGTGACGCCCGAGATCACCGAGGCGACCGTCGGCTGGGCGGCGAGGCCGGCGATGGCGACGTCGAGGACGGAGAGCCCGCGCTCGGCGGCGTACGCCTCCAGGGCCTCGATGCGGTCCCAGTCGGCCTTGGCCAGCCAGCCGGCGCGGCTGGCGTCGAGGTCGGCGCGGGAACCGGTGGGGGCGGCCTCGCCGCGGCGGTACTTGCCGGTGAGCAGGCCGTACTCGAGCGGGAAGAACGGCAGCATGCCCAGGCCGAAGCGCTCGCAGGCAGGGACCAGCTCGCGCTCGACGTCGCGGTCGAGCAGCGAGTAGCGGTTCTGGGCGGACACGAACGGCTCGAGGTCCTTGGTCTCCGAGGTCCACGCGGCGTCGGCGACCTGCCAGCCGTCGAAGTTGGAGCAGCCGACGTAGCGCACCTTGCCCTCGTGGACCAGCTCGGTCAGCGCGCCGAGGGTCTCGGCGATCGGCGTCACCGGGTCGGGCGCGTGCAGCTGGTAGAGGTCGATGTGGTCGGTCTGCAACCGACGCAGGCTCGCCTCGACCGCGCGCCTGATGTAGCGGCGCGATCCGCGGACGCCGTGGTCCTCGCCGTTGGCGCCCTGCATGTCCATGCCGAACTTGGTGGCGACGACGAACTCGTCGCGCCGGCCCTTGAGCGCCTGGCCGAGCAGCTCCTCGCTGCCGCCGGGGTGTACGCCGTAGATGTCGGCGGTGTCGAGCAGCGTGACCCCGACCTCCTGCGCGGTGTCGAGGATCTCGTTGACGCCGTCCTGGTCGACGCGGCGGCTGAAGGCGTTGGTCCCGATCCCGACGGCACTCACCATGAGTCCCGAGCGGCCGAGAGGGCGGTAGGTCATGTCCATGCTCCCGACCATATTCACCCGTTCCGAATCGCCGGACGCTAGGTTCGGCGGATGCAGCCAGACGCCGTGATCTTCGACTGGGGCGGCACCCTCACCCGGTGGCACGACATCGACTTCCACGCCGAGTCGCTCGCCCTCGCGCATGCGGTGGTCGAGTCCGAGGGGGAGCACGCCGTGCACGCCGAGGCACTGAAGCGCGCCAACCAGGTGGTGTGGGGCCGCAGCCGCGACCACCAGCAGAGCGCCACCGTCGCCGACCTGTTCACCGAGGCCGGGCTGAGCCACGATCCCGAGCTGCTCGTCCACTACCGCGAGTTCTGGGAGCCGCACACCGCGACCGACCCGCAGGTCGCGCCGCTGTTCCTCACCCTGCGCGACCGCGGCATCAAGGTCGGCGTGCTGTCCAACACGATCTGGCCGCGCGCCTGGCACGAGGACTTCTTCGCCCGCGACGACGTGCTCGACCTGATCGACGGCGCCGTCTACACCAGCGAGATCCCCTGGACGAAGCCCGCGCCCGAGGCGTTCGTCGCGGCGATGGAGGCGGTCGGGGTCGAGGACCCGTCCCGATGCGTGTACGTCGGGGACCGGCTCTTCGACGACATCTGGGGTGCGCACAACGCCGGACTGAAGGCGATCCACATCCCGCACAGCGACATCCCGGTCGAGCAGCACGGCCACAGCGAGGGCGATCCCGATGCGATCGCCCACGAGCTCAGCGACATCCCGGGCTGCTCGACCGGCTCTGACGCGCCTCTGACACGCCACGTCGAGCGGATCAGACCAGCCGGAAGCCGCTGCACACCAACCGCAGCTGGGTGATCTGACCCTGGTCGTGGCTGTAGTAGCGCGACCTGCTCGATCACGGCCGGCCGTCCGTCGATCTCGACCTCGATCCGGTAGCCGACCCGCTCCACGTCGCCCACCACGCCGGTCTCGACGTCCACCAGCCCGGTGACCGTCTTGCTCGGGTCGAACCAGACGCCCAGGACGATGTCGACCACGCCCATCGGGGTCTCGGCGTCGAAGAACCGTCGCGGGGTGACGGCCCGGAAGACGACCGGGGTGGCGAACAGCGAGCACAGCGGCGTGGCGTCCCGGTCGGCGACCGCGTGGGCCAGCCGTACGCCGAGCGTCGTCACCTGCTCAGTAGCTGAAGGTGTTGGCTGCTTCATCGCCGATCCACTCCCACATCGGGACGGTGCCGCCGAGCTCGGCGTTGGGCAGCAGGTCACCCTTGTCGAGGTGGCGCGCGTCGAAGCAGATCGGGCAGACCAGGTAGCGGCCGCCGGCCTCGGCGTACCTCCGGACGAGGTCCTCCAGCGGCGGGCAGCCCTCACAGGCCGCGGCGCGGGCCGTGTCGCCGACCACGAGGCGCGCGGCCTCCTTGGTCAGGAACATCAGCGTGGGTCGACCTGCCTCGGCCGACCCGACGGCGACGAGGAAGGCGACGGTGACCTTCTCGGCGTCCTCGAGCCCGGTCGTCAGGCTGATCACGGACTTGGTGTTCATGGTGGCTCCTTGCGTGGCGGTGACTGACCTCGTGATCGTGTCCCGCCAGGGAGCCCCGGATCATGGGGTGGTTGCCCCATCTTCGAGCGCGCCGACCAGCCCGTGCTCGACCGCGAACAGCGCCGCCCCGGCCCGGTTGTTGACGCCGGCCTTGAGATAGATGTGCTCGAGGTGGTTGCTCACCGTCTTGGTGCTGATCACCAGCCGCCGCGCGACCTCGCTGGTGGTGCAGCCGCACGCCACCAGGCTGAGCACCTCCACCTCGCGCGCCGTCAGCCCCGCCGGTCCCGAGGAGCGTCCCGCACGACGGTGCCCTGCCTCGGCGAGCACGGCGTCGACGGCGGACCTTGTCCAGACGACCCGCCCGCACCTCCTCGCGGAGCCGGGCCGCCGCCGCCGCGGGATCGAGCGCCGGGCGGTGCGGTCGCGCCTCGACGGACCCGCGGTAGCTGTCGGCCGCGGCCAGGATCCGCTGGGTCATCGGCAGCGCGGACCCGCTCAGCCCACGCGGGTAGCCGGAGCCGTCGAGGCGCTCGCGGTGTGCCTCGGCGATCGAGGCCTCGGCCTGCAGCCCCTGCACGCGGCTGAGGATGCGGCCGGTCAGGTAGGGGTACAGCCGGATGCGCTCCCGGTCCGACTCCGTCAGGGTGGCCGGCTTCTCCCAGACCGAGTTCGGCACGCCCATCCGGCCGAGGTCGTGCACGTACGCCGCCCGTCGTACTCGCGCGACGTCGGCCGGCGGCAGCCCCAGCCGGCTCGCCGCTGCACCCGCCAGCTCCGCGACCGCGCGCGAGTGGCCGACCGTGAACGGGCACTTCAGGTCCGCGAAGTCGCCGAGCGCGCGCAGCAGCGCGTCGAGGTCGTCGCCGTGCAGCATCACGTCCCGGTCGGGGGCGAGCTCCAGCGCCCGCGACCAGACGTCCTGGTCGGGCAGCGCGTTGATCCGGCTGCGGCAGCGCAGCAGCGCCTCGACCAGCGCCGGGTCGAACTGCCGACCGCTGCGGGCCTGCGCCATCGCCAGCGCGCCGCTCGTCCCGTGCATCCGCTGGTGCACCTCGCACACCTCGGCGAGCTGGACCACGCGCGTCGCGAGCGGCAGCTCGACGCCGCTGCGTCCCTCCGGCAGGCCGTTCCCGTCCCAGCGCTCGAAGGCGCAGGCCACCGCCTCGCCCACGCTCCGGTCGAGCCCGATGTGCTCGGCCATCAGGCCCGCCGACTGGCAGTGCGAGTGGATCAGCGCCGCCATCCGGGTGCGCGGCGTCAGCAGCAGCGTGAGCAGCAGCCGGGTGCGCATCGGGCAGCGGCCGCGCGGATCCCGTACGACGGACCAGGTAGGCCAGGTAGGGCAGCCCGGACCAGTCGAGCTGGTAGCTGTCACGGCGCATCGCCAGGTCGTCGCCGAACCAGCGGCTGAACTCGTGGGAGTCCGCGTGACACCCGATCCAGAGCACCAGGTTCGTGTAGTAGACGGTCGCGCGCTGCTCGTCGTCGAGGTCGAGCTCGTCGGCGAGCATCGCGGCCAGCAGCGAGGAGCGCAGGACGTGCTCCATGGGCAGTCCCAGGCCCAGGTCGATCGAGATCGAGAGGGCGGCCAGGACCTCGGCCCTGCGTGCCCCCTGGCCGCTGCCCTCCACCGGAGTCGGCATGGGACGAGTCTGGCACGCAGCTCAGCCCGAGGCGCCGCCCGTGAAGTTCCACGACTTCAGGTGCAGGGCCGGGCAGGTGAACCGCGGCGAGGTCGTCGTGTAGGTGTCGCCCGGGACGGCGCTGGTCGTCGCGCCGACGCCGAGCACGTTGCCGGGGGCGAGCGCGTCGGCGTACGCCTGGGTGAACCGGAAGTTCTTCACCGGCGTGGTGATCTGGCCGTCCTCGATCAGCCAGACGCCGTTGCGGGTCAGGCCGGTCATCGCGACCGACCGCGGGTCGAGGACGCGGGTGTACCAGAAGTCCGAGACCAGGATCCCGCGCTCCACTCCGGCGACGAGCGCCTCGACCGAGGAGTCACAGGCAGGGCCGTCGACCTCGGCGGCGACCGCCTCGGGGTCCGACCCGGCCAGCTCGAGGTGACGGGCGATGGGTCCGTAGTGCGACGTCCATGCCGAGGTGGCCGGTGCTCGTCGTGCCCGCCTCCGCCGCCGTACGACGGTCGTGGGTCACCCCGACGGTGCGACCGCCGTCGACCAGGGGCAGCCGCGCACGAGGCGTGCCCTCGGCGTCGTACCCCAGGCCGACCACCAGCGGGTCGTCGACCAGCGTGATCGACGGGTCGAACTGGTCGGCGCCGAGCTCGAGGTAGGACCGGCGCTCGTTGACCGCACGTCCGCCGAACGAGTTGCCGCCGAGGTTGCCGATCAGGTCGAAGACGGCGCTCGGCTCCAGCACCACCTCGTAGCGACCCGGCGGCAGCTCGACCGCACCCTGCGAGGCCCGTGCCTTGGCGGCCGCCCGTCGGCCCGAGCGCGAAGCCGTCGAGCTCGGCGATGCTCAGCGGTGCGTAGCCGCGCGAGGCCGTCGGCCCCGTCGAGCCGGGCGATGCCCGACAGGCCGCACTCCACGGCCTCGCCGCGACACGGACTGCCCGGAGGAGCTGGCGAAGGCACCGGTCCAGTGGTTGGTGCGGCAGTACCCGGCCGTCTCGAGCCCTTCGGCGCCGTCGACGAACCCGCGCACCACCTCGGCCCGGTCGGCCGGGGTGGCACCCGCCGTCGCGAGGTCGACGCCGGTCGCCGGGCCGGCCTCGGCAGCCGGGGCCAGGCCCGGCCAGCTCGGGTCCGCCGGGGCCACCCGGACGGCGTCGGCGACCCGCTCGACGAGCGACCGGACGTCGTCCGACGAGACGACGCTGGTCGAGCCGCTCGCGGTCCGCCCGTCGAGGTGTACGACGAGCCGCATCGTGGTCGCGTCCTCGGCCACGTTCTGGTGGATCACCGAGTTGGCGAACCTGGTCAGCGCGAGCCGGTGCCGGTCGACCTGGACCGACACCTCGGCACCGGGCAGCACCGCGAGCGCCTGCTCGACGGTCTGGTCGGGGAGTCGGCTGGTCGCTCATTCGGGGTCCCTGCGGTGTTGTTCGGAGGAGCGAAGCGGGGAGAAGAACAGCGTGGGGTGATTTCATGCCCGCACTCGCACGTTCTGGAACCGGGCCGGCGCGGCCGGATGGCCGGTGTGGCCGGTCTGGCCGGGTTGGCCCTTGCCGCAGTTCGGCGTACCCCAGGCGACGGTCTCGTTCGACAGCATGTCCATCGAGGACCAGAACTGCGGCCCGATGCCGGTGTACGTCGGGTTGCGGAGCAGCCGTCCGAGCTTCCCGTTCTTCACCTCGTAGCCGACCTCGGTGCCGAACTGGAAGTTCAGCCGGCGGTCGTCGATCGACCAGGAGCGGTTGGTCTCCATGAAGATCCCGTCGTCGGTCTCCGCGATGATCTCGTCGAAGGTGTGCGGTCCGGGCTCGAGCCCGACGTTGGTCATCCGCACCATCGGCAGCCGCGCCCAGCCGTCGGCGCGCACGCTGCCGCCGTAGTCGAGCCCGGCGACGGCCGCGGAGTCGCGGCCGGCGAGCACGCCCACCCAGATGCCCTCGCGCACGGCGTCGCGCTTGGTCGCGGGAGTGCCCTCGTCGTCGTACCCGAACGAGCCCAGGGCGCCCGGGATCGACGGGTCGATGGTGATGTTCATCAGCGGCGAGCCGTACTTCAGCGAGCCGAGCTGGGCGAGGTCGAGCCACGAGGTCCCGGCGTACGCCGCCTCCCAGCCGAGGATGCGGTCGAGCTCGATCGCGTGCCCGACGGACTCGTGGATCTGCAGCGCCAGCTGCTCGGCGCCGAGGATCAGCGTGGTCTCGCCGGACGGGCACATCGGCGCGGTGAGCAGCTCGCGTGACTCCGAGCCCACGCGTGCGGCATGCGCCTCGAGGTCGATCTCCTCGACGAACTCCCAGCCGCGGGTGCCGTACTGCCCGCGCGCCGCGGGGTAGGAGCGCCGCTGGGTCTCGTGGTCGCCGATGGCGGTGGCCATGATGCCGGCGCCGCTCTCGCGGATGTGCTGGTCGATGCGGTGGCCCTCGCTGGAGACGAACCACTTCTCGGTGTCCCAGAGCTGGTACTGGCCCTCGGCGATGTCGGCGCCGTTCTCGCCCATCGTCGTGGTGGCCCGCACCAGCAGGTCGCCCTTGTCGGCGAGCGAGACCGTGAACGGGTCGACGGTGCACTCGCTCGCCCACGACCCCTGCACCGCCTCGCTCGGCACCAGCGTCGACTCGTCGCGCCCGACCAGCGCGCTGGCGGCGGCGATCTCGGCCGCCCGACGGCCGGCGTCGCGGGAGGCGCCGAACTCGAGGTCGGGTACGGCGAAGAAGCCCCACCCCGACCCGACCAGCGCGCGTACGCCGAGACCGGAGCTGGCGTCCTGCGACAACGACTCGACCTCGCCGTTGCGGGCGGACATGGACTCGGTGCGGCGGTGCATCACCCGGGCGTCGGCGTACCGCGCACCCGCGTCGAGCGCCGCCTGGACAGCCGCCTCTGCGGCGTCGAACTCGCTCATGCCCTCGACCCTAGGACGTCTCGTCCTAAGGTCGGCACATGGGACACATCGACCCCACCGCCTGGATCGCCCCGAGCGCCGTGGTCACCGGCGACGTCACCCTCGGACCGCACTCCCGCGTCCTCGCCCACGCCGTCGTCACGGGCGACCTCGGACCGGTCGTCATCGGTGAGGACGTGGTCGTCATGGAGCACGCGCTGCTGCGTGGCCGGGCGAACCACCCGCTGCGCATCGGTAGCGCCGTCATGGTCGGCCCGCACACCCACCTGAACGGCACCACCGTCGAGGACGAGGTCTTCGTCGCGACCGGGGTCTCGATGTTCCCGGGCTCGCGTGCCGGGACGGGTTCGGAGCTGCGGATCAACAGCGTGCTGCACGTCAACTCCGAGCTCGCACCCGGGACCGTCGTCCCCATCGGCTGGATCGCGGCGGGTCGACCCGCGGAGCTGTTCTCACCCGACCGCCACGACGAGCTGTGGGCCGCGCAGGAACCGCTCGACTTCCCCGGCACGGTCTACGGCGTGCCACGGGGCACCTCGATGCGGGAGATCATGCGCCGCCAGTGCGAGGCGTTCGGGCCGGGCTGAGCTCAGCCCAGCCCCGGGCTCAGTCCAACCCGGGGAAGTCGCTCGGCGCGACGCCGAAGCCCAGCTCGCGGAGGGCGCTCGCGTCCAGGGCGGTGATCGCCCAGCTGCGGTCGGCGCCCGCGGTGTTCTCGACCAGCTCCCCGTAGGTCGTGGTCACCCGGCGCTCGATGGTGCGGGCGACCGCCTCGATCTGGCTCGGGGTCGACGTCGGACCGGGCACGGCGTAGTCGACCAGCGCGGCCACCGGCGCCTTGCCCTTGGCGTTGATCAGCACGGTCAGGCGGTCGCGCGAGGCCCGGTGCTCGTCGTACGCCTCGTCCAGCTGCCGGAACAGCGCCGGGTTCTGCGACTTCGAGGCCTGGCCGCCGAGCACGCCGTACAGGTGGACCGCCGCGTGCTCCGCCGCGAGGGTCTTCTGCAGGGCCTCGACCGGCGTCATGCGGGCCACTCCGCGAGCCGCTGGTGGACGGCCGCGCCCATGCTGGCGAGCAGCCGCGCGAACTGGCCGCTCTGCGCGCGCAGCGCCAGCCCGTCGAGGGTGTCGTGCAGCTTCTGCTCGTGGACCTCGAGGGCCTTGACCGCCTTGTCGCGGTTGCGCGGGACGGCGTACGGCGCAGGGGCGGCCGACGTCGACGCGCGGGCGGGCACCGCGTCGACCAGGGTCGCCTCGTGCTTCTGGTGCAGGGCGACCAGGGACCCGATCGTCGAGCGGGTGGCCGGGAAGCGTCTCAGCGTCGCCGTGACCGCCTCGCGCACGGCGCGGATCTCCGCCAGCGCTGTCGTGGCGACCGCGACGTCCGGCGTCAGGCCGGCCGGTGAGTCGGGCTGCGCGGGTGCCCGGCTTGGCGTCGTCGCTGCACCCGGCGACGGACAGGAGGGCGGCGCCGCCGACGAACCCGGCGAGCACCGTGCGACGGCTCATCCGCGCGTCGGCGGAGCTCGCCGGAAGCGGGGAGGAGTCGTCGGCCACCCGGGAATCGTAGGGGGTGGGACCACGCCTCCCCGGCTGCGCTGCGCGAGTTGCTCCTAGCGCTAGGGTGAGGGCACCACAACAGCACACAGCAAGCAGGAGGTCTCGGCCATGAACGCGGCGGACACCAGGGATCGCCTCGCTGAGGAGCTGACCGGCCCGATCGACGCGCTGGGCCTCGACCTGGAAGCGGTCGACCTGACCAGCGCAGGCAAGCGCCGGGTGCTGCGGGTGGCCATCGACAAGGACGGTGGCGTCACCATGGACGACATCGCCGACGCGACCCGCGAGGTCTCGCGCGTGCTGGACGACACCAGCGTGATGGGCGAGCAGGCCTACACCCTCGAGGTGTCCTCGCCGGGTGTCGACCGCCCGCTCACGCTGCCGCGCCACTGGCGGCGCAACGCCGGACGGCTGGTCAAGGTGAGCCCCGTCGAGGGCGAGCCGGTGACCGGCCGCATCACGGCCACGGACGACGAGGGCGCGGTCCTCGACGTCGAGGGCACCGAGCACCGGGTCGCCTACGCCGACGTGAAGAAGGCCAAGATCCAGATCGAGTTCAAGAAGGAGACCCCCTGATGGACATCGACATGAGCCTCCTGCGGATGCTCGAGCGGGAGAAGGAGATTCCCTTCGACGTGCTCGTCGAGGCCATCGAGCAGGCCCTGCTGACGGCGTACCACAAGAGCAACGGCGCCCAGGAGCACGCGCGCGTCGCCCTCGACAAGAAGAGCGGCCACGTCACCGTGATGGCGGAGGAGCACGACGAGGAGGGCAACAAGGTCGGGGAGTACGACGACACCCCCGAGGGCTTCGGCCGGATCGCCGCCACGACCGCGAAGCAGATCATGCTCCAGCGCCTCCGCGACGCCGAGGACGAGCGGAAGTTCGGTGAGTTCTCCGGCAAGGAGGGCGACATCGTCTCCGGGCTGATCCAGCAGGGCCGCAACCCCGACGACGTGATGGTCGACCTCGGCAAGCTCGAGGCGCTGCTGCCGGCGGGGGAGCGGGTGCCCGGTGAGGACTACTCCCACGGCACCCGGATCAAGTGCCTCGTGGTCAGCGTCCGCAAGGGGATGCGCGGCCCGCAGGTGATGCTCTCGCGCACCCACCCCAACCTGGTCAAGAAGCTGTTCGCCCTCGAGGTCCCCGAGATCGCCGACGGCACCGTCGAGATCCACGGCATCGCCCGCGAGGCCGGTCACCGCACCAAGATCGCGGTGATGTCCAACGTGCCCGGCGTGAACGCCAAGGGCTCCTGCATCGGCCCGATGGGCCAGCGGGTGCGCAACGTGATGAACGAGCTGCACGGCGAGAAGATCGACATCGTCGACTGGTCCGACGAGCCCGCCACCCTCGTCGCCAACGCCCTCAGCCCGGCCCGCGTCTCCGAGGTGATCGTGGTCGACGAGGCCGCCCGCTCGGCGCGCGTCATCGTCCCCGACTTCCAGCTCTCCCTCGCGATCGGCAAGGAGGGCCAGAACGCCCGCCTGGCCGCGCGGCTCACCGGCTGGCGCATCGACATCCGGCCCGACACCGAGCCGGAGGTGCCGGTGGCGCCTCCCATGGAGCCTCCTGCCGAGTGAGGCTGGCTGACTGTGGGCTGCGGTTTGGCCGGGCGCCCGGCCAAACCGTCACTGGAGGGCTGAAAATCCACCCCTCCACTCACAGGTTGGACCGCCCGGTCACCGAGTCGATGCGCTGCCCGCTGATCCAGTCGACCCACAGCTCCGGCACCAGGTGGTCGTCGTCCCCGGTGCTCCAGTCGGGGAAGTCGAAGACGGCGACCATCAGCTGGAGCGGGTACGACGGCGGAGCCGGCGCAGCGGCGTACCTCCTCGCCGTCGACGGTGAACACCGCCTCGTCGGCGTCCCAGTCGACGGCGTAGGTGTGGAACTGCGAGACGTCGATCGGCAGTCGGGGAGCGGCGAAGTCCTGGGCCAGGTGCGGGTCGCGGATCTGCTTGAGCCCGACGCCGACCTCCGCGGACTCGCCCGGCACGACGTCCTTGCCGAAGACCTCGGTCACGCAGATCTCGCCGCAGTGCTCGGGCTCGTCCTCGAAGCCGCACAGCCACAACGCCGCCATCGAGCGCGGCGAGATCGTCATCCGGCAGCTGATCTCGAGGTGGCCGCCGTCCTGGAGGTGGCCGGCGAACTCCGGCTGCTCCTCGCGGACCAGCTGTCCGTCGTACACCGCCTGCTGCCCGTCGGTGCTCCCCACCGGCCCGGACCGGTTGCCGCTCTGGATGCCGGAGAGCCGCAGGGGAGTCGGGTGGTCATCCGGCAGCCAGAGGCCGTGGTCCGGCGGGATGTCGAGCACCAGGCACGACTCCTCGAGGCGGTACGACGCCCGCGTCGCCTCGCGCGAGCTCCACATCGGCAGGTAGTGGGGCAGCCACACGTCGTGTCGAGGTCGGGACCGTCGAAGTCGTCGACGAAGCGTCATGACCCAACGCTAGATGTCACCGCTGGGGCTTGCGACGGCCTCGCGCGATCTCCGTGCCCAGCGCATCGAGGTGCTGCTCCCAGAACGACCGGAACCCGGCGAGCCAGGCGTCGACCTCGGCCATCGGACCCGCGTTGAGTGCGTAGAGGCGGCGCGGGCCGTCGGGTCGTACGTCGGCGAAGCCGCTCTCGCGCAGCACCCGCAGCTGCATCGAGACGGCCGGCTGCCCGATGCCGAACTCCGCCGAGATCGCCTCGGTGACCTCCCCGGACGAGCGCTCGCCGTCGGCGAGCAGCTCCAGGATGCGGCGGCGCACCGGGTCGCCGAGGACGTCGAAGGCCTCCACGCGGTCACTCCTCGGGGCGGGCGGTGTAGGCCGCGGTGCAGCGTTGCCCGGCGGCGCGAGCCGCCTCGGGGTCGGTGCCGGCCGCGATGCTGGCGTCGATCCACTGCTCGCTCGACATCGGTGATGAACTCGACCAGGTAGGCCCACCCCTCCGGGCCCGCCATCCACTCCTGGGTCTGGGCCGGTTCGGTGTCGGGCGCGAACAGGTGCTCGTCGATGCCCATCAACGCCATCTCCCAGCCGATGCCGACGGCCCCGGGCCCGAACTCCTCCCACTTCTCGGGATCGACGGGAGCGGTGTGCTCGAGGAGCAGCCGGGTCCGGTCGTCGGCGGCGGTCAGCGTGACGTCGACCCAGCTGATCTGACCGCCGAACTCCCAGGTGAGGGAGAGGGCCTCCGGCGGCGTACAGGCCAGGATCTCGCCGCCGGCGTTGCCCTCGATCTGGTAGCGGCCACCGACGCGCGAGGTCGCCGGACACGGCCCGCCATCCACCGCGGCACGCGCTCCGGGTTGGTCAGGGCGTCCCAGACCTCGTCCCGGTCGGCCGGGAAGTGCCGTTCGGCGGTGAGCAGGCGCATCTCCTGGCCGTCGCGGGTCGTGGTGGTCAGGTCGCGTACGACGGCCTGCAGCTGGTCGTGGGGCGGGACGTGCATGGCAGCTCCTTCGATATCAGGCAGTGATGATATCAACAGACGCTGATACGTGTCACCTGACCCGACGGGCCCAACCGGTGACGAGCGGGCGGTAGCCCGCCCGCGCCCAGAACGGCGTCGACAAGCGGGTTGGTCGCGGAGTGGTGGAGCACGACCACCTGAGCGCCGGCGGCGGTGGCGCGCAGGTGCGCGGCGGCGACGAGGCGGGAGCCGACCTGCCGGCCCCTCGAGCCGGGGTCGACGTACAGCTCCGCGAGGTACGCCGTCGAGGGACTCGCGACCTCCCCGGCGACCCACTGCGGCGTCCTCGGGTGGCTCCATCTGACAGACGCCGACGACGGCGCCGTCCTGCTCGGCCACGAGGGTCCAGCCGGGGCGCTCGCGCAGCGCCTTCTCGACGCCCGGTCTGATCACCCGCTCGGAGTCGGGCCGGTCCGGGAGGCTGCCCAGGGCGGCGTCGTACGCCTGCACGGCGACGTTCGCGGCGACGACCGCGTCGAGATCGTCCGGCCGCGCCTCGCGGACGACGACGTCCACTCGGGCCGCCGGGGTCGGGCCGGACGTCGGAACGCGACAGCCGGTGGACGGCGAGGACGGCATTGGGTGCGAATCCCGCCCGGACCAGCGGGCGGACCATGGCGGTGTCGCGCGAGGCGACGCTCACGTGGGTGGTGCCGACCTCGCCGCCGATCCGGTGCGCGCGCTCGAGGAGGTCGCCGATGGCCGACGCGGCCTCGTCGGTCGCGGCGCGCACCTGCAGGCGCACGATCCGGTCGTCCACCCACAGCCCTGGCTCCGAGTCCGGGTCGGTCTCGCGGACGTCGACGAGCGCCACCGCCTGTCCGTCGGCCGACCACTCGACGGTGGTCTCACTGGTGAGGTCGAGCCGGGCGACCCGCACGAGGGGATCGACGCCGGCCAGTCGGCGTACGTGCGCCTCGTGGACCTGGGCGGCTGGCTCGGACATGCGAAAACGCTACCCGTCACGCTCGCGGCAGGCTTTCCCGTTTCGGATTAGCCACGCCGCCCCGGTATGGTGGTCTGCGGTGGTTTCACAACTCGACAGCCCGACCCGCGGCGACGGACCAGTCCGGACCTGCATCGGATGCCGGGAACGAGCCGCCAAGCGTGAGTTGTTGCGAGTGGTCGCAGGGACGGACGCGGAGACCCAGGATCGAGCACACGGTTCCTGGTTCGTCGTACCCGACCCGCAGCGGCACAGCACCGGGTCGCGGGGCGCATCTGCACCCCACGCCCGAATGTCTCGCACTCGCTGAGCGCAAACGTGCCTTCGTCCGGGCGCTGCGGCATGATGCCGTGGTCCGGGGAGCGCTGAGCCTCGAGCGGCTGAGAGAGCACCTCGCGCAGACCGATGCAGAAACACTGTTCGAAACAGAGACAAGTGAGGCGGTACCCATGAGGAACGAGAGCACTAGCTCATGAGCCTGCGATGAGACCCAACGCAATGAGCACATCGCGATGAGCATGCACATCAACTAGCGGTCCGCACTCTCCGTCCCAGGACGGACTCGGACCAGGAGGAAACACGTGGCCAAGGTCCGAGTCCATGAACTCGCCAAGAAGTACGACGTCCCGTCGAAGGACGTCTTGACCATGCTGGGCGAACTCGGTGAGTTCGTGAAGGCACCCAGCTCGACGGTGGAACCGCCCGTAGTGAAGCGGTTCGAGGACAAGTACGGCGCCGACCTCTCCGCCAAGGCAGAGGCGAAGGCGGCCAAGAAGGCTGCCAAGAAGGCTCCCGCCAAGAAGGCCGCCCCGGCCCCCGAGGCCAGCGAGGACGCTGCTCCCGCCGAGGCCCCGGCCGAGGAGACCGTCGAGGCGCCCGCGGCCAAGGCCGCCACCCCGGCCCGGCCCGCGCTCCAAGGCGGCCGAGCCCGAGGCTGAGGCACCGGCCGAGCCCGAGACCGCGGCCGAGCCCGAGGCTCCTGCCGCGAGCGCGGAGACCGCGACCGACGACACCACGACGCAGGGCGGCGACGGAGCCGCACCGAGCGAGGGCGCCCGCTTCAAGCCCGGCCCGCGTCCGGCACGCCCCGGCGCTCCGCGTCCGGGCAACAACCCGTTCTCGTCGACCCAGGGCATGGGCAGCCGTTCCGCCCCGGCGCCGCGGCTGGTGCCGGCACGGGCACCGGCGACCAGCGTCCGCCCCGCCCGCCGGCGGGTCGCGGCGACGGCATGCCGCGCCCCAACCCGGCGATGATGCCCAAGTCCCCGGCCGCCTTCGGTGGCGGTCCCGGCGGCGGCAGCCGTGGTGGCCCCGGTGGTCCCGGCGGCGCCCGTGGTGGCCCCGGTGGTCCCGGCGGCGCTCGTGGTGGCCCCGGTGGTGCCCCCGCTCGTGGCGGCGCTCCCCGCGGTGGCGGCTTCGGCGGTCCTCCCGGTGGTGGCCTCGGTGGCCCGCCGGCCGGTGGCGGTCGTCCCGGTGGTCCGGGTCGTGGTCGTCCCGGTGGTCGCGGCAGCACCCAGGGTGCGTTCGGTCGTCCCGGTGGCCCGTCGCGTCGTGGACGCAAGTCGAAGCGCGCGCGTCGTCAAGAGTTCGAGCAGATGGAGGCCCCGACGATCGGCGGCGTCCGCGTCCGCAAGGGCAACGGCGAGACCGTTCGCCTCGCCCGCGGCGCCTCGCTGACCGACTTCGCCGAGAAGATCGGCGTCGACCCGGCCTCGCTGGTGCAGATGCTGTTCCACCTCGGTGAGATGGTCACCGCGACCGAGTCGGTCAACGACGCGACGCTGCAGCTGCTCGGTGAGGAGCTCAACTACGTCGTCGAGGTCGTCTCGCCCGAGGACGAGGACCGCGAGCTGCTCGACTCCTTCGACCTGCAGTTCGGGTCCGACGAGGGTGTCGAGGAAGACCTCGAGGCCCGTCCGCCGGTCGTGACCGTGATGGGTCACGTCGACCACGGAAAGACCAAGCTGCTGGACGCGCTCCGCAGCGCCAACGTGGTCGACAAGGAGGCCGGTGGGATCACCCAGCACATCGGCGCCTACCAGGTCCACACCGAGGTCGACGGCAGCGACCGTCGCATCACCTTCATCGACACCCCGGGTCACGAGGCGTTCACCGCCATGCGTGCGCGTGGTTCGCAGTCCTCGGACATCGCGGTCCTCGTGGTCGCGGCCGACGACGGCGTGATGCCGCAGACGGTCGAGGCGCTCAACCACGCCAAGGCCGCCGGGGTGCCGATCGTGGTCGCGGTCAACAAGATCGACAAGCCCGAGGCCGACCCGACCAAGGTGCGCGGTCAGCTGACCGAGTACGGCCTGGTCCCCGAGGAGTACGGCGGCGACACCATGTTCGTCGACGTCTCCGCGAAGTCCGAGCTCAACCTCGACAAGCTGCTCGAGGCGGTCGTGCTGACGGCCGACGCCTCGCTCGACCTGCGGGCCAACCCCGACCAGGACGCCCAGGGCCTCGTGGTCGAGGCGCACCTGGACCGTGGTCGTGGTCCGGTCGCGACGATCCTCGTCCAGCGCGGAACCCTCCGCGTCGGCGACTCGATCGTGGCCGGTCCGGCGTACGGCCGGGTGCGGGCGATGCTCGACGAGCACGGCGAGAACATCGAGTACGCCGACCCGTCGCGTCCCGCGATGGTGCTCGGTCTGTCCGGTGTCCCGGGTGCGGGCCAGAACTTCATCGTGGTCGAGGACGACCGCGTGGCCCGTCAGATCGCCGAGAAGCGCGAGTCGCGTGAGCGTGCGGCCATGCAGGCCAAGCGTCGCGTGCGTCGCAGCCTGGAAGACTTCATGGCTTCGATGGAGAAGGGCGAGAGCCAGGAGCTCAACCTGATCCTGAAGGGCGACGTCTCCGGTTCGGTCGAGGCCCTCGAGGACTCGCTGGCCAAGATCGACGTCGGCGACGAGGTGTCGCTGCGCGTCATCGACCGCGGTGTCGGTGCGATCACCGAGACCAACGTCGACCTGGCCGCCGCGTCCGACGCGATCATCATCGGCTTCAACGTCCGCCCGCAGGGCAAGGCGACGGAGCTGGCCGAGCGCGAGGGCGTGGAGATCCGCTACTACACGGTGATCTACAACGCCATCGAGGAGATCGAGGCGGCGCTCAAGGGCATGCTCAAGCCGGAGTTCGAGGAGTCGACCCTGGGTCAGGCGGAGATCCGCGCGATCTTCCGCAGCTCCAAGATCGGCAACATCGCGGGCTGCATGGTCACCGGTGGTGTCATCCGGCGCAACGCCAAGGTGCGCCTGATCCGCGACGGCAACGTCATCGCGGACAGCCTGGACCTGGCCTCGCTGAAGCGCGAGAAGGACGACGCCTCCGAGGTCCGCGAGGGCTTCGAGTGCGGTCTCGTCCTGAAGGGGTTCAACGACATCAAGGAGGGCGACGTCGTCGAGGCCTTCGAGATGAAGGAGATCCCGCGCGCCTGATCGCGCTCGTCGTGCCAGTTTCACAACTCCGGTTGTGAAACTGGCACGACCTTCGGAAAACTTTCGTACGTCAGTGCCAGTTTCACTACTCCGGTTGTGAAACTTGGGAACAGAGGGACACATGAGCAACCCACGCGTCCGCAAGATCGCCGACCGGATCCAGGTGATCGTGGCGGAGATGCTGGAGCGCAGGATCAAGGACCCGCGGCTGGGGTTCGTCACCGTCACCGACGTCCGCGTCTCCGGGGACACCCAGCAGGCGACGGTCTTCTACACCGTCCTCGGCGAGGACAAGGACCTCGAGGGGTCGGCCGTCGCGCTCGAGTCCGCCAAGGGGCTGATCCGCTCCGAGGTCGGCAAGCAGCTCGGCATGCGCCACGTGCCGACGCTCGACTTCATCCACGACGCGCTGCCCGAGACGGCACGCCACATCGACGACCTGCTCGAGAAGGTGCGCGAGTCCGACGCCGCTGCTGCGCAGTCGGCCAGCGGTGCGACGTACGCCGGGGAGCCCGACCCCTACAAGAAGCCGCGCCCCGACGAGGACGACGAGCTCGAGGCCGAGTGAGCACGCCCGGCCTGGTCATCGTCGACAAGGCCGGCGGCATGACCTCGCACGACGTCGTTGCCCGCGTACGACGACTGGCCGGCACCCGCAAGGTCGGCCACGCCGGCACGCTCGACCCGATGGCGACGGGCGTGCTCGTGCTCGGCCTCGACCGGGCCACCCGGCTGCTCGGTCACCTGATGCTCACCGACAAGGCGTACGACGCCACGGTGCGCCTCGGCGCCGCCACGACCACCGACGACGCCGAGGGCGAGGTGATCGCCACCGCCTCGACGGAGGGCATCACCGAGCAGCAGGTCCGCGAGGCGCTGGCCGGGTTCGTCGGCGACATCGAGCAGGTTCCGTCGGCCGTGTCGGCGATCAAGGTCGACGGCCGCCGCGCCTACGACCGGGTCCGCGCCGGCGAGCAGGTCGAGCTGCAGCCGCGCTCGGTGCGGGTCGACTCGATCGAGGTGCACGAGGTCGACGGCGACGACGTGCGCATCACGGTGCGGTGCTCGAGCGGCACCTACATCCGGGCCATCGCCCGCGACCTGGGGGAGCGCCTCGGGGTGGGCGGCCACCTGGTCGCGCTGCGCCGTACCGCCGTCGGTCCCTACGCCCTCGACGGTGGCGCACACCCTCGAGCAGCTCGAGGACGACCTCGTCGTGCTGCCCATCGGCGAGGCCGCCCGCCGGGCGTTCCCGAGCCTGGACCTCGACGAGGACCAGGCGACCGACGTCGGCTTCGGCCGCAAGCTCGCCCTCGACCTCGGCCACGACGGCCCGGTCGCCCTGTTCGCGCCGGACGGCGGCTTCCTCGCGCTCTACGAGCAGGACGGCGAGGTCGCACGGGCAGTGGCCGTCTTCGTCTGAGCGGGCCACGAGCGGCCTTCGGCGAGGGGCGCCGATCGCACCCTGCTCTGGCCTCGCTACCTCGGCTCGTACTCCTCGCTGCGCTCGTCGACGAGCCATCGGCCACTCGGCCTCGATCTGCCAGCTGCCGCAGGTGAGCGCCTTCGGCGCGGGGGTGCGGCTGCTGGCCGCTCGGGCGCTCGCTAACCTCGGCTCGTACTCCTCGCTGCGCTCGTCGACGAGCCATCGGCCACTCGGCCTCGATCTGCCAGCTGCCGCAGGTGAGCGCCTTCGGCGCGGGGGTGCGGCTGCTGGCCGCTCGGGCGCTCGCTAACCTCGGCTCGTGCGGATCTGGCGTTCCCTGGACGACGTGCCCGGCGACCTCGGTCGCACGGTCGTGGTCATCGGCAACTTCGACGGCGTGCACCTCGGCCACCGGCACGTCGTACGACGCGCCCGGGAGGTCGCCGACCGCGACGGGCTGACCGTCGTCGCGGTCACCTTCGACCCGCACCCGATGGCGGTGCTGCGGCCCGAGCACGCTCCCCTCACGCTGACCGACGTCGACCGACGCTGCCTGCTGCTGGCGCAGGCCGGGGTCGACGACGTGTTCGTGATCCCGTTCTCGCGCGAGATCGCTGCCTGGACGCCGGTCGAGTTCATCGACCGCGTGCTCGTCGACGGCCTGCACGCCGCCCACGTGGTGGTCGGCGCGAACTTCCGGTTCGGCGCCCGGGCCGCCGGCGACGTCGCGGCGCTGGTGGAGGCCGGCCGCGAGCGCGGCTTCGACGCCGAGGGGATCGCGCTCGACGGGGGACCGCAGGTCTGGTCCTCGACCTACGTACGCACCTGCCTCGCCGCCGGCGACGTCGAGGGTGCCGCCGAGGCGCTCGGCCGCCCCTACTCCGTCGTCGGAGCACGTCATCGAGGGCGACCACCGCGGCCGCGAGCTCGGCTACCCGACGGCCAACGTGCCGCCGCAGGGGCGGGCGGTCCCCGCCGACGGGGTGTACGCCGGCTGGCTGACCCGGCTCGACGAGCCCGGCAGCACTCCGCTGCCCGCCGCGATCAGCGTCGGCACCAACCCGACCTTCGACGGCGAGCGCGACCGCCGGGTCGAGGCCTACGTGCTCGACCGCACCGACCTCGAGCTCTACGGCGAGTCGGTGGAGATCTCGTTCGTCGTCGCGCATCCGCGGCATGGTCAAGTTCGAGGGCGTGGACGCCCTGATCGAGACGATGGCCGACGACGTCGTGCGCACCCGCGAGCTGCTCCAGCTACCCGGGTAGCTCCCGCTTCATCACCTTGCCGCTGTCGTTGCGGGGCAGGTCGTCGAGGACGACCACGCGACGCGGCACCTTGTAGCCGGCGAGGTGCGCCTTGACGTGCTTCTTCAGCTCGTCGGTGGTGACCGACGCGTCGTCACGCAGCACGACGTACGCCTCCAGCCGCTGGCCGAAGTCCTGGTCGTCGACGCCGACCACGGCGGCCTCGACCACGTCGGTGTGCTCGTTGAGGGTCTGCTCCACCTCGAGCGGATAGACGTTCTCGCCGCCGGACACGATCATCTCGTCGTCGCGGCCGACCACGTAGAGCCGGCCGGCCTCGTCGAGCCGGCCGAGGTCGCCGGAGACCATGTAGTCGTCCTCGAAGGCCTTGGTCTCACCCGAGGTGTAGCCCTCGAACGCCGACTCGCTGCGCACCGTGATCCGGCCGACCTCGCCCTGCGGAACGGCGTGGCCGTGGTCGTCGAGGATGCGCAGGTCGGTGCCGAGCACCGGTCGCCCGGCGGTGTCGGGAGCGACCCGGAGGTCGGCGGGCGTGGCCGTGCTGATCAGCCCGGCCTCGGTGGCGTTGTAGGAGTTGTGCACGGTGTCGCCGTAGCGGTCCATGAACGCGGTGACGGCGTCCGGACGCATCCGCGAACCGCTGGCGGTGACGAAGCGCAGCGAGGCCAGGCTGTACTGCTCGAGGGTCGTCGCGGGCAGGTCGATGATCCGCTCGAGCATCACGGGTACGACGGCCAGCCCGGTCGCCTGGCTGCGGTCGACCAGCTCGAGCGTCGCCTCCGGGTCGAAGCGGCGACGCATCACGATGGTGCAGCACATCGTCGCGGAGATCGCGAGCTGCCCGAAGCCCCACGCGTGGAACATCGGCGCCGCGACGACGGTCGTCTCCCCGGCCCGCCACGGGATCCGCTCGAGCATGGCGGCCAGCGACCCGGCGGCTCCTCCCGAGCGCCGGGCGCCCTTGGGGGTGCCGGTCGTGCCCGAGGTCAGCAGCACGGTGCGACCGGGGCGCGACGGCTTCGGTGGGCCGGCGGCCGAGGTTGGCGTCGATCAGCTCGTCGAGGACGTGTACGCCGGGATGGGAGTGCTCGGGGTCCTCGACCCAGGCGAGCACCTCGGTCAGGTGGGGCAGCCGCTCCCTGGCCTGGGCGAGCAGGGGAGCGAACTCCTCGTCGTACACCACGACCGTGGCCTGCTCGCGCTCCAGCACGTCGCGCAGCTGCGGTCCGGAGAAGCCGGTGTTGAGCAGCAGCGCGTCGGCGCCGATGCGCGTCGCCGCGGCGAGGGACTCGACCAGGCCGCGGTGGTTGCGGCACAGGATCCCCAACGTGCCCTCGCCGCCCTCGAGCAGCTCGTGCAGCCCGACCCCGGCGGCGTCCACCCGCTTGTCGAGCTCGGCCCAGGTCAGGAAGCCGCGCTCGTCGACGAGCGCGGTCGCCCTCGGGGCACGTGCGGCGGAGAGCCCGATGCCGCTCATCGCGTTCGCTCCGTGCCGTCGTACGACGAGCGCCTGGCGCAGGTACTTGTCCGGCCGCATCGGCGCGATCATGCCGCTGCCGACCAGCACCCTCAGCGTGACCAGCAGCCGCTGCAGCGACCGCAGGAACGCGACGACGCGGCTCATCCCAGCACCGGGAACCGGCGACGGCGCTTGAGCTCGTTGAGCGCGGTCTGCATCCGCTCGCGGACCACCGCGTCGACCTCGTCGATGTCCGGGTCCTCGCCGAACTCCGCCACGATGTCGATCGGGTCGAGCACCTCGGTGCGGATCTTCGTCGGCAGCGGCAGGTTGGGCGGGAACGCGAGCGTGAGCCCGAACGGGAACCCGAAGGTGACCGGGACGTACTTGGTGCGCAGCCGCTCCTCGAGCTTGAACAGCTTCGCGATCAGCTCCCCGCGGGAGAGGTGGATCTGGTCCTCCTGGCCGCCGATGCTGACCACCGGCACGATCGGTACGCCGGCACGCAGCGCCGTACGCACGTAGCCCTTGCGACCGTCGAAGTCGATGGTGGTCGAGCGCGAGGAGGGCCGGAACACGTCGTAGTCGCCACCCGGGAAGACGATCGTCACGCCGCCCGACGCCAGCACGGCATGGGCGTTCTCGCGGGTGGCGGGCAGGAAGCCGGCGCGTCGCATGACGGGACCGCTCTGGCCGAGGAAGAGCAGGTCGTGGGCGAGCACGTAGAGCGGCCGGTCGGCGCCGAAGGTGTCGTGGAACGCGACCGCGATCACCGGCACGTCCATGGCGATCAGCCCGCCGGAGTGGTTCGACACCATCAGCGCCCCGCCGTCGGGCATCTTCTCCATGCCGGTGACCTCGGAGCGGTACCAGGTCTTGACCACGAGCCTGAGCAACGGGATCAGCCCGGCGACCCACTTGCCGTCGCGGTAGGCGAGGCGCTCGCGGACGTCGTCCTCGGGCAGGTCGATCCCGGGTATCGACGCGGTCATCGGGGCTCCACCCGCCAATACTAGAACGTGTTCTCGTTTTCAGGAACGAGAACTAGAACACATTCCAGTTTGTCCTTGCCGTCGGGCCACGCGGTCGCACAGACTTCGCGGCGTGGACCGCATGGAGGGCGTTGACGCCGGGTATCTCTACATGGAGACGCCCACCATGCACATGCACACGCTGAAGATCGCGGTGCTGGAGCCGGCGGAGGCGTTCGACCTGACCAGGCTCCAGGACGAGATGGTCGCGCGGCTGGCCGAGCTGCCGCCCCTCCAGCGACGGGCGCTCCCGGCGCCGTTCCACCTCAACCACCCGCTCTGGGTCACCGACCGGGCCGTCGACCCGAGGCACCACGTGTTCGCCCACGACGTGCCGGCTCCGGGAGGCATGGCCGGCCTGGAGGCGCTGATCGGCCGCGTGGCCGGTACGCCGCTGGACCGCACCCGCCCGCTGTGGGAGATGCACGTCTGCCAGCCGTACGGCGACAACCGGATCGCCGTGATCACCAAGATGCACCACGCGCTCGCCGACGGCGTCGCCGCCAACGCACTGCTCGGCAACATCGTCGACGGGCTCGGCGGCGACCCGCGCCCGGCTCGTGACCGCCCGCGACGCGACGTGCGAGCTGGAGCCGACCCCGACCTGGTCCGACGCAGATCCGGATGGCCCTCGTCGACGCGATCCGCCAGATCGGCGACCTGCCGAGCCTGGTCTCCCGGACGGTGCGCGCGCTGGCCGCCGTCATGCGGCACCGGCGGGCCTCGACGGTGACGGTGCCGCGACCCCTGCTCGACGTACCCCGCACGCCGTTCAACGGCGCCCTGACCGCCCGCCGCAACTTCGCGACCGCCACCTTGCCCATCGCGCGGATCAAGGAGGTGCAGCGCGCCCACGGCGTGACCATGAACGACGTCGTGCTCACCGTCGTGGGCGGTGCCCTGCGCCGCTACCTCGCTTCCCGCGGCGAGCTCCCGGCTCGATCGCTCGTCGCCGGCGTCCCGGTGGCGACCGACGTGGCCGGAGCCGGCCCGCGTCTCGGCGGCAACCGGGTCTCCAACATCTTCACCACCCTCGCCACCGACCTCGACGACCCGGAGGAGCGGCTGCGCGCGATCTCCCGCACGACCGGCGAGTCCAAGCTGATCCACCAGACGCTCGGCGCCAACATGCTCGTCGACTGGGTCCAGTTCGCCCCGCCGGCGCCGCTGACCGGGGTGATGCGGCTCTACTCCCGCTCGCGCGCGGCCTCCCACCACCCGGCGCCGTTCAACGTGGTGGTCTCCAACGTCCGGGGTCCCGGCGAGCCGGTCTCGATCTCGGGAGCGCAGCTGCGCGACCTGTTCAGCGTCGGCCCGATCCTCGAGGGCATCGGGCTCAACGTGACGGCGTGGTCCTACGTGGACCGGATGAACTTCTCCTTCCTCGGCTGCCCCGACCTGGTCCCCGACCTGGCGCCCCTGGTGGCCGAGCTTCCCCGCGCGCTCGAGGAGCTGCGCACGACGAAGGGTGCTGCATGAGGAAGCCGGACGCACGATCGACCATCCGCACCGTCCTCGCCCCGGCGGGCTGGGCCGTGCGTACGGCGGTGGGAGCCGGCACGCGCCAGGTGCTGCCACCGCCGGTGGTGGACCGGTTGCTCGAGGGCCGGATGGTCGAGCTGCCCGGACGCGGCAGCACGTTCGTCATCGACGTGCCCGGCCCGAGGCCCGACTCGCCGGTCGTCGTACTCCTGCACGCCCTGGCCACCACCGGCCACCTCAGCTGGGCGCTCGCGCTCGACGAGCTGTCGAAGACCCACCGGGTGGTCACCCTCGACCTGCGCTGGCACGGCCGCGGCATCCGCTCGCCGCGGTTCACCTTCGCCGACTGTGCCGACGACGTCGTCGCCCTGCTCGACGTGCTGGGCGTCGAGCGGGCGATCGTCGCGGGCTACTCGATGGGCGGGGCGATCGCGCAGCTGGTGTGGCACCAGCACCCCGAGCGGGTGGCCGGCCTCGTGCTCTGCTCGACCGCGCGGAACTTCCGCGGCCTCAAGCGCGAGAAGCTGTTCTTCCCCGTGCTCACCGTGGTCACCCAGACGATCGCCGGGCACGCGCTCTCCCGCGTCGAGCAGCTGGCGGCGACCCTGCCCGAGGTGCCGTCGATGGACCGGTCCGACCCGTCAGCCTGGGGCAAGGCCGAGTTCCGCAGCACCAGCGCGTGGACCGTCCCCGAGGTGCTCGGCGAGCTCGGCCGGTTCAACTCGGCGGGCTGGATCGGCGAGGTCGACGTACCGACCGCGGTGGTCGTCACCGAGAAGGACCACACCATCCCGCAACGCCGCCAGCGCAAGCTGGCCGCGTCGATCGAGGGCGCCAGCCTCTACACCGCACCCGGTGGCCACGCCTCGATCGTGCTCCGGTCGGGCACGCTGGGTGCCGGTGTTCCGGCAGGCGCTGGCCGAGGTGACCCGGCGTGCGGACTTCGACGTGGACGAGGGCGAGCAGTCTTCGGTCTGCTAGACCGGAACCACCGTCACCGGCACTCCGTTGAGCGCCGCGTTGCCGGAGACGTCGAGGCGCTCCGGGTCGGTGAGGTCGTTGATGGACACGCCCGCGACCTTGGTCGCGTTGGCCATCCGGACGCCGTCCTGCTGGTGCCCGTAGCCGTGGGGGAGTGACACCACACCGCGCATCATGTCGTCGGTCGCCCGCACCTCGGTGGTCACGGTGCCCACCCGCGAGGCGACCCGCACCGAGGTGCCGTCGGTCAGCCCGCGCGACGCGAGGTCGTCGGGGTGCATCAGCAGCTGGTGGCGCGGCTTGCCCCGGGTGAGCCGGACGCTGTTGTGCATCCAGGAGTTGTTGTCGGACTGGTGGCGACGTCCGATCAGCAACAGCTCGTCATCTGCGGGCGTGGCGATGCTGTCGCGCAGCCGCGGCAGGTCGGCGATCACCTTGTCGGGGGCGAGGTGGATCAGCTTGTCCCGGGTCTGCAGGCGCGCCGGCATCGTCGGTCGCAGCGGGCCGAGGTCGACACCCGCGGGGTTGGCACGCAGCGCCCTCATCGTCGTACGACGACCGGCGAGCAGGAGCCCGGTCACCAGGGTCCGGGGACTGAGGCTCAGCCGGGCCCGTTGCACCAGTGCCTGCCGGAGCGGCTTCTTCTTGTCCAGCCGCGTGGCGGTGCGCAGCGCGATCTCGCGGAAGATCTCCCAGTCGTCGAGCGCACCCTCGGGCTTCTCGAACACCGCCGGCGTGAACCGCGCGGTGTTGCGGACCGCGAAGGCGTGGAAGACCAGGTCGTACTGGTCGCGCTCGAGCGCCGTCGTGGGCGGCAGCACGACGTCGGCGTGCCGGGTGGTCTCGTTGAGGTAGATGTCGACGGCTGCCATGAAGTCCAGGCCGTCGAACGCCTCGCCGAGCCGCTTGCCGTCGGGCGTCGACAGCACCGGGTTGCCGGCCACCGTCAGCATGGCGTGGATCTGCCCCTCGCCGGGCGTCTCGATCTCCTCGCGCAACGTGCTCACCGGGCAGCTCGCCGCCGAACTCCGGTGCCTGCCGCACCCGGCTGCGCCAGATGTCGAAGTGGCCGCGCCCGACGATCGCCTTGCCGACGACGTCGATCGCCGGCTCGGGGAACAGCACCCCGCCCTCGCGGTCGAAGTTGCCGGTCAGGATGTTCAGGCACTGGATCGCCCACTGGCAGATCGAGCCGAAGCCCTGCGTGGACAGCCCCATCCGGCCGTACGCCGCAGCACCGTCGGCCGCCGCGAACTCGCGGGCGATCCGCCGGATCACGTCGGCCGGGACGCCCGAGGCCTCGGCGGCGTGCTCCGGGGTGAAGTCGGCGACTGCGAGCCGCACCGACTCGATCTCGCGGACGTACGACGGCGGTGTGGTCAGCCCCTCCTCGAACAGCACGTGCAGCATCGCCAGCAGCACGACGGCATCGGTCGCCGGGACGCACGAAGTGGTGCTCGTCGGCGACCCTGGCCGTCTCCGTGCGACGCGGGTCGAACACCACCATCCGGCCGCCGCGCTTCTTCAGCGTCGCGCAGCCGGTTGGGGAAGTCGGGCGTGGTCATCAGCGAGCCGTTGGAGGCCATCGGGTTGGCGCCGAAGACCAGGAAGTAGGAGGTCCGGTCGATGTCCGCGATCGGGATCATCAGCTGGTGGCCGAACAGCTGCCAGGCCACGAACTGGTGCGGGATCTGGTCCACCGAGCTGGCGCTGAACTTGTTGCGTGTCCGCAGGCTCCGGATCATCCCCGCGCCGTGCGTCTGGGCGCCCAGCGAGTGGGCGTTGGGATTCCCGAAGTAGATGCCGATGGCGTCGCGCCCGTGCTCGTTGACCGCACGCGCGAGCCCGTCGGCGGTCAGGTCGAGGGCCTCGTCCCAGCCGATCTCCACCCAGTCGTCGCCGACCTTGGCACCGGCTCGCCGCAGCCGGTCGGGGTCCTCGTAGACGTCGGCCAGCGCGACGCCCTTGGGGCAGATGTGGCCGCGCGACAGCGGGTCCTCGGCGTTGCCCCGGATCGAGATGACCTTCGGTCCCTCGGGCCGGTCCTCGATGGTGAGCTCGAGCCCGCAGATGGCCTCGCACAGGTTGCAGGCGGCGAGAGCAGTGCGCTGGGGGGTCGTCATGCCGGCGATCCTGCCACGACACGCCGCTGTGTCTTGCGCACTATTACGCATCACGCAGTAGTGTGCCGTGCATGGACACCACCCAGCTCCTCAAGGGAGTGCTCGACCTGACGGTGCTCGCCGTGGTCGACGACGAGGACGGCTACGGCTACGACATCGTCCGCCGGCTGCGCGACCGGGGGCTCGAGGACGTCGGCGACGCCTCGGTCTACGGCACCCTCCGTCGGTTGTACGCCGCCGGCGCGCTCACGTCGTACGTCGTGGCCAGCGAGACCGGCCCCCACCGCAAGTACTACGGGATCACGCCCACCGGGTCGGTCCCAGCTCAAGCAGCAACGGGACGACTGGTCGTCCTTCTCCAGCACGGTCACCGGAATCCTCGAGGGAGCAACCGCATGAACACGATCATCACGACTCCCGACGTCAAGCTCTTCGTCGCGGCCGTGCGCGACCACCTCACCGACCTCTCGGAGGAAGAGCGTGAGGAGCTCGTCGGCGGTCTCGAGGGCGACATGAGCGACCTGGTCGAGGAACGTGGCGTCGAGGCGTTGCCCGAGCCGGCGGAGTACGCCGCTGAGCTGCGCTCGGCGGCCGGCTTCCCCGAGGTGGCCGCGCGTGGGCGCACCAGCCCACGCGAGCTGCGCGGGCGGGTCACGCACTGGCTCGACAGCCGCACCGCGACCTGGAACCGGTGGGTCGAGCACCAGGACCACCTGGGCCTGCCCGCCCTGGCCCAGTCCCTGCGACCGGTGTGGTGGGTCCTGCGTGCGCTGTGCGCGACCGCTCTCGCGATCGAGATGGCGGGAGGCTACGAGGTCTACGGGTTCACCGCTCAGCCGCGCGCTGCTGGCCCTGGTCGCGATCCTGGTCAGCGTCCAGATCGGGCGCGGTGCCTGGTGGCCGGGCAACATGCTGTCGCGGTCGCTCGTGCTGCGTCTGGTGGTCATCGGCCTCAACCTGTTCGCGATCGTGCTGATCCCGGTGATGGCCCAGCGGCTGCTGGTCACGCCCCCGTGGCTGTACGCCGACGACAGCAGCAGCTACAACGACTTCTCCAGCCAGTCGCTGACCTTCCACGGCAACCCGGTGCGCAACGTCTACGCCTACGACGCCCAGGGACATCCGCTCACCGGCGTCCAGCTCGTCGACCAGGACGGCCGCCGGCTGATGGTGGAGCGCGACCCGTGGGACGACGCGACCCAGCAGCAGTACCGGCTCCAGCCCTGGCTCAACGGTCGCACCGAGCTCTACAGCGTCTTCCCGCTGCCGGAGCAGAAGCTGGACGAGACGACCGGTTCACCGATCGGTGGGTCGAGCATGCAGCAGCCGCCGTTCGCCTCCGTGCCGCCGGTCACCCTGGCCGGCGTACAGCCGAGCGTGCTGCTGACTCCCGCCCAGGTGGAGGCCCAGCGCAAGGCGGCCGTGGCCAGAACGGCTCAGGCCGCCAAGGCCGCCGCGGCCAGGGCCAACGCGGCCAAGCGGGCGAAGCACCGATTCGTCTCTCCGGGCCAGCGCTGATAATCTTGTGCAGTTGCCCGATCGGGTGACATCCGCCGTGCATCGGCCGCGGATCCAGAGTGCCCGGGTGAACAGGCCCCGGCGCGCCGCGCAACGAGTGAAAGATGGGTAGTTCGACGTGTCGATCGGTACTGACGCAGAGACCAAGAAGAAGATCATCGCCGAGTACGCCACCGTTGAGGGCGACACCGGTTCCCCCGAGGTGCAGATCGCGCTGCTGAGCCACCGCATCTCCCACCTCACCGAGCACCTCAAGCAGCACAAGCACGACCACCACAGCCGTCGGGGACTGCTGCTCCTCGTGGGCCAGCGCCGTCGTCTCCTGAACTACCTGGAGAAGACCGAGATCGAGCGCTACCGCTCGATCGTCTCGCGCCTCGGCCTGCGACGCTGACACACGGAACGCACTCACCCTCCCGGTGGGTGCGTTTCTGCTAGACAACGACAACAGAACATGTACATCCACCAGGAGCGATCCGCGAGCCCATCGGCCCGGTCTCCGGTAGTGGTCCTCGGGGTGATCCATCCCGCGGACCTCGATCGAAGACCGGCCTCTCGCAGCGGATCGCGGATCGCTTCCGCGAACCAGAGAGAAAACACTCTTGTCTGACAACGACATCACTGCCGTCGAGACCGTTCTCGACAACGGCAAGTTCGGCACCCGCACCGTCAAGTTCGAGACCGGGCTCCTCGCCCGCCAGGCCGCTGGCTCCGTCACGGCCTACCTCGACGACGAGACGATGCTGCTCTCGGCGACCACCGCCGGCAAGCAGCCCAAGGACCAGTTCGACTTCTTCCCCCTGACGATCGACGTCGAGGAGCGGATGTACGCCGTGGGCCAGATCCCCGGCTCGTTCTTCCGCAGCGAGGGTCGTCCCGGCGAGGACGCCATCCTCACCTGCCGCCTGATCGACCGCCCGCTGCGCCCGACCTTCAAGAAGGGCCTGCGCAACGAGGTCCAGGTCGTCATCACCGTGCTGGCGCTCGACCCCGACCAGCCCTACGACGTGCTCGCGATCAACGCGGCGTCGGCCTCCACGCAGCTCTCCGGCCTGCCGTTCTCCGGCCCGGTCGGCGGCACCCGCGTCGCCCTCATCGAGGGCCAGTGGGTCGCGTTCCCGAGCCACAGCCAGCTCGAGCAGGCGACCTTCGACATGGTCGTCGCCGGTCGCGTCACCGACACCGGTGACGTCGCCATCATGATGGTCGAGGCCGAGGCCACCGAGGAGACCTTCGAGCTCGTCCAGGGCGGCGCCCAGGCGCCGACCGAGGAGATCGTCGCCACCGGCCTCGACGCGGCCAAGCCGTTCATCAAGCAGCTCTGCGAGGCCCAGGCCGAGCTGGCCAAGCAGGCCGCCAAGCCGGTCCAGGAGTTCCCGATCTTCCTCGACTACGAGGACGACGTGTACGCCGCCGTCGAGGCCGCCGCCAAGGCCGACCTCGCCCCGGCGCTGACCATCGCCGGCAAGCAGGAGCGCGAGGAGCGCCTCGACGAGATCAAGGCCTCCGTGCTCGACAAGCTCGGTGAGCAGTTCGAGGGTCGCGAGAAGGAGCTCGGCGCCGCGTTCCGCTCGCTGAACAAGTCGCCTGGTCCGCGAGCGCGTGCTGCGCGACAAGGTCCGCATCGACGGCCGTGGCCTCACCGACATCCGGACCCTGTCCGCCGAGGTCGAGGTCATCCCGCGCGTGCACGGCTCGGCGCTGTTCGAGCGCGGCGAGACCCAGATCCTGGGTGTCACCACGCTGAACATGCTCACCATGGAGCAGCAGCTCGACACGCTCTCGCCGGAGAAGAAGCGTCGCTACATGCACAAGTACGTCTTCCCGCCGTTCTCCACCGGCGAGACCGGCCGCGTGGGCTCGCCCAAGCGCCGCGAGGTCGGCCACGGTGCGCTCGCGCGCCGCGCGCTGCTCCCGGTGCTGCCGTCGCGTGAGGAGTTCCCCTACGCGATCCGCCAGCTCTCCGAGGCCATGGGCTCCAACGGCTCCACCTCGATGGGCTCGGTCTGCGCCTCGACGCTGTCGCTGCTCCAGGCCGGCGTGCCCCTCAAGGCGCCCGTCGCGGGCATCGCGATGGGCCTCATCTCCGGCGAGGTCGACGGCGAGACGCAGTACGTCGCGCTGACCGACATCCTCGGCGCCGAGGACGCCTTCGGCGACATGGACTTCAAGGTCGCCGGCACCAAGGAGTTCGTCACCGCCCTGCAGCTCGACACCAAGCTCGACGGCATCCCCGCCGAGGTCCTCGCCGCGGCGCTGACCCAGGCTCGCGACGCACGCCTGGCGATCCTCGAGGTGATGGCCGAGGCCATCGACGCCCCCGAGGAGATGTCGGTGCACGCCCCGCGCATCATCAGCGTGCGGGTCCCCGTCGACAAGATCGGCGAGGTCATCGGGCCCAAGGGCAAGGTCATCAACCAGATCCAGGACGACACGGGCGCGACCCTGTCGATCGAGGACGACGGCACGGTCTACATCGGTGCGACCAACGGCGAGGCGGCCGAGGCTGCCCGCGCCGCGGTCAACGCGATCGCCAACCCGACGATGCCCGAGGTCGGCGAGCGCTACCTCGGCACCGTCGTGAAGACGACCAACTTCGGCGCCTTCGTCTCGCTGCTGCCCGGCAAGGACGGCCTGCTGCACATCAGCAAGCTGCGTGCCCTCGCCGGTGGCAAGCGGGTCGACAACGTCGAGGACGTCGTCTCGGTCGGCCAGAAGATCCAGGTCCAGATCGCCGAGATCGACGACCGCGGCAAGCTCTCGCTGGTGCCGGTGGTGGAGGACAGCGAGTCCTCCGAGTCGGCTGACGCCGACGAGGCCACCGACTCCGAGTGACCCCGAACAAGATGGGCGCAGGCGTCTTGACGAGCCTGCCGGGCGGCGTACGCCGGACCGTCCTCAAGGGCGGTCTGCGCGTCGTCACCGAGCACATGCCCGGAGTCCGCTCCGCAGCGGTCGGGGTGTACGTGCAGGTGGGGTCCAGGGACGAGGCGGCGCAGCTCAACGGCGCGTCGCACTTCCTGGAGCACCTCCTGTTCAAGGGCACCCCGACCCGCTCGGCGATGGACATCTCCGCCGCCCTCGACGAGGTCGGCGGGGAGTTCAACGCCTACACCGCGCGGGAGTACACCTGCTACCACGCGCGGGTGCTCGACGAGGACCTGCCGATGGCGCTCGACGTGCTCGGCGACATGATCACCTCCTCGACGATCACCTCCGAGGACCTCGAGGCCGAGCGTGAGGTGATCCTCGACGAGATCGCCATGCACGACGACGACCCCGACGACGTCGTGCACAACCTGTTCGCCGCGACGGCCTGGGCCGGCACCCCGCTGGCCCGGCCGATCGCCGGGACGACCGAGTCGATCAAGGCGCTCACCCGCGCGCAGGTCAACGGCTACTACAAGCGGCGCTACCGCCCCGAGGCGATGACCATCGCCGCGGCCGGCAACGTCGACCACGCGGACGTCGTACGCCGCGTGCGGAAGTCGTTCTCCCGCAACGGCTTCCTCGACGGCGACTCCAAGCCCTCGGGACCCCGCGTCGCGGCGCGGCCGCGGCCGCTGCATGCCGGCGAGGTCTCGACCTCGCGGCCCTTCGAGCAGGTCAACGTGGTGCTCGGGATGCAGGGGCTGACCCGCTCCGACCCGCGTCGCTACGTGCTCAGCGTGCTCAACGCCGCCCTCGGTGGCGGCTCCAGCTCGCGGCTGTTCCAGGAGGTCCGCGAGCGGCGGGGGCTGGCGTACTCGGTCTACTCCTTCGGCCTCGGCTACTCCGACGCCGGCATGGTCGGCGTCGCGGCCGGTTCGCTGCCGAGCAAGGCCGACGACCTGCTGCGCGTCGTACGTGCCGAGCTCGCGCGGGTCGCGGACTCCGGGACTCTCCGAGGAGGAGGTCGAGCGCGGCAAGGGCCAGGCCCGCGGCGGCATGGTGCTCAGCCTCGAGGACAGCGCCTCCCGGATGAGCCGCCTCGGCGAGGCCGAGCTGTTCCAGCGCCGGCTGCGCTCGATGGACGAGGTCCTCGAGCACCTCGACGCCGTCACCCCGAAGGACGTCCACGACCTCGCGGCCGAGCTGTACACCCGGCCGCAGACCCTCGCCACGGTCGGCCCCGCCTGATCCGTCCGCGGACCTCGGCGCTCTGTGGGCGGTGGGGCTGGTCTTCCTGGCGCCGGGGCGTGCTCTTCATCGCCGAGCAGTCGGCACTGGATCAAGCACGGCTCGCAGGCGCCGGGTCGTCACTCGCGCCACGACTCGAGGGCCCCTGCTGCACGCGTCGTGCTCCGCGCGGTAGCGCACGAGCAACCGGTCGAGAAATGCCGCGCGATCGTGGCGAGCCGTCGTCGAGTGCCTTGAACGGAACGTGGCTCGACCCGCCGACTGGCTCTGCACGTCGCGCTGAGCGCCGGCCGCGAGGTCCTCGGGATACCGGTCCGCGATGATCAGGTAGAGGCTCACGGCCTTCTTGCCGGCCTTGATGGCCAGCGAACGTAGTCATGCCCACCAGCTCCCGGCCACACGAGCGAAGGGCATGCCGTAGATCGTCCCGTCGCCGAGCTCGGGCCGGTAGCGATCGATGATCGCCAGGAGCCGCGACTCGCACGTCTCGGCCAGGTCTGACATCGGCGCACTGCCTTCCTGTCGTGCGGACCGTCAGCGTCATTCGCGCGGCGGTGGCCTCGCCGCGGCACGACGAGTGTGCTCTCCCGGCGCGACGAACTCGAACTGCCCAGGGGCGGTGGTGGTGATCTGCCAGGGGCCGGAGTGGATGAGTCGGTGGTGGTGGCCGCAGAGCAGGAGCATGTTGTCCAGCGAGGTCTCGCCGCCGTCGACCCAGTGCTTGATGTGGTGGGCGTGGCACATCATCGGTGGGCGGGTGCAGTGTGTCGAAGCGGCAGTGGCGGTCGCGGGCGACGAGGGCCTTCCAGATGGCGGCGGAGGCCAGGCGCATGCTGTCGGCCGACGTCGAGGACCTGGGACTGCCCGCCGAGGACGGCGGGGATGATCTCGGCGTCGCAGCACAGGCGGCGTACGGCGGAGGCGGAGAGGCTGCTCGCCGGTCTCGGTGACGGCGAGGCCGGACAGGTCGAGGAGCTGCTGGTAGTCCATGGTCAGGGTCAGCCGGGGCGTCGCGCCGTGGGAGTCGGGCAGCACGTCGGTGCTCTGCAGCCGCCGGCAGGCCTCGACCAGGGCGTCGAGCATCCGGGCGCCGTGGTCGCGCAGGTCGCGTTCGCCGTCGTCGAGCGGCTGCGGTGCGGCCAGCGGGATCAGGGTGGCCTTGATCATCGCGGCGTCCTCGGTCGAGCACCGTCCCTTGATCCAGGCGCCGCCGGCCTGGTCGTCGGTGATCGCTCAGGTGTCGACCCAGGTGGGCGGCGCGTTCGAGCCGGTCGAGGGCTCGTTCGTCGCGGCGTTCGTCGCCGTCGGGGTCGACCACGGTGACGAGGTGCAGCGCGACCTTCTTCAGCTCGGAGGCGTCGAGCTTCTTGGCGTCGGCGAGCAGCACCTGCACCCCGCGGGCTCGGACGTCGGGGTCGCTGGGCAGCCGGTCGACCGCGCGCTCGATGACCTGGGCCTTGGTCGTCGAGAGCCAGCCGTCCCGCAGCGCCTCGGCCACTGGCGCCAGACCGCGGCTCGGCCGTCGCTGCGGCCAGCCGCACCAGCGGCGGGGCCGGTGCCCTTGTGGCCGCCACAGGTGTGGGTCAGGAAGTCCTGGGTCGAGGCCCACCCGGCGGTCTTGACCGCGTCGGTGGCCTCGAGCTCGCGCACCACGCCGAGAGCCAGTGCGTCCAGCGTCGACTTGAGGGCCTCGACCTCGGCCGACCACGTCCATCAGCTCGTCGCCGTCGTGTGCCGCCCACAACGTGTCGACCATCTCGGCCACCCGTGCCGCATGTCGGCCAGCTCGCTGACGAGGCTGCTGGAGGGGTGCGACATACCTGAATCCAACCAGCGACCACTGACAGTTTCTGATCGAGAATTCCCTTGTGTGGAAGGGGAAACGAGGAATCTCTGCGACTTCGATCGAGTGGTTTCGAGACGCTCGCTGGCGCTCGCTCCTCAACCACCGAACAACAGCGACGTGCGCGCCGAGCCCTCACCTCGGCCACCGCAACCACAACGGTCGAGCGGCACCGCCGTGCGCCGGACGAAGGCGTCGGGAACGCCAGCGCGACCAGAGCAGCGGACGTTCCGACCACACTCCTCCGTCAACTAAGGATGATCGAGCCACGAGCCGATGGTGGTTTCGAGACGCTCGCTCCTCAACCACCTGAACCACCGAGGTCCGCACTCACCGGTCGCGTCGCTAACCTGACGTCGTGACTCTCAAGGTGGGCGTGCTGGGTGCGCTGGGCAAGGTCGGCCGGGCCGTGTGCGACGCGGTCGAGGAAGCTGCCCGCACCGACGGCGACCTCGAGCTGGTCGCCAGGATCGACGCCGACGACGAGCTGCAGGCGCTGGTCGACGCCGGCGTCGCAGGCGGTCGTCGACTTCACCCACCCCGACGTGGTGATGGACAACCTGGAGTTCTGCATCTCCCACGGCATCCACGCGGTCGTCGGCACCACCGGCTTCGACGCGGACCGGCTCGACACCCTGCGCGGGTGGCTCGCGGACAGCGAGGGCACCGGCGTGCTGGTGGCCCCCAACTTCTCGATCGGCGCCGTGCTGATGATGCGGTTCGCGGCCGAGGCGGCGAAGTTCTACGAGTCGGTGGAGATCATCGAGCTGCACCACCCCGACAAGGCCGACGCGCCCTCCGGCACCTCCACGGCGTACGGCGGAGCTGATCGCGGCCGCCCGGGCCGAGGCCGGACTCGGCCCGGTTCCCGACGCCACCTCCACCGGACTCGAGGGCGCCCGCGGCGCCGACGTCGAGGGCATCCACGTCCACGGCCTGCGCGTGCGCGGACTCGTCGCCCACCAGGAGGTCGTGCTCGGCGGCGTGGGGGAGACCCTGACCATCCGCCACGACTCCCTCGACCGCGTCTCCTTCACCCCCGGCGTGCTCCTGGCCCTCCGCCAGATCGCCGATCACCCCGGCCTCACCGTGGGTCTCGAGGAGCTCCTCGACCTGGGCCCGTCTGACGGACCCATGGCCTGCTGCGCGACGGCCGAGGTCCATCAGACGAGCCCTGAACATGAGATTCCTCGCGCTTTCCTGCACTGTTGCAGGTTTCTGCAAAACAACGATGTGAAGGCGCGCGGCTGGTGCCATTGCCGAGCGTGGCGGGCAGGCTGGAACGGACGGGGGATCGCAGGGATTCTCCTCGCCCACAGCCCGAAGGATCCAGATGCGCTCGAGCGTGACGCTCTTCGGCACCGCGCAGTTCTCGCGGTGACGTTCGCCGGTGCCGGCATGACCCAGGCCCAGGCGGCTGACTCCGCCGGGACCTCGTCGCGTGCCGACCGGGCGATCGCCGGAGCCAAGTCGCACGCGGCAGCCACCCACTTCGGCAGCTCGCAGGGCTTCACAGGCCGTGGACACGATCGTCGACCCGGACGGCACCACCCACGTCCGCCTGCACCGCACCTACCGCGGTCTGGACGTCGTCGGTGGCGACCTCGTCGTGCACGAGTCGAAGTCGGGCGCCTGGGAAGGCAGCAGCCAGACGCTCGCGAAGACGCTCGACCTCGCCGTCGCCCCCGCGGTCGCGAGCTCGGTCGCCAAGACCAAGGCGCTCGCCCCGAGCGCGGTCACCCGCAAGATCACGGACGCCAGGGTCGACGGCTCCTCTCTCGTCGTCGACGCCTCCGGCGCCACCCCCCGCCTCGCGTGGAAGGTGATGAGCGGGGGGCTGCAGGCCAACGGCACCCCCAGCCGCCTCGCGACGTACGTCGACGCGAAGACCGGCGCGGTCATCCGCACCGAGCAGGAGATCGAGAACGTCGGCGGCACCGGCAACACCCTCTACAACGGCTCGGTCCCGCTCAGCGTCACCAAGTCGGGCTCGACGTACCAGCTCAAGAACGACGGCGTGCGCGGCAACACCTACACGACCGACATGGACAACGCCGAGGACTCGACGCTGTGCCAGATCTTCGGCTCGGGCTGCAAGACCGGGACCCAGATCACGAGCACGACCACCACGTTCGGCAACGGACTGAACAGCAACCGGGCCACGGCCGGCGCGGACGCGCAGTACGGCAGCAACGAGACCTGGGACTACTACAAGGCGACGTTCGGCCGCAACGGCATCTTCGGCACCGGCAAGGGCTCCTACAACCGGGTCCACTACGGCAAGAACTACGTCAACGCCTTCTGGGACGGCACCAAGATGACGTACGGCGACGGCGACGGCACCAACTACGGCCCGCTCGTGTCGCTCGACGTGGCCGGTCACGAGATGAGCCACGGCGTCACCGAGAACACCGCCGGCCTGACCTACTCCGGTGAGTCCGGCGGTCTCAACGAGGCGACCAGCGACATCTTCGGCACGATGGTGGAGTTCTACGCCAACAACGCCAAGGACCCGGGCGACTACCTCATCGGCGAGCAGTTCGACCTCAAGAAGCACCTCGGCCTGCGCCGGATGGACAACCCCGCCTCCGACGGCAGCTCGCTGAACTGCTGGTCGAGCAACGCCAAGAACGTCGACGTCCACTACAGCTCGGGCATCGGCAACCACTTCTTCTACCTGCTGGCCGAGGGCTCCGGGGCGAAGACGATCAACGGCGTCGCCCACAACTCGCCGACCTGCAACGGCTCGAAGATCACCGGGATCGGCCGCGACGCTGCGCAGCGGATCTGGTACCGCGCGCTGACCGTCTACATGACCTCCAACACCAACTACAAGGCGGCCCGGACCGCCACGCTGAACGCCGCCAAGGACCTCTACGGCGCGAGCAGCACCCAATACACCACGGTCGCCGCTGCATGGAGCGCGGTATCCGTGTCCTGACCTCCCTCCCCCCACCGGAGGTCAGGAGTCCCCCGGGTGGGGGGCCCGTGCTGGGCACACGGACCCCCCACCTGCTCCATCCCATCCACTGATCCACCCCCTGGTCCAGCAACGGGCCCGTCGGCTCGTCCGGGGCTTCTCGGGTGCCCCGGGCGAGCCGAACATGCTGTCAGAGGCGGATCAGCGCGGCCGTCAGCGCCGCGACGAACACCACGACGAGGAACGGCAGCCGCAGCAGCAGTGCCACGAAGGCCGCTGCGAGTCCCGCGAGGCGGGCGTCGATGCTCAGCTCGGGGCCGTCGGGTCCCTTCGAGACGAACACCTGGACGGCGATCGAGCGCGGCCAGGAGTACGACGGGCAGCAGGTCGGCCGTGCGTCGTACGACGGGGTGCGAGAGCGCTCGCTCCGGCACGGACATGCCGGCCAGCTTGAGCAGGTAGCAGCCGACGCCGCAGCCGATCACGGCCAGCCAGATCACTCCTCGGCGTCCTTCCCGATCAGGCCCATCCCGAGCGCCACCACCGAGGCGGCGAGCACGGGAACCCCGGCCGGGGTCAACGGGACCAGCGACAGCGCGACCGCGGCGCCGAGCAGGGCAGCGACCCGGTTGCGCGTGGTGGTCAGCCGCGGCCAGAGCAGGCCGAGGAAGGCGCCGCCGACGGCGGCGTCCAGGCCGTACCTGCGCGGGATCGCCCAGCGAGTTGCCGGCGATCGCGCCGGCGAGCGTGGCCAGGTTCCAGAGGACGAACACCGACAGGCCGGTCGACAGGAAGCCGGCCCGCGCGTGCTCCTGGGTGGTCCGGGTGATCGTCATCGCGGAGGACTCGTCGATGACGAGGTGGGCGGCCGCCACGCGCTTCGCGCCGCGCCAGCCGACCAGGGGATTGACCTTGAGCCCGTAGAGCGCGTTGCGGGTGCCCAGCAGCAGCCCCGAGACCGCGGCGAACAACGGCGTGCCGCCGGTGCCGATCACGCCGACCAGCGCGAACTGCGAGGCGCCGGTGAACACCAGCAAGCGAGAGCGCGCACGACTGCCAGACGCTGAGCCCGCTGGCGACCGAGACGGCACCGAAGGAGATCCCGTAGGCGCCCGTGGCGATGCCGACCGCGATCCCGTCGCGCACGATCGAGCGCGTCGTGGGCTCGTCCGCCATCAGTGCGGGGTGGCGTCCACCAGCGCCGTGTGCAGGCGCACCTGCTTGACGGTCGTGGTGCCGTCGCCGAGGAGGTCGAGGGTGCGGTGGGCGCCGTCGGGTCCCCACCCGGCCTCGGTCAGGAACGCGCGGAGGGCGTCGTCCTCGGCGGGCAGCCAGCTCACCGCGCGGGTGAAGCGGTCGGCGACGAGGGTGTCGACCCCGGCCTGGAGCAGGCGGGAGCCGTGCCCGGCGCCGCGCTTGTGCGGGTCGACGGTGAGGTCGGTGAGCTCGCCGGTCGCGACCGGGTCGCAGTCGGGGTCACCGGCAGGCCCGGTCACCACGAAGCCGGTGACCAGGTTGCGCTCGAGGGCGACGATGACCCGGTTGCGGGCGTCCGTCGGGCGGGCCGAGGGCCTCGCTCCAGCCGGCGGCGATGTCGTCGGGGCGCAGGCCGTCGAGGACCTCGGCGGGCAGCAGGTCGGCGTACGACGTGCGCCAGGCGCGGACCTGGACCGCGGCGATGGCCGGTGCGTCCTCGGCCCAGGCGACCCGGGCGGAGACGTCGGCGCTGGGGGCGGTCATGCGTCCCATCCAACCATCGGCTCCTGCTCGAGCCGCGGCCCCTCGAGGTCGTCCAGCCTGGCCTCGGCGCCGCACAGCACCAGGGCCCCGACCGTGCTCAGGGCGAAGCCGATGACCGCGACCGGCCACCACCCCGCCCGCACCTGGTCGTCGAAGACGGCGATCCCGATGATGGCCGGGATCAGGGTCTCCAGCAGGATCAGCGGGGCGTTCACCGCCGTCACCGCCGCGCGGCGCAGGGCCAGGGAGCACAGCCAGAAGCCGAGCAGCCCGTAGGAGACGACCGTGAGCGCCGGGAAGATGGTCTCGGCGTTGAGGTGGGGGTCGACCAGGGCGCGGGTCGAGATCGGGGAGCCGCCGTACGCGATGCCGGCGAGGGCTCCGAGGACGACGCCGCTGGCCGGACCGTTCCAGCGTGCGGCCAGCAGGCCGAGCACCAGGGTCACCGCCGAGCCGAGGTAGAGCATCAGGGTCCGCTCGGTCTCGAAGTGGGTGCTGCCGACCGGGCCTGCGGCCAGCACCACCAGCACCAGCCCGACGACCATCGTGGCGATGGCGAGCCAGTGCCGCAGGGCGAGCGGTTCCCCGACCACGGTCGCGGCGAGGATGGCCGTCACGACCAGCGAGAGGGCGATGCCGACCTGGGCGACGTACAGCGGCACGTAGGCGATCGCGACGAGGTGCAGACCCCAGCCGAGCAGGTAGGTCACCCCGACCCCGACCATCATCCAGGAGAACAGGCCGTAGCGCCGGGCGGCGATGGCCTGCACCACCCCGGCGACTCCGAACAGCACGGCCGCCAGCAGCGCCGCACCGAGTCCGATGACCATGGGCACCAGCCTTCCACGGGTAAGTTGGGCCCATGCAGGCGTACCTCGACCTCCTCCGCCGGATCCTCGACGAGGGCGTCGAGAAGTCCGACCGCACCGGCACCGGCACCCGCAGCGTCTTCGGCCACCAGATGCGCTTCGACCTGTCCGCCGGCTTCCCGCTGGTGACCACCAAGAAGGTGCACACCCGCTCGGTGTTCGGCGAGCTGCTGTGGTTCATGCGCGGCGACACCAACGTCAAGTGGCTGCAGGACCGCGGCATCTCCATCTGGGACGAGTGGGCCGACGCCAACGGCGACCTCGGCCCGATCTACGGCTACCAGTGGCGCTCGTGGCCCACGCCCGACGGCCGGCACATCGACCAGCTCGCCCAGGTGGTCGAGCAGATCCGCACCAACCCCGACTCGCGGCGACACATCGTCTCGGCGTGGAACGTCGCCGACGTCCCCGACATGGCGCTGGCGCCGTGCCACACGATGTTCCAGTTCTACGTCGCCCCGTCGGACTCCGGCGGGCAAGCTCAGCTGCCAGCTCTACCAGCGCTCGGCCGACGTGTTCCTCGGCGTGCCGTTCAACATCGCGTCGTACGCCCTGCTGACGCACATGATCGCCCAGGTGACCGGCCTCGAGGTCGGCGACTTCGTGCACACCCTCGGCGACGCCCACCTCTACCTCAACCACCTCGAGCAGGCCGAGCTCCAGCTGACCCGTGAGCCGCGGCCGCTGCCGACGCTGCACCTCGACCCGTCGGTGACCACGATCGACGGCTTCGACCTCGAGCACATCAGCGTCGAGGGCTACGACCCCCACCCGGGGATCAAGGCGCCCATCTCCGTATGACGCAGGTGGTCCCGCAGGTCGTCCTGGTCGCCGCTCGGGCGACCAACGGCGTGATCGGGCTGCACGGCGACATCCCGTGGAAGATCCCGGCCGACTTCGCGCACTTCAAGCGGGTCACCGTCGGGCACCCGCTGGTCCTCGGTCGTACGACGTTCGAGGGCATCGGCAAGCCGCTGCCCGACCGCCAGAGCATCGTGGTCACCCGCGACCCCGACTGGGCGTACGACGGCGTGCTGGTCGCGCGGTCGGTCGAGGAAGCCGTCGAGATCGGCGCCGGCCTCGACCCGCTGGTCAACGTCGGCGGGGGAGCGCACGTCTACCGCGACGCGATCGCCCTGGCGACCCACCAGATCCTCACCGAGGTGCACGCCTCGCCCGAGGGGGACACCTACTACCCCTCGTTCGACGAGGACGGCTGGCGGGAGACCCGTCGCGAGCAACACCTCGACCACGACCCGGCGTACGAGATCCGCTGGCTGGAACGGCTCCCCTAGGTTGGGCGACATGGAACTCCGTGTCTTCACCGAGCCCCAGCAGGGTGCCACCTACGACAAGCTGTTGCGGATCGCCCAGGTCGCCGAGGACCTCGGCTTCGGGGCGTTCTTCCGCTCCGACCACTACCTCGGGATGGGCACCGAGGGACTGCCCGGGTCCCACCGACGCGTGGACCACGCTGGCCGGGATCGCCCGCGAGACCAGCACCATCCGGCTGGGCACGCTGATGACCTCGGCGACCTTCCGTCACCCCGGGCCGCTCGCGATCCAGGTCGCGCAGGTCGACCAGATGAGCGGTGGGCGCGTCGAGCTCGGCATCGGTGCCGGGTGGTACGAGCAGGAGCACACGGCGTACGGCATCCCGTTCCCGGAGACCCCGGAGCGCTTCGACGTGCTCGAGGAGCAGCTCGCCGTGATCACCGGTCTCTGGGAGACGGCTCCCGGTGACCGCTTCTCGCACGCGGGGGAGCACTACACGCTGACCGACTCACCGGCCCTGCCCAAGCCGGTGCAGCAGCCGCGCCCGCCGGTCCTCGTCGGCGGCACGGGCAAGCGTCGTACGCCGGCCCTCGCTGCCCGCTACGCCGACGAGTTCAACCTGCCGTTCGTCGACCTCGAGGTCACCTCGACGCAGTTCGGCCGGGTGCGCCGGGCCTGCGAGGACGTCGGCCGCGACCCCGACGACCTCGGCTACTCCAACGCCCTCGTGCTCTGCTGCGGCGCCACCGAGGCCGACGTACGCCGCCGCGCCGACGCCATCGGCCAGGACCTCGACGACCTGCGCGCCACCGGCCTGGCCGGCACCCCGGCCGAGCTGGTCGACCGGATCGGCCAGTACGCCGAGCTCGGCTCCCAGCGGATGTACCTCCAGACCCTCGACCTGGACGACCTCGACCACCTCGAGCTGGTCGCCAGCGAGGTCATGCCGCAGGTCTGAGCGCGCGGTTTCACTACTCCGGTTGTGAAACTGCGCGATCTTCGGAAGCTTCCGAAGATCACGCAGTTCTGTACGCGGACGGCTCGCGCAGCTAACCGAGCGGGCGGCCCTCGGCGTCGGGGAGCTTGCGGAGCAGGATCAGGATGAAGTCGATCAGGTGCCAGATGCCGCAGCCGCCGAGGGTGATCAGCTTGAGGACGCCGAGGCCGGTGTAGCCGAGGTAGAAGCGGTCGACGCCGAAGCTGCCGAGGAAGCCGGACAGCAGCACCGTGACCAGCCACTCGCGCGTGCGAGAACAGGCCGGGGAGCTGCTTGGCCTGGAACCAGCCGCCACCGGCCTGGTCGCGGAGGCTGGCGTCGCCCTTGAGCTGGCCCGCCAGGGCCATCTGGCGCAGCTGCTCGAAGCCGTAGGGGCCGTACTCCTGGCCGAGGTGGGCGAGCATGAACGCCCCGGTGACCTGGGGTACGGCGGCGTACTGCGGCTGCCCGTAGGCCTGCTGCTGGCCGTACTGCGGCTGCCCGTACTGCTGCCGTACTGCTGGCCGTACTGCTGGTCGTACGACGCGTCCGGCGCCTGGCCGTCGGGCGGGCCTGGTGGCGGGCCCTGTGGCTGGCGGCTCTGTGGCTGGTCCTGTGGCTGGTCCTCGGGTGGGCCGGGCGGCTGGGTGGGATCCGGCTGCTGGCTGTCACTCATGCCGACGAATATAGGCGCACGGGTCCGCGGAGGCCTCCGTCCCCGCGCCCGAGCCGCGCGATGGATAACCTAGAGAGCATGAGCCTGCCTGCTGCGCCCTATCGGCCGAATGCTGACCGCGATGGTCACGCCGTTCACGGCAGACGGAAAGGTCGACCTCGAGGGCGTCGCACGCGTGGCCAACCACCTCGTCGAGCACGGCAACGACGGCGTCGTGGTCAGCGGCACGACCGGTGAGTCACCGACCACGACCGTGCCCGAGGACGGCGAGATCCTGCGCGCGGTCAAGGACGCCGTCGGCGACCGGGCGACGGTGATCGCGGGCGTCGGCACCAACGCCACCGCCCACTCCGTCGAGCTCGCCCTGCAGGCCGAGAAGGTCGGCGTCGACGCGGTCCTGGTGGTCACGCCCTACTACAACAAGCCCGGCCCGGCCGGCACCCTGCACCACTTCACCGAGGTCGCGCGGGCCACCGACCTGCCGGTCATGCTCTACGACGTCCCCGGGCGCACCGGCCAGGCGATCGCGCTGGAGACCTACGAGGCGGCCGCGCGGCTGGACACGGTGAGCAGCGTCAAGAACGCCACCGGCAACCCGCTGGACACCATCGCGCTGCGCGAGCTCGGCTACGACGTCTACTCCGGCGACGATGCGCTGCTCCTCGGCTACCTCGCCCACGGCGGCTGCGGGATCGTCTCGGTGGTCGGTCACGCCGCCGGCGTCCAGCTGCGCGAGGTGATCGAGCGGTTCGATGCCGACGACCCGGCGGGAGCCCTGGCCACGTTCACCCGGCTCGTGCCGCTGATCGACGCCGTGATGGGGGTGCCCAACTACGGCGCCACCACGGCCAAGGCAGCCCTCGAGCTGCTCGGGGTGCTCGACAACCGACACGTGCGCGGCCCCCTGGTGCCGCTCGACGATGACGAGGTCGCCCGCCTGCGCAGCGCCCTCGAAGAAGCCGGCGTCCTGTGAGCCATCCGCACCCCGAGCTGTCGGCCCCTCCCGCGCTGCCCAAGGGCGGCCTGCGGGTGATCCCGCTCGGCGGCCTCGGCGAGGTCGGCCGCAACATGACCGTCTTCGAGTACGACGGACGCCTGCTGATCGTCGACTGCGGGGTGCTCTTCCCCGAGGAGAACCACCCGGGCGTCGACCTGATCCTGCCCGACTTCGACGCGATCCGGGACCGCCTCGACGACGTCGACGCGCTGGTCCTGACCCACGGCCACGAGGACCACATCGGCGCCGTGCCCTACCTGCTCCGCGAGCGCTCCGACATCCCGCTGGTCGGTTCGCAGCTGACGCTGGCGCTGATCGGCTCCAAGCTGCGCGAGCACCGCATCAAGAACGTCGTCCAGGAGATCGTCGCCGAGGGTGACAAGGTCACCTTCGGTCCCTTCGAGCTCGAGTTCGTCGCGGTCAACCACTCCATCCCCGACGCGCTGGCGGTCGCGATCCGCACCGGCGCCGGCATGGTGCTGCACACCGGCGACTTCAAGATGGACCAGCTGCCGCTCGACGGCCGCATCACCGACCTGCGCGCGTTCGCCCGGCTCGGCGAGGAGGGCGTCGACCTCTTCCTCACCGACTCCACCAACGCGGAGGTCCCCGGGTTCACGACCTCGGAGAAGGAGATCTCGCCGGTCCTCGAGCGGGTCTTCCACACCAGCAAGAAGCGCATCATCGTGGCCTGCTTCGCCTCCCACGTGCACCGCGTGCAGCAGGTGATGGACGCCGCCGCCGAGCACGGCCGCAAGGTGGCGTACGTCGGACGCTCGATGGTGCGCAACATGGGGATCGCCCGCGACCTCGGCTACCTCGACGTACCTCCCGGGCTGCTCATCGACGCCAAGGCCACCGCCGACATGCCGCCCGACCGCGTGGTGCTCATCTCCACCGGGTCCCAGGGCGAACCGCTGTCCGCGCTGAGCCGGATCGCCCAGCGCAACCACAACTTCGTGCACATCGAGGAGGGCGACACCGTCGTCCTCGCCTCGTCGCTGATCCCCGGCAACGAGAACGCCGTCTACCGCGTGATCAACGGGCTCGCCCGCTGGGGCGCCCACATCGTGCACAAGGGCAACGCGCTCGTGCACGTCAGCGGCCACGCGAGTGCCGGCGAGCTGCTCTACTGCTACAACATCGTCAAGCCGCGCAACGTGATGCCGGTGCACGGCGAGATCCGGCACATGCTGGCCAACGCCGAGCTCGCCCGGGCCACCGGCGTCGACCCCGAGCGGGTGGTGATCGCCGAGGACGGCGTGGTCGTCGACCTGGTCGACGGCGTCGCGAAGATCGTCGGCAAGGTCGACTGCGGCTACGTCTTCGTCGACGGCAGCTCGATCGGCGACATCACCGAGGACTCCCTCAAGGACCGCCGCATCCTCGGCGAGGAGGGGTTCATCTCGGTGATCGTGGTGATCGACTCCCAGACCGGCAAGGTGGTCAGCGGTCCCGAGATCCACGCCCGCGGCTTCGCGGAGGACGACACCACCTTCGAGGAGATCGTCGACCCGATCATCGCCGCGCTCGACAAGGCGGTCTCCGAGGGCGTCGACGACGCCTACCAGCTCCAGCAGACCATCCGACGCGTCGTCGGCCGCTGGGTCAGCGGCAAGCACCGTCGCCGGCCGATGATCATCCCGGTCGTCCTCGAGGCCTAGAGTCCATCGTGTCCACGCGCGCGAGGCAGAGCCCGACGAGCCGATCAGCTACCAGCAGTGGGGGATCGACTTCTTCCGCGAGGCCATCAGCGAGGAGCGCGTCCTCGGCGCGGTGAACACCATCGCCGGCCAGCCGATCGACTTCGGGCCCATCGGTGCGGGTCCCGGCAAGATCGCCAAGGTCCGGGCGTACGGCGAGATCGGGGCCGCCACCGCCACCCGGGAGCGCGGTGACCAGATCGGCTACCGGGTGCTGCTGCCGGTGAGCCTGACCTTCGAGGTCGACCTCCAGGTGGAGACCCACCGGTTCGAGGCCGAGCTGCTGGTCCCGCTGACCCTCACGGCCGTGGCGCATGAGCGGCGTCCGCATCTTCATCGAGGCCGAGCCGCCCCGCGGCGACGACATCCAGGTGGAGCTGCGGGCCAAGGGGCTGCGGGCGTCGGTGCTCCAGCGGGTGGTCGGGATCGAGGGCGAGCTGAAGCGGTTCGTGGCCCGCTACGTGCGGCGCGAGCTGGAGAAGCCGCACGTCCGGGAGGCGCGTTCGATCGACGTCTCGCGGGCGATCGACAAGGCGTGGGAGACGCTGTCACCAGGGCCAAGGCAGGATGGCGTGACGGCCGATCTCAACGACCAGCTCGAGCGGGAGATCGAGCAGTACGAGGAGACGTTCGTGGGAGATCTCGAGGGGCGCTGAACCGGTGCTGAGACGAAGTGGGCTAATCCACCGACAGAACCGGACGAATCGCCCTAGACTCGACGACGAGCCCCACTTGGGTCTCGTTAATCGCTCTGTCCAAGGGGCCCCGCCAGATGCAGCTGACAGATTCTCCTCGCGCTGAGGGGATCCGCCGACTCTACGAGTTGATGCTTCGCGTCAACTCGTCGACGGACCTGTCCGAGGTGCTGGACGAGATCGCTCGGGGCGTCGTCGAGGTGCTCGGCTACGGGATCGCGGCCATCGCCCGGCTCGAGGGCGAGACCTTCGTGATGACCACCGTGGCCGGTCCCGAGGAGGTCCGCGAGCAGATCATCGGGCGTCGTACGCCGGTGGCCTCGATCTTCAACGAGTTCGCCCAGGCCGACGAGTGGGGCGTGCTCCGCTTCGTGCCCCACGACCGGATGCCCGACGCGCTCGAGGAGTCCGCGTGGGTCCCCGACTTCGAGCCCGGCAGCGGACCTGACTCCTGGCACCCGCTCGACGCGCTCTACGCGCCCCTCTACTCCGCCACCGGCCAGCTGCTCGGCAACATGTCGGTCGACCTGCCGCCCGGCAACCGGATCCCCAACCGCGAGGAGCGCGAGCTCCTCGAGATGTTCGTGGTGCAGGCCGGTCTGGCGATGTACAACGCCCAGCAGCGCGAGCGGCTCGGCGACCAGGTCCGGATGGGCGAGATGCTGCGGTCGGTGAGCTCCGCCGGCCAGCTGGCCGAGCTCGACCTGTCGCTGCGCGAGGCCGCCCAGGCCATCGCCAAGGGCCTCGGCACCGAGCACATGTGGATCCGCTGCTTCCCGTCCGGCGACGTCGGCCAGGTGGAGCAGTCGGCGGCGTACCCGCCCGACGACCGCGAGTCCAGCCGCGAGCTGGTGCAGGTCAAGAGCCTGCTCGCGCAGCGCGCGCAGGAGGTCGGCCGCCCGGTCGTCATCAACCACGCCGACGCCTACGACCTCGACCAGGGCCTCAACGACCTCCAGCGCGAGGTCGTCCGCGAGCTGGTGCGCGACAACCCGGGCGGCAGCCTGATGTTCGCCCCGGTCGCGGTGGGCCGCGAGCTGCTCGGCTACGTGCTGCTGGTCCGCGACGCGGCCACCCGCTCGTGGACGGCCGAGGAGCAGGAAGCCGTCATGGAGGTCGGCCGCACGCTGGGCCGGGTCGTCCTGAACGCCCGCCTCTACGAGCGCGAGCGTCACCTGGTCGGCGAGCTCCAGGAGCTCGACCGCTACAAGGGCGAGCTGATCGCGACCATCTCCCACGAGCTGAAGACGCCGCTGACCTCGATCATCGGCCACATCGAGCTGCTCGAGGACCTCGACACCGGCATCGGCTCGGTCGAGGCGATCTCCCGCAACGCCGAGCGCCTCAACCGGCTGGTGCAGAACCTGCTGAACTACTCCCAGATCCAGGACAAGCGCGAGAGCGTGCGGCTGCCTGTCGACCTGTGCAAGCTCTCCGAGGCCAGCCTCGACCTGATGACCATGCAGGCCGAGCAGGGCCGCGTGAAGATGAGCCTCGACATGCCCGACGAGCCGGTGCTCGTGACCGCCGACCCCGACGAGCTCGGCAAGGTGATCGACAACCTGGTCAGCAACGCGGTGAAGTACAGCCGCGCCGAGGGCACCGTCCACCTCGAGGTCGGCTCCGACGGCAAGCACGCCTGGGTCCTCTGCGAGGACACCGGTCTCGGCATCTCGGCGGCCGACCAGGTGCACCTGTTCTCGGCGTTCCACCGCTCCAGCAACCCCGAGGCGCTCTCGATCCCCGGAACCGGCCTCGGCCTGGCCATCTCGCGGCGGATCGCCCAGATGCACGGCGGCGAGATCATCGTCGCCTCCGAGCTCGGCGTCGGCAGCACCTTCCGGCTCCGGCTGCCCGTGCGCGACGCCAACCACGCCGAGGGACCGCTCGACAGCATGGTCGCGCTCGAGGACGAGCCGACCGACGAGATCGCCCAGCGGCGCATCGGCCGCGCCGGCTGAGCCGAATCCCGTCCCCGGTGGCTCTCCGGGCCCCGTAACGACGCGACTCCCGTGCGGCGTGTGACGCAAGGGGCGGATGTGGTGTTCGGGGTAGATTCGCGACCATGGCGACCCGTACGTCTTCCCCGACGGCGTCGCGTAGCAAGAGCTCCTCTGCCCGCTCGACGGGCAAGGGGGGCTCGAGCGCGCGATCCCGGTCCGGGGGGACCCAGAAGAAGCCCGCGTCACCGCGCAAGGGCGGTCGCAAGCCTGCTCGCCCTGCACCTCGAGCCGTCCGCAACGGCTCGGGGCCGATCGCCCGCGTGTTCACGGCGCTCGCCCGGGTGCTGATGACCGCGTGGCTCGGCGTCGCCCACGCCGTGGGTGGGGGAGTACGCCGGATCGGCCACACCGCCCGCGACCTCGACCCCGAGCACCGTCGCGACGGTGCCGGGCTCTTCCTCGTCGGCCTCGCTGTCGTGGTGGCCGCCTCCGTCTGGTGGCAGCTGCCCGGCCAGATCGGTGACGTGACCCGCACGATCGTCGCCGGGTCGGTCGGCCTGCTCGCCTGGCTCGTGCCGCTGCTGCTCTGCTACGTCGCCTGGCGCAACCTGCGCGACCCCGAGCGCAACGGCCCGGCCGGACGACAGGTGATCGGCTGGGGCGCGCTGCTGTTCGGCGTGCTCGGCATCGTGCACATCTCCAACGGCTCGCCGACCCCGGAGCTCGGCGACACCGCGCCCCTGCAGCAGGCGGGCGGCGCGATCGGCTTCGTGGTCTCCAAGCTGCTGATGGACCTGCTGCAGACGTCCTACGTCGTGGTGCCGCTGCTGCTCCTGCTCGCGCTCTTCGGGGTGCTCGTCGTGACGGCGACGCCCGTCTACCAGGTGCCCGCGCGGCTGCGCGAGCTCGGCGACCGGATCATGGGTCGGCAGGTGCCGGCCGAGGAGGAGCCGGAGGAGGCCACCACGGCCGTCAAGCGTCGCCGCGGCAAGGTCGCGTCGACGACGGAGATCGACCCGGAGATGGGCGACCCGGCGTACGACTCACCCGTCCTCGAGGGCCGCGAGATGAAGCGTCGCTCGCGCAAGAAGGACGTCGAGGAGCCGACCGGTCCGGTCGAGGACACCAGTGCGGAGAAGGAGGCGCTCGAGCCGCCGCCGCACTCCCCGCTGCCGGCACGCGTCGAGCAGCTCTCGCTGTCCGGCGACATCGCCTACTCGCTGCCCGACTCCCAGGTGCTCAAGCCCGGCTCGGTGCACAAGGCGCGGTCGAAGGCCTCCGACGACGATCGTCGAGCGCCTCACCCAGGTGCTCGAGGAGTTCGACATCGACGCCCAGGTCACCGGCTACACGCGTGGCCCGACGGTGACCCGCTACGTCGTCGAGCTCGGCCCCGCGGTCAAGGTCGAGAAGATCACCGGCATCCAGAAGAACATCGCGTACGCCGTGGCCTCGGCCGACGTACGCATCCTGAGCCCGATCCCGGGCAAGTCGGCCGTCGGCATCGAGATCCCGAACCTCGACAAGGAGATCGTGTCGCTGGGCGACGTGCTGCGCTCCAACAACGCGCGCAACGACCACCACCCGATGGTCGTGGGGCTCGGCAAGGACGTCGAGGGCGGCTTCGTGGTGGCCAACCTCGCGAAGATGCCGCACCTGCTGGTCGCCGGCGCCACCGGCTCCGGCAAGTCCAGCTTCATCAACTCGATGATCACCTCGCTGCTGATGCGGGCCACGCCCGACGAGGTGCGGATGATCATGGTCGACCCCAAGCGGGTGGAGCTGAACGCCTACGAGGGCATCCCGCACCTGATCACCCCGATCATCACCAACCCGAAGAAGGCCGCCGAGGCGCTGCAGTGGGTCGTGCGCGAGATGGACATGCGCTACGACGACCTCGCCAACTTCGGCTTCCGCCACGTCGACGACTTCAACAAGGCGGTGCGCGCGGGCAAGGTGCAGGTCCCGGCCGGCAGCGAGCGGGTGCTCGCGCCGTACCCCTACCTGTGCGTGGTCGTCGACGAGCTCGCCGACCTGATGATGGTGGCGCCGCGCGACGTCGAGGACGCCATCGTGCGCATCACCCAGCTCGCGCGCGCCGCCGGCATCCACCTGATCCTCGCGACCCAGCGGCCCTCGGTCGACGTGGTCACCGGCCTGATCAAGGCCAACGTGCCCTCGCGGCTGGCGTTCGCGACCAGCTCGCTCGCCGACAGCCGGGTCATCCTCGACCAGCCCGGCGCGGAGAAGCTGGTCGGCCAGGGCGACGGGCTGTTCCTGCCGATGGGCGCCTCGAAGTCGGTGCGCGTCCAGGGCTCCTGGGTCACCGAGGCGGAGATCGCCCAGGTGGTCAAGCAGTGCAAGGACCAGCTCGCGCCGAACTACCGCGACGACGTCACGGCGCCGCAGTCGGCCAAGCGCGAGCTCGACGACGACATCGGCGACGACATGGAGCTGGTGGTGCAGGCCATCGAGCTGGTGGTCTCCACGCAGTTCGGGTCGACCTCGATGCTCCAGCGCAAGCTGCGCGTCGGCTTCGCCAAGGCGGGCCGGCTGATGGACATCCTGGAGAGCCGGGGTGTGGTCGGGCCGAGCGAAGGCTCCAAGGCCCGTGACGTGTTGATCAAGCCCGACGATCTCGACGACGTGATCGCGACCATCCAGGGAGAGCAGTGATGGGGGACCCCATGGGCGTTTCTGTCCGGCACAACTCGAAGCTCGCCGCCGCGGTGGCGCTGGCCGCCGCCGTCCTGGCGGTGGTGTGGTTCGCCCGCGCGCTGCAGACCGGCTCGTTCGTCGACTGGGCGTGGTGCCTGGTCGTGACCGCCGTCGGGGTGCTGCAGCTGCTGGTGGTCCGCGACAGCCGGGCGCCGCTGATGGTCGCCGACGAGCACGGCGTGCGCGTACGCCGCGGCGTGACCTGGAGCGGGCTGCGCTGGCAGGACATCGAGAACGTCGAGGTCACCTCGCCGCGCCCGTGGCTGCGCGACGGCCGGATCGTCGTACAGCCTCGTGCGGTGGAGGGTCCCCTCGAGGAGCCGACCGACGAGGGCGAGGCCCCTGCCCCGTCGCTGACCACCGTGAACTTCGTGGTGCCGCTCGGCCTGACCACCCGCCTGGAGTTCGAGGGTCTGACCGGTGACCTGGTCGCCGACCTCGACGCGCTGGCGAGCGGACGGGTGCCGGTGCTGGTGCTCACCCGGATGGAGACCGAGAAGCCGGAGAAGGCGGAGAAGCCCGAGAAGGCCGAGAAGCCGGAGCGGCTCTCGCGCCGGGAGCGGGCCGAGCTCAAGGCGTCGCTCGCGGCCGAGGCGCAGGAGTCCGTCGAGCCGAGCCCGAGGAGCCCGAGGACGCCACCAAGGAGGAGCCGCGCCCGCTGCACCCGCAGGCCGCCCCCGACGAGGAGCCCGAGTTCGACCCGGTCGAGCCGGCGCGCGAGACCCGTCCCGCGGCCCGCAACGAGGTGATCAAGGACTCCGTCCGGATGCTGCCGACCCCGCCGCCGATCCCGGCCCAGCGTGCCGGCGACGGGCCGGTCGTGGTCGCCCGCGTCGACGACTACGAGCCCGACGAGCCGCGTCCCGCCGACAACGCCGTCATCGGTCCGCTGATCGCGGCCGCGCGCCACCGGGCCCGGCTGAGCATCGACACGCTCAGCGAGCGCACCCGGATCCGCCCGCACGTGCTGGAGTGCATCGAGGTCGACGACTTCGCGGCCTGCGGCGGCGACTTCTACGCCCGCGGGCACCTGCGCACGCTGGCCCGGATCTTCGGTCTCGACGCCCAGCAGCTGCTCGACCTGTACGACGACCACTACGCCACCGCCGAGATCGAGGCACGCCAGGTCTTCGAGGCCGAGCTGGCCACCGGCATCGGCGGCGGCGTCCGCGCGATCCGCACCGGCCCTCGCTGGAGCCTGCTCGCCGCCTGCGTGCTCGCCCTCGCGACCGTGTGGGGCGGGGCCCGGGTCTTCAACGACACTCCCCAGGAGCTGGTCAGCCCGGCTCCGGGCGTCGTCGACTCCGCGGGCCTGGCCAGCGGCGCGGAGGACAACACCCCGAAGATGACGCTCGCACCCCTCGAGGTGAGCGCGTCGGGGGCGAGCCCGCAGGTCGTCGTACGCGACCGCGACGGCCGGATCCTGTGGGCCGGCAAGCTCGCGGACGGGCCAGCACCAGCAGGTCATCGGACTGGCGCCGTTCGACGTCACCGCGAGCAACGGCAGCGCGGTCAAGGTGTCCTTCCTGAGCAAGCCGAAGGGCACCGTGGGCGACTCCTCCGCGGCGGCCAGCAAGACGTTCGGCCAGTCCAAGAGCCAGTAGCGCCGTTTTCGTGATGCTCGGGGCCGTCGGTCATACTCGACACGGCTCATGACTACTGCGAAGACTTCCCCCAAGCGCCCTGCCTCCCCGCTGACCACCGTCGCGATGGTGACGCTGGGCTGCGCCCGCAACGAGGTCGACTCCGAGGAGCTCGCGGGTCGGCTGGAGGCCGGCGGCTTCCGCCTCGTCGAGGATCCCGAGGACGCCGAGACCGTCGTGGTGAACACCTGCGGCTTCGTCGAGGCGGCCAAGAAGGACTCGGTCGACACGTTGCTCGCGGCCGCCGACCTCAAGGACGGCCGGCGGCGTGCAGGCCGTGGTGGCCGTGGGCTGCCTGGCCGAGCGGTACGGCGCCGAGCTGGCCACGTCGCTGCCGGAGGCCGACGCGGTGCTCGGCTTCGACGACTACCCCGACATCGCCGGCAAGCTGCGCTCGATCCTCGCCGGCGAGACGCAGCACCCGCACACGCCCCAGGACCGCCGTCGGCTGCTGCCGATCTCCCCGGCCGAGCGGGCCGACGCCCCGGCGTACCAGCCCGGCCACGGCGAGACGGCGACGCGCCTCGACGCCGGGCCCGATGGCGCCGCTGAAGCTCGCCTCCGGCTGCGACCGCCGCTGCACGTTCTGCGCGATCCCGGCCTTCCGCGGCTCGTTCGTGTCGCGACGGCCCTCCGACGTGCTCGCCGAGGCTCGTTGGCTGGCCGGGCAGGGTGCGCGGGAGCTGTTCCTGGTCTCGGAGAACTCCACGTCCTACGGCAAGGACCTCGGCGACCTGCGCCTGCTGGAGACGATGCTGCCGGAGCTCGCCGCGGTCGACGGGGTCGAGCGGGTGCGGGTGTCCTACCTCCAGCCCGCGGAGACGCGGCCGGGCCTGGTGACGGCGATCGCCTCGACGCCGGGCGTGGCGGCGTACTTCGACCTGTCCTTCCAGCACGCCTCCAACCCGGTGCTGCGCCGGATGCGCCGGTTCGGTGACTCCGAGGCGTTCCTCGGGCTGCTCGACCAGGCGCGGGCGCAGGCTCCCCAGGCAGGCGCCCGGTCCAACTTCATCGTCGGCTTCCCGGGGGAGACCGAGGAGGACCTCGAGATCCTCTGCGACTTCCTCTCCGCGGCCCGGCTGGACGCGATCGGGGTGTTCGGCTACTCCGACGAGGACGGCACCGAGGCCGAGAAGTTCGACGGCAAGCACGACGAGGACGAGATCGCCGACCGGCTCGCCCACGTCACCGCGCTGGCCGAGGAGCTCACCGCCCAGCGGGCCGAGGAGCGCATCGGCGAGCGGGTCTCCGTGCTCGTGGAGACCGTCGAGGACGGTCCGGAGGGGTACGTCGAGGGGCGCGCCGCCCACCAGGGCCCGGAGGTCGACGGGTCGACCGTGCTGGAGGGCCTGACCGGCCCTGTGGCGGTCGGTGACATGATTCAGGCGGTGGTGGTCGGTTCCGAGGGAGTCGACCTGGTCGCCCGTCAGGTCACCGGTGCGGAGGAGGGTCGATGAGCCAGTCCGACGTCTCGCCCGCAGGTCAGCAACTGGAACGTCCCCAACGCGCTGACCACGCTGCGCATCGTGATGGTGCCGTTCTTCGGCTGGGCGCTGCTGCACCACGGCGGCCACGACATCGGCTGGCGCTGGGTCGCCTGGGTGCTGTTCTGCCTGGCGATGATCACCGACAAGATCGACGGCGACCTCGCCCGCAAGCACAACCTGGTCACCAACTTCGGCAAGATCGCCGACCCGATCGCGGACAAGGCGATCACCGGGATGGCGTTCATCGGGCTCGCGATCATCGCGGACTTCATGCCGGCCTGGCTGTGGTGGACGATCACCGTGGTCGTGCTGCTGCGCGAGTGGGCGGTGACCATCGCGCGACTCTCGATCGCCAAGGACATCGTGATGCCGGCCAAGCAGAGCGGCAAGGTCAAGACCGCGACGCAGGCCCTGGCGCTCGGCGGGTTCGTGGCCCCGTTCGGGCTGCTCACCGGCTTCTGGGAGGTCCCGGGCGACATCATGTGGTGGCTCTCGGCCGTCGCCATGGCGATCGCCGTGGTGCTGACCCTCACCTCCGGCTGGGAGTTCGCGCGCGACGTCGTACGTCATCGCAGCGGGCAGCCGGCCACCGCGCCCCACTGACGCACCCCGACTCACAAACCGGGCAGGGCTGGCGGGCAATTCTGGAGGCTGGCGGGCGAAGTATCGCCCGCCAGGCTCCAGTTTCCCCGGGCGCCCGGGGAAACCGCCGGCTCAGTCGGCCCGCAACCGGTCCCGGTAGGCCCGCACGTTCTCGCGGTTGCCGCAGCCGTCCTCGCAGAACCGCTTGGAGCGGTTGCGGGACAGGTCGAGCACGACGTTGTCGCAGTCGTCGGCGGCGCAGTTCTTGAGGCGGTCGAGCTCGCCGGTGCGGATCACGTCGGTGAAGGCCATCGCGGCCTCGACCAGCATCCGGGTGGCGAGCGGCGCCTCCTGCGGTACGGCGTGGATGTGCCAGCCGATGCCGTCGTGGTCGACGAGCTGGGGGAGTGCGTGGGAGTCGCGGAGCACCTCGTTGACCGCGGTCACGAGCGTCGTCCTCCTCGAGCCGCCACAGGGCCCTGCAGGCGCGGCCGCAGGGAGCGTACGGCGTCCAGCTCGGCGCGGTCACCGGTCCGGCTGCCCGACCAGCCGGTCTCGTCGAGGAAGTCGACCAGCGCCTGCTCGGTGAGCAGGGTGTCCTCCCCGGAACCGTCGCCGGGGTCGGTGTTGACCAGCGCTGCCGCGGCCGCCAGCGCGATCTCGGTGTCATGGGCAAAAGTCACGTTGACTCCTGACAGGTCATGTCCCTAGAGTAACCGGTGTTCGTATCTTTTGCTCCTGACAGGTGGTGAACATGCTCTCCGGGTCCGCGAAGTCCAGCGCCGGCATCCTGATCGCGCTGCTCTCGGCGATCACGTTCGCCACCGCGGGCCCCTTCGCCAAGTCGCTGCTGGAGAGCGGCTGGACCCCCGGCTCGGTCGTCTTCCTGCGGATCTCCGGGGCGGCGCTGCTGCTGCTCGTCCCGACCATTCGCGCGCTCGGCGGCCGCTGGCACCTGCTGCGCCGAGAGTGGCGCCAGGTGGTGGCCTACGGGCTGACCGCCGTCGCCCTGCCCCAGGTGGCCTTCTTCTACGCCATCTCGCACCTCTCGGTGGGCGTGGCCCTGCTGCTGGAGTACCTCGCACTCGTGCTCGTCGTCGTCTGGCAGAGCGTCATGTCCCGCCGGGCGCCCCGGCGTACGACGGTGCTCGGTGTCGGGCTCGCCCTGATCGGGCTGGTGCTCGTGCTCGACGTGTTCGGAGGCGTGCGCATCGACGGCATCGGCGTGGCGTGGGGCCTGCTCGCGGCGCTCGGCCTGACGTCGTACTACGTGATGTCCGGCAGCACGCACGCGACGGCACTGCCTCCGCTGACGCTGGCGGGCGGCGGCCTCGTGGTCGCGGCGGTCACGTTCGGCGTGCTCGGACTGATCGGCGTGCTGCCGATGGAGTTCCGCACCGCCCAGGTCGAGCTGGGCGGGATGTCGCTGCCGTGGTGGCTCGCGATCCTCGAGCTGGCCGCGATCGCGGCGGCCACGGCGTACGTCGCCGGCATCGTCGCGGCGCGCATGCTCGGCGCCAAGCTGGCCTCGTTCGTGGGTCTTTCCGAGGTCCTGTTCGCCGTGCTGCTCGCGTGGGTGCTGCTCGGGGAGCTGCCGCGGGTGATCCAGCTGGTGGGCGGCCTGTTCATCCTCGCCGGCGTGGCCGTCGTACGCGCAGAAGAGTCCCGCCCGGTCCGGATCGGCGGGCAGGACTCCTCTGTTGCAGGTTCAGCGACTGAAGCGAACCTGGCGGTCGCCGTACCGCTGTGCGGCCATGGCCCGATAGTGGCGGACGATCGGGTCCAGGGCGACGGCGTCGACGTCCCGGCGGCGGAGAACCACCGACGTGTTGTTGGAGCGGTGCAGGAGCAGAGCCCACTGTGAGCTGCGCGGCTCGCCGACGACGTCGACGGGCTGCAGGCCGTCAGCGAGGTCGAAGCGCTCGCTGCCGCTGCTGTTGCGGACGGTGAGGATCGAGCCGCGCAGGCTGACCACCTGCGGGGTGCTGGCGATCAGCAGCGCCCACAGGGCGACGACCACGCCGACCCCGATGACCACGGAGATGAACTCGTCGGTGCTGCGGGACTCGGCGTAGCGCAGGCCGAGCGCCGAGGTGCCGGCGACGGCGAAGAGGAGCATGGCGGCGGCGAAGATGCGGGGGCCGTGGCTGGCCTTCCACTGGACGCTGTTGGGCAGGCCGGCGGGTCGCTGGACCGGCGCCACCTGCGGGGCGAGCTCGGGCTCCTCGAGGTCCTCGGGGACCGGGGCTGCGTCGGCGACCTCGACGACCTCGACGACCTCGGCGCCTGCGCTCGGCTTCCTGGACCGTGTCGGTGACCTCGGCCGGCCTCGACGTCGCGTCGACGCTCAGCCGTCGGTGGTCCCCAGGCTCTCGTGGGTGGGCACCTTCTGGGTCGGGATCAGGGGCTGCTCGGCGGGCAGCTTGTGCCTGCCGGCGGTGGCCTGTTCCTCGGAGAGCAGCTCGGTGAGCTTGGAGAAGGTGCCCGTGACACCGCTCATGACGCCCTTGGCTGCTCCGGATTCGCCCCTGTGTCGCATTCTCGTTGTCCCCCGTGTGTGTTGCTGTGCACCAACCGTTTCCGATCGGTGGGACAAGCATGTAACCAGTCCGGGCAGATAGGGGACATTTGCCCGTTAAATCGGAGTTCACGGACTAGACCGGTCGTCCTTTAAGTCGGCATTGTCGTATCAGGACGGAGGGGTCGCTTCTCTGGCTCGCTCGATGTTCATCGCGGCGCCCACGAGGGCGAGGTGGGAGAAGGCCTGCGGGAAGTTGCCGACCATCCGCTTCTCGCGTCACGTCGTACTCCTCGCTGAGCAGCCCGACGTCGTTGGCCAGGCCCATCAGGCGGTCCATCAGGGCGTTGGCGTCGTCCATCCGGCCGGCCAGGGCGTACGCCGAGACCAGCCAGAACGAGCACGCCAGGAACGGGTGCTCGCCGCCCTCGAGACCGTCGACCCCGCTCGAGGTGCGGTAGCGCATCAGCAGCCCGCCGCGCATCAGGTCCTCCTCGACGGCCTTGATGGTGCCCACCATCTTCGGGTCGTCGCCGTCGATGAAGCGGACCATCGGCAGCACCAGCAGGGAGGCATCGACCTCGCGGGTGTCGTAGTGCTGGGTGAAGGTGTTCCGCTCGGCGTCGTACCCGTGCGTCATGATCTCCTCGCGCACCTGGTCGCGGATGGCCCGCCACTCGTCCACCGGGCCGTGCAGGCCGTGCTCCTCGACGCCCTCGATCGCGCGGTCGAACGCGGCCCACACCATCACCCGGCTGTGCGTGAAGCGGCGCTGCTTCCCGCGGATCTCCCACAGCCCGTTGTCGGGCCGGCGCCAGTCCTCGGCGAGCTCGTTGACCAGGGTGCGCTGCAGGCTCCAGCTGTCGCGGGTCTCGGCGACGCCGTTGTTGCGGGCCATCGACAGCGCGCACATCACCTCGCCGAGCACGTCGGTCTGCCGCTGGTCGACCGCTCCGTTGCCGACGCGCACGGGTCGCGAGTCCGCGTAGCCCGCCAGGTGGTCGAGCTCGCGCTCGGGGAGGTGGCGGCCGCCCTCGACGGTGTACATGACCTGCATGTCGTCCGGGTCGCCCGCGATGGCGCGCAGCAGCCAGTCGCGCCAGTGGTGGGCGGCGTCGTCGCGGCCGGCGGCGAGCAACGACTCCAGGGTCAGCGCGGCGTCGCGCAGCCAGCAGTAGCGGTAGTCCCAGTTGCGCTCGCCGCCGAAGTCCTCGGGCAGGGAGGTGGTCGGGGCCGCGACGATGCCGCCGGTGTCGACGTGGGTCAGCCCGCGCAGGGTGACCAGGCTGCGGACGACCTGGCGGCGCCAGGGCCCGGCGTAGCGACAGGCGTCGGCCCAGGTCTGCTGCTCGTCGAGGGTCCACTGCAGCTGGGCGTCGATGTCGACGGCGTCGGGGATCTTCCGGTACGACGGGATCCAGGTGAGCGTGAAGTCCAGCCGGTCGCCCTCGGCGACGTCGAAGGTCTCCTCGTGGTGCCCGTCGACCGCCGGAGGCAGCCGGGGTCCGGTGAGGATGAGCTTGTCCGGCCCGGCCGTGGCGATGATGGCCGGCTCGCCGCTCGACCTGCTCGCGGTGCACCCAGGGCCGGATCTTGCCGTAGTCGAAGCGCACCACCCAGCTGTGCCGGATCGAGACGGTGCCGTCGAGCCCCTCGACGCGGCGTACGACGTCGGCGCGCCGGTCACCGGTCGGCATCAGGTCGGTGATCCGGACCTGCCCGGTGTCCGTGGTGTACGTCGTCTCGAGGACGGCGGTGTCACCGACGTAGCGCCGGGTGGCCGTGTGCTTGCCGGACGGACCGAGCAACCAGTGACCGTTCTGGTCGGTGCCCAGCAGCCCGGCGAAGCACGCCGGCGAGTCGAACTGGGGGAGGCAGAGCCAGTCGAGCGACCCGTCGATGCCGATCAGCGCGGCGGTGTGCCCGTCCCCGATGGCGGCGTAGTCCTCGATCGGCAGCGGCATGACCGCAGGCTAGCGACCGGCGGGTCGCGGCGCCGAGCCCTCGCGCGGGTCGCTGAGACGACGCTAGCGTCGGACCATGACCGACCCGGCCCGCGTGCACGCGGCGCTGCTCGAGCGCGGCCTGACCGTCGGCTGTGCCGAGTCGCTGACCGGCGGCGAGCTGGCCGCGCTGCTCAGCGCGACCCCGGGAGCCTCGGCGACCTTCGTCGGCGGCGTGGTCAGCTACGCGACCGAGGTGAAGCGCCGGCTGCTCGCCGTCACCGCGACCAACGTGGTCTCGGGTGAGTGCGCCGTGCAGATGGCCGCCGGCGCGCGCGACCTGCTGGAGGTCGACTGGGCGCTGTCCACGACCGGCGTCGCCGGGCCCGACCTGCAGGAGGGCCAGCCCGTGGGCACCGTCTTCGTCGGGCTGGCCGGGCAGCACACGGCGCGCTTCGTCCGGCTCAGCCTGGAGGGTGACCGGGCCGCGATCCGGTCCGGTGCGTGCGCCGGAGCGCTCGACCTGCTGCTCGCGGAGGTCACCCGTGGATGAGCTGACGGCGATCGCCGACGCGTTGTACGCCGGGCCGGCCGACGACTTCACCGATGCCCGCAACCGGGCCGCGAAGGACGTCGGCGACAAGGACCTCGCCGCGCAGATCAAGAAGCTGAAGAAGCCGTCGGTGGCCGCCTGGGCGGTGAACCTGCTCGTACGCCGGGAGAGCGAGCAGATCGACTCGGTCCTCGGGCTCGCCGGCCAGCTGCGCGCGGCGGCGGAGGCCCTCGACGGCGACGAGCTGCGCGCCCTGACCCGTCAGCGGCGTCAGCTCACCACCGCGCTCGCCTCCTCGGCGAGGTCGCTGGCCCGTGACGCCGGGGTGCGGCTCACCGGGCCCGTCGTCGACCAGGTCGAGGGGATGCTCACCGCCGCGATGCTCGACGAGGTCGCCGCCCAGGTGGTGCGCACCGGCCGGGTGGTCACCGCGTTCACCTCGACCGGTGTCTCCGAGCTCGACGTGGCCGAGCGTCGTCGCCGTGCCGGAGTCGCTGGACGTGCAGGCGACGCCGGTGGCGGGCGAGGCCGAGGAGGCCGAGCCGGTGGCGCTGCACGTCGTACCGGACGGGGGAGCGAAGCTCGCGGCGGCCGAGGACGCCCTCGAGGAGGCCGGCCAGCACGTGACCGCGGCCGAGCGGGAGCTCGCCGAGGCCGAGGCCGTGGTCGAGGAGCTCAACGCGCGGCGGCTGCAGCTCCAGGGCGATGCCGACGAGCTGCGCCGGCGGCTGGCGGCGATCGAGGACGACGTCGACCAGGTCGACGAGGACCTCGAGGAGGCCGAGGACACCCGCGACGACGCGCAGGTCGTGCTCACCGAGGCCCGGCGCTCGCAGGCGGCGGCCGAGGAGGACGTGGCCCGGCTGCGCGAGTGACGTGACTCACGACACGCCCAATTGTCTACTGAACAACTTGAATTAATAGTTTTATCTCGGCAGAGTGGCGCGACATGAGCGCTCTCGTGGCACATCGGCCGACTTCTGCGCCTTCGTCCCCCGGGGAGAGCACCAAGCGAAGCGATCCGCGGCCTCCCGGCTCTCGTGGCTGCGGCGCTGGGTGAGCCCGGTCGTGATCGTGCTGGCCTGGCAGCTGCTCTCCGATGCCGGTGTCATCCCCGAGGACAAGATCGCCAGCCCCGCCCAGATCGGCGCCACCGCCTGGCAGCTGGCCAAGGACGGCACCCTCGGCGACGCCACCCTGGTCTCGGTGCAGCGCGTGCTCGCCGGGTTCGCCGTCGGCGCCGTGATCGGGCTCGTGCTCGCCGTCGCTCGCCGGGGTCAGCAGGATCGGCGAGGACGCCGTCGACCCGCCGATGCAGATGCTGCGCACGTTGCCGCACTTCGGCCTGATCCCGCTCTTCATCGTCTGGATGGGGATCGGTGAGGCGCCGAAGATCGCGCTGATCGCGATGGGTGTGGCCTTCCCGCTCTACCTGAACACCTTCTCCGGCATCCGCAGCATCGACCGCCGGATGACCGAGGCCGCCGTGACCATGGGGCTGACCCGGCGCCAGCGGCTGCGGCACGTGGTCGTCCCGGGGGCCCTCCCGCAGGCCCTGGTCGGCCTCCGGCAGAGCCTGGGCGTCGCGTGGCTCTCCCTGATCGTGGCGGAGACGGTGAGCGCCGACTCCGGGCTCGGCTACATGATCAACCACGCCCGCGAGTTCCTGCAGACCGACGTGATCGTCGTCGGGCTCGCGGTCTACAGCATCCTCGGCCTCGCCACCGACTCCCTTGTCCGCCTGATCGAGAGGAGGGCGCTGGCATGGCGCTCCTGAGCACCCGCCCGAAGACCGCCCCCGAGACCAGCCGCTCGGTCGGTGACACCGTCGCCGAGGTGCGCGGCCACCACCGCTCCTTCGGCAGCACGCACGTGCTGCGCGGCGCGAACCTGACCGTACGGCGGGGCGAGTTCGTCGCCCTGCTCGGCCGGAGCGGCTCGGGCAAGTCGACCCTGCTGCGCAGCCTGGCCGGCCTCGACGCCTCACCGAAGGGCGAGGTCGAGGTCACCGGGCGGACCTCGGTGGCCTTCCAGGAGCCGCGCCTGCTGCCCTGGCGCACCGTCGAGCGCAACGTCGAGCTGGCGCTGCTCAACACCGTGCGCGACGGCAGCCGACCGGAGAAGGTCCGTGGCGCGCTGGCCGAGGTGAGCCTGACCGAGAAGACCGACGTGTGGCCCGGTTCGCTCTCCGGCGGCCAGGCGCAGCGCGTCTCGCTCGCCCGGGCACTGGTGAGCGAGCCCGACCTGCTGCTGCTCGACGAGCCGTTCAGCGCCCTCGACGCGTTGACGCGCATCGAGATGCACGCGCTGGTGACGCAGCTCTGGGAGCGGCACCAGCCCGCGATCCTGCTCGTCACCCACGACGTGGACGAGGCCATCGCGCTGGCCGACCGCGTGCTCGTGCTCGACGAGGGCCGGATCGCCCGCGAGTGGCAGGTCCAGGTCCGTCGTACCTCCCGCAGCCCGGAGCACCACCAGATCGCGCAGCTGCGCGACGAGGTGCTCGGCGCCCTCGGCGTCACGTCCACCACCGCACACCACCAGGAGACCGGAGCAGCATGAAGTTCTTCCCCGCCCCTCGCCCACTCGTCGGCGCGCTCGCCGGAACGGTGGTGGCGATCGTCGCCTCCGCCTCGCTGAGCGGCTGCGGCGGCGAGTCCGCGAACGCCGCGGCCGTCCGCGACGACGGCAGCGTCGACCTGTCCAAGGTCACGCATCACCGTCGGCGACCAGAAGGGCGGCTCCAAGGCGCTGCTGGCCGCCGCGGGCGACCTCGACAAGATCCCCTACAAGATCAAGTGGAAGTCGTTCACCTCCGGGCCGCCGCTGCTCGAGGCGCTGAACGCCGGCGCCATCGACATCGGCGGGGTCGGCAACACGCCGCCGCTGTTCGCGGCCGCCGCCAAGAGCAAGATCGAGGTCGTCTCCGGCGCCACGATGGGCGCCAAGGGCGACACGATCGTGGTGCCGAAGGACTCGCCGATCACGAGCGTCGCCGACCTGAAGGGCAAGAAGGTCGCGGTCGCCGAGGGCAGCTCGGCCAACTACAACCTGCTGGCCCAGCTGGCGAAGGCCGGGCTCAGCTACAAGGACATCGACGTCAAGGCGCTCCAGCCCGCCGACGCGCTCGCTGCGTTCACCAACAAGCACGTGGACGCGTGGGCGATCTGGGACCCCTACACCTCCCAGGCCGAGCTCGAGGCGAACGCCAGGATCCTCGTCGACGGCTCCGGCCTGGTGAACGGGATGAGCTTCGAGGCCGCCAACCCCGACGCGCTGAAGGACAAGGCGACGAGCGCGGCGATCAAGGACTACCTCGGCCGGCTGGCCAAGGCGCAGCTCTGGAGCAACACCCACCGCGACGAGTGGGCGAAGGTCTGGTCCGAGGAGACCGGCCTGTCCGACGCGGTCACCCGGCGCGCGGTCGACCGTCGTACGGCGAAGCCGACCCCGATCAACAGCGACATCACCTCCTCCGAGCAGGAGATGGCCGACGCCTTCGTCAAGGCGGGCCTGCTCCCGGACGAGTTCGACGTCGCGAAGTTCTTCACCGACGACTACAACAGCTCGGTCCCCGCGGCCTGAGCAAGAACGGAGATCCACATGGGCATCAAGCTGCACTGGTTCCTGCCGACCACCGGCGACGCACGCAGTCTCGTCGGCGGCGGCCACAGCGTCCCGCAGGGCATCGGCCGACCCACCGACGGGCTCGGCACGGCGAACGTGTTCCGTGAGCCCGACATCGACTACCTGGCGACCATCGCCCGCACCGCCGACCAGCTCGGCTACGAGGGCGTGCTGACGCCGACGGGCACGTGGTGCGAGGACGCCTGGCTGGTCACCTCGGCGCTGATCCGCGAGACGCGCAACCTGAAGTTCCTGGTGGCGTTCCGCCCGGGCGTCACCTCGCCGACCCTGTCGGCCCAGATGGCTGCCGCGTTCCAGCGGATCTCCAACGGCCGGCTGCTGCTCAACGTGGTGACGGGCGGTGAGCCGACCGAGCAGAAGCGGTTCGGCGACCACCTCTCGAAGGCCGAGCGCTACGCCCGCACCGACGAGTTCCTCTCGGTCGTGCGCGGTGCCTGGACCCAGGGACCGTTCGACTTCGACGGTCAGCACTACCAGATCGAGGGCGCCCAGGTGCGCGGCACGTTGGACCCGATCCCCGACATCTACTTCGGTGGCTCCTCCGCGCCGGCCGGCCCGGTCGCCGCGAAGCACGCCGACGTCTACCTGACCTGGGGCGAGCCGCTCGACCAGGTCGAGGAGAAGCTCAACTGGATCCGCGGCCTCGCCAAGGAGCAGGGCCGCGACATCCGCTTCGGGCTGCGCATCCACACGCTCTCCCGCGACACCAGCGAGCGCGCCTGGCAGGAGGCCCAGTGGCTGCTCGACGGCCTCGACCCGGCCACCATCGAGAAGGCGCAGGAGTCCCTGGCCGCGAGCGAGTCGACCGGCCAGGCCCGGATGCGCGAGCTGCACGGCGGCCGCTCCTCGTTCGCCTCGGCCCACGACCTCGAGATCGCGCCCAACCTCTGGTCCGGCGTCGGGCTGGTGCGTGGCGGTGCCGGTACGGCGCTGGTCGGCTCGCACCAGGAGGTCGCCGACCGGCTCGAGGAGTACCACCGCCTCGGCATCGACGAGTTCATCCTGTCCGGCTACCCGCACGTCGAGGAGGCGTACTGGTTCGCCGAGGGCGTCAAGCCGATCCTCCGCGCCAAGGGCATCCTCGGGGACGACGTACAGCCCGGCCGGAGGCTCGCCTCCGCCTGAGCCTCGCCGCCCTCGCGAAATGGGGGACGACTCGTGTCGGTGGGCCGTTCTAGGGTCGGCGCATGACCTCCTCGGACGGCACCGACCACGCCCACCCCACGATGATCGACCTGCTGCTGCGCTACCTCCAGCGCGAGCGGCAGAACCTCGTCGGTGCCCTCGACGGGCTCAGCGACTACGACGTACGCCGCCCGATGACGCCGACCGGCACCAGCCTGCTCGGACTGGTCAAGCACGTCGCCACCGTCGAGCTCGGCTACTTCGGCATGTGCGTGGGGCGTCCCTACCCCGAGCCCATCGCGTGGGACAACGAGCCGGCCTTCGAGGCCGGCGAGGACATGTACGCACTGGCCGACGAGTCCCGCGAGATGCTGCTCGACCTCTACCGCAAGTCGTGGGCCTTCTCCGACCAGAACATCCGCGAGCTCGGGCTCGACGCCCGGGCCGACGTGCCGTGGTGGCCCGAGGACCGCAGCCCCACGACGCTCGGCTACCTGCTGGTGCACATGCTCTCCGAGACCGCGCACCACGCCGGTCACGCCGACATCGTGCGTGAGTCGATCGACGGGCGCGGCGGGGGCGACCACGACGACGTCGGCGACGAGGAGCACTGGACCGCGTTCGTCGCGAAGATCCAGGCCGCCGCCGATGCCCACCGATCTGACTGACGCGCTCCTGGGCCGGCTCCAGCGAGAGCGTGAGCAGCTCGTCGCGACCCTCGACGGCCTCAGCGAGTACGACGTACGCCGACCGATGACGCCGAGCGGCACCAACCTGCTCGGCCTGGTCAAGCACGTCGCCAGCGTCGAGCTCGGCTACCTCGGCGACTCGCTCGGACGGCCGCACGGCATCGAGCTCACCTGGACCCAGGAGGAGGCCTTCGAGAGCGCCGACATGTGGGCGACGGCCGACGAGTCGCGCGAGTGGCTGCTCGGCGTCTACCGGCAGTCGTGGGCGCACGCCGACGAGTCGGTGCGCAGCCTCGGCCTGGACGCCCCGGCCACCGTCTCCTGGTGGTCCGCGGCGGATCGACACACGACCGTCGGCCACCTGGTCGTGCGGATGGTCGCGGAGACGGCCCACCACGCCGGGCACGCCGAGCTCGTGCGGGAGGCGATCCTCGCGCGCTGACACGCCGCACAGATCGGTCGCGCGACCGATGTGGTCGCGGCCCGGTTCACCTACCTTCGTCTCGTGAAGCTCCGCCGTCCTCCCCTCCTCGACGCCGTCATCGCGCTGCTGTTCGTGGCGATGAACGTCGCCGAGGCGGTCTCGAACCCCGAGGTCACCTCGCCGCTGCAGCACGTGGGGATCGCGGGCCTGGCCCTCGCCACCCTGGCGTGGCGTCGGCAGTACCCGCTGGTCGTCGCGGCCCTGGTGGTCGGCTCCAACGTGGTCACCGATCCCAACGGGGAGTTCACGACGCTGCTCTCCCTCGTCCTGGTCTCCTTCACGGTCGGCTCCGAGACCGCGCCGCCGAGGGCCTGGTGGGGCCTGGGGCTGATCTTCGTGCCGTTCATGGTGGTCAGCGTCATCCACGGCTTCCAGCCGAGCGACCTGGCCGCCGGCATGGTGTTCTTCATCGGCCCCTGGGCGGTCGGCCAGCTCCTGCGCGTGCGCACCGCGAGCACGGAGGAGGCCCTCGCCCGCGCCGAGCAGCTCGAGCGCAACCGCGAGCTCGAGGCCGCCAAGGCCGCCGCCGACGAGCGCACCCGGATCGCCCGCGAGCTGCACGACATCGTGTCCCACTCGATCAGCGTGGTGACCATCCAGACCCAGGCCGTACGCCGCCGGCTCGGCCCCGACCACGCGGCCGAGGCCCGTGACCTCGCCGCCGTCGAGGCGACCGCCCGCGAGGCGCTCGCCGAGATGCGCCGGCTCTTCGGCGTGCTGCGCACCGAGGGGGACCAGCCGCTCGCCCTGTCGCCGCAGCCCGGCCTCTCCGAGCTCGACCGGCTGGTGCGCCAGGTCGGCTCCGCCGAGATGCAGGTGGACCTGCGGGTCGAGGGAGACCCGGTCCCGCTCAGCCCGGGCGTGGACCTCGCGGCGTACCGCATCGCCCAGGAGGGCCTCACCAACGCGCTCCGTCACGCCGACGCCACCGAGGCGCACGTGCTGGTCCGCTACGCGCCCGGCCACCTCGACGTCGAGGTGGCCGACAACGGCCGCGGCCTGCGGCGTACGACCTCGACCAACGGCGGCCACGGGCTCGTCGGCATCCGCGAGCGGGTGGCGCTGTACGGCGGCACCGTCGACCTCGAGCCCTCGTCCGACGGGCGGGGTCCGCCTCGCCGTCAGCCTGCCCCTGAAGGAGGCCACGACATGACCATCCGACTCGCGATCGTCGACGACCAGGGCATGGTGCGGGCCGGGTTCCGCTCGCTGCTCGAGGGCGAGAGCGACTTCGAGGTCGTCGGCGAGGCCGGCAACGGGGAGGAGGCCGTCGCGATGGTCTCCGAGCTGGTGCCCGACGTGACCCTGATGGACATCCGGATGCCGGTGCTCGACGGCATCGCCGCCACCCGCCGGATCGTCGAGTCGGGCGTGGAGACCAAGGTGCTGGTGCTGACCACCTTCGACCTCGACGAGTACGTCTTCGAGGCGCTGCGCGCCGGCGCCTCCGGCTTCCTGCTCAAGGACGCACCGGCCGAGGAGCTCGCCGCCGCGGTCCGGGTCGTGGCGGCGGGGGAGTCGCTGCTCGCGCCCGGGGTGACCCGGCGGGTGATCGACGCGTTCGTACGCCGGCCCGCGCCCCCGTCCGACGTCACGCGAGTCGCGCCTCGAGCTGCTCACGCCGCGCGAGGTCGAGGTGCTGGGCCTGCTCGCCCGCGGGCTCTCCAACCTCGACATCGCCGGCAAGCTGTTCGTCTCCGAGGGGACCACCAAGACCCACGTCAGCAACGTGCTCACCAAGCTCGGCCTGCGCGACCGGGTGCAGGCGGTGATCTACGCCTACGAGAACTCCGTGGTCGTCCCCGGAGACCGGGTCGAGGATCCGTCGTACGACTGAGTCGGGAATCCGTCTCGCGGCAGATCCGGTTGAGGCGCTTCCTCGGAAGGCTGGTGCTCACCACACCACCACTGAGGAGCACCGAAGATGACCGCCACCACCGCCACCTCCGCGGACCTCGCCGAGGCCCGCCCCACCACCAAGGGTTCCCGGTCCGCAGCACTGCGGCGCGGGTTCCTCATCGCCTCGCCGATCCTGGCCGGGGTCCTGCTGCTGATCGCGACCATCGCCGACCCCGGCGCCGGCAGCACCGGCCACGAGATGAACCAGCAGTACACCGCTCACCCGGGCGCGCTGCAGATCCACTCGCTGACGCTGCACTGGTCCTACGCGTTCTGGGGCGTCACGGCGTTCCTCGCCGCGGCGTACGTCAGGGGCCGGGGCGCCACCCTCGCCAACATCGGCGCCTTCCTGGGCTTCGTCGGCATGACCACGCTGCCCGGCATCCTCGCCGTCGACTGGTACGACTCCTCGATCGGCCAGGTCTACGGCGTGGACGCCATCGCCTCGCTGCACGAGCACATGGACAAGACCCTGTGGGCGCTGCCCTTCTTCGCCGCGCCGGGCATCATCGGCCTGCTGCTCTGCCTGCCGCTCGCGGCCGCCGGGCTGTGGCGCGCCGGGGTCGTGCGCTGGTGGGCCTTCGCGGCCGCGCTGCGTCGGCACCGCCACCTTCATGGGCAGCGGCGTCACCGTCTGGGGCGTCTCGCTGACCGCCGTACTGTTCACGGTCCTCGGCGTGGACCTGGCCCGGGGCACCAAGGGTCGCTACGAGCTCTGACCCGCTGATCCTCGTTGACGTCATACGACCTGGTCGCCATAGCGACCAGGTCGTATGACGTCCTACTCGGCCCAGTCGCGGGAGCGCTCGACGCCCTTGCGCCACAGGGCGTACGCCGCTCGGTGCGCTCCTTGACCTCGTCGGACTCGTCGGGGGTGAACTCCCGGTCGAGCTGCCAGGTCTCGCGGAGGTCCTCGGTCGACTCCCACACGCCGGTGCCGAGACCGGCCATGAACGCGGCGCCGAGGGCGGTCGTCTCGACGATCTCCGGCCGCTGCACAGGTACGCCGAGCAGGTCGGCCTGGAGCTGGCAGAGCAGGTCGTTCGCCGCCGCACCACCGTCGACCATCAGCGACGTCAGCTTGGTCGGCATCGTGTCGGTGACGTCGCGGACCTCGAAGGTGATCGCCTCGAGGGTGGCGCGGACGATGTGCGCGCGCGTCGTACCCCGGGTGATGCCGAGGATCGTGCCCGCGCGCGTGCGGGTCCCAGTGGGGAGCGCCGAGCCCGGTCAGCGCCGGCACGAAGACCACGCCGTCGGTCGAGTCCACGGTGGCGGCGATCGCGGCAGTCTCCGCGGCCGAGCCGACGATCTGCAGCCCGTCGCGCAGCCACTGCACCGCCGCGCCGGTCACGAAGATCGCGCCCTCGAGGGCGTAGGTCAGGTCGCCGTCGGGCGACTTCCACGCGGCCGTCGAGAGCAGCCCGGCGTCGGAGCGGACGACGTCGCTGCCGGTGTTGGTCAGGATGAACGAGCCGGTGCCGAAGGTGCACTTGGAGTCGCCCACGTCGAAGCAGGTCTGGCCGAACAGCGCCGACTGCTGGTCGCCGGCGATCCCGGCGACCGGGAGCTCGAGGTCGAGGAAGCTCTTCGGGTCGGTGGTCGCGAGCTCGCCCCAGTTGGGCACGATCTCCGGCAGCGCGTCCATCGGCACGCCGAACAGGTCGCACAGCTCCTGCGACCACCCGCCCGACTCGAGGTCGAACAGCAGCGTGCGGCAGGCGTTGGAGACGTCGGTGATGTGCCAGGTGCCGCGGGTCATCCGCGCGATCAGGTAGGAGTCGACGGTGCCGATCGCGTAGCGCCCCTCGCCGACCAGGGCCCACGTGTTCGGCTCGTTCTCGGCCAGCCAGACCAGCTTGGTGCCGGAGAAGTACGGGTCGAGGCGCAGCCCGGTCAGCTCGGTGACCCGGTCCTCGTGCCCCTCGTCGCGCAGCCGCCGGCAGATGTCCGCCGTACGCCGGTCCTGCCACACGATCGCGCGACGCGGAGAACCGAGCGTCTCGCGGTCCCAGAGCAGCACCGTCTCGCGCTGGTTGGTGATGCCGATGCCCTTGAGGTCGTCCTTCGAGCCGGACCAGTCCTTCGAGGCAGTCGCGCACCGCCTCCAGCGTCGCCTGCCAGATCTCCTCGGGTGCGTGCTCGACCCAGCCCGGCTTGGGGAAGTGCTGGCGGAACTCCTGGTAGCCCCGGGCGGCGATGGTGCCCTCGGGGGTCACGACGAGCGCGGTCACGCCCGTCGTCCCTGCGTCGATCGCGAGGATGCTCATGCGCTCGCGAGCCTAGGCGAGGCGGGGGAGGGCTGGACGCGGTCGCGCCGTTCACGGTTTCATGTGAACGTTCAAATACGACACCCGCACCAACTCACCAGGAGAACGCATGCGCGTCGGAGTCCTCACCGGAGGTGGCGACTGCCCCGGCCTGAACGCCGTCATCCGGGCCGTGGTCCGCAAGGGCGTCAAGGAGTACGGCTTCGAGTTCGTCGGCTTCCGCGACGGCTGGAAGGGCCCGCTCGAGGGCACGACCAGCGAGCTCGGCATCCCGCAGGTGCGCGGCATCCTCCCGCGCGGCGGCACCATCCTCGGCTCCTCGCGCACCAACCCGTTCAAGGTCGAGGGCGGCGTCGAGCAGATCAAGAAGAACCTCGCCGACCTCGGCGTCGACGCGCTGGTCGCGATCGGCGGCGAGGACACCCTCGGCGTCGCGACCAAGCTGCACGACCTCGGCGTCAAGGTCGTCGGCGTGCCCAAGACGATCGACAACGACCTCAACGCCACCGACTTCACCTTCGGCTTCGACACCGCGGTCAACATCGCGATGGAGGCGATCGACCGGCTGCACACCACGGCCGAGTCGCACCACCGCGTGCTCGTCGTCGAGGTGATGGGCCGCCACGCGGGCTGGATCGCCCTGCACGCTGGTCTCGCCGGCGGGGCCAACGTCGTACTCATCCCCGAGAAGCCGTTCGACATCGAGGCCGTCTGCGCGCTGGTCGAGCAGCGCTTCGAGAGCCACTACTCACCGATCCTGGTCGTCTCCGAGGGCGCGGTCCCGGTCGAGGGCGGCGACATGACGCTCGTGTCCGGCGAGAAGGACGCGTTCGGCCACGTGCGCCTCGGCGGCATCGGCGACCGGCTGGCCAGCGAGATCGAGCAGCGCACCGGCAAGGAGGCGCGGGCCGTCGTACTCGGTCACGTGCAGCGCGGCGGCACCCCCACCGCGTTCGACCGGTGGCTGGCCACCCGCTTCGGGCTGCACGCGATCGACGCCGTGCACGACGGCGACTTCGGCATGATGATGGCGCTGCGCGGCACCAGGATCGAGCGGGTCCCGCTGATCGAGGGCACCGGCCAGCTCAAGCTCGTCGAGCCCGAGGAGTACGCCGAGGCCGAGGTCTTCTTCGGCTGAGCCCGCTTGCCACGCGGCGCAACCTTTTCGGGTCATGCTGCGTAGTGATGGGTGTGAGCGACGACCGGGACCGGCACGCGCAGTTCGACGAGTTCGCCGTCGCTGCGTGGCCCCGGCTGCGGTGGACCGCCTACCTGCTGTGCGGTGACGAGCACCTCGCCGAGGACCTCGCGCAGACCACCCTGGTGAAGACGTACGCCGCCTGGCGACGCGTCCGCCGGGACGAGGCGTACTCGTTCGCACGCCGGACCCTGGTCAACACCAACATCGACCGGCTGCGTCGACGGCACTTCAAGGAGGTCCCCGCCGACGGGCACGACGAGCGTCGGCCGGACGGGGGCGACGGACGAGGTCGACGACACCGACCTGATCATCCGGGTGCTCAGCGACCTCACCGACCGGGAACGCCGGGTGCTGGTGCTCCGCCACTACTGGGACCTCAGCGAGGCCACGGTGAGCGCCGAGCTCGGCATCAGCCTGGGCACGGTCAAGAGCACCACCTCGCGCGCGCTGGCGAAGGTCCGCGAGCGCCATCCCGACCTGATGAGCACGAAGGAGCTGGGCTGATGGTCACCGACGAGCTGATCCACCTGCTGCACGACGACGACTCCGCGCGCGGCGGCCTCGGGCCCGACCTCGAGCGCATCCACCGGCTGGCCCGGCGTCGTCGTACGACGAAGCGCCTCTCGATCGGTGTGACCGCGGTCGTCGTGGTGGCCGCGCTCGGTGGCGTCTGGTTCGCGCTGAGCCCGGTCGGCCGGCACGACGCGAAGGTCCACGCCGCCGGGCAGGACCACGTGGTCACCGGGTTGTCGGCGTACGAGAAGAAGGTGCTGCGGCAGATCCCCCAGAGCTACGCGGTCGACGGGACCGTCGTACTCACCGACGCGCCGAGTCCCGGACCCGACCTCGCGCGTCGGATCCCGCCGGGTTGGCACATCGTCGGGACCCCGATTCCCCTGGGGTTCCACACCATGGTCGGCCCGGGATACCTCGCCACGTCGAAGCCGCAGCGCGCCTACCAGTTCAACGCCCCCAAGGGCAGCCAGGTGGTCGTGGACTCCGGCCCGGCGTGGCTGGGCTGCCAGGGCAGCAAGCGCAGCCAGGCCGGCGATCCGTGCTCGCCCGTCGTGCTGGCGAAGGCCACGAACGGGAAGTTCTACTACCTCTACGGCCTGGGCACCGAGCACTTCCTGAAGCCAGGTGCAGAGATGGAGCTGTTCACCGGCGACGACTTCTCCGACCACGCCTGGAGCGGCACGCTCATCGGCGGGTTCCACGGAACGTCCACCGCCCGCGTGCTCGTCGACCTCGTCAACGGCTCACAGGTCGAGGCGCAGTTCAGCGCCGGCGAGCTCAGCCCCGGCAACACGCTGTTCTGGGCGACGGTGCCCTCGGCGATCGCCCGCGTCCGGGCCTACGACGCGGCCGGGACCCTGATCGAGGACCACCGGCTGCGCAGCTGCAAGGACCCCGTCGACTGCGAGGTCCGCTGAGCGGCTGCGTGGTTGTCGCCGACATCCAATCTGGACCGGCAAGTCCGGAATAGGCCACCATGACGGGACATCCATCCCGGGAGGCCCCGCATGTCCGCAACCACCGAAGAGCGGGACGTCAACGGGCCGGAGCCCGATCTCAAGCGGGTGATGGGACCGGGGCTGCTGCTGCTGTTCATCGTCGGCGACATCCTCGGAGCCGGTGTGTACGCCGTCACCGGCCGCATCGCCGGACAGGTCGGCGGCGTCGCCTGGCTGCCGTTCCTGGTCGCGTTCATCGTGGCCACGCTGACCGCGTTCTCCTACCTCGAGCTGGTCTGCAAGTACCCCCAGGCCGCCGGCGCCGCGCTCTACACGCACAAGGCGTTCGGCGTGCACTTCATCACCTTCCTGGTCGCCTTCACCGTCGTCTGCTCGGGCATCACCAGCGCCTCCACCTCGTCGGGCCTGCTCGCCAGCAACCTGCTGGTCGGGCTCAACGAGGGCATCGACGCGGTCCCGACCGGTGACGGCGCGACGCTCGTCGTGGCGCTCGCGTTCATGGTGCTGCTCGCGCTGATCAACCTGCGCGGCGTGGGGGAGAGCGTGAAGTTCAACGTGCTGCTCACCCTGATCGAGATGGCCGCGCTGGCGATCGTCATCGTGATCGGCTTCGTCGCGATCGGCGGCGGCGACTCCGACCTCAGCCGCATCACGGTCTTCGAGAACCCCGAGGAGAAGGGGCTGTTCGCGGCGGTCACGATCGCCACGGCGATCGCGTTCTTCTCGATGGTCGGCTTCGAGGACTCGGTCAACATGGTCGAGGAGACGAAGAACCCGGAGAAGATCTTCCCGCGGATGATGTTCACCGGCCTCGGCATCGCGGTCATCATCTACATGCTGGTGGCGGTCTCCGTCGTCGCCGTGATCCCCGCCGGCGACATCGCCACCCCGACCAACCCGGAGGCCGGGATCCTGCTCGACGTCGTACGCGTCGGCGCGCCGGACATCCCGATCGACAAGGTCTTCCCGTTCATGACGGTCTTCGCGGTCGCGAACACCGCGCTGATCAACATGCTGATGGCGAGCCGGCTGATCTACGGCATGGCCAACCAGGGCGTGCTCCCGCGCGGCCTCGGCAAGGTGCTCCCGACCCGGCGCTCGCCGTGGGCGGCCATCGTGTTCACCACCGTGCTCGCGCTGGGGCTCATCGTGGTGGTCCGGCTCCAGGCCGAGAACTCGGTCGTCGCGGCGCTCTCCGGCACGACGGCCCTGTTGCTGCTCGCGGTCTTCTCGGTCGTCAACGTCGCCGTGCTGGTCCTGCGACGCGAGCCCGGCCGCCCGGGCGGGTTCAAGGCACCCACCGTCGTCCCGTGCTCGGCGCCATCGCCGTGCCTCTACCTGCTCGGCCCGTGGGCCCGGCTGGAGGCCGACATGATCCAGTACAAGATCGCCGCGGGCCTGCTCGCCCTCGGCGTCGCGCTCTGGGTGGTGACGTACTTCGTCAACCGCGCGACCGGCACCACGAGCACCTTCGACGACGTCGACCACCTGGCCGGCTGATCACCCGGCGTACGCGATTCCGGTGCGGTGAGGTCCCAGCCGTAGCATGGTCCGGTGTCCGCATCCGTTCCTGACCTGGCGTCGCTGCACGCGATGGGGCCGGCCCAGCAGCCGTCGTACCCCGACGTGGCTGCGGTCGACGCCGCCGTCGCCCGCCTCCGCAAGATGCCGCCGCTGGTCTTTGCCGGTGAGTGCGACGCGCTGAAGCAGAAGCTCGGCGCGGTCGCCAAGGGCGAGTCCTTCCTGCTCCAGGGCGGCGACTGCGCCGAGACCTTCGACGGCGTGACCGCGGACAACACCCGCAACAAGCTGCGCGTGCTGCTGCAGATGGCCGTCGTGCTGACGTACGCCGCGTCCGTGCCCGTCGTGAAGCTGGGCCGTCTCGCCGGCCAGTACGCCAAGCCGCGCTCCTCGGACTTCGAGACCCGCAACGGCGTCACCCTGCCGGCCTACCGCGGCGACGCGGTCAACGGCTTCGACTTCGACGAGGCCTCGCGCATCCCCGACCCGCAGCGGCTCGTGGAGGTCTACCACGCGTCGGCCGCGACCCTGAACCTCGTGCGCGCCTTCGTCACCGGTGGGTACGCCGACCTGCGCCAGGTGCACACCTGGAACACCGACTTCGTGCTCGGCTCCGACGGTGGGCCGCCGCTACGAGCAGATGGCCGCCGAGATCGACCGCGCGCTGACCTTCATGAAGGCGATCGGCGCCGACCCCGACGAGTTCCACCGGGTCGACTTCCACTCCAGCCACGAGGCGCTGATCCTCGAGTACGAGCACGCGATGACCCGCATCGACAGCCGCACCCAGCTGCCGTACGACGTCTCCAGCCACTTCGTCTGGATCGGCGAGCGCACCCGCCAGCTCGACGGTGCCCACGTCGAGCTGCTCAGCCACATCCAGAACCCGATCGGCGTCAAGCTCGGCCCGACCACGAGCCCCGACGACGCGATCGCGCTCGCCGGCAAGCTCAACCCGACCAACGAGCCCGGCCGACTGACCTTCATCACGCGCATGGGCGCCGGCAAGATCCGCGAGGCACTGCCGAACCTGCTCGAGAAGGTCGACGCCGCCGGCGTCCAGGTCGCCTGGGTCTGCGACCCGATGCACGGCAACACCTTCGAGGCGTCCTCGGGCTACAAGACCCGACGCTTCGACGACGTGATCGAGGAGGTCCAGGGCTTCTTCGACGTGCACCGCTCGGTCGGCACCTGGCCCGGTGGCCTGCACGTCGAGCTCACCGGCGACGACGTCACCGAGTGCGTCGGCGGTGGCGAGGAGCTCAACGAGGCCGACCTGGCCGACCGCTACGAGTCGGTCTGCGACCCGCGCCTGAACCGGGTGCAGTCCCTCGAGCTGTCCTTCCTCGTCGCCGAGATGCTCCGCCACGCGTGACGCCGCTCGCTACTACGCTGGACGGCGAGCACCTCGAGTTCTGGCGCGAGAAGCACCACTGCACGGTGACCTCGCTGAAGCCCGACGGCTCCCCGCACGTCGTACCCATGGGCATCGTGGTCGATCCCGACGCCGGCCTCGCCTTCGGCATCACCTCGGGCCGCTCGCAGAAGGTGGCCAACCTGCGTCGCGACCCACGGGTGGCGGTGTGCCAGGTCGACCGCGGCCGCTGGTCGACGGTCGAGGGGACGGCCGAGGTGCTCGACGACCCGGAGTCGGTGGCCGACGCCGTACGCCGCTACGCGGAGCGCTACCGCCAGCCGCGCGAGAACCCGGAGCGGGTCGCCGTACGCATCACCATCACCCGCGTCATCGGCAACGTCTGAGGGCAGACCTGCCTCGTCCTCGAGGACGAGGCGCCGGACCCGAAAGTCAGTCTCCAGGGGGATGCCCTGCGCAGGCGCTCGTGGGGTCTCCTTGTCCTGACACGACGAGGTGTCGGCGGCGAGGGAGGCCACCATGCGGTTCACCGGAGAGCGACAGGTCCAGGCTGAGGTCGAGCACGTGTGGGCCGGCCTGCACGACCGTGACGTGCTGCGCGCAGCCATCCCCGGCTGCGAGGCCCTGGTCCCGTGGCGCCGGGACGGTACGCCGCGACGCTGGCCGCCCGGGTCGGGCCGGTGGCCGACACCTATCGCGGGGACTTCTCCATCCACGACGGGTGCTCCGGCTCGCAGCTGCGCGTCCGCATCGGCGGGCGAGGACGGTTCGGTCGGCTCGAGGTCGACCTGGACGTCAGCCTCGCCGGACACCACGACCGGCTCCACGATCGCTGCGCTACGACGCGCACGCCGAGGTCGGCGGCATGGTCGCCCGGCTCGGGCAACGCCACCCTGACGGTCGCGGGTGGACACCTGACCGGATGCTTCTTCCGCGACCTCGACCGAGCACTCCGCCACGCGTCCCGCGCGGGACGCGTGGCGGCGCTCGTCGTGACGTCAGCGGCGAGCCCAGACCTTCTTCGCTGCCTCGGCGTGCTGCGCCCTGCCGAAGGAGAGCGTGGCCCCGATGTACTGCGCGCTCAGGTGACCGTTGCGGTGTTGAGCAGACCCTGGTTCACGATGCAGATCGTGTCGCTGTTCTTCGGCGCCAGCACCGTGATGTAGGCCAGGCGGCGCTCCTTCGTGGAGAAGGTGAAGGTGCGGCCCGGGTAGACGAAGTGCTGGACGCTGGGGTTCTCCTTCTTGGGGTTGCCGGCCAGGAGCAGCATGCGCTTGGGGTTCGGGTTGGTGAACGAGACGACCGGCGCGCTGCTTCGACCTTGTGGCTGTGCTTCTTGAGGATCAGCCGCTTCTTGAGCGTCGGGCCGCATCGGCTGGAGGCCCTGGACGTTCACGGTGACCGTCGCGGTGCGGTAGCGGTCGCCGTCGGTCACGCCGTAGGTGAACGTCGAGACGTAGTTGCTGCGGCTGCCGTCGGCCAGGAACTCGATGGTGCCGTTGCGCTGCACGCAGATCTCGCCCCGGCGCGGCGAGGAGGCGTTCTCGAGGTACAGCCTGTCCCCGTCGGGGTCGGTGTCGTTGGCCAGGACCTTGATGGTGGTCAGCGTGCCGGCCAGGGCGTTGACCGTGTCGTTGGCCGGCACGGGTGCCTGGTTCGACGGGTCGGTGTTCGCGGGCGCTGACTGGCCCTCGCAGAACCCTCCGGTGGCTGCGGTGGCGCTGCCCGGTGACCCGGCCAGCCCGAGCCCCGCGACCAGGGTCACGGCTGTGGCTGCGGCGATCTTCTTGATGGCACTCGACATGGTGCTCCGTCCTCCGAGATTGAATGCGCGGCCCAGTGTGCCGGGTCCGGAGCGGATCGTGTCGCTTTTGGCGAAGACTCGTGAGACGTGTCTGTCCGGCTAGCGGTACACGTCCTCGGGCCACGGCAGGCGCCGTACGCCGCCCAGCCGCCGGTGGAAGCGCACGTGCTCGGCGAAGGAGTCCAGCGCACGCCACAGCTCCTTGTGCGCCTGCCAGGGCAGCGGCTCGTCGCCGTTGTGCCAGGTGATGCCGAAGCCGATCCACACCGGCGTCCAGTCGGCGGCGAGGTCCCACTCGCCGCGGTGCGCGGTGACCAGCCGGTTCCGGATCTGGAAGGCCAGCCGGGGGCCGTCCTCGCTGATCGGCGCGGTGCGCACCGGCCACACGCGCAGGTCGAGCGGCATCAGGGCCAGCTCGAGGTCGGCGAGCGCGCGCGGATCGACCAGGACGGTCGCGACGTTCTCGTGGGGCACGCGTCTCACTCGCGGAACGCTAGTCCCGCGGTGCCCGTGCCGTCAGCCCCTCGAATTCACGAAACGGTGGGGATCGGGGAGAAAAAACCATGTCGGTTTTAGACCTATGAAGGTCGAAATTTCCGAAACGCGCACCCGAAAATAGTCCGTAATGACTATCCCCGTCCACCTTGGGTCGGAGATACGAATTGCGCACCCCGCCCCACCTATCCCTCTGGAGTCCAGATGTCACGGATTCGCGTCAAGGCCGCCGCTGTCGTTGCGACCGCCGCCATCGCCGCCGTCGGCTTCGCCGTCCCGGCCGCCTCCGCCGCCAGCGCCAAGGCGCCCACGCAACAAGGCGATCCTGAACAAGGCCATCCTGAACAAGGCGATCCTCAACAAGGCGATCCTGAACAAGGCCATCCTCAACAAGGCCATCCTGAACAAGGCGATTCTCTAGTCCCGCGGGGTCGGGTGCGCGCGCAGCGTCCGTCGCACCCGACCGACTTCCTCCACGGACGCGACTTCTTCGCACGTTGAGAGCCACGGCTCTCGGGAGTGGTAAGTGATCGCACTAGGTGACCCCCCGCGGGCGCTCCGTCGCCCTGGATGGACAGAGCAGAGCTACATGGACGATCGGCCCCCTGGCTGGTACCGCGACCCGGACAACGCCCGTCAGCACCGTTACTGGAACGGTGAGACCTGGATTGCCGCACAGGCTGACGTGGTCGAGGTCGTCGAGGTGCTCGAGCAGCGTTGACCACGCAACGCTGCTGAGCGCCGTACGGCCGGGCGGGCGTCGCCCGGCTCAGGCGCGGCCTGCGAGGCGCGCGCCTCCGGACGTCCACCTCGGAGTCGCGGCGCCCTGGCGCTGCGCATCGTGGGGAACGCGTCCCCACCGCCGATGACCGGCGTTCGCCCTCAGCGGACACGGCCCCGGGAACACTGCTCCTCGAATCGAAGTTGAGTTCAGCAGACTCAAGAATCGAGGATCCATGTCCGACGTCATCTCCCTTCCGCTGCTGTCCGTTCCCGACCTGGTCGTGCTGCCCGGCATGGTCGTGCCCGTCGAGCTCGACGGCGACGCCCGCCCGGTCATCGAGGCCGCCCAGGCCGGCTCCGACGAGCGCGCTGCTGCTCGCTCCGCGCCTCTCCGACCGCTACCCGACCCACGGCGTGATCGCCACCGTCGAGCAGGTCGGCCGACTTCCCGGCGGCGCCCGCGCCGCCGTGCTGCGTGCCGGTGAGCGCGTGCGCATCGGCTCCGGCGTGCCCGGCACCGGCGCGGCCCTGTGGGTCGAGGCCGAGACCGTGGACGAGGGGCCGGTCACCGAGCACGTCCGCGAGCTCGCCGAGGAGTACAAGCGCGTCGTGGTCGCGATCCTCCAGCGGCGCAACGCCTGGCAGGTCATCGACTCCGTCCAGCGGGTCAACGACCCCTCGCAGCTGGCCGACATGGCCGGCTACGCGCCGTACCTCACCGACGAGCAGAAGCGCGAGCTGCTCGAGACCCCCGACATCGACGCGCGCCTGACGCGTGTCCTGGAGTGGGCGCGCGAGCACTTCGCCGAGCTCGACGTGACCGAGAAGATCCAGAACGACGTCCGCGAGGGCATGGACAAGCGGCAGCGCGAGTTCCTGCTCCGCGAGCAGCTCGCCGCGATCCGCAAGGAGCTCGGCGAGGACGAGCCCGAGGGTGCCGACGACTACCGCGACCCGCGTCGAGAGCGCCGACCTGCCCGAGAAGGTCCGCGAGGCCGCGCTGCGCGAGGTCGGCAAGCTGGAGCGCGCGAGCGACCAGAGCCCCGAGTCCGGGTGGATCCGCACCTGGCTGGACACCGTGCTCGAGCTGCCCTGGAACGTCCGCACCGAGGACTCCACCGACATCGCCGGTGCCCGCGAGATCCTCGACGCCGACCACCACGGGCTGGACGACGTGAAGGACCGGATCGTCGAGTACCTCGCCGTGCGCTCCCGCCGTGCCGAGCGCGGCATGGAGGTCGTCGGCGGTCGTGGGTCCGGTGCCGTGCTGGCGCTCGTCGGCCCTCCCGGTGTCGGCAAGACCTCGCTGGGTGAGTCCGTGGCGCGGACGCTCGGGCGGAAGTTCGTCCGGGTCTCCCTCGGCGGTGTGCGCGACGAGGCCGAGATCCGCGGGCACCGGCGTACGTACGTCGGGGCGCTGCCCGGCCGCATCGTCCGCGCCATCTCCGAGGCCGGCTCGATGAACCCGGTCGTGCTGCTCGACGAGATCGACAAGGTCGGCGCGGACTACCGCGGCGACCCGGCGGCGGCGCTGCTCGAGGTGCTCGACCCGGCGCAGAACCACACCTTCCGCGACCACTACCTCGAGGTCGACCTCGACCTGTCCGACGTGCTGTTCCTGGCGACCGCCAACGTGGCCGACACGATCCCGGCGGCGCTCTACGACCGGATGGAGGTCGTCACCCTCGACGGCTACACCGAGGACGACAAGGTCGCCATCGCGCGCACCCACCTGCTGCCGCGGCAGCTCTCCCGGGCCGCGCTGGACGAGGACGAGGTGACGATCTCCGACGAGGCGCTGCGCCAGATGGCGGGGGAGTACACCCGCGAGGCCGGCGTACGACAGCTGGAGCGGGCGATCGCCAAGGTGCTGCGCAAGGTCGCGACCCGGCTCGCCTCCACCGAGGACTCGGTGGTCGCGGTCGACGGCGACAACCTGCGCGACTTCCTCGGACGGCCGCGGTTCCTGCCGGAGTCCGCGGAGCGTACGGCGGTCCCGGGTGTCGCGACCGGCCTGGCCGTGACCGGCACCGGCGGTGACGTGCTGTTCATCGAGGCGACCGCGATGGAGGGCGAGCGCGGCCTCACCCTGACCGGCCAGCTCGGTGACGTGATGAAGGAGTCGGCGCAGATCGCGCTGTCCTACCTCCGCTCGCACGGCGCCGAGCACGGTGTCGACGCCGAGTCGCTCGACCGCGCGCTGCACCTGCACGTGCCGGCCGGTGCGGTGCCCAAGGACGGCCCGTCCGCGGGCGTCACCATGGTGACCGCGCTGTCGTCGCTGGCGTCCGGACGGCCGGTCCGCTCCGACGTCGGGCATGACCGGCGAGGTGACCCTGAACGGCCGGGTGCTGCCGATCGGCGGGGTGAAGCAGAAGCTGCTCGCCGCCCAGCGCGCCGGGTTGAAGACGGTGTTCATCCCGCAGCGCAACGAGCCCGACCTGGACGACGTACCCGCCGAGGTGCTCGAGCAGCTCGACGTACGCCCGGTCGCCGACGTGGGCGAGATCCTCGCCCTCGCGCTGGAGCCGGCGGCCTCGGCGGACTCCGTCGCAGACCGCGGTCGCCTGAAGCCCCGCCGAGAGGGCACTTCTGGTTGGCGCGAGTACGCCGAGAGGGCAGTTCTGGTTGGCCAGAACTGCCCTCTCGCTGCGTTCTGACCAACCATTCCTGCCCGGTCAGCGTGCTGGGGGCCACCGAAACTGCCCGGTCGGCGGCATAGGGGGTCGTGATAGGTAGAAGGGGTGACTGACTCGGCACCGGCCCCCGCTTCCGGCTCCACTCCCTTCCACGACCTCGACGGCTACGTCGACCTGCCGCGCGGCGCGGGGCTGACCCTGTCGCCCGACGGGACCCGCCTGGTCACCGCCGTGCAGACGCTGAACCCGAAGCGCACCAAGTGGGTCACCGCCCTCTGGGAGGTCGACCCCGCCGGCGAGCGACCGGCCCGGCGGCTGACCCGCAGCGCCAAGGGCGAGGGCGGGGCGGCGTTCCTGCCGGACGGCTCGCTGCTGTTCACCTCGGCGCGTCCCGGACCCGGCCGTCGAGGACGACGAGGAGGTGTCGCTGCTCTGGCTGCTGCCCGCCGGTGGCGGCGAGGCCCGGGTCGTGGCGCAGCAGGCCCGGCGGGGTCGACCACGTCGAGGTCGCATCCGGACGCCGGCACCGTCGTACTCGCCTCGAAGACGTTCCCGTCCTCCGACAGCCACGACGCCGAGGCCGCGAAGCGCAAGGAGCGCAAGGAGAAGAAGGTCTCCGCGATCCTGCACGAGCAGGTGCCGGTGCGGTTCTGGGACCACGACCTCGGCCCGGACGCGCCCCGCCTGTTCGCCGGCACGCTGGCCGACGCCGAGGGACCCGGCGACGAGCCGAAGCTGGACCTGACCGACCTGACCCCCGAGCCGGGCCGGGCGCTCGTCGAGGGGGAGTACGACGTGAGCCCCGACGGCTCGACCGTCGCCACGACCTGGGCGCTGCGCGAGCGCGGCGGACTGCGCTACGCCCTGGCCCTCATCGACGTCGCCAGCGGTGACCTGACCATCGCGCTCGACGACGTCGGAGAGCGAGTACGGCGGCCCGAGCTTCAGCCCCGACGGCCGGTCGATCGCGCTGGTCCGCGAGGTGCGCTCCACGCCGCACGACCCGGGCGACCGGCGGCTGTGCCGTCTACTCCCGCGACGACGGGTCGGTCCGCGACCTCACCGGCGACTGGGACCACTGGCCCGCGAGCTCGCTGGAGTGGACCCCCGACGGCTCGGCGATCGTGCTCGTCGGCCGACGAGGACGGCCGCGCGCCGGTGTTCCGGCTCGACGTCGCCAGCGGCGAGTTCACCCGGCTGACGGCCGACGCCTTCACCTACTCCGACGTACAGGTCTCGCCCGACGGCCGCCACGTCTACGCGATGCGCACGTCGTACGCCGAGCCGTTCCGGCCGGTCCGTCTCGACGCGACCACCCCCGACCAGGACTCCGAGCCGCTGCCGCGGCCCGAGCGCGACGCCCGAGCTGCCCGGCCGGCTCGAGGAGGTCGAGACCACGGCCGAGCGACGGCACCCGCGTGCGCTCGTGGCTGGCGCTGCCCGACGACGCCTCGCCGGCGAGCCCGGCCCCGATGCTGCTGTGGATCCACGGCGGCCCGCTCGGGTCGTGGAACGCGTGGTCGTGGCGCTGGAACCCGTGGCTGGCCGTCGCGCAGGGGTACGCCGTGCTGCTGCCCGACCCGGCGCTGTCCACCGGCTACGGGCTGGAGTTCATCCGCCGCGGCTGGGGCAACTGGGGCGACGCGCCGTACACCGACCTGATGGCCGCCACCGACGCGGCCGTCGCAGCGCGCCGACATCGACGAGACCCGCACCGCCGCGATGGGCGGCTCGTTCGGCGGCTACATGGCCAACTGGGTCGCCGGGCACACCGACCGGTTCAAGGCGATCGTCACCCACGCGAGCCTGTGGGCGCTCGACCAGTTCGGGCCGACCACCGACGCGCCCTGGTACTGGGCGCGCGAGATGACGCCGGAGATGCAGCAGGCCAACAGCCCGCACCTGCACGCCGACGCGATCAGCACGCCGATGCTGGTCATCCACGGCGACAACGACTACCGGGTCCCGATCGGGGAGGCGCTGCGGCTGTGGTCCGAGCTCGCCGATCGCGCGGAGTCGGCCGACGGGGAGATGCCGCACAAGTTCCTCTACTTCCCGACCGAGAACCACTGGATCCTCACGCCGCAGCACGCGAAGGTCTGGTACCAGACCGTGCTCGCGTTCGTCGACCACCACGTGCTCGGCAAGGACTGGCAGACGCCCGACCTGCTGCAGTGAACGTCGGGTTCTAGGCTCGGCTCATGATCGACCTGCGCTCCGACACCGTCACCAAGCCGACCGAGGGCATGCGCCAGGCCATGGCGCACGCCGAGGTGGGCGACGACGTCTACGGCGAGGACCCGACCGTCGCCGAGCTCCAGGACCGGGTGGCCGGCCTGTTCGGCTTCGAGGCGGCGCTGTTCACGCCGACCGGGTCGATGGCCAACGTGCTCGCCCTGGCCGCGCTGGTCGGGCCGGGCCAGGAGGTCCTCTGCGAGTCGCGCGCGCACATCCTGCGGGCCGAGCTCGGCGCGCACGGCGCGCTCACCGGGATCACCTCGCGCACCTGGATCCGCGAGGACGGCCAGATCGACCTCGAGGCGATCCGGTCGATGTACGCCGCCGACATGGGCCCGTTCTTCGTGCGCACCACCGCGATCTCGGTGGAGAACACCCACAACTTCGCCGGCGGGACGGTGCTCCCGCTCGCCGATCTCGAGGAGCTGCGCACGCTGGCGGACGACCTCGGCTGCGGCGTACACGTCGACGGCGCGCGCATCTGGAACGCCCACGTCGCGACCGGCACGCCGCTGGCGTCGTACGGCGCGGTCGCCGACACGATGGCGGTCTGCTTCTCCAAGGGACTCGGCGCCCCGATCGGCTCGGTGATGATGGGCTCGGCCGACCAGGTCGCCGAGGCGCGCGTACTGCCGCAAGCGGATGGGCGGCGGCATGCGCCAGGTCGGCGTACTCGCCGCGGCCGCGCTCTACGCGCTCGACCACCACGTCGACCGCCTCGCCGAGGACCACGAGCACGCGAAGCTGCTCGCCGAGGCCTGCGGCATGGACCCCGCGCTCACGGAGACCAACATCGTCGTCGTCGACGTACCCGACGCCCCCGCCGTGGTCGCCGCCGCGAAGGAGCAGGGCGTCCTCGTCGGCGCCGTCGGCCCCACCAAGGTCCGGATGCTCACCCACCTCGACGTCGACCGCGGCTCGGTCGAGCAGGCCGCCAAGGTGCTGGCGGAGATCCTCAAGACCGGATAGTCCGATGAATGGACCCTTCGAGCTCGCGAAGGGTCCGATGCATCGGACTATCCGGATCGCGCAGCGCCCAGGCGAGCACCGCCTCCCGGACGGGCTCGGGGAGCATCAGCACCTGGGGCTCGGCCTCGACCCAGCCCGGGGCCTTGGTGCGCGCCGCCTGGGCCTGGTGGTCGAGGTCGATCTGGTGGGTGGACGACTGGAGGTCGGCCCCGCCCTCACCGCGGATGGCCACCCAGTAGAGGTAGTCCTGGCCGTCCTCGTGGAGCCGGAAGACGATCTCGACGGCCATCCGCTCGCGGTCGAGGGTGGCCACGCACTCGTCGACCCGCTCGTCGAGCATCGTCATCCAGCGGTCGGCCTCGTCGCTCGCGCCGGGGAGGACCTTGGCGCGGGAGAGCTCGACGACCAGGCCCTCGGGGATGCTGTGCGGTGCCATGCCCCAATCTAGGGCCTCGGGTCAGCGCCGACCCACGGCTTTCGGCAGCTGGCGCACGGCCTGGGCGAGCGCGCGCAGCTCGGCGCCGAAGAGCGCCTGCGGGCCGTCGCACAGGGCGTTCTCCGGGTCGGGGTGGACGTCGACGATGACGCCGTCGGCGCCGACGGCGATGGCCGCCCGGGAGAGGGGTACGACGAGGTCGCGGCGCCCGCCGGCGTGCGAGGGGTCGACGATGATCGGCAGGTGGCTGGTCGCCTGTACGACGGGCACGGCCGAGATGTCGAGGGTGTTGCGGGTGCTCGGCTCGAAGGTGCGGATGCCGCGCTCGCAGAGGACCACGTCGAGGTTGCCGCGCTGGGCGACGTACTCCGCCGCCATCAGCCACTCCTCGATCGTCGAGGTCATGCCGCGCTTGAGCAGCACCGGCTTGCCGGCCTCGCCGACGGCCTGCAGCAGCCCGAAGTTGGCCATGTTGCGGGTGCCGACCTGGAGCATGTCGGCGTGCTCGGCGACGATCTTCACGTCGCGGGCGTCGACGATCTCGGTGACGATCGGCAGGCCGGTCACCTCGCGCACGTCGGAGAGGATCTCGAGGCCCTTCACGCCGAGCCCCTGGAAGGCGTACGGCGAGGTCCGCGGCTTGAACGCACCGCCGCGCAGCAGCCGGGCGCCGGCGGCCTTGGCCATCTCGGCCGCCTCGAGCGTCTGCTGGGCCGTCTCGACGGCGCACGGCCCGGCGATGAAGGTGAACGTGTCCGGGCCGATCGCGACCTCGTGGCCCTCGCGGCCGACGTGCACGGTCGAGCGCTCGGGGTGGTGCTGGAGGCTGACCAGCTTGTAGGGGTCGGAGATCCGGTAGACGTCCTGGACCCCGGGCATGCCGCGCAGGTTGAGGCCGTGGAAGGACTCGATGTCGCCGACCAGGCCGATGATCGTGCGGGTCACGCCGCGGCTGACGAACGCCTGCCCGCCCGTCTCCTCGACCCGCTCGGTGACGCGCGCGATCTGCTCCTCGGTGGCACCCGGAGCCATCACAACGACCATGTGGTCGAGGCTAGGTGCGGCGTCCGGATGCCGGTACTGATATCCACGATCCGATATCAGACTGCGATGTGCGGGACCTCCGCCTCGATGTGCCGCCGGGGCACCAGCTCGACGATCAGCATCGCGGCGAGCACCAGCGCGCCGCCCAGCAGCATCCGCAGCGTCGCGGACTCGCCGCCCAGCAGCACGGCGAAGAGCGCCGCGAAGACCGGCTCCATGCTCATGATGATCGCGGTCCGGGTGGGCGGCAGGTGTGCCTGCGCCCAGGTCTGGCCGAGCAGCGCGGCCGCGCCGGCGACCAGCGCCATGTAGACGATCGCGAGCCAGTCGCCGGCCCGGTCCGGCAGCACGATCCCGTTCGGGGCCGCGGCGACCAGGCAGATCACCGCGATCACCAGGCACTGGAGGATCGCCATGCCCAGGGCGTCGCGCGAGTCCGACCAGGCGCCGAGGCCGACGATGTGCAGCGCGTAGATGAGCGCGGCGACCAGGGTCAGCGCCTCGCCGTACCCCAGACCCAGGCCGGAGGACACGTCGCCGAGGGTGAGTACGCCGAGCCCGGCCATCGCGAGCAGCACGGCCAGCCAGGTCATCGCGCCGATCCGGGAGCGCAGCAGCACCGCTGCGAACAGGGGAGTGGCGACGACGTACATCCCGGTGATGAAGCCCGAGATGCTGGCCGCCGTGTGCGCGAGACCGGCCGTCTGGAGGATCTGCGCGACGCCGTACAGCCCGCCGAGCACCAGCGCCTGCCGCCGTCGTTCGCGGGACAGCCGACCGATCGCCCGCGGGGACAGCAGCAGCAGCGCGACCGAGGCGATGGTGAAGCGCACCGCCAGGAAGTCCAGCACCGGGACCCGGTCGAGCAGGTCGTGGATGAGGAAGAACGTCGATCCCCAGCTCGCCGTGATCGCCAGCAGGGCCAGCGTGGCGAGGAGCGTGACCCGGGACGTGCGCGGTGCCTGGGCCATGCGCGCAGCCTAGGTCGTGCCCGGCGATGTCCTAGATCGGGCTGCCGGTGTGGATGAGGCGGTGCTGGATGCCGCGCACCGAGCGGACGTACTGCTTGGTGTCGCGGAAGTAGCCGTGCTTCCGCACCGCGCCGAGGCCCTGGTAGTACGCCGCGATCGCGTTGTTGTCGTAGCGGGTCCAGGCCCGGAGGATGCGCAGCGTGAGCACGCCGGCCTGGATGTTGTCGTGGGTGTCGCGCAGGCGCAGCGTGCGCCCGGCGTACCAGCGCATCCAGCGGCCGGTGTCCGGCATCACCTGCATCACGCCGATGGCGCCGGCGCTGGAGATCCGGCGCTGCTGCCAGCCCGACTCCTGCCAGGCGATGGCCAGGGCCAGGCTCTTGGAGACGCCGTAGTGCTGCGCCATCCGGGTGACCAGGCTGCGCACCTGGTCGCGGGTCAGGTCGGCGTCCAGCCAGCCGCGCTTCGGCGTCGCCGTGTGCGTCAGCAGCGGCAGCGGGTGGTGCTTCTGCTTGTGCGTGTGCCGGTGGTGGCGGTGCTTGGCGGGCTTCGTGGCCGGCTTGGCCGGCCTGGTCGCCGGCTTCGGGGCCTGGCCGTGCGCCTTGCGCCACGCGGAGACGACCACGGGGATCCGGAGCACCTGCCCCTGGTAGATGACGCCCGTCGAACCGAGGCGGTTCAGGCGGAGCAGCTCGGCGGTCCAGGCGTGGTAGCGGACGGCGAGACCGGTCGCGGTCTCACCGGGGACGACCCTGTGCTGCACGATCGTGCGGTCGGGGTGGCCGGGCCAGGCACTGGCCTCGGCGGCGGCGGGCACCAGGGTCGCGGCGGTCGCGACGGTGATCAGTCCGGCGAGGTGTGCGGCGAGGCGGGGATGGGGAGGGGAAGGTTCACGCGGTCCTCCGTCGGTGGACGGACAGGGGCAGCCTTCGACGTTACCAGTGTGACTGGAGTGACGGAAGTGGCTGGTGATCGAAGTGGAGGCGGGTCCCGGTCCCGCCGGGAGGGGGCACGGGCTCAGACGATGCTGACGATGACCGTGCTGCCCTTGGGCGCCGACGTGCCGCGGCCGGGATCGGTCGCGACGACGTACTGCACGCCGATGTACATGCTCGAGTGACGCACGGTGACCACGAATCCGGCGTCCTCGAGCCGTTGCGTGGCGGCGTCGAGGCCCATGCCGACCACGTTGGGCACCTCGACCATCACCGGGCCCTTGGAGACGACGAGCGAGATCACGTCGCCCTTCTGGCCGGTGCCGGAGTCGGGGCTCTGCGTGATGATCCGGCCCTTCGGCACGGTGTCGTCGTTCACCTCGGTCGTCTTCACCTTGAAGCCGCGCTTCTCCAGCGCCTGCTGGGCAGCCTCGGCGGGCTTGCCGGTGAAGTCGGGGATCTTGATCGGGCGCGGTCCCTTGCTGACCACGACGCCGACGGCGGCGTTGCGGCGCAGCGAGGTGCCGGGTGCGGGGTCGGTGCTGATCACGCGCCCCTTGGCGATCTTCTCGTCGTAGCGCTCGGTGTCGCCGCCGTACGCCAGCTTGGACGTCGTCGAGCGCCTGCTGGGCGTCGTCGAGGGTCTGGTTGCGTACGTCGGGCACCTTGTGGCGCTCGGGGCCGAGCGAGATGACGGCGCCGACGGTGCCGTTCTTGAGCACCCGGTCGCCGGGGGCGGGGTCGGTGGAGACGACGAGGCCCTTCCGGACGGTCTCGGAGTACGCCTGGTCCTCGACCTTGAGGTCGAGCCCGGCGTGGTCGAGCTTCACGCGGGCGGCCGGCTCGGTGAGGCTGAGCACGCTCGGCGTGGAGGTGTAGCGGGCGACCCCGAAGTACCAGCCGCCCGAGGCCCGCCACGCAGGGCGAGCAGGAGCACGACGACCAGCATCACCTTGCCGCGACGCGAGTGCCGTCGCGCCGGAGGTGGTGCCGGGCGAACCGGCGGGCGCGGGACCGGTCGGGGGCGGGGGTACGACGCTGACGTCGCGCTCCTGGTCGTAGACGCCGCCGTCCCAGTCGGCGATCTCGGCGAGGTCCTGCGGCTCGATGATCTGGGCGGGCAGCTCGCCGGTGGGCGTCCGGCCGCCACCGATCGGGCTGGTGGGGGTCAGGTCGGCGAGCAGGTCGGGGTCGCTGACCACGCCGTGGTCGAGGGCGTTGCGGACCCGGCGTACCTGGTGGAGCAGGACGCGGGCGTCGGCGGGACGCAGGGCGGTGTCGCGGGCGGTGGCGCGGGCGACCAGCGCGTCGACGTACGGCGGGATGCCGCGGGTGCTCGCCGAGGGAGCGGGGATGTCCTCGTGGACGTGCTTGTAGGCGACCTGGATCGGGCTGTCGGCCTGGTGCGGCTTGTGGCCGGTGAGCATCTCGTAGATCAGCACGCCGGCGGCGTACACGTCGGCGCGGGCGTCGGCCTTGCCGTTCACCACGAGCTCGGGGGAGAGGTAGGAGACGGTGCCGATCAGCACGCCGCCGGTCGCGGTGTGCTGGGTCTCGGAGTTGATCGCGCGGGCGAGGCCGAAGTCGGCCACCTTGACGCGGCCGTCGTCGGCGAGGAGGACGTTCTCGGGCTTCACGTCGCGGTGCACGATCCCGGCGTCGTGGGCGGCGGCCAGCGCGGAGAGCACCGGCTCGATCATCGCCAGCGCCTTGGCCGGCGACATCGGCGCTTCCTTGCGGATCAGGTCGCGCAGGGTCAGGCCGGGGACGTACTCCATGACCAGGAACAGGGTGCCGTTGTCGTCGCCGGTGTCGAAGACCGCGACGACGTTGTGGTGCGCGAGCCTGGCGGCCGCGCGGGCCTCGCGCTGGAACCGGCTGACGAACTCCTCGTCGTCGACGAGACCCTCGTGCATGACCTTCACGGCCACCGTCCGGTCGAGCCGCAGGTCGGTGGCCTCGTAGACGGTCGCCATACCGCCGCGGGCGATCTTGGGGCCCACGCGGTACCTGCCGTCCAGAACGCGTCCGATCAACGCGTCGGCAGAGCGATCCACGATCTCCTCCAGGTCGGGTGGGGGAAGGGAACCCGACTGACCAGCCACTTTAGAGCCTCAGGACCGGTGAGTTCCGGCAGGTGACGCCGACGTCTGAGCGTGGTGGCAGCATGGGAGCGTGAGCGAGAACACGCGTGAAACCACCTCCGAGGTCCCTCTGGACACCCTCATCTCCGACTGGAGCGACTGGAAGGCCACCGGCGCCGCGCTCGGCGTGAGCGTCAGCAAGGTGCGACAGCTGATCCGGGAGCACCAGCTGGCCGCAGCGGTCCCGTCCCCGGGCGCGGGTCAGCAGGTCCCGGCCGAGCTGGTGATGGACGGCGCCGTCGTCAAGGGCGTCCCCGGCCTGCTCACCCTGCTCGCCGACGGCGGCTGGAGCGACCGCGAGATGCTCACCTGGCTGTTCACCGCCGACGACTCGCTGCCGGGTCGCCCGATCGACGCGCTGCGCGAGAACCGGGGCTCCGAGGTCAAGCGGCGCGCGCAGGCGCTCGCGCTCTCCTAGATGGGCTTGCCCATCTAGACCTTGCGCTGGGTCGCCTCGGCGGCCAGGTCCTCGAGCACGCCGCGTGCGCGGTCGTGGAGGTCGGCGGCGGCGAGGGCGTTCAGCGAGCGGTCGGTCAGCTCGCTGATGACCTCCTCGACCTGCATCCGCGCGCCGGAGGAGTCGATCAGCCCGCAGAGGTGCGCGACCTCGTCGGCCGTGAGCGGCGTGCCGAGCGCCGCGTCGAGGACCTTCGCGTCCGCTGTCGGCAGGGCGTCGAGGGCCAGCGCGACCAGCACGGTGCGCTTGCCCTCGATCAGGTCGTCGCCGGCGGGCTTGCCCGTGACGGACGGGTCGCCGAAGACGCCGAGCAGGTCGTCGCGCAGCTGGAAGGCCTCGCCGAGCGGCAGCCCGAACCGGGTCAGCTGGGCGATCTGCTCGGGAGAGGCGCCGGCGAGCGCGGCGCCGATGTGCAGGGGGCGTTCGATGGAGTACTTCGCGGACTTGTAGCGCAGCACGGTCATGGCGGTGTCGACGTCGGCGGACCCTCGAGCCTGCGCCGAGACGTCGAGGAACTGGCCGGTGACGACCTCGCTGCGGGTCAGGTCGAAGTAGCCGAGGGCGTCGATCACGCGCTCGGGGGACAGTCCGCAGGTGCGCAGCATCTCGTCGGACCAGCTGAGCAGCAGGTCGCCGAGCAGGATCGCGGCCGCGGCGCCGTACTGCTCGGGGCTCGCGGACCAGCCCCGCTCGCGGTGCAGGGCCTCGAAGGCGCGGTGGGTGGCCGGCCGGCCGCGGCGTACGTCGGAGGCGTCCATGTAGTCGTCGTGCACCAGCGCGCTCGCGTGCAGCAGCTCCAGCGATGCGCAGGCCCGGAGCAGCGCCGGCTCCTCGGCGGGAACCTCGGCGCACGGCCTGGTGGCCCCACCAGCAGAACGCCGCCCGGAACCGCTTGCCGCCGGACACGCTGGTGCGGGCGTGCTCGACCAGCGCCTGCGCGTCGGGACCGAGCGCGTCGAGCCAGGTGGCCTGCGAGGCGACGAATTCCTGCAGCGTCGACTCGATGTCGGCACGGAAGCGAGCCGCGTCCCATCCAGCGTGCTGCGCAGTCACCCGGCGAGCGTAGACCCGTATCCTCATGCCCATGTCTCAGGGCCTCGGCGGTAACCACGTGCGCATCGGCGACCTGCTCGCGCAGGGCGGTCGGTCGTTCTCGTTCGAGTTCTTCCCGCCCAAGGACGAGGCCGGCGAAGAGGTGCTGTGGCGCTCGATCAGCGAGCTCGAGCCGCTGGACCCGACGTTCGTGTCGGTCACCTACGGCGCCGGGGGTACGACGCGCGACCGCACCGTCGCGATCACCGGACGCATCGCCCGCGAGACCTCGATGCTGCCGATGGCGCACCTCACCTGCGTCGGTCACACCACCGCCGAGCTGAGCCGCATCCTGCGCTCGCTCGCCGACGCCGGCGTGCGCAACGTGCTCGCGCTGCGCGGCGACCCGCTGGCCGGCCCGGGCACGGCCTGGGTGTCGACCGACGGCGGCATCGACTACGCCTCCGAGCTGGTCGCGCTTCATCCGCTCGGCGAGCGACCTGTGCGTCGGCGTCGCGGCCTTCCCGGAGGGCCACCGCGACGCGGCCACCCTCGACGACGACGTGGCCGTGCTCGAGGCCAAGCGCGACGCCGGTGCGGAGTTCGCGATCACCGAGATGGTGCTGCGCGCGTCCGACTACTTCGGCCTCGTCGAGCGCGCGCCGCGCTGCCGGCGTCGAGTTCCCGGTCATCCCGGGCATCATGCCGATCCTGAACTTCACCTCGATGGCCAAGATGGTCGAGCTGTCCGGCCGCGAGATCCCCGACGAGGTGATGGCCCGGCTGGAGCCGCTCAAGGACGACCCGGCCGCCGTACGCGCCGAGGGCATCGCCATCGCCACCGAGCTCTGCGACACCCTCCTCGAGGGCGGCGCTCCCGGGCTGCACTTCTACACGCTGAACCGCTCGAAGGCGACGCGCGAGATCTACTCGGCGCTGCGGGTGCACGCGTGACGGTTTCACAACACGTGTAGTGAAACTGGTCACGGTGCGAACGAAGTTTTCGATCGCATCGCTCAGTTTCACAACCGGTGTTGTGAAACCTGGGAACTCACGCCGGCCCGATCACCTGCGCGACGAGCGCCGCCGACAGCCCGACCGAGGGCAGTCCTGCTCCCGGGGTGGCGTGGGCGCCGGCCATGAAGACGTTGGCGATCGGCGTGCGCGGACCCAGTCGCCGGGTGACGGTGTTGCGGCCCTGCCAGAGGACGCCGTACGGCGAGCCGCCCCACTCCTGCACCAGCTCCTTGGGTGACCGGTCGACGCGGACCTCGACCTGGTCGCGCACCCGGATGCCCGAGCGCTGGAGTGCGGTGACGATGTCCTCGGCCAGCCGACCCCGGCCGAGGATCGTCCAGGCGTGCGCGCCGTCCGGGGCGGTGCCGTTGGTGCGCAGCACGAGCATCGGGTCGCCGTGCAGCACCACCTCGGCGGGCAGCTCGGGGACCGGTCCGACGACGCCGACGTGGCAGACCACGGGCGGGATCGCCGGCATCGTGCGTTCGACGGCGGGGTTCAGGGCCGGCAGCCGCCGCGGGTCGATCGCGCACACCACCTGGTCGGCGTCCACGATGCCCTGCTCGGTGCGGACCCCGACGACGCGACCGCCGGAGAGCTCGAGGTCGAGGGCCGTCGTGGACAGGAGCACGGTGACCCCGCGCGTCTCCAGCCGCGAGACCAGGGCCTCGGCGATCGACCCCATCCCGCCGGGCACGGTCCACGAGCCGAAGCGCTGCTCGACGTAGCTCCACATGCCCATCCACGCGGGCACGTTGCGCAGGTCGTGGCCCTCGAGCGTCATCTGGAAGGCCGCGACGTCGCGGAGCCGCTCGTCCTTGAAGGACTTGCGCAGCAGCTTGTCCAGGGTCAGCCGCGTCGAGAGCAGGGCCTGGGTGTGCTTGCTCGCGTGCTCGGGGGAGTACGGCCGCTCGAGCCAGTCCTGGCGGAGCGCCTCCCAGTCGTCGGCGAAGTTCTCGACGTACGCCGCCCAGCGCTCGCCCTGTCCGGTCCCGAAGGCCTCGTCGAACGGCCGCGATCTGCGCACCGCGGCTGCCGCCGGGCAGGTCCAGGACGATGTCGTCCTCGGGGAAGCGGTGCTGGCGCATCGGCTCGACCGGGACCAGCTCGACCTCCTTCTCCAGCGCGCGTCCGGACTTGCGGAACAGGTCGCGCATCGCCGCGGGCAGCAGCGTGCTGGTCGGCCCGGAGTCCCAGCGGAAGCCGTCCTGCTCGACGTACCCGACCGCGCCGCCGAGCCGGTCGCTGCCCTCGAGCAGGGTGACCTCGTGGCCGAGCTTGGCCAGCCGAACGGCGCTCGCGAGACCGCCGTACCCGCCGCCGATCACCACCACGCGTGACATGGCGGCAACCCTAGGGCGTGGCCGCTGGTTTCCCCGGGCGCCCGGGGAAACTGCCGCCGGTAGGCCGATACTTCGGCCCACCGCCTCCAGTTCTGCCCGCCAGCCCCGCCCGCAATGTCCGGAGCGGCCTAGGAGCCCGCACGCCGTACGACGTCGCCCAGCGTCTCCGCGTCGCGCGCGATCACGGTGGTGCCGTCGTCGAGGGTGATGATCGGCCGCTGGATGGTGCGCGGGTTGGCGACCATGGCGGCCAGCCAGTCGTCGCGGTGGGCGGCGTCCCGGGGGAGGTCGATGCCGGCCTCCCTGGTCTCCTTGGGCCGGGCGATGTCCCACGGCTCGAGCCCCATCCGCTCAGCACGCCGGCGAGCTCGGTGGTCGTCGGCAGGTCGTCGAGGTAGCGGCGCTCGGTGTACTCGATCCCGGCCGCGTCCAGCTCGCTCTTCGCGACGCGGCACTTGGTGCACGCGGGGTTGATCCAGATCTCCATCAGGCGACCTCGATCTCGTCGGCACCCGTCATCCGCTGGAGCTCCTCGTAGGTGCTGCTGAACACGGCTGCGGGGTGTCCGGCGGCGGCCCAGATCACGTCGTACTGCCGCAGCCAGGGGTCGAGGTAGGTACGCACCGGCGCCGGGTGGTCGAAGGGCGAGACGCCGCCGATGACCTGGCCGGTGTGGCGTCGTACGAACTCCGGCTTGGCGCGCTTCAGGGCCCCGACGCCGAGCTCCGCGGCCACCTTCTCGGTGTCGACGCGGTGCGAGCCGCTCGTCAGCAGCAGCAACGGCTCGCCGTCCCCCTCGTCTGTCGGGATGGTGAAGAGGAGGCTGTTGGCGATCGCGCCGACCTCGCAGCCGAGCGCGTCGGCGGCGAGCTGGGCGGTGTGCACCGAGTCGGGGAGTACGACGATCCGGCCGGTGCCACCTCGCTTCTCCAGCTCGGCGCGGAAGCGGGTGACGGAGGCGTGCTCGCTCATGGTGTGCAAGGTACCGGGCTCGATCTGAGTCAAAGCACTCATGTGGGGGAGGCCGCGGGTTCCTAGCGTTTCCGGCATGAGGATTCTCGGTCTGCTCGCACCCGCGCTCGTGCTTGCCTGTGTCAGTGGGTGCGCGATCGGCGGACCTCCGCGAGCCGACGAGACCGACCGCGTCGCCGAGATCGTCGCGCTGGCGATCGACTTCCCGCGCCAGGACGACGCCACCGGGTATGCCCGTGCTGCGGCGGCCACGCGTGCGGGGCAGGACGGGCGACTGTCCGTGGTCGGGGTGGGCGAGAAGCACATCGTCCTGCGGGTGCACCTCGAGGCCGTCGACAACACCGAGATGTTCGGTCATCGACGAGCCCGCGGTGACCGCCTGCTACGACGTCGAGGTCGGCGTGTCCGGCACCCGCACCCCGTCCGCCGTACCTGCCCGGCCGGTGCGGCGCCGGTGCGCCTGCCCCCGCCTCCGCCGGAGATGGAGATCCCGGTCGGCGCAGACGCCGTGGTGCGGTCGGTGCTGCGGCACCCGTCCTCGGACGACGGACGCGGATGCGGTCGACGCCGTACGACGAGGGCTCCGTCCGCCCACCGCTGGTGCCCTCGCCCCGGAGGTGCGAGCGGCCGTGGACGGCGCCGACCTGGGGATCTCCGTGCGGGGCGACGACGGCTGCCTGCTCGGCTCACGGGTGGACGGCACGGCGCTGGTCTGGCGGCCGTCGTGGGTGCAGGTGCAGCCCGGTGAGCTGTCCTGCGACCCGGCCACCGCGCTCGGCCGGCTGGGGATCGATCCACCGCACTGACCCGCACGTGGAACCGGTCTTGACGGGTTGTCGGAGGAGGGGTGTACCTTGGAATTGTTCGAACAGACGTTCGAACGCCGCCCGGGTGGTGGGTGACCTCGACCCCCATCCTCCACCCGGGCACCGACAGGGGTCGATCGCTGCGGGACAGGACACAGAGGAGCAAGCGGTGCGGCGGTACGACGACCAGGTGGAGGTGCGCAAGGGCGCAGACGAGGACCCCGACCAGTTCCTGTGGCGGGGGCGGTTGTGGCAGGTGCGCGAGGTGGTGGCGCACTGGGTGGAGACCGGGGCCTGGTGGACCCGCACCCAGGAGAAGGCGAGCGGCGGGGTGGCGGTCGACGCCGACCTGCTCCGCGAGCGCGAGGTGTGGCGCGTGGCAGCAGCCCGGGGAAGGGTCGCTGCCCAGCTGTCTCCCGAGCACGACCCCGGCTTCGGGGTCTTCGACCTGGTCTTCAGCTGGTCCGAGGGCAGCTGGCAGCTGGTCCGGGCGCTGGACTGACGAGACGGAGAGGAGGAAACGAGATGAGCCAGATGACCAGCCAGATGACGAGCAGGATCAGCCAGGCGGCGCCGCACTTCTTGCCGGCGGCGACCCACTCCTACCTCGAGCGAGCGGCCGAGTCGCTGCGCGAGGCGATCACCAGCACCCACGTGCCCGAGCGCTACGCCCATGCCCACGTCTCGGCGCTGCGGGCGACCGCGGCGCTGCTGGCGGCCCGGGCCCAGCCCACCCCGACGCGGCGCAAGCGGCAGAAGAACGCCTGGGTGCTGCTGGCCGAGGTGGCTCCCGAGCTCGGCGAGTGGGCGGCGTTCTTCGCTGCCGGCGCCGACAAGCGGGCGGCGGCCGAGTCGGGCTCGCGGCGGGCGGTCACCGAGCGGGAGGCCGACGACCTGGTGCGCGACGCCGACCGGTTCCTCGCGCTGGTGGAGACCTCGCTGGGGCTGACCGAGCACCTCCCGTTCCGCGTGGCCTGAGAGCGGGTCACTGCGTTGTCCGACCCGTTCGTCCACCTCCACGTCGCCTCCGGCTACTCCCTGCAGTACGGCGCCTCGCACCCCCACGTCCTCGTCGAACGCGCCGCCGAGCAGGAGATGGACGCCCTCGCCCTGACCGACCGCGACGGCACCTACGGCGCGGTCCGGTTCGCCAAGGCCGCGATGGCGATGGGAGTCCGCCCGATCCTCGGCGTCGACCTGGCGTTCTCTCCTCGCTCGGGGGACGAGGAGCGGGCGCCGGCGAGAGCACGCACTCCGACCCGCGGCGGCGCCTCCCGCGACGCCCGGCTGCCCCGGGTGACCTTCCTGGCCAGCGGCCGCAGCGGGTGGGCGGCGGTGTGCCGGCTGGTCTCGGCGACCCACGCCGCCGGCGAGCGCGGCACCCCGGTGTGCACGCCCGAGCTGGTCGCCGAGCACGTCGCCGGGCGCGACGTCCGGGTGCTGCTCGGGCCGGCCTCCGAGCTGGGCCGCGCGGCCACGCTGCGGCGCGACGACCTCGGCCGCGAGGTCCTGGGGCGGTGGCTCGACCTGGTCGGTCCCGAGCAGCTCACCGTCGAGGTGGTCTCCCACCGGTTGCCCGGCTCCGGGCCGGGGTCCTCGCCGCACGCCGCCCGGATGACCGGCCTGGCCCGGTCCGGACGGACCCGGTTGCCGGTCGTGCTCTCCAACGCGGTCCGCTTCGCCGACCGGCTCGACGCCCCCACGACCGACGTGCTCGACGCGGCCAGGCGGCTGGTGCCGATGGACCTGCGCCACCTCGACCGCCGCAACGCCGAGGGGTTCTTGAAGTCCGGCAAGCAGATGCACGAGGTCGCCGAGGAGATCTGCCGCTACGCCGGGCTGGGGGAGTCCGAGCGGTCGGCCACCGAGCTGCTCGCCACCACCCGCGCCGTCGCCGACCAGTGCGTCCTCGACCCCCGCACCGACCTCGGCATCGGGGAGGTGCACTTCCCGGAGTTCGAGGTGTCCGCCGAGGGCGCGCCGTCCGCCGACCATGCCCTGCGGGTCCGCTGCGAGGAGGGCATCGGCTGGCGCTACGGCAACGGTCCCCGCCAGCGGATCTGGAAGCGGCTCGACGACGAGCTCGAGATCATCCGCACGCTCGGCTACGCGTCGTACTTCCTCACCGTCGGCGACGTCACCGCAGATGATCCGCGAGCTCGGCATCCGCAGCGCCGCCCGCGGGTCGGGGGCGGGCAGCATCGTCAACTACCTGCTCGGCATCTCCGGGATCGACCCGATCCGCCACGGGCTGCTGATGGAGCGGTTCCTCTCCCCGCTGCGGCGCTCGCTGCCCGACATCGACATCGACGTGGAGTCCGCGCGGCGGCTGGAGGTGTACGACGCGATCCTCGACCGCTACGGCCAGGAGCGCTGCGCCACCGTCTCGATGATGGACACCTACAAGGTGCGCCACGCGATCCGCGACGTCGGGGCCGCGCTCGGCATGCCGGTGGGGGAGATCGACGCCATCGCCAAGGCGTTCCCGCACATCCGCGCCCGCGACGCCCGGATGGCGCTGCGCGACCTGCCCGAGCTGCGCGCCACCGGCCTGGCCCGGGAGGCGGCCGCGGGCGAGTGGGGCACCTTCGACATGTTCTTCCGGCTCGTCGAGAGCCTCGACGGCCTGCCGCGCCACATCGCGATGCACCCGTGCGGCGTACTCCTCTCCGACACCACGCTGCTCGACCGCACCCCGGTGGAGCAGAGCTTCCTGGGCTACCCGATGAGCCAGTTCGACAAGGAGGACGTCGAAGACCTCGGCCTGCTCAAGCTCGACGTGCTCGGCATCCGGATGCAGTCCTCGATGGCCCACGCGGTGCAGGAGATCGAGCGGACCGAGGGGCACCAGCATCGACCTCGACGACGAGGTGCAGGTGCCCTTCGACGACCGCCGCACCTACGACATGATCTCGGCGGCCAAGACCCTCGGCGTCTTCCAGATCGAGTCGCCGGGCCAGCGCGAGCTGGTCGGCAAGTCCGGGATCGAGGACCTTCGAGGACATCATCGCCGACATCTCGCTGTTCCGGCCGGGGCCGGTGAAGAGCGACATGATCACGCCCTACCTCGAGGTCAAGCAACGGCTGGAAGCTGCCCGGCTACCTCCACGACGACCTGCGCCCGATCCTCGGCGGCACCCGCGGCGTGGTCGTCTTCCACGAGCAGATGATCGAGATGATCGCCGAGTTCACCGGCTGCACCTACGCCGAGGGCGACGAGTGGCGCCGGGCGCTCGGCGACACCGAGGGGATGGCCGAGACGAAGGCCTGGTTCTACCCGCGGGCGCTCGGCCGCGGCTACCCGCTGCCGGTGGTGGAGCGGATCTGGAAGGTGATCGAGTCCTTCGCCTCCTTCGGCTTCTGCAAGGCCCACGCCGCCGCGTTCGCGCTGCCGACCTACCAGTCGGCCTGGCTCAAGGCGCACTACCCGGCCCACTTCCTCGCCGGGGTGCTGACCCACGACCCGGGGATGTACCCCAAGCGGCTGATCCTCGACGACGCCCGCCAGCTCGGCATCGCGGTGCTCGGCCTCGACGTCAACGCCAGCGAGGCGGAGTACGCCGTGGAGAAGCTGCCCGACGCCACCCCGCTCGCCTCACCCGGTGCCCGCTCGCCGCGACCACCGACCGGTTCCGGCCCCGGGGCGGGATCTACCGGAGCCTGCCGACGGTCGACCAGCCGATCCCCGGCGACGAGGGGGACGGCCCGGCCTGGATGGGCCACGGCTGGGGCATCCGGATCGCCCTGGAGGAGGTGCGCGGCATCAACGACGGGGAGGTCCACCGCATCGTCACCGCCCGCGACGGGGCGCCGTACGCCTCGCTGACCGACTTCTGGCAGCGCGCCCAGGTCTCCCGTCCGGTGGTCGAGCGGCTGGTGCAGGCCGGGGCGTTCGACAGCGTCTACGGCATCGGCACCACCGCCGGCACCGGCCGTCGCCACCGGGTGACCCGCCGCGACCTGCTGCTGGAGATCGGCGACCTCGACCGGCTCCAGCGGGCCTCGTCGCGGGTGAGCAAGGGCCGTGCCCGCGGGCTGCCGCGGTCCCGGCCGGCGTCGGCGGAGTCCGGGGACGCCTCGGTCCAGCTCGCCCTCGACCTCGGCGAGTCCGACCGCCAACAGGTCAGCGGGCTGCCGGAGATGACCGACACCGACCGGGTGCGCGCCGAGCTCGACATCCTCGGTCTCGACGCCAGCCACCACGTCGTCGACTTCCACGCGCCCTTCCTCGACCGGCTCGGGATCACCCGCTCGGTCGACCTGCTCGAGGCCCGCAGCCGCAGCGAGCTGCTGGTGGCCGGGGTGAAGGTGGCCACCCAGACCCCGCCGATCCGGTCGGGCCGCCGGGTCATCTTCCTGACCCTCGACGACGCCACCGGCCCGGTCGACGCGACCTTCTTCGAGGACGTGCAGGGTCCCTACGCCGCGACCGTGTTCGGTTCCTGGCTGCTGGTGGTGCGCGGCGAGCTGCGCCGCACCGGCCGGCGCGGGGTCTCGCTGCGCGCGACCGGTGCCTGGGACCTCGGCGCGCTGCACGACCTCTGGCAGACCGGGGGGATGGACGCCGTGCACGCCGAGATCGACCGGGTGCCGCTGGGTTTCTCCGAGGGCGCGCAGGGTCCGAGCCGGGTGATGGTGCACACCAGCGGGTTCCGGATGTCGCCGTACGCCGACATCAAGCCGGCCGGCGATCAACACGGGAGCGGTCACCGGCCAGGTGGCCCGCAAGCTGTGGCACCGCAGCCCCGGGAGCGCCGGATGAGCCGAGAACTGCCCCTAGGGTTGGGCCCATGGACCGCCCGTTCGAACGCCGTACCGCCGCCCGCACCGCGGTCGTCTGGGACGCCGTCCGGGCGCTGCTGGACGGCTCCAGCGAGCAGCGTGTCCTCGACATCGGCGGCGGCACCGGCGGGTTCGCCGTACGCCTCGCCGGCCTCGGCCACCGGGTCACCGTCGTCGACCCCAGCCCCGACGCCCTCGCCGCGCTCGCCCGCCGGGCCGACGAGGAGAACGTCGCCGACCGGGTCACCGGCCTCCAGGGCGACCTCGGCAACCTGCGCGAGCTCGCCCCCGACGAGGTCGATCTGGTGCTGTGCCACGGCGTGCTCGGCCTGGTCGACGACCCGGCCGACGCCCTGGCGACGATCACCTCGGTGCTCCGCCCCGGTGGCGCCCTGTCGCTGGTGGTCAACCAGCGGCACGCCGCCGTGCTCGCCCGCGCGATGGCCGGTCACTTCGTCCAGGCCCGGGAGATCCTCGAGGGCGACCCGTCGGCCAAGCAGTCCACCAAGGACCGCGGGGAGCGCCGGTTCACCGCCGAGGAGGTCGCCCAGCTGCTCGGCGCGGCCGGGTTCACCACGTCCTCGACCCACGGCATCCGCGTCTTCGCCGACCTGGTGCCCTCCTCCCTGCTCGACCTCGAGCCCGGTGCGAGCGCGGCCCTGCTGGACCTCGAGCGCGCGGTCGCCGCACGTCCGGAATACCTCACCCTGGCCAGCCAGCTGCACGTCGTCGCCACCCGCTGACCCCGCCTGCACAGGGCGGGTCCGAGCCGTGACCCGGGCGGCCATGACCGGACCTCCTGGGACTGCCCGATCCTGCACGTCGACATGGACGCGTTCTTCGCCTCGGTGGCGATCCGTGACCGGCCCGAGCTCGCCGACGTCCCGGTGATCGTGGGCGGCGGCCACCGGGGGGTGGTGCTGGCGGCCAACTACCCGGCCCGGAAGTACGGCGTCCACTCCGCCCTGCCGATGACCCGGGCCCGCCGGATGTGCCCCGACGCGGTGGTGCTCCCGCCCGACTACACCGACTTCGACGGGGTCTCCTCCTCGGTGATGGAGATCTTCCGGGAGGTCACCCCGCTGGTGGAGGCGGTCTCGCTCGACGAGGCGTTCCTCGACGTCTCCGGCGCCACCCGCCGGCTGGGCAGCCCGTTGTCCATCGCCGAGCACATCCGTGCCCGGGTCGCCGACGAGCAGCGGATCACCTGCTCGGTCGGGGTGGCCGGCACGATCTCGGTGGCCAAGCTGGCCAGCCGGCGCGCCAAGCCCGACGGGGTGCTCGTCGTACCCCCGCGTGAGGTGACCCGGTTCCTGCACCCCCTCGACGTCGGTGAGCTCTACGGCGTGGGGGAGAAGACCCGCGAGCAGCTGCACCGGCTCGGCCTGCGCACGGTGGGCGACGTCGCGCACACCCCGGTGGCCACGCTCCAGCGCGGGCTCGGGGCGGCCGTCGGCGGGCAGCTCCACCACCTCGCGTGGGGGACCGACCGGCGCGCCGTCGCGGCGCGGCGCGGCACCCACGAGCCCGACAAGAGCATGGGCGCCGACGAGACCTTCGGCCGCGACACCGACGACCGGGCCGTGGTGATGCGCGAGCTGCTGCGGCTCTCGGCCAAGGTGACCCGGCGGATGCGGACCGCAGGCGTGGCCGGTCGCACCGTCACGCTGAAGGTGCGCTTCGCCGACTTCACCACGATCACCCGCTCGCGCACGCTGGGCGACGCCACCGACGTCACCGGCGAGGTGCACGCGACCGCGGCCGGCGCTGTTCGACGCGCTCGGGCCTGCAGCGGGCCCGGATCCGCCTGGTGGGGGTGCGGGTGGAGGGGCTGGTCCCGCGTGGGCAGGTGCAGCGCCAGCTCGTCCTCGGGGCGCGTGATCGAGGCTGGGAGGAGGCCGACCGGGCCACCGACGCGGCGGCGCTGCGCTTCGGCGGCGGCGCCGTACGCCGGGCCACGCTGCTGATCGGTGAGCGCCCGTGATCACCGCCGATGCGCGTGTCACCCGGTTCGGGGGTGATCGAAAGTTATAGATCACGATTTCCTGATCCCGTCTACCGACTTGACCAGAGCCTGCCTAGACTCATAAGGGAACAGTCACCGCGGGAGGAAGTCGTGCCGCTCTCCGAAGAGGAACTCCGTCTGCTGGAGCAGATGGAGCAGGCGCTTGCCCAGGAGGACCCCAAGTTCGTCTCGACACTCCGGGGAAGCTCGCTGGAACGCATGGCGCGCATGCGCACCATCGCTGCTGCCGTCGTCTTCGTCGTCGGCATTGCCATGCTCATGGGCGGAGCGGTCTCCGGGCAGATCTGGCTCGGTGTCCTCGGCTTCGTGGTGATGGTCGGTTCGGCCACCCTCGGCCTCGCCTCCTGGCGTGGTCGCCACGCGCCTGCCGCGCAGCCGCAGCACAGCGAGGACCAGCTCTTCGACTTCGACGACCACCCGCACCGCTTCGACGTGATCGACGGCGGTCGCGCCAACAAGCCCCGCAAGCTGCGTCGCACGCCGGGCAGCAAGCAGCCGCGTCGCCCGCGGTCCTCGGGCAAGGCCCCCAAGCAGGGCACCTTCATGCAGCGCATGGAGCAGCGCTGGGAGCGCCGCCGCAACCAGGGCTACTGACAGCCCCGTTCAGCCAGCCCGTTCAGCCAGCCCGCTCAGCGACCGCTCAGCGGCGCCAGCGCAGCAACGACCCGCGCAGCAGCGACACCGGCCACAGCCGACCCCGCCAGCCGCGCTCGCGGTCGACGGTGCCGAGCATCGCCTTGCGCCACGACTCCACGGTCTCGCACGGTGCGTGAGCGCACCTCGGGCTCGACCTCGGTGACGACGGCGCCCTCGGCCGAGCGGCCGTAGCGGCCGCGCTCCACCTGCACCAGCAGACCCTCCAGCGACGCGACCGCCTCGGGCTCGGCGCCGGACACCTGGCCCAGGACGCTGCGCGCCTGCTCGCGCGGAGAGCGTTGCTCGGGCCAGTCCAGCCCGAGGTCGAGCGCGGTGGCGTGCAGCTCGGCCCAGGCGCCCTCGGCGAGGTGCACCGGGTCGGGCGCGCCGAGACGCCGGCGACGTTGCGCGCGGCGCAGCACGCCCGGCCCGGCGCCCACCAGGACCACCAGGCCCAGCCCGGCGAACGGCCACCACGGGATCGACGAGCCGTTGTCGGTGCTGGTCTGGGTGTCGGTGCTCGAGGTCGGCACGTCCGGTGCCCGGCTCGGCGCCGTGGTCGTGCTGGGCACCGCACTCGGGTCGGCGGCGTTGATGGACTGCCGGGTCCACTCCGGGGTCGCGCCGGCGCGCGAGCCGGGGGTCGGCTCGAAGCGCACCCAGCCGACGCCGCCGAAGTACATCTCCGGCCACGCGTGCCGGTCGTCGCTGGTGTAGAGGATCCGGCCGTCGGCCTGCGACTCGCCGTGCAGGAACCCGACGACGACCCGCGAGGGGATGCCCAGCGTCCGGCCCATCGCGGCCATCGCGGCGGCGAACTGCTCGCAGTAGCCGACGCGGTCGGTGGTGATGAAGGCGGCGAGCAGGTCCATGCCGGAGCCGCTGCGCTGGTCGAGGGAGTAGCGGAAGCCACCGTCGCGGCGGAACCAGTCCTGCAGCTTGAGGGCCTTCTGGAAGTTCGTGGTCGCGCCGCTGCGTGACCTCCTTGGCCCGCTCGGCTCACCACCGCGGGCAGGTTGTCGGGCAGGGCCGTCATCGAGGTCCGCACCTTGCTGGGCGCGGGTCCCGCCGAGTCGAGGAGCTTGGCGGTGATGTTCGGGCGTGAACGACGGTGGCCTCGTAGCTCAGCTGCGTCGGGGCCGACCCGCCGACGTAGGCGACGTCGAGGGTGCGGGAGTCGTAGCGCCAGGAGCCCTTCACGCTCAGGCTCCGGACGGGGTAGGGCAGCGGCAGCCAGGTGGTCCCGAAGTCGGGAGCGAACTGCAGCTTCCAGTGGTTCGTGGTGCCGCCGATGCCCGGGCCGAGCCCGGGCGGGTTGGGGAAGGGGCCGTCGGCGGTGTTCTCGCTCGGCAGGTCGCGCGGCGAGGGTCGCCACTCGTCGTCACGGAACTGGTCGAGGACGGTGGTGCGCAGGTAGCCGGTCTCGCGTCGCGTCGGTCTCGGCGTAGACCAACGGGGTGTGCGTCTGCGCCACCAGGTCGCGCCGCAGCCGGATGAACGGGTTGACCGTGGTGAGCTCGAACTGGCCACCGGCGCCGTTGCCGTTGCCGAGGCCGCCGTGGTCGCGGTTGAGCAGGTCGGCGACGGGCACGAGCGGCGCCACCACCAGCGCCACCACCACCGCCGCGATCGAGACCTGCCAGAGCACGCCCAGGCGCGGGCGCGGCGATCCGCGCCGGCCACCCCAGGACCACATCTTGTCGACGTGCTCGACGGCGAGCAGCCGCATGAACAGCAGCGCCGTGCCGACGAACACCGGCAGCGCCAGGGCGTTGTTGAGGATGCTCACCGGGACGCTCAGGGTCACCAGCAGGGGGAGCGCGACCAGCGGCGGCCGGCGTACGGCGAAGGCGAGCACGTCGATCGCCAACAGCACGCCCAGGCCGCACACCATCAGGAAGGCCCGGGTGTGCGTCGGGTTGACCTCGACCGGCGCGGCGTAGGCGTTCAGGGTCTCGGCGCCGTTGCCGATGACGTAGAACACCTCGCGCATCGAGTGCACGGTCGGGCACCAGCCCGAGGAAGGAGTCGCGGGCGGCGAAGATCAGGTTGAGGCCGAGCAGCCCGATCAGCGCCTCGACCAGCGGCGACGACGTACGACGGGCAGGCGCAGCATCCGCAGGCCGCTGCCGGCCAGGACCATCACCAGCCCGACCATCAGCGTCGGGATCAGGAAGGTGAGCGGCTGCTTGACCATGCCGCTCCAGGCGAACAGCGCGATCCAGCCGGTGGCCAGCGCCAGCAGCGGCGGACCGGGCCGCCACTCCTCCCACTCCCGGTCGGGGTCGGCCTGCTCGGCGACCGGGGCTGGCGGCGGTCAGCTGGGCGGTCATCGGGACAGCTCCATCCACGCGGCCGGCGAGCGAGCCGTCGCGTTCCAGGGTGGTGGCCTTCCAGCCACCGCTGCGCAGCGCAGCCGTCGCCGGCGGGTCGCTCCGCCCACCGCGTTCCCAGGTCGCGACGTCCAGCACCACGGCGTACGCCGAGTCGCCGGCGGCCGCCATGCCGGAGAGCAGGTCCTGGTCGGAGTCGTTCAGGTTGCCGAGCACGGCGAGCAGCATGCCGCCGTGGTCGGTGTCCTCGATCCAGTCGGTGGAGAGCTGCTCGTGCCGGGTCATCGTCATCAGCGCCAGCCGCTCGAGCTGCTCGGGCAGGTTGACCCCGCCGGTGCCCTGGTGCCAGCCGTGCGAGGACGACCGACCGGTCGCGCTGACCAGCCGGACCTCGAAGTCCTGGGCCACCAGGTTGCGCATGATCGAGGCGGTGATGCTGACCGCACGCTCCATCGACGACGCCGGGCCGTAGCCGCGGTGGGAGATGCGCCGGTTGTCGATGAGCAGCGTGCACCGCGACTGCCACTGCTGCTCCTCGCGGCGCACCATCAGCTCGCCGGCCCGGGCACTGGTCGGCCAGTGGATCCGGCGCAGGTCGTCGCCGAGGCGGTACTCGCGGATCGTCACGTCGGGGCTGCCGCCGCCGAGCAGGTCGCGGGTGCGGTTGTCGCCGGCGCCGGCCCAGCGCCCGGTCAGCGGGATCCGTGGCAGCGGCTCGGTGCGTGGCGTGACCAGGATGGTCGCGGTCGAGGGCAGCGACTGGTCGAAGTCGACCATGCCGAGCGGGTCGCCGACGCGGACGTGCAGCGGGCCGACGGGGTAGCGGCCCCGGCTCTCGGCGTAGATCTGGTAGCTGCGCCGCATCGTCGTGCCCGCCGCCATCGGCTCGACCACGAACCGCGGCGGCGGACCCAGCGCGGGCGAGAGCTCCTCCTCGAGCAGCAGGGTGCCGGTGCGTCGCCCGGCGTTGCCGATCTCGACCTCGACCTGCGCGGTGTCGCCGGCCTCGACCTGGAGGGCGCTGACGTTGCGGCGTACCCACACGTTGCGCTCGGTACGACGCAGCACCAGCCACGCCAGCGTCGGGACCAGCATCGCCAGCAGGCCGATCCGGACGAAGTCGCGCTCGCCGATCTGGATGCCGCAGATGATCGCGGCGGCGCCGGCCGCCAGGAAGCACCGGCCACGGATGGTCAGGTCCCGCACGCGATCACCTCCCCGGCGCCTGGAGGCCCTAGCTGACCTGCGGGACGGGCACCTGGACGAGCGCCTGCTGCACGACCTCGGAGGTACGCCGACCGCTCATCGTGGCCTCCATCGTGGGCAGCAGCCGGTGCGGGAAGACCTGCGGCACCAGCTCGCGCACGTCGTCGGGCAGGACGTACTCGCGACCCTGCATCGCGGCCCATGCCTTCGCCGCACGGACCAGGTGCAGCGTCGCCCGGGGTGAGGCGCCGAGCCGCAGGTCGGGGGAGCGGCGGGTGGCCGTGGCCAGCGCGACGGCGTACTGCTGCACCGCCTGCGGAGACGTGCACCCCGTTGGTCACCTCGATCAGCTTGCGCACCTCGGCGGCGTCGGTCACCGGCTCGAGCTCCTCGAGGGGACTGACCAGGTCGCGGGCCGAGAGCATCGCGATCTCGGCGGCCTCGACGGGGTAGCCCATCGACAGCCGCACCATGAACCGGTCGCGCTGCGCCTCCGGCAGGGCGTAGGTGCCCTCCATCTCGATCGGGTTCTGCGTCGCGATCACCATGAACGGCGCCTCGAGGCAGTAGGTCTTCCCGTCGACGGTGACCTGCGCCTCCTCCATGCACTCGAGCATCGCCGACTGCGTCTTGGGGCTGGCCCGGTTGATCTCGTCGCCGACGACCACGTTGGCGAAGATGCCGCCGGGCCGGAACTCGAACTGGCGGGTGTCCTGGTTGAAGACCGAGACCCCGGTGACGTCGGAGGGCAGCAGGTCGGGGGTGAACTGGATCCGTCGGACGGTGCAGTCGATGGAGCGCGCGAGCGCCTTGCTCAGCATCGTCTTGCCGACGCCCGGCACGTCCTCGATCAGCAGGTGGCCACCGGCCAGCAGCACCACGAGTGCCGTGCGGGCGATCTCGGGCTTGCCCTCGATCACGGCGGCGATGTTGGTCTGGATGCGTTCGGCGACGGCACGTACCTCGTCGACGTCGGCCCCGTTGGCGACCCTGCCCGGACTCGCGACCCGTCGGTCGTCAGCTACTCCGCCCACCCCTGCTCCCACTTCTCCACCGCGCTCCACGGCGCTCCACCGGTCATTCCCGGGGGCGCGCCGAACCTCTCCTACGACAAGTGAAGCCCATGCCACCACACCGGTCACGCGCTCGGACAGGGCGCGGAGGTCTCGATCCGGTCACCGCGTCAGTTTCCGGGCGATCCGGTCCCAGGCGCCGGAGCGCTGCCCGGGGAGGGAAATGAGGGTGAAAAGGGGTGTCGAGTGGTCGGAAAGTGGTTGACGGTGGGGGGATGTGGAGTAGAGTGGTGCGAAGTGGAGGGAACAGGCAGTTCTTGACGCAGAACCGTGGGTGAGGGGAGCAGCAGATGTTCTCCGGCAGCTACACCCCGAAGCTCGACGACAAGGGCCGGCTCTTCCTCCCCGCGAAGTTCCGAGACGAGATGAAGGAGGGCCTGGTGATCACTCGTGGTCAGGAACGGGCCCTCGACATCCGCACCAAGGCCGACTTCGCCGTGTTCACCGAGAAGTTCAGGAACGCATCGCAGACCGACGCCCGCCTGCGGGCCTACGGCCGGATGTTGTTCGCGCTGGCCACCGAGCAGGTCCCCGACAAGCAGGGCCGGGTCACCATCACCCCCGAGCTGCGGCAGTACGCCGGGCTCGACCGGGATGCGGTCGTGATCGGGGTCTACGACCGGATCGAGGTCTGGGAGCCCCGCTCGTGGACCGCCTACACCGCGGATCAGGAACAGGCCTTCGCCAACCTCCAGGAAGAGATCTTCCCGGGCTTCTGACCGGCACGCACGACCGCACGAACAACTCCACATCGGTGATCGCAGGGCGAGGCTCGCGTCCGCTCCTCCCACAGATTCCTCTGACGCACCTTCCCCGGTGTCAGATGAGTCGCTTCCCTCCAAACCGGGAGTCGAGCGGACGGAGAACCTGGCTCTGCGATCACCACCACGTTCCACAGCGATGCGAGGGGGTCGAACCCGATGAGCGAAGGCACCATCACGCCGGCACGGCGGGTCCGCCACGAGGTGCGTGACTCCCTCGCGGTGATGGCCTTCTCCGCACTCTCCTCCTGCGGAATAGCGGTGCTCCTGACGGTCCTGGTCCGGAACTAGGCGGGACCTGAACAGATGAGCAGTCCCACCCACGTCCCGGTCCTCCTCGACCGGGTCGTTGCGTTGGTGGCGCCCTCGCTGGAGCGCCCCGGGTCGGTCTTCGTCGACGCGACCCTCGGCCTCGGCGGCCACACCGAGGCGGTCCTGGACCGCTGCCCGGAGGCCCACGTGGTCGGGGTCGACCGCGACCCGCACGCCCTCGAGCTCGCCGGCGCGAGGCTGGCGCCGTTCGAGGGACGCACCACCCTGGTGCACGCGGTGTACGACGAGATCCCGGAGGTGCTCGCCGAGCTGGGCATCGCCTCCGTCGACGGCATCCTCTTCGACCTCGGTGTCTCCTCGATGCAGCTCGACGTGCGCGAGCGCGGCTTCGCCTACGCCGAGGACGCACCCCTCGACATGCGGATGGACGACAGCGAGGGCCCCACCGCCGCCGACGTCCTGAACAGCTACCCGGCCGCCGAGCTGGCGCGGATCCTGCGCAGCTACGGCGAGGAGAAGTTCGCCCGCCAGATCGCGCGGGCCATCGTCCGGGAGCGCGAGACCGAGCCGTTCACGGGATCGGCGCGGCTGGTCGAGCTGCTCCGCCAGACGATCCCGGCCCCGGCCCGTCGTACGGGCGGACACCCGGCCAAGCGCACCTTCCAGGCCCTGCGCATCGAGGTCAACGACGAGCTCGGCGTCCTGCGCCGCGCCATCCCGGCCGCCATCGAGTCCATCCGCATCGGCGGCCGGGTCGTGGTGATGAGCTACCACTCGCTCGAGGACCGGCTCGTGAAGCAGGCCTTCGCAGCAGGCACCAGCTCGCAGGTGCCGCCGGACCTGCCCGTCGTGCCGGCCGGCCTCGAGCCGCCGTTGCGCTCGGTCACCCGCGGAGCCGAGAAGGCGTCCGCCGACGAGATCGCCCAGAACCCGCGCGCCGCCTCCGTGCGGCTGCGCGCCGTCGAACGTGTCAACAACAACCGGCCCACCAGGGGAGACAACGCCGCATGAGCAGTCTGATCACCGCCGCAAAGGCAGGGGCCCGCACCCGGGTCCCACGCTTCGCCGAGGCCGCCGTGGAGCGTGCCCGCCTGACCGTCGTGCCGCCGAGGCGCGCGATCGGGCGCACCCAGGCCGCGCGTACGCCGTTCGCGGTGCTGGTGATCGCCATGCTCGTCGCGGGCGTCGTCGGGCTGCTGATGTTCAACACCAACATGCAGCAGGCCTCGTTCAAGGCCACCGCCCTCCAGGAGCAGGTCAACACGCTGACCGCCAAGGAGCAGTCGCTGAACATGGCCCTCGACGCCCTGCGCAACCCGCAGCGGCTCGCGGTCGCGGCGAAGAAGCTGGGCATGGTCCCGCCCGGACAGCCGGCCTTCATCCGGCTCGACGGCGGGGTGCTCGGTACGCCGGCCCCGGCCACCAGTGACAACTCGGTGCGCATCAACCCGCTGCCGACCCCGGCGCCTCCGTCGCTGAAGCGCAAGACCGTGGTCGATCAAGGTCCCGGCCGAAGACGACGACCAAGACGACGACCGCGACGGGTTCACAGGCCGACACCCGCGGCGCCTCCACGCCTCCGGCCCGTGGAGGCGATAGGAAGAACAACACCAACGAATCGGGCCAGTCCGGAGCAACGCATTGACACGTCCCCAACGCAGAGAACGAGGCAGTCTGCGTGGGTCGACCCATGTCCGTCTGAGGGTCGGGCTGCTCGCCATCGCGATGCTGCTCTCCCTGTTCGGTGCCCGGCTGCTGCAGCTGCAGGGCGTGGACTCCAAGGCCTACGCCTCGCGTGCTGAGGCAGCGGGCCTGGTGAACATCGCGCTGCCCGGCCAAGCGCGGCCAGATCCTCGACCGCAACGGCACGGCGCTGGCCGAGTCCGTCGCCGGGATGATGGTCGTCGCCGACCCCACGCGGACCACGCCCAACGCCGAGGCGATCGCCAAGCTGCTCGCCGACCGGCTGCACCTCGACTACTTCGACCTGCTCGGCAAGCTGACCAAGAAGAACGACACGACGCGCTTCGTCTACATCGCGCGACGGATCCCCTCGACGCTCGCCTCGAGCACGATGGACGAGCTCAAGGCGCACAACTACGTCGGCGTCGACACCCGTCCCGACCCGCTGCGCACCTACCCCGCCGGTGACGTCGCGGCCAACCTGATCGGCTACCTCGGCAACGACCCGACCAAGGTGTCGGGTGGCCTCGAGCGCAGCTTCAACAACATGCTGGCGGGCAAGGACGGCCACGAGACCTACGAGGTCGGTGGCGGCAACCGGATCCCGCTCGGCGACAACAGCCAGGTCAAGCCGGTCAACGGCAAGGACCTCAAGCTGACCATCGACCGCGACGTGCAGTGGTTCAGCCAGCGGGTGCTCCGCACGGCCGTCGAGTCGGCCAAGGCGCAGTCGGGTGCGGCCGTCGTACTCGACTCCCGCACCGGCGAGATCCTCGCGCTCGCCGACTACCCGACGTTCGACGCCAACAAGCCCGGCAAGGCTCCCAAGGAAGACCTCGGCAGCCGAGCGCTGAGCGACGTCTACGAGCCGGGCTCCGTCGAGAAGGTGCTCACCACGTCGTCGCTGATCGACGCCGGCAAGGTCACGCCGCGCACCAGGTTCACGATCCCGGCCGAGCTCCCCGTGCTCGACCGCGTGATCGGTGACTGGTTCCCGCACGGCACCATCCACCTGACCCTCGCCGGTGTGATCGCCCGGTCCTCCAACATCGGTACGGCGCTCGCGGCCACGCAGTTCGCGCCCGCCGAGCTCTACGACCACCTGGTCAAGTTCGGCCTGGGCCAGCGCACCGACGTCGGCATGCCGGGCGAGGCCCGCGGCGTGCTCGGCAACCGCGACAGCTGGAACACCCTGACCCGCGCGCAGGTCGCGTTCGGCCAGGGTCTGTCGGTCAACGCGCTGCAGATGGCCACGGCCATCAACACCGTCGCCAACGGCGGCAAGCTGATCACGCCCAGCCTGGTCGAGGGCCGGGCCACCACCGCGTCGGGCCAGGAGGTCGGCACCGAGACCGCCAAGCGCCCGTCAGGTGATCAGCGCCGACGCGGCCCGCAAGACCGCCGAGATGATGGAAGGCGTCACCACCCAGGACGTCGGCACCGCGCCCGGCGCCGGCATCGAGGGCTACCGCGTGGCCGGCAAGACCGGCACCGCCCAGGAGGTCGGCGGCGCCTGCAACTGCTACCGCGACGGTGGCCTCGACGTCTCCTTCGCCGGCTTCGCCCCGGCCGACAAGCCGCGCTTCACCGTCTACGTCGTCGTCAAGCACCCCGGCGACGGAGCCAGCGGTGGTGGCACGGCCGGTCCGGTGTTCCGCAAGATCCTCAACTACGTCCTGCAGAAGTACGCCGTACCGCCGACGGACACGCCTCCTGCCAGGATTCCGACCAAGTGGCGGGCACACGGTCGTGGATAGCCTCGGGTGGTGCCCGAGCTGAACGACGAGCGCCAGGCCGGCGTCGACCCTGACGGCCTCACGCGCCCGACGTCCCCACCCCGGACCCCGCTGGCGCAGGTGGCCGCGTGGACCGGTGCCGACCTGCGTCCGTCGACGCAGCGAGGCCGTCGAGGTCACCGGGTTGTCGCTGAGCTCACAGCGGGTCCGTCCCGGCGACCTCTACGCCGCGCTCCCGGGGAGCCGGGTGCACGGGGCGACGTACGCCGCCGACGCCGTCGCCTCGGGGGCCGTCGCGGTCCTCACCGACGAGGAGGGTGCCGCCTCGATCGGCGAGTCCGGCACCCCGCTGCTGGTGCTCGACAACCCGCGCTCGGTGCTCGGCCGGCTCGCCGCGCTGCTGTACGGCGAACCGGCCCGCGCCCTGACCCTGATGGCCGTCACCGGCACGCAGGGCAAGACCACCAGCACCCGTCTCCTCGAGGGTGCCCTGGACGCGGCCGGTGTTCCCGCTGCCGTGATCGGCACCGTCGGCACCCGCATCGCCGGCCGGGACGTGAAGACGGCGCTGACCACGCCCGAGGCGCCCGACCTGCACGCGCTCTTCGCGGTGATGGTCGAGCAAGGGGTGACCGCCTGCGCGATGGAGGTCTCCAGCCACGCCCTGGTGATGGGCCGCGTCGCGGGCGTGGTCTTCGACGCGGCGGCCTTCCTCAACCTCGGCCGCGACCACCTCGACTTCCACAAGGACGTGGAGGACTACTTCGCGGCGAAGGCCTCGCTGTTCACCCCCGAGCGCTCGCGCCGTGGGCTGACCAACGTCGACGACCCGTTCGGACGGCGCCTGCTCGAGGAGGCCAGCGTGCCGATGGTGACCTTCTCGCCGTCGGGACAGGCGGCCGACTGGCGTGCCGAGGACGTCGTCCTCGAGCCGGAGGGCTCGACGTTCACCGTGGTCACTCCCGGAGGGGACCGGATCCCCGCACGGGTGCCGTTGACGGGGGAGTTCAACGTGGCCAACGCGCTGTGCGCGATCGCGCTCGCGGGCGAGGCCGGGCTCGACCCGCGGCTGGTGAGCGAGGGCATCGCCCGCACCGGCGGGGTCCCCGGACGGCTCGAGCGGATCGACGCCGGGCAGGACTTCCTCGCCTTCGTCGACTACGCCCACAAGCCCGACGCCGTCGAGGCGGCGCTGGCCGCCGTACGCCCGCTGACCCGAGGCCGGCTGGTGCTCGTCATCGGCGCCGGCGGCGACCGCGACACCGGCAAGCGGCCGGTGATGGGCGCCATCGGTGCCCGGCTGGCCGACCTGCTCGTCGTCACCGACGACAACCCGCGCACCGAGGACCCGGCGGCCATCCGCGCCGCCGTGCTCGAGGGGGCGCACACCGTCGAGGGCGGCCGAGGTCCTGGAGATCGGTGACCGTCGCGAGGCGATCCGTCATGCCGTCGCGTCGGCCGGGCCCGGCGACACCGTGGTCATCGCCGGGAAGGGCCACGAGACCGGACAGGAGATCCAGGGCACGGTGCACCCCTTCGACGACCGCGAGGAAGCTGCTCGCCGCCCTGGGTGGCCACGCATGATCCCGCTGTCGCTCGGCGAGATCGCCGCCATCGTCGGGGGAGAGGTGGCCGACGGCGACGCCGACCTCGTGGTCTCCGGTCCCGCGTTCCTCGACAGCCGCAGGCCCGAGCCGCAGGGGTTGTTCGTCGCGTTCGCGGGCGAGCACGTCGACGGCCACGACTACGCGCCGGGTGCCGTCGAGGGCGGGGCGGCCGCCGTGCTCGGCTCGCGCGCCACCGGCGTGCCCACCGTCGTCGTCGCGGATGCGCAGGCGGCGCTGCAGGAGCTCGCCCGCCAGGTGCTGCGCCGGCTGTGGGAGTCCGACCCCGGCCCGAAGGTCATCGCGATCACCGGCTCGCAGGGCAAGACCACGGCCAAGGACATGCTGGCCCGGGTCCTCGCCGACGCGGCTCCGACCGTGGCCACCGCGGGGTCGTTCAACAACGAGCTGGGCCTGCCGCTCACCGTGCTGCGGGCCACCACCGAGACCCGCTACCTGGTGCTGGAGATGGGAGCGCGCGGTGTCGGCCACCTCGCGGAGCTCTGCGAGATCGCGCCGCCCGACATCTCGCTGGTGCTCAACGTCGGCAAGGCCCACATCGGCGAGTTCGGCTCGCAGGAGCAGATCGCGGTCGCCAAGGGCGAGCTGGTCGAGGCGCTCTCCGAGCGACGGCCACGCCGTGCTGAACGCCGACGACCCGCTCGTGGCCGCCATGGCCGCACGCACCGCGGCGAGCGTCGTGACGTTCGGCCGGACCGGTGCCGACCTCGTGCTCGGCGACGTCGAGGTCGACGACCTCGGTCGCGCGTCCTTCGACCTCGGCCACGACGGCACCGAGCACGTCGCCCTCCGCCTCGTCGGCGAGCACCAGGCGATGAACGCCGCCGCCACGGCCGCCACGGCGCTCGCCGCCGGGCTGTCGCTCGCCGAGGTCGCCGAGAGCCTGCGCTCGATCGACCGGCTCTCCCCGTGGCGGATGGAGGTCCACGAACGCCCCGACGGCCTCGTCGTGGTCAACGACGCCTACAACGCCAACCCCGACTCGATGGTCTCCGCGCTCGAGACGCTCGCCTGGATGGGCCGGCGCGGCGGCCGGCGCACGATCGCGGTGCTCGGGGAGATGCGCGAGCTCGGCGCGAGCGCCGAGGACGAGCACCGGGCGATCGGCGCGCTCGCGCACCGTCTGGGCATCGACGAGGTGGTGGTCGTGGGCGAGGGCGCCCGGGCGATCCACGAGGCGGTGCGTCGACGCGCGGGGCGACGACGGCACGACGCGCCGCCTCGACACCGTCGAACAGGCCGGCGAGTGGTTGCGCGACAATGTGGCGGGTCCCGACGTCGTCCTGGTCAAGGCGTCCCGGGCCCTGCGGCTCGAACGGGTCGCCGAGACGCTGCTCGGGGAGGATCCCGGAGTCGATCTGGGAGAGGAGGCGGGCCGATGACCACCCCACGCAATCGCGTGTGGAGCTCGCTGCGCTCGCCCGCGACACGATTCCGCGGGGACCCCGGGTGAGAGCGATCCTGCTGGCAGGCGGCCTCGCACTGCTCTTCACGATGGTCGGCACCCGCTACGCGATCCGGGTGCTCGCGGCCAAGGGCTACGGCCAGCTGATCCGCGACGACGGCCCGACGACCCACCACACCAAGCGCGGCACCCCGACGATGGGTGGGCTGGTGATCGTGCTCGGCGTCGGTGGCGGCGTACTTCCTCGCCAAGCTGGTCACCGGCAACTCGCCGAGCGCGTCCGCGCTGCTGCTGCTGTTCCTCTTCGTCGGGCTGGGCACGGTCGGCTTCCTCGACGACTACATCAAGATCTCGCGGCAGCGCAGCCTGGGCCTGCGCAGCCGGGCGAAGTTCATCGGCCAGACCTTCGTGGCGCTGGTCTTCGGCTGGCTCGCGCTGTCGCCCTGGCTGGAGGACGGCCGCGGGCAGACCCCGGCCGGGCACGCGATCTCGTTCATCCGCGACCCGCGTTCCTTCACGCTGCCGATGATCGTGCTGCTCCTGTTCATCTGGCTGCTCATCGCGGGGTCGAGCAACGCCGTCAACCTCACCGACGGCCTCGACGGGCTGGCGGCGGGAGCGGCGGTGATGACGTTCGGCGCCTACACGCTGGTGAACATCTGGCAGAACAACCAGTGGTGCGGCCGCGCAGCCGGGCCCAAGTGCTACGAGGTGCGCGACCCGCTCGACCTGGCCGTCGTGGCCGCGGCGATCACCGGCGCGTGCTTCGGCTTCCTGTGGTGGAACGCCTCCCCGGCGAAGATCTTCATGGGCGACACCGGCTCGCTCGCCCTCGGTGGTGCGCTCGCCGGCTTCGCCGTACTCACCCGCACCGAGTTCCTGCTGGCCCTGCTCGGCGGGCTCTTCGTGATCCAGACCCTCTCGGTGATCCTGCAGGTCGGCTTCTTCAAGGCCACCGGGGGCAGACGGCTCTTCCGGATGGCACCCCTGCACCACCACTTCGAGATGCTGGGCTGGGAGGAGATCACCGTCGTCATCCGGTTCTGGCTGATCGCGGGCATCTTCGTCGCGACGGGGCTGGGGGTCTTCTACGCCGAATGGGTCGCCGGGTTCATGAACCTGGACGACCTGTCTGCTCTGGGCCGCACCAGCGACTGGAGCGGCGTCCGCGTCACCGTCGCCGGCTTCGGCGTCTCGGGGTACGCCGCCGCGGACAACCTGACCTTCCTGGGCGCGCAGGTGACCGCCCTCGACGAGTCCGACGAGGGCGACCGCCGGGAGCGGGCGACGCTGCTCGAGAGCCTCGGCGCGACCGTCCGGCTCGGCGACGGGATCGACCGCACTGCTGCCCGCCGACACCGACCTCGTGGTGACCTCGCCCGGCTGGGCGCCCTCCTCGCCGCTGCTCGCCCAGGCGACCGAGCGCGGCATCCCGATCTGGGGCGAGGTCGAGCTGGCCTGGCGGCTGCGCGACCCCGAGCACGCCCGCGCCCTGGCTGGCCGTGACCGGCACCAACGGCAAGACCACGACCGTGCAGATGCTCGAGGCGATGCTGCGCGCCGCCGGGCTGCGCACGGTCGCCTGCGGCAACGTCGGCCTGCCGATCGTCGAGGCCGTGATGAACCCCGAGCCCTGGGACGTGCTGGCGGTCGAGCTGTCCAGCTTCCAGCTGCACTACACCTCCACGATGCAGGCCGAGTCGGCCGCGGTGCTGAACGTCGCCGACGACCACCTGGACTGGTACGCCGGGTCGACCAGCAGCCGGGAGGCGTACGCCGCCGACAAGGGCCGCATCTACTCCGGCGTCGAACGCGCCTGCGTCTACAACGTGGCCGACCCCGTGACCGAACAGCTGGTCCGCGACGCCGACGTGCAGGAGGGCGCCCGCGCGATCGGGTTCACGCTCGGCACCCCCGCGGTGGGGATGGTCGGCGTGGTCGACGACGTGCTCGCCGACCGGGCGTTCGTCGAGGACCGGCAGACCTCCGCCGCCGAGCTGTGCACCCTCGGCGACCTGGCCAGCACCGCGCCCCACTACGTCGCCAACGCGCTCGCCGCGGCCGCGCTCGCGCGGTCCCACGGCGTCCCGCCCGCGGCGATCCAGCACGCCCTGCGGGAGTTCCGGCCCGACGGCCACCGGATCGCGGAGGTCGCGGTGATCGACGGCGTGACCTGGATCGACGACTCCAAGGCGACCAACCCGCATGCGGCACTGGCCTCGCTGAGCGCCTACGACCCGGTGGTGTGGGTCGCCGGGGGGCTGGCCAAGGGAGCCGGGTTCGACGACCTCGTCATCTCGGTGCGCGACCGGTTGCGGGGCGTCGTACTCCTCGGACGCGATGCGCCGACATCATCCGCAACTCGCTCGCGCGACACGCGCCCGATGTGCCTGTGATCGAAGTGGCGGCCGGGGAGACTGCTGGGGAAGGACCCATGGACCGAGTCGTGGCCGGGGCCGCGTCGCTGGCACACCCTGGCGACACCGTGCTCCTGGCCCCGGGATGCGCGTCGATGGACATGTTCGCCAACTACGGCGCACGCGGCGACGCCTTCGCGGAGGCCGTGCACCGGATGCGGCGGGGCTAGCGGGCACAGGGAGCGTACGGCGAGGAGGACCGGGTGAGCGTCACCAGCGAGACTGGCCGCGACACCGGACAACAAGCCGTTCCGCCACCGGTCCAGCAACCGGGGCTCGCCGGCTGGATCTCCTACCGGGCCGCCATCGTGCGCCGCGCGATGGAGCGGCCGCTCACCTCCTACTACCTGCTGCTCGGCGGCTCCACCATGCTGCTGGCGATCGGCCTGATGATGGTGCTCAGCGCCTCGAGCGTCTACAGCTACCGGATCCACGACAGCAGCTACTACATCTTCCTCAAGCAGCTCACCTGGGTGGTGATCGGGCTCCCGGCCGCCTACCTCGCCAGCCGGATGAACCGGCGACTGCTGCGGCTGCTCGCGTGGCCCGCCGTCCTGGTCGCGGTGATCCTGCTCTGCCTGACCCAGACCGGCCTCGGCTTCGCCGTCAACGGCAACCGCAACTGGCTCGCGCTCGGGCCGCTGACCGTGCAGCCCTCCGAGATCGCCAAGCTGGCGATCGTGCTGTGGACCGCCGACGTCTACGCCAAGAAGGAGCGCTACCTCGACAGCCCGTGGCACGCGCTGATCCCGGTGGCGCCGGTCGTGACCATGATCTCGGCCCTCGTCGTCTTCCAGCACGACCTCGGCACCGCCCTGGTGCTGTTCGCGATCCTGCTCGGCATGCTCTGGGTGGTCGGCGTCCCGGCCCGGCTGTTCGGGATCGCGCATCTCCCTGGTCGGGGTGGTGGCGTTCTACCTCGCGGCCTCGAACTCCGAGCGTCGTACCCGGCTGACCGGCTTCATCGACCCGTTCAAGGACTTCCAGGGCGCCGGCTGGCAGGCGGGCCACGGCCTGCTCGGCATGTCCAGCGGCGGCATCTTCGGCAAGGGCCTCAGCGCCAGCCAGCAGAAGTGGGGCAACCTCCCGGAGGCGCACACCGACTTCATCTTCGCCGTGCTCGGCGAGGAGCTCGGCCTGGTCGGCACCCTGCTGGTGCTCGCGCTCTTCGGCGCCGTGGCCTTCGCCGCGATCCGCCTGGCGATCAACACCGCGGACCCGTTCGTGCGCTACGTGTCGGCGGGTGTCACGATCTGGTTGATGTCCCAGATGATCATCAACATCGGCATGGTGCTGGCGTTGCTCCCCGTGATCGGTATCCCGCTCCCGCTCGTGTCCTACGGCGGATCGGCGCTGGTGCCGTCGATGGTCGCGCTCGGCCTGCTCGTCGGGTTCGCGCGCGCCGAACCGGAGGCCGCCGCCGCGCTGCGTGACCGACGTGGCGAGCGCCGGACCGGCAAGAAGCGTCCCGGACGGGTGTCGCTGCCCGGCGCCATCTCGGCCGGCAGTGCCCGAGCCCGGGCCGGTCGATCGGGCGGCTCCGCGCGGTCGAGGCGAGGTTGATGGCGTCCACCCCAGTCCTGCGGCGGGTCCTGCTGGCCGGCGGTGGGACGGCCGGGCACACCTCGCCGCTGCTCGCCACCGCTGACGCCCTGCGCCGCCGCGACCCCGACATCGAGGTCACCGCACTCGGCACCGCGCGCGGGCTCGAGACCCGGGTCGTGCCCGAGGCCGGCTACCCGCTCGAGCTGATCCCGCCCGTGCCGGTGCCGCGGCGACCGGGTGTGGAGCTGCTGCGCACGCCCGGTCGCCTCCGCGGCGCGATGAAGGCCGCCCTCGAGGTGCTCGACCGGGTGCAGCCGGAGGTGGTGGTCGGCTTCGGCGGCTACGTCTCGGCGCCGGCGTACCTCGCGGCCCGCAAGCGCAAGCTGCCGCTCGTCGTCCACGAGGGCAACGCGATCCCCGGTCTCGCGAACAAGCTCGGTGCCCGGTTCACGCCGTACGTCGCCACCAGCTTCCCCGACACCGACCTCCCGCACGCGCGCTACCTCGGGCTGCCGATCCGCCGGATGATCAGCACCCTCGACCGGGCCGCGCTGCGCGCCGAGGCACGGGTGACCTTCGGGCTCGACCCCGACCGGCCGACGCTGCTCGTGACCGGTGGCTCGCAGGGGGCGCGCCGGCTCAACCAGTCGGTCGCCGCGGCCGCTCCCGCGTTCGCCGAGGCCGGCGTCCAGGTGCTGCACATCGTCGGCCCGCAGGGGGAGGCGAAGCCGGAGGTCCCGATCGGCGGTCCGCCGTACGTCGTGGTGCCGTTCGTCAGCCGGATGGACCTCGCGTACGCCGCCGCCGACGCGGTCGTCTGCCGGGCCGGGAGCAACACCGTCACCGAGGTGTCCGGGGTCGGCCTGCCGGCGATCTACGTGCCGCTGCCGATCGGCAACGGCGAGCAGGCCCACAACGCCCGCCCGGTGATCGACGCCGGCGGCGGGCTGCTGGTGGCCGACGCCGCCCTCACGCCGGAGTGGGTGAGCCGCTCGGTCCCGGAGCTGCTCACCGACCCGGAGCGGCTGGCGGCGATGTCGGCCGCGGCCTCGCACCTGATCCCGCTCGACGCCGACGAGAAGCTGGCCGACCTGATCCTCGAGGCCGCCCGATGAGAGTTCCCGTCCCCGACACGCTGCTCCCCGCCGACCAGCTCGGCCGGGTGCACTTCGTCGGCATCGGTGGCGCCGGCCTGTCCGGCATCGCGCGCATCATGCTCGCCCGCGGCATCACCGTCTCCGGCAGCGACGCCAAGGAGTCGCGGACGATCGAGGCGCTGCGCGCGCTCGGCGCCACCTGCCACCTCGGCCACGACGCCGCCAACCTCGGCGACGCCGACACCGTGGTCGTCTCGACGGCCGTCCGCGAGAACAACCCCGAGGTCGTCGCCGCCATCGAGCGCGGCCTGCGGATGCTGCCGCGCTCGGCCGCGCTCGAGTCGGTGATGCAGGGCCGCACCGTCGTCGCCGTCGCCGGCACCCACGGCAAGACCACCACCACCTCGCTTGCTGACGGTCGCGCTCCAGCACTGCGGCGCGGACCCGTCCTTCGCCATCGGCGGCGAGCTCAACGAGACCGGGTCCAACGCCCACGACGGCAGCGGCGACCTCTTCGTCGCGGAGGCCGACGAGAGCGACGGCGCCTTCCTCGTCTACTCGCCGCACGCCGCGCTGGTCACCAACGTCGAGGCCGACCACCTCGACAACTACGGCACGCCCGAGGCCTACCGGGCCGCGTTCGACACCTTCATCGACCGGATCTCGCCCGACGGCTTCCTGGTGGTGTGCGCCGACGATCCCGGTGCCGACGCGCTGGGTCGTACGGCGGTCGAACGTGGCCGGGTCGTCGTACGCGTGGGGGAGCGGGCCGACGCCGAGGTCCGTGCCGAGGACCTCCGCTTCCTCGGGTCGGCCTCCCGGTTCGCCGTCGTCGACCGTGGCCGCCGCCTCGGCGAGGTGACCCTCCAGATCCCCGGGCGCCACTACGTGCTCGACGCGCTCGCCGCCCTGACCTGCGGGCTGCGGCTCGGCTACGGCTTCGCCGACCTGGCCCGCGGGCTCGGTGCCTTCACCGGCACGAGGCGCCGGATGGAGCTCAAGGGCCAGGTGCGCGGCGTCCGCGTCTACGACAGCTACGCCCACCACCCCAACGAGATCGCCGGCGACCTCCAGGCCGCCCGGTCGCTGGCGGGGGAGGGCCGCGTCGTGGTCGCCTTCCAGCCGCACATGGTCTCGCGCACGCGCATCTTCGGCCACGACATGGGCGTCGCGCTCGGGGCGGCCGACGAGGTCGTCGTGATGGACATCTACGTGGCCCGCGAGGATCCCGAGCCCGGTGTGACCGGCGCGCTGGTGGCCGACGCCGTACCCCTCGACCCTGCGCACGTCGTCTTCGAGCGGTCGTGGTCGGCGGTGCCGGCCCACCTCGTCGAGCGCGCGCGGCCGGGCGACGTCGTGCTCACCCTCGGGGCCGGCGACGTCACGCTGCTCGGGCCCGAGGTGCTCGAGCTGCTGGGGGAGCAGGGGGTGGCCGATGTCGATGCGTGACCGCCTGCGCCGCAAGAAGCGCGACACCGCCGAGCCGGAGGCCCAGGCCGCGCCCCCGCCGTCCACCGGCCCCGACGAGGAGACGGTGCGGATCGCCCGCAAGGACTTCCGCCGGCGGCGCAACGCCGGCCGCTGGCGCACGCTGCGGCTCGTCCTGCTGGCTCTGCTCGTCGTCGTCGCCGTCGGCGGCCTCGGTGTGGGTGGTCTTCTTCTCCAGCTTCGTGACCGCTCGGGACGTCTCGGTGACCGGCACCGCGACGCTCGGCGACGGTCGCATCGAGCGCGCGGCCGACGTACCCACCGGCACGCCGCTCGCGCGCGTCGACCTCGACGCGATCCGTGCCCGCGTGGAGAGCATCACGGCCGTGAAGAGTGCCGAGGTCTCGCGCAGCTGGCCGCACACCGTGCACATCGACGTCACCGAGCGCACCCCGATCGCCGTGATCAACCAGGGCAACGGCCTCCAGGGCCTCGACGACCAGGGCGTCCTCTTCGGCCACTACGCCACCCGCCCCAAGCGGCTGCCCCTCGTGATCGCTCCGCCGGACACCGCCGACGAGGCCCTCGTCGAGGGCGGTCGCGTGATCGGCTCGCTGCCCGCCGCGATCGCCTCGCGGGTCGACACCGTCGAGGTCTCCAGCGTCGACAAGATCCAGCTGGTGCTCGGCAACGGTCGCCGGGTGCTCTGGGGCAGCTCCGACGACTCCGGCCAGAAGGCCGAGGTGCTCGCCGTACTCCTGCGCCGCCCGGGCCAGCAGATCGACGTCTCCGTCCCGGCCCGCCCCACCACCCAGTGACCGACGAGGCCCCTGACCCACGGGCCGCTGACATCCGGGCCGTGCATCGGCGGGCCCCCACCGACCTACCGACGAAACAGGCGGACCGGACGGGCAGTTCTGGAGGCGGGCGGGGGAAGCATCGGCCTTCCGGCGGCAGTTTCCCCGGGCGCCCGGGGAAACCGTCGCGTCCCTCCACCACCCGCCGAAATTTTCTTTTCTGCGCGCCGCGCCCGCGTGTTGCCGGGGTACGCCGGGCCGGTTCTCCTACCTTGAGTACACAACCTCAGGTTGACATAACGTTAACCCTCTACCTCAAGGTTAGGGTTCGCAGGTCGGCCGGAGGACTTCCCCAGGAACATCCGAGAGCTCGTCCGGCAGCAGGGCCGGGTGGCAAGCAACATGAGAGGCACCGCCGTGGCAGCACCCCAGAACTACCTGGCCGTGATCAAGGTCGTGGGTATTGGTGGAGGTGGAGTCAACGCCGTCAACCGGATGATCGAGGTCGGGCTGAAGGGCGTCGAGTTCATCGCCATCAACACTGACGCGCAAGCCCTGTTGATGAGTGACGCCGACGTCAAGCTCGACATCGGCCGTGAGCTCACCCGCGGGCTCGGTGCCGGCGCGAACCCCGACGTGGGTGCGCAGGCCGCCGAGGACCACTCCGAGGAGATCGAAGAGGTGCTCAAGGGCGCCGACATGGTCTTCGTGACCGCTGGCGAGGGCGGTGGCACCGGCACCGGTGGCGCCCCGGTCGTCGCCAAGATCGCCCGTTCGCTCGGTGCGCTGACCATCGGTGTGGTGACCCGCCCGTTCGCCTTCGAGGGCCGTCGTCGCGCCACCTCGGCGGAGGAGGGCATCGCCAGCCTGCGCGAAGAGGTCGACACCCTCATCGTGATCCCCAACGACAAGCTGCTGATGATCTCCGATCGCAACGTCAGCATGCTCGACGCCTTCAAGCAGGCCGACCAGGTGCTGCTGCAGGGTGTCTCCGGCATCACCGACCTGATCACCACCCCGGGCCTGATCAACCTCGACTTCGCCGACGTCAAGTCGGTGATGTCCAACGCCGGCTCCGCCCTGATGGGCATCGGCTCGGCGCGCGGTGAGAACCGTGCCGTCGAGGCGGCCGAGCTCGCGGTCTCCAGCCCGCTGCTCGAGGAGTCGATCGACGGAGCCCAGGGCGTGCTGCTCTCGATCGCCGGTGGTTCCGACCTCGGCCTGTTCGAGATCAACGAGGCGGCCGCGATGGTGTCGGAGGCGGTGCACGCCGACGCCAACATCATCTTCGGCGCGACCATCGACGACGCGCTCGGCGACGAGGTCCGCGTGACGGTGATCGCCGCCGGGTTCGAGGGTGGCCGGCCCAAGCGTCGTGACGAGGGCCAGGGCCTGCGCCCGCGTCCCGCGCAGACGACGCCGAAGCCGCAGACCCAGGAGGAGACCCGCGCAGCCGCCCGGGCCCTCGCCGAGCAGCGCAAGGCTCCCCAGGAGTCTGCTCCCCGCCGGGAGCCGGTCACCGTCGGTGCCCAGCAGCGTCCGGCGAGCCCGCAGCAGTCCGCACCGCAGCGTCCGGCGCCGACCTTCAGCGACGACGAGCTGGATGTCCCCGACTTCCTGAAGTAGGGGTGTACGCCCACCGCAGCAGCACCGGCCCCGTCGACCTGGCGTTCACCGACAGGTACGACGGGGTCAGTGCTGTGCCCTTCGACTCGCTCAACCTGGCCCTGGTCGGCGACGACGACCCCGGGGCCGTACGCCGCAACCTCGCGCTGCTGCTCGACGACTTCGCCCCCGGCGCCACCCTGGCCGACATGCAGCAGGTGCACGGTCACGCCGTCGTCGAGGCCGGCGGACCGCGCGAGCAGTGCGACGCGCTGGTCACCGACCGCGCCGACGTGGTGCTGATGGTCCGCGTCGCCGACTGCGTGCCGGTGCTGCTGGCCGACCCGTCGGCGCGGAGTCCTCGGGGCCGCACACGCCGGCCGCCAGGGGCTCGTCGAGGACGTCGTCGGCGCCTGCGTGGCCCGGATGCGCGACCTCGGCGCGTCGACGATCCAGGCCTGGGTCGGGCCGCACATCTGCGGCTCCTGCTACGAGGTGCCCGAGGCGATGCAGCAGCAGGTGGCGAGCCAGGAGCCGGCCTCGCTGTCCACCACGTCGTGGGGGACGCCGGCGCTCGACATCGGCGCGGGCGTGCGCGCCCAGCTCGAGCGCGTCGGGGTCGCCGTCACCGACGTCTCGCGCTGCACGCTGGAGTCGCCGGACCTCTACTCGCACCGCCGTGACGGGGCGGGTGCCGGCCGGCTGGCCGGGGTCATCAGGATGAGGCCATGACCCGAGAGGACGAGATCGCGCAGGGGCTGGCAGCTGTCCGCGAGCGGATCGCCACGGCGTGCGCGGCTGCGGGCCGGAGCCCGGACGAGATCACGCTGGTGGTGGTGACCAAGTTCTTCCCCGCCTCCGACGTACGCCTGCTCGCCGACCTGGGCGTCCGCGACGTCGGCGAGAACCGCCACCAGGAGGCCGTCGAGAAGGCCGCGGAGTGCGCCGACCTCGACGTGCGGTGGCACTTCATCGGCGGGCTGCAGAGCAACAAGGCGGCCGCGGTCACGACGTACGCCGACGTGGTGCACTCCGTCGACCGCGCCAAGCTGGTCAACGGCCTGAGCCGCGGCGCCCAGGAGCGCGGACGTGCCCTCGACTGCCTCGTCCAGGTCAGCCTCGACCCGCCGGGGGCGGACGGCCGGTCCGGCTGCGACCCCGACGACGTGCCCGCCCTGGTGACGCGGATCCAGGAGGCCGACGGCCTCGAATTGCGCGGTGTCATGGGGGTTGCGCCGCTCGGCGGGGACCCCGGCGAGGCCTTCGCGAGGCTGGCCGCGATCGCCTCCGACGTACGCACCCAGGTGCCGGACGCGACCTGGATCTCGGCCGGGATGAGCGGCGATCTCGAAGATGCCGTACGTCACGGTGCGACACACCTCCGGATCGGCTCTGCGGTCCTCGGTCCGAGGCCGGTCGTCAAGTAATGTCCGAAGCGCCGTATCCGTTGGCACGCGGCGGCACCGATCTGGTCACACAAAGCGCCACGAGAGCAGAGGAATCCACGACATGAGCGCGATGCGGAAGATGGGCGTCTACCTCGGCCTGCTCGAGGACGCCGAGGGCGACTACGCCGACACCGAGTTCGACGAGCCCCCTCGTCGCACCGAGCCGCGCGTCGAGCAGGAAGCCGCCCGCCCGGTCGCCAACCTCGCCGAGCGCCGTCGTCCGGCGCGCGAGCCCCAGGGCCGCCCGACCACGACCGTCGCGCCGATGTCGCGCATCACCACGCTGCACCCCCGCACCTACAACGAGGCCCGGGTGATCGGCGAGAACTTCCGCGACGGCGTGCCCGTGATCATGAACCTCTCGGAGATGGACGACACCGACGCCAAGCGCCTCGTCGACTTCGCCGCCGGCCTGGTCTTCTCGGTGCGCGGCACCATCGAGCGCGTCACCAACAAGGTCTTCCTGCTCTCGCCGCCCAACGTCTCGGTGGCCGCGGAGGACAAGCAGCGGATCGCCGAGGGCGGCTTCTTCAACCAGAGCTGACCCGCAGGGTCACCGGTTCCCAACCACCTTCTAGGCTCGCCTCGTGGCAATCATCGGCGGGATCATCGAATTGGTCCTCAGCGCGTTCATCGTGCTGCTCTTCGTGCGCCTGATCGTCGACTGGATCCAGATCTTCGCCCGGTCGTGGACGCCACGCGGCCCGGTGCTGGTGGTGCTCGAGGGCGTCTACTCGGCCACCGACCCTCCCGTGAAGGCGCTGCGCCGCATCATCCCGCCGCTGCGCCTCGGGGGCGTGGCCATCGACCTGAGCTTCGTCGCGCTGCTGCTGATCTGCTACATCCTGCTCAAGCTGAACCGCGCGCTCCTGTTCTAGTACGCCGGGCCGCGGGTCCGTTGTTCGACCTCTGGCTCCGGGCACGCGCGAGCGACCCGTTATCGTTTCTGCCGCACAGCAGACGCAACCGCGACGATTCAAGGATTGGTGAGGTCATGCCGCTGACGCCCGAGGACGTGAGCAACAAGCGCTTTACGCCGGTGCGGCTCCGCGAGGGCTACGACATGGGTGAGGTCGACCAGTTCCTCGACGAGGTCGAGGCGGAGCTGGAGCGACTGCACAAGGAGAACGACGACCTGCGCTCGAAGCTCTCCGCGGCAGCCGACGGTGCCCCCGTCACCATGCCGGCGCCGTGGTCGAGAAGCCGGTCGAGAAGGCCGCCGAGGCCGGAGAAGCCGGCCGAGCCCGAGAAGCCTGCGGCCGCCGCACCGAGCAGATCAAGGTGACGACCGCCGCCGAGGCGTCGTCGGCCGCGACCCGCCTGCTCGAGCTGGCCACCCGCAACGCCGACGAGGTCGTCGCCGAGGCCCGGGAGGACGCCGAGAAGATCGTGACCGAGGCTCGCACCGCGGCCCTGAAGCTGGAGACGGAGACCAAGGAGAGCACCGACAAGCTCGAGCAGGAGGCCCGCGCCCGCGCGCAGAGCCTCGACAGCGAGACCGAGACCCGTCGCCGCGACATGCTCGGCGAGATGGAGCGGGAGAAGGGTCGCCTCGACGGCGAGATCGAGAACCTGCGCTCCTTCGAGCGCGAGTACCGCAGCCGCCTGAAGAGCTACTTCACCGAGCAGCTCCAGGCACTCGACGGCAACGGCGACGGCGGCGACCTCCCGGTCCCCGGCGACGACGCGCCCGACGAGGGCCAGCACGCCGAGCAGGACGAGGGCGACCAGCAGCCCAGGGCTGAGGTCCGCGGCGACATCGCGCAACGTCATACGTCCTGGTCGCCATAGCGACCAGGACGTATGACGTTGTGGCGTCCTAGATCCGGTAGACGGTGAAGGCGAGGCCCAGCGTCGGGTCGGACTGCTCCAGCCCGTCGGCGCGTGTCGGCCTCGGCGATCGTCGAGGCCAGCACCTCGCGCGCGATCAGCTCGCGGTGCTCCTCGATCGCCTCGCGGGTCTCGCCGAGCCCTCCTGGTCCAGCACGTGCCAGCTGAGCGCGATCCGGTCGGAGACCTCGAAGCCGCCGGTCTTGCGGGCCTCCTGGATCATCCGCACCACCTCGCGGGCGACGCCGGCCCGGCGCAGCTCGGGGGTCAGCTCGAGGTCGAGCGCGACGGTCTCGCCCTGCTCGTTGACCACCGACCAGCCCTCGCGGGGCCGCTCGGAGACGATCACCTCGTCGGGCAGCACCTCGACCGGCTGGCCGTCGAGCTCGACGGTCGCCCTGCCGTCGGCCTTCAGGGCGTCGGCGAGAGCGCCGGCGTCGGCGGCGGCGATCGCGGCCGCGACCCGCGGCGTGTCCTTGGCGAATCGCTTCCCGAGCGCCCGGAAGTTGCCCTTCGCGGTGTGGTCGACCAGGTCGGACCCCGCCGAGGAGAGCGGTTCGATGTCGGCGACGTTGAGCTCGTCGGCCACCTCCTGGCGCAGCTCCTCCGAGAGCCGGTCGTACGCCGAGGTGGCGACCAGCGCCCGCCGGAGTGGCTGACGCGTCTTCACCTTGGCGTCGGCCCGCGCGGCCCGGCCCAGCTCGACCAGCCGACGGACCAGCTTCATCTGCGCCATCAGCGCGTCGTCGACCAGGCTGCCGTCGACGCGCGGCCACTGCGCCAGGTGCACCGACTCGGGCAGCTCCTCGGACGTGCTCGCGAACATGTCGCGCCACACCCGCTCGGTGATGAACGGGGTCAGCGGCGCGAGGGTCAGCGTCACGACGTACAGGCACTCGTGCAGGGTCGCGAGCGCCGCGGCGTCGCCGGCCCAGAAGCGGCGCCGGGAGCGGCGGACGTACCAGTTGGACAGGTCGTCGACGTACGCCGAGAGCAGCGACCCGGCTCGCTGGGTGTCGAAGGACTCCAGCGACTCGGTGACCGCCTGCGCGAGCCGGTGTGCCTCGGAGAGCGCCCAGCGGTCCAGTGCCGGACGGTCGGCCAGGTCGGGCGCGGGGTCGCCGGGGCTCCAGTCGGACGCGCGTGCGTAGAGGACCTGGAACGCGACCGTGTTCCAGTAGGTCAGCAGCACCTTGCGGACGGTCTCCTGGATGGTGGTGTGCCCCACCCGGCGTGCCGCCCACGGCGAACCGCCCGCGGCCATGAACCAGCGCACCGCGTCGGCGCCGTGCTCGTCCATCAGCGGGATCGGCTCGAGGATGTTGCCGAGGTGCTTGGACATCTTGCGGCCGTCCTCGGCCAGGATGTGGCCCAGGCAGAGCACGTTGAGGTACGACGACTGGTCGAAGACCAGCGTGCCGACCGCCATCAGCGTGTAGAACCACCCACGCGTCTGGTCGATCGCCTCGCAGATGAAGTCGGCCGGGTAGGCCTGCTCGAGCATCTGCGCCGAGCCCTCGACGTGCGGGTAGCCCCACTGCGCGAACGGCATCGAGCCGGAGTCGAACCAGGCGTCGATCACCTCCGGCACCCGTCGCGCCTGCTCGCCGCAGGTCGGACAGGCGAAGGTGATCTCGTCGACGAACGGCCGGTGCGGGTCGAGCCCGGACTGGTCGGTCCCGGTGAGCTCGCTGAGCTCGGCGAGCGACCCGACGCAGACCTGGTGGTCCTCGCGCGCAGCGCCAGATCGGCAGCGGGGTGCCCCAGTAGCGGCTGCGGGAGAGCGCCCAGTCGATGTTGTTGTCCAGCCAGTCGCCGTAGCGGCCGTGCTTGATCGTCTCGGGGTACCAGTTGGTGTTCTCGTTCTCGCGGAGCAGGCCGTCCTTGATCTCGGTGGTGCGGACGTACCACGACGGCTGGGCGTAGTAGATGAGCGCGGTGTGGCAGCGCCAGCAGTGCGGGTAGCTGTGCTCGTAGGGCACGTGCCTGAACAGCAGCCCGCGCTTGGTCAGGTCGTCGACGAGGTCGGTGTTGGCGTGGCGGAAGAACTGCCCGCCGACGAGGGGTACGTCGTCGTGGAAGTGCCCGGTCCGGTCGATCGGGTTGACCATCGCGACGCCGTTGCGGCGGCAGGAGAGGAAGTCGCCCTCACCGAAGGCGGGGGACTGGTGCACCAGACCGGTGCCGTCCTCGGCGGTGACGTAGTCCTCGGTGACCACGAAGTGGGCGTCGGGCAGGTCGCGGTCGTCGGTCCGGGCCGGCCAGTCGACCAGCTCGAAGGGCCGCTGGTAGGTCCAGCCGACCATGTCGGCCCCGCTGAACCGGTCACCGACGGTCCACCCGTCGCCCAGTGCCTGCTGCGACGAGCGACTCGGCGACGACGAGGGTCTCCTCGCCGTTGCTGACGGTCACGTAGGTCATCTCGGGGTGGGCCGCGATCAGCGCGTTGGAGACCAGCGTCCACGGTGTCGTCGTCCAGGCGAGCAGGGCAGCCCCAGGAGATTCTGCAGAGCCGGCGTACGGGCCGGAGGTCAGCGGGAAGCGCACGTAGACCGAGGGGTCGGTGACGGTCTCGTAGCCCTGCGCGAGCTCGTGGTCGGAGAGCGTCGTCCCGTCGCGGGGGCAGTACGGCGCGACCCGGAAGTCCTCCTGCAGCAGACCCTTGGCGTGGATCTGCTTCAGCGCCCACCAGACCGACTCGACGTACTCCGGGTCCATCGTGCGGTAGGGCTTGCGCATGTCGATCCAGCAGCCCATCCGGTCGGTCATCTCTTCCCAGAGGTCGACGTGGCGGAGCACCGACTCGCGGCAGCGGGCGTTGAACTCCGCGATCCCGAAGGCCTCGATGTCGGCCTTGCCGGAGAAGCCGAGCTCCTTCTCGACGGCGAGCTCGACCGGCAGCCCGTGGCAGTCCCAGCCGCCCTTGCGGTTGACCTGGTAGCCCTGCATCGTCCGGAACCGCGGGAAGACGTCCTTGAACGTGCGCGACTCGATGTGGTGGGTGCCCGGTCGGCCGTTGGCGGTGGGCGGACCCTCGTAGAACGTCCAGGTCCCAGGAGAGTCAGGCGCCCTGCGTTGCGCGCGACCGACTTCTCGAAGATCTGGCGCTCACGCCAGAAGTCGAGGACGTCGCGCTCGAGCGCGGGGAGGTCCACCTGGGGCGGGACGGGGCGGTAGGTGCTCAACTGCGGTCCTTCGTCGTCATCGTGCTCTGACGAAGGGACGAGGTCCGGCGTACGGCGTGCGCACCCTGGGCCCCGCGGTACCACCCTCCTTGGCCGGCCACCTGCTCGCCGACCCACTTCATGGGTGACCCGGTCGGGTCCACCGCTGCCGGGTCTACTGACCTCGGGCGCCGACTGGCGCGCCCCAGGCGTTCTTCCGGCGGCTCCGGGCTGATGTTCTCCTGTGCCGTGCCACCGGGCTCGCACCGTCCCCAGCTCGCTCATGGCCGTGCAGTCGGGTACTCGTCCCCTCCACGCCGTGCGGTGGGACCAGTGTGCCAGAAGTGTGGAAGAGTGCTCCGACTGTGTGGCAGGCTGCCTGCGGCACGGCGAGTTGAAGGGGATCGACTCGCCGTCTATTCTCGCGCCACCACGTATGACCCCCCGCTGATCCAGCCACCCGATAGGGGCGCCCACCGCAATGGCAACTGCTAGCCGCAAGTCCTTGGCAAGCCGCGCAGGAGCAGCGGCTCGCAAGGTCGTCTCCCGCTCGACCACGTCCGCGGGGAAGAAGGCTGCCGCCAAGGCCCCCGCGAAGAAGGCGGCGGCGAAGAAGGCGCCGGCGAAGAAGGCCCCGGCGAAGAAGGCGGCCGCGAAGAAGGCTCCCGCCAAGAAGGTCGCGGCGAAGAAGGCCCCGGCCAAGAAGGCCGCGGCGAAGAAGGCCCCGGCCAAGAAGGTCGCCGCGAAGAAGGCCCCGGCCAAGAAGACCGTGGCGAAGAAGGCTCCCGCCGAAGAAGGCGGCCGCGAAGAAGGCCCCGGCCAAGAAGGCCGCGGCCAAGAAGGCCGCCCGGCGCAAGAAGACCGTCGCGAAGAAGGCTCCCGCGAAGAAGGTGGCCGCGAAGGCTCCGGCCAAGAAGGTCGCTGCGACGAAGGCTCCCGCCACGAAGGCCAGCGCCGCCACGCCCGCGAAGAAGGCCACCAAGGTGGCCACCAAGCGGGCGGCCTCTCCGTCGAAGCTGATGGTGCTCGACGTCGAGGAGCCATGGACCAAGGCCGAGCTCGACGGCGTACGCCGCCAGCTCAACGACGACGTCCAGCGCCTCACCGGCGAGCTCGTCGAGGTCGAGGGCGACCTGGCCGGGATGATCGAGAACTCGGGCGAGGGTGCCGGCAACGACCAGGCCGACGTCGGCTCCGCGTCCTTCGAGCGCGACCAGGAGATGGTCATCGTCAACAACGCGCGCGACATGCTGGTGCAGTCGCAGCACGCGCTGGAGCGGATCGCCGACGGCAGCTACGGCCAGTGCGAGATCTGCGGGAACGCCATCGGCAAGAACCGGCTGATGGCCTTCCCCCGGGCGACGCTGTGCCTGAGCTGCAAGCAGCGCGAGGAGCGTCGCTGATCGCGAGCGAGACGTCCGGAGACCCGACGACCGGCGCGTCGCCCGGGGACGGCCACCGCCGTCGCCTCTCCGCTCCAGCCCTCGCGTTCGTCGTCGCGGCCGTGGCGCTCGCCCTCGACCAGGTCACCAAGGTGCTCGCCGTCCGTGAGCTGACCGACCGGGCGCCGGTCGAGGTCATCGGTTCCCTGCTCCAGCTGCGGCTGCTGCGCAACCCCGGTGCGGCGTTCAGCGCCGGGACGTCGTTGACGCCGCTGATCTCCGTGGTGGCGGTGATCGCGGTCGTCGTGGGCGTCTACTTCGCCTCCCGGGTCGGGCACCGCGGGTGGGCCGTCGGGCTCGGCCTGCTGCTGGCCGGGGTGACCGGCAACCTGGTCGACCGCATGCTCCGCGCGCCCGGGCCCGTTCCGGGGGCACGTCGTCGACTTCTTCGAGCTGCCGCACTGGCCGGTCTTCAACATCGCCGACATGTGCATCGACGCAGCCGGCGTCATCTTCGTCATCCTGCTGATTCGTGGCATCCGCCTCGACGGGTCGCGTCACGAGGAGCAGGCCCGGGACGACTCGTGACCGTCGGCGGCGGGGAGCAGCGCACTCTGCAGGTGCCCGAGGGCCTCAGCGGCGAACGGGTCGACGTGGGCCTGGCCCGGATGTTCGGCATCTCGCGCAGCAAGGCGGCCGACCTGGTGGCCCAGGAGCTGGTCACCGTCGACGGGCGTGCGGCCGCGAAGTCCGACCGGCTGGTGCCGGGCTCGGTGCTCGACGTCACCTTCCCGCGCGAGCCCGACCCCCTCGAGGTGCGCGCCGAGGTGGTCGAGGGCATCCGGATCATCCACGACGACGACGACATCGTGGTGGTCGACAAGCCGGTCGGGGTCGCCGTACACCCGTCGATGGGGTGGACCGGTCCCACCGTCGTCGGCCACCTGCGTGGCGCCGGCTACCAGATCGCCACCAGCGGTGCTCCGGAACGGCGCGGGATCGTGCAGCGGCTCGACGTGGGTACGTCGGGGGTGATGGTCATCGCGAAGAGCGAGGCGGCGTACTCGCGGCTCAAGAACGCCTTCCGCCGGCGCGAGGTCGACAAGACCTACCACGCGCTCGTGCAGGGCCACCCGGACCCGCTGCGAGGGCACCATCGACGCGCCGATCGGGCGGCACCAGAAGTCCGACTGGAAGTTCGCGGTGCACGAGGACGGCAAGCACAGCGTCACCCACTACTCGACGCTGGAGGCGCACCGGTTCGCGAGCCTGCTGGAGGTGCACCTCGAGACCGGCCGGACCCACCAGATCCGGGTGCACATGGCCGCGTTGAAGCATCCCGTGCGTCGGCGACCTCACCTACGGCGCCGACCCGACGCTGGCGCAGCGGGTCGGGCTGGAGCGGCAGTGGCTGCACGCGGTCGCGGCTCGGCTTCGAGCACCCCGGGACCGGCGACTACGTCGAGTACGAGTCGTCGTACCCCGATGACCTGGCCCACGCCCTCGAGGTCATCCGCGATGCCGACTGACCCGGACGAGGTCGCCGACCTCGTCCTGCGTCCGGCGACCGGGGACGACATGGCCGAGGTGCACGCGGTGTTCGCCGCCGCGTCGAGGGGTCCCGGGCAACCGCCGGACTCCCGGAGCGCGGAGCAGGTCCGGGCCTGGGTGGAGAACCTGCCGGCGCGCGGGCAGGAGATCTGGGTGGCCACCCGCGACGACACCGTGCTGGGCTTCCTCAGCCTGCGCGGCTCCTGGGTGCCCCTGCTGTTCGTCCACCCCGATCGCCCGGGCCGCGGCGTCGGCGCCGCGCTGATGGACCTCGCCAAGGGTCTGCGCCCGCACGGCTTCGGGCTGCGCGTGCACGAGGCCAACACCCGGGCGCGCGACTTCTACCGGCGACACGGCCTGATCGAGCTCGAGTCCACCGACGGCAGCAGCTACGACGACGATGCCGCCGACGTACAGATGGCCTGGCTGGGGGACCAGCCCCTGGCCTACCTGCGCGGCCGGATCGACGAGGTCGACGACGAGCTCGCCGTGCTCCTGGCCCGCCGCGCGGCCCTCACCGCCGCCGTCCAGGACCACAAGGAGGTCGGCGGCCACGCCGGCCGCGACCCCGAGCGCGAGGCCGAGATCGTCGAGCGGATGGCCGCCCACGTCCCCAGCCTCGACCGCGACGTGCTCGCCGCCGTGATGCACACGGTCATCGCCGAGAGCCTCGCCGCCTGGGAGCGGGGCTCCGACCAACCCGGATAGTCCAGAACGAATGACCGCCACCGAGGGCCCCTGGACCGGCTTTTCGTGCTGGACTACCCGGTCCTGCGCCCGAGCCGAAGCCGCCCCGTGTCCCTGTCAGGGGCGGCTGTCATGCTGAACTACGCTGGCGACCTTCCCCAGAACGACCAGGCCCAGCACCAACCAGGCGTCAGCCTGGGCAGCACCGCCGTGTCCACCCAGAGCTCCGGGAAGGGCTGATCGACCTCCATGACCGCCGGCCGGGACGGCTTCGTCCACCTCCACGTCCACACCGAGTACTCCATGCTGGACGGTGCGGCGCGACTGGGCGACATGTTCGAGCGGACCGCCGAGCTGGGCATGGACGCGATCGCGATGACCGACCACGGCAACGTGTTCGGCGCCTACGACTTCTGGGCCAAGGGGCGCGCGGCCGGGGTCAAGCCGATCATCGGCATGGAGGCCTACTTCACGCCCAACACCTCGCGGTTCGACAAGAAGCGGGTGCGCTGGAACGACGGCGGGGACGACGACGTCTCCGGCTCCGGCGCCTACACCCACATGACGCTGCTCGCCGAGAACACCAAGGGCATGCACAACCTCTTCCGGCTCTCCTCGCGGGCGTCGATGGAGGGCTTCTTCTACCAGCCGCGCGCCGACCGCGAGCTGTTGACGGAGTACGCCGACGGGCTGATCGCCACCACCGGGTGCCCGAGCGGCGAGGTCCAGACCTGGCTGCGCATCGGCGACTACGACAAGGCCCGCCAGGCGGCCGCCGACTTCCAGGACATCCTCGGCAAGGACAACTACTTCCTCGAGCTGATGGACCACGGGCTCTCCATCGAGACGAGGGTCCGCGAGGGCCTGCTGCGGCTGAGCAAGGACCTCGGCATCCCGCCGGTCGCGACCAACGACTCCCACTACGTGCTCAAGGAGGACGCCCCCTCCCAGGAGCACCTCCTCTGCGTGTCCTCGGGCAGCATGATGAGCGACCCCAAGCGGTTCAAGTTCCAGGGCGACGGCTACTACATCAAGTCCGCCGCCGAGATGCGCGAGCTGTGGGCCGACCGCAACGGCCTCCCCGAGGCCTGCGACAACACCCTGCTGATCGCCGAGCGCTGCGACGTCGAGTTCACCGAGGGCAACGGCACCTACATGCCGCGCTTCCCGGTCCCCGAGGGCGAGGACGAGAACTCCTGGTTCGTCAAGGAGGTCGAGAAGGGGCTGCGCTTCCGCTACCCCGACGGCATCCCCGACGCGGTCCGCAAGCAGGCCGACTTCGAGGTCGGCGTCATCACCGGGATGGGCTTCCCGGGCTACTTCCTCGTCGTGGCCGACTTCATCAACTGGGCCAAGGACAACGGCATCCGCGTCGGCCCCGGCCGTGGCTCGGGCGCCGGCTCGATGTGCGCCTACGCGATGCGCATCACCGACCTCGACCCGCTCAAGCACGGCCTGATCTTCGAGCGCTTCCTCAACCCCGACCGCGTCTCGATGCCCGACTTCGACATCGACTTCGACGAGCGTCGGCGCGGCGAGGTGATCCGCTACGTCTCCGACAAGTACGGCGACGACCGGGTCTCGATGATCGTCACCTACGGCACCATCAAGGCCAAGCAGGCGGTCAAGGACTCCTCGCGCATCCTCGGCTACCCCTTCGCGATGGGCGACCGGATCACCAAGGCGATGCCGGCCGCGGTGATGGGCAAGGACGTCCCGCTCAAGGAGATCTTCGACCCGCGAGCACAAGCGCTTCAACGAGGGCGGCGAGTTCCGGCACGCTCTACGACGGCGACAACGACGTCAAGACGGTCGTCGACACCGCCATCGGCATCGAGGGCCTCAAGCGCCAGTGGGGCGTCCACGCCGCCGGCGTGATCATGTCCAGCGAGCCGCTGCTCGACGTGATCCCGGTGATGCGCCGCCCGGCCGACGGCGCGGTGATCACGCAGTTCGACTACCCGACCTGCGAGAAGCTCGGCCTGATCAAGATGGACTTCCTCGGGTTGCGCAACCTGACGGTCCTCGACGACGCGCTGATCAACATCGAGTCCAACCGCGGCGAGAAGGTCGTGCTCGAGGAGCTCGAGCTGACCGACGAGGTCACCTACAAGCTGCTCCAGCGCGGTGACACCCTCGGCGTCTTCCAGCTCGACGGCGGCCCGATGCGGGCGCTGCTGCGCAGCATGCAGCCCGACACCTTCGAGGACATCTCCGCGGTCGGCGCGCTCTACCGACCCGGCCCGATGGGCGCCGACTCCCACAACAAGTACGCCCGTCGCAAGACCGGCCGCGAGGCGGTCGAGCCGCTGCACCCCGAGCTCGCCGAGGCGCTCGAGGAGGTGCTGGGCGAGACCTACGGGCTGATCGTCTACCAGGAGCAGGTGATGGCGATCGCCCAGCAGCTGGCCGGCTACACGCTGGGCCAGGCCGACCTGCTGCGGCGCGCGATGGGCAAGAAGAAGAAGGAAGAGCTGGACAAGCAGTTCGAGACCTTCTCCGGCCGGCATGACCGAGCGCGGCTTCTCCTTCGGCGCGATCAAGACCCTGTGGGACACGCTGCTGCCGTTCTCCGACTACGCCTTCAACAAGGCCCACTCGGCGGCGTACGGCCTGGTGTCCTACTGGACCGCCTACCTCAAGGCCAACTTCCCGGCCGAATACATGGCCGCGCTCCTGACCTCGGTCAAGGACGACAAGGACAAGATGGCGATCTACCTCAACGAGTGTCGCCGGATGAAGATCCAGGTGCTGCCGCCCGACGTCAACGAGTCCCAGGCCAACTTCACCCCGGTCGGCACCGACATCCGCTTCGGGCTGACCGCCGTCCGCAACGTCGGCTGGAACGTCGTCGAGCAGATCATCGCCACCCGTCGCGAGCAGGGCCGGTTCACCGACTTCGCCGACTTCATGGGCAAGGTCCCCGCGCAGGTCTGCAACAAGCGGCTGGTCGAGTCCCTGATCAAGGCCGGCGCCTACGACGAGATGAAGCACGGCCGCCGTGCGCTGCTCGCGGTGCACGAGCAGGCGGTCGACCAGTACGTCGACATCAAGCGCAACGAGGCCATCGGCCAGGACTCGCTCTTCGGTGGGCTCGACGACGACAACGCCGGCTTCGGCGTGAGCGTCGTGGTGCCCGACATCGAGGAGTGGGACAAGCAGACCCTGCTCGGCCACGAGCGCGAGATGCTCGGGCTCTACGTCTCCGACCACCCGCTGACCGGTCTCGAGCACGTGCTGGCCAACGCCGCCGACTGCACCATCGGCCAGCTGCTGACCGACGAGGAGCGCTCCGAGAACGCCCCCGTCACCATCTGCGGGCTGATCACCGCCGTGACGCGCAAGATCACCAAGACCGGCAACGCCTGGGCGATCGTGACCGTCGAGGACCTCGAGGGCGCCATCGACGTGCTGTTCTTCCCCAGCGACTACCAGCTGGCCAGCACCCTCCTGGTCGAGGACACCGTGATCGCGGTCCAGGGCCGGCTCGACCGCAGCAAGGACCAGCCCGAGCTGCGCGGCAAGAGCGTCTCCACGCCGGCGATGGACGACCGCGGCGTCGGACCGGTGCTGATCACGATGCCCTCGACGCGCTGCACGCCGCCGGTGGTCGAGCAGCTCAAGGAGGTGCTGCGCACCCACCCGGGCACCACCGAGGTGCGGCTCAAGCTGGTCACGCGCGGCGCCACCCGGGTGCTGCGGCTCGACGACCGCCTCCGCGTGTCCGCGTCCCCGGCGCTCTACGGCGACCTCAAGCACCTGCTCGGGCCGGGATGCCTGGGATGACGCCCGAGATGCAACCCGAGATGCCACCCGGGACGGATCCCGAGGTCGGACGCCGAGAGCGAGTCCCCGACCCCGGCTCCCGCAGCCCGCGCCACCTCCGCGCGGGTCGTGCCGGCCCTGTTCGACGTCCTGATCGTCGCCGTCTGGTTCGCCGCGGCGGGTCTGATCGGCGGCTGGGTGTGGGCGCACGTCGTCGACTTCCCGCAGGTCACCAAGGAGGGCAACAACGCCACGGTCGCCTCCGAGGAGCTGGCCAAGCAGGTCGGGATGGACGGCTGGTTCGTCGTCATCGCCCTCGTCGGCGGTCTGGTCAGCGGCATCGCTCCTGCTGGTGTGGCGACACCGCGACCCGCTCCTCACCGTCGCGCTGGTCACGCTCGGCGGGGGGCTCGCCTCCTGGCTGATGCTCCAGTCCGGCGAGGCGTTCGGGCCCGGTGACCCGATCGCTGCGCTGCGCAAGCTCCCCGACGGCGCCCACGTCTCCGAGCAGCTGGTGCTGCACGCCCACGGGGTGGCCTGGGTGTGGCCCATCGCGGCGGCCTTCGGTGCGCTGCTCTACCTCTGGATCCTCAAACCGGTCGAGGAGAAGGTCGAAACCGATACCCTGCCGGAACAGTGACGCCACCCCGGGGGAAGCATGTCCGAGCACACCACCGTCCTGCCCGAGTACCCACCGCAGCCTGAGCCGCGCAAGTCCTGGGGCGTCGTCGCCGTCGTGGCGTCCGTCGTCGTGGTCGTGCTGGTCGTGGCGGGTGGCTTCGCCGCCTGGCGCTGGTTCTCCGGCGCGCGGTCCGCGGCCGGCCGAGGTGCTGCCGGCCTCGACCTTCGCCCTCGTCACGGTCGACCTGAACCCCTCGGGTGGGCAGAAGGTCGAGGCCATCAAGACGCTGCGGAAGTTCCCGAGCTTCCGCGACCAGGTCGGCCTGAAGCCCGACTCCGACCCGCTCAAGCGGCTCTTCGACGAGGTCCAGAAGGACGGCAGCTGCAAGGACCTCGACTACGAGCGCGACGTCAAGTCCTGGATCGGCCAGCGCCTCGGCTGTCGGCGGCGTGGAGGTCGACGGCAAGGCGCAGCCGGTCGCCGCCCTGCAGGTCAGCGACGCCGACAACGCCAAGAGCCGGGTTCCCGCGGCTGGCCAAGTGCCTGGAGCTGTCGGACTACGGCTGGACCCTCACCGACGACTACATCGTGATCAGCGACAGCACCGCGCTCGCCAAGCAGATCGTCGCGGCCGGCAAGAAGGCCCCGCTCTCGGAGAACGCCGACTTCCAGAAGTGGACCGACGAGGCGGGCGGCGCCGGGATCATGAACGCCTACGTCGGCCGCAAGGCCGTCGACGTGATGTCCGAGGAGCTGAGCTCGGGGTCCGGTGACCTCGGCGGGCTCGTCGACGGTCCCGGCGGCTCCGACGACGAGAGCAGCTCGCCGACATCCTCGCCGGCTACAAGGACTTCCAGGGCGCCGGTGCGGTGCTCCGCTTCGCCGACGGCGGCATCGAGCTCTCGGTGGCCGGCAGCGGCGGCAAGGCGACACGCACCACGGCGACGGTGGCCGACCACGTCTCGGCGATGCCCGCCGACACCGCCCTGCTGCTCGCGTTCGCGGTCCCGCCCGGCGCCTTCAAGGCGCTCGAGAAGGCCGACCCCAACGGGTCCGGCTCGGAGTTCCTCGGGAGCATGCTCGGCCTCGACTTCCCGAAGGACCTCCAGACCCTGCTCGGCAAGTCCATCAGCATCAGCCTCGGCGGTGACGCTCCGGACGACCTCACCTCGATCAACGAGCCGAGCGACGTCTCGGTGGGCGCGCTGATCCACGGTGACTCGGCCGGCATCGACGCCGTGATCGCCAAGCTGGAGAAGGCCGCTCGGTGGGTCGCTCGCCGACCTGCAGGTCGTCAAGAAGAGCGAGGACGGCAAGGTCGTCCTGGCCAGCAACGAGCAGTACGCCGACCAGCTGCTCGGCACCGGCAAGCTCTCCGACGACGCAGGGTTCAAGGACGCCGTACCCCACGCCGACGACGCCCAGGTGGTCGGCTACGTCGACTTCGACGGCGAGTGGGGCAAGGCCGTGCTCAAGACCATCCGCGACGAGGGCGGTGCCGACGACAAGGAGGTCGCCGACAACCTCGCCGTGCTGCGGGCGCTCGGGATCAGCGCCTGGACCGACGGCGACGTCTCCCACGGCCTGGTCCGGCTCTCCCTGAAGTAGGCCTCAGCCGACCGATCGGCGCGACCTGGGCGTCGCAGCAGCCGGACCAGGTCGCGCGGGTCGAGCCCCAGGTCGAGGCCGCGCTTGCCCCCGCTGACGTAGATCGTCGGCAGGTCCAGGGCCGAGGCGTCCAGCACGGTGCGGCAGGCGTCGCTTCTGGCCGATCGGGGAGATGCCGCCGACGACGTAGCCCGTCGTACGCTCCGCCGCCGCCGGGTCCGCCATCGCGGCCCGCTTGCCGCCGAGCGCCGCCGCGAGGGCCTTCAGGTCGAGCTGGCCGGTGACCGGGACGATGCCGACCGCCAGGGCGCCGTCGACGTCGGCGAGCAGGGTCTTGAAGACCGCGGCCGGGTCCAGCCCGAGGGCCTCGGCCGCCTCCAGCCCGTACGACGCGGCAGCCGGGTCGTGCTCGTAGGCGTGCCGGGTGAACGCGACACCGGCCCGCTCGAGGGCCACCGTCGCGGGCGTGCCGCCTGCACCTGTTCGCCGTGCCATCAGCAGGCGGTCAGTTGGGGGACCAGCGGGTGCGGGCCACCTCGGTCGCGGGCAGGGAGGGGAGTGCCCGCATCGCGCGCATCTCCTCGTGCAGGGTGCGCCGCAGCATGCCGAGCCGCTCCTGGGCGCTCTCGGCCTCGAGCAGGGCCTGGCGCTGCGGGCAGGGTGAGCAGGCAGGTGCTGGCCAGCGCGTAGGAGAGGTACGCCGGGTCGCTCGGCATCTCGCCGGCAGGACCGGCCCGCCGCGCAGCTCCGAGAGCGCGTCGCGGTAGATCTCGAAGGTGTGCCAGCGTCCGCTCGGCCTCGGCGACGGCGTCGGGCTCGTCGGTGTCGGGGAGCAGCTCGACCTCGCCCGCGGAGGAACGGGCCGGAGTTGTCCGACTCGGTCACCCGCAGCCGCTGACGGCCGATCACCTCGATGTCGAAGCGGCCGTCGTCGTACGGCTCCACCTCGGTCAGCTGCACCAGCGTGCCGACCCGGTGCGCGGACTGCATGCCGTGGTCGCCGACCTCGTAGCCCTCGCGGATCGCGATCACGCCGAAGACGCGGTCGAAGACGCTCTCGATGCCGACCAGCTCCCGGATCAGGGTGCGGTAGCGCTCCTCGAAGATGTGCAGGGGAGTGACGACACCCGGGAACATCACCGTGTTCAGCGGGAACAGCGGCACCTCGGTCACGGCTCCAACCTAGTTGAAGGAGTCCGCCCGGAGGCGCAGCTGAGAGCCGTCCACACGAGACGATGCGGCAACTCGACCGCACCTGCGTCACCGCCGAGCGTTACGGTGGCGCGCGTGAGTTCACCAGTCGAGCTCGACGGTCGCACGGCGCGGCGGCACCGCAACACCGACGCCGTCCTGGACGCGGTTCACCAGCTGTTCGTGGAGGGGCACCGGCTCCCCACGGTCGAGGACGTCGCCCTCAAGTCCGGGGTCTCGCTGCGGTCGATCTACCGCTACTTCCCCGATCGCGACGAGCTCCTCCAGGCCGCGCTGGTCCGGCGCATGGAGGTGGCCGAGCCGTTCTTCCGCCTCGACGACCTCGGGTCCGGACCGCTGGGGGAGCGCATCGAGCGCTTCGTCGACCACCGCATCGAGCTCCACGACACGATGGCGCCGACCGCGCGGGCGGCGCTGCAGGCCGCCGCCACGGCGCCGCTCATCGCCGAGGTCGTGCGGCAGCGCCGTACCCAGCTCACCGACCAGACCCGCAGGCACTTCGCGCCCGAGCTCGAGGCCCTCCCTGCCGGTCGACGCCGCCGACCTGCTGGCCGCCGTGGACGTGCTCTGCCAGTTCGAGGCCCTCGAGTCGCTGCGCGTGGAGCGTGGCCTCTCACCCGCGCGCACCCGGCGCGGTGCTCGTCCAGGCGCTGCGCGCGCTGCTCGGCGCCTCGCCTGGCTAGACCGGTCGCCCGTCGGGCTGCTCCACCGTCCCGCGGCCTCCGTATGTTCTGACAGCATGAGTGCCACAACATGCGGCCGCCCTCTCGCGGGGGCCTGACGTGTCCATGATGCTGTTCCGCCTCGGTGGGGCGATCGCCCGGCGCCGAGGGGTGGTGCTGGCGGTCTGGTTCCTGCTGCTCGTGCTCGCGGCCGGCGGCGCCACCATGCTGGGCGACAAGTACGACGACTCGGTCGCCATCCCGGGCACCGAGTCGCAACAGGGCCAGGACGTGCTCAGCGCCCGGTTCGGGCTGACCGGCGCCAACGGGCAGGTGCTGCTGACGGCGACCTCGGGGAAGATCACCGACACGACGAACTCCGCGGACGTCGCCCAGATCATCAAGACGACCAACGCCGTGCACGGCGTGAGCGTGAGCAACCCGCTCACCGCCGACGACCCGGTCCTCTCCAAGGACGACGCCTCGACGATCGCCCAGCTCCGGTTCACCGACAAGGTGCCGTCGCAGTCGACGCTCGACGCGGTGCAGAAGGCCGCCACGCCGCCGAGGTCCTCGCCGATCACGACCTCGGTGGGCGGCGACGCCTACAAGGCGACGGCGGACCCGAGCCACGTGCCCGAGCTGCTCGGCCTGCTCGTCTCGTTCCTGATCCTCGCGATCACCTTCGGCTCCCTGCTGCCGGCCGGCATGCCGATCGTGTCGTCCCTGATCGGGGTCGGCGTGACGCTGAGCTCGGTGGTCCTGGTCTCGTCGCTCGCCACCGTGTCGAGCAACGCCCCGACCCTCGCGGAGATGCTGGGCCTGGCCGTCGGCATCGACTACGCGCTGTTCATCCTGTCGCGCCATCGACGCCATCTCGGCGAAGGGCTCTCACCGCAGGAGTCGATGTCGCGTGCGCTCGCCACGGCGGGCAGCGCCGTGGTCTTCGCCGGAGCCACCGTCGTGATCGCCCTCGCCGGGCTCTCGGTGGCGAAGATCCCGGTGCTCACCGTGATGGGACTGGCCGCAGCCGCGGCCGTCACGATCGCGGTGATCATCGCCCTGACCCTGGTCCCGGCGGTGGCCCTGCTGTTCGGCGAGCGACTGCGGCCGCGCGCCGCGCGGGCGCCGAAGAAGGAGAAGCGCAAGCGGAAGCCGCGGCCCCCGAAGCCCGCGCGGGCCGGGTTCGGCGCGTTCTGGGTGCGCACCGTGACCCGCCTTCCGGTGCTCACCATCGTGGGCGTCCTGGCGTTGCTCGCCCTCGCGGCGGTGCCGGCCGCCAGCATGCGGCTCTCGCTGCCGGACAACAGCACGGCGCCGACCTCGTCGACCCAGCGCCAGACCTACGACAAGATCACGGCGGCGTTCGGCGAGGGCTACAACGCACCCCTCTCGATCGCGGCCGACGTCATCGCCAGCACCGACCCGAAGGGCACGGTCAGCAAGCTCGCCGACGCGGTCAAGGGCGTTCCCGACGTCGTGGCCGTCACCCAGGCCACGCCCAACTCCGGCGCCGACACGGCCCTGATCCAGGCCATCCCGTCCGCGGGCCAGACCGCCACGTCCACCAGCGACCTGGTGCGCGAGCTGCGCAAGCGGGCGCCCGGCTGGGAGAAGGAGTACGGCGTCAGCCACATCCTCGTCACCGGTCAGACGGCGATCAACATCGACGTCTCGGAGCGGCTCGGCGGCGCGCTGCTGCCCTTCGCCTGCATCGTGATCGGCCTGTCGCTGGTGCTGCTGATGATCGTGTTCCGCTCGATCGCCGTACCCATCAAGGCGACGCTGGGCTACCTGCTCTCGGTGGGGGTGGCCCTCGGCGCCGTGGTCGCCGTCTTCCAGTGGGGCTGGCTGTCCAACGTGATGGGGGAGAACCCCGGACCCATCGTCAGCTTCCTGCCGATCTTCGTGATGGGCGTGCTCTTCGGGCTGGCCATGGACTACGAGATGTTCCTGGTCTCGGCGATGCGCGAGGAGTACGTCCAGTCCGGCGACCCGACGCAGGCCGTGCACCGTGGCTTCCGGGCCTCGGCGAAGGTGGTCACGGCAGCGGCGCTGATCATGTCCAGCGTCTTCGTGGCGTTCATCCCGGGTGGGTCGGCGACGATCAAGCCGATCGCCCTGGGCCTCGCGGTCGGGGTGTTCGTCGACGCGTTCGTCGTACGCATGACGCTCGTGCCGGCCGTGCTCGTGCTGCTCGGCCGGCGGGCGTGGTGGCTGCCGGGCTGGCTGGACCGGCTGCTGCCCGAGGTCGACGTCGAGGGCGCGGCCCTGCACCGCAAGGTCGACTTCGAGTCGTGGGAGTCCGAGCACGGCGTCGCGGCCGTGCTGGCCTCCGACCTCGTGGTGCACGCGGGCGAGCCCCCGGTCGACGTCGTCGCCCGGCCCGCCCGGGTGACCCCGGTGCGCGGCGGGCGCGACCTCGGCAGCGTGCTGGCGGGCCGCGCGCGCCCGGCCGCTGGTCGGCTGCTCGTGGCCGGGTTGCTGCTGCCGGAGCAGCGCGAGTCCGTCAACCAGGTGGCCACGATGGTCGACCTGGCCGCACCACCACCGGCGCGACGTCGAGAGCCTGGTGGCCGCCAGGGCGCGGCTGGTCAGCTTCTCGCCCCGGAAACGACGCGAGTACGCCGCCCGGGTGGCGGGCCTCGTCGACGAGCTCGCGACCGCGGCCGGCGGTTCGCTGCGCGCCGCGGTGCGTCGAGGCGGCGCTCGCCATCGCCGCCCACGCCGAGGTGATCGTGCTGGTCGGCGTCGACGAGCTCACCTCCGACGACCAGGTGGCCGCCGGCACTCTCGCCGACGAGCTCGCGCGGCCGCGGGCTCGCGGTGCTCGCTGGTCGGCGGCGAGTCGGCGTCAGCGCAGGAGGACGCAGGACCGGTGCTCGTCCAGAGCGGAGCAGGAGCAGCTGATGAGTGAGCACGAGCCGGACGCAGGTGGCGGACGACGACGCTGGCCGCGGTACGCCGTACCGGGACTGCTGCTCCCGCTGCTGGCGGCGATGGTGCTCCTCTGGTCGACCTCCGACCGGCAGCAGCACCTCGACAAGGTGCCCGTCGCCATCGTCAACAGCGACAAGATCGTCTCCGAACCGACCACCGTGGCCGCGGGCCGCTCGCTGACGGCCTCGCTCACCGACCCGACGAACGCGGACCCCAAGCTCGACTGGACCCTCACCGACAGCGACGACGCCAAGGCGGGGCTGCGCACGGGGAGGTACTACGCCGTCCTCACCATCCCGTCGGACTTCTCGGCCGCGATCGTGTCGACCAGCGGCGACAAGCCCGTGCGCGGCCAGCTCACCCTGAGCAGCAACGGCGCGGCCAGCACGACGCTGCCCTACATCAGCGAGCAGGTGGTCGCCGCGGCCGCCACGGCGCTGGGCAACCAGTCGACGCAGGGCTACCTGAAGAACGTCTACGGCGGGTTCAACCAGATCGCCCAGTCGAACCAGAAGGCCGCGAGCAGCGCCGGCCAGCTCGCCGACGGCACCGCGCAGCTGTCCCAGGGCGCCGCCCAGCTCGACGACGGCGCCGACAGCCTCGCCACGAGCATGGACCAGGTGGCCGCCGGGCGCCGACGAGCTCCGCTCCGGCACGGCCTCGGTGAGCAGTGGCACCGCCCAGGTGGCCAGCGGCGCGTCCGAGCTCTCGCAGGGCGCCCGCAAGCTGCACAGCGGCGCCGCGAAGCTGGCTCGCAGCAGCCACACGCTCGCCGGCAAGGCGACCGACTTCGCCGGCCGCACCCGACAGGTGGCGAAGGGTGCCCACGTCGTCGCCGACGGCGCGTCCCGGCTGGCCACCGGCAGCGGCACCCTGGCCGACGGCCTGCGCGACCTGAGCCAGCAGTGCGCCGCGGCCGGGCGGGTCCGTCGGCTTCTGCCAGGCACTCGACCGTTCGCGGGACCGGGCTCGGGCCCAGGCCGACGCAGCCCGCGTGCTGGCGCGTGCCACGGAGGGAGTGGCACGCGCCAACACCGCGGTCGCGGCGGGTGCGGGCGCGCTGGCCGACGGCGACCGCGACGTCGCCCGCGGAGCGCAGCAGCTCGACAGCGCGAGCGGGCGGCTGAGCTCGAGCGCCGCGAAGCTGTCCTCCGGTGCCCGGTCCGTCGCCTCGGGCGCGAGCACCGTCAACACCGCCACCGGCACGCTGGCCGGCGGGACCCAGCAGGCGTCCTCCGGTGCGACGTCGCTGGCGTCCGGGAGCGCCGACCTGAGCTCGAGCGCGAGCTCGGCGAACAGTGGGGCGCAGTCGCTGAGCAGCGGCCTGGCCAAGGGCGCGAAGGAGAGCCCGACGTACACCACCTCCCAGCAGACGGCGCTCGCCGACACCGTGAGCCAGCCGGTGGACCTGAAGCACACGACGCAGTACACCGACCACGGCAACGGCTGGCTGCTCGCAGCGATCCTGGCGATCATCCTGTGGCTCGCGGCCCTCGCCGGTGCGCTCGGCGTCGACATCTCGGCCGGCGCCCGCAACGCGCTCGCGCCGGTGTCCTCGCGCCGGATCGCGATCGTGCAGGCGCTCCCGGCCGTCGGCCTCGCCATGGCCCAGGCCGTGGCCGTCCTGCTGGCGCTGGCCGTCCTGCGCGTGGACATCGCCGCGATCGTGCCGTTCGTGCTGGTCACCCTGCTGGCGGCGCTCTGCTTCGCGTTGCTGGGCTACGCCCTCCGGCTGGCGCTCGGCGGGGTGGGCGTCGGCATCTTCGTGCTCTTCCTGCTGGCGCAGGTCGCCGCACTCGGCAACGTCGTACCGCTGGAGACGGCGCCGGGCGCGCTCCAGCGGCTCAACGGGCTGATGCCGATGACGGCGTACGTCAACGCCACCAGCCAGCTCGCGTCGGGTGGCGCGGTCGGGTCGCGCACCAGTGAGATCCTCGTGATCGTGGTGTGGGGACTGGTGGCCTTCGGAGCGACCGTGTTCATGGTCAAGCGGAAGCGCCTGGTGCGTCCGTCCGGCCCGGCCCGCGCGGTCCCGGCCGGGACGGTGGCGTGAGCCGACGCACCTCGCGTACGACGTGGGCGGTCCTCGGCGCGATCCTGCTCGCGCAGGTCGGCCTGCTCGCCTGGCACCACTCCCGCGCGACCGCCCAGCCGCACCGGGTGCCGGTCGCGATCGAGGGGCCGGCCGCCGTCGCCCAGAACGTGGCGCACCGCCTGAACGCGCTGTCGGGCGAACCGCTGCATGCGGTCGTGGTCGCCGAGGGCGATGATCCTCGTGCCGACGTCCGCAACGGCGGTGTGGTCGCCGCGCTCGCCGTGGATCCGTCGGCACCCGGCAACGTCCTCTACGTGTCCTCGGTGAACGACCCGAAGATGACCCGCCTGGCGCAGACGATGGCGACGCGGGTGAGCACGCCGCTGGGGCGCACGTTCGTGACGCGCACGGTGCCACCGAGCGAGCACGACGGACCCTGCGCGGTCGACGGTCGCGCTGGTCAGCGGGTCCTGGGTCGCCGGCGGGTTCCTGCTCGCGGTGCTGTGGCTGCTGGTGCGCTGGCGACGCGGTACGTCGACCGCCCCTGCCGTGCGCGCCCACGTGGTGCTCGCGGCCGTGTGCGCGGGGACGAGCCTGCTCGTGGCCATCGCCCTCGCTGCTGCGCACGGGTCGTTCGGTGCCTGGTGGGCGCTGGGGTTCGCGAGCACGTACGCCGCCGCCGTCTCGACAGTCGCGCTCGACGTGCTGTTCGGGCCGGTGGGGGTGGCCCTCGCCAGCACGCTGTTCCTGTTCCTCGCCGGTCCGCTGATGTCCGGCCTCGACCCACGCCTGCTCCCGGGATTCTGGTGGCGGGTGGCTCCCTGGACGCTGCAGGGCGCCACCCGAGAGATCGCCGCCACGATCGCCTGGTTCGGCTCGTCGGTGCCGCTGCGCTCGGTCGTGGTCCTCGGCGGCGTCATCGCGGTCTCGCTCGCGGCGCTGGCCGCGTCGGCGGTGCTGCGGCGACGCCCCGCCGACCCGGACCGCCGGATCGAGGCGGTGCCCTGGCGGCTGCGCGTGGTCGCGCTCGTGCTCCCGTTGGCAGCTCGCCGTGGTGGCGGCCACCGTGCTCGCACCCGACGGCGCCCACGTGGTCAGCGCCCTGCCGGTGCCGGGGGCCTCGACGACCCAGTGCGTGGCCACCCCGAAGATCTCCACCCTCGCGCAGCTGAACGACTTCGCGGGGAAGGTGCGCGGCGGGCCGTCGTTCCAGGGAGCCGATGTCGGTGCCGACGTACTCCTCCAGGACGGCCGCCGGCTCTGGGTCTTCGGCGACACCCTGCGCGCCGCCGACTTCTCCGGCCAGCGGTTCGTCCGCAACTCGATGCTGGTCCTCGGCCATGGCTGCGCGGCGACCGTGCTCCCCGCCAACCACGGCGCGATCATCCCGGACCGCGGCGACGGGATCGGCTACTGGCCGATGTCGATCGCCCGCGTGCAGCGTTCGGACTACGACCTGGTCGGCGTCGCCACCCAGCGGGTCACGTCGACGGGCACGCCCGACGGCTCGTTGGCCTTCGAGTCGCTCGGCTCGTCGGTGGCCGTCTTCATCGTGCAGAAGGGCGGGACACCCCAGCTGCTCGCCCAGCAGGACCTCGGCAAGGACGACAAGGATCCCTCCCGCCCGGAGTGGGGTGCGGCCGCGGCCGTCCAGGGCGACTGGGTCTACCTCTACGGAACCGCACGACCGCAGCAGAAGGGCGTCTTCGGCTTCTCGCTGCGGGTCGCCCGGACGCGGATCGAGAACATCCTGGCGCCGGGCACCTGGCAGTACTGGGACGGCCGCACGGTGGCAGGCCTCGGCGTCGAAGGCGAAGGAGCTCATCCCCGCCGACCAGGGGGTCTCGCAGACGCTGAGCGTGTTCCCCCGCAACGGCCGGTGGTACGCCGTCAGCAAGCGCGACGAGTTCCTCGGCACCGACCTCGTCGTCTGGTCCGCTCCCGCGCCGACCGGCCCCTTCGACGACGGCACCGTCGTCGGCCACCTGCCGTCGGACCTGAAGACCGGCGAGCTGCGCTACATGCCGCTGGCGCATCCCGACCTGTTGCCGGATCCCGCGAGCGTGCTGGTCTCCTACAGCCGCAACAACACCGACCTGCAGAAGGTCGAGGACGATCCCTTCCTCTACCGGCCGCAGTTCGTGCGGGTCACGCTGCCTCGCTGATCGCGGGGCTACATCACGTTGCCGGCGCCGGGGGAGTACGACGCCGCGACGACCGAGTCCGTGATCAGGGTCTGCGACTGCACCACCCCGGAGAACTTCCAGATGCCGGCGTCGGCCGTGCCCATCCCGGAGGAGAAGCTGATCTTCGACGCGGTGATCCGCACCTCGGCGGCCGCCGAGATCTCGACCCCCGACGGCGAGAGCCGGATCGTGTTGCCGTTCTCGTCGGACAGCTCGATCTCGCTGGGCGTGCTCGAGGCGAGCACCCCGACGACGTACGGGCTCTCGAGGCGGCCGGCCTCGAAGCCGACGACCACCTCGTCGCCGACCTGGGGCGAGCCCAGCCCCGAAGCGTCGCGCCCACGTGGCCACGGCACCGGAGACCGACGGCACGGTGATCTGCACGCGGTGCTGCAGCTGGGGGTCGGTGGCATCGACCACGAGGCCGCGGTAGAGGCCGGGGTAGCGGCGCTGCTGGCGCCGGCGGAGGGCTGAGGTCATGCGCTCAGGCTAGGCCGGTGCGACCGCTCCGGTCCCGCGCGCGGAGGCACCCGCCACAATGGCCACATGGTGCTCTTCGACGCGGTCGTCGTCCTCGGCGTGATCGCCCTCGCGGTGTACGGCGTGACCCGGGTGCTGGCGCATGCCCGCTACCAGCTGCCCGCCGCGTCGAGCCCGGGCCAGTGGCGGGCCACCCACTACGACGCCAAGGGCGCCACCAAGGTCGTGCTCCAGAAGATGTCGCCGACCGGGGCGAACCTGCTCAACGAGCACGTCGTCGCCACGATCCCGCTGGACGACCCCGACTACGACACCAAGTTCATGACCGCGATGGCGGCGGCCCGTGAACGGCGCGCGATGTTCGAGTCCGAGGAGGACTGACAAACGATCAGCGGGCGGCGACCGTCGTACGCATCACGCAGTTCTTGGTGCCCTTCTTGCGCTCGTACTCGAAGCCCGCCTCCTCGAAGACGGTGCGCGTGGCGCTGTAGAGGAACGACGCCGAGGTCTTCTCGCCGGGCGTGTCGTGCGGATATCCCTCCACGACACCGCCGCCCTGCTGCGCGATCAGGTCCAGGGCCCCCTGGAGCGCCACCAGCGCGAGTCCCTGGCGGCGGTGGTCGCGGTCGACGAAGAAGCAGGTGGTCCGGTAGTCCGGCGCCTGCTCGAGACCGGCGAGGTACTCCCGGCGGTGGTAGATGTTCGGCAGCTCCTCGGGGGTGCCGTACTGGCACCAGGCCACCGCCGCGTCGCCGTCGAAGACCAGCGCGGCGTGCGCCCGCCCCTCGCGGACCAGGAGCTCCTTGTAGGGCCGTCCGGCCTCGACCACGTCGGCCAGCCCCTCGTCCTTGCGGCGCGGATGGAACCAGGTGCAGAAGCAGCCGCCCCACACACCGTTGTGCTTCTCGGCGAGGGCGGCGTAGGCCTCCCAGGTGTCCGCGCTCAGCGGCCTGATCGTGTAGCTCCCCGCGGTCCCGGCGTCCGTCATGAGGACAGGCTAGAACCGGTTCCGGACGGTTTCCGTCCGCATGGCCCAGCGAAAAGCCCGAGCGAGCTCAGTCGACGGTGATCTCGCCCATCTCGTCCCAGCCCTCGCCGTCCACCTGGCGACTCACGATCCTCGGCGTGGACTCGAGCGCCTGCCCGAGCTCGCCGGTCGCCTTCTTGAAGTGGTCGCTGTTCACGTGCGGGCCGGCGCCGTCGTCGGTGAACGCCTCGACGAGCACGAACTCGGCCGGGTCCTCGACGCTGCGCGACCACTCGAACCAGAGGTTGCCCGGCTCCTCGCGCGTCGCTGCGGTGAAGTCGGCCACGAGGTCCATCCACCGGTCGGTCCACTCGGGCTTGGTCTTGAACTTGACCACGATGAAGTACATGGCTCGAGCCTGACACAGCGAGGACGGCGCCGGAATACTCGCTCGGCATGCTGCTGATGAAGCCGTCCTGCGAGTGCTGCGACCGAGACCTGGCCCCCGACTCGCCGGACGCGCGCATCTGCAGCTTCGAGTGCACCTGGTGCGCGCAGTGCGCGGAGGGGTGCCTCGGCGGGGTGTGCCCCAACTGCGGCGGCAGCATGGTGCTGCGGCCGCCGCGTGCGGCTGCGCTGCTGGACACCTACCCCGCGTCGACCGAGCGGGTGCACCAGCCGGGGCTGCATCGCGGCGCCTGATCGGCCGCACGCGTTTGACACACACGCCTGACCGCCTAGCGTGGAGGTTTGCCCTGATCTCCGCGAGAGGAATGACATGAGCACGTCCGCACCGGACGACCAGCAGTTCCAGACCCCCGAAGAGAGCGCCGAGACGGCAGCCGCCCAGGCCGCTGCGCAGGAGATGCTGCGCGAGCTGGCCGGCAGCACGGCGCTGCTGCCGCAGGCGCCGCCCGTCGAGGGCGAGGTGCCCCCGGCCGAGGACGCGATCGCGCTCCCGGTCATCGAGCAGGACGGCACCCAGTACGTCCCCGTGTTCACCTCCGCGGAGAAGATGCGCGCCGCCGGAGCCGACCCCGAGACCGCGCTGAGCGTGCCGCTCGCGGGTCTGGCCGCCGGCTGGCCCGGCGAGGAGCTGTGGCTCGCGATCGACCCCGCTGCGGAGGACGGCCTCGCGCTGCCCCCGGACGCGGTCCGTGCGCTGCCGGCGTTCCTCGAGGACGCGCCCCAGACCGCTGGCTGAGAGCCCGGCGGGAACCCGGCTGAGCGGGAGTCCGTGCGCTGGGCGCGGGTCCGGGCGCGCAGCCGCGCGCACCTAGACTTGGGCCCATGATTCGCCGGATCGACCTTCGGGGTGGCGGCAGCGATGCTGCCGCCCCGGACTACCGCGCCCTGGTGCCGCGTGCCGACTTCGACGTCGAGGCCGCGCTGCATGTGGTGCGACCGATCTGCGACGACGTGCGCGACCGCGGTGTCGAGGCGATCGCGGAGTACGCAGCGAAGTTCGACGGCGTCGAGCAGACCGACATCGTGGTGCCGCGGCAGGCACTGACCGATGCCCTGGCCGCGCTGGACCCCGAGGTCCGCGCCGGTCTCGAGGAGTCGATCCGGCGACTGCGGATCACCTGCGAGGCCGAGCTCGAGCAGGACGTCGTCACCGACCTCGGTCCCGGCGCCCGCGTCACGCAGCGGCTGGTCCCGGTCGACCGGGTCGGCCTCTACGTGCCCGGCGGCGTCGCGCCGCTCGTCTCCAGCGTGCTGATGAACGTCGTCCCGGCGCAGGTCGCCGGCGTCGGCTCGATCGCGCTGACCAGCTCACCCCAGAAGCGACTACGACGGTCTGCCGCACCCGACGATCCTGGCGGCCTGCGAGCTGCTCGGCATCGACGAGGTGTACGCCGTCGGCGGCGCCCAGGCGATCGCCATGTTCGCCTACGGCGCCGGCCCGTGCCGTCGCGTCGACCTGGTCACCGGACCGGGCAACATCTACACCGTCTCGGCCAAGCGGCTGCTCAAGGGCGTCGTCGGCATCGACTCCGAGGCGGGTCCGACCGAGATCGCGATCCTGGCCGACGACACCGCCGACGCGGCGTACGTCGCGGCCGACCTGGTCAGCCAGGCCGAGCACGACCCGATGGCCGCCTCCGTGCTGGTCACCGACTCGCTGCGGCTGGCCGACGAGGTCGAGGCCGAGCTCGACAAGCAGGTCGCGGCCACCAAGCACGTCGAGCGCATCCGCACCGCCCTGTCCGGCGAGCAGTCCGGCATCGTGCTGGTCGACGACGTCGCGCAGGGTCTCGACGTGATCAACGCCTACGCCGCCGAGCACACCGAGATCCAGACCGCCGACGCCGAGCGCGACGCCGCCAAGGTGCGCAACGCGGGCGCCGTCTTCGTCGGTCCGTGGGCGCCGGTCTCGCTGGGCGACTACTGCGCCGGCTCCAACCACGTGCTCCCGACGGCCGGGTGCGCCTGCCACTCCTCGGGCCTGTCGGTGCGGTCGTTCGTGCGCTCGGTGCACGTCGTCGAGTACTCCCGCGACGCCCTCGCCGAGGTCGGCGGCCACGTGATGACGCTCGCCGACGCCGAGGACCTGCCCGGCCACGGCGCCGCGGTCCGCGTCCGGTTCGACCCTGACTCGGCGCAGTCATGACCGACGCGAACTGGCCGCCGCTCCGCGAGGAGCTGCGCGGCGTGGAGCCGTACGGCGCACCACAGCTCGACGTGCCGGTGCAGCTGAACGTCAACGAGAACCCCTACGCGCCCTCGCACGCCGTGGTGGCGGACATCGCGACGGCGGTCGCCGAGGCGGCGACCACGCTGAACCGCTACCCGGACCGCGAGTTCACCGAGCTGCGCAAGGGACTCGCGGCCTACCTCGCGCAGGAGTCCGGCGTCGACCTGACCCCCGACCAGCTCTGGGCGGCCAACGGCTCCAACGAGGTGATGCTGCAGATCCTGCAGGCCTTCGGTGGTCCCGGCCGCACGGCGATCAGCTTCGCCCCGACGTACTCGATGTATCCGGAGTACGCCCGCGACGCGATGACCACCTGGGTCGCCGGCCGCCGCCACGAGGACTTCAGCTTCGACTTCGACGAGGCCAGTCGGCTCATCGCGGAGCACCGGCCGAGCGTGATCCTGCTGCCGTCGCCGAACAACCCGACCGGCACCGCGCTGCCGCACGACGTGATCGGCCAGCTGTGCGAGATGACGGACGGCGTCGTGGTCATCGACGAGGCGTACGCCGAGTTCCGCCGCGCCGGCACGCCGTCGGCGCTGGAGCTGCTCGACCAGCACCGCAACCTGCTGGTCACCCGCACCATGAGCAAGGCGTTCGCCCTTGCCGGAGCGCGACTCGGCTACCTCGCGGCTGCCCCGGAGATCTGCGACGCGCTGCGCGTCGTACGCCTGCCCTACCACCTCTCGTCCGTCACGCAGGCGACCGCGAGCGCGGCTCTGCGGCACGCCGACGAGCTGCTCGCCGCGGTCGAGGAGCTCCGCGCCGAGCGCGACCGGACGGTCGCGTGGCTGCGCGAGCAGGGGTTCGAGGTCGCGGAGAGCGACGCGAACTTCGTATTGTTCGGTCGGTTCGACGATCGTCAGGCACTCTGGCAGGGACTGCTGGACCGCGGGGTGCTGATCCGGGTGACCGGCCCCGAGGGCTGGCTGCGGGTGTCGATCGGTACGGCGGAAGAGATGGCGGCGTTCAAGGACGCCCTGACGGAAGTAGCGAGAAGCGATGAGCCGCACAGCGCGCATCGAGCGCCAGACCAAGGAGTCGAAGGTCCTGGTCGAGCTCGACCTGGACGGGTCGGGCCGCACCGACGTGTCGACGGGCGTCGGCTTCTACGACCACATGCTCACGGCGTTCGGCCGGCACGCGCTCTTCGACCTGACCGTGCAGACCGACGGCGACACCCACATCGACGCCCACCACACCGTCGAGGACACCGCGATCGTGCTGGGCGATGCGCTGCTCGAGGCGCTCGGTGACAAGTCCGGGATCCGCCGCTTCGGCGACTCGCTGGTGCCGCTCGACGAGTCGCTGGTGCAGTGCGCCGTCGACGTGAGCGGTCGTCCCTACTGCGTGCACGTCGGTGAGCCGGAGGGCCAGGAGTTCGTGTCCATCGGAGACGCCTACCTCGGCTCGCTGACCCGCCACGTCTTCGAGACGCTGGCGCACCACGCCCAGATCGCGCTGCACGTGCGCGTGCTGAGCGGTCGCGACCCGCACCACATCGTCGAGTCGCAGTTCAAGGCCGTGGCGCGCGCCCTGCGTGACGCCGTGGCCCTCGACCCGCGCGAGACCGGCGTGCCGTCGACGAAGGGCTCACTCTGAGCCCCACATCGCCCCGGGTCACCGTCCTCGACTACGGCTCCGGCAACCTGCGCTCGGCCGTCCGTGCGCTGGAGCGAGCCGGGGCGGACGTCACCTTGTCCGCGAAGCGTGACGACGCGATGGACGCCGACGGCCTGGTGGTTCCCGGGGTCGGCGCGTTCGCGGCCTGCATGCAGGGGCTGCGGTCGGTGTTCGGCCACGAGATCATCGGCCGGCGGCTGGCGGGCGGTCGTCCGGTGCTCGGCATCTGCGTCGGCATGCAGATCCTCTTCGAGCGCGGGGTCGAGCACGGCGTCGAGACCCAGGGCTGCGACGAGTGGCCCGGGGTGGTCGAGCGGCTGCAGGCGCCCGTCGTACCCCACATGGGGTGGAACACGGTCGACGTGCCCGACGGGTCGTCGCTGTTCGCCGGCATCGAGGACGAGCGGTTCTACTTCGTGCACTCCTACGGCGTCCGCGACTGGACCCTGCGGACCACCGGTCACACCCGCGCACCCCTCGTCACGTGGGCCGAGCACGGGGGAGACCGGTTCGTGGCTGCGGTCGAGAACGGTCCGCTGGTCGCGACGCAGTTCCACCCCGAGAAGTCCGGCGACGCCGGCGCCCGGCTGCTGCGCAACTGGGTCGAGGGGCTCTGAGTGAGCAAGGAGCGGGCTCGTCGTCGCGAGGAGCGCGAGCGCGAGGCGGCGATCGTCCGGGCGGCGCGGGCACGCGAGGCCGAGAAGCGTGAGCGTCGTACGGCGCGCACCCGGGCCCTCACCGGGTTGGTGCCGAAGCGGCACTCGCGCCAGACCGGGATCCTCGCCGTACGCCGTCGCCGGCAGCTCGGCTTCACCATCACCCTGGTGATCGCGCTGAACGTGCTGGTCTGGGTGCTCGTGCCCGGCTGGCCGACGCGCACCATGGTGCTGTGCGTCAGCCTGCTCGGCACCCCCGTCCTGCACACGCTCCTGTTCAAACGTTGAAAGGTTCTTCCATGAGTGACCACCTCGAGCTGCTGCCCGCCGTCGACATCGCCGACGGCCAGGCCGTCCAGCTGGTGCAGGGCGTGGCCGGTTCGGAGAAGCGGTTCGGCGACCCCGTCGAGGCGGCGCTGCGCTGGCAGGAGGCGGGCGCCGAGTGGATCCACCTCGTCGACCTCGACGCCGCCTTCGGCCGCGGCAACAACCGCGACCTGCTGGCCACGATCGTGGGCACCCTCGACATCGACGTGGAGATGAGCGGCGGCATCCGCGACGACGACTCGCTCGACGCCGCGATGAAGGCCGGCTGCCGTCGCGTGAACATCGGCACGGCCGCGTTGGAGCAGCCCGAGTGGTGTGCCTCGGCGATCGCCTCCCACGGCGACCGCATCGCGATCGGGCTCGACGTACGCGGACGCACGCTGGCGGCGCGCGGCTGGACCCGCGACGGCGGCGACCTGTACGACGTGCTGGCCCGCCTCGATGCCGAGGGCTGCGCCCGCTACGTCGTCACCGACGTCAACAAGGACGGCATGCTCCAGGGCCCGAACCTCGACCTGCTCCGCTCGGTGTGTGCCGAGACCGACCGTCCGGTCGTGGCCTCCGGCGGCATCACCGAGCTCGCCGACCTGTGCCGCCTTGATGGGTCTCGTGCCCGACGGCGTCGAGGGCGCGATCATCGGCACCGCGCTCTACGAGGGCCGGTTCACGCTGACCGACGCGCTCGACCTGACCCAAGGTCGAACAGGGCCCGGTCGCGGATGAGTCTCGCCGTACGCGTGATCCCGTGCCTGGACGTCGACGCCGGGCGCGTGGTCAAGGGCATCAACTTCCAGCAGCTGCGCGACGCGGGCGACCCGGTCGAGCTCGCCAAGGTGTACGACGCGGAGGGGGCCGACGAGCTGACCTTCCTCGACATCTCGGCCTCCCACGAGGGCCGTTCGACGACGATGGAGATCGTCTCGCGCACCGCCGAGCAGGTGTTCATCCCGCTGACCGTCGGTGGCGGGGTCGGCAGCGTCGAGGACGTCGACCGGCTGCTGCGTGCCGGTGCGGACAAGATCGCCGTCAACACCGCCGCGATCCGCCGCCCCGAGCTGGTCGCCGAGATCGCCGACCGGTTCGGCAACCAGGTGCTCGTCCTCTCCGTCGACGCCCGTCGCGCCGCCGGCACCGACTCCGGCTTCGAGGTGACCACCCACGGCGGTCGCACCTCGGCCGGGATCGACGCGCTCGAGTGGGCCGTCCGCGCCGCCGACCTCGGCGCCGGCGAGATCCTGCTCAACGCGATGGACGCCGACGGCACCACCGAGGGCTTCGACCTCGAGCTGATCCGCCTGGTCCGCGCCGCCGTGTCGATCCCGGTGATCGCCAGCGGGGGAGCCGGCGCGATCGAGCACTTCGCCCCCGCGGTCGACGCCGGCGCGGACGCCGTACTCGCCGCCACGGTCTTCCACTTCGGCACCCTGCGCATCCCCGAGGTCAAGCACGCCCTGCAGGAGGCCGGCCACCCCGTCCGCTGACTCCCAGGGCAATCCTGCACTTTCGGGCGTTGCAACACCCCAACGGACCATGGATACCCGGCTAGCCGGGATCCCGTCAGCCCGCCTCCGGCACCCAGCAGTACCCGTACCGCTGACCGGCCGCCCACGCCTGCCTGGGGGGCCACTCGAAGGACCAGGTGTACTTGAGCGCGCCGTTGGCTCGCTTCGCGGCGACGTCCTTGCAGGCGGCGTCGCCGGTGGCCGCTGCGTCCTTGGCCAGGTAGCGGGTCGAGGCCGGCAGGTCGACGACGTCGACCGCGCGCCAGGAGTGCTTCTCGGCGCACACGACCCGCTCGAAGAGCGGCGCGTCGGGGGCAGCGGTGCCGCAGGTGCCGAAGCGGTCCAGCGCGTCGGCTGGCGTCGAGCGCGCCCTTCATCGTCCGCGGCAGCGAGATCAGCGAGTCGTCCTTGCGGAGCCCGAAGACGTCGCAGCGGTACCAGTCGGCGCCGGCGTCGGCCTGCTCCAACGACGGTCCGAACCAACTGGCGCCGATCTGGCTGAGGCGCTGGGTGGTCTGGTCCCCGCCGAGGTAGCCCGGCAGTGCCTTCAGGCAGGTCTTCGCCAGCCTGTCCTGGACGGCCGGGGAGTCGACCGCGAGCAGGTGGCCGTCGGAGAGGGCGGCCAGGGTGCCGACCTTGAACGTCTGGGTGGTGTGCGGCTGCGCGCACGGGACGGGATCACGCGAGTCCACCGGCAGGCCGGTCTGAGTCGACGGCTGAGGGCGTGGCAGCTGCCGGCCTCGGGCGGCAACGGGTGCCGGCGGTGCCGAGCTGGCCGAGGCGCCGCCGCTCGGCTTGTCGGCGCTGTCGGAGCCTCCGGAGGAGCAGCCGGCGAGCGCCGTCAGCAGCACGACCACGATCGTCGTGCCCAGCCGCTGCTCTCATCGCCTCACCGGTCCGTCTTCGCCCAGCACACCGTCAGCCGGTTGCCGGCCTTCCACTCCGCCTCGTGGAACCACGTGTAGCCGAACTCGTAGCCCACGGGGTAGTTCATCCACGCTCCCACGGAGTCCGAGCAGTAGTCACGCGACTTCACCTGCACCAGCCGGTCGCCCGGGTACGGGTCGGCCGGCTTGCCGAGCTTGATCGAGGAGACCGCACGCCAGTCGTGCTTCTCGGTGCAGGGCACCTTCTTCGACTCCAGCACGCTCGCGCCCGTGGGCACAGGTGAGCCACTGCTCCGGTGGCTTGGCGCGGAAGAGCCCCTTGCCGGTGGTGGGCAGGTCGGCGTACGACGTCGCGTCGGCCCGACCACCGACGAGGTCGCAGCGGTACCAGCGCGCGCCCTTGTCCCACCCGCGCTGCGACGGCCGGAACCACGCCCAGCTCAGCTGCACGCGCAGCGCCTGGCTGGCGTCGACGCTGAGGAACTTCTCGAACGCCCGCTCGCACACCGGGAAGATCCACTTGCCGTGCGCGGCCGAGCCGTAGTCCTTGCCGGTCGAGGCCGGCAGCTCGCCGATGGCGAAGGTCTCGGCGGTGTGCGGCTTGCTGCACGACACCTGCTCCGAGGTGTTGCTCTTCGCGTCGGTGTCCTTCGGCGATCAGCACGTAGCACGCGCCCAGCTTCGGCGGCGAGGTCTTGTCGGCTGCGGTCTGCTTCTGCAAGCGGCGCCGAGCACGCCGTCACGAGCACGAGCAGCGCCGTCACTCCCGCGAGGACCGAGGGAGTGAGACGGAGCACCTGCACGTTCTCCTCGGTCGGGTGAGGGCGCGGCGTCAGCCGGCGAGCAACGCGGCGATCGTACCGCCGAGCTCGTACGCCGAGTCGGTATCCGCGCCGGTCACGTCACCCATCACCTCGAGCACGTCGTACCCCTGCTTCCAGCCCAGCGCCCCGGTGATCGACAGCACCGAACGCACCGCCCCGGTGGTGTCGTAGCGGCCGTGCACGTAGAGCCCGAACGGCCGTCGCGCGGTCGCTCCCTCGGACTCTGATCCAGCAGCGCCGTCGTCGGACAGCGCTCCGCCGACCTGGAGGAAGGTCGAGTCGAAGACGTGCTTCATCGCGCCGCTCATGTAGCCGAAGTTCGCCGTGGTGCCGAGGACGTACCCGTCGGCCGCCAGCAGGTCCTCGTGGTCGGCCTCTCCGCGCGCGAACGCGAGCGCCTCCAGCACCGTGACCTCGACCCCCTCGATGGCGTCGTCGTGGGCCCCGGAGACCACCGCGTCGGTCAGCGACCGCAGCGCCCTGGTGGGGGAGTGATGGACGACCAGCAGGCGCGACATGTGCCGATGATGCCAAATCGTGGAACCCGCGCGAGCGGACAAATAGTGCCGAGGTGGAGCGAATCTCCCTCGCGTACCAGACATCTGGGGCATGTGTCCCAGACCACCACCCACAACGCCAGAACTTCGGGGCACACTGGGCCGTCATGGACCTGATGAACTCCTCCACCGGGTCCGCCGATCCAGTTGCAGAAGTGCGACGGCTCCGGCGCGAGCTGCGCCGTGAGCGAGCTCGCCGGCTGGCGGCGGAGTCGGTCGAGGCCCGCGCGAGCGTCGAGCTCTACGACTCGGTGCGCGAGATGCGCACGGTCCAGGCCGACCTGCTCGACCACCCCGACCAGCCCGCGGTGGTCAACGAGCTGCACCACGCCCTCACCGAGGACCTCGCCTCGGGCCAGCTGGTCAACCGTGCGGCCGAGTCCGTCGGGCGGGCGATCGGCGCAGACCGGTGCGAGGTGCTGCCGGTCGACGCCGGCCGCTACTCCTCGGTGCAGGGCACCTGGAGCGAGTCCGCCGACGTGGCCCGGCTGCCCCGCGCGAGCTCGTTCGTCGACCTGCCGGAGCCCCTGACCGCCCTGCTGATCGAGGCGGCGCAGCAGCAGGAGCCGCTCCAGATCGACCACGTGGACGAGGACCCGCGGCTCGGCCGCGAGGCGGCCACCGAGATCGTCGAGGCCATGGGCGTCCGGTCGATGGCCGCCGTGCCGGTCGCCATGGGCGACGAGGTCGTCGGCTGGGTGATCGTGCAGTCGGTGGTGCCGCGACGCTGGGAGGCGCGCGAGCTCGCCGTCTGCTCGGGCCTGTCCCACGACCTGGTGTCGTCGCTGATGCAGGTGCGCGCGTTCGAGCAGCAGCGCGAGTCGATGCAGCGCCTCCGCGAGCTCGACCGGGCCAAGGACTCGTTCATCTCGACGGTGTCGCACGAGCTGCGGACCCCGCTGACGAGCATCGTCGGCTACCTCGAGGTGATGAACGAGGGCGCGCTCGGCGATCTGCCGCGAGGCGTCTCCGTCGGCCTGTCGGTGATCGAGCGCAACGCCGTACGCCTGCGCGACCTGGTCGAGGACCTGCTCATCCTCTCGTCGTACGACGCGGAAGTGGTCCGGCTCGACCGGCAACCGGTGAACCTCGCCGGGCTCGCACGCGAGTGCCGTGACGCCTACCTGCCCCTCGCGCTCGACAAGCAGGTCGAGCTGCGCCTGCTCGCCGAGCCCGGTCTGCCGCCGGTGCTGGCCGACCGCGCGCACCTCGAGCGGGTGGTGCAGAACCTGCTCGGCAACGCGGTGAAGTTCAGCCACCGCGGGGGCCGCGTCACCGTGCGCCTCGCGGCCGACGCCGACCACGTGGTGCTCAGCGTCACCGACACCGGCATCGGCATCCCGGCGGAGGAGCAGGAGCAGGTGTTCGCGCGCTTCTTCCGGTCCTCGCTGTCGATGGCCGGCGAGATCCAGGGCGCCGGCCTCGGGCTCGCGCTCGTCCAGACCGTCGTCGAGTGGCACGGCGGGACGGTCCAGGTGGAGTCGATCGAGGACGAGGGCACCACCGTCACGGTCCGCCTGCCGCAGGCCGCTGCTACGCTGGCCACCTCATGACGCGCAGCCTCCTTCTTCGCTGCCGCAGCGGGGTCTGACCAGCCGGACCTCCTCGCTGCGGAGAGTTCGAGCGCCCGGCGACCGTCCAGCCGACGAAGGACCCTCATGACTCTGCAGCACTCAGGATTCAAGAACACCCAGCGTTCGGGCGGCATGCCCATCGAGCGCTACCGCGCCTTCCCGCCGGTCGACCTGCCCGACCGCACCTGGCCGAACAACCAGATCACCCAGGCGCCGCGGTGGCTGTCCACCGACCTCCGTGACGGCAACCAGGCCCTCATCGACCCGATGTCCCCGGAGCGCAAGCACCGGATGTTCGACCTGCTCGTGGCCATGGGCTACAAGGAGATCGAGGTCGGCTTCCCGTCCGCGAGCGAGACCGACTTCTCCTTCGTGCGCCAGCTGATCGAGCGCGACAAGGTGCCCGAGGACGTCACCATCTCGGTGCTGACGCAGGCCCGCGAGGACCTCATCGAGCGCACCACCGAGTCGCTGGTCGGCGTACACCACGCCAACATCCACCTCTACAACGCGCTGGCCCCGCTGTTCCGCCGCGTCGTCTTCCGCGCCACCAACGACGAGATCAAGGACATCGCGGTGCGCGGCACCGAGATGGTGATGAAGTACTCCGAGGCCAACCTGTCGAAGACGACGATCGGCTACGAGTACTCGCCGGAGATCTTCACCAACACCGAGCTGCCGTTCTCGCTCGAGGTGTGCGAGGCGGTCTCCGACGTGTGGCAGCCCGACGACGGCCGCGAGATCATCCTCAACCTGCCCGCCACGGTGGAGTCCGCGACGCCCAACGTGTACGCCGACCAGATCGAGTGGTTCTCCCGCCAGCTGACGCGGCGCGAGTTCACCACGATCAGCCTGCACCCGCACAACGACCGCGGCACCGCCGTCGCGGCCACCGAGCTGGCGATGATGGCCGGCGCCGACCGCGTCGAGGGCTGCCTGTTCGGCCACGGCGAGCGCACCGGCAACGTCTGCCTGGTGACGCTGGGGATGAACCTGTTCAGCCAGGGCATCGACCCGATGATCAACTTCTCCGACATCGACGAGATCCGTCGCACCGTCGAGTACTGCACCCAGCTGCCCGTGCACCCGCGTCATCCGTACGCCGGCGACCTCGTCTACACGGCGTTCTCCGGCTCGCACCAGGACGCGATCAAGAAGGGTCTCGAGGCGCTCGAGGAGGAGGCGAAGCGCGCCGGCCACCCCGTCGAGCAGCACCCGTGGGAGGCGCCGTACCTGCCCATCGACCCGAAGGACGTCGGCCGCACCTACGAGGCCGTCATCCGGGTGAACAGCCAGTCCGGCAAGGGCGGCGTCGCCTACGTGATGAAGTCCGAGCACAAGCTCGACCTGCCGCGCCGGCTGCAGATCGAGTTCAGCCGCGTCGTGCAGGCAGCACGAATCCACGGCGACGGCGAGGGCGGCGAGATGTCACCGGCTGCGATCTGGGACGCCTTCCGCCACGAGTACCTCACCCGTGAGGCACCGCTGAAGCTGAACTCGGTGCACACCTCCTCGGCCGCGGGCGAGAAGGACCAGCTCACCGTGAACGTCTACGTGGACGGCGAGATCAAGGAGCTGCACGGCTCGGGCAACGGCCCGCTCTCCGCGTTCGTCGACGCGATCAACGGACTGCCGGACGGGCTTCGACGTGCGGGTGCTCGACTACGCCGAGCACGCCCTGTCCTCCGGTGGTGACGCCATCGCTGCGGCGTACGTCGAGTGCGCCGTCGGTGACGACATCCGCTGGGGAGTCGGTCTCGACGCCAACATCGTGACGGCCTCGCTCAAGGCAGTCATCTCCGCGGTCAACCGCGGCTGACCGCGGGAGAACCTCCGCTCTCGCCACCCGCGGACCCAACCGATCGGGCTGCTCGACGCATCTACGGTGTGTCCAGACCAACCCAGTCCGGGGGATCACGTGCGCCGAGCCGACGAGACGGCCTATGCGGAGTTCTACGCCTCCGTGTGGTCGTCCCTGTTCCGGACGACGTATGCGATCAGCGGAGACGCCGGGCAGGCCGAGGACGCCGTCCAGTCGGCTCTGGCGAAGGCGTACGCCTCATGGCACCGGGTTCGTTCCAGCCGCCAGCCTGAGGCGTACGTCCGCAGGATGGCGGTCAACGAGCTGCTCGGCGTCCGCCGGCGGAGCTGGTGGCGGCTCGAGCGCACCGGTCACGTCCCGGAGGGGCGTCTCCACGACTCGGCCGTGCAGGACGTCGTGGAGCGTGACGAGCTCTGGCGGGCGCTGCTCTCGCTGGCGCCGCGTCAGCGGGCCGTGCTGGTGCTGCGCTACTACGAGGACCTGAGCGAGCAGCAGATCGCCGAGACCCTCGGCTGCAGCCGGGGAACGGTGAAGTCGCAGGCCTCCTCCGCCCTGGACACACTCCGACGTCGCTACGCCGCAGCCGCCGAGGCGACGGCAGAAAGAGATCGCTCATGAGCCTCCAGGAGCAGCTGACCCGCACGATCTCGGAGCACGCGAGCACCGCGGCCGTCCCCGACTCCGACCTCGCTGCCGCGGTCCGGCGAGGTCGTGGCCTCCGCGCGCGCCGGCGCACCAGGACCCTGGTGGCCACGGGGCTGACGTGTGTCCTGGTGGTCGGTGGTGCGCTGGCGTTGGCCCGGTCCTCCGACAGCGCTGGGCCGGCGTCCGAGGAGCTCGTCCCGGTCGGTCAGCTGGACTACTCGTCCGGGCTGCGCGCCTTCGCGAGTCCGGACGAGAACGGTCGGCTGTGGCTCGGAGGCAGATCCTTCTCCAAGCGGGACATGGGCTTCCTCGACACGGACGCCACGGCCACGCCGTACGGCATGGTGTTCTTCGACCACGAGGACCGCGCTCGCCTGCTCGCCCAGGACGGCACCTACAAGACGCTGGCCCCGGCTCCGCCCCGACGCGCGGGCAGCCGGCTCTCGGCCAAGGCCGACGCCCGGCTTCCGCTCGTGGCCTTCACCCAGCCGAGCGACGAGGGTGTCGCGGTGGTGCTCTACGACCTGAAGAGCGGCCACGCCGTCGACACCATGGACCTGCCGTGCTCGGGGAGCACGTGCAAGGACATCCGCGTCGACGGCCTCGATCGCGGCCTGGTGTTCGTGCGCACCGGCGACGGAACCTTCGTCTGGGACCACTCCGCGGCCGGCGACCGACGGTGGACGATGCTGGGTGAGGGCACGTTCCGGGTGGCCGACGCGCGCAACGGCCGGGTTCTCTGGTCAGGTGCCGCGCCCGCGCCGTCCGTGGGGAGCCCCGTGGCGGACTGGCACTTCACACGCGGCGAGATCGACGCCGAGCTGTCCTTCGACGGCCGTCATGTCCTGTACTGGTCGACGAAGCTCGAGCCGGTCGACAAGGGCGGGCGTGCCATTCGGCTGAAGGTCAGGAACGCGGCCTGGTTCACGTTCGACACCGACGGCTCCGTGCTCGTCGCCACCACAGGCTCAGACCAGAGGAGCACGGTCTACGACTGCCAGCTTCCGTCAGGCGCCTGTCAGCGGATCGGCTCGGTGACCACGAGGAGTGGCGACCCGATGTTCATCGGCAACGACATGTGAGCTCAGCCGCGGCTGACCCGGTCGCTGTCGCTGTCGCTTCCGCTGGCCGCACGTCGTGACGTCGTGCGGCTGAGCGGGAGCGTGATCGTGAACGTGGTGCCCTCGCCGGGTGCGGAGCGTACGTCGATCCGGCCCTCGTGGCTCTCCACGATGGTCTTCACGATCGCCAGGCCGAGCCCGGAGCCCTGGATCGCGTGCTCCTGCACCACCGCCGTGCGGAAGAAGCGGCCGAAGACGGCCTCGAGGTCGGACTCCGCGATGCCGAGCCCGGTGTCGGACACGCTGAGGATGGCCGAGCGCCGTGCGGGGTCGACCTCGAGGCGCACGGCGATGCTGCCCTCGTCGAGGGTGAACTTCACCGCGTTGCTCAGCAGGTTGGTGACGGCGCGCTCGAGGTGGGTGGCGTCCCCGTTGACCATGACGGGGTCCGGCGGCATCTCGTAGGTGACGTCGAGCCGGCGGGTGGCGAGCATCGCGGCGATGGCGTGCTCGCTCTCCTGCACCACGGCCCGGAGGTCGATCTGGCTGTCGAGGTCCTGCCAGGAGTCGTGGTCGAAGGTGGCCAGCACGAGCAGGTCGTCGGCGAGGGCGAGCAGCCGGTCGCCGTTGCGGGAGATGACGTTGACCATCCGTTGCTGCTCGGGAAGGAGGTCACCGAGCACGCCCTCGCCGAGCATCTCCGCGCTGCCGATGATGCTGCTCATCGGCGTACGCAGCTCGTGGCTGACCGTGGAGACGAAGTCGTCCTTGGCGCGGTCGAGGTCCTTGAGGCGGGCCACGACCTCGCGCTCGCGACGCAGTGCCTTGACCAGGATCTCCTGGCTGCGCCGGGTGTCGGTGATGTCGGTGGCCACGAACAGGTAGCCGATGACGTGGCCGAAGGTGTCGGTGACCGGGTTCGTCGTCATGGACACCTTGATCGGCGCCCGGCCGGACGGCAGCCAGGTCCAGTCGCGCGTCTCCGGCGTGAGCTCGTCGGCAGCGTGCTCGACGATCGCGTCGAAGGCGGCGCCGCCGTCCTGGGAGTAGCGCTCGAGGTCCTCGGGCGCGATGAACTCGACCAGCTCGCGACCTGTCGCCAGGTCGGTGGCGACGCCGAGCATGTGCTCGGCCCCGGTGTTGAACAGGGTGATCCGGCCCAGCAGGTCGGTGCCGACGAAGGCGATCGTGCGGGCCGACCGCAGCAGGTGCTCGACCATGCCGGCGTTCTCCCGGGCGGCGGTCACGTCGGTCGCCGAGATGACGTAGCTGGTCGGCGAGTCCGGGTCGGCCTGGTAGACGTCGGCGGAGAACACGACGAGTCGCAACCCGTCGTCCTTGGTGCGCAGCTGCGCCTCGCCCTCGCGCGGCAGCAGCTGGGGATCACCGAAGATCTGCGAGGCCGGCTCGCGCTGCTCCTCGGTGATCAGCTTCTCCCAGAAGGGGCGTCCGACGAGCTCGTCCTCGGTGAAGCCGGTGAGGGCGGTGAGGGCCGGGTTGGCCACGATGATCGTGCCGTCGACGTCGGTCACCACGATCATGCTGCTCGCGGTGTCGATCACCGACCGGGTGTAGTCGCGTTCGGCCTGCAGTCGCTCCTGCAGCTCGAGGGGCTCGGTGACGTCGACCATGTGCAGGGAGAACGACGCCCGCTCCTCGTCGCTCTCGAGCAACGACAACGTCGTCTCCAACCTCGTGCGCGGCTGGTCGACCACGCCCACGGGGCCGGTCCACCCCAGCACGTCGCCGCCGCTCATCGCCGCGACGGCGTCGAGCAGCTCGGTGGACTCGAGCAAGGCGGCGACGGGCCGGCCGACCAGCTCGTCGACGGGCCGGTGCAGCAGGACCGCCGTGGCCTGGTTGCAGTCGCCGATCCTGGCCTCGTCCTGCTCGAAGACGAGCAGCGCGATCGGGATGCGCGACTCGGTGAAGTTGCGACGGAACATCCGCTCGCTGGTGATCAGCCTCGCCACCGCTCGCTCGCGCTGCTCCATCGCGATCGCGAGCGGCAGGCCGATGAGTACGACGCAGATGATGTAGAGCTGGGCGTACCGGGTGCTGCTCGCCGCCGCGGAGGTGTTCACGATGTCGGCGAACGGTCCGCCACCGAGCTGGGTGAGCAGCGAGATCGCCACCGCGAAGATGATCTGCTCGATGACGACCACCCACGGGCTGAACCGGACGGCCGCCCAGACGAGCACGGGCAGGGGCGCGAAGCCGAGCGTCAGGTGCCCCGGAGCGAGCGTGAGCAGGGTGGCCGTCGCCAGGGTCAGGCACTGGGCGACGAGCTCGACGCGGCGCTGCGTCCAGGCCCGGCTCCAGGACCTGTGGCTGAGCATGGCCAGCGGCGCGAGCAGCATCACCGAGGCGCCGTGGGAGGGCACCACCAGGCTGAGGGTGGTGCGGAAGGACGAGCCCTCGATCATCGCGGCGTACGTCAGCGAGACGAGCACGCCACCCACGACCGCTCCCACGGCTCGCGATCACGAACAGTCGCCAGACGTCGTTGACGTCGCGCAGACGTCCGCTGAGGAAGCGCATCAGCAGCCAGCCGACGAGAGCGACCTCCACCGAGTCGGCGAGGCCGAGCAGGAGGGAGGCGCCGATCGCTCGTCCGGCCGTGAAGTTCGCGAGCGCGAAGGCGACCGTGAGGGCGACCAGCGTCACCGTCCATCGCGGACGCGGCGCCAGCAGGATCGCGATGACGCCGACTCCGACTGCCGGGAACCACGCGGCCGTGGCTCCGGTCTCCTGGCCGATGCGGAGCGCGACGGCGCCGGCGACGTAGGCGAGCACGACGAGGCAGGCAACGAGCGCATATCGCACCGAAGCGCTCGTGTCCCGTTCCACAACACGATTCTTGCCCACCCGCGGGACCAACGCCCGCAGATTGGCCGGGGTCGCGTCGCGGACTGGACCACACGACGGGGCCGGTTGCATGCCAAGGTGTGCCCATGACCCTCGTCTCCGAGCGGATCGGGCAGCTCTTCCACGACGGCCACCGGCTGGAGTTCACCGAGTACGGCGGTGGCACCCGCTGGGTCGTGCTCCTGCACGGACAGCTGATGCCGCGCCGCATGCACCAACCACTCGCGCGACATCTCGCCGCCGCGGGCTTCCACGTCGTGACCCTCGACCTGCTCGGGCACGGACGCTCGGACCGTCCCGACGACCCGCTGGTGTACTCCATGACGGCCTTCGGCGAGCAGGTCATCGCGCTGCTCGACGAGCTCGGCGCGGAGCAGGCCGTCATCGGCGGTACCTCCCTGGGAGCCAACGTGGCGCTGGAGGTCGCCTCGCTCTCACCCGAACGGGTGCGCGGGCTGATCGCGGAGATGCCGGTCCTCGACAACGCGCTCGAGGCCGGGATCCTGGCGTTCGCGCCGCTGCTGTTCCTGTCCCGGTTCCTGCCGCTGTCGATCACCGGTGTCCGCCTGGCCAGCAGGGCGGTGCCCCGGGGCGTCGTACCCTTCTGGACCGGCATCGCCCTGGACACCCTCGACCAGCGCCCGGGCCCGATGGCCGCCGCCATCCACGGCATCTTCTTCGGCCGGATCGCGCCGTCCTCGAGGCTGCGGCGCCGTATCGAGGCGCCCGCCCTCGTGGTGGGTCATCCGCGGGACCCGATCCACCCCGCGGCCGACGCGGCCATGCTCGCCGAGGAGCTCCCCGACAGCACCTTCGTGGAAGCGCGCGGGATCCTCGAGTGGCGACTGCGCCCGGCTCGCCTCGATGCGCTCACCACCGACTTCGTGACCCGGTGCTTCGAGACCGATCCGGCCGCGAAGTGGGCACCCGGCTGAGCCACGACCCGCAAACCGTGAGATTGCCTGTGCCGGCCGGCAAGTCGCGTTAATCTGCCGCTACACGACCCATCGTCGGGAGGTAGCAGCCGGCATGCCGTCGCGCTCGTCCTTGGTCTCGGAGATCCAGCAGCTCCTGACTGGGGAGCAGGCTGATCCTCGGGCTGCCCAGGGCATCTTCCTCCTCCCGGTCGTCATGGAGCTGGTGCTCCGCATCCTCATCGGTGCCGGGTTCGACGCCTACTTCATCGTCGCCACCCTGATCGTCGCGCTCGCCACCGTCGGTGCGGTGCTCATCGGCCTGGACAAGCTCAGCCACCGCTGGACGATCGTGCTCCCGGTGCTCGACATCGTGGCTCTCGGCATCTACCGCTTCTCCGAGCCCACTGCCATCGCGGTCGCGGTGGTGTTCCCGTCGATCTGGCTGGGGCTCCAGTACGGCCGCAAGGGCGTCATCATCACCACCGTCGTGGTGTCGGTCACCTTCGTCGTACCCACGCTGTTCTTCCTGGGCCTCACCCTGATGGACGCCATCTCGCGCGTCTCCCAGATGACCCTGATGGCGGTGATCTGCTCCGCGGCCGTCGCGTTCGTGGCCGACCTCTGGAAGGCGCAGTACGAGCAGGCGCGCAACACCACGGCTCGTCTCGAGCTCGCGATGGCCGACGTGATCGAGCAGCGACGCCTGACGCGCACGATCGTCAACGGCGTCGACGTCGGCCTGGTCGCGCTCGATGCCGAGGGCGCCTACGACTCGACGAACCCGCGCCACGAGGAGTTCATGGCGATGGCCTACCCGGACGGGCACCGGGGGATGGCCGGCCAGGAGGGCTTCGTGTACGCCGCCGACGGGGTGACCCTGCTGACCAGCGCGGAGATGCCGACGACGATGGCGGTGCAGGGCGAGGCGTTCCGCGACTACCTGATCTGGGTGGGGGAGGTGCCGGCCGAGCGGCGGGCCCTGGCGGTCTCGTCCTCGCCGTACTTCCGCAACAACGGCGAGTTCGGCGGCGCGGTGCTGGCCTACCACGACATCACCGAGCTGGTCGTGGCCTCGCGGATCAAGGAGGAGTTCGTCGCCTCGGTGAGCCACGAGCTGCGTACGCCGCTGACCTCGATCGTCGGCTACACCGATGTCATCCTCGACGACTCCGAGAACCTCCCGGAGGACGCGCGCGCCTACCTGCTCGTCGTACAACGCAACGCCCGGCGGCTGCACCGCCTGGTCGACGACCTGCTCTCGACGGCGCTGCAGTCGGTCGCCACGGTGCTCGACGTCGAACGCGTCTCGGTGACCGAGCTGCTCGAGCGCTCAGCGGTCGAGGCCCGCAAGGCCGCGGCGGCGGCGGGGCTCGAGCTCGACCTCGACACCGCGAGCGGCGGGGCCAAGCTCGACATCAACGGCGACAGCGAGCGCCTCGCGCAGGTCTTCGACAACCTGTTCAGCAACGCGATCAAGTACACCCCGGCCGGCGGTCGGGTCGAGGGGAGCGTCGGACGCGACGGCGACGTCGCCGTGGTCAGGGTCCGCGACACCGGTCGCGGCATCGCCGAGTCCGAGCAGAGCAAGATCTTCAACAAGTTCTTCCGCGGCAGCGGGGTGCTCACCGACGCGATCCCCGGCGTCGGGCTCGGACTCTCGATCACCAAGACGATCGTGGACGCCCACGGCGGCAGCATCACGGTGAGCAGCGAGCTCGGCAAGGGCACCACCTTCGAGGTCCGGCTGCCGCTCGCGGAGCCTCCGCTCGTCCCGGCCGCCTGATCGCACCCCCACCACTGATCGACGGCGGGTCGCGACTCGTTGTCGGGGGCGCGAGGGACAATGCCTGCATGCCCCTGTACAGCGACGAAGCCATCGTGCTGCGCACGCACAAGCTGGCAGAGGCAGACCGCATCATCACGCTGCTCACCCGTCAGCACGGCATCGTCCGTGCGGTGGCCAAGGGCGTACGCCGCACCTCCTCGCGCTTCGGCTCCCGGCTCGAGCCGTTCACCCACGTCGACCTCCAGCTCGCCGTGGGTCGCAACCTCGACGTGATCACCCAGGCCGAGACGCGTGCGCCCTACGGCAACACCATCTCGGCCGACTACGACCGCTACACCGCCGCGAGCGTGATGCTCGAGACCGCCGAGCGGCTGGTCTCCGAGGAGCGGCAGCCGTCGGTCCAGCAGTACCTCCTGCTCGTCGGTGCCCTGCGCGCCATGACGTCGGGGGAGCACCGCGCCAACGACGTGCTCGACTCCTTCCTGCTGCGCTCGCTGGCCGTGGCGGGCTACGCGCCGTCGTTCTCGGCCTGTGCCAACTGCGGGCTCGAGGGTCCGCACCGCGCGTTCAGCCCCGCCGCCGGAGGGTCGCTCTGCCCGGGCTGCAAGGTTCCCGGTTCGGCGAGCCCGGCCATGGAGACCCTCGAGCTGCTCGGTGCGCTGCTGGCCGGTGACTGGGCGGTGGTCGACGCCGCCGACCAGCGGCACCGTCGTGAGGGTCGCGGCCTCGTGTCGGCGTACGTCTCCTGGCACCTCGAGCGCGGCCTGCGATCCTTGCCCTACGTCGGAGAAGGGTGAGCGGTGCCCAGGTTCAGCAAGGGCTCGAGCAAGCGGGTCGCGCGTGCTGCGGTGCGGCCACCCGAGCCGCACCCGTCCGGGGCGACGCCGCCCGACGTCCCCGCCGACCTGGTGCCGAAGCACGTCGCGATCATCATGGACGGCAACGGTCGTTGGGCAGCCGAGCGTGGCCTGCCCAGGACCGCCGGTCACGAGCAGGGCGAGCACTCGCTGTTCGACGTCGTCGAGGGCGGCATCGAGATCGGCGTGAAGGCCATCTCCGCCTATGCGTTCTCCACCGAGAACTGGTCGCGGTCCACCGACGAGGTGAAGTTCCTGATGGGCTTCAACCGCGACGTGATCCGGCGTCGGCGCGACGAGATGCACGAGCTCGGCGTACGCGTGCGCTGGGCAGGTCGGGCGCCGCGGCTGTGGCGTTCGGTGATCAAGGAGCTCCAGGTCGCCGAGGAGCTGACCCGCGACAACGACGTACTGACCCTGACGATGTGCGTGAACTACGGCGGCCGTGCCGAGATCGCCGACGCCGCGCGCGCGATCGGACGCGACGTCGCGGCCGGCCGGCTCAACCCCGACCGCATCGACGACCGCACCTTCGCGAAGTACCTCTACGTCCCCGAGGTCGGTGACGCCGACCTCGTCTGGCGTACGTCGGGGGAGCAGCGGCTGAGCAACTTCATGCTCTGGCAGGCGGCGTACTCCGAGATGGTGTTCAGCAACGTCCTGTGGCCGGACGTCGACCGCCGCGACCTGTGGGCCGCCATCGAGACCTACGCGAGCCGGAACCGCACCTACGGCACTGCCTGAGTCCGACGCCTCCACGCGGTGTTCACCCGGGTCGGGTGAGGGTGTCGTGGTCGGGCCGTGACCACAATCCACGCATGGGATGCCTGCTCGCACTGCTCGCCGGGTTCGCGCCGCGAGTCGCGCTGGTCCTGATCTGGATCTTCTCGAACCTGGTGGACCGCGCGTTCACCGGCTTCCTGATCCCGCTGCTGGGTCTGATCGTCTTCCCCTACGCCACCTTGTTCTACGTCCTCGCCTACAACCCGGTCACCGGGGTGGGCGGCTGGGGCTGGGCGTTCGTCGTACTCGGCTTCATCTTCGACATCGGTCACTGGGCCGGCGGCGGCGTCAGCGGACGCCAGCGGTACGCCAGCGCCTGACCGGTTGTCCTCGCCCATCGGGCCGGCCTGCAGAATCAGCCGCGTGCGTTCCTTCGACGAGCTGGTGGGCGAGGCGGAGGCAGCCGACGTCACGGGGTGGGGCTTCGGCTGGCTCGACGGGAGAGCCACCGAAGAACGCCCTCCGTGGGGATATGCCCGGATGCTGGCCACGCGGCTGGCGGCGGCCCGGGCCGCGCTCGACCTCGACACCGGCGGCGGCGAGGTGCTCGCCGAGGCTCCCACGCTGCCGCCGCGCATGTGCGTCACCGAGGCGTGGCCCCCGAACGCCGCACGTGCCCGGGCACTCCTGGAGCCACGAGGCGTCGAGGTCCACGAAACAGTCGACGGCGAGGACCTGCCGTTTCCCGACGCCTCGTTCGACCTGGTCACCGCGCGGCACCCGGTCCGCCCGGCGTGGGAGGAGATCCATCGCGTGCTGGTCCCCGGCGGTGCGTACTTCGCCCAGCACGTCGGCCCGGCGTCCGCCTTCGAGCTCATCGAGTTCTTCCTCGGCCCGTTGCCCGAGCAGCGTCAGGGCAGGGACCCGCACCGCGAGGTGGACGCCGCCGAGAAGGCCGGCCTCACGGTCACGGAGCTGAGGACCGCCCGCTGCCGGATGGAGTTCTTCGACATCGGCGCCGTGGTCTGGATCCTGCGCAAGTGCGTGTGGTGGGTGCCCGACTTCAGCGTCGAGCGGTACCACGACAAGCTCGTCGAGCTCGATGCCCACATCCGCAGGGAGGGCGCGTTCGTCGCGCACTCGACTCGGCACCTGATCGAGGCACGGCGCTGACCCTCCTCACGTCCGCCTGTGGAAGGTGACCTTGCCGTTGGGGAGGTGCTGGTGGGTGTAGGCGGGGTCGTGGATGCGTCGGTGGTGGTGGCCGCAGAGGAGCCGGCCGGTCTTGAGGTCGGTGTTTCCGCCCTGGGACCAGGGTGTGTCGTGGTGGGCGTGGCACATGGCGGGTGGTCGGTCGCAGCCTTCGGCGGTGCAGCCTTTGTCGCGGATGCCCATGGCGATGCGTTGGGGCGCGTGAGTAGCTGCGGCGGCTGCGGCCGAGGTCGAGGACCTCGGATCTGCCGCCGAGGACGGCGGGGATGATGCCGGCGGTGCAGGCGAGCCGGCGGGCTACGGCGGCGGTGATCTGGCCGCCGGTGTCGAGGTCGCAGACCCCGGCTGTGTGGAGGTCGGCGAGGAGCTGGTCGAGCCTCATGGTGACCACGATGGTGGCGCCGCAGCCGCCGGCCTTGGGCAGTGATGTGGCGGGGACGGCTTCGATGAGCTGGCAGAACGCGTGTCCGTGGCGGACCTCGGTCGGCAGCGCCTCGTCGATGTCGGTGGCTGTGGAGCGGACCGGGGAGCACGAGGGCGAGGAGCATCTTGCGCAGCCACTGGCCGTGCAGGGTCGGGATGCGGAAGCGGCCGTGGCAGGTGCCGGCGTCGTCCTCGCGCATGGTGAACATGACCCGGCGGGCGGCGTCGGCTTCCTGGTCGGCGAGGACCTTGCCCTCGAAGGCCTCGGCGAGGTCGGGGGCGATCACCTCGAACAGCCGCCTGCCCAGCACCGCGAGTGCTTTCGCGTCGTGGTGGGCCGCCAGCCCGACCAGGTGCGCCTCTGCTTGCTGGCGTTGCTCGGCCGTGACCGCGAACTCTCCGGTGGTCGGCAACCGGTCGAGGGCGGTGACGATCGCCCGCGCCTGGGCGGTGTTCACCGCACCGGCATCCATCCCGGCCGCCAGCAGCGGGTAGTCCTCCAGCGCGGTGGCGAGCTTGAGGTCCGAGCGGGCACTGATCCTGGTCTGCCGGGTCTCGATCGCCACCCAGTCCGCCGCCGAGGGTGCACCCCGCTCGCCACCGGCACCGGATCGTTCGGCCTCCGCCAGCACCCGCAACCGCAACGCCGCCAGCTGGGCCTCGGCCCGGGCCAGCTCCCGCAACGCCTCGCGCTGCTCGGCGGGGCTCATCGACCACACGGGGGAGGCAGCCACCTGCTCCAGCCGCGCGGTGAGCTGCCGGGCGAACCGCAGCACCGGGTGTCCGGTGAGGATCGGTTCGGAAGTCGGGTCGGAGGTCATGGCGCCCACGCTCGTTGTCGGGCACACCTGGAAGTGTGCGTCTGGCGGGGCTGCCAACACGGAACAGTCTAGACGAACACGTGTTCGATTACAAGAGTGAGGCCAGGTGGTTTCGAGACGCTCGCTGGCGCTCGCTCCTCAACCACCGAGGCCAGGACTCGAAGACGACCGTCCCCGACGACTCCCTTCTCGACCACCTTAAGCCGGCGCTCGAAGACATCCGCTCGCCATCGACCACCGCCACCACAGCCCAGCAACAGGCACCCACCGCGAGCCGACCGGAGAGGCTCGGGAACGCCACCGCAACCAGAAGCCCACGACGACCACACACCCCGATGCCTGAGGCCAGCGATGAGGCCGCGGTCGGCGTTCGGCGAACGGTCGTGGTCTCGACTATCCGCTCGCTCCGCTCGCTGCTCGACCACCTTGGAGCGCGCTCGCTGCTCGACCACCTGGAGCTGGCGCTCGCTGCTCGACCACCTTGGCACGGGTGCGCACAGGCCTCTGCTGGGGCAGCATGGGAGGCCACGAGGAGGTCGTGATGAGCGACGAGACAAGCGCCACGATCCAACGGTTCCACGACGCGCTGAACAGCCACGACATCGACGCCCTGGCGCAGCTGGTGCACGAGGAGTGTGTCTTCGAGACCACCGCCCCGCCCGACGGCACCCGGCACGTGGGTCGTGCCGCGGTGCTGGACGCGTGCCGGGAGTTCTTCGAGCAGTCGCCGGAGGCGCGGTTCGAGATGGAAGAGGTCGTGACGGTCGACGACCGGGCGTTCGTCCGGTGGCGCTACGCCTGGGCCGACGGGCACGTGCGCGGCGTCGACGTGATGCGCGTCCGGGACGGCCAGGTCATCGAGACGTTCGCGTACGTGAAGGGGTAGCGCCCGAGCCGGGGGTGATATCCGCCGTTATGCCGCTGAGTCATCCCTGCGCCCGCGTGCGTTCGGCCTCCGACACGCGCGCCGGACATGCCAGACTTGCCGGGCGAAAGCGGGGGGCTCGGACGCGCCAGAGGAGGCACGGTGAGCCGATCACGCCCACCGGCGTACGTGGATCACCGGTTCACGGTGCACGACGTGCTCGACCCGCGCTGGTTGCAGCTCGGCTTCGCGGTCGCCTTCGCCTTCGCGATGGGCCTGCTGGCCCTGGGCGGTTCGACGATCGAGCTCGCGTCGCTGCTCGGTGCGGCGTCGGTGCTGTGCCTGGCGGTCACGGCCGTGGTGATGGTGCTGCCCTGGCCGCGGGTGCCCGCGCGGGTGGCCGTCCTCGTGCCGGTGCTCGACATCGGGGCCATCGGGCTGAGCGCGCTCGACCCGGCGGGCTGGGCGGTGGCGCCGCTGCTGGTGCTGCCCGTGCTCTGGATGGCCGGCACCTTCCACCGGGTCGGAGCCATCGGCGCCGGACTCGCGGCGCTGCTGCTCTTCGGTCTGCCGAGCACGCTCTACCTCGGCACCGACGGCGGCACCCTGGCCTGGTCGGTGCTGGTGCCGCTGGCAGTCACCGCGCTCGGGCTGGCGTTCGTCGAGGGCATCGACCGGCTGAACGCCGACCGCGACGAGCTGGCCCGGCAGCGCGAGGCCCTGCATGCGGCCGCGCGCACGATCGCGGAGCAGCGCCGGTTCGCCGACGCGATCCTCGACACCGTCGACGTGGGCCTGGTGCGGCTCGACGAGACCGGCGCGATCCGCACGATGAACGACCAGCTCGAGGTCTTCATGCGGCAGGCGTTCCCGCGAGGGCGCAGCGCCGACGACTTCTTCGCCTACGACGTCGACGGCATCACGGTGCTGGCGCGTGAGGAGATGCCCGAGCAACGCGCGATCCGTGGCGAGGAGTTCGACGACTGCCTGATCTGGGTCGGCGAGGACGTCAAGGGCCGACGGGCGCTGTCGGTCTCGGCCCGCACCGTGCGCGACGACTCGGGCCACCTGGCCGGCGCGACCCTGGCCTACAAGGACGTCACGGAGTTCGTGCGCGCGCTGCGGGTGAAGGACGAGTTCGTCGCCTCGGTCTCCCACGAGCTGCGTACGCCGCTGACCTCGATCCGTGGCTACGTCGACCTCGTCCTCGACGGCGACGACGTCGGCGACGAGTCACGCGCCTTCCTGCGCGTGGCCGCCCGCAACGGTGAGCGGCTGCAACGCCTCGTCGCCGACCTGCTGCACACCGTCCAGGCGGATGCCGGGTCGCTGCACATGATCCGCGAGCCCGCGGACCTCGCCGCCGTGGTCCGCGACTCGCGCCGACACCGCGCGGTCGGCTGCCGAGGCCGCGGGCCTCGAGCTCACCTGCGAGACGCCCGACGAGCTCTGGGCCGTGATGGACAGCCAGCGGATGGCGCAGGTGGTCGACAACCTGATCTCCAACGCGGTCAAGTACACGCCGAGCGGGTCGATCCACGTCAGCCTCGCGGTCGAGGACCGGGTGCAGATCGAGGTCACCGACACCGGCATCGGCATCGACTCGATGGACCGTGACCACCTGTTCACCCGCTTCTACCGCGCCCGGCACGCGCAGGACCAGTCGATCCAGGGCGTCGGCCTCGGGCTGAGCATCATCAAGTCGATCGTGGAGAGCCACGGCGGCCGCATCGAGGTGGACAGCGAGGTCGGTCGCGGCAGCCGGTTCCAGGTGCGGCTGCCCCTCGACCTGCTGCGGCCCGACGTACCCCGGGCCAGGAGCAACGAGCTCAGTCGTCCGACAGCTTGATCTCGACCATCAGCTCGTCGGCGAGTCCCTCGAGCATCGACCGCAGGTCATCGGTGCTCGCTCGCCGGCGGGGCGTTGAGCACTGCCCGGGCCTCGAAGAGCGTGCCGCCGGCCATCGGCGCATCGCGTACGTCGGTGGTGAGCTCCTCGATGCTGACGTGACGCTCGGCGAGCGATGCGGAGATCTCGGCCACGATGCCGGGGTGGTCCGCACCGAGCAGCTCGAGGCTCAACCGCTGCGACGGGCCCTCGTCCGGCTCGACGGTGCGCTCGACGGTGACGAGGAGACCCTCGGACTCCAGGGCCGTGAGGTCCGCGACCAGCGCATCCAGCTTCGCGTTGGCGACGGACACGAGCACGATGCCGGCGAACTTGCCCGCCAGGCGTGACATCTGGCTGCGTTCCCAGCTCGCACCGTGCTCGTTGATCGGGGCCGAGAGAGCCGACACCAGGCCGGGCCGGTCGTCGCCGATCGCGGTGAGGATGAAGGTGGCCACGCACGCAGGCTACGAGACCTGCCACCGAAGTCTCTAGATGAAGATGCCGGTGGTACGTAGCAGCCAGTCGCGTTCGCGATCGGCCTCGCCGACCGGTTCGCCGTGCTGCACGACGTCCTGGGAGGTGCGCAGCTCCTCGGGGCGAGGGCGCGGCGGCAGGTGGCGGTACTTGTTCTCCGCCTGCTCCTCGGGCTCGCGCTCCTCGTGCATGCCGCCAGCGTACGTCGCGGTCAGCAGGAGCCGCAGGTCCCGAAGATCTCCAGGGTGTGGCTGACGTCGGAGTAGCCGTACGCCGCAGCGACCGACCGCGTCCACTTCTCGACCGTCGGTCCCTCGACCTCGACCGTCGCCCCGCACGAGCGGCAGACGAGGTGGTGGTGATGGGTGCCGCTGCAGCGGCGGTAGATGCTCTCGCCCGACTCCGTGCGCAGCGAGTCGATCTCGCCGGCGTCCGCCATCGTCTGCAGCGCCCGGTAGACCGTCGACAGGCCCACCTGCTCACCGCGTTCGGAGAGCAGCCCGTGGATCTCCTGCGCGCTGCGGAAGTCGTCGAAGGCCTCCATCACGCCGGCGATCGCGCGCCGTTGCCGCGTCGGCCGCGCGCTGCTCGAGGTGCTCGGATCAGTGCTCGTCATAGTGACCTCCGTGGGCTGCGTGCCGGTGCCCGCCGTGGATGTAGTCGATGTGGTCGCCGTGCTCCACCGCCGGGTGCCCGCACCCGGGACCGTGCTCGTGGCGGTGCGGCTCGTCGACGGTGTCGTGCTCGTGGGTCTCGAAGGTCTCCTGCACCGGGAAGGGCATCTGCGCCCGCCGGCGCCGCTGGACCACCAGGCCCAGGGGGAAGGTGAGCGCGAACCCGGCCAGCGAGACCAGGACGATCGTCGCGCCCGGAGGGACGTTCGCGAAGGCCGAGAGCGTCACGCCGGTCAGCGAGGCCAGCGTGCCCGCGGCCATCGCGCCGAGCATGGTGACCTTGAACCCGCGCGAGAACTGCTGCGCCGTCGCGACCGGGATGATCATCAGCGCGCTCACCAGCAGCAGCCCGACCGTGCGCATCGCGACGCTGACGGTGACGGCGGCGAGCACCGAGATCAGCACGTTGTAGAAGCGCACCGAGAGCCCGGTCGTGCGGGCGTAGTCCTCGTCGTTGGCGACCGAGAACAGCTGCGGCAGCAGCGTGAACGTCGCGACGAGTACGACGGCCGCGAGTCCGACGCTGGCCACCATGGCGGAGGTCGAGATGGTGACGATCGACCCGAACAGGTAGCCCTGCAGGGCGAACACGCCGTTGCCGGCCAGCGAGACGAGCATCAGCCCGCCCGCGATGCCGCCGTAGAACAGCAGCGCCAGCGCGACGTCGCCGGTCGCCCTGCCGGTCGACCTGATCAGCTCGATCAGCAACGCTCCGATGATCGCGACGACGACGGCCATGAACGTGGGGGAGGTGCCGGTGAGCAGACCGAGCGCGACGCCGGTGACGCAGACGTGCCCGATGCCGTCGCCCATCAACGAGAGCCGTCGCTGGACCAGGAAGGTGCCGACCGCCGGTGCGGACGAGTCCCGTGACCGCGGCGGCGATCAGCGCCCGGATCATGAACGGGGTGAGGAGGATGTCCATCAGGTCGACCCTCCGTCGAACGGCGCGCGCACGCCGGGGCGGAGCAGCGGGGGAGTGGTCGGCCGGTGGTGATGGTGGTGGTCGGGGTGACCGGGATCGATCGGCGGGCCGTCGTACACCAGCCGGCCCTCGCGCAGCATCAGCGTGCGCTGGATCAGGTCGGCGAACGGCCCGAGCTCATGGAGTACGACGACGATGGTGGCTCCGGCTGCCGTGAGGGTGCCGAGGGTGTTCGCGATGGCCTGCTGGCTCTCCAGGTCGACCCCGGCGTTGGGCTCGTCGAGCACCAGCAGCTCCGGCCGACCGGCGAGCGTGCGCGCCATCAGCACGCGTTGCTGCTGGCCTCCCGACAGCGTCGAGACCTGGTGCTGCGCGCGGTCGGCGAGGTCGACCGCCTCGAGCGCCTCGCGGATCGCGAGCCGGTCCTCGCGACGCATCGGCACGAACGGCTTGCGCCGCGAGAGCCGGCCGGCGGCGACGATCTCGGCCACCGTCGAGGGCACGCCGGTCGCGATGGACGAGCGCTGCGGCACGTAGCCGAGCCGGTGCCACTCCTGGAAGCCGGTCAGCTCCGTCCCCGAAGAGCCGGATGCTGCCGGTGCTCAGCGGGTTCAGCCCCACCATCGCCTTGACCAGCGTCGACTTCCCGGAGCCGTTGGCGCCGAGCAGGGCGACCACCTCGCCGCTGTTCACCGAGACGTCCACGTCGCGCACGATCGGCCGACCACCGAGCGCGACGCCGGCCCCGCTGATCTCCACGACGCCGGTCACGAGCACCCACCTGCCTCTCGAAGGGCCGCGAGGTTCTCGCGCATCAGGCTCAGGTAGTCGTCGTCGGGGTTCGACGACGTCAGCCCCTCGATCGGGTCGAGCACGGCGGTGTGGATGCCGAGGTCGCCGGCCAGGGTGTCGGCGAGCTTGGGGCTCGCCAGCCGCTCGCTGAACACGGTGGTGATCTTGTCGGTGCGGATGAGGTCGGCGAGCTCGGAGAGGTGCTTGGCGGACGGCTCGGCGTCGGGGGAGAGGCCGGTGATCGGGTGCACGTCGAGGCCGTAGCGCGCGCCGAGGTACTCGAACGCGTCGTGGCTGACCACGACGGTCCGGGTGGTGCAGTGCGCGAGTCCGGCGCGGTACTCCCGGTCGAGCTTCTGCAGGTCGGTCTGCAGCCGGCCGTTGCCAGCCGCGAAGTCCGCTGCGTGCTCGGGATCGGCCTTGCTCATCTCGTCGGTGAACTGCTGGGCGACCTTGGCCAGCAGCGTCGGGTCGAGCCAGAAGTGCGGGTCGATGTCGCCGTCCTCGGAGGTGCTCCCGTGCCGCAGGTGGACGGCGTCGGCAGCATTCACCTGGCGGTCGGGGCCGTTGTTCTTCACGGCGTCGTCGACGGCAGGCGACAGGCCCTTCTCGTAGAACACGACCTTGGCGCCGGAGATCTTGGCCACCTGGCGCGGCGAGAGCTCGACGTCGTGCGGCTCGACACCGGGGGCGGTCAGGTTGACGACCTTCGCGTGGTCGCCGACGACCCGCTGGGCGACGTACTGCAGGGGGTAGAAGGACGCGACCACCTCGGGCTCGCCGCTGTCTCCCACCGAGCAGGCGGAGAGCAGTCCTGCCGGGAGCAGCAGGGCGAGAGCAAGCGGGAGGCGTCGCCACATGAGAATGATTCTCAGTTGGAATGAGAATCATTGTCAAGTCACGTGGTTTCGAGACGCTCGCTGGCGCTCGCTCCTCAACCAGCGAATAGGGTCGGCCCGTGCTGGTCGTGAACAGGTTCCGCGTGCCCGAGGACGACGCCGCCGGGTTCCGGGAGGACCTGGAGGCAGCGCTCGCACTCCTCGCGCAGCAGCGGGGGTACGCCGACGGGCGGCTCGGGCGCAACGTCGACGACCCGACGCTCTGGGTGATGGTGACCCGCTGGAAGGACGTCGGCAGCTACCGCCGGGGCCTCTCGTCGTACGACGTGAAGGTGGGTGCCGTGCCCGCTGCTGAGCAGGGCGATCGACGAGCCCTCGGCGTACGAACCCCTCGACGGCGAGCTCAACGTGGCCTTCCCCCGGGAACTGGGCTGAGCCTGTTCGCCTGCCCTCGGTAGGGTGGGCCCTTCGCCCACCGCAGCCAGCGGACGGGCACGCCCTCTGCAAGGAGCTCCACCGTGGCCAAGCCGCCCCCCTCCGCCGTCGACAACGTCGTCTCCCTCGCCAAGCGCCGGGGTTTCGTCTACCCGTGCGGCGAGATCTACGGCGGCACCCGTTCGGCGTGGGACTACGGCCCGCTCGGCGTCGAGCTCAAGGACAACATCAAGCGCCAGTGGTGGCGCTCGATGGTGCAGTCGCGCGACGACATGGTCGGCCTCGACTCCAGCGTGATCCTGCCGCGCCAGACCTGGGAGGCCTCGGGCCACGTCTCGACCTTCACCGACCCGCTGACCGAGTGCCAGTCGTGCCACAAGCGGTTCCGCGCCGACCACCTCCAGGAGGAGTTCGCCGAGAAGAAGAACATCGACGACCCCGACTCGGTCGACCTCGAGACCATCGCCTGCCCCAACTGCGGCACCCGCGGCGCGTGGACCGAGCCGCGCCAGTTCTCCGGCCTGCTGAAGACCTACCTCGGCGTGCTCGAGGACGAGTCCGGCCTGCACTACCTGCGTCCCGAGACCGCCCAGGGCATCTTCCTGAACTTCACCAACGTGGTCACCAGCGCCCGCAAGAAGCCGCCGTTCGGCATCGCCCAGATCGGCAAGAGCTTCCGCAACGAGATCACCCCCGGCAACTTCATCTTCCGCACGCGCGAGTTCGAGCAGATGGAGATGGAGTTCTTCGTCAAGCCCGGCGAGGACGAGGAGTGGCACCAGTACTGGATCGACGAGCGCACCCGCTGGTACGTCGACCTCGGCATCAACCCCGACAACCTGCGCCACTTCGAGCACCCGAAGGAGAAGCTGAGCCACTACTCCAAGCGCACCGTCGACATCGAGTACCGCTTCAAGTTCGCCGGCTCCGAGTGGGGCGAGCTCGAGGGCATCGCCAACCGCACCGACTTCGACCTCAAGACCCACTCCGAGCACTCCGGCCAGGACCTGTCCTACTTCGACCAGGCCGCCGGTGAGCGCTACCTGCCCTACGTCATCGAGCCCGCGGCCGGCCTGAGCCGCAGCCTGATGACCTTCCTGGTCGACGCCTGGACCGAGGACGAGGCGCCGAACACGAAGGGCGGCGTCGACAAGCGCACCGTGCTGCGGCTCGACCCGCGGCTCGCGCCCGTCAAGGTCGCCGTGCTGCCGCTGAGCCGCAACGAGGACCTCACCCCGAAGGCCAAGGCCCTCGCCGCCGAGCTGCGCCAGCTGTGGAACGTCGAGTTCGACGACGCCGGGGCGATCGGCCGTCGCTACCGTCGCCAGGACGAGATCGGCACGCCGTACTGCGTGACCGTCGACTTCGACACCCTCGACGACGAGGCCGTCACCGTGCGCGAGCGCGACACGATGAAGCAGGAGCGGATCCCCCTGGCGGGCGTCCGCACCTGGTTCGCCGAACGACTGGTCGGGTGCTGACCGCGGCAGCCGGGGGAAGACGCACGACGCCGCGGAGGCGAATGCCCACGAAGCGTGCGGCCGACGGGCACAATGTGCCCGTGACCAGAAGCGGCCTTCCCCAGCCTTGCGTCGAGCAGCGAGCGCTAGCGAGCGGTCAGTCGAGACGTGCCCGCACGGCCTTCGTGGCCGTCCTGGTCGCCTCCGCGCTCGTCCTCACGGCGTGCGGCGCCGACAACGACAAGAAGCCGGCCGCGGCCAAGCCGTCGGCTCCGGTCCCGTCGGGCAACGTCGACGTCCCGAGCGGCGTCACGCTGACGAAGGCCGGCACCGCCCTGAAGTTCGGGGAGACGGCGACCGTGGCCTACGAGCAGAACCCCCAGCGGAGCTCGGTGCTCGGGCTGACGGTCAACTCGGTGGCGAAGGGCCGCATCGGTGACCTCGCGGCCTACCAGCTCGATCCGGCGAGCAAGAAGTCCACGCCGTACTACGCGCGGGTCCAGGTGAAGAACCTCGGCACCGGCGACCTGAGCCACGCCATCACCCCGATCTACGCCGTCGACAGCACCAACGCGCTCGTGCAGGCCGTCAGCTTCAACAACACCTTCGCCAAGTGCCCCTCGACCACGCTGCCCGCCGGCTTCACGGCCGGCAAGACCGCGAACATGTGTCTCGCCTACCTGCTCCCGCCCGGCCGCAGCCTGGTCGAGATGAGCTACCGCCCGCTCCAGCAGTACGAGCCGATCACCTGGAAGGGCACCATCACCCAGCCCGTGGTGAAGAAGCCGGCCAAGAAGAAGAAGGGCTAGTCCTGACCTCCGCAACACCCGCCCCACCGGTCCGGAGCCCCCTGCGGCTCGGCGACCTCGAGGTCCCGACCCCGGTCGTGCTCGCCCCGATGGCCGGCATCACCAACGCCGCCTACCGTCGCCTGTGCAGCGAGCAAGGTGCGGGCCTCTACGTCTGCGAGATGATCACCAGCCGCGGCCTGGTCGAGGGCGACGCCACCACCCGGCAGATGCTGGTCTTCGACGAGCAGGAGTCGGTGCGCTCGGTGCAGCTCTACGGCACCGACCCGGCGTACGTCGGCAAGGCGACCGAGATCCTCTGCGCGGAGTACGGCGTCGCGCACGTCGACCTCAACTTCGGCTGCCCGGTGCCGAAGGTGACCCGCAAGGGCGGGGGAGCGGCGCTGCCGTGGAAGCGCACCCTGCTCGGCGAGATCCTCGAGGCCGCAGTCTCCGCCGGCGCGCGGTACGGCGTGCCGGTCACCATGAAGACCCGCAAGGGCATCGACGACGACCACCTGACCTACCTCGACGCGGGCCGGATCGCGCAGGAGTCCGGCGTCGCCGCGATCGCGCTGCACGGGCGTACGGCGATCCAGGGCTACTCCGGCACCGCCGACTGGGACGCGATCGCGCGCCTCGTCGAGCACGTCGACATCCCGGTGCTCGGCAACGGCGACATCTGGGAGGCGGCCGACGCGCTGCGGATGGTCGAGCAGACCGGTGCCGACGGCGTGGTCGTGGGCCGCGGCTGCCTCGGTCGTCCGTGGCTGTTCCGCGACCTCGCCGCCGCCTTCGAGGGCACCGAGGTCGCGACGCTGCCGCGGCTCGGCGAGGTGGCCGCGATGATGCGTCGGCACGCCGAGCTGCTGGCCGTGCACATGGGGGAGGAGCGCGGCTGCAAGGAGTTCCGCAAGCACGTCTCGTGGTACCTCAAGGGCTTCCCCGCCGGCGGGCGACCTGCGGCGGGACCTGGCCCTGATCAGCACCCTCGCGGAGCTCGACGGGCTGCTCGAGCAGCTCGACCCCGACGCGGCGTTCCCGGTCGCCGAGCTCGGCACTCCGCGGGGCCGGCAGGGGAGCCCGCGCAAGGGCGTGGCGCTGCCGGAGGGGTGGCTCGACGACACCGACGGCACCGGGTGCGTCGTACGGGAAGAGGCGTCGGAGACGACCGGCGGCTGAGCTCCCGGGCTACGTCATCGTCCTGGTCGCTATGGCGACCACTTCGTATGACCTCCGCGGGACGTCATACGAATCGAGCGCTATAGGCACCAATTCGTATGACGTCCGGGCATGCCTCAGGAGGCGAGCTGGAACGACTCCCAGGCGTTGGGCTCGGGGAGGTCGGTGGAGCCGTTCGGGTGCGGGAAGAGGCGCGCGTGCACGTGGCTCGGCAGCGCGATCCGGGTCAGGATCGCGACCGATCCGGTGATGGCCACGGCGGCGTACAGCATGTTCGCGTCGATGCCTGCGAGGACGCCGTACACACCGGTCAGCAGCGCCTCGGCGAGCATCATCAGCCACGCCGAGGCAGCGATCGCGGAGATGTCCGGGCTGCGCCAGGCCGTGACCGCCGCGGGCGTCACCAGCAGCGAGATCGAGCACCCGAGCAGCAGCGTCAGCAGGCCGGTACCGGTCCAGGTCGACGCGGTGATGGCGACGACCAGGGTCAGCGCCCAGGCGAACGGCATCCAGAGACGCTCGCGCGATCCGCCGCGGAACCAGGCCAGCCCGGCGGCGGCAGCCGTGGCGGGCACCGCGACGATCGCCGTCAGGGCGACCCAGGTGTCGTGCTCCAGCACCCCGAACGCCGTCCAGGCCAACCCGCTGATCGTCGAGTTGGCGAGCGCGGCGACGCTCACGCCGGCCGCGGTGTGCATCCGGGTGAGCTTGGCGGCCTGGGGGAGGGTGCAGGCGAAGGCGAGGAGGGCTCCGGCGAGGCCGACGGCGCTCGCGAGGCTGATGTTCACGGTCTGGCTCTTTCCGTGCGCGGGCGCACGCGTAGGTCGACGCGGTCGAGGTGAGCGCGAGGCGCACACGACTGCGTCGTGGTGGTGAGGGAGGTCGGGTCAGGCCCGTGGCGCGCGGCGGAGGTCAGCCGAACGCACCAGTAACTTTATCGTTCAACCATCGTGTTTCCTGACCAGATCGGGGTCCCGAACGCGGTGATCTCGGGCACACCGGAGCGGTGGGGCGTGGGCAGGGTCACCCCCCTGAACAGGGGGGCCGGGTTGGATCTGACCGTCAGGACATGGTTGCATCGACGGGTTCCACGTCCGCAACGTTAGGAATCCCCCGTGCCCCGAGGTCACTCCCGAGGCAAGCACTCCCTGGAGCCCACCAGGTCCGCGTCGTTCCACACCGTGTTCCGTCGCCGTCGTACGGCCCTCGTGGCCGCACCGCTTGTCACCGCGCTCGCCATCGGCACCGGAGTCGTCACCAGCGGCTTCGCGCGCCCCGACGTACCCACCAGCCAGGCGGCCAGCTCGATCGGCGCCGCCGCCGGCACCGACACCAACGAGCGCGCCCTCGGCACCACCCGCTCCCAGGACCGCGTGGCCCTGGTGAACAACCGCGTGCCCAAGGCCACCGGCAAGCTCTGGACCACGGCCCCGCTCGACCTGCGCACCGAGCCCCGCGAGAAGGCCAAGACGGCCGGCCTGCTGCAGACGGGCAAGCACGTGCCGGTCACCGGCAAGCGCCAGAACGGGTACGCCGAGGTCATCGTGGGTCGCCTGACCCGCTGGGTGACCGACGACTACCTGAGCAAGAGCAAGGAGCGCCCGCCCGGCTCGCTCGGCCTCGTGGACCGTCCCTGCCCCGGCACGTCCGGCGTGGAGGGCGGCCTGACCAGTGGAGCCGTCCGCGTCTACCGGGCCGTGTGCAACAACTTCCCGCAGATCACGCAGTACGGCGGGTACGCCCCTCGCGGCGAGCACTCGAGCGGCAAGGCGATCGACATCATGACCTCCGACTCGAACCTCGGGGACCAGATCGCGGCCTTCCTCCAGGCCCACTCCTCGGAGCTCGGCCTCTACGACATCATCTGGCAGCAGCACATCTGGACCCCGGAGCGGTCCAGCGAGGGCTGGCGCTCGATGTCCGACCGCGGCTCGGAGACGGCCAACCACTACGACCACGTGCACGTGTCGGTGAACTGACCACCTGAACTGCTGCCTCGGCGCTCCGACGGCTCACCCGAAGACGAGGCGTCTCCCCGGCTTGCCGGGCTCGAGCAGCTCGAACTTCAGGTCCAGGTCGGTGCGGTCCATGAGGTCCACCTGCTGGGTGAACTGCTCGCTGGTGACGTAGACGGTCTTCTCGAGCTTCCACTCCTCCCGGAACCACGCACGGAGTGCTGACAGCAGACGCTCGTCCATTCCCGTTGCCATCTGCGGCAGCCGGACCCAGAAGAAGACGACGGCGTCCACGTCCGCCCAGCTGTCCTCCTCCACCGGCGTCACCGTGGAGCTCGCGAGGAAGGTGGCGGTCGTCGGGAACGACGTAGACGCAGCCCAGGCACGTGGCGCCGTCCGGACTGAGCACCGTGTACGTGAAAGCGCGATGCGCAGCGTGGCGCTCTTCGAGGTCGACGAGGTCGGCGCGGTTCGCCTCCACCGTGAAGTCGTCCTCCGGCCACGTCGACTGTCGCCACAACCGCAGGGGCTCCCGCGTCTCCATCACGGCGGCGTAGTCCCTCTCCGTGTCGGCGACGACGATGGGACGCAGGATGAACTCGTCGGTCCTCAGCTCTGGGGGAACGGGTTCGGTCGAGTCGGTGAACGGCACGGGATGCCTCCTTCGGCAGGCGTCCCTGCGTACTACGCCGCGGCGTCGACTCTCAAGTGGTTTCAGATGCCGAGGTCGCCGGACTGCAGCGCGTCGATACCGGCCTGCGGCCCCTCGAACTTCAGCCCGGTGTGCTGGTCCCGGCCGAACAGGAACATGGTCAGCTCGGCCGGCTCGCCGGTGATCACGACCGGGTCGTCGCCCGCGGAGAGCACCGCCTCACGCTCGCGCTCGCCGTCGGTCCAGCGGATCTGCACCGGTACGCCGACCGGCTGGACGAACTGCTTGCCCGCCGTGGCCGCGCCCTTGAACAGGATCCGCCGCTCGCGGTCGGTCAGCTCGCGCGGCTCCCAGCCCGGGGTCGGCGCGGCGGATGTCCTCGTGGTGCACGAAGTACTCCAGCGAGTTGAGCAGCTGGTCCACCTTCGGGATCGCCATCGGCGACCACTTGGGGGGACCGTTGCGGACCCGCTCGACCAGCGCGCTGAAGTCCTGCTCGGCCAACCGGTTCGCCGACCGCTGGGCGAACCGGTCCAGCTGCGGGACCATGATCGCGGTCGCGCCGATCGGGTCGCGCTCGCGGATGAGCAGGTGGATGACCAGGTCCTTGACCGTCCAGCCGTGCAGAGCGTCGGTGCGTCCTGGCCGGCCTCGAGGGCTGAGTTGCACAGCGCTGCGCGCTCCGTGCGCGACATCTGCTCCATGGATCGATCCTAGGGCCCGCCCTGAGCCGCGGGTTCGATATCGGTGTGCGGAATGTCAGGACCGCCACCTAGGGTTGCACCGTTGTGACGAAGACCCCGAGTGACTCCACGCTGCTGGCGGGTTTTCGCGTACTCGGCGTCGCGATCCGCCGCGAGCCGTGGGTGTTCACCCTCTCCACGCTCGGCAGCGTCGTCTTCGGTGCCCTGACGGTCGCCGACGCGTGGGTGCTCGGCTGGGCCACCGACCATGTCGTGCTCCCGGCGTTCGAGACCGGGGCCACGACCACCGGCGGCCTGATCGCGATCCTCGCGCTGTTCCTGGGCGTCGCCCTGCTGCGGGCCGTGGGCATCGTGGCGCGGCGGCTCGGGGCCGGGGTGATGCAGTACCGCATGCAGGCCAGCTACCGGCGCGAGGTGACGCGCCAGTACCTCACCCTGCCGATGGCCTGGCACCAGCGGCACCCGACGGGCGAGCTGCTGTCCAACGCCAACGCCGACGTCGAGGCCGCGTGGGCACCGATCGCGCCGCTGCCGATGGCGGTCGGCACGCTCGCGATGATGGTCATCGCGATCGTCGCAGATGCTCCTGACCGACATCACCATGGCCGTCGTCGGGCTGCTCGTGTTCCCGCTGGTGATGGTCGTCAACGTCGTCTTCCAGCGGTTCTCCTCGCCGATCTTCACCCGCATCCAGGCGCTGCGCGCCGAGCTGAGCGAGATCGCCCACGAGTCCTTCGACGGGGCGATGGTGGTCAAGACCCTCGGCCGGGAGACCCAGGAGACCGACCGGTTCGCCGCCAAGGCGCAGGTGCTGCGCGACGAGGGCATCCGCGCCGGCCGCATCCGGGCCGCCTTCGACCCGCTCCTCGAGAGCCTGCCCAACCTCGGGGTGCTGGTCGTGCTCGGCGTCGGCGTGCTGCGCGTCAGCAACGGCATGGCCGACCCGGGCGACGTGGTCACGATCGCCTACCTGCTCACGATCGTGGCCTTCCCGATCCGCTCGATCGGCTGGATGCTCGGCGAGTTCCCGCGCTCGGTGGTCGGGTTCGAGCGGGTGCAGCGCGTGCTCGAGACGGTCAACGACACGACGTACGGCGACGACCGGATCGAGCACCAGCGACGCGGAGCGCAGCTGGTCGTCGACGACCTCGCCTACACCTACGAAGAAGGCCAGGTGCTCCTCGAGGGGCTCGACTTCTCGATCGAGCCGGGCCGCACCGTCGCCGTCGTGGGCGCGACCGCCTCGGGGAAGAGCACGCTCACCTCGCTCGTCACCCGGCTGATCGACCCGCTGTCGGGCGCGGTCCGGCTCGACGGCCACGACCTGCGCGACCTCCCGCGCGGCGAGCTCGCCGAGCACGTCGCCCTGGTCCCGCAGAGCGCGTTCCTCTTCGACGACACCGTGCGCGGCAACGTCACGCTGGGCGCCGACGTGCCCGACGAGGAGGTGTGGGCGGCGCTGCGCACGGCCCAGGCCGACGGCTTCGTCGCCGGGCTCCGCGACGGGCTGGACGGCCGCCTCGGCGAGCGCGGCACGACCCTCTCCGGCGGACAGCGCCAACGCCTGTCGCTGGCCCGGGCGCTGATCCGTCGTCCGCGGCTGCTCGTGCTCGACGACGCCACCTCCGCGGTCGACCCGGAGGTCGAGGCCCGCATCCTGGCGGCGATGCGCGAGCGTGGCGGCGACTCGTCGATGCTGCTGATCGCCTACCGCAAGGCGACGATCGCGCTGGCCGACGAGGTGCTGTTCCTCGACGGCGGCCGGATCGCCGACCGTGGCACCCATGCGGCGCTGCTGGAGCGCAACCCGGCGTACGCACGGCTCGTGAACGCCTACGAGACCGAGGGGGTGCGCGACATGACCGCGCTGGACGACCTGGTGGCCGAGGGCACCCACGTCGACACCGGCGACGAGATCTCCGCCCGGGAGACGATCCGGCGCGGGCTCGCGTTCTCGCCCGAGCTGTCGAAGGGCTTCGGCTGGACCCTGCTGCTCGCCGCGATCGGTACGGCCGGCCGGCTCGTCGTACCCATCTCCGTGCAGCAGACCCTCGACCGCGGGCTCAACGGACCCGACGGTGTCGACATCTCCTTCGTCACCGGGATGGCCTGCCTCGCGGCGCTGGCGATCGTGGCGACCGGGGTGTCGTCGTACTTCATGACCGCGCGGCTGTTCACCGCCTCCGAGCGTGGTCTGGCGACGCTGCGGATCAAGGCCTTCCGGCACGTGCACGACCTGCCGCTGCTCACCCAGAACACCGAGCGCCGCGGTGCGCTGGTCTCGCGGGTGACCAGCGACGTCGACCAGGTCTCGCAGTTCCTGGTCTTCGGCGGTGTCTTCGGCATCATCAGCGTCGGGCAGGTGCTGCTGGCGACCGTGGTGATGCTGTTCTACTCCTGGCAGATGACGATCCTGGTCTGGGTCTGCTTCCTGCCGCTGTTCCTCTCGTTGCGCTACTTCCAGAAGCGGCTGTCGGCGGCCTACGGCCAGGTCCGGCGCTCGGTCGGCGCCATGCTCTCCGCGATCTCCGAGCCCGTCGTCGGCGCCGTGACCGTGCGCACCTACGCGATCGAGAAGCGCACCCAGGACCGCATCGACGAGGCCATCTCGGTCAACCAGGTCGCCGCGACCCGCGCGCAGGGACTGACGGCGTTCTCGTTCAGCCTCGGCGGCGTCTCGGCCGGGCTGGCCAACGCGGGCGTGCTGATCGTCGGCATCCTGCTGGGGCTCGACGGCCAGATCACGTCCGGCAAGGTGCTCGCGTTCGCCTTCCTGGTCACGCTGTTCGTGGGGCCGGTGCAGATGGGCACCCAGGTGCTCACCGACGCGCAGAACGCGATCGCCGGCTGGCGCCGGGTGATCGGCATCCTGGAGACGCCGGCCGACCTCGACGACCCCGGTCCGTCCGGCAAGTCGCTGCCGCGCGGCGCGATGGACGTCGCCTTCGAGGACGTGTCCTTCGGCTACCCGGGCGGCCCGTTGGTGCTGCGCGACGTGACCGAGCACATCGAGTCGGGCAGCCGGATCGCGGTGGTCGGCGAGACCGGCTCGGGCAAGACGACCTTCGCCAAGCTGCTGACCCGGTTGATGGACCCCACGTCGGGCGCGGTGCTGCTCGACGGGGTGGACATCCGGACGGTGGAGTTCGCCTCGCTGCGACGTCGGGTGGTGCTGGTGCCCCAGGAGGGGTTCCTGTTCGACTCGACGCTGCTGGCCAACGCGCGCTACGGCGACCTCGACGCCACCCCCGACCAGGTGCGGGCCGCGGCCGCCGAGCTCGGACTCGGTGACTGGCTCGACGGGCTGCCGCACGGGCTCGAGACCCGGGTCGGCCAGCGCGGCGAGTCCCTGTCGGCGGGCGAGCGCCAGCTGGTCGCCCTGCTGCGCGCCCACCTCGCCGACCCCGACCTGCTCGTCCTCGACGAGGCGACCAGCGCGGTCGACCCGGCCCTGGAGATGCGCATCGGTCGGGCGCTCGAGCGGCTGATGGCCGGCCGCACCAGCGTCACGATCGCGCACCGGCTCTCCACCGCCGAGAACGCCGACGAGGTGATCGTCTTCGACCGCGGGCGCGTCGTACAGCGCGGGTCGCACGTCGAGCTCGTGGCCCGCGAGACACCCGAGGGCGAGCCCGACGTCTACGCCCGCCTGCACAACTCGTGGGTCGCCCAGCAGTCCCTCTAGTTCCGCGACCGGGCACTCGACGTACGCGTACTCCAGCGTGCATCCAGTGCCCGCTCGGCGACCTACCTGAAGTATGTGAGTGAAACGGCAACCGTTCGGGGTCCGCGACACGAAACACCTGCATGGAACCCGGCGAGGCCATCGGCCTGCGGATCTCGCGCCTGGAGGCAGGTGCGCTGGAGGAGGCGTACGCCGCCTACGGGGAGGCCGTCCGGGCCTACGTGACCAGGTTCGTCGGGCCGAGCGAGGCCGACGACGTCGTGCAGCGCACCTTCCTCGACGTGTGGCGGCACGCCGCGCGCTACGACCCGGCGCAACGCTTCACCGGGTGGCTGTTCACGATCGCCCGGCGCCGCGCCATCGACAGCCTGCGCAGCCGCCGGCACGACGTCGTCGATGTCGACCAGGCGCGTCACCTGGTGGGGGAGGACGGACGCGAGACCGCTGAGAGGTACGCCGACGCGGCCGACGTGCGCGCGGCTGTGGCGAGGCTCCCCGAGCACGAGCGCCGGGTCATCGAGCTGACCTACTTCGCCGACCTCACCCAGGTGGAGGTCGCGGCCGTCCTCGGTGCGCCCCTCGGGACGGTCAAGGCACGGGCGTCCCGCGGCACCCGCCGACTCGCGGGGTTGATGGCCACGGCGCGCCCGGAGACATCGAGGAGCCGACGATGAACGACCACCATCCCGACCTCACCGCGCTGCTGCGCGGCGAGCTGAGCAACGCCGCGGCGATCGACGCGGCCGAGCACGCGCGCGGCTGTGAGCACTGCCGTGCAGAGCTGGTGGACGACGCCCTGGGGCACGGGCTGCTCAGCAGCGCTCGACGCACCCTGGCCGGCGACGACGCGGCCGTGGCTCGCGTCGGTGCGCCGACCGCACTGCCCCCGGAGCTGAGGCGTGAGCTGGGCCGGCACCGCCACACGCGCGCCTGCGGGCCGGCGTCGCGGCCGCAGCACTCGTCGCCGTCGGTGCCGGGGTCGGCATCGGAGCGATCCAGGTCCTGCGCGGCGAGGAGGCCACCCAGCCTCCCGCTGCCCAGCAGACCGCGACCCTGGAGCCGGTCGAGGGCTCGGCGACCGGCACGGTGTCGATGGGGACCCAGCACGCCATCACCCGCATGCAGCTGGCCACGAAGTCGTTGCCGAGCGCTCCGCGGGGCGACTTCTACTACGCGTGGCTCTTCGACCCGCGCACCAACAAGATGCTCCCGCTCGGACAGGTGACGCCCGGGACGGTGGCCACCTTCGAGATCCCGGAGTCCCTGGTGGCGTCGTACTCCGCGATCGACGTGAGCCTCGAGGCCGACGACGGCGACCCCGCGCACTCGGTCACCTCAGTGCTCCGTGCGACGTACGCCGAACCGGGCAAGGCCCGCTCCTGAGTGCACCACCCCTCCACCCCGATGAAAGGAACCACCATGAAGAAGAAAGTCCTCGCCTCGGTCCTCACGACCGATCGCTCTCGGAGCCTCGGTCGCCGCGTTGCCGGCCGCTCCTGCCTCCGCCGCCCCCGGCCAGCGCAGCCTCGCGACGGTCCTGGCGGCCGACGGGCACCACTTCGACCACAAGTGGGGTGACTTCGACATCCTCGACGCCGCGGTCACCGCGGTGCTGAAAGCGAAGCCGAACAGCGCGGTCGGCGTGCTGGCCGATGGTTCAGTGGCGCTGACGGCCTTCCTGCCCACCGACCGGGCCTTCCGTCGGCTGGTGCACGATCTCACCGGCAAGCGTCCGCGCACCGAGCGCGCCACCTTCAACCGGCTGGTCAAGGCGGCCGGGGTCAACACGATCGAGCAGGTGCTGCTCTACCACGTGGTGCCTGGAGCGACGATCACCTACGCCAAGGCCAAGGCCTCCGACGGAGCTGCCCTGAAGAGTGCCCTCGGGCCGGTCATCCGGGTCAACGTCCGCAAGCACGGACGGATCGCGCTGCATCGACCGGGACCCCAACGACGCCAACGCCCTGGTCAAGCGCTCGGCGCGCAACATCAACAAGGGCAACAAGCAGATCGCGCACGGCGTGAACCGCGTCCTCCGCCCGGCTGACCTCTGAGCCAGCACACCGACCGGGCGCCCCTCCAGGTCTGCCTCCTGACCGGCATCCGCGCCCGGTCGGTGTGCTGCTTCCGCACTCCCGGATACTGGAGGGCGTGAGTGCCACCGAATCCAGCCTCGATCCCGCCATCGCCGGGCGGCTCAAGCGCAACGCCGACGGGCTCGTCGCCGCGGTCGTGCAGCAGCACGGCACCGGCGAGGTGCTGATGCTCGGCTGGATGGACGACGAGGCGCTGCACCGCACGCTGACGACCGGGCAGGGGACCTACTGGAGCCGCTCGCGCCAGGAGTACTGGGTCAAGGGCGAGACCTCCGGCCACACCCAGCGCGTCGTGGAGGTCCGGCTCGACTGCGACGGCGACACGGTGCTCCTGACCGTCGACCAGACCGGACCCGCGTGCCACACCGGTGCCCACACCTGCTTCGACGACGACGTGCTGCTGGCGGCCGGGAACGATGGCTGAGCCAGACCCGCGCCTGCGTCGTACGTTCGGCCCCGTCGTGCTCGCCGGGCTGGTCACCGCCGGCCTGGCCGCCGTGGCCAGCGCCAAGCCGTGGATCGGCTCGAGCGGCAGCTGGCGGCGACGCCTCGCTGACGGCGCTCGACGCCGGCACCCGCTTCCCGCTCGCCTCGGCGGTGAGCCTGGTGCTGCTGGCCGCGTGGGGAGTGCTGCTCGTCACCCGCGGCGTCGTACGACGCGCCTTCGCGGTCGTCGCCGCCGTCGCCGCCGTCGGTCTCGTGGCGGCCGTGATCGCGGGCTACGTCACCCTCCCGGACAGCGCGTCGAACTCCTACCAGCAGCTGATGGGCCGCTCGCCGGACCAGGGCTTCACCGGCTGGTTCTACACGGCGGCGGTGTGCTCGGTGCTCGCCGTGGTGCCCGCGGTCCTCGCCGTCCGACTCGTCCCGAGCTGGCCGGAGATGGGCAGCAGGTACGACGCTCCCGGGGCTCCCGCGCCGGCCAGCGAGCCCGAGCCGACCCGCGAGCAGGACCTCTGGGCCGCGCTCGACGAGGGACGTGACCCGACCGACACCGGCCCGGGCCAGTAGGCGGCTGGAGCAGGTCTCGCTCCCACTACACTGTCGCCGACGCAACGACCGCACGACCTGAGGAGCTCCATGGCCCACCACGGCAACACCCCGGCAGCCTGGACGGCCGTCTGCGTGGCCCTCGCCGCCTTCATCGTCGCCGGCATCGGCCTGATGGTCGGCAGCTGGGTCGTGTTCTGGGTCGGCGTTGCCCTCGGGCCCGATCGCGGTCGTCGTCGGCGGGATCATGGCGAAGATGGGCCTCAACGCCTAGGCGTTCGCCATGGACGGTCCCGCCACCGAGCACCAGGTCGCGCCGCAGAGCGACGCGGCACCCGTGCTGCGGCAACGGACCCGCTGGGAACGGCTCCGCGACCCGCTGATCACCGGCGGCCTGGTCGGCGGCCTCACCATCGCGCTGCACTTCCGCGACCCGCACTCCTCGGGAAGCTGGGGCTACTGCCCCTTCTACGCGCTGACCGGCCTCTACTGCCCCGGCTGCGGTGGCCTCCGCGCGGTCAACGACCTCACCAACGGCGACCTCACCGCCGCCGCCAGCAGCAACCTCCTCTTCGTCGCGCTGATCCCGGTCATCGTGCTGGTCTGGCTGCGCTGGACCGGCCGGGCCTGGAGCGGCGCGCCCGCTCCGGCCCCGCGGGAGCGCTTCGGCGTCCGGGCGGGGGTGTGGATCATGGTGTTCGCGGTCGTGCTGACGGTGTTCGCGGTGGTGCGCAACCTGCCCATGGGGAGCTGGCTCGCACCCTGACCGGCCCACGCTGGGGTTGTGAGCCGTGTGAGAACCTTGGGACACCCGCGCGGGTCCCGCGCGGCCCCCACGACAGACGCTCCACAGACGCTCCCGGAAGGCCCTTCGCATGTCCGTGCTCGACGACATCGTCGCCGGTGTGCGCGAGGACCTCGCTTCCCGCCAGACCGCCCTCTCCGAGGCCGACCTGACCGCCGCGGTCGGCCGTGCTCCCGCCGCCGCGCGACCCGATGCCCGCGTTCCGCGTCGCCGGGCCTGTCCGTCATCGCCGAGGTCAAGCGTCGGTCGCCGAGCAAGGGCGCGCTGGCCGACATCCCTGACCCGGCGGCGCTGGCGGCGGCGTACGACGCAGGCGGCGCCGACGCGATCTCCGTGCTCACCGAGCAGCGCCGTTTCGGCGGCAGCCTCGACGACCTCCGGACCGTGCGCGGCGCGGTGCCGACACCGCTGCTGCGCAAGGACTTCATGGTGACCGGCTACCAGCTGCTCGAGGCCCGCGCCGCCGGCGCCGACCTCGTGCTGCTCATCGTCGCCGCGCTCGACGACGCGCTGCTCAAGGACCTGCACGACCAGGCCCGCGAGCTCGGCCTGACCGTGCTCACCGAGGTGCACGACGAGGACGAGGTCGGCCGCGCGCTCGCGATCGGTGCCGAGCTCGTCGGCGTGAACGCCCGCAACCTCAAGACCCTCGACGTCGACCCCGACACCTTCGGCCGGCTGGCCGAGCTGCTCCCCGACGACGTCGTGACGGTGGCGGAGTCCGGCATCGGCGGACCCGACGACGCCGCCCGCTACGCCGGCCAGGGCGCCGACGTGGTGCTCGTCGGCGAGGCACTGGTCAAGGACGGCAACCCGCGGGCCGCCGTGGCGGCGATGAAGGCGGCCGGGCGATGACCGCGCTGCCGGACCGGACGAGGCCGGACGCTTCGGCGACTTCGGTGGCCGCTTCATGCCCGAGGCGCTGATGGCCGCCCTCGACGAGCTCACCGCGGCCTGGCAGGAGGCGATGGCCGACGAGGCCTTCACCGCCGAGTTCCACCGCATGCTCCACGAGTACGCCGGCGTGCCGAGCCCGCTCTACGACGCGACCAAGCTCAGCGAGCATCGCCGGTGCGCGCATCCTGCTCAAGCGCGAGGACCTCAACCACACCGGCGCCCACAAGATCCGCAACGTCCTCGGGCAGGCGCTGCTCACCAAGCGCATGGGCAAGACCCGGATGATCGCCGAGACCGGTGCCGGCCAGCACGGTGTCGCCACGGCCACCGCCGCGGCGTACCTCGGCCTCGAGTGCACCGTCTACATGGGCGAGGTCGACACCGAGCGCCAGGCGCTCAACGTCGCCCGGATGCAGCTGCTCGGCGCCGAGGTGATCCCGGTGTCGTCGGGCTCGCGCACGCTCAAGGACGCCATCAACGAGGCGATCCGCGACTGGGTGGCCAGCGTCGACCACACCGCCTACTGCTTCGGCACGGCTGCCGGCCCGCACCCGTTCCCGGCGATGGTCCGCGACTTCTGCCGCGGCATCGGCGACGAGGCCCGCGCGCAGTGCCTCGAGCTCACCGGCGCCCTGCCGGACGCCATCGCGGCCTGCGTGGGCGGCGGCTCCAACGCGATCGGCCTGTTCACCGCGTTCCTCGACGACCCCGACGTCGCGATCTACGGCTTCGAGGCCGGTGGCGACGGCGTCGACACCGAGCGCCACGCGGCCACCATCTGGGCCGGAGAGGTCGGCGTGCTCCACGGAGCGCGCACCTACGTCCTCCAGGACGAGGACGGCCAGACGGTGGAGTCCCACTCGATCTCCGCCGGGCTCGACTACCCCGGCGTCGGACCGCAGCACGCCCACCTCGCGAAGACCGGCCGGGCGACGTACCTCCCGGTCACCGACGCCGCCGCCATGGACGCGCTCGCGCTGCTCGCCAGGACCGAGGGGATCATCCCCGCGATCGAGTCCGCGCACGCGATCGCCGGCGCGCTCGACCTCGCCAAGGAGCGGCCCGGTCAGACGTTGCTCGTCAACCTCTCCGGCCGCGGCGACAAGGACATGGGCACGGCCATCGACTGGTTCGGGCTGGGCCAGGCCGACGCCGACGGCACTCCCGAGCCCGCGAGCGACGAGCAGATCGCCGAGGGCGCGCGGTGACCACGGCCAAGGCCTTCGAGACGACGCGCGCCGAGGGCCGTGCCGCGCTGGTCGGCTACCTGCCCGCCGGCTTCCCCGACGTCCCCGGCGCCATCGAGGCGCTCGAGGTGATGGTCGACTCGGGCTGCGACGTGATCGAGATCGGGCTGCCCTACAGCGACCCGGTGATGGACGGGCCCACGATCCAGGCCGCCGCCCAGCGCGCCCTCGATGGTGGCGTCCGCACGACCGACGTGCTGCGCACGGTCGAGGCGGTGGCCGCGACCGGCACCCCCACCGTGGTGATGACCTACTGGAACCCCATCGAGAGGTACGGCGTCGACCGCTTCGCCGCCGATCTCGCCAGCGCCGGGGGAGCGGGCCTGATCACGCCCGACCTCACCCCGGACTCCGCCGAGGAGTGGATCGCCGCCGCCGACGCCCGCGACCTCGACAAGGTCTTCCTGGTGGCGCCGTCCTCGACCGACCAGCGACTCCGCTACACCGCCGACGGCCTGCCGTGGGTTCATCTACGCGACCGCGGTCATGGGCGTCACCGGTGCCCGTGCGTCGACCTCCGAGCTCGCCGGCCCGCTCGTCGCGCGCACCCGCCAGGTGACCGACCTGCCCATCGGTGTCGGGCTCGGGGTCTCCAACGGCGACCAGGCCGCCGAGGTCGCGTCGTACGCCGACGCCGTGATCGTCGGCTCCGCGTTCGTCCGGCCGCTGCTCGACGCCGACGACCGTGCCAGTGGCCTGAAGGCCCTGGCGGCGCTCACCGAGGACCTGGCCGCCGGGGTACGCCGTGGCTAGGAAGGTGCTCCTGGCCCTGTTCCTCACCTTCGCGCTCGTCGGTTGTGGCTCGTCGGGCGGCGGTGCGGCGGTCAGCGGGGTGTCGACGTCGGACCACGACGGCTACAACGGCATCCTCCTCGACCAGCCGTACGCCGTACCCCACATGAACCTCACCGACACCGACGGCAAGCCGTTCGACCTGGCGGCGCAGGACAAGCGCACGCTGGTGTTCTTCGGCTACACCAACTGTCCCGACATCTGCCAGGTGGTGATGAGCACCATCGCCTCCTCGCTGACCAGGCTCAGCGACGCCGAGAAGGCGAAGCTCCAGGTGGTGTTCGTGACCACCGACCCCGCCCGCGACACCGCAGAAGGTGCTGCGCACCTACCTCGACCGGTTCAACCCGGAGTTCATCGGCGTGACCGGCACGATCAACAGCATCGACGCGCTCGGCAAGCCGATGGGCGTGTTCATCAAGAAGGGGCAGAAGCTGCCCAGCGGCGGCTACGAGGTCGACCACACCGCGAACGTGATCGCGGTCGAGGGTGGCAAGGGCGACCTCGTCTGGACGGCCGGCACCTCGCAGTCAGACATGGCCGCGGACCTCGAGAAGATCCTGAAGGCAGACGCATGAACCTGATCGCCCTGTCCATCCCCCTGTCGATTCCGAGCCCGTCGCAGGGGGTCTGGCACGTCGGGCCGTTGCCGATCCGTGCCTATGCGCTGGCGATCATCCTCGGCGTCGTCGCCGCGGTGTGGGTGGGGGAGAAGCGCTGGGTGGCCCGCGGCGGCACGCCCGGG
>CAWCQB010000027.1:0-42517 GCA_963797505.1 uncultured Actinomycetota bacterium | reverse complement strand
GCCTCTACCTGCTCCAGCGCATCCGCGACGAGGCCCACCGCTTCGCGATCACCCACCACCGCTCGCGGCGCTCCAAGACGATGGTGGAGAGCCTCCTCGACGACGTCCCGGGCCTCGGCGAGGTGCGGCGCAAGACGCTGATCAAGCACTTCGGGTCGCTCAAGAAGCTCCGGGCTGCCACCATCGACGAGATCGCCGAGGTGCCGGGCATCGGCACGCGCACCGCCACGGCGATCTCGGAGGCGGTCGCGGCCTCGCCGAGACGCACCTCCGTCAACACGGCCACCGGAGAGATTCAGGAGCACTGATGGCATCCGACAGCACCCCTGCCGGGCTCGAGGGGCACCAGGGAGAGCTCGTCATCGTGACCGGGATGACCGGCGCGGGTCGCAGCACCGCGGCCAAGGAGCTCGAGGACCTCGGCTACTTCGTGGTCGACAACCTGCCCCCCGAGCTGGTCGGCGACGTGGTCCGTCTCGTCGACGAGAAGCAGGGCGTCAGCCAACCCGTGGCGGCCGTGGTCGACGTACGCGCCGGGGTGTTCTTCGACTCCCTGCGCGCGCAGCTGGCGGCGAAGTTCCCGACCCGGCGTACGACGCTGCTCTTCCTCGAGGCCTCCGACGACATCCTCGTGCGCCGCCAGGAGGCCGCCCGGCGACCGCACCCGCTCCAGGGCAGCGGCCGGCTGCTCGAGGGCATCAAGCAGGAGCGCGCGGTGATGGCGAGCCTGCGCGGCGACGCCGACCTGGTCATCGACACGACGCCGCTGAACGTGCACCAGCTCACCGACAAGGTCGCCAACGCGTTCGGCACGCCCGAGACCGTGAAGCTGCGGATCACGGTGGTCAGCTTCGGGTTCAAGTACGGCGTCCCGGTCGATGCCGACCTGATGGCCGACATGCGCTTCCTGCCGAACCCCCACTGGGTGCCCGAGCTGCGCCACCGGACCGGCATGGACAGCGACGTCGCGGCGTACGTCAAGGACCGGGGTGACGCCCAGGAGTTCCTCGAGCGCTACGTCCCGGTGATCCAGACGGTCGGCGCCGGCTACCTGCGCGAGGGCAAGCGGTTCATGACCGTGGCGATCGGCTGCACCGGCGGCAAGCACCGCAGCGTGGCGATGACCGAGGAGATCGTCACCCGGCTGCGCGCCGCCGGGCTCGAGGCCGAGGCCACCCACCGCGACCTCGGTCGGGAGTAGCCGGCGTGCGCTGGTCGACGGAACCCTCGGTCGTCGCCCTCGGCGGCGGCCACGGGCTGGCGGTGTCGCTGACCGCCCTGCGCGGCGTGACCACCGACCTGACCGCGGTCGTCACGGTCGCCGACAACGGCGGCTCCTCCGGGCCGGCTGCGCGACGAGTTCGGCGTACTCCCTCCCGGTGACCTGCGGATGGCGCTGGCCGCCCTCTGCGGCGACGACCGGTGGGGCAGACCTGGGCGCGCGTGCTGCAGCACCGGTTCGCCTCGGAGGGGGAGATGGACGGCCACTCGATGGGCAACCTGCTCATCGTCACCCTGTGGGACCTGCTCCAGGACCACGTCGACGGCCTCGACTGGGTCGCCGGGCTGCTCGGCGCCCGCGGCCGGGTGCTGCCGATGGCGCTGTCCCCCCTCGACATCACCGCCGAGGTCCAGGGGAGTCGGGGACGACCCCGACGAGATCGTCACCGTCCGCGGCCAGGTCGAGGTCGCGACCACGGCCGGCAACGTGCTCTCCGTCGCCCTCGACCCCGAGGACGCCAAGGCCTGCCCCCAGGCGATCGAGGCCATCGGCGAGGCCGACTGGGTGGTCCTGGGCCCCGGGTCCTGGTACTCCAGCGTCATCCCGCACCTGCTGGTCCCCGATCTGCGCGACGCCCTGTGCCGTACGCCGGGCAAGGTGGTCGTCTCGATGAACCTCGAGCCCCATCTCGACGAGACCCGGGGCTACGACCTCGCCGACCACCTCGACGTACTCCTCCGGCACGCCCCTGACCTGGCCCTCCACGCCGTCCTCGTCGACCCCAGCGCGGTCCACGACGGCGACCGTCTCCGGGCCACCGTCGAGGCCGCAGGAGCACGTCTGGTGACCGACCGATCTTGCTGCGGTACAGCCCGGTGTCCATGATCCGCAAAAACTTGGCTCCGCTTATGCGCGGTTGTTCGATGAGGACTAAGGTGACGACATGGCGATGACGGCACAGGTAAAGGCAGAACTGGCCAACACGACTGTGACGAAGACCTGTTGCCGAAAGGCCGAAGTGTCCTCGATGCTCCGGTTCGCCGATGCCCTCCACCTGGTCAACGGCGGCATCGTCGTCGAGGCCGAGCTGGACACCGGCGCCGCCGCCCGACGGATGCGCAAGGACATCGCCGAGGTCTTCGGCCACCATCCCGAGGTGGTGCTGCTCAAGGGCAGCGGGATCCGTCGTGGGTCCCGCTACATCGTCCGGGTCTCCCGCGAGGGCGAGTCGCTGGCCCGCCAGACCGGCCTGATCGACCAGCGCAACCGCCCCGTCCGCGGCCTGCCGCCCGTGGTCGTCAACGGCTCCGGCTGCGACGCCGTCGCCGCCTGGCGCGGCGCCTTCCTGGCCCACGGCTCCCTGACCGAGCCCGGCCGCTCCAGCTCGCTCGAGGTCACCTGCCCCGGTCCCGAGGCCGCGCTCGCCCTGGTCGGCTCGGCCCGCCGGCTCGGCATCTCGGCCAAGGCCCGCGAGGTGCGCGGCATCGACCGGGTGGTCATCCGCGACGGCGACGCCATCGGCCAGCTGCTGACCCGCCTCGGCGCCCACGAGTCGCTGCTCGCGTGGGAGGAGCGCCGGATGCGGCGCGAGGTCCGCGCCACCGCCAACCGCCTCGCCAACTTCGACGACGCCAACCTGCGCCGCTCCGCCCGCGCCGCCGTCGCCGCCGGTGCCCGCGTCGAGCGGGCCCTGGAGATCCTCGGCCCGGAGATCCCCGACCACCTCGGCCAGGCCGGCCGGCTCCGTCTCGAGCACAAGCAGGCGTCGCTGGAGGAGCTCGGCCAGCTCAGCGACCCGGTGCTCACCAAGGACGCGATCGCCGGTCGCATCCGCCGGCTGCTGGCCATGGCCGACAAGCGGGCCGAGGAGCTCGGCGTACCCGACACCGAGTCGTCGCTGACCCCGGAGATGCTGGCCGAAGAGGCCTGATCCTCGGCCTGGTCCTCGGGGTTACTCGCACGTACCCCGGACGGGGAAGGGGTGCCTCCGCCCCGCGATAGGGTCGCTGGAACGAGCCCCTTCCTCTTTTCCAGGAGTACTGCTGTGACTGTCCGCGTAGGTATCAACGGATTCGGCCGCATCGGGCGCAACTTCTTCCGCGCCGTGCGTGCCTCGGGCGCCGACATCGAGATCGTCGGTGTCAACGACCTCACCGACAACAACTCCCTCGCCCTCCTGCTCAAGTTCGACTCCATCCTCGGCCGCCTCGACGCCGACGTGACCTCCACCGACACCTCGATCAAGGTGGGCGACCAGGAGATCACCGCGTTCGCCGAGCGCGACCCGTCCGCGCTCAAGTGGGGCGACCTCGGTGTCGACGTCGTGGTCGAGTCGACCGGCTTCTTCACCGACGCCACCAAGGCCCGCGCCCACGTGGACGCCGGCGCCAAGAAGGTGATCATCTCCGCGCCCGCCTCCAACGAGGACTTCACCGTGGTGATGGGCGTCAACCACGAGGACTACGACCCCGAGAAGCACACGGTCATCTCCAACGCCTCGTGCACCACCAACTGCCTCGCCCCGATGGCCAAGGCGCTCAACGACGAGTTCGGCATCGTCAAGGGCCTGATGACCACGATCCACGCCTACACGGCCGACCAGAACCTCCAGGACAACATCCACAAGGACCCGCGTCGCGCCCGTGCCGCCGCGATCAACCTGGTGCCGACCTCGACCGGTGCCGCCAAGGCGATCGGCCTGGTGCTGCCCGAGCTGAAGGGCAAGCTCGACGGCTTCGCCGTGCGCGTCCCGGTGCCGACCGGCTCGGCCACCGACCTCACCTTCGAGGCCGGTCGCGAGACCTCGGTCGAGGAGGTCAACGCCGCCGTCGAGAAGGCGGCCGACGGCCGCTACCTGCGCTACTCCACCGACCCGCTGGTGTCCTCCGACATCGTCACCGACCCGGCGTCGTGCATCTTCGACGCCCCGCTCACCAAGGTGATCGGCAACCAGGTCAAGGTCATCGGCTGGTACGACAACGAGTGGGGCTACTCCAACCGTCTCGCCGACCTGATCACGCACATCGGTACCTCCCTCTGAGATGGGGGAGTTCGACTCACTGGGGGACGTCGCCGGCAAACGGATCCTGGTCCGCTCGGACCTGAACGTGCCCCTCGACGGCAGCACCATCACCGACGACGGCCGGATCCGGGCGAGCCTGCCGACCCTGCAAGGCGCTCTCCGAGGCCGGGGCACGCGTCGTCGTGATGGCGCACCTCGGCCGGCCCAAGGGCGCTCCGGAGGACAAGTACTCGCTGCGTCCGGTCGCCGACCGGCTCGGCGAGCTGCTCGGCACCGAGGTGCACTTCGCGACCGACACGGTGGGGGAGTCGGCGCAGTCCACCGTCTCCTCCCTGGCCGACGGCGAGATCGCGCTGCTCGAGAACGTGCGGTTCAACCCGGGTGAGACCAGCAAGGACGAGTCCGAGCGGGGTGCGTTCGCCGACGAGCTGGCCGCCCTCGGCGACGGGTTCGTCAGCGACGGGTTCGGCGTCGTACACCGCAAGCAGGCCAGTGTGTACGACGTCGCGAAGCGGCTTCCGCACGCCATGGGCGGACTCGTCCGCACCGAGGTCGACGTGCTCCGCAAGCTCACCGAGGAGCCCGAGCGCCCCTACGTCGTGGTGCTCGGCGGCTCGAAGGTGAGCGACAAGCTCGCGGTGATCGACAACCTGCTCGGCAAGGCGGACACGCTGCTGATCGGTGGCGGGATGGTGTTCACCTTCCTGGCGGCGCAGGGCCACGAGGTCGGCAAGAGCCTCCTCGAGGAGGACCAGATCGAGACCTGCCGGGAGTACCTCCAGCGGTCGAAGGACACCGGTGTGGAGATCGTGCTGCCGACCGACGTCGTGGTGGCGCCGGAGTTCAAGGCCGACGCCCCGCCGACGACGGTGCCGGTCGACGCCATCCCGGCCGACCAGATCGGGCTCGACATCGGTCCCGACTCGGGCGCGGCGTTCGCCAAGGCGATCACCGGTGCCAGGACGGTGTTCTGGAACGGCCCGATGGGCGTCTTCGAGTTCGACGCGTTCGCCGAGGGCACCCGCGCGGTCGCCCAGGCGCTGACCGAGGTCGACGGGCTGTCCGTGGTCGGTGGTGGCGACTCCGCGGCCGCCGTACGCCAGCTCGGCTTCGCCGACGACGCCTTCGGCCACATCTCCACCGGCGGCGGCGCCAGCCTGGAGTACCTCGAGGGCAAGGCCCTGCCCGGCATCACGGTCTTGGAGGACTGATGGCACACCGCCCGCACCCCGCTGATGGCGGGGAACTGGAAGATGAACCTGAACCACCAGGAGGCAGTCGTCCTGGTGCAGAAGCTGGCCTGGACGCTGTCGGACAAGAAGCACGACTACGGCAAGGTCGAGGTGGTCGTCGTACCCCCGTTCACCGACATCCGCAGCGTGCAGACGATGGTCGACGGCGACCGGCTGCAGCTCAAGTACGGCGCCCAGGACGTCTCGACGCACGACGACGGCGCCTACACCGGCGAGATCTCGGCGGCGATGCTCTCGAAGCTCGGCTGCTCCTACGTCGTGGTCGGGCACTCCGAGCGGCGCGAGCACCACGCCGAGGACGACGCCGATGGTCAACGCCAAGGCGCACAAGGCGCTGGCCGGCGGGATGACCCCGATCGTGTGCGTCGGCGAGGGGCTCGACGTACGCAAGGAGGGGCGGCACGTCGAGCACTGCCTGGCCCAGGTCGACGGCTCGCTGGCCGGCTTCACCCCCGAGCAGCTCGCCGGACTGGTCGTCGCCTACGAGCCGGTGTGGGCGATCGGCACCGGCGAGGTGGCGACGCCCGACGACGCGCAGGAGGTGTGTGCCGCGATCCGCGCGCGCATCGCCGAGACCGCGGGAGACGAAGCCGCGGCCGGCGTACGCATCCTGTACGGCGGTTCGGTGAAGGCCGCCAACGTCGGCGGCATCATGCAGAAGGCGGACGTCGACGGCTGTCTCGTCGGTGGCGCCAGTCTCCAGGCCGACGAGTTCGGCGGGATCTGCCGCTTCTACGACATGCCCGTCCTTTGATGGCGCGCCTCATCAGTTAGGCTCCCCACCGTGGTTATCGTCTTCGAGGTCTTGCTCGTGATCACGAGCTTGCTGATGATCCTGCTGGTGCTCCTCCACAAGGGGCGCGGCGGCGGGCTCTCCGACATGTTCGGGGGTGGCGTCTCGAGCGGCCTTGGCGGATCGTCCGTGGCCGAGCGCAACCTCGACCGCATCACCGTCGGTATCGGCGTGGTGTGGTTCGCGACCGTTGTCGGGCTCGGGCTGCTGCTCAAGACCGGCAACTGATCCTCAACGATCTCTGAAGGAGACCACCGTGGCAGGCGGAGGAAACGCCATCCGGGGCAGCCGTGTCGGCGCAGGCCCCATGGGCGAAGCAGAGCGCGGTGAGGCTGCTCCGCGCCAGAGCGTCACCTACTTCTGCTCCAACGAGCACCGCACCCTGATCGCCTTCGCGGTCGAGGCCACCGTCCCCGACACCTGGGACTGCCCCCGCTGCGGACTCCCGGCCAGCATGGACTCGGACAACCCGCCCCCGGCCCCCAAGATCGAGCCCTACAAGACCCACCTCGCCTACGTGAAGGAGCGCCGCTCCGACGCCGAGGCCAAGGACATCCTCAACGAGGCCATCCAGACCCTCCGCCAACGCCGCAAGTCCGGCGAGGTCATCTTCTAACTCCCGACCGGGCACTTCGGTTACGCTTAAGTCGCCGACCGGGCATCGTTTGGTTGGCTGTAGTACGCCGACCGGGCACTCGATGTTCGCCGCTCTGGTGGCCCTGTGGATTCGTCGGAGCGAGATCCGGCTGATCGTCGGCATCCTGCCGCCATGGACGACACACTGGCTCAATGACCGACGGCTCGTTCCTCACCGAGCGTTGCCCACTCCCGCTCGACGAGCCGTTCACGTCAGGCCAGGCACGCGCGCTGGGGAGTGTCCCGGCAGAACCTTCGACACGATGGTGCGAGCGAGGCTGCTGCGCAGGCGATGCTGCATGAGGTGTACGCCGCGGCCCAGGCACCGGACGACACGCGATCTGCGCGCAGCGCGCTCTCGCTCTGGTCGATCCCAACGGATGCGGTCGTCACCGACCGGACGGCCGCGTGGCTGCACGGCGTCGACCTCCTGCCCCGAGTCTGGCGCTGACGATCGCCCCACCGCTCAATGTCTTCCACATGAGCGACACCCGGATGCGACGGCCCGAGACCGTGGCCGCCGGCCGACGCGGCTTGATCCCGACCGACATCACCGAGGTGCAGGGCGATCCGCGTCACCACGGCGCTGCGCACGGCGCTCGATCTCGGCCGCCTGCTCTGGCGGTACGATGCCCTCGCCGCGATCGACGGCTTCCTGCGCATCGGGGTGCCGCACGACCTCCTGATAGCCGAGATCTCCCGGTTCCGGGGCTACCGCGGCGTGCGCCAGCTGCGCGTCCTCGCCCGCTCGGCGATGGCCGCGCCGAGTCGCCCGGCGAGTCCGCGCTACGCCTCAACTGGCACGACGCCGGCCTGCCGCGGCCCGACCTCCAGACCTGGGTCTACGACGACGACGGCGTCGGCATCTTCCGGCTCGACATCGCGCTCCCGAGCTCCTGCTACGGCGCCGAGTACGACGGCGAGGAGCACCACACCGAGGACGAGGACCAGGAACACGACGAGGACGACGCGTCCTGGTGTCGCCGACCGACCGGTCCTGGATGTTCGAGCTCGTTCACCAAGGTCGACGTCTATCGACCCGGCGCCCTGACCCGGTGCCGCAGCTGGCAGGCCGGCCTTCGACCGAGGCCCGCAAGCATGACGCTGTGGACGCCGTACGGCCGCGGCCAGCTGACCAGAAGTGCCCGGTCGGCGTCGTCACGGCATACCAGAAGTGCCCGCTCGGCGTACTCCAGCGCACACCAAAATGCCCGGTCGGCGGAACTACAAGGAACCTGCTGCGGCCTCGTCGAGCCACCAGGTGCGGTTGGGGGCGGTGATGCCGCGGGCGGGGGTCTCGTGGACCGAGCCGTCATCGGCGAGGGCACGGGCGACGGCGTCGGCCTTGCCCTCGCCGGAGACGAGGAACCACACCTCGCCGGCCTGGTTGAGGGCGGTGAAGGTGAGCGAGATGCGCTCGGGGGGTGGCTTGGGGGAGTCGGTGACGGCTACGGCGATGCGGTCGTCGACGTCGAGCTGGGGGAAGCCGGGGAACAGCGAGGCGACGTGGCCGTCGGGTCCCATCCCGAGGAGCACGAGGTCGAAGTCGCCGGGTTCGCGGGTACGCACCAGCTGGTCGTACGACGCAGCAGCCGCCTCGAGGTCGGGATGGATCTCGTCGGCAGCCGGCATCGCATGCACGCGAGCCGGGTCCACCGTCACCACGTCGAGCAGGTCGAGCCCGGCCGCCCGGTCGTTCCGGTCGGAGGAGTCGGCCGGCACGTAGCGCTCGTCGCCCCACCAGAAGTCGACGCTGCATCCAGTCGACCGAGGGCTCGTCGGCCTCCAGGGACGCCACCTGCTGGTAGATCGCGTCGGCGATGGTGCCGCCGGTGAGGGCGATCGACGGGACCCGCCCCTCGGCCTGTACGGCGACCAGCTTCGCCACGATCTCGGCGGCCACCCGCGAGGCCAGTGCCTCCGACGGAGGGCAGCACCTCGACCCGTGGGCTCACGCCGAGGCCAGCTTCACGAGCCGTTTCGCCGCAGCGGCGTAGGTGTCGTCCTCGTCCAGGCGGCGCAGCTCCTCGGCGAGCAGCTCGGGCACGTCGCGTCGCTTCAGCGCCACGGGACGGTCCGGCTGGCCGGGGGAGGAGAACCTCGCCAGCTTGCCGTCGCCGCGGCTGATGGTGATGTCACCCGACTTGGTGCTCATCACCACCTCGGTGATGCCCGGGCCCTGGGAGGTGTGCCGCGACACCGTCGACGCGCAGCCGGTCGTTGAGCCAGGCGACGAGCAGGTCCGCGCTCGGGCTGATCCGCTCGGCGGTCACCGACGCCGACGTCACCTTCTCCGGGTACTGGTCGAGCGCGGCCGCGAGCAGCGCGCGCCACGGCGTGATCCGGGTCCAGGCCAGGTCCGTGTTGCCGGTGGCGTACGACGCACACTGCCGGTGGATCGCCTTGGTCTTGCCGCGCGTGACCGCCGCGGAGTCGGTGATCCGCCTCTGCGCCAGCGCGCCGAGCGGGTCGGACGCCGGCTCCTCGGGAGCATCGGTGGGCCACCAGATGGCCACGGGGGAGTCCGGCAGCAGCAGGGGGAGTACGACGGACGCAGCGTGCTTGACCACCTCGCCCTTGAGCCGGATCAGCGCGGTCTCGCCGCTCCATCCCGAGCCGGTGCCGACCTGGGCGTTCACCTCGGCCTTGCCGCGGGCATCGCCGAGGATGACCCCGAGCACGCGGGCGGGGTGCTCCTTCGAGGCCGCGCGGGCAGACGCCATCGCCTCGTCGGCGCTGTCCTCGTCGACCACGATGATCAGCGTCATCACCATGCCCATCGCCGGCGACCCGGCCTTGGTGCGTGCGCGCACCAGCTCGGCGGCGATGCCGGCCGCGTTGGTGTCGGTCAGTTCGATCATCTCGGGGCCCCCGCCCAATCGTGGAGCGCCAGCGGAGCGATTTGGTGGGGTGAGATCATGGTCGCCTCCAGACGCGGCCGTCGCGGGCCAGCATGGCGTGCGCGGACTCCGGGCCCCAGTTGCCCGACTCGTACTGCTCCGGCTTCGACTTCCCGGCCGCGTCCTGCTTCGCCCAGTGCTGGAGGACGGGGTCCAGGATCTTCCAGGACAGCTCGACCTCGTCCTGCTGCGGGAACAGCGGCGGGTCCCCGAGCAGTACGTCGAGGATCAGCCGCTCGTAGGCCTCCGGACTGGCCTCGGTGAACGACCCGCCGTAGGCGAAGTCCATGTTCACGTCGCGGATCTCCATCGAGCTGCCGGGCACCTTCGACCCGAAGCGGATGGTCGCGCCCTCGTCGGGCTGGATGCGGAACACGATCGCGTTGTGGGTCAGGTCCTCGGTGGCGGTCGCGGTGAACGGCAGGTGCGGCGCCCGCTTGAACACCACGGCGACCTCGGTGACCCGGCGGCCGAGCCGCTTGCCGGTGCGCAGGTAGAACGGCACGCCGGCCCAGCGCCTGGTCTCGACGTCGACGCGGATGGCCGCGAAGGTCTCGGTGGTCGAGGTGTTCTTGATGTCCTCCTCGTCGAGGTAGCCGTTGACCTCCTCGCCCCCGGCCCAGCCGGCGGCGTACTGCCCGCGGGCCGTGTAGAGGTCCAGCCGACGGGGGAGTACGACGGACGAGAGCACCTTCTGCTTCTCGATCCGGAGACTCGCCGCGTCGAACGACGTGGGCTCCTCCATCGCCGACGAGCGCCATCAGCTGGAGCAGGTGGTTCTGGATCACGTCGCGGGCGGCGCCGATGCCGTCGTAGTACCCCGCACGGCCGCCGATGCCGATGTCCTCGGCCATGGTGATCTGCACGTGGTCGACGTAGTTGGCGTTCCAGATCGGCTCGAACAGGTTGTTGGCGAAGCGCATCGCCAGGATGTTCTGCACCGTCTCCTTGCCGAGGTAGTGGTCGATCCGGAAGACCGACTCCGGCGGGAACACCTTGTTGATGGTGGCGTTCAGCTCCCGGGCCGACTCGAGGTCGTGGCCGAACGGCTTCTCCACGACCACGCGCCGCCAGGAGTGCTCGCCGCCGTCGGAGAGCCCGTGCTCCTCGAGCTGGTCGATGACCGGGCCGAAGAACTTCGGCGGGATGGAGAGGTAGAACGCGTGGTTGCCGGCGGTGCCGCGCACCTCGTCGAGCTCCTCGATGGTGCGTCGGAGCTTGTCGAAGTCGGCGTCGTCACCGAAGTCGCCCGGCACGAACCGGAACCCCTCGGCGAGCTGGCGCCACACCTCCTCGCGGAACTCGGTGCGGGCGTGCTCGCGCACCGAGTCGTGCACGATCTGCGCGAAGTCCTGGTGGGCCCAGTCACGCCGGGCGTAGCCGACCAGGCTGAACCCCGGCGGCAGCAGCCCGCGGTTGGCCAGGTCGTAGATCGCCGGCATCACCTTCTTGCGCGACAGGTCGCCGGTGACCCCGAACAGCACCATCCCGCACGGCCCGGCGATGCGCGGCAACCTGCGGTCGTCAGGATCCCGCAGCGGGTTCGTCCACTCAGCCCGCTGGTTGCCGGTCGTCGTCACCTGAGGGTCTCCCGCAGCACGCCCAGGCCGGCCTTCTGGTCGGTGAGGTGCAGCCGGAGCACCGGCCGTCCGTGGTCGGCGAGGACCGAGGCGTCACCGATCGCCTGGGCGCTGATGAAGCCGCCGAAGGTGAACGGTCGCCCGGGGATCTCGAGGTCCTGCAGCGGCTCGGCCGTGACCTGGAGGTAGACGCCGGTGGGTGGTCCGCCCTTGTGGTACTGCCCGGTCGAGTGCAGGAAGCGCGGACCCCAGCCGAACGTGGTCGGTCGTCCGGTCCGCTCCGCGAGGTGGTCGCGCACGTGCGCCAGGTGGGCCTGCCGGGCGCGGTCGAGGTAGGCCATCACGGCGAGGTAGCCGTGCTCGGGGTCGATCTGCCCGAGCAGGGTGGCCACGGCGTCGGCGACGGTGCTCTCGCCGGAGAGCAGCCCGTCGGTGGCGTAGACCTCGACGGGGCCGTCGGTGAACACCGGCGACGGAGTCTCGCCGCCGCCCTCGAGCATGTCGCGGGCCGCCTGCTTGGCGCTCTCGACGTCGGGCTGGTCGAACGGGTTGATCCCGATGATCCGGCCGGCGATGGCGGTGGCGTACTCCCACAGCAGCATCTGCGCGCCCAGCGACGCGGACACCGCGGCGCCCCAACCGGAGGACGGCGGCGCGTCCATGTGTACGCCGGAGCCGATCGTGACCAGCACCTCGTCCTTCGTGCTGGGCGAGAAGTTCGGCGCGTCGAGGGAAGGTACGACGACCGGCAGGATGCCCTTGCCGTTCTTCCCGGTCGACTCGGCGATCAGCTGCTCGGCCCAGTCTCCGAAACCGACGATCCCGGAGTCCTTGTCGCCGAGCACCACCTTGTCGACGCCGGCCAGGTTGGCCGCTCCGAGCAGGGCACCGAGCCGCAGCGCCGGGTTGTCGGGGTCGTCGGCCTCGAGCCGCGGCTGGATGGCCGCCGCCTCGTCGAGCAGGCGGCCGATGTCGGCGCCGGCCAGCCCGCTGGGCACCAGCCCGAACGCGGTCAGCGCCGAGTAGCGACCGCCGACGTCGGGGTCGGCGTGGAAGACGCGGTAGCCCGCCTCGGTGGCGGACTCGTCGAGCGGCGAGCCCGGGTCGGTGACCACGATGATGTGCGCCGCCGGTTCGCAGTCGGCGTCCCGGAAGGCCTGCTCGTAGGCACGCTTCTGGCTGTCGGTCTCGACCGTGCCGCCGGACTTGCTCGAGACCACGACGACCGTGCTCTCGAGGTGGTCGCCCGAGCGCGCCGCGCACGTAGTCGGGGTCGGAGGAGTCGAGCACGGTCAGCTCGACGCCGTTGGTGGCGCAGATGACCTCGGGTGCGAGCGAGGAGCCGCCCATGCCGCACAGCACGATGCGGGAGCAGCCCCGGTCGGCGAGCACGTCGCGCAGGCCCACGATCTCGTCGACCAGCGACCGCGACTCCTCGGCGAGGCCCACCCAGGCGAGCCGCTTGCCGGCCTCGGACTCGGCGTCCGGACCCCAGAGCGTCGCGTTGCGCTTGGCGATCCCGGACGCCACGCCGTCGGTGACCAGCTGCTCGACGGTGGAGGAGAACGCCTCCTCGTCGCGGTAGCCGAAGAACAGCTCGAACCCGTCGCCGGAGGTCGTGCTCCAGTCGGTCACTGGGCGCCGCCCTCGTCGCGAGCCCCGTCGAGGTTCGTCTTCACGGTGGCCAGGAGCTCGTTCCACGCCTTGAGGAACTTGTCGACGCCCTCCTGCTCGAGGGTGGCGATCACGTCGTCGTAGTCGATGCCGGCGTCGGCGAGGGACTTCATCACGGCCCGGGCGTCGTCGTAGTGGGGCCGGACCTGGTCGCCGATGATCTCGCTGTGGTCCTTGACGGCCAGCAGGGTCTTCTCCGGCATCGTGTTCACGGTGTTCTCGACGACCAGGTCGTCGACGTACATCGTGTCCTTGTAGTCGGGGTTCTTGACGCCGGTCGACGCCCAGAGCGGACGCTGGCGATTGGCTCCCGCGGCGGCGAGCTTGTCCCACCGGTCGCCGGAGAAGAACTTCTCGTAGGCCTCGTAGGCGAGCCGGGCGTTGGCGACGCCGGCCTTGCCCAGCAGGTCGTCCGAGGCGCCGGTCTTGTTGAGCCGGTTGTCGATCTCGGTGTCGACCCGCGAGACGAAGAACGACGCGACGGAGTGGATCTTCGAGAGGTCCAGCCCAGCGTCCAGGGCCTTCTCGAGGCCGGTGGCGTAGGCGTCCATGACCCCCTGGTAGCGGTCCAGGCCGAAGATCAGGGTGACGTTGATGCTGATGCCCTCGGCGAGCGCGTCGCTGATGGCGGGTGCGCCCTCGGTGGTCGCCGGGATCTTGATGAACAGGTTCTCCCGGTCGACCTCCTTCCACAGCTCCTTGGCCGAGGCCAGCGTCGCGTCGGTGTCGAAGGCGAGGTCGGGGGCGACCTCGATGGAGACCCGGCCGTCGACGCCGTTGGTGGCGTCGAACACCGGCTTCAGGACGTCGCAGGCGTTGCGCACGTCGGTCGTCGTCAGGGCGAACACCGTCCGGTCGACGTCGGCGCCCTCGGCGGCCAGCTTGCGAACCTGGTCGGTGTAGCGCTCGCCGTCGGCGATGGCCGCGGCGAAGATCGACGGGTTGGTGGTCACGCCCACGACGTGGTCGTTCTTGACCAGGTCGGCGAGGTTGCCCGTGTCGAGGCGCTCGCGGGAGAGGTCGTCGAGCCAGATGGAGACCCCGGCCTCCGACAGCTCCTTCAGGTGGTCAGTCATGTTCTTCCTCCTGCGTTGATGGTGCTGGTGTCGGTGGCCGGCGCCTGCTCAGCCGGTGGCCACCCTGATGCTGTCCTCGGCCGCGTCGGCCACGGCCTGGGCGGTGATCCCGAACTCCCGGTAGATCCGGGCGAAGTCGGCGGACGCGCCGTAGTGCTCCAGCGACACGATCTTTCCGTGGTCGCCGACGATCTCGCGCCAGCCCTGCGCCACTCCGGCCTCGACCGAGACGCGCGCCTTGATGTTCGGCGGGATCACGCTCTCCTTGTAGGAAGTCTCCTGCGCGTCGAACCATTCCCGGCAGGGCATCGAGACGACGCGTGCCTTGACGCCCTTCTCCTTGAGCAGCTCCCGAGCCTGCACGGCCAGCTGCACCTCGGACCCGGTGCCGACGAGCACGACGTCGGGGTTGCCGTCCTCGGCGTCGACCAGGATGTAGCCGCCCTTGCGGACGTCGTCGGTCGTGTTGAAGCCGTCCTCGCCGCGCGGGAAGACCGGGACGTTCTGGCGGGTCAGGATCAGGCCGGCCGGGCGGTCGGTCTGCTCCATCACGGTCTGCCAGCACGCGGCGGTCTCGTTGGCGTCCGCGGGGCGTACGACGTCGAGCCCGGGGATCGCCCGCAAGGCGGCCAGGTGCTCGATCGGCTGGTGCGTCGGCCCGTCCTCGCCGAGTCCGATCGAGTCGTGGGTCCAGACGTAGGTGACCGGGAGTCCCATCAGCGCCGCCAGCCGCACCGACCCGCGCATGTAGTCGGAGAAGGTGAGGAAGGTGCCGCCGAAGACGCGGGTGCCGCCGTGGACGGCGATGCCGTTCATGATCGAGCCCATGCCGTGCTCGCGGATGCCGAAGTGCAGCACCCGGCCGGCCAGCGGGTCGGCCTTCCACATCTTGGTGGCGCGGGCGTCGGGCAGGAACGACGGTGCGTCCTCGATGGTGGTGTTGTTGGACTCGGCCAGGTCGGCGGAGCCACCCCACAGCTCGGGGACGGCCTTGGCGATCGCCTGGATCACGGCACTGGACGCCTTGCGGGTGGCCATCCCCTTCTCGTCGGCCGGGAAGGTGGGCAGCTTGTCGGCCCAGCCCTCGGGCAGCTGGCGCTCCTTCATCCGGTGGAGCAGCTTCTCCTGCGTGGGGTGCTTCTTCGCCCACGCGGCGTACTGCTCGTCCCAGACGGCACCGTTCTCGGCACCGCGCTCGCGCAGCGCGCGGGTGTGCTCGATGACGGCCGGGCGGCACCTCGAAGGTCTGCTCGGGGTCGAAGCCCAGGATCTCCTTGGTGGCGGCGACCTCGTCGGCACCCAGCGCGGAGCCGTGGGCGGAGCCGGTGCCCTGCTTGTTCGGCGCAGGCCACGCGATGATCGTCTTGAGCCGGATGAAGCTGGGCTTGTCCGTGACCCGCTCGGCCGCCTTGATGGCGTCGTACAGCGCGGGCACGTCCTCCTTGTACTCCCGGCCGCCGTTGGTCCAGTCGACGTCCTGCACGTGCCAGCCGTAGGCCTCGTAGCGGGCGGCGACGTCCTCGATGAGCGCGATGTTGGTGTCGTCCTCGATCGAGATCTGGTTGTCGTCGTAGATCAGGGTCAGGTTGCCGAGACCCTGCACGCCCGCGATGGCGGAGGCCTCGGCGCTGACGCCCTCCTCGATGTCACCGTCGGAGCACAGCGCGTAGATGTGGTGGTCGAACAGCGACTCGCCCTCGGGGGTGTCGGGGTCGAACAGCCCGCGCTCCTTGCGGGCCGCCATCGCCATCCCGACCGCGTTGCCGATGCCCTGGCCCAGGGGACCGGTGGTGGTCTCGACGCCGGCGGTGTGGCCGTACTCCGGGTGGCCCGGGGTCTTGCTGCCCCAGGTGCGCAGCGACTTGAGGTCCTCGAGCTCGAGCCCCCAGCCGCCGAGGTAGAGCTGGATGTAGAGGGTGAGGCTGGAGTGGCCGCAGGAGAGCACGAACCGGTCGCGCGAGATCCAGTCGGGATCGGCCGGATCGTGCTTCATCACCTTCTGGAAGAGCAGGTACGCCGCAGGCGCCAGGCTCATCGCCGTGCCCGGGTGACCGTTGCCCACCTTCTGCACGGCATCCATGGCCAGCACCCGTACGGTGTCGACCGCCTTGTCGTCGATCTCGGTCCAGTCCAGCTTGCGCTTCAGAGCCACGGAGAGAGCGTCCTTCCCAGGGGGTGCGTCGACAGGTTCGAGCCTAGTCCGCGGCGGGTGCCCCGGTCACCCCGGTCAATGCAGGGTGGGCGGCGGGCCGGAGATAGACTCACCCGGTCCGTACCCCCAAACCCGAAGGCGAGGCGTCAGTGACCGCCCTCGATTCCGAGGTGTCCGTCCGGGCACACCCCTCGGGTCGGTCGACGGTTCGTGACGTCGTCGGGGCCTACGTCGGGCTCACCAAGCCCCGGGTCATCGAGCTGCTGCTGCTCACCACCGTGCCGGTGATGTTCTTCGCCCAGCGCGGCGTGCCGCCGCTGTGGCTGGTGGTCGCGACCGTCGTCGGGGGCACCCTCTCCGCGGGCAGCGCCAACGCGCTCAACTGCGTCTACGACCGTGACATCGACGAGCAGATGCGCCGCACGCGTCGGCGGGCCCTGCCCCGCCACATCGTCACCCCACGGGCGGCGTTCGTCTTCGGGCTGGTGCTCGTCGTGGTCTCGACGCTGGTGCTCGGCTTCTGGGTCAACTGGCTCTCGTCGGGGCTGGCGCTCGCGGCGAGTGCGTTCTACCTCTTCGGCTACACGATGGTGCTCAAGCGTCGTACGACGCAGAACATCGTCTGGGGCGGCCTCGCCGGCTGCTTCCCGACGCTGATCGGGTGGACCGCCGTCACCAACGAGCTGGCCTGGCCGCCGGTCGTGCTCTTCCTGGTGGTGTTCTTCTGGACGCCGCCGCACACCTGGGCGCTGGCGATGCGCTACCGCGAGGACTACGCACGCGTCGACGTGCCGATGCTCCCGGTGGTCAAGGACGCCGAGGGCGTGGCCAAGCAGATCGTCGCCTACTCGTGGGTGATGGTCGCGGTCTCGCTGGCGCTCTGGCCGATCGCCGACACCCACCTGCTCTACCCGATCGTCGCCGTCGTGCTCGGCGCCGGCTTCCTCGTCGAGGCCCACCTGATGTGGCAGCGCGCCAAGCGCAGCAACGAGCTGAGCGTCGTGCGCCCGATGCGGCTGTTCCACTGGTCCAACATGTATCTCTCGCTGCTGTTCGTGGCTGTCGCGCTCGATCCGCTGATCAAGCGCTAGAAGCGACCCGGTTCGTACGCCGCACGTGGTCGGCCAGGCTCAGCGCGAGGGCCAGGCCGACGAGCAGCACGCTCGTGCCGGGTGGCAGCCCCAGCAACCCGACCACCCACAGCACCGCGACGACGATCAGCGCCGGGATCGTGTTGCGCAGGCCGGTGTGGGCCAGCGCGTGCAGCCCGGCGATCACCAGCAGGTAGATGCTGACTGCCCCGACGAGCAGGAGCACGCCGGTCTGCGAGTGGATGTGGGCCTTGCCCTCGACGAGGTCGACCAGCGTGGCGAGACAGGCACCGACGGCAGCGATGCTGGCGAAGACGAAGCCGTGGACGTAGCCGAACACGAACGAGGTCTCCCGCCTGAGCGAGTCGACCATCGGCTGCTTGAAGTAGATCCACCACATCGAGAACACCATCAGCAGTGCTCCCACGATGAGCAGGAGCAGCTGGGTGTCGAGGCCGTGGGTGTCGAGGGCACCCGAGATCGCCGTCGTGGTCGCCAGGATCACCTCGCCCAGCACGATGATCGTGAACAGCTCGTAGCGCTCGGCGATGTGGTGCCGGTGCCACGGCGTGGCGCCCGTTCGCTCCGCCCACCACGGCCCGACCATCTCCAGCCCGGCCAGGGCCACGAACGAGATCCAGCCGGCGGCGCCGTGGGCCAGGAAGATCGTCCGGAGCACCCAGAGCAGCTGGATGAAGGCCACCGCTCCGGCGTAGCGCAACGCCGTACGACGGACCTCCGCGTGCTCGCGCGCCACGCGCAGCCAGAGCGGGATCATCGCGACACGCATGATCAGGTAGCCGACGACGACGACCCAGAAGTTGTGCTCCGGCCCGGCCGCGCGAGGCGCCCCGGCGGCGAGCACCAGCACGCCCGTCATCACCACGAAGGTGAGCAGCCGGAAGATGATGTCGTCGGTGTCGTAGGCACTCGCGAACCACGAGTAGTTCACCCACGCCCACCAGATCGCGAAGAACACCATGGCGTAGCCGGCGATACCCGCCAGGTGGCCGTGCGCGAGGTCGTGGTGGAGCGTCGCGGCCACGGCAGCGACGGCGACCACGAAGCAGAGGTCGAAGAACAGCTCGAGCGGCGTCGACGCGCGGTGTTCCTCGTCGGGGTCCCGGCCCGACATCGGCCGGTGCCAGGGGATCGCGGGAGGACCGCCACTCATGGCGTGCCGGTGACTATCCGGCGACCGAGGAGAGCACGCCCTCCAGCATCTGCTGCGAACGCTCGAACGCCGGGGGAGTGCCGGCCGGGACCGCGGTGTAGCGCACGGTCACGACCTCGCGGTCCTTGACCGCAGCCATGGTGGCCGAGTCGGCACCGGCGGCCGCGGCGCGCGCTGCGCAGGCCTTGTCCGCGCCCTGGGCGGTGAAGCCGGCCTGTTCCTTGAACTCGGTCCTGTTGATCGCGCGGCACTGGCTGGCCAGCACGTCGTCGGCGGTGACGTCGTCGTCGAGCTGCACCCAGGTGACCACGGCGCGCACCTGCGCCTGGGAGCCGTCGGGGGAGCGGAGCGAGCAGGCCGCGGTCGGGCTGCCGGTGGTGTCGGAGTCGGAGTTGGTGACCAGGCCCGCCTTCGCGGCAGCGGGCACCGTCGCGCAGAGGTCGGCGGGCACCTCCGGCTCCATCGGCTTGAGCGCCTCGGGCTGCGAGCCGCCGCAGCCGGAGAGGAGCAGCAGGCCGGCCGCGACGAGTCCGAGTCGAGCGCGGCTGGGTGCCGTCCGGGGCATCAGGTGCCCTCCTTCTGCCTCGTCCTGGTTGCTACGACGGGCCACATTCCACCACAGGCGACGCCGGCCGGCGCGGGGCACGGCCGGCGCCGCATCCGTACAACGAGGTGGCCGCCGGAAGGACACTCCGGTGGTCAGCGGGGGAAAGCGGCCGCTCGCACCTGCAGCAGCACCCAGGTGAGCGTCGAGGCGACCAGCGTGGCGCCGAGCAGGTGGAACTCGACCAGCACGATGGGCAGGTCGGTGAAGTACTGCACGAAGCCGATCAGCCCCTGGCCGAGCTCGATCGCCACGAGCACACCGGCGGCCCGCACCACGGCCGCGGGCGCGCCGAACCCCCGGAGCGCGAGCAGCAACCCGAGCGAGAGCCCGACGAACAGGAACACGGCATCGGCGTGTGCCTGCGAGAGCTGGAGCGGGTCGAGACCGTTGCGCGGTGCCGTGGCGTCGCCGGCGTGCGGTCCGGAGCCGGTGACGACGGTGCCGAGCGCGAGCACCAGCCAGCCCGCGGCGTACGTCGCCCACGCGAGCGCGTCGAGCCGGGGCGGCAGCGCCGGGCGCTCGGTCGGGATGGTCGATCCGCCAGAGGTAGAGCACCGCGAGGCTGATGATCGCCATCGAGAACAGCAGGTGGAAGGCCACCGCCCAGGGGTTGAGGTCGGTGAGCACCGTGATGCCGCCCAGCACCGCCTGCGCCGGGACGCTCAGCGCCAGCCAGAGGGCGAGCCGCCGGAGATCGCGGCGGCCCGACCGCCACGCGCTGACGAACGTCGCGATCGCGATCGCGGTCAGCACGAACGTCAGGGTGCGGTTGCCGAACTCGATCGCCGAGTGCACGTCGAGGGCGCCGTGCGGGGTGAACGAGCTGCCGTGGCAGCGCGGCCAGGTCGGGCAGCCGAGCCCGGAGCCGGTCAGGCGCACCGCGCCGCCGGTGAGCACGATGCCCATGTTGGCGACGAGCGTGGCCCAGCCCAGGCGTCGCAGCCAGGTCCGGTCGCCGAGCTTCCCGTCGGTCGGCTTCCCGTCAGCAGGCTCACTCCCACGTGAACGTCCTCGCGGTGAGTACGGCGCCGACGGCGGCCCACACGAGCAGCACCAGCATCGAGCTCCACGCGTAGGTGCCCGACCAGAAGGCGTGCCGCAGGGCGTTGCCGAGGGCACCGGACGGCAGCAGCCGCGCGACCGTCCCGAAACCGCCGTACGCCGACGCAGGGAGTACGACGGCCCCGCCGGCCAGCAGCAGCAGGTAGACGAGGTTCGCCAGCGCGAGGGTCGCCTCGGCACGCATCACGCCCGCCACGAACAGGCCCAGCGAGGCGAACGCCGCCGTCCCGAGCACGATCCCGAGCAGCGCAGCGATGAGAGAAGGATGTGGCTGCCAGTCGAGAGCCAGCGCGACCGCGCGAGATGATCGCGATCTGGAGCAGCTCGACGAGCAGCAGCGCGCCCACCTTGCCGAGGAGCAGGCCCGAGCGCGGCAGCGGGGAGGACCCGAGCCGCTTGATCACGCCGTACCGCCGCTCGAACCCGGTCGCGATCGCGAGCGAGGTGAACGCCGTGGACATCACCGCGAGCGCGAGCACGCCGGGGGTGAACTCGTCGATCGGGCGGTGCGAGAGGCCGAGGTCGAGGTGGTCGGCCGCGGTGACGCCACCGATGAGCACGATCACGGGGATCACGACCGCGAGCAGCAGCTGCTCGCCGTTGCGCAGCATCAGCCTCGACTCCATCGAGGCCTGCGCGAGGACCTGACGAGCCAGGGGAGCGGCGCCGGGGTTGGGCGTGAAGGTGCTCATGGGGTCATTCACGACAGTTCCCTGCCGGTGATCTCGAGGAAGGTGTCCTCGAGGGTCCGCTGGCCGAGGTTGAGCGACTCCGGCAGCACGCCCTGCTGCTCGCACCAGGCCGAGACCGTCGCCAGGGTGGTGCTGTCCGCCGGGCCGGTGATCAGCAGGCTGACCTCGCTGATCGTGGTCACCTCGAGGCGATGGCCCAGGGCGGCGCCGAGCGACTCGGGTGCACCGTCGGGGAACGGCTTGGTGACGACCAGCCGGATCGTGGAGGTGCCGCCACGGGTGAGCTCGAGCGGAGTGCCGGACGCGATCATCCGGCCGCGGTCGATGATGTGGATGTGGTCCGCGAGGCGCTCGGCCTCGTCCATGTGGTGCGTGGTGAGCACGACGGTCACGCCGTCGGTGCGCAGCTGCTCGAGCAGCTCCCACGTCGTACGACGGCCGGCCGGGTCCATCCCGGCGGTCGGCTCGTCCACGAAGACCAGCTCCGGCCGACCGACGATCGCCATCGCCAGCTTGAGCCGCTGCTGCTGGCCGCCGGAGAGCCGTCGGTAGGGGGTGCGACCGCAGTCGCCGAGCCCGAGCCGGTCGCCGAGCATGTCCACGTCGAGCGGGTCGGCGTGCAGGCGCGAGATGTGGCGCAGCATCTCCATCGCGCGGACGCCGGACCAGGCGCCGCCGTCCTGGAGCATCACCCCGATGCGGGGGAGCAGGTCGCGTCGTTGCCGCTGCGGATCGAGCCCGAGCACCGAGACCGAGCCCTGCTGCGGCTTGCGGTAGCCCTCGCAGGTCTCCAGCGTGGTCGTCTTGCCGGCCCCGTTGGGCCCGAGCACCGCGGTGATCGTGTTCCGGTCGACGACGAGGTCGAGTCCGTCGACGGCCACCTTCTCGCCGTACCTCATCACCAGTCCGTCCACCGCTACGGCGGGCGACGAGGAGACGGGCGTGGGCACCCGCAGAGTCTAGGTTTCGCCCGCCTCAATCAGCGGACTGGGGCAGACCCTTCACGTAGGCCGCCTGGCCGAGGTGCTGGAGGCAGTCGCCGAGCAGGCTGACCAGCCGCACACCCGCGGTCACGGGCGGGTCCCAGTTGCGGTCGATGACCCGGTCGAGCTCGTCGCCGTCGGCGCGGTCGAGGTAGGCGAGCGTCTGCTGGTGCACCGCCTCGTGGTACTCCACCAGGTCCTCCACGCGCTCGACGCGCACGGCGTCGACGTCGTCGGAGCTGTGCCCGTAGCCGATGTCGTGGCGGTCGAACGCGAAGCCGAACCGGTCGGACCAGCCGTCGTGCCAGGCCTGCTCGCCACCACTGAGCCCGGCGACGTGGTCGTCCTGCACCCGGGCGGTGTGCCAGAGCAGCCAGACGATCGAGTTGCCGGTGCCTCCGGGGCGGCTGTGGCCCACCTCGAGGTCGAGGCCGTCGGCCACGTCGACGAAGCGTTCGCGGATCCGTCCGAAGATGTCGATCAGCAGGTCTCGTGAGTCCATGGAACTACGTTAGCTGCAGAGTACAAGGATGGTAGTCGAGCAGGCGTGGTCCCGGCGCGTTGGGTCGGCCTCGACTGAGCGCTCGTGGCGTCGCTGCGACCGACCGTGTAGCCGCGCCGCATCGACCACCGCGGCCACGGTGGTCGAGCAGCGAGCGGAGCGAGTGGATAGTCGAGACCACACGCCGTACGCCGGAATCGGGCCGTGACCGAGGTCCGCGGTTGGGTGGTCTCGACTGATCGCTCGCTGGCGCTCGCTGCTCGACCACCTAGATGCGGTTTGCTGTGACGCCCTGGCTGCTCGGACCTTGGCGACTGCAAAGTGGTCGAGCAGCGAGCGGAGCGAGTGGATAGTCGAGACCACGCCTCCGGATGCCGGGTGCGCGTCGGCGGTGGGCGCTCGCTCCTCGACCACCACACAGGTAAGGGGAGCCTTATTTGAAAGGCCCCAGGCATTAAGGGCACACTGATGTTGTGGAAATCGAGCAGTCGTTGCCCGGGCACGACCAGCCCACGCGTGAGCGTGTGGTCCGGTCGGTCATGGTCAACGGACCCTCGACGGCCGCCGCACTGGCCGAACGCCTGCAGCTCACCCCGGCCGCCGTACGCCGCCACCTCGACCAGCTGATCGAGGAGGGCACCCTCGAGGCCCGCGAACCACGCCGGACCACGACCCGTGGGCGGGGCCGACCCGCCAAGGTGTTCGTGCTCACCGACGCCGGTCGCGACAGCCTCGACCAGGCCTACGACGACCTCGCCGTGCAGGCGATCCGCTTCCTCGCCGAGACCGGTGGGGAGGACGCCGTACGCCAGTTCGCCGACCGCCGCGCGGCCAAGATCGAGCAGCGCTTCGAGACCGTCGTCGCGGCCCACCCCGAGATCGACCGGGTCGAGGCGTTGGCGCAGGTCTTCACCGACGAGGGGTACGCCGCCGCGGTGCGCGACATCCCGGTCGGCGAGCAGCTGTGCCAGCAGCACTGCCCGGTCTCCCACGTCGCGCACGAGTTCCCCGAGCTGTGCGAGGCCGAGACGGCTGCGATCAGCCGGATGCTCGGCCGGCACGTCCAGCGTCTTGCGACGATCGCCCACGGCGACGGCGTGTGCACCACCTGCATCCCCGACCTGAAGAGCCCCGAACCCAAGGAGACGGTCACCAGATGACTTCCATCGAAGAGCTGAACCCCACCATCAAGGGCATCGGCCGCTACGAGTTCGGGTGGGCCGACGAGACCGACGCCGGCGCCAACGCCACGCGCGGGCTCAACGAGGCCGTCGTGCGCGACATCTCCTCGAAGAAGAGCGAGCCCCAGTGGATGCTCGACCTGCGCCTGAAGGGCCTCAAGCTCTTCGGTCGCAAGCCCATGCCCACCTGGGGTTCCGACCTCGGCGGCATCGACTTCGACAACATCAAGTACTTCGTCCGCTCCACCGAGAAGCAGGCCCAGACCTGGGACGACCTCCCGGCGGACATCAAGAACACCTACGACAAGCTCGGCATCCCCGAGGCCGAGAAGGCCCGCCTGGTCTCCGGTGTCGCGGCCCAGTACGAGTCCGAGGTCGTCTACCACAAGATCAACGAGGAGCTCGAGGCCCAGGGCGTCCTGTTCCTCGACACCGACACGGCGCTCAAGGAGCACCCGGAGATCTTCCAGGAGTACTTCGGCACCGTCATCCCCGTCGGTGACAACAAGTTCGCCGCGCTCAACTCCGCGGTGTGGTCGGGCGGCTCGTTCATCTACGTGCCCAAGGGCGTCCACGTGGAGATCCCGCTGCAGGCCTACTTCCGGATCAACACCGAGAACATGGGCCAGTTCGAGCGCACCCTGATCATCGTCGACGAGGGTGCCTACGTGCACTACGTCGAGGGCTGCACCGCGCCGATCTACAGCTCCGACTCCCTGCACTCCGCAGTGGTCGAGATCATCGTGAAGAAGGGCGGCCGCTGCCGCTACACGACCATCCAGAACTGGTCGAACAACGTCTACAACCTCGTCACCAAGCGCGCGACCTGCGAGGCCGGCGCCACGATGGAGTGGGTCGACGGCAACATCGGCTCCAAGGTGACGATGAAGTACCCCGCCGTCTACCTGATGGGCGAGCACGCCAAGGGCGAGACGCTCTCGATCGCGTTCGCGGGCGAGGGCCAGCACCAGGACGCCGGCGCCAAGATGGTGCACGCGGCGCCGAACACGTCGAGCTCGATCCTGTCCAAGTCGGTCGCGCGCGGCGGAGGCCGTACGTCGTACCGCGGGCTGATCCAGATCAACGAGGGCGCCCACGGCTCGAAGAGCAACGTGCTCTGCGACGCGCTGCTGGTCGACCAGATCAGCCGTTCGGACACCTATCCCTACGTCGACATCCGCGAGGACGACGTGTCGATGGGCCACGAGGCCAGCGTCTCCAAGGTCTCCGACGACCAGCTGTTCTACCTGATGTCGCGCGGCATGCAGGAGGACGAGGCGATGGCGATGATCGTGCGCGGCTTCGTCGAGCCGATCGCGAAGGAGCTGCCGATGGAGTACGCCCTCGAGCTCAACCGGCTCATCGAGCTGCAAATGGAGGGAGCAGTTGGCTAAGCGCTTCGCGCTTTGCCAGCTGGAGGGGCTATCGCCCTCGCTGGCGCTCGGGCTCACATGGTTGCGCGAGTGCCGGAGTTGCGGCCCTCAACCACCAGATACGAAGAAAGATGACTGTTGACTCTCACTGATTCTGTGCGCGACGCGCTCGAACAATCCCCCGAGAAGGTGGTCAGCCACCTGCACCCCGAGGGGTCGTTCGACATCGCCGACCACGTCGTACCCACGGGCCGTGAGGAGGTCTGGCGGTTCACGCCGCTCAAGCGGCTCCGCGGGATCCACCAGGACGCGCCGCTGGACGGCCACTCCTTCACGGTCGAGGTCCACGCGGCCGACGGCGTGACGGCCGAGGCCGTGGGCATCGACCACGAGTCGCGTGGCACGTCCGGCATCGTCCCGCCCGACCGGGTCAGCGCCCGCGCGTGGGCGGCGGCCGACTCGGTGTTCCTGGTCGACGTACCCAAGGAGCACGTGGGCGAGCAGGCCACCACGGTCACCCTCACCGGCACCGGCAACGACGTCGCCTCCGCCGGACACCTGGTGATCCGTGCCGGCGCGTTCGCGAAGGCGACCGTGGTGATCCGCTTCCAGGGCACCGCGACCCTCGCCGAGAACGTCGAGATCGTCGTCGGCGACGGCGCCGAGCTCACCGTGGTCTCGCTCCAGGACTGGGACGACGACGCGGTGCACCACTCGACCCAGCACGCGCTGGTCGGTCGCGACGCGACCCTGCGCCACGTCGCCGTGTCCTTCGGGGGCGACGTGGTCCGCCACGACGCCACCACGGAGTACGCCGGCCCGGGCGGTTCGGTCGAGATGCTCGGCATGTACTTCGCCGACGAGGGCCAGCACATCGAGCACCGTCTCTTCGTCGACCACAACCAGCCGCACACCCGCAGCAACGTCAACTACAAGGGTGCGCTCCAGGGCCAGGGTGCCCACGCGGTCTGGATCGGCAACGTGCTGATCCGCAAGGCGGCCGAGGGCATCGAGACCTACGAGGAGAACCGCAACCTGGTGCTCACCGACGGCTGCCAGGCCGACTCGGTGCCCAACCTCGAGATCGAGACCGGCGAGATCGAGGGCGCGGGCCACGCGTCCGCGACCGGCCGCTTCGACGACAACCAGCTGTTCTACCTGCGCTCGCGCGGGATCGAGGAGTCCGAGGCGCGCCGTCTGGTCGTGCACGGGTTCTTCAACGACCTGATCCGCAAGATCGGCGTGCCCGAGCTCGAGGAGCAGCTGGTCAGCACCGTCGAGGCGGAGCTGGAGAAGAACGTCCACAGGATCACCGGCGCCGCGGCGCCCCTGGAGGACCAGTGAGCTTCCAACGCGCCTGCTCGCTGGCCGAGCTCGTCGACAGCACCCCGCTGCGGGTCGAGGTCGACGGCCTCGACGTCGCGATGGTCAAGCACGACGACGAGGTCTTCGCGATCGAGGACGAGTGCAGCCACGCGGCGGTCGCGCTGTCCGAGGGCGACGTGGACGACTGCACCATCGAGTGCTGGATGCACGGCTCGCGCTTCGACCTCCGGACCGGCAAGCCCACCGGTCCTCCGGCCACCGAGCCGGTCCCGATTTACCCCGTGCAGATCGACGGGGACGACGTACTGATCGACCTAGGAGACAACTGACATGGCAACGCTGGAGATCAAGGACCTGCACGTCTCGGTGAACACCGAGGACGGGCCCAAGGAGATCCTCAAGGGCGTCGACCTGACCATCAAGGACGGCGAGACGCACGCGATCATGGGCCCCAACGGCTCGGGCAAGTCGACGCTCGCCTACTCGATCGCCGGGCACCCGAAGTACACCGTCACCCAGGGCTCGGTGACCCTCGACGGCGTCGACGTGCTCGCGATGAGCGTGGACGAGCGGGCGCGCGCCGGGCTGTTCCTGGCGATGCAGTACCCCGTCGAGGTGCCCGGCGTCTCGGTCACCAACTTCCTGCGTACGGCGAAGACCGCCATCGACGGCGAGGCCCCCAAGCTCCGCACCTGGGTCAAGGACGTCAACACCGCCATGGAGCCGCGTGAAGATGGACAAGGACTTCGCCACCCGCTCGGTCAACGAGGGCTTCTCCGGCGGCGAGAAGAAGCGCCACGAGATCGTCCAGCTCGAGCTGCTCGACCCCAAGGTCGCGGTGCTCGACGAGACCGACTCCGGCCTCGACATCGACGCGCTGAAGATCGTCTCCGACGGCGTGAACCGCTACAAGGAGAAGGGCGACAAGGGCGTCCTGCTGATCACCCACTACACCCGGATCCTGCGCTACATCACCCCCGACTTCGTGCACGTCTTCGTCGACGGCCGCATGGTCGAGGAGGGTGGCCCGGAGCTCGCCGAGCAGCTCGAGGCCGAGGGCTACGACAAGTACACGAAGGCAACGGCCTGATCATGTCCGAGCTCAGCGGACTCCTCCCCAGCCTGGACGTCATCCGCAAGGACTTCCCGATCCTGGAGCGTCGGCTCAGCGGCGACCTGCCGCTGGTCTACCTCGACAGCGCCAACACCTCGCAGAAGCCGCAGGTGGTCATCGACACGATGGTCGACCACCTCGAGCGGCACAACGCCAACGTGGCGCGCGCGATGCACCAGCTCGGCGCGGAGTCCTCGGCGGCGTTCGAGGAGGCCCGCGACAAGGTCGCCCGCTTCCTCAACGCGCCCTCGCGCGACGAGGTGATCTTCACCAAGAACGCCTCCGAGGCGCTCAACCTGGTCGCGAACACGATGGCGTGGGCCGGCCCGCTCGAGGTGAAGGCCGGTGACCGCGTGGTGATCACCGAGATGGAGCACCACTCCAACATCGTGCCGTGGCAGCTGCTCACCGAGCGCAAGGGCGCCGAGCTGCGCTGGTTCGGCCTCACCGACGACGGCCACCTCGACCTGTCGAACATCGACGAGCTGATCACCGAGAACACCAAGGTCGTCGCGCTGACCTGGGTCTCCAACATGCTCGGCACGGTCAACCCGATCGCCGAGATCGCCCGTCGCGCCCACGAGGTGGGTGCCGTCGTGGTCGTCGACGCCTCGCAGGCCGCGCCGCAGCTGCCGGTCGACGTGCAGGCCGTCGACGCGGACTTCCTGGCGTTCACCGGCCACAAGGTCACCGGCCCGACCGGCATCGGCGTGCTCTGGGGCCGCACCGAGCTGCTCGACCAGCTGCCGCCGTTCCTCGGTGGTGGCGAGATGATCACCACGGTCACGATGGAGAAGTCGACGTACGCCGGCATCCCGCACAAGTTCGAGGCCGGCACCCCGCCGATCGTCGAGGCCGTCGGTCTCGGCGCCGCGGTGGACTACCTGACCGAGATCGGCCTGGAGAACATCCACCGGCACGAGCAGACGGTCACCGGCTACCTCCTCGACGGGCTCGCCACGATCGACGGCGTGAGCGTGCTCGGTCCGCTCGGACCCGGCCCAGCGCGGGGGAGCGGTGTCCTTCGAGGTCGCCGGCGTCCACCCGCACGACGTGGCCCAGACCCTCGACGCCCGCGGGATCGCCGTACGCGCCGGGCACCACTGCGCCAAGCCCGCCCACAAGCGGTACGGCGTGCAGAGCTCGACCCGCGCCTCGTCGTACCTCTACACGACGCCGGCGGAGATCGACGCGCTGATCGAGGGAATCAACTACACCCAGAAGTACTTCAAGGTGACGTGATGGACCTCGACAGCCTCTACCAGGAGATCATCCTCGACCACTACCGCAGCCCCCACCACGCGGGCCTGCGGGAGCCGTACGAGGCCGAGGTGCACCACGTCAACCCGACCTGCGGCGACGAGATCACGCTGCGGGTGCACCTCGACGGCGACACCGTCACCGACGTGTCGTACGACGCCGAAGGGCTGCTCGATCAGCCAGGCCGCGGCCTCGGTGATGACCGACCTCGTCATCGGCCAGCCGGTCGACAAGGCGTTCGCCGCCCACGAGGCGTTCCTCGCAGCTGATGCAGGGACGCGGCCAGGTCGAGCCCGACGAAGAGGTGCTCGAGGACGGGATCGCCTTCGCCGGAGTCGCGAAGTTCCCTGCGCGCATCAAGTGCGCTCTACTTTCATGGATGGCGTTCAAGGACGCCACCGCACAGGTCGTCACCAAGGAGGAAGCATGACCACCGACCACAGTGACATCCACGGGGACCTGCCTGAGGTCCCCGAGGCCAACGGTGGCACCGCCACCGCGACCGCCAGCAAGGACGACGTCGTCGAGGCGATGAAGGACGTCGTCGACCCCGAGCTCGGCATCAACGTCGTCGACCTCGGCCTGGTCTACGACGTACACATCGACGAGCACTCCAACGCCGTGCTCGACATGACGCTCACCTCGGCGGCCTGCCCGCTGACCGACGTGATCGAGGACCAGACCAACTCCGCGCTCGAGGGCCTCGTCGGCGACGTGACCATCAACTGGGTCTGGATGCCGCCGTGGGGCCCGGACAAGATCACCGACGACGGCCGCGAGCAGCTGCGCGCCCTCGGCTTCAACGTCTGAGGGCTTCAACGTCTGAGGCTCGTCCCGTCCCGCACGGGTCTGAGAGGATCCGGGGGTGACGGATCCCAGCGACCAGGCCCCACGACGACGCCGTGGCCTCTTCGGAGCCTTTCGTGAGCACATCGCCGAGGACGAGGAGATGTCGGTCGACTTCTCGGTCGACTTCTCGGAGTACCTCGAGGCGCTGCGCGAGTCGCTCGACTCCTTCGTCGCGGATGCCCGCAAGGCCGGCCTCGACGCGCCGGTCCCCACCGCTCCCGAGTGGGACGTACGCCGGCTGACCGCCCACCTGGGCATGGTGCACCGGTGGGCCACCGACTGCATCCAGGGCAAGCGGGTCGACCCCAGCGCCTACGAGACCGAGGGCCTCGAGTCGGGTGACCCGGTCATCTGGCTGCGGGAGGGCGGACTGCGCCTGATCAAGGCGCTCAAGGAGGCACCCGCCGACCTCGAGGCCTTCGTCTTCCTCAACGACGCCCCGGCGCCCCGGCTCTTCTGGGCCCGGCGCCAGTGCCACGAGACCACCATCCACTCGGTCGACGCGCTCGCGGCGCAGGCTCGGCCGCACGCCGACGGCCGACGAGACCTGGGTGACCCAGCAGGTGGCGCTCGACGGCATCGACGAGCTGCTCACCGGCTTCATGACGCGCCCGAAGTCCACGCTGCGCAGCGACGAGCCGGTCACCCTCTCGATCCGGCCCAACGACGTCGAGCGTTCCTGGCTGGTGCGCGTCGGCGACGAACCGCCCGTCGTCGAGCGCAGTGCCGGCCGGCAGCGTCGCTGGAATCGCGACGACGGCGGACATGGTCCTCGAGGGCACCGGCGAGCAGCTCTACCTCGCGCTGTGGAACCGGTCGGACGAGGTGACCGGTCGAGGGCTACGACCTGTGGCGTCGTACGGCGAAGGTCAGCTGGTCCTGACCCGCCCTGCTAGCTGGTCTGCTGCTCGGCGATCGCGGCCAGGCTGTGCGCGATCGACACCAGGGCCAGGGCCTGGACCGCGTCGTAGGTGCCGGGCTTCAGCTTGGCCGCGACGTCTGCGGCCTGGTCGGCGAACTCCTGTGCTCTCATGCCGTGGACCCTACGACGGCGCGGCATCCCCTAGGTTGAACGACGTGGCCACCACCTCGACCGTGTCGGTGCCGCCGTCGCGGGTGGCGCGCTGGGTGGAGAACTTCGGGTCCCGGCACGGTGGAGTCACGCTCTCCGTCGGCGCGGGCGGCCTCAGCGGGCTCGCCACGGACGGGTCGACGTTCGCCGCGACCGGCGCCGTTCGACCGGGCCTACGACGGGTCGGCGTCGGTCGAGCCCTTCGTCGAGTCCTGCCGGCCACCGGACGACTGGGGTGTCCTGCTCGTCCGCAAGGGCGGGTTCGCCGTGGCCCGCCTGGCCGGGGAGACCGTGGTCGAGTCGAAGACGGGCCAGCGGCACGTGCAGGGCCGCACCAAGGCCGGTGGCCAGAGCCAGCAGCGGTTCGCCCGGCGTCGCGACAACCAGGCGCGGGTGGCCTACGAAGCGGCCGCCGAGCACGCGGCTCGCATCCTGGGCGGCGTGCCGCTGCTCGTGACCGGCGGTGACCACGCCGCGGTCGAGGCGGTGCTGGCCGACCGGCGGCTGGCCGGGTTGGTCGTCGTACCCCCGTTCCTCGCCGTCCCCGACCCGCGCCGGAGCGTGCTCGACCAGGCGATCCTCGATGCCGGGAACGTCCGCATCAGCGTCGTCAACGCCTGACGCCGCCCGCACCTGCGGAGCGACGTGCGCCCCGCCCCAGTCACGATCCCTGATCACTCGCGACGCCGTCGAGCTCTCCACCCGAACCAGCTCCCGGATCAGCTCGACGGCGGACGAGTCAGTCTCGTCGGACGCTCGAGGACCTGAGCTCACCGAGGCAGGTCACCGCGTCGCGTCGAGGACTCGCTCGCCGAGGACCGCGGGCCGTCGCCCGTGATCGGGCACTACGTCGAGGCTCCGAGTTGGCACGGCTCGGGTCGACTGCCAGCGTCAGCGCGTCGCGCGGGCCGAGCTTCGCGGCCACCCACCGCACGGTCTCGATCACGGCCATCAGGCCGAACGCCAGGAACGCGACGACCGAGACCAGCCCCAGGAGCTGACCAGCAGGTCGGGCTGCGCGATCGCCAGGACGAATCCACAGGCGAAGAACACAGCGACGGATGCGGCGAGAGCCTTCCTCATGGCGGACATCCTAGGGCGCACCGGGAGCTGCGGAGGAAACTCAGGACGGCACAGGCGTGTGCACCACCACGTGCTGGACGGGGACGTCGTACCGCTCCCGGGCGTCGGCCACGATGCCGTGGCGGAGCCAGGACGAGCGGTCCTCGGGCTGGGTCGAGATGACGACGTGGTCGGGGTCGAACTCCTTCATCGCCGCCTCCAGGGCGACGAGCGGGCGGTAGTCGCCGAGCTCGCCCTCCACCGTCAGTCCGCGGCCGCGGAGCTCCTCCAGCGTCTGGTCGAGCCGTTCCTGGGCGGCGGCCGTGGTGGCCTGCCACACGAAGGCAGCGCCCTCCCGGTCGGCCGTGCCGGTGTCGACGGGGTTGACCGGCACCACCACGAGGTACGACGCGGCATCGCTGCCGTCGATCCGCTCGAGGGCGTCGTGCAGCTCGTCCGTCGGCCATCGTGCGGTTGGCCATGACGACGACCTTCTTCGCGGGCCGCTCGGTCGCGCCGGAGTCCATCTCCTCCAGGGACACCGAGCCGCCGCGCCAGCGGGTGAGGCCGTAGAGACGAGTACGACGGCCCACGACAGCAGGCTGAGCAGCAGCTGGGAGCGGGTGTCGGACTTGAAGGCCATCTGCACGAGCACGGCGATGATGCCGGCCGCCGCGACGATGGTGAGCACCGGGAAGAACCACATCTTCACGGTGAGGTCCTCCTCCGGCGTACGACGACGCAGCACGAACTGGGAGACCGCGATCAGGAAGTAGACGAACAGGATGACGGCGCCCGAGGAGTTCAGCAGGAAGGTGAACACCGTGTCGGGGGAGACGTACGCCGCGATCACGCTCAGGAAGCCGACCACCGTGGAGGCGAGGATCGCCCAGACCGGGACGCCGCGACCGTTCACCGTGATCAGGCGCATCGGTGCCTCGCGCCGGGCGGCGAGCACGAACAGCATCCGCGAGGCCGTGTAGAGACCGGAGTTCAGGCACGACAGCACGGCGGTCAGCACGACGGCGTTCATGACGTCGTCGGCGTACGGGATGCCCATGGCCTTGAAGGCCGCGACGTACGGCGAGGCGCCGAGCTCGCTGTCGTTCCACGGGACGATGCACACCAGCAGGAAGATCGAGCCGACGTAGAAGGTGCCCACCCGGAAGATCACCGACTGGGTGGCCTTCGCGATCGCCTTCTCGGGGTCGTGCGACTCGGCCGCCGCGACCGTGGCGATCTCGGCGCCGACCATCGAGAACACGACCACCACGATGCTCGAGAAGATCGCGCCGACGCCGTTGGGCAGGAAGCCGCCGTGGTCGGTGAGGTTGCTGACGTCGAAGCCCTGGTCGGGCCAGAGCCCGACCACGAAGAGGGTGCCGAGGACGAGGAAGGCGATGATCGCGAACACCTTGATGCCGGCGAACCAGTACTCGAACTCGCCGTAGGACCCCACGGAGAAGAGGTTCGTGGCCGTCATCAGCACCATCAGCCCGAGGGAGAGGATCCAGAGCGGGGCGTCGAACCAGAAGGTGAGGATCTTCGCGCCGGCGACCGCCTCGAAGCCGACGACGATCACCCAGAAGTACCAGTAGAGCCACGCCACCGAGAACCCCGCCCAGCCGCCGAGCGCCCGGCGTGCGTAGTCCGCGAAGGAACCGGTCGAGGGGTTGGCCGTCGCCATCTCGCCGAGCATCCGCATCACCAGGATGATCAGCACGCCCGGTGATCAGGTAGCTGAGGAACGCGGCCGGTCCGGTCTCGTTCATCACCACCCCGGAGCCCACGAAGAGCCCGGCTCCGATGACGCCCCCGATCGCGATCATCGTCAGGTGGCGCTGCTTGAGGCCCTTCTGCAGGGCCGGGGTGGGGGACTCCGTGGCTTGGGTCATGTGGTCCCCGTACCCCGCGTGCCGCCTACCTGAAACAAGGCCGGCGGTGGTCGGCTCTGTCAGGATGAGCACGACCGACGCGTGAGGGGAGCGGGCCATGTGGGAGCCGGACCCCTCGTGGCGCAGGCTGCCGGGCGCCGGAGGCCCCTCGAGCGCCGGTGTCTGGCTGGCCGATGTCGCGGGCCGTTCCTGGGTGGTCAAGCGGCTGGAGGCCCCCGACCGGACCAGCTCGGCGCTGCTCGATCCGGCACACGCGGGGTACTGGCGGCGCGAGGCCGAGGTCGCGCGCGATCCCTCGGCGATCGGCCACGTCGGGCTGGTGCCGCCCGAGTTCGGACAGGTCGAGGAGGACGACGAGGGCGTCACCGTGTGGAGCGTCGAGGTGGCGGGGGAGTCGCCGCCGGGGCTGTTCGTGGCGCGTGCGCTCGGACGGTTCGCCGCGGCGCCGTACGACGCACCGGCGTGGGCTGCGCGACGGCTGTTGGAGGACCGCCTCGCGATGGCTGCCGAGCGCGGCGGCTGGCCGACGTTGGCGAGGACGACGCTCGCCGACGTGACCGACCGGCTGTGGGACCGGCGCGGACACTGGCTCTCGCTCTGCGCGGAGGCGCCCCAGGGTCGGGTGCACGGCGACGCCGTACCCACGAACTTCGTCGCGGCCCGTGGCGAGGACGTCGTGGCCGTCGACTGGCAGTGCTTCGGCTCGGGACCGATCGGTGCGGACCTCGGGTACTTCGCGCTGTCGAGCCGTGAGGAGTTCGGCGTGCTGCTCGACACGTTCCTCGACGGCGCCGGACCCGACGTCGACGCCGACGCGGTCACCCTCGCTGCTCGGGTGACCGCGGTCTACAGCGTCGTCACCCGAGCCGAGTGGGCGCTGGCCCAGGTGGCCAGGGGAGAAGGCGCGCTGGCCGGGAAGTACCGCCACCCCGCCGTCGCCCCGCACCTGCGCGCGCTCCAGCGGCAGTTCCCGCAGATCGAGCCGTCTCCTCTAGCGGAGGAAGATCCCGGCGTACGGCTTCGGGTCGAAGTACGTCGTCTTCGGGTGGCATCACTTCGCCCCGGTCAGCCACGTCGGTCAGCTGCTCCAGGGGCGGCGGCCGGAGCACGAACAGCGCGCCGCCGTCCTCGTCGCACGCCCGTGCCTGGCCCGCCACGCTCGACAGCGCCGAGACGATCTCGAGCGTGTTGCCGACCAGCTCGTCGAGGCCGAGCAGGGGCTGGATGACGTGGTCGTTGAGGATGGCGATGTCCAGGCCGGCGGCACCCGGCAGGCGGGTGCCGGTGTACGACGCGTCGTACCAGCGGCCCTCGACGTAGACCGCGAAGCAGCCGGTGGCCTCGTCCGGGCCGTCGATCTCCCGCAGCTCGAAGTCGGCCGACAGCAGGGTGCGCAGCGTCTGCGGCCGGACCGGGCCGGTGATGCGGCGGTGGAAGGCGAGCAGCCGCAACCCGTCGAGCGGGTAGATCACGCACATCACCCCGGCCTCGGCGGGCTGTCCGGCGGCGCGCCACACGTCGAGGCTCGCGGCGACGCGGTGGTGGCCGTCGGCGATGTAGTGGACGCCCCCGCCGAGCTCGGCCGACAGCACCGCGCTCAGGGAGTCGGGCACGCGCCACACCGTCTGCTCCCACTCGTCCGGTCCGGTGAACTGCACGAGCGGCGGGGTGCCGACGGTCTCGGCCTTGGCCGCGTCGACCGCGGGTCCGTGGCGGTGCAGCAGCGCCACCAGCTCCGATCGCACCGCGGCCGAGGTGAAGTGCTGCACGAGGGCCTCGACCCGGTCGGGCTGCACCGCTTCGTGGCCGCGGACCTGGCCGTCGACGAACGCCTCGGCACTCACGTCGCTCACCACGCCGATGTGCTCCTCGTCCCCCCGGCGGAGCCGGTAGAGGTAGAGCGCCGCCGTCCCGCCTTCGTAGGCGTCCGGGTCGAACGCGCGCGGGGGTCCCGCATGGGCCTGCGAGTCCGAGGACCGCTCGGAGGGCGGCAGCGCGTCGAGCATCTGGGAGACGTGGGCGACGGCGTCGTCCTGGCGGACGATCCGCGCGTTGAGAGGGCGTACGGCGGAGGCGGACCCGTCGTGCTCCTGCCCGGGCGACCCCGCGAACGGAGCAGCGGAGACACCGAGCACGTTGGGGATCGCGCCGAGATCGGCGAGCAGGCCCTCGGGGACGGAGCCCGCGACATCGATGGTGGCCATCGCCGCCTCGCCGCCACGGAACACCCGGTTCTCCATGTGCTCGACGTTCAGCCTGGCCACGCTGAGCAGGTCGAGGACGCGTGCGAGCACGCCGGGACGGTCGAGGTGCCGGATGGTCAGCGTCACCGACCCGAGCCGGTTGGGTGCGAGGTTGACGCAGTTGCGTGCCTCGCCCTCGACGAAGGCGTCGACGATCTCGACGACGCCCGCGGCGGTGGACGAGCTGCGCCTGCTCGGTCGAGGCGCCGATGTGGTGTGTCCCCACGACACCGGGGTGCTGGGCCAGGGCGGAGCTCCATTCCGCCTTGCCGCCACCGGGTTCGTCGTCGTAGACGTCGAGACCGGCCCGCACCGATCCCGCGTCGAGGGCCTCCAGCAGGGCCACCTCGTCGACGACGTCGCCGCGCGAGGTGTTCAGCAGGATCGCTCCGGGACGCAGGTGGCTGAGGAAGGTCTTGTCGACGAGGAGCTTGGTCTCCGATGCCGAGGGGACGTGCAGGGAGACGATGTCGGAGGTCGTGAGCAGCTCCTCCAGGGAGGAGCAGATGGTGATGCCCAGCTCGGCGATGCGCGTCTCGACGTACGCCTCGCGCGGCTTCTCCAGGGCCTGCACCTTGATGCCGAACGACACGGCTCGCTCCGCGACGGAGAGCCCGATCGAGCCGAGCCCGATGATGCCCATGGTCTTCCCGAGCAGCCCCGCAGCCTTGCCGTAGGTCTTCTTCTCCCAGCGTCCGGCGCGCAGGTCGACGACGTTGTCCGGGATCCGCCGGTCGACGGCCAGCAGCAAGCCCATGGTCAGCTCGGCGACGGCAGCGGAGTTGCGACCGGGCACGTTGGCGACGAGCACGCCTCTCGCCGCGGCCGCGGTGGTCGCGATGGTGTTGGTGCCGGCACCGGCCCGGATGACCAGGGCCAGCCGGTCGGCGTTGGCGAAGACGCCCTTCTTCACCTTGGTGCTGCGGACGACCAGGATGTCGAACCCGCGGATGCGGTCCGCGAGATCGGAGTCGGCGAGACCGGCGTCGACGACGCACTCGTGCCCGCGGGCCTCGAGCTCGTCGATGGCGTTCTGCGGCAGCGAGTCGGCCACGAGGATGCGCAGCCCTGCGCCCGCTCGTTCCTCCCCGTCTGCTCCTGGACGGCCTTCCGGCATCCGACACCTCCCCGCGCCTGCCCGTCACGGTAGTGCCTGGCCCCCGACCACACCATGAGACGGCTTCGGACCCATCCATCCCCTCTGTTTTGCTCCCTCAGCGAGCCGTCCACGGCTAGCGTGGGCGAAATCTCGTTGAGGCCTCAAGGAGGGTCTGGTGACGCTGAAGGTCGCGAGTCCGATTCGTGTCGTATTGGTGGACGACTCGGCCGATCTGCGGTTGCTGGTGCGACTCGCGCTGGAGAGGGAGGCCGACTTCACGATCGTGGCGGAGGCGCCCGACGGGGACTCCGGCGTCGCGGCGGTGGCCGCCCACAAGCCGCACCTGGTGCTGCTCGACATCGCGATGCCGGTGATGGACGGGCTCCAGGCGTTGACCCTCATCCGCGAGGAGTCACCCGGATCGATCGTGGTGATGCTGTCGGCCTTCACCGGGTCCAGCGGCGCCATCGATCGCGCCATGGCGCTGGGGGCGCACGGCTACATCGAGAAGGGCGGCGTCGAGGCGATGATCGCCGAGCTCCGCGGTGTGCTGGCCCGGGAGTTCGGAGTGCCGGGTCGACGAAGCGAGCCACTCGCCGACGCCTAGGGCGGCGCACCGCGACTGGTCCAGCCCCTATCCTCGATCGGTCGTCGGCGCGGTGCCGACCTCGGGCGGCGCGTTGTCGCCCGGCGCCCCGGAGTCGATGATTGCCGACGCTGCGGCCTTGATCCTGCTGCCGGACAGTCGCATGCTCGGGGGAGGAGGTCGAGATGAATCCTTCGCTCGTTCCTGACGGTGTCCCGGTCCTGTCCCGTGGCAAGCACCGCTCGCCACGACGCGGCGCGTGCTTCATGGAGTTCGCGTCCTACCTGGCCGGGGAGCGTTGGAGCGACCACCCCTCCTGCACCCACCCCTTGCTCGCGCAGCTTGCCCGGCACGTCAACGACGTGGTCAGTGATGAGGGGCGCCAACAGCTGGTGCCGCTGATCCCGTCGGTGGTGGGCCGTCGCGGCGACGACCAGACCTGGCTGAGGCTCCCGGTGGTCGCGGCCGCAACCCCGATCCTCGACGTGCCCGAGCAGACGCAACGCGTCCTCGCGGCCGGCCTCCTGCGTGCCGAGCAGCTCTGCGCTGACGGGGGTCCCGAGCTGGCGGAGACCGGTCGCCAGATCCGGGTGGCGCTCGATCTCGTGCCCGGCGCCGTCGTCTGGGCCGAGCGGCTCATGGTGCTCCCGAGCATTTCCCGTCGTGTCTTCACCGCCCGGAGCGCTCCCACGTTGATCCGGTGCGCGGTCGACGGCATCGCGGCGAGCGGCGGTCCGGACCGCGATGCCCGGCTGCGGGACCTGCTCGAGAGCGCCATCGCCGTGTGCCCGGCGCCTGGGCGCCGTGCCCCGGCTCGCGAGGCCGCGGACGTGCGGTGACCAGGCGTCGCGATCGTTCTTCCTATGCGCCGGTGATCTCCGTTCGGCGCTGCTCCCACTTCTCGACCAGCCCGGCCATCTCGTCGTTGACGAAGGTGAGGAACTCGCGGGTCAGCAGGAGTCGCTCGTGGGCGGGGGAGCTCGTGCCGAGGTCGCGGAGGCCGGCGGTGAGGGCGGCGATCATCGGCGCGTAGAGCTGGTCGCGACGCATCAGGGCGCCGTGCCAGGCGTCGTCGTCCACGACGTACACGTCCTTGCGTGAGCCGCGCTCGCGCTCGCGGCGGAGCATCCCGAGCTGGGCCAGGTAGTTCACCGCGCCCGAGACCGAGGCGGGGCTGACCTCGAGGGCCGCGGCGAGCTCCGCCGAGGTCATCCGGCCGTCGTCGTCGACGAGCAGCGCAGAGAAGACGAGGGACGGGAGCCGGGGGAGTCCGGCCTGGGTCAGGGCACCGCCCATCCGCTCGACGAAGGCGTGCGACTCGCGGCTCATACGGTGATGTTACAAGATTCAGAAAGATCTGAAAGTAGGAGTAGGGTCGGGGCATGGATTCGCCTGTCATCTCGGTCAGCGGCCTGGTCAAGAAGTTCGGCCAGTTCCGCGCCCTCGACGGACTCGACCTCACCGTTTCCCCGGGTGAGGTCCACGGCTTCCTCGGCCCCAACGGGGCCGGGAAGTCGACCACCATCCGGTCGCTGCTCGGCCTGCTCGGCATCGACGGCGGCACGGCGCAGGTGTTCGGCCTCGACCCCTGGCGCGACGCCGTCGCGATCCACCGACGCCTCGCCTACGTGCCGGGCGACGTCGCGCTGTGGCCCAACCTCAGCGGCGGCGAGACGATCGACCTGCTGCTGCGCATGCGCGGCGCCGATCCCGAGGGGCCGGGCTCCCGACGCGCGGAGCTGCTCGAGCGGTTCCAGCTCGACCCGACCAAGCGCGGGCGCGCGTACTCCAAGGGCAACCGGCAGAAGGTCGCGCTCGTCGCCGCGTTCGCCACCCGCTCCGACCTGCTCATCCTCGACGAGCCGACCTCGGGGCTGGACCCGCTGATGGAGCAGGTCTTCAACGAGTGCGTCGCCGAGCACACGGCCGCCGGCGCGACGGTGCTGCTCTCCAGCCACATCCTCAGCGAGGTCGAGCGGCTCGCCGACCGGGTGACGATCATCCGCGACGGCCGCGCCGTCGAGTCCGGGACGCTCGCAGGACCTGCGCCACCTGCGCCGCAACAAGGTGCGGGCCGAGGTGTCCGGTCCGGTGCCGGACCTCGGCGCGGATCGCCGGGGTGCACGACGTCCAGGTCGACGGCATCGGTCGGTCACCTGCTCGGTCGACCCCGACGGGATGGCCGCCGTGCTCGCGGCCCTGACCGCGGCCGGCGTCCAGTCGCTGACCAGCACCCCGCCGACGCTGGAGGAGCTGTTCCTCGACGTGTACCGGACGGAGCCCGCGGGGCCCCGGCGATGAGCACGCGTGAGCGATGGCGGGCCGCGGGCCGGGCACCGGCCTGCTGGTCCGTCTGGCCGTACGACGCGACCGGGTGATGGTGCCGGTCTGGCTGGCCGTGCTGCTGCTCGTCGACCTGGCCTCGGCCGCGTCCGTGCCCGGGCCTGTATCCCACCGAGGCCGAGCGGGTGAAGGCCGCCGAGGCGATCAACGCCAGTCCCGGGATCGTCGCGCTCTACGGGCCGATCCTCGACGTGCACAGCACCGGCGAGCTGGCGATGACCAAGATGACGGTGCTGTACGCCGTGTTCGTCGCGATCATGATGCTCTTCGTCGTACGCCGGCACACCCGGCTCGACGAGGAGAACGGCCAGGCGGAGCTGCTCGGCGGCACGGCCATCACCAGCGAGGCACCCCTGACCGCTGCCCTCACCTTCGGCGCGGGCGTGGCCGTGCTGCTCGGCGTGCTGGCAGCCCTCGTCAACACCGCAGCCGGGCTCCCGCTGGCCGGGTCGCTGGCGTTCGGGGCGTCCTGGGCCGGCATCGGCCTGGTGGCGGTCGGCCTCACGCTCGTGGCCTGCCAGCTCTCGGCGAGCTCGCGGACCTGCGCGGGCATCGCGTCCGGCGCCATCGGCGTGCTGTTCGTGCTCCGCGCCGTCGGCGACACCACCGACGCGTCCTGGCTGAGCTGGCTCACGCCGTTCGGCTGGAACACCCAGCTGCGCGCCTACAGCGACACCCGGTGGTGGGTGCTGCTGCTGTACGTCGCACTGGCGGTCGTCCTCGTCGGCGGCCGCCCGGCTCCTGCGCGCCCGTCGTGACCTCGGCTCCGGGATGCTCGCGCCGCGACCGGGACCGGCCACCGGCTCGCCGCGGCTGGCCGACGCGATCGCGCTCAGCCTGCGCCTGCACACGCCGATGCTCGCTCGGCTGGACGATCGGGATCGCCGTGACCGGACTCGTGTTCGGGGCGATCACGCCCAGCTTCGACGCGTTCGACTCCGGCACCGTCCAGGACCTGCTGCGAGCGCATCGGCGGCGCCGGCGCGTTCCGCGACACCCTGCTGGGCGCGGTCATCTCCGTGCTGGCCCTGGTGGTGACCTGCTTCGCGGTCGCGGTGGTCAACCACGGCGGCAGCGACGAGCACGACGGCCGCACCGAGCAGGTGCTGGCCACCGCCACGTCGCGCTCGCGCGCGTTCCTCGCCACCACGCTGGTGGCGCTGGGCGCGGTGACGTGGCTGCTGCTCGTCGTGCGGCGTCGCGCTCGCCCTGGGCGTCGGCAACGACAGCGACCACTCGTTCGGTCGGCTGGTCGCCTCGGCGCTCTCGCAGGCACCTGCCGTGTGGGCCGTGGTCGCGCTGGCGCTGCTGTGCTTCGCGCTCCGGAGCCGATGGGCGCTGCTGGGCTGGGGCATCGTGGTGCTGTTCGGGACGCTCGGCCAGATCGGCGAGCTGCTGAACCTGCCGAGCTGGGTGCTGGACCTCTCGCCGTACAGCCACGCTCCCCGGATGCCGCTCGAGGACTTCGAGATCGGACCGGCGCTGGTGCTGACCGCGATCGCGGCGGTGCTGGTCGTGGTCGCCTGGCAGCGCTACCGCACCCGCGACATCGGTTAGCTCCTCAGATGTCGGTCAGATGTCTGGGACCCAGTCGAGGGCACCCCGCCGGAACGCGCGGACCGGCAGCGCGGCTGCACCTTCCGGGACCTGGCCGAGCACCGGGACCCCGGTGACCCGCGGCAGGTCCAGGAGGTTCTGCTCCTCGGCCAGACCGGGCTCTGCGGGCCAGGAGCCGACGACCACGCCGGCCACCTCCAGCGCACGCGCCTGGATCGCCTGCACCGTCAGGCCCGCGTGGTTGAGGGTGCCGAGCCCGGCCCGGGCCACCACGACGAAGACGACCTGGTGGCCGGCGTACCGCACGGAGTCGGCGAGGTCGACCAGGTTCCAGTTCTCGCCGAGGTTGACGAGCACGCCGCCGGCGCCCTCCACGAGGGTCGCGTCGTGGTCGGAGGCGACCCGGTCGATCAGGCCGCGTTGCGTGGCGAGGCCGGGCAGCTCGAGCCCGGCGACGCGCGCAGCGGTGTCCGGGGCGAGCGGGTCGGGCAGCCGGACCCCTTCGTAGGTCGAGACCTCCCCGGCCAGGCGGCGTACCTCTGCCAGGTCTCCGTCCTCGTCCGGACCGATGCCGGTCTGCGCGGGCTTCACCACCGCGACCGTCCGCCCGAGGGACAGCTGCACGGCCGCGAGGGCCGCGGTGACCACGGTCTTGCCGACCTCGGTGTCGGTGCCGGTGACGAAGAGGACGGTCACAGCAGCTCGTCCAGCACCCCGACCGCCCGCGCGAGCTCGTCGTCGTCGAGCTGGGCGTGGGCGGTGAGCCGGAGCCGCGAGATCCCGTCAGGCGTGGAGGGCGGCCGGAAGCAGCCGATGCGTACGCCGTTGCCGGCAGCCTTCTCGACCGCCGCCACCGCCTCGAGCGGACCCGGCATCGGCACCGCGAGGACAGCACCCGCCGGCTGCTCGACGCCGCAGGCCCGGGCCAGCACGGCCGGAGATCTCGTTGACCCGCGCCACCCGCTCGGGCTCGTCCTCGACCACGCGCAGCGCCGCCAGCGCGCCACCGGCGGCGGCGGGCGCCAGCCCGGTGTCGTAGATGAACGGCCGCGCCCGGTTGACGAGGTGCTCACGGACCGCCGGCGAGGACAGCACCGCGCCGCCCTGCGACCCGAGCGACTTGCTCAGCGTGAGCGTC
>CAWCQB010000026.1:0-68113 GCA_963797505.1 uncultured Actinomycetota bacterium | reverse complement strand
TTCTGGCGGGGTGACGGGGTCCCCCGAAGTCGGGACCAAAGGCCCATCGACACGGAGACGCCCATGGGCGTTCCATGGGTGGATGGAACCCGAGGAGGAAGCGGCCATGAAGGCCGTGGCCGCACGACTGCGCCGGCGGTACCCCGACGTTCCGGGCGAGGAGATCGACCGGGTCCTCTCCGAGGCCCACCGGGCGTACGACGGACGACCGATCCGCCACTTCGTCCCCATCTTCGTCGAGCGCGAGGCGACGGACGCCCTCGCGCGGTCCCGTGCAGCCGTGCCCGACCCGAGCCCTCCTCGCCAGCGACTGACACGGGTCACCTCCGTGGTGTCGACCTGATCCGTCCGCCGTACCGCAGGCCGTCGAGGAGGAGCCCGACCATCCGCTGCGGGCGCGTGGGGTCGTCCGACCCGGGCGGCGGGATGCACAGGTTCGCGACCGCGCCGAGCAGGTCGTGGGGATCGACGTCCCCCCGGATCGCGCCCGCCGACTCGGCGTTCTGCAGCAGGGTCTCGAGCGCCGGGCTGAGGTGTTGGTGGAAGTACGTCGGCAGGGTGCTGTAGGCGGGATCGCCCGAGTGCAGTGCCGCGGCCAGCCCGTGCTTGGTCGCCACGAACTGCGTGTAGCGCTGCAGCCAGAGCTCGAGCGCCTGGTCGGGATCGTGAGAGTCCGCCAGCCGGGTCGCCTCGGCCGCACAGTCGTCGATCTCGCGTCGGAAGACCGCCGCGATGAGGTCAGCACGTTGGGGGAAGTGCCGGTAGAGGGTCGCCGTGCCCACGCCGGCACGGGCCGCGATGGCGCGCACGTTGACGTCGACGCCGTGGGCCGTGAACTCGTCCTTCGCGGCGGCCACCAGTGCGTCGATGTTGCGCTGCGCGTCGACCCGGGGCACGTCTCTCCTTGCTAACCGGGACACTGTCCCATATCGTCGGTTGGTAGCGGGACAGTGTCCCGTTTCCATCGATGGTACGGCACCGCCGCGGTGCCAGAGGAGACCTCCATGCAGTACCGCACTCTCGGCCGGACCGGCATCAAGGTGACCCCCTACGCGCTGGGCGCGATGATGTTCGGGGGCATCGGCAACGCCGACCACGACGACTCGATCAGGATCATCCACAAGGCACTGGACGCGGGGATCAACTTCGTCGACACCGCCGACCGGTACTCCGCCGGCGAGTCCGAGGAGATCGTGGGCAAGGCCCTGAAGGGACGTCGCGACCACGTCGTCCTGGCCACCAAGCTGCACGGCCCGATGGGCGAGGACCCCAACCAGCAGGGCCTGTCCCGGCGCTGGATCGTCACCGAGGTCGAGAACTCCCTGCGTCGCCTGCAGACCGACCACATCGACCTCTACCAGATCCACCGACCCGACCCCGAGACCGACATCGAGGAGACCCTGTCCGCACTGTCGGACCTGGTGCGCAGCGGCAAGGTCCGCGCGATCGGGTCCTCCACGATGCCGGCGTCGGAGATCGTCGAGGCCCAGTGGGTGGCCGAGCGGCGTGGCCTGGTGCGGTTCCGCACCGAGCAGCCGCCGTACTCCATCCTGAACCGTGGCATCGAGAGCGAGGTGCTGCCGGTGGCGCAGCGCTACGGGATGGGCACGCTGGTCTGGAGCCCGCTGGCCAAGGGCATGCTCACCGGACGCCTCCGCAAGAACCAGGACACCGACCTCCGCCGGGCCGGCATCTTCACCAGCTTCAGCGACGAGCAGCGGCTCGACGCCGTCGAGCAGATCGTGCCCCTCGCCGAGGAGGCCGGGCTGCCGATGACGCACCTCGCCATGGCGTTCGCGATCGCCCACCCCGGCGTCACCAGCGCCATCATCGGGCCGCGCACCATGGAGCAGCTCGACGACCTGCTGGCCGGGGTCGAGGTCAGGCTCGACGACGACCTCCTGGACCGCATCGACGAGATCGTCCCTCCCGGCCGCGACGTCGGGGCGCCGGACCAGGCGGCGTACGTCCCGCAGCCGCTCCAGCACGCACACCTGCGGCGCCGACCCGACGCGGAGCGCTCCGCCGCCTGACCGCCACGGTGAGCACGACGGGGGATGTCCATCTGGCGCCGTGAAGCGCCATCATGATGGACGTGCCGCTCGCACGGGCACTCGTTGCGGGCGATTGGGGAGTCGATGGGCAAGGCGCTGCTGCAGCTGCTACCGCTGGCCCTCGCGTCCGCCCTGAGCACGGTCACCATCAGCGCGACGATCTTCTTCCTGCTCTCGAAGACGCGCACCCGCTCCGGACTGGCCTTCCTGACCGGCACGGTGATCGGCACCTTCGCCGCCGTCACCCTGGCGACCGTGGCGGGGCAGGCGCTTCCAGGACGACCCCGGCATCACCACGAGGTCGTCGGGAAGCTCGAGGTGGTGACGGGCATCGCCCTGGTGGTGCTGGGCCTGGTGAGCCTCGCGCGTCGACACCGGGTGGTGAACAGCGCGCGGAGGCCGGGCTGGTTGCACGGCATCAGCGACGTGGGACCGGTGCCCGTGTTCGGCATCGGCCTCGCGCTGAACCTTCGTCCGAAGGCCGTGCTCCTGGCCGCCGCCGCCGGGCTCGTCGTCAGCGACGCGAACCTGGCCTTCGACGAGAACCTCGTCCTGCTGCTCCTCTACACCGTGGTCGCCACCGCCACGGTGGGAGTCCTCGTGGTGGCGACGATCCTCTCCGCACGCCGGATGGAGCCGCGTCTCGTCTCGGTGAACGCCTGGATGAGTGCCCACTCGAGGGCCATCAGCGCGACGATCATGATCGTGGTCGGCGTGTTCGTGGCCGCCCTCGGCCTGACGGGCTGAGACCGGCGGGCGCCACGCCGTGGCGGGCGGCGTCACGTCTCCGTGGTCAGCCCACCGTCCACGACGAAGTCGGACCCGGTGACGTTCCCCATGGCGCGATCGCTGGCGAGCATCACGACCAGCGCGGCGACCTCGTCGGGGCGGGTGAAGCGACCGGTGACGGACATGTCCGCTGCCTCCTGGGCGACCGTCTCCGGCGTACGACCGCTGGCCTTGCCGACGGCGGCAGCCACGCCGGAGGTACCCAGCCAGAGGTCGGTGGCGACCGGACCCGGGCTCACCGTGTTCACCCGGATCCCGCTCGGCCCGACCTCCTTGGAGAGCGCCTTGCAGAAGTTGGTGAGCGCTCCCTTCGCGGCGCTGTAGTCGATCACGCCGGGGTCGGGCAGGAACGCGTTGACCGAGCTGGTCGTCACGATGGCGCCGTGGCCGGCGGCGAGCATCGCCGGGAGGGCGGCCCGGGTGGTCCGTACGGCGGCCATCAGGTTGAGGTTGATCGAGTGCAGCCACTGGTCGTCGGTCACCATCAGGAAGCCGTTGAGCCTCGGGGAGACCTGGCCGACGTTGTTGACCAGGATGTCGACGCCGCCGTCCTTCAGGGCGACGCCGACCAGCTCGGCCGGACCCGTCAGCGGTGCCGAGGTCCACCAGCACCGGCTGGACGCTGCCCTGGTCGGCCAGCTCGTCGAGCTGCTCGCTCGACTCGCGGGCACCCGCGACCACCCGGACACCCTCGGCCACCAGCGCCCGCGTGATGGCCAGGCCGATCCCCTTGCTCGCGCCGGTGACGACGGCGACGCGGCCGTCGAGTCCCAGGTCCATGTCCTGACCCGAACCCTCAGAGCCCCTGGACCTTCAGCCAGTCGAGCACGGCGTCGGCGACGTCCTTCCAGCCACTGTCCACGGTGAGCGAGTGGCCACGGCCCTCGAACTGGCGCAGCTCGGTGACCGCGGTCGAGTCGCGGTACTGCTTGAACGTCGAGCGGGTCACCACGTCGGGAACGGTGTGGTCCTTGGTCCCCGAGATCAGCAGGAGCGGTCCGCGCTCGGAGTTGTCGGTGTCGACCTTGGCCTGCGAGTGCATCACGAAGTTGGCCGCCGCGGCCTGGAACAGGGGCCGGGCCGGCGACGGGATCGTCCACGCGTCGTAGAGGGCGTCGGACTCCTCCTCCGGAAGCTCGTTGCCGAACCCGAAGCGGAACTCCTTCTTCGTCAACGACACGGACTTGTGCAGGTTGGCCGGGTTGCCGAGACCGGGCAGGCCCGCCCGGAGCTGGGCGAGCGGCAACGGCAGGACGCCCTTGATCTGGGCCGGGTCGATGGCCACGCCCGCGGCACCGATGCCCTGGCCGAGCAGCTTCTCGGTGATCAGTCCACCGAACGAGTGGCCGATCACGATCGGCGGCCGGCCGAGCCCGGCGATCACCTCGGCGTAGTGCGCGACCGCCTCGTCGATGCTGGTGTTCGCCACCACGTCGGGGTTCTCGCGGGCCGCGGCGACGGTGTCCGGCTCGTTGGGCCAGCCGGGCGCGGTCGGCTCGTAGCCCGCCTCGCGGAACAGGTCGAGCCAGGGGCCCCAGCTGGTGGCGTGCAGCCACAGGCCGTGGATGAAGACCACTGGTGTGCCGGGTTCGGTCATGACGACTCCTTGGGTTGTCGGGGTTTCTCGGGTCTGGGGTTGGTGGGTCTGGGGGTGGGGTCAGTGGACGGAGTGCGCGGCCGCGAGGATCACGTCGGTGACAGGGCCGGGCCTGGAGACCATGGAGAGGTGTGATGCCTTCACGCGGGTGATGTGCGAGCCCGCGCGCTCGGCCATGATCTGCTGCTCCGCCGGAGGCAGCACGTGGTCGAGGGTGCCGACGAACGCCCAGCTGGGGATGGACTTCCAGGCCGGCGGACCCGACGGCGTGCCCAGGGCGCTCAGCGTCGCGGGGCGTTGCGTCGAGGCGAGCACCGCCGCCTCCTTGGCGCCGAGGTCGTTGGCGAACGCCGTGCGGAAGACGCTCGGCAGGATGTAGGCGTCGAAGTCACCGGCCGGCGCGCCGGGATAGGGCACCAGCGAGAACACGGTGGTGGGGTCCGCCACGGCGAGGGCCGACCCGGGCTGGGCTCCCGCGAGCTGCTGCACGGACTCGCCCTGGTCGGGGATGAAGGCGTTCACGTAGACGAGCGCCTTGACCTGGGGATTGCCCAGGGCGGCGTTGGAGATGACGGCGCCGCCGTAGGAGTGTCCGACGAGCACGATCGGACCCTGGATCGTCTGCAGATAGCTGGCGATGTACGCCGAGTCGCCGGGCAGCGACCGCAACGGGTTCGGCGGGACGTCCACGGTGTAGCCCGCGCGCTGCAGCCGTCGTACGACGTCGCTCCAGCTGGAGCTGTCGGCCCAGGCGCCGTGGACGAGCACGATCGTCGGCTTCGGGATGGCTCTTGCCGCCGGCACTGCCGGCATCCGCGCCGGCGGAGACGAACAGGACGAGCAGCAGGGACACGACGGCCACGAAGGTCGACCGCAGCCGCGGTCGGAGGAGGGAGGTCACGCCTCGAGGCAACACCCGCCACCCACGCGGCGTCCAAGACCCATCCGGTCGCGATCGATAACCACGCTGGTCGAGACCAGTTCGGCCCCACTACCGTGACGCAGGGGAAGGATGGCGTGGGATGGACCTCGACATACGGCTGGTGAGGTACTTCGTCGCGGTCGCCGACGAGCTGCACTTCGGCCGGGCCGCCGCGAAGCTCTACATCAGCCAGCCCGCGCTCTCCAAGCAGATCCGCAAGCTCGAGAACGAGGTCGGCACCCAGCTGCTCGTCCGCGACAGCCGACACGTCGAGCTCACCGCGCGCGGCGAACGCTTCCTCGAGGACGCCCGTCAGCTGCTCGCCCTCGCCGACCGGATGCGCCGTACGCCGGAGACCAACACCGTGCGCATCGCGCACATCTTCGAGCTCGACACGAGCCGTCAGGTGGCCGATGCCTTCTCCAGCGAGTACGACGACGTACAGCTCGTCGAACGCTCCATGGACAGCGCCCGCCAGCTCGACGCGCTCCTGTCCGAGCAGCTCGACGTGGCCGTCCTGCGCGTCACCCCGAAGATGCTGGCCGAACGACCCACCGGGTGGCAGCGCCGTCTGCTCCGGCTCGAGCCACTGTGGCTGGTGGGTCGACCCGGTGACGACGCGCGCGACTCCGTCTCGCTGCACGAGCGTCCGGTCGAGGTGTTCGCCGACGCGGCGGGGTCGGGCCTGTTCAACGTGCACGGTGAGTACCTCGCCGCCTTCGAGCGCGAGACCCGGGTCGCGCTGCGCTGGCGGGGCAACCCCGGCACGTTCCAGCACTGCCTCGCGGCGGTGCTGCGCGCCCGCGAGCCCGCGTTCACCATGGAGTTCGAGAGCTACGCCAAGCGGTACGCCGAGGCCGGCATCCCCATCCACCGGCCGATGGAGCTGCAGCCGGCGTACCCGTGGTGGGTCGCCTGGCGCGACGACGACCCGTCGGAGGCGACCAACGCGTTCGTCACGAGCGCACAGGAGCTCTCCGAGAGCAGCGGCTGGCTGCAGCCGTCCGTGGGGAGAACGCCGCTGTGGCTGCCGGCAGGCGACCCCGGCGTCCTCGAGCAGCGGTCCGGCTGAGGCAGCCACCACGCTCGGGCTCTCAGGGCGCTCGGATAGTCCGATGCATCCGGACCCTCGATGCCTCCCACATGGGGTCCATTCACATCGGACTATCCGGAAACTGCATCCACCGCGATTGGCTGTCAGCGACCCGTTGCGCGACACCTGGGTCGCGGGGCTAGGTTCGACCCAGAGGACAGCCGCCACACCCGAAGCGAGGCACGTCATGAGCGACACCCAGACATCCGGACCGGTCTACCAGGTGGTCAACCCGGCCACGGGCACGGTCGTAGAGACCTTCGACTACGCGAGCGAGAAGGAGATCGAGTCGACGCTCGCAGCCGTGCACTCGGCGTACGCCGTGTGGCGGGACGTGCCGATCGCGGAGCGGGCGAAGGTCGTCAAGCGGATCGGTGAGCTGTTCGCCGAGCGGCAGGACGAGCTCGGGGCGCTCGCCACGGAGGAGATGGGCAAGCCGCTGGTGGAGTCGAAGGGCGAGGCCGAGTTCTGCGGCGAGATCTTCGACTACTTCGCGACCGAGGGCCCCGAGCTCGCAGCCGACCAGCCGATCAAGACGTTCTCGGGTGGCAAGGCCATGGTGCAGAAGCTGCCCGATCGGGCCGCTGCTGGGGATCATGCCGTGGAACTACCCCTTCTACCAGATCGCCCGGTTCGCGGCGCCGAACCTGATGCTGGGCAACACGATCGTGCTCAAGCACGCCGAGTCGGTGCCGAAGTGCGCGCTCGCGGTGGAGCAGATCATGAAGGACGCCGGTCTGCCCGAGGGTGCCTACGTCAACGTCTTCGCCACCCACGACCAGATCGAGCAGATCATCGGCGACCCGCGCATCGCCGGTGTCTCCCTGACCGGTTCGGAGCGCGCGGGCGCGGTCGTCGCCGCGATCGCGGGCAAGAACCTGAAGAAGTGCGTGCTCGAGCTCGGCGGCTCGGACCCCTACGTCATCCTCGACACCGACGACGCCGCTGCGGCCGCCGATCTCGCCTGGGAGACCCGGATCAGCAACACCGGCCAGGCCTGCAACTCCAACAAGCGGATGATCGTGATGGACGACGTGTACGACGGCTTCGTCAACCGGCTGACCGACCTCGCCAAGGACCTGCGACCGGGTGATCCCGCCGAGGGTGCCGAGGGCACCTTCGCGCCGCTGTCGTCGCGGGCCGCGGCCGAGCGGCTCGCCGAGCAGGTCGAGGACGCCGTCAGCAAGGGCGCCACCCTGCACGCCGGCGGTGTCCTGGGCGAGGGGCCGGCGGCGTACTACTCGCCCGCCGTGCTGACCGGGATCACCGAGGAGATGCGCGCCTACCGCGAGGAGCTGTTCGGTCCGGTGGCGGTCGTCTACTCGGTCTCCAGCGACGACGAGGCACTCGCCTTGGCCAACGACAGCGACTACGGCCTCGGTGGTGCGGTGTTCAGCAAGGACACCGAGCGTGCGCGCAAGCTCGCCGAGCGCCTCGAGGTGGGCATGTCCAACGTGAACACCCCGGCCGGCGAGGGCGCCGAGGTGCCCTTCGGTGGCGTCAAGCGCAGCGGCTTCGGCCGTGAGCTCGGCCCGCTGGGCATGGACGAGTTCGTCAACAAGCGGATGTTCTACATCGCCGACTAGATCCGGTCACGGCGACGGTCCGGGAGCCACCTTCGGAAGAACACCCAGGCCGTCGCCGCCAACGGAACGACGGCTGCTGGAGCGAAGACGAGCAGCGCGAGCACGGTCACTGCACCGCACACGACGAGGTCGCGGGTCGGCGTCTGCTCCGACTTCACGAGCACGTCGGTCACCAGCAGTACGACGCTCAGGCCGAGGCCTCCGCCGATCGCCAGCAGGACCAGCCCGACCAGCCACAGGCCGGTGTCATCGCTGGAGGCGTCGTACGCCCACGGCACCGCGAACCCGGTGGCGGCCGCTCCCGCGAGTACGAAGATCGCGCTGTGCCTCGGTGTCCACAGGTAGGCGGCGACCGTGGCGGTCACGATCGCCACCCCGCACCCGATGACCTGCCACGCGCGGTAGGGGCCCTGCGCCACTCCGTCGACGAGGTAGTACTCGTGGTCCCACCCCAGCCAGGCGAACCACATCGCCGCCGCGAAGAGCGCGAGCGCCAGTGCGGTGAGCCACAGACGACCGGTGGTCGGGACCGTGCTCGATGTACTCATGTCCTCAGCGTGGTCGCCGGAGGCCGCCCTCGACAGGGTGCTGCTACTCAGATCCCGTGCTCAGGTACTCACCTGCCCGACGTCGTACGACAGCCGGACGAGCTCCTCGCCGACGCGCTCGACCCCGGTCAGGTGCAGCGGCACCACCTGGGTGAGGTCGTGGAACAGCCGGCCGCCTGAGCCGAGGGCGTGCGGGAAGACGATCACGTGCACCGCGTCGACCAGCCCGCCCTCGAGCAGGGCGTGGACGAGCTCGTAGCTGGCGTAGACGAGCACGTCCCCGGAGGCGTTCGCCCTCACCTTGGCCACCGCCTCGAGCACGTCACCGTCGATGACCGTGGTGGGTCCCCAGTCGGTGCGCCCGTCGCGGGAGCGGACGACGTACTTCGGCAGGGCGGTCAGGCGCTCGCCCATCTCGCCCTCGCGGCCCACCCAGCGGGGCGCGAACCACTCGTAGCTCCGGCCACCCAGCAGCAGTGCCGCGGCGTGCCTGGCCTCCTCGAGCTCGGCCTCCGCCCACGCGGCGCGGTCCGCCTCGGTGATCTTCGAGGAACCACCCTCCGTGCTCGAAGCCCTCCTCCCCCGTCGGGTCCTGGCTGATCCCGTCGAGGGTCACGTTCGTGCTGACGACGATGCGTCCCATGTCCTGTCCTTCCGTTGCTGCTGTTGGATGTCCTTGCACGGGGTAGACACCGGCACACCGAGCGAACTGGGCAGTGGGCGAGCGCCCAGTTCCGTCGTACGGCGGTGTCAGTACCGGGTATGCGAACAGGATCGAGCGCCATGACGACCGAGAGCACGGACCAGGAGGGCTTCGCCGAGCTCGTCCAGCCGTTCCGCAACGAGCTGCGCCTGCACTGCTACCGGATGCTCGGCTCCTACCAGGATGCCGAGGACGCCCTCCAGGAGACGCTGCTCGCCGCCTGGCGGAACCTCGCCGCCTTCGAGCACCGCTCCTCGCTGCGGACCTGGCTCTACCGCATCGCCACCAACCAGTGCCTCAACGCCCGCCGCTCGAGCAGCCGCCGAGAAGCCCGAGAGCTCGGAGTGCCCCCGATGCCGCTGCCCCGACCCACACGCCTCGGCGAGGTCTTCTGGCTGGACCCGATGCCCGACACGATGATCGGTGCCGTCGACGAAGCCCGGCCCGACGTGAGGTACGAGCAGTCCGAGTCCATCTCGCTGGCCTTCGTGACCGCCCTGCAGCACCTCCCACCGCGCCAGGTGGCCGTGCTGCTGCTGCGTGACGTCCTCGGCTTCCGCGCCGGCGAGGTGGCCGAGATGCTGGACGCGACGGTCGACTCGGTGAACAGCGCGCTGAAGCGGGCACGGGCCCGGCTGCACGACCTGCGTCCCGAGGCAGGCGCGGCTCCGTCGCCGGGCTCGGCCGCGGAGCACGACCTCGTCGGCCGGTTCGTCAACGCCTACGAGGCCGGCGACATCGACGGTCTCGTCGAGCTGTTCACCGACGACGTGTTCTTCTCGATGCCGCCGCTGCCCCACGAGTACCAGGGTCGCGACGCGGTCGCCGAGTTCTTCGCACTGCTCTTCGAGGTGGGCCGGGTGTACCGGACGGTGCCGACGCGCGCCAACGGGCAGCCTGCTTTCGGCCTCTACGCCCGCGCGGCGGACGGCGTCTTCCACGGCACCGGGTTCATGGTGCTGACCCTGGTCGACGAGCAGATCCAGGCCCTGACCCGCTTCGAGACCACGGTGCTGCCGTGGTTCGGGCTGCCGCGCTCGCTCTAGGTGATCTTCTTGAGCACGCCGAGCGGGGCGTGCTTCATGACCAGGCTCATCGGCGCCCACGGGAGCGGCGGGACGCAGGCCGAGTCGACCTCCTTCTCGATGGCCGCGACCATCGAGCGCACCCCCTTCTCGGTGGAGACCATGCCCTTGGCCTTCTTGGGGTCGACCCGCTCGTTCATCTCCGAGGAGATGTAGCCCGGGTAGAGCACGGTCACCTTGATCGGCTTGCCGTAGAGCTCGTTGCGCAGTCCCTCCGCGATGTGGGCGACACCGGCCTTGGTGGCGGCGTACGTCGTCATCGTCTTGGGCATCCCGCGCATCGCCGACATCGAGCTGATCATCACGAAGTGGCCGGCGTCCTGCTCGCGGAAGATCTCCATCGCCGCCTCCGACTGGGCGAGCGCCGCGACGAAGTTGGTCATCGCGGTCTCCTTGTTGGCGTCCCACCGACCGGTGCCGAGCGGGGCGCCCTTGCCGAGTCCGGCGTTGATGATCACGCGGTCGATGGTGCCGAAGTCCTACTTGAACAACCGGAAGGTCTCGAAGACCTGGTCGTCGTCGTTGACGTCGAGCGTGCGCACCTCGACGCGTCGCTCGGGGTGCGCCGCCACGATCTCCGCCTTGAGCGCGTCCAGCTTCTCGATCCGGCGCGCGCACAGCGCCAGGTCGTGTCCGAGCGCGGCGAACTGCCGGGCCATCTCGGCCCCCAGCCCGCTGCTCGCTCCGGTGATCAGGACGTTCTTGCGCTTCGGGTCAGCCATGCGGGTCATCCTGCCAAGCGCGCCCCGGACGACGGCGCGCAGGGCTCAGACGATGACGCGCAGCGCGCGGACGGCTCCCTCGAGGAACCGGTCGACGACCACCCGGTCCTCGTCGCTGAGGCCCTGGTCGAGCACCGCCAGCTCACGGAACATCGGCATCAGGTGGCCGACCACCTCGGTGCGTCCGCTCGGGCTGATCGTCACCGACGTACGTCGACCGTCGCTGGCGTGCGAGGCCCGCTGGGCATGTCCGCGGGTCTCGAGCCGGTCGATGATCCCGGAGGCCGCGGCCGAGCTCACGCCCAGGACACGGCCGAGGTCGCCCGGGCCCATCGGCTGGTCCATCAGGTGCTCCAGTGCGCGCAGCTCGTTGTGGGTGAGCGAGGCCTTGCGGGCGATCGCGGGTGCGGCCTGCTCGGCCAGCCGGGTCAGCTGTCGCAGCAGCGTCAGGGTGGAGCTCCGTTCCAGCTCGTCGACCAGCTCCGGGTTGCTGCGCCCTGCGGTTCCAGTGGTAGGGTCCTTCACTAGATTGCTCACTTAGTTAATTAGTTGCCTAGCGACACCGGGAGTGTACGCCGTGCGGAAGGCCCAACGGCTCATCGTGGGGCGCGCCAGTGCCGTGGTCAGCCTGCTCGTCCTGGGCTTCGGGATCCTGCTGATCGTCGGCCTCGGCCAGGCCACCCACACCCCGTCGGTGACCGACAGCCTGCCGAAGGGATACGAGAGCACCACGGCCGCACAGATCCGGGACCGGTTCCCCGAGGAGGACTCCTCGATCGCCGTGGTGCTGTTCACGAGCGACCAGGGCGAGCTGGGCAAGGCCACCCTCGGCGAGCTCGGCAGGGTGGTCTCGGACCTGGGCGTCGACAAGGTCACGGTCCCCCCGACCTCGGCGGTCATCCCCAGCAAGGACGGCGAGGCGGCGATCAGCATCCTCTCGGTGCAGGCCACCGGCGCCTCCGCGGTCTCCGACGTCGTCACGGACCTCCGCCACCAGCTCGACCGGTCGGTCCCGGACGGGGTGAGCGCCAGGGTGACCGGCCCGGCGGCGATCCAGGCCGACCTCGCGGCGGTGTTCGACGGGGCCGACTTCCGCCTGCTGGCAGCCACCGCAGCCGTGGTCGCGATCCTGCTGGTGTTCACCTACCGCAGCCCGATCCTGTGGGTGGTCCCGCTGGTGGTGGTGGGCGTCGCCGACCAGGCGGCCGCTGTGCTGGCCACGCGGACCCTGGCCGGGCTCGACATCCCCTGGGACGAGTCGACGACCGGCATCCTCTCGGTGCTCGTCTTCGGTGCGGGCACCGACTACGCACTGCTGTTGATCTCGCGCTACCGCGACGAGCTGCGCGAGATCGGAGACCGATTCGAGGCGATGCGGGTCGCGCTGCGGCAGACCGCGCACGCCGTGCTCGCCAGCGCCACGACGGTCGTCCTCGGTGTGCTCAGCCTGACGCTGTCGTTGTTCCCCACCACCCGGGGGCTCGGCGTCGCCTGCGCGGTCGGCATCATGGTCGCCGCGACCTTCGCCCTGGTGGCCCTGCCGGCGACGCTGGTGCTGTTCGGGCGCTGGGTGTTCTGGCCCAAGGTGCCGCGGCTGGGCTCGGAGTCGCTGGCCGACGGCCGTTCCCTGTGGCGTCGGGTCGGTGACGCCGTGAGCCGGCGTCCGGCCGTCTTCGTGGCCGGAACGATCGCCCTGCTCGCAGTCCTCTCCATCGGTCTGGTCGACCTCCGGCTGGGGCTGCCCACCGCCGAGCAGTTCCTGCAGAAGCCCGAGGCCATCTCGGCCGGCCAACGGCTCGCCGAGCACTTCCCCGCCGGCAGCTCTGACCCGGCGGTCGTCCTGACCCGGTCACCCGACGAGGCGACCTCCGTGCTGAGGGGCCTCGACGGGGTCGCGTCCGTGATGGCCACGGCCGACGCAGGCGGCTGGACCGAGCTCGACGTGGTGCTCGAGGACGCACCCGACAGCACCGCGGCGCGGACAACGGTCGAGCAGATGCGGAGCGCGCTCGACGACGTCGACGGCGCCAGCTACGTCGGCGGGAGCGTGGCGGAGGCGATCGACGAGGCCCATGCCTCGACGCGCGACCGTTGGGTGATCTTCCCCGTGATCCTGGCGCTGGTGCTGGGGGCCCTGCTGCTCCTGCTGCGCTCAGTGGTCGCCCCGGTGCTGCTCGTCCTCACCGTCCTCGGCACCTACCTCGCCGCGATGGGTGCGAGCTGGTGGCTGTTCACCGGCGTCTTCGGCTTCAGCGGGGTGGACGTCGGCATGCCGCTGCTGGCCTTCCTGTTCCTGGTGGCGCTGGGGGTCGACTACAACATCTTCCTGGTCACACGGACCTGGGAGGAGACAGCCGAGCACGGCGCCAGACAGGGCATGCTGCGTGCCCTCGCCGCGACCGGCGGTGTGATCACCAGCGCCGGCATCCTGCTCGCCGCGGTCTTCGCCGTCCTCGGGGTGCTGCCGCTGGTCGTGCTCGCCCAGCTCGGCGTGGTGATCTGCGTCGGCGTCCTGCTCGACACCCTCGTCGTGCGCACGGTGCTCGTCCCCGCCCTGGCGCTGCAGCTCGGCGACCGGTTCTGGTGGCCGCGGAAGGTACCGAGCGGCGTGGCTCAGCGGTAGGTGAGCACGTCGGGTACGCCGTCGAGGTGGGCGTGCCCGTTGAAGGTCACCAGGGTGGTGCCGCGTCGGCCGGTGACGAGGCGGGTGACGCCGCTGTTCACGCAGACCGGGTTGAGGCGGCGCCAGAGCCGGCCGGCGACCTCGGGCTCGTCGGCGAGGAGGCTGGCGGCCGACCACGAGATCGGTCCGCCACTGGTGAACACGACCACGGTGCCCTCACGCTCCGAGGTACGACGCAGAGCGGACCCGACCCGCGAGGTGAAGGCGGTGAACGACTCGGCGTAGTCCTCGTCGTGGGAACCACCGGTCCAGCGATCCGTGGCCGCCTCGAACCACTCCTGGAACTCCGCCTTCGTCGGCTTGCGACCCTCGAACGGCGCCGGGTGCGAGCCCAGCATCGTCACGTGGTCGAACTCGTCCCAGCCCGCGTCGACCTCGGGATCGAGGGCGACGCCCAGCTCGCCCAGGCAGGCCTCAGCCGTCTCGCGGTGCCGGCGCATGCCGCCGATGACCACGGCGTCGGGCACGATCCCGCGGGCGGCCAGTGCCTTGCCGAGCAGCCGCGACTGCTCCCAGCCCGTCGGCGAGAGCACGTCGTAGTCATCGGAGTCCCACGACGCCTGGCCGTGGCGAACGAGGAGCAGCTGCCCCACTACGAGCCGCCGATGATCGCGTTGCAGCGCTGCTCGAGGTGCTGCGCGGCCGGGCCGAAGATCGCGTAGGCCTCGTTGGAGGTCTGCTGGTGGAAGTAGCGGTAGTAGATCTGCTGCGCGATCACACCGAGCCGGAACAGCCCGTAGACCTCGTAGAAGCGCCACTGCTCCGGCGTCACCGAGTAGCCGGTGCGCTCGCAGTAGTAGTCGACGACCTCGGGGCGCGACATCATCCCCGGCAGGTTGGTGGGCTGGCGCCGGAACTGGCGGAAGAACTCGTCGTCGTCGTCCTGGACCCAGTAGGCCATCGTGCCGCCGAGGTCCATCAGCGGGTCGCCGACGGTGGCCATCTCCCAGTCGAGCACGCCGACCGGCCGGGTCGGGTCGTCCTTGTCCAGCACGATGTTGTCGAAGCGGAAGTCGTTGTGGATCATGCAGCTCGCGACGTCGTCGGGCTGGTGCTCGGCGAGCCAGGCCATCACCGTCTCGTAGTCGCCGATGTCCTCGGTGTGCGCGTTGCGGAACCGGGTCGACCAGCCGGAGATCTGCCGCTCGACGTACCCCGTGCCCTTGTTCATCGCGGCCAGCGGCGTCGCGTCGACGTCCACGCCGTGCAGGTCGATCAGCACGTCGAGCGCGTTGGTGCACAGCTCGCGCGTCTGCTTCTCGTCGAGCTCGACGCCGGGCGGGAAGTCGCGTCGCGGGATGATCCCCTCGACCCGCTTCATCACGTAGAACTCCGAGCCGATCACCGACTCGTCGTCGCAGAGCGCGACCATGTCGGGCACCAGCGGGAACACCTCGCGCAGCCCGTCCTGGATGCGGAACTCCCGACCCATGTCGTGGGCACCCTTGGCCTTCTGGCCGCTCGGCGGGCGTCGCAGGATCAGGTCGTGCGAGCCGTCGCGCAGCGAGTACGTCAGGTTGGAGGCACCGCCGCCGAACTGCTGCACCTCGACGTCCTCGGCCAGCTCGGTGCCGCGCTCGGCGAGCCAGGCCCGCACCGCGTCGACGTCGAACCGGTCCTCGTCGCGTACGCCGGAGGCGCCGTCGATCTCAGTCACTGTTCTCCTATCGCGTTGAGTCGCGCGGCCTGCTTGCGCATCACCTGGTCGTACGCCGCCCGGTCGGACAGCTTGAGCTCGTAGGCCGCCCGTGCCGCCGGGTCGGGCAGGATCAGCTCGTCGCCACGGTCCATGCCCTCGAGCACGGCCGCGGCGATGTCCTCGGGTCCGAGCGGTGCGCCCGAGACCAGCCCACCGATCACCTGGCCGACGGCCGTGTCGGTCCCCTGCATGTTCTCGATCAGCCTGGTGCGGAAGTACGACGGGCACACCGCCGAGCATCGGATGTCCCACTCCGCGAGCTCGTGCGCGCAGGTCTCGCTGAACGCGACCACACCCGCCTTGACCGCGTTGTAGGAGCCCATCCCGGCCGGGTGCACCAGTCCCGCCAGCGAGGCGATGTTGACGATCTGGCCGGAGCGCTGCTGCTTGAACATCGGCACGAACGTGCGGGTGCCACGCACCACCCCGAACAGGTTGATCTCGGTGATCCACTGCCACTCGTCCATGCCGGCCACGTCGATGCGACCGCCTCCTGCGACGCCGGCGTTGTTGACGAGCACGTCGAGGCCGCCCCAGTGCTCCTCGACCCAGTCGCGCGCAGCGGCCCAGTCGTCGTCGGAGCGGACGTCGAGATGGAGATGTGGTCTCGACTGATCCATGGTCTCGACTGATCGCTCGCTCGCCTCGACCACCTTCAAAGGCGATGTCGGCCGCGACCACCTCGTCACCCCGCGCCGGAACGCAGCGACGAGCGCACCGCCGAGGCCACCGGCGCCGCCGGTCACCAGCACCCTTCGAGACGCTCGCTGCGCTCGCTCCTCAGGGACCGCGCTCATCGGTGCTTCTCGATCTCGAGGCGGGCCACCACGCCGCGGTGCACCTCGTCGGGTCCGTCGGCCAGCCGCAGGGCGCGGGCGTTGGTCCACATGCCTGCGAGCGGGAAGTCGCCGGAGAGACCGCCGCCGCCGTGCAGCTGCATCGCCATGTCGATCACCTGCTGGGTCATGTTCGGGACGATCACCTTGATCTGGCTGACCTCGCTGAGCGCGTTGAGCGGGCCACCGACGTCGAGCTTCCACGCCGCGTTGAGGACGAGCAGCCGCGCCTGGTCGATGGCGATCCTGGCGTCGGCGATGCGCTCGCGGTTGCCGCCGAGGTTGACGATCGGCTTGCCGAACGCCGTACGCGACAGCCCGCGCTTGATGGCGAGCTCGAGGGCGACCTCGGCCTGGCCGATCAGGCGCATGCAGTGGTGCACGCGGCCGGGTCCGAGACGCCCCTGGGCGATCTCGAAGGCGCGACCCTCGCCGAGCAGGATGTTCTCCTTCGGCACGCGTACGTCGTCGAAGCTGACCTCGCCGTGGCCGATCGGGGCGTCGTACTCGTTCATGGTCGACAGCAGCCGCTCGACCTTCACGCCGGGGGTGTCGCGCGGGATCAGCACCATCGTGTGGCGGTGGTGACGATCGGCCTCGGGGTCCGAGAGACCCATGAAGACCAGGACCTGGCAGTCGGGATGGCCGATCCCGCTCGACCACCACTTGCGCCCGTTGATGACGACCTCGTCGCCGTCGACCACGGCGGTGGCCTCCATGTTGGTGGCGTCGGAGGAGGCGACGCCGGGCTCGGTCATCGTGAACGCCGAACGGATGCGGCCGTCGAGCAGCGGCTCGAGCCACTCGCGCCTTCTGCTCGTCGGTGCCGTACTTGAGCAGCACCTCCATGTTGCCGGTGTCCGGCGCGTGGCAGTTGAAGACGTACGGCGCCAGGGAGATCACCCGGCCCATCTGCTCGGCCAGCGGCGCGTAGTCGGCGTTCGCGAGGCCGGCGCCACCGTGGGTGCCGAACTGCTTCGCGTACTGCTCGGAGTGCTCGGCGGGCAGGAAGAGGTTCCACAACCCCTGCGCCCGCGCCTTCTCCCGCAGCTCGTCGAGGAGCGGCGACTCCTGCCACTCGCCGAGCGGGCGGCTGACCTGCTGGTGGTAGTCCGCTGCCACCGGCTCGATCTCGTCACGCACGAAAGTGGTGACCAGCTCCAGGAGCTCGGCCGCCCGGGGAGAGGGTGAGAAATCCATGCGGCCGACCCTACTCAGCGCCGATTCAGCAGGAGCTCTGGGCCGATGTCTCGCTGGTGGTGGTCCGGATGCCGGGCGTCCAGTCGAGGACCGGGTCGCCGCGCTGGCCGTCGCGGGTGCGGAACTCCGCGGTCAGGCGCACCTCCTGGTGTGCCCGGATGAACATCGTCACGATCGCCACCTGACGGCCGTCGTGGTCGGCGGTCGCCATCCGCACCGGCTTGCCGTTGGCGGCGAGGCTGGTCAGCTCGCCGCCCGTGGGCGCGTAGATGCGCAGGTTCAGCCGCATCATGCCGCGCGGTGCGAAGGCGCCCGTGCCGGTGATGAACCGGTTGAGCTGGTAGCCACGCCGCGGCGCCGACGAGTCCAGCACCATGCCGACCTGGAGCGTCTGGGCGCCCTGGGGGTTGCACGACGCCGACCGCATCGAGGCCGAGTAGTCGAGGTAGTACTCGATCTTCGCGGCCGTGCCGTCGTTGAGGTAGAGACCGACCTGGGCCGCGGAGCCGGTGTCGCGCGGCAGCTCACCGCTCGCCACCGTCCCGGTGATCTGCTGCTGCTCGTCGGGGTGGGCGCTCCACACCAGGAAGCGGCGCTGGGCCGAGGACTTGCTCAGCTGACGCATCAGCTTGAGCGGGTCGACGTTGCGGGTGAGCAGGCCGTCGAAGATGCCGCCGGGCCGCGGCGTCGAAGTAGGCGTCCTGCGCTGCGCGGGTCGGGAGGTCCTTGTAGACCTGGTTGAGCAAACGGGGCACCACGTTGTGAGCGTTGAACATGTCGTCCCCGACCTTGACCGGCCCGGTGGCCCTCAGCACTGCGGACAGCACCACGGGGTCAACGGAGATGACGCCGTCGATGTCGGTCCCGAAGGCCCGCTTCTGCATGGCGTTGATCAGTGCGGCGGCGCGCGGGAAGTCGGGAGTCAGGTTGGTGTCGCGGATGTTCTCACCGAGGTTGTCGCCGTACAGCGCGCGCTCCTCGGCGGTCAGCGGCAGCACCGGCGCGGTCAGCTCGGGAAAGTCGTCCACGGCGCGTTGGGCACCGAGGCTGACCTTGCCGTTGTCGACGTTCAGCATGATGAAGGAGCCGGGCAGACCGCCGGTCGCCGGATCTCGGCGTTGTTCTGGACCACGAGCAGGTAGTGACGGGGACCGTCGGCACCCATCATCGGCGGCACCAGTCGCGCCGCGGTGACGCCGCCCTTGGCCACCGACAGGTCGAGTCGAGCTGGCTGCGCACGTTGGTGGTGACGTCGCGCAACGGCCCGAGCAGGTGTTCGGAGTCCAGTCGCGTCGACCTGGTCGACGGCACCTTGCAGCGCCGTGGCCATGTCCTGCATGGGCGCCTCGAGCTTCGCGACCTCGGCGAGGTTCACGGTGCCGTCCTGCGCCACGCAGGTCGTCGGCCTGGAAGCGCGTCCAGCAGCGTCGCTGGCGCGGCTGGTAGGCCTTCGACGACGCGTCGTTGAGCGCCTGGGCCATCACCTGTACGGCGTCGACGTCGTCGCCGAGGACCGGCACCCGGGCGAGCGCGTTCCACAAGACGTTGTCGGAGTGCGACCGCGCGGTCGCACTCCTGGCCTCGATCGTGCGCAGCGACTTCTTCACTGCGGCCACGTCGTTGCGACGCAGCTCAGCGCTGAGCTGGTGTGCCTCGTTCTTGGCCTCGCGCAGGGCGAGCACCGTCCGGACGGCCTGATAGCTGAACACCAGGACGACCAGGACGATGAGCCCTGCGGCCAGAGCGAGGAGGGGACGCCTCCAGGACGTCACACGGGACACGTACGTTCTCCGCTCGGAGTCGCGCGCTGTCCCGGGACCTCAGTTGGTCTGACGGCGACGGGCGACGACGACGACAGCGCCACCCACGAGAACCAGCGCCACGCCACCACCGAGCAGCACGGCGTTCGGCCCACCGGTGCCCGGCAGCTCCGAGCTGCTGGTCGCGGCGGCGGCCTGCGTGTCCGGAGTCGTGCTGTTGACGTGCGGCACCGTGGTCGGCGGGGTGTCCGGGTAGGCCTGTGCCGGAGTGGCCAGACCGAAGGACCCGAGCGCGACACGCGAGCGTCACGAACAGTCCGGCGATTACCTTCTTCATTCGGAAATTCCCCCGTTGTGCTGGATTGCTGTAAACGAGTGAAATCCTTGCACAGATCTCAGCATGCGTACACGTCGATCACGCCCGAAACGAGATATCCGCGACGACTGGTCTATACGGCGTGAACGCGGCAATTTGCCATTTCGGCCGGTGCTCATCTCAGCCCGCCACCGTGGCCACGACACGGGCGCGTACGACGGGATCGTCCCAGCGTCGCGTGGCCCTGCGGAGACGCCAGCCCGACCAGCAGAGGAACACCACGGCGGCGCTCAGGGCGTACCTCGCGTCGCTCAGCTCGGCCAGTCCGGAGAAGGCCAGTCCGGTGAACGTGGTGGACACCGCGAGCCGTGCGCTGTAGCCCGCCATCACCACCGGAGGCGCCGGCGTCGCGCGCGCACTGCGCAGGTCGACGGCGAAAGGCCGGGCAATGCTCCAGCGCATTCCTGCGGCAATTACCTGGACGACCACCACGATCGTCGAGCACAGCAGCGCGACCACTTCCGGGACGGTCGGTCGTCCGGCGCGCAGCGCGGCCAGTACGAGGGTGAGGGCCGCCGAGCAGAGCAGCACCTCCATCAGCACCACGACCCGGGAGAAGAAGGCGATCCGGGGCGCGACCGGGAAGGGAGTCGCGCCAGAGCGCACCACGCCCGTCGAGGCACCAGGTGTTCACGCCGAACAGGAGGGCGCCACCGGAGGCGACCAGCCCGGGCAGGATGGTCAGCATCCGCCACTCCAGGTCACCGGCGAGCGCCACCGCTCCGGGCATCACGGCCAGCACGGTCATGCCGCGTCGCAGCGGCACCGAGCGCCAGACCGCGGCCCGGTCGATGCGCAGCATCATCAAGAAGTCCGACGCCGCGGTCGGTCGCGCCGGGAAGTGGCCCGACTCGAGCCGCAGCTCCTCGCGCATCGGACGCTGCAGCGCCCACCTCGCCGGGATGGCTCCGACCACGACGGAGGCGAGGCCGATCGCCGCGATGACGAGCAGGCCGAGCGCCCATCGCCACCAGTGGCCGGCCTGGGTGTCGAGGAGCAGGACCAGCAGCTGCGAGGTGGGGCTGTGGTCCAGGACGGGCGCCAGCGAGCCGGTCACGATCAGGGCGCCGAGGGCCAGGGCGAAGAGGACGCACCAGGACGCGGAAGGTCCCGATGCCGTGCCGGCCCCGGCGTACTCCCTCGGCCAGCCAGCCGACGATCTGGGCCAGGGCCGTCGCGGCCACGATCCAGAGCAGGACGGGGATCTCGTAGGCCCACACGCGCGAGGGCCCGAGGGCGTACGACGCCGCGCCGAGCAGCAGCCAGGCCTGCATGATCCAGGCGATGTTCAGGGGCGCGAGCAGCAGGGCGCCGAGATGGTCGGTCGTCGGCGAGATCGGGAAGGCCACCGCCTGCGTCGCGGGGCACCACCTCGCGGCCTCCGGCGGAGGCCACCGCGGTGAAGCTCGCCAGGAGCAGGAACCCCAACGCGGCCGAGGGGAACAGCGCGAGGACGTTGCCACTGTGCTTGCGCGGGAAGTCGCCGCCGAGGTACGCCGGGGCGACGGCCGCCGTCACGGTCAGGGCGAGCACGAGCAGGCCCATGACCCGCAGCCGACGATGCCCCTTGGTGGTCAGTCCGGAGCGCCGGAACGCCAGCAGGGACGCGAGGTCCCGCTGACTGGACCGGAGCTCAGTCCAGGAGAGCGCGGTAGACACCGGCGCCCTCCTCACCGACGAGCTCGTGGGCCCGCAGCTCGGCCACGCTGGCGCCACCGCGCAGCACCAGGGCGTTCTCGCAGGCCTGCATCGCCAGGTCACGCAGGTGGGTCGAGACGAGGACGGCGGCACCGCGGGCGCGGGCGTCGGCGATCACCTCGAGGGTGGCCTCGACACCGAGCGGGTCGACCCCGTCGAACGGCTCGTCGAGCAGCAGCACGGTCGGCTCGTGGAAGCAGGCGAGGATCACCGACAGCCGTCGGCCCATGCCGTGGCTGAAGCCGGAGGTGACCCGGTGGGCGGCGTCGCCGAGCTCGAACCTCTCGAGCAGGTCCTGGGCGCGGTCCTCCCAGCCCTCCATCCGGCGCAGCCGGGCGGCGAGCTGGAGGTGCTCCCACGGGGTCGCGCGAGGCACCAGCCCGCCGACGTCGGGGCAGTACCCGGTCAGCCGCTTCACGGCCAGCAGGTCCTTGGCGACGTCGAGGCCGTCGACCCGCACGGTGCCCTCGGTCGGCGGGATCACGCCCGCCAGCACGCGCATGGTGGTGGACTTGCCGGCCCCGTTGCGGCCCAGCAGTGCGGTCGCCCGACCGGCGTACGCCGCCAGGTCGATCCCCCGCACCGCGGCAACGGCCCCGAACTTGACCCACAGTCCCTTGATCTCGACCCGGGTCTGGCCGTCGCTGACATCCTCCACCCGGCCATTGTTCCTGACTGGGGGTGATGTGCGAGTCCGAATTGCGAAGTTGTCGGGTTTCCCCGGGCGCCCGGGGAAACTGGGGCCGGGCGGGCGATACTTCACCCGCCCGGCTCCAGATTCACCTGCCAGCCCCATCCGGAATGTCGGTTGGGGCGTACGACGCGGGTCAGGCCGGGAAGGACTCGCCCTTCTCGGCCATCTCGACGAGCCGGTCGGTGGGCGCGAAGCGGTCGCCGTACTTCTCGGCGAGCTCGCGGGCCCGGGCGACGAAGCCGGTGAGGCCCTGGCCGGTGCGGCCGTCGTAGCCCTGCATGAACTGGACGGTGCCGCCGGTGAGCGCGGGGTAGCCGATGCCCATGATCGAGCCGATGTTGGCCGCGGCGGAGGACTCGATGACGCCCTCCTCGAAGCACTTCGCGGTCTCGATCGCCTCGATGAACAGGTAGCGGTCCTTGAGGTCCTCGATGTCGGCCGGCTCGGCGTTCGGCGGGAACAGCTCGGCGAGGCCCTTCCAGAGGGAGCCGCGGCCGCCGTTCTCGTCGTACTCGTAGAAGCCCTTGCCGCGCAGGCGACCCGGGCGTCCCTCCTCGAGCATCTTCGTGACCACGGCCTCGCCGGGGTGCGGCTGGTAGCCGGCCGGCGCCGCGTCGGCGGTGGCCTTCTGGATCTTGGCCATCAGCTCCATGTTCAGCTCGTCGGAGAGCTGGAGCGTGCCGACCGGGTAGCCGGCCTGGGTCGCGGCCCGCTCCACCGACATCGGGTGGACGCCCTCGCCGAGCATGGCGAGGCCCTCCATCACCATCGTGCCGATGACGCGGCTGGTGTAGAAGCCGCGGCTGTCGTTGACCACGATCGGGGTCTTGCGGATCTGCATGACCACGTCGAGCGCCTTGGCGACGGCGACGTCGTTGGTCTTCGCGCCGCGGATGATCTCGACGAGCGGCATCTTGTCGACGGGGCTGAAGAAGTGCAGCCCGATGAAGTCGTCGGGACGGTTGACGCCCTCGGCGAGGTCGGTGATCGGCAGCGTCGAGGTGTTCGAGCAGAGCAGCGCGTCGGAGTTCACGACGTCCTGGATCTCGCCGAAGACCTGCGCCTTGAGCGACGGGTCCTCGAAGACGGCCTCGATGACGAGGTCGCAGCCCTTGAAGTCGTTGGCCTCGGTGGTCGCGGTGATCCGGTCGAGGATCTCGGCCTTCTTCTTCTCGTCCATCTTGCCGCGCTCGACGGCCTTGCTCAGGATCTTCTCGCTGTAGGCCTTGCCCTTGTCGGCCGAGGCCTGCTCGACGTCCTTGAGCACGACCTCCATGCCGGCACGCGCGCAGGAGTACGCGATCCCGGCGCCCATCATCCCGGCACCGAGTACGCCGACCTTGGTCGCCGTGAACTTCGGGACGTCCTTGGGACGCAGCAGCCCGGAGTTGATCGCGGAGAGGTCGAAGAAGAACGCCTGGATCATGTTCTTGCTGTTCGACCCGGTGATCAGGTGCGCGAGGTAGCGCGACTCGATCCGGCTCGCGGTGTCGAAGTCGACCTGCGCACCCTCGATCGCCGCGGCCATGATCGCCCGCGGGGCCGGGTAGACGGCGCCCTTGGTCTGCTTGCGCAGCATCGCCGGGAACGCCGGCAGGAACGCCGCGAGCGACGGGGTCGACGGGCTGCCGCCGGGGATCTTGAAGCCGTCGCGGTCCCACGGGTTCGACGCGGCCTGCGGGTCGTCCTGGTGGTCGTTGATCCACTTCTTCGCGGCCGGGACGAGGTCGTCGCGGCTGGCGACCAGCTCGTCGACGATGCCCTTCTCCTTGGCCGCCTTCGGCTTGAAGCGGGTGCCCTGCAGCAGGATGTCCATCAGCGCGGACTGGATGCCGAACATGCGCACGGTGCGGGTGACGCCACCGCCGCCGGGCAGCAGGCCGAGGGTCGCCTCGGGCAGGCCGAGCTCGACCTTGTCGTCGTCGACGACGATCCGGTGGTGACAGGCGAGCGTGATCTCGAGGCCGCCGCCGAGCGCGGCGCCGTTGACGGCGGCGACGACGGGCTTGCCGAACGTCTCGAGCCGGCGCAGGTCGGCCTTGATGCCCTCGCACATCTCGAAGACCGCCTGGGCGTCGTCGGGAGTGGCGGCGAGCATGCCCTTGAGGTTGCCGCCGGCGAAGAAGGTCTTCTTGGCGGAGGTGATCACCACACCGGCGACGTCGTCCTTCTCGGCGTACAGCTTGTCGACGGCTGCGTGCATCGAGTCCTTGTAGAGGTCGTTCATGGTGTTGGCGCCCGCGGTCGGGTCGTCCAGGGTGAGTACGACGATCCCGTCGTCACCCTTGTCGTACTTCACTGCAGAGTCAGTCATGTCAGTCCTTGTGCGAAACGGGGTGGGAGGGGAGGTCAGACGAGCTCGACGATGGTGGCGATGCCCATGCCGCCGCCGACGCAGAGCGTGGCCAGGCCGCGCTTGAGCTCACGACGCTCGAGCTCGTCGATCAGCGTGCCGAGGATCATCGCGCCGGTCGCACCGAGCGGGTGGCCCATGGCGATGGCGCCGCCGTTGACGTTGGTGATCTCGTGGCTGATGTCCATGTCGCGCATGAACCGCATGGCCACGGCCGCGAACGCCTCGTTGATCTCGAACAGGTCGATGTCCTTGACCTCGAGCCCGGCCTTCGCGAGCGCCTTGCGGGCCGCCGGCGCGGGACCGGTGAGCATGATCGTCGGGTCGGCGCCGGAGACCGCGGTCGCGATGATGCGCGCCCGCGGGGTCAGGCCGAGGTCCTTGCCGACCTGCTCGTTGCCGATGGCGGTGATGGCGGCGCCGTCGACGATGCCGGAGCTGTTGCCGGCGTGGTGGACGTGGTCGATCCGCTCGATCCAGTGGTACTTCTCCAGCGCCACCGAGTCGAACCCGGCCTGGTCGCCGATGCCGGCGAACGACGGCTTCAGCCTGGCGAGGCCCTCGACGCTCGACTCGGGCTTGATGAACTCGTCGATGTCGAGCACGGTCACGCCGTTGACGTCCTTGACCGGGCACGATCGAGCCGTCGAAGCGGCCGTCGGCCCACGCCTTGGCGGCACGGTGGTTGGACTCCACGGCGAAGGTGTCGACGTCCTCGCGCGACCAGCCCTCGATGGTGGCGATCAGGTCGGCGCCGATGCCCTGCGGCACGAACGAGGTGCCGAAGGCCGTCGCCGGGTCGGACGCCCAGGCGCCGCCGTCGCTGCCCATGGCGACGCGGCTCATCGACTCGACGCCACCGGCGAGGATCAGGTCCTCGAAGCCGCCGCGGACGCGCGACGCGGCCTGGTTGACGGCCTCGAGGCCGGAGGCGCAGAAGCGGTTCAGCTGTACGCCGGCCACGGTGTCGGGGTAGCCCGCGGCGAGAGCGGCCGTCTTGGCGATGTCGCCGCCCTGGTCACCGACCGGCGAGACGACACCGAGCACGACGTCGTCGACCCGGTTCACGTCGAGGGAGGGGTTGCGGTCCTTGACGGCGTCGAGCAGGCCGACGACCAGGTCCACCGGCTTGACCTCGTGGAGGCTGCCGTTCTTCTTCCCCTTGCCCCGGGGCGTGCGGATCGCGTCGTACACGAACGCTTCTGTTGCCATGTGGTTTCCCTGCTCCTTCTGGAGTCTGTGGTGGGCACTGGACGGGCTCACGCGGGCGTAGCGTCACGCGGAGGCTCGCTGTTCATTGTGACAGTAATACTGTCATCGTCAATCCGGGCGAGATGTGGGAGAAGTCACCCACGGCGGTGGGGCTCAGCCTTCCTGCTCGGTCGGGCGGATCAGCACCTCGTTGACCGCGACGTGGCGCGGCCGGGTGACGATGAACTCGATGGTCTCGGCGATGTCCTCCGCCGCCATCCGCTCGATGCCGCCGAAGCGCTGCTTCATGGCCTCCTGCACCTCGGGCCGGTTGTGCGAGCCCAGCTCGGTGGCGACGGCACCCGGCTCGACGAGCGAGACCCGCAGGTGCCGCGCCGTGACCTCCTGGCGCAGGGCCTCGCTGAACGCGCCGACCGCGTGCTTGGTGGCGTTGTAGACGCCACTGCCGCTGCGGGCGACCCGGCCGGCGACCGAGGAGATGTTCACCAGGTCCGCGACCCGTCGGGGATCGCTCTCGGCTGCCTCGAGCAGGTGCGGGATCGAGGCGTTGGCGACGTACAGCAGCCCCTTCACGTTGAGGTCGACCATCCGCTCCCACTCCTCGAGCGGCGCGTCCACGATCGGGCCGAGCAGCATCACGCCGGCGTTGTTGATGACGGTGTCGAGTCGACCGAGCTGCTCGACGGCGGTCGACACCGCCTGCTCGGCCTGCTCCCGATCCGTGACGTCCGCGGTGATGGTCAGCGCACGCCCGCCGTCCTTCTCGATCGACGACGCGAGCTCCTCGAGCCGGTCGGTACGCCGGGCGACGAGTGCCACCGCAGCTCCCCGGGCAGCAAGCGTCGCCGCCGTTGCCTGTCCGATGCCGCTGGAGGCGCCGGTCACGAGCGCCACTGTTCCGTTGAGCGAGTCAGCCATGACCTCGACGCTAGCGAGCGGCCCAACCCGGCAACAGGGTGGTCTCGTCGGACCGCCCCGCCCGCACCTGCATCCGCGTGAGGAACAACGACCGGCTCAGGTCCGCGCCGCGGACGTCGGCACCGCGCAGGTCGGCGCCGAGGAGGTCGGCCTCGCCGAGGTCGACACCGCGCAGGTCCGCCCCGAGGAGCAGGGCTCCGCGCAGGTCGGCGTCGGTGAGTCCCTCGTCGCGCAGGTCGCGGCCGGCGAGGTCGTGGCCGCGGAGGTTGCGCCCGCCCCGTCGTACGGCGCCGCTCACCTCGCCGAGCAGCGCGTCGGCCCGCAGCTGCAGGGGTACGACGTCCCGCTCGTGCGGCTCCGCGGCCGCACGCTCCACCGCCGACCGGAGCCCCTCGACCTCGTCGCGCAGGTCACGAGGCAGTCGTCGGGAGGCGGCGTCCTCGAGGTACCAGAGCAGCTCGTGCAGCCGCTCGACGACCTCGAACGTCGCGAACAGCTCCTCGCGGACCTCCGGGGCCGTGCGCCACTCGCGGCCACCGAAGTGCTGCTGCACCACGCGCTGCCCGGCGCCGAAGCAGTCGTAGACGGTGCACCCCGGGAAGCCGCGCTCGCGCAGCTCGCCGTGGATGGTGCAGCCGAAGTCGTCGGTCGCGAGGTTCGGGCAGGCGACGCCGCTGGGCTTGTCGATCGCGAAGTCCGAGGAGACCGTGAACGCGGGTACGACGCAGCACAGGCCCGCGCACGCAGCGCAGTCGGCGCGGAGCTCGGACCGGGCGGTCACGCGGCCTCACGCCTGGACGGCGACACCCTTCTCGATCAGGGCGTCCACGTCCTCGATCCCCCACGCAGCAAGGGCTTCGCGGGTGTCGGCTCCGGCCTTCGGGCGCGGCGGCAGGCCGAGCTCGGCCGGCGTACGCGAGAACCGCGGAGCGGGCGCCGGCTGCTTGATGCCCTCGTGCTCGACGAACACCTCGCGGGCCGCCATGTGCGGGTGCTCCATCGCCTCGGTGAGCGGGATGATCGGCGCCACGCACGCGTCGGTGCCCTCGAACAGCTCCGACCACTCGGCCTGGGTACGGCTCGCGAACCGGTCGGCGATGATGGCGCGCAGCCCCTCGGAGCTGCTCGAAGTCGTAGCGGTCCGGTGCGCCCTCGATGCCGAGCAGCTTCACGAACGCCTCGTAGAACTGCGGCTCGAGCGGACCCACCGACATGTGCCGGCCGTCGGAGGTCTCGTAGATGTCGTAGAACGGCATGCCGCCGTCGAGCAGGTTGGCCGCCCGCTCCTCCAGCAGGTTGCCGGCGGCCAGGAAGCCCGCGCTCATCGCGTTCAGGTGCGAGGTGCCGTCCACGATCGCCGCGTCGACGACCTGGCCCTGGCCGGAGATGCGTGCCTCGAGCAGGGCGGCGAGCACGCCGATGACGAGGTACGTCGACCCGCCGCCGAAGTCGCCGACCAGGTTGGCCGGGAAGTGCGGTCGCGACTTGTCCTGGCCCATCCCGAACAGGGCGCCGGTGATCGCGATGTAGTTCATGTCGTGGCCGGCCGCCGAGGCCAGCGGGCCGGTCTGCCCCCAGCCGGTCATCCGGCCGTAGACCAGGCGCGGGTTGCGCTCGAGGCACACGTCGGGACCGAGCCCGAGCCGTTCGGTGGTGCCGGGACGCATCCCCTCGACCAGCACGTCCGCCTCGGCGACGAGGTCGAGCACGGTGGCGATCGCCTCGGGGTTCTTCAGGTCGAGCGCGACGCTCGGACGGCCCCGGTTGAGCACGTCGGTCGGCCCACCGGTCAGGGCCTGTCCCCCGGGCCGCTCGACGCGGATCACGTCGGCGCCGAGGTCGGCCAGGATCATGCAGGCGTGCGGGCCGGGGCCGATGCCGGCGATCTCGACCACCTTGATCCCCGCGAGGGGCCCGGTGCCCTGTCCCAGTGCATAGGTCATGCCGGTGATTCTGACAGTTGTGCTGTCAGGGTGGCGGCATGGCGTCGGGTGGTCTCGACTGATCGCTCGCTGACGCTCGCTGCTCGACCACCTAGGCGGTGGTGGTGGCTGTGGTGCAGCTCGTGCACGACCGCGTGGCCCTTGCCGCGCGAGATCAGCCAGCGGTTGACCGGGACGGTCAGCACGAACGCGATCGCCAGCGACACCGCCAGGCTCCACCAGAACAGCCCGGTCGCCAGGCCGGCCGCCATCGCGCCGGGGACGACCAGGATGAACAGGTTGTCGACGATCTCCATCGTGGTGATCGAGAGCGGTGTCCGAGGCGAGCGCGAGCCGCACCCCTTCGCGGGGCGAGGCGCCGTGGCGGCGTACGGAGGAGAAGGTCAGCAGGTAGCCGAAGAAGAACGCCAGCACGATCGAGAGCACGATGCTGGCCGACGTTGCCCCAGCCCCACCAGGTCGAGAGCACCATGCCGAGCACCTCGCCGATGGCACAGCCGGTGAGGCAGTGCAGGGTCGCGCTGACGGCGGTGGACCAGGAGCTGTTCATGGCTCCGGACCATATACCCCCTAGGGGTATGTGGCAAGTGAGGCGACTCACTTGTGCAACTAGTTGCACAAGGCGTACGACGACCCGCAGACTGCTGGCTGTGGCCCTCGAACACGCGCTCCTCGTCTCGCTGCGCGAGCGACCCGCGACGGGCATCGAGCTGACCCGGCGCTTCGACCGGTCGATCGGGTTCTTCTGGCGCGCCACCCACCAGCAGATCTACAAGGTCCTGCGGCGGATGGAGGGCGACGGCTGGGTCACGGCGACCGCCGGCGACGCGCGCAGCACCGAGCGCCGGTACGCCGCCACGAAGGCCGGCGAGCGCGTGCTCGCGGACTGGATCGGCTCCCCCACCCCGGCCGCGGCGATGCGCTCCGACCTCGCGGTGAAGCTCCGCGGGGCGTCGTACGGCGACCGGGCGAAGCTGCTCGGCCACCTCGACGGACCTCGTCGCGGAGCACCGCACCCGGCTGGCGCACTTCGAGCAGCTCGAGCGCGAGCAGTTCCCCGACACGCGACAGCCCTCACCGGCCACGACCTCGACACCTGGCTGGTCCTGCGCGGCGGCATCAAGCAGGAGCAGTTCTGGATCGAGTGGCTCACCGAGTACACCGCAGGCCCACGAAAGGCAACCATGAACCTACCCCCACCTCCTCGCGCCGATCACGATCGGCGACCTCACCCTGCGCAACCGGGTGGTGATGGGCTCGATGCACACCGGGCTCGAGGACTACGCCTGGGACGTGCCCAAGCTCGCGGCGTACTTCGCCGAACGCGCCCGCGGCGGCGTGGGCCTGATCGTCACCGGCGGCTACGCGCCCAGCAAGCGCGGCTGGCTGAAGCCGTTCGCGAGCGAGCTGACCACCCGGATGCAGGCCGAGCGGCACAAGCAGGTCACCGGCGCGGTGCACGACGAGGGCGGCGCGATCGCGCTCCAGGTGCTGCACGCCGGGCGCTACGGCTACACCCCGTTCTCGCAGAGCGCCAGCGACCCCAAGTCGCCGATCACGCCGTTCCGGCCGAGCGCGATGTCCACCCGCGGGGTCGACAGGACCGCGACGGCGTTCGCGCACAGCGCCGGGCCTCGCGCAGCGGGCGGGGTACGACGCGGTCGAGATCATGGGCTCGGAGGGATACCTGATCAACCAGTTCCTCGCCGCCCGCACCAACGACCGCGACGACGAGTGGGGCGGTACGCCGACCCGCCGGATGCGCTTCCCGGTCGAGGTCGTGCGTCGTACCCGCGAGGTGGTCGGCGACGGCTTCCCGATCATCTACCGGATGTCGCTGCTCGACCTGGTCGAGGACGGCCAGACCTGGGACGAGGTCGTCGAGCTGGCGCTGCTCGTCGAGCAGGCCGGCGCGACCGTGATCAACACCGGCATCGGCTGGCACGAGGCCCGGGTGCCGACGATCATCACGCAGGTCCCGCGCGGCGCGTGGACGTGGACGACGAAGCGGCTGCGCGAGGAGGTGTCGGTGCCGGTCTGCGCGTCCAACCGGATCAACACCCCCGAGCTCGCCGAGCAGCTCGTCGCCGACGGCACCGCCGACCTGGTCTCCCTGGCCCGGCCGCTGCTGGCCGACCCGGAGTTCGTCAGCAAGGCCGCCGCCGGCCGCGCCGACGAGATCAACACCTGCATCGCCTGCAACCAGGCCTGCCTCGACCACGCGTTCGCGAACAAGCGGGCCAGCTGCCTGGTCAACCCGCGCGCCTGCCGCGAGACCGAGCTGGTGCTGCTGCCGCTCCCGAGCACGGTGCCGGCCAGGCCGCGACCCACGGTCGCGGTGGTCGGCGCCGGACCGGCCGGCCTGAGCGCGGCCACGTCGTACGCCGAGCGCGGCTACGCGGTCACGCTCTTCGAGAAGGACGCCGAGCTCGGTGGGCAGTTCCGGCTGGCCCAGCAGATCCCCGGCAAGGAGGAGTTCGCCGAGACGATGCGCTACTACCGCCGCCGGCTCGAGGTCCTCGGCGCCACCGTGCGGCTGGGCACGACCGCGACGGTCGACGCCCTCGACGGGTTCGACGAGGTCGTCGTGGCCACCGGCGTGGAGCCGCGGATCCCCGAGATCCCCGGCATCGAGCGCGCGCTGTCCTACGCCGACGTGCTCAGCGGCGCCGCCGTCCCCGGTCGCCGGGTCGCGGTGATCGGCGCCGGCGGCATCGGCGTGGACGTCTCGGTCTGGCTGACGCACACCGAGGAGACGCTCGAGGAGTGGCTCGCGCACTGGGGCGTCGGCGACCCGTCACTCGCACGTCGGCGGGCTGACCGAGCGCAAGCCGCGGACCCCGGCGCGCGAGGTGTACCTCGTCCAGCGCAAGACCTCGATGATCGGCAAGGACCTCGGCAAGACCTCGGGCTGGGCCCACCGGGCGGTGCTCAAGCAGTCCGGCGTCGAGCAGGTCAGCGGAGCGACGTACGACCTGATCGACGAGTCCGGCCTGCACCTCACCGTCGACGGCGAGCGCGCGGCTGCTCGAGGTCGACGACGTCGTGATCTGCGCCGGGCAGGAGTCCGTGCGCAGCCTGTACGACGACCTCGTCGCGCGCGACCCGCAGCGGAAGGTGCACCTGATCGGCGGCGCCGACGTCGCCGCCGAGCTGGACGCCAAGCGGGCGATCGAGCAGGGCATGCGGCGTAGCCGCGGGCGCGTAGTCCGTTCGGGTGGTCTGTCAATGCCCCTTCCGGGCCGGAGCGCCGCGACACGCCGGGTGCATAGGCTCCGAAACGAGCTAGCACGGGGGGAACGATCGATGGCTCGGCGAGTGGCAGGCTTCCTGGCAGGGGGGGTCGCGACAGGACATGACCAGGTCGCGGCCGGAGCGGCCCTCGCCCACGGTGACGACGAGAAGACCGGGTATCCGGACCGAGAGCCTCGGGTCCGGGATGCCCGGCAGGCACCGCACCGCTCCGCCCGCACCCAGACGCCGCGGCACCGGCCAGCGGGACCACCTCGTGGTCCCGGGAGCCCTGGCCGGTGCACGCGGCGATCAGTCGGGACCGCTGTGCGAATGCCGTCCGGCCGCTGATCACTGGTCGGCCGCACCCTCAGCGGTGCGCGTCGCCGGGCTCGTGCTCGCGGTGGCTCTCCGGCTCGACCTGGAAGGTCGCGTGGTCGATGCCGAAGTGGCTGGCCACGCAGTCGCCGAGCTCGTCGAGGATCCGGCCCACCCCGCGGGTCCGCAGCGCCTCCTCGGTCACGGTGACGTGCGCCGAGAGCGCCGGCATCCCGCTGGTGATCGACCACGCGTGCAGGTCGTGCACGTCGGTCACGCCCTCGGCGCCGACGAGGTGCTGGCGGACGACCTCCATGTCGACGCCGGGCGGCGCGGACTCGAGCAGCACGTGCAGGCAGTCGCGCAGCAGCGACCACGCGCGCGGCAGGATCAGCACCGCGATGAGCAGCGAGGCGATCGAGTCGGCGCGGTCGAAGCCGGTCGCGAGCACGACCAGGGCCGCGACGATCGCGGCGGCCGACCCGAACGCGTCGCCGAGCACCTCGAGGAACGCACCGCGCATGTTCAGCGACTCCTCGCGCCGAGCGGCGAGCAGGGCGATCGAGACCAGGTTGGCCACGAGCCCGACGACCGCGAAGGCCAGCATCTGGCCCGGCGTCGACGGCGACCGGGTCGAGGAGTCGTCGTACGCCGGCGAAGGCGAGGTAGCCACAGACGCCCAGCAGCACGACGGCGTTGATCAGCGCGGCGAGGATCTCGGCGCGGTGGTAGCCGAAGGTACGGCGCGGGGTCGGCGGGCAGCGTCGCGACGTACGACGCGGACAGCGCCAGCACGATCGCGGCGGTGTCGGTGAACATGTGCCCGGCGTCGGCGAGCAGCGCCAGCGAGCCGGACAGGACGGCGCCGACGAGCTCGACGCACCGCCACCACGCAGGTGACGGCCAGCACCAGCCTGAGGCGCGACCGGTCCGCCGCCCGGCCGGCCGCGTGACCGTGCTCCGTGCTCGTGACTCGCGCCCATGCGGCCAGCGTAGGGCTGGCTCTAGCGTGTGCGCCGTGAGTCAGGGCACAGGGTGGACCCGGCTGGTGGTCCCGGTCGACGGAGATCGTCGCGCGCGTGCCCGGGGCGCACATCACCCTGCTCGACCCGTTCCTGGACGCCGACGACGTCGACGAGGGCGTGATCGCCGAGCTGCGCGAGCTGTTCGCCGACCTGGTGCCGTTCGCCTACGTGCTGGGCGAGCCGGCGCGGTTCCCCGACGGGGAGCAGTACCTGCCGCCGCAGCCGGTGACCGTCTTCCGCCGGATCACGCACAGCCTGCGCCGCGCCTTCCCGGAGGTGATCGGCCCGGCCACCTCGCTGGACACCGTGGTCCCGCACCTCCCGGTGCCCGGAGGAGTCCGACGTACCGACCCCGCTCGAGGTGCACGCCCGCGAGGCGCTGCTGCTCGTCGGCCGTGGCGAGAACGAGATGCTCGCGACCTTCCGGTTCGGGACCTCGCTGCGTGACGGCGGTTAACGCGGTGTGACGCTGGTACGTCGTACTCCGCATGTTCAGCGTCAGTAACTCCGCGTTACAGCGGGATCAGGCGAGCGACTTGATCTTCACCACCAGCACCGAGCCGAGCACGCTGACGCCGGCGGCGAGCACGTAGAGGGTCGAGTAGCCGAAGCCGAGGCCGAGCACGATCGCCGCGACTCCCGGGCGCCAGCACCTGCGGGAGCGCGTTGGCGATGTTGATGACGCCGAGGTCCTTGGCGCGGTCGCCGGCCGAGGGCAGCACCTGGGTGATCATCGCGAAGTCGACGGCGGTGTAGATGCCGAAGCCGATGCCGAGGATCACCGCGCCGACGAACGCGCCGACCCAGGTGGTACGAAGGCCAGCAGCAGCAGCGCCGCCGCGGCGACCAGTCCGGAGGCGATCACGAACACCTTGCGCCGTCCGAGGCGGTCGGACCAGATGCCGCCGACGACGGCGGTCAGCACCGTGCACAGGCCGTAGGCCGCGGTGAGCAGGAGTACGCCGTGCTCGGCCTCGTCGTCGGTGAGGTCGATCGCGCTCCTGGAGGTAGTAGAGGAGGTAGAGGATCACCAGCGCGTTGCCGAGGTTCATCAGGAACCGGGTGATCCACGCCCACGCGAAGTCGGGGTGCTCGCGCGGCGAGATCCAGAACGACCGGACGAAGCGGCCGAGGTCGAACGGCTCACGGTCCTCCGGGGCGAGCGGGATGTCGCGGCTGTCCAGGCAGTACGGCAGCGACAGCACGACCAGCACGCACGGCGGTCGCGAGGTAGCCCGCCGCGATGCTGCCGGTCGCGTCCGCGATCGCCGGAGCCGGCGACCACCCCGACGGTCTGCGCGATCGCCAGCCAGCCGCCGACCGCGCCGCGCTGACGGCTCGGCACCTGGTCCGGCACGGTCGCGGTGATCGCGGCCAGCATCGCGTTCAGCGCTGCCTGGGCGAGCGCCCAGCCGAGCGCCATCACCAGGATCGACTGCGCCTGCGAGAGCACCAGCATCGCGACGACCCCGCCGACCAGCCCGCCGAGCACCCACGGCAGCCGGCGACCGATGCGCAGCACGGTCCGGTCGGAGAACGCACCCCACACCGGGTTGAGCACCGTCGAGACCAGCGCCCCGCCGAAGAGCACCAGCGCGAGCGAGGTCTCCTTGTGCGCCGGGTCGATCGCCTCGGCCTGCTGGGCGAGCAGCACCTGGATGGGGCCGAAGAAGCCCGACCAGACGCCGATGCTGATCAGCGCGAGCCACAGCACCCAGACCCTGCTGACCGCGCCCGTCGGCTCGGCGAGGGCGCGGTCGAGCTGGTGGCTCATCCGCGGTTGGCCGCGATCACCTCGGAGTACCAGTCGAAGGAGCGCTTCGGCGTACGCACCAGGGTCTCGTAGTCGATGTGCACCAGCCCGAAGCGCTGGGTGTAGCCGTCGGCCCACTCGAAGTTGTCCATCAGCGACCACGAGTAGTAGCCGCGTACGTCGGCGCCGTCGGCGATCGCGTCGGCCACGGCGCGCAGGTGGGCTGTCGAGGTAGTCGATGCGCGGCTGGTCGTCGACGACACCGTTCTCGTCGGGACCCATCGGGTAGGCGCAGCCGTTCTCGGTGATGTAGATCGGCGGGATGTCGGGGTAGCGCTCGACGAGCTGCCCGATCACCTGGTGCATCCCCTCGGGCACGATCGGCCAGCCGAAGCCGGTCTTCGGGTAGCCGGGGATGTCCTCCATCACGAACGGCACCTCGGCGCCCTCCTTGGCGGCCGAGATGCGCATCGGGTTGTAGTAGTTGAACCCGTAGAAGTCGAGCGGCTGCCGGATCGTCGCGAGGTCGCCGTCCTCGATCGGCATCACGTCCGCCCAGTTCTCGTCGTAGCCCTCGGGGTACTCGCCGAGCAGCATCGGGTCGGCGAAGATCCGGTTCCACAGCGCGTCGAACAGGTCGCGCGCGGCGACGTCCTGCGGCGGCGTCCGAGGCCTCCCAGACCGGCGTGTGGTTGGTGGCGGCGCCGACCTCCTTGGCCCCGTTGGCACGCAGCGCCTGGACGGCGAGCCCGTGCCCGAGGTTGAGGTGGTGGGCCACGGGTACGGCGTCGAAGCCGAGCTTCTTGCCCGGCGCGTGCTCGCCGATGCCGTGGCCGAGCAGCATCACCACGTTGGGCTCGTTGACCGGCGCCCACTTGCCGACCCGGTCGCCGAGTCGCTCGGCGCACGAGCGCGGCGTACTCCCCGAACGCCTCGGCGGTGGCGCGGTTCTCCCAGCCGCCTGCGTCCTGGAGGGCCTGCGGCAGGTCCCAGTGGAACAGCGTCGCCATCGGCTCGATGCCGGCGCCGACGCAGCTCGTCGACGAGGCGGTCGTAGAAGTCGAGGCCCGCGGCGTTGGCCGGGCCGGTGCCGTCGGGCTGGATCCGCGGCCACGCGATCGAGAAGCGGTAGGCACCGATGCCGAGCCGCTTCATCAGGGCGACGTCGTCGACGTAGCGGTGGTAGTGGTCGCAGGCGACCTTGCCGTCACTCCCGTCCATGACCTTCCCGGGCTCGGCGGCGAAGGTGTCCCAGATGCTCAGGCCCTTCCCGTCCTCGTCCCAGGCGCCCTCGATCTGGTAGGACGCCGTGCTCGCCCCGAACACGAACCCGGCCGGCAGCTGTGGATAGCTCTCTCCCATCCCCGCAGTAAACCGGGTCGGCCACGACCGGATAGTCCAGAACGTTCGGCCGCTCCGTGGCCGCCGATCACCGGCCGTTCGTTCTGGACTATCCGTCTGTCGACGATCGAGGCCGGGTGATCGAGTACCGGCCGGGCGCGGACAGGTTCGTCACCCGCGCCGAGGGGCGTACGACGTGGCACTCGTTCTCGTTCGGGGCGCACTACGACCCGGGCAACGTCGGGTTCGCCCGGCTGGTGGCGCACAACGACGAGCGGCTGCCGCCGGGGACGGGGTACGACGACCACCCGCACGCCGACCTCGAGATCGTCACCTGGGTGCTCACCGGCGCGTTGCGGCACACCTCCACCGTCGGGTCGGGCGTGATCGGACCCGGTCAGGTGCAGCGGCTCTCCGCCGGCAGCGGGGTGGTGCACTCCGAGGTCGCCGACGGCCCCGAGGAGACGCGCTTCCTCCAGGCCTGGGTGCGCCCCGACGAGCCGGGGCTCGAGCCGGACTACCTCAGCGCCGACGTCGCGCATCGGCGACGGGTGGACGACGGTCGCGGGCGGCGGCGGCGTACCCCTCGCCTCCGCAGGTACGACGCTGCACGTCGCCGACCTGCCGGCAGGACAACGGCTCGACCTGCCCGGACGCGCCGATGCTGCACGTCTTCGTGGCGCGCGGGCAGGTGATGCTCGGCGAACGACTGCTCGAGCCCGACGACGCGGCCCGGCTGCGCGACGAACCCGGACGACCGGTCACCGCCGAGACCGACAGCCACCTGGTCGTCTGGTGGTTCAGGGCCTAGAGATCAGGGAATGAGCACCCCGGGGTTCAGCACCCCGCTGGGGTCGAGCTCCTGCTTGAGCGCACGCAGCATCTGCACGCCGACCGGCCCGATCTCGCGCGCCAGCCACGGCTTGTGGTCCTGGCCGACGGCGTGGTGGTGGGTGATCGAGGCGCCGTTGTCGATCATCGCGTCGGACGCCGCGGCCTTCGCGGCCAGCCACTGCGCGATCGGGTCGTCGGTCTGCTTCGCGGCGACGGTGAAGTAGAGCGAGGCGCCGGTCTCGTAGACGTGCGAGATGTGGCAGAGCACGAGCGTGCCCTCGCCGAGCGAGGCGGTGAGCGCGGCCTTCACGGCGTCGTACACCCGGTGCAGGTTGGACCAGAAGGTCACCGTCTCGAGGGTCTCGACGAGCACGCCGACGTCGAGCAGCGAGTCGCGCAGGTAGGGACCGTGGAAGCGGCCCGACGACCAGCCCTCGTCCTCGCCGAGCGAGGTGCCGCCGAGACCGGTGAGCAGCGCGGTGACCGCGGTCCGCTTGGCGTCGACGGCCTCCTGGGTGCCCTCGAAGCCGGTGATCATCAGGCAGCCGCCGCCCGAGTCGCCGCCGACCTCGGCCGGCTTGGCGAGGTTGATCTGGGTCTCGTTCTCGTCGGAGAGGCGCAGCACGGTCGGCAGCACGCCGGCCTGCGCGAGGGTGCGCATCGCGGCGGCGCCGTCGACGAAGGAGTCCCAGCGCCAGCTCTCGTAGACCTTGACGACGGGCGCGTGCCGGACGCGCACGGTGACGGCGGTGACCACGCCGAAGGCGCCCTCGGAGCCCATCACCACCTCGCGCAGGTCGGGACCGGCGGCGTTGGCCGGCGAGTTGCCGAGCACCAGCTCGCCCTGCGGCGTCGCGACGCGCAGGCCGACGACGAGCGAGTCGAAGCGGCCGTAGCCGGCGGACGACTGGCCCGAGGAGCGGGTGACCGCGAAGCCGCCGATCGAGGCGTACTCGAAGGACTGCGGGAAGTGCCCCAGCGTCAGGCCGTGCTCGGCGAGCAGCGCCTCGGCCGCCGGACCGCGCAGGCCCGGCTCGAGGGTCGCCGTCATCGAGTCGGTGTCGACGGCGAGCAGCTTGTCGAAGCGGAGCAGGTCGAGCGAGACCACTCCGGCGTACCCCTCCCGGCGGGCCACCAGCCCGCCGACCACCGACGTGCCGCCACCGAAGGGACCAGCGCGACGTAGCGCTCGACGGCCCAGGCGATCAGGGCGGCGACCTCGTCGTGGGTGCCGGGGCGTACGACGGCGTCGGGTGAGTCCGAGCCGTCGCCGGCGCGCAGCTTGAGCATGTCGGGGGTGGACTTGCCGCGGGTGCGGTGCAGCCGGGTCTCGTGGTCGGTGAGCACGTGCTCCGCCCCGACGATGCCGGCGAGCTCGTCGAGCAGCTGCTGCCCCAGCACGGCCGAGAGGCGGACGCTGGCGGGGTCGACCGCAGGGGTGTCCGTGGTGCCGATGAAGGCGTCGACGAGCGCGAAGGCGCTCTCGGACAGCGGGCCGGCCTGGGCCGGGTCGCCCCAGCGGGACCAGTGCATCTCGGGAGGTGTGCTCATGTGTTACAGTGTGACACATGACGTCCATTCGTCACAACCCCGAGACGCCGCACCTCTCCCGACGACGCCTACCTCGACGCCGCCCGCGAGGCGATCCTCGCCGTCGGGTGGAGCCGTACGACGCTGACCGACATCGCCCGCCGGGCCGGAGTCAGCCGGATGACGCTCTACCGCCGGTGGCCCGACACCCAGACCCTGCTCGCCGACCTGATGACCCGCGAGTGGGGCCAGGTCGTCCAGGGCGGCCGCCCCCGACGACGCCGACACCCTCGACCGGATCGCGCGCGGCATCGTCGCGACCGTCCAGGCGCTGCGCGCCAACGCGCTGCTGCGCCGGATCGTCGACGTCGACCCCGAGGTGCTGCTCCCCTACCTGCTCGACCGCCGCGGCCGCAGCCAGGAGATGGTCGCCGACGCGCTCGCCGGGCATGATCGCCCAGGGACAGCGCGAGAAGTCGATCCGGCGCGGCGACCCCGTCGTGCTCGCGCGCAGCCTGGTGCTCGCCTGCCACGGGTTCACCCTCTCGGCGCACACCATGTCCGACCCCACCGACGACCAGGCGGGCCGGGACGCCGACGTCAGCCATCTCGACAGCGAGCTCGAGGCGCTCGTGCGGAGGTACCTCGCCCGATGACCACCCGCACCGGACGGCATCGACGTCGGCCTCGCCGACCTCCCCGAGTCGACCGACGTCCTCGTCATCGGCCTCGGCATCACCGGCGCCGGGCGTCGCGCTCGACGCCGCCAGCCGGGGGCTGTCGGTGGTGGCCGTCGACGCCCACGACGTCGCCTTCGGCACCAGCCGGTGGAGCTCCAAGCTGGTGCACGGCGGGCTGCGCTACCTCGCCCGCGGCCAGGTCGACGTGGCCCACGAGAGCGCCGTCGAGCGCGGCATCCTGATGCAGACGACGGCGCCGCACCTGATCCGCGCGCTGCCGATGCTGATGCCGCTCACGCCCGAGGTCACCCGGTTCCAGGGCGGGCTCGCGCGGGTCGGCCTGCGGCTCGGCGACCTGCTCCGGCTCGGCGCTCGCACCGGTCGCGAGACGCTGCCGCGCCCGCGGAAGATCGGGGTCACCGAGACGCTCACGCTCGCCTCCGTCGTACGCCCTGACGGGCTGCGTGGCGGGCTGCTCTCCTGGGACGGCCAGCTCGAGGACGACGCCCGGCTCGTGCTCGCGGTCGCCCGCACCGCCGTCGCCCACGGTGCCCACGTGCACACCCGGGTGCGGGTCAGCGAGCCCACGGGCACCGGCGCCGTGCTCACCGACACCCGCACCGGCGAGAGCCGCACCATCCGGGCCCGCACCGTCATCAACGCGACCGGCGTGTGGGCCGGCGACCTCGTCGAGGAGATCCGCCTGCGACCCAGCCGCGGCACCCACGTGGTGCTGCGCAAGGACACGCTGCCCGGGGTCCGCTGCGCGATCATGGCGCCGGTGCCGGGCGCGAGCAACCGCTTCGTGTTCGCCCTCCCGCAGCCCGACGAGACCTTCTACGTCGGCCTCACCGACGAGGAGGTCGACGAGATCCCCGACGTGCCCGAGCCGCCGGAGGAGGACATCGAGTTCCTGCTGCGCGTGCTCAACACCACCCTGCGCCAGGACGTACGCCGCGACCAGGTCATCGGGGCGTACGCCGGACTGCGTCCCCTGCTCGACTCGGGGAGCACCACGGCCGACATCTCCCGCAAGCACGCGGTGCTCGTCTCGCGCACCGGCGTCGTCACCGTGGTCGGCGGCAAGCTGACCACCTACCGCCGGATGGCCCAGGACGCCGTCGACCGTGCCGTCAAGGAGGCCGGGCTCACGGCGGGATCGTGCCGCACGGCATCGCTGCCGCTCCTCGGCGCCGGCTCGCCGACCGAGCTCGCCGCCGTCGACGCACCCGAGCGACTGGTGCGCCGCTTCGGCACCGAGGCGCCCGCCGTGCTCGCCAACGCCGTCGAGGTCACCGGCCTGCCGGAGGCCGAGCTGCTGGCGCCGATCGCACCGGGGCTGCACGCCACCCTGGCCGAGCTGGTCTTCGGGGTGACCCACGAGGGCGCGGCGACCGTCGAGGACCTGCTCGACCGGCGTACCCGGATCGGCCTGGTGCCGGCCGACCGCGAGCTCGCCGTCCCCGCGGCCGAGAAGGTGCTCGACCTGGTTAGGGCGTGATGGCAGACCCGGGCCGTCGCGAGCGTCGCGAAGCGCGTGTCCTGGCAAGGCCGACGAAGGAAGGCATGGTGGGGCCACGTCGACTGAGGAGAACGCAGCCAGGGCGCGTGCAGCGCGGCGCGCAGCAGGCCGCGGGTCTGCCAACCCGCCCTTTGGTTAAGGCTTGGCCGGTTCGCCGAGCTCCTCGAGCACGGCCGCGGCGGCACGCTGCCCGGAACGCATGGCTCCGGGGATGCTCGGGGTCTCGCGGTGGTCGCCGGCGACGAACAGCCCGTCGCCGAGGTCGACCTCGCGGCCGAGGATCAGCGGCGGGCGCGCGGTCGGCCAGGCGGCCGAGTGGGCGTTGCGGTTGACCAGGTCCCAGCGGCTGGTGTCGGTGCGGAAGATCTGGGCGAGCTGGGCGCGCACCTCGGCCTCGGTCTCGGTGCCGACGTCCTTGCCGGGCATGGGCACCGAGCAGGCCGCGACCAGGTGCTTGCCGGTCGGCGCGTAGCGCGGCGCGATGTTGGAGACGACCAGCGCGTGCGAGATCGGCCCGGTCGCCGGCCCCATCGGGTTCACGAACGGCATCTTCATCGTGGTCGGCGGCACCTCGGTGGCGAACCACCACGTCGACAGCCCCCGCATCATCGGGATGCCCAGGCCGATCAGGGTCGAGGCCGTCGTCGGGTCGGTGGCGACCACGGCCGCGCGGGCGGTGATCTTGCCGCTGTCGGTGAGGATGCGGACGCCCTCGCCGGTGCTGCGGGACACCCCGAGCACGTCGATGCCGTGCTCGACGGGATGGTCGAGGCCCAGCGCGAGCTGGTTGGGCAGCGCCTGCATGCCCAGCGCAGGCAGGGCCGGCATGCCCATCCGCAGCGCCTGCATCCCGAGCATGGCGAACTGGTAGGACGTGCTCAGGTCCTCGTCGGCGAACACCAGCCGGAAGAACGGGCGCAGCACCTCCTCACGGATCCGGCCCGAGATGCCGTGGCGGTCGAGGGACTCCCCCAGCGTCATGTCGGCCCCGGCCAGCATCCGCTCCGGGGGCTTGCGCAACGGCTCGGTCCAGCGGAGCAGCCGGGCGATGTCCTGGGGCTGGCCGAGCCCGGAGCGGATGGTCGCGATCAGGGCGGCCTGCGACCCGTGGAGGATCCGGTAGCCGTCGGGGTGGGCCAGCACCATGCCGGGCTCGACCGGTCGCGGGTTGAGCGCGGCGACGTCCACGGCGGCGCGTACGTCGGGGTGGCCGGCGTTCACCCACTGGAAGCCGCGGTCACACCGGAAGCCGTCGATCAGGTCCGTGCCGACCCGTCCGCCGACCCGCGCGGACCGCTCCAGGACGCGCACGTGTAGACCGGACTGCTCCAACGCCCGTGCGCAAGCGAGTCCGGCGACTCCCGCGCCGATCACGGCCACGTCCGTGGCGTCCATGGAGGGGAAGTATCGCCCAGTGCAGGGGCCGGCACACACGCGCGTCACCTGCGGCCCCGCTTGGTATGGACCACGCTCGGCCGCCGCGGGCGCGAATGCCCCAAAAAGGTCACGTTTCCCGCGTGCAGAACTCCACGATGTGCTCAAATGCCGCGCGCGCCTCCGGGATGGGCAGCAGCGGGTAGACGTGCATCAGTCCCGGCGCGACGACGTACTCCAGCGGCCAGTCCGCGGCCTCCGCCCGTTCGAAGAGCGCGTCGCACCCGGGCTGGAGCAGGTCGCGGGTGCCGCAGAGCATCAGCGCCGACGGCAGCCCCGCCAGGTCACCCAGTCCCGGGCTCACCCGCGGGTCCGCGAGGGCGTCCGGATCCTCCGAGCCGGCCCAGAACGACGCGTAGACCGACAGGTGCTCGAAGGAGAGCCACGGGTCGTGGGCCGCGGCCTCGAGGGTGCCGGGTGCGGAGCCGGTCAGGTCGACCCACGGGGCGATCAGCACGAGACGGTCGGGCTGCAGCCCACCGCGGTCGCGGAGCGCCTCGGCCACCGCCAGCGCGTAGCCGCCGCCGGCAGAGTCGCCGGCCAGCACCACCCCGTCGGGAGAGGCGGCCAGCACCTCCTCGACCAGCGTCACCGTCTCCTCGAAGGAGTCCTCGACGGTGAACTCCGGGCGCGACCGGGTACGCCGGCAGCACCGCCCGGGCGCCGAGCGCGTCGGCCAGTCGGCTCGTGAACTTCCAGTGCCACGCGGACATCCCGCGCACGTAGGCGCCTCCGTGGAGGTAGACGACGCTGCGCCGGGGCGAGTCCAGGATCCCGCTCGGCCCGCCCGGCTTCCACAGCGTGAAGACCGGGAAGCCGTGCCCGTTGCTGATCTGCTCCTCGTGACCGTGGCGCACCGAGTCGGGCGGTCCCTCCTGGGCCGTCCGGTTGCGCGTCGACGAGCGCCTCGCGCAGCGCCGCGAGGTCGTCGACGGGCGGGTTGCGCCGCAACCGCGGGACGACCTGGGTGGCGATCGCGTGCTGCAGGCTCGGCATCTGCCAGATGCTAGGGCAGAGTTGTTTCGGCTCAGAGGTCTTTTGCCGTGGCCTCGACGGCATCGTCCGTGGGATCGGCCGGCAGCCTGGCCGACATCACGATCAGGCCGACCGCCGTCACCACCGGCACGAGCATGGCGCGCTGGAGATTCGGAGTGCGCAACCACGAAGCCGATGATCGCCGGGCCGATCAGGAACGCGGCGTACCCGAAGCTGACCACCACAGCCAGGCCACGACCCCCACCGACGTGTCCGGCCAGCCCGTAGATCTGCGGGGCGATCAGTCCGACGCCGAGGCCGACGAGGCACCAGCCGACCAGGATGACCGCGAGCCCGCTGCCGAAGACCGTGAACAGGTAGCCGACGAGCGCGCACGCCGACCCGGTCCGTACGACGAACGGGCGACCGAGACGCTCGACCACGTAGTCGCCGCACAGGCGGATCACCACCATGAACCCGCTCACGCAGGCCAGTCCCCACGCGCCGGTGGACGGGCTGACGTTGCCGACGTCGGTCACGTGCAGCGAGGACCAGTCGACGGCCGTGCCCTCGGTGAGCCCGAAGCAGACCGCCATCGCCGCGAGCAGCCAGGCGACCTTGGGGATCTCCCCGGAGCTGCCGTCCTCCGAGCGACGCCGCGGCGACTGCGGTGTGATCGGGTAGACGCCGACCAGCAGCACGAGCATCAGCGCCGACGCCGTCCACAGCGACCACTTCGTGACGTCGTCGGTGAGCAGGCGGCCGAGCACCACGACGATGAGCGCGCCCACGAAGCCGCCGATGGAGAAGCAGGCGTGCAGCCGGCTCATCACCGGTCGCCGCCGGGCCTGCTCGACGGCGACGCCCAGCGTGTTCATGGAGACGTCCATCGCCCCGTTGCCGAGACCGAAGACCGCCGCTCCGAGCACGAGCACCGGGTAGCTCGGGGCGAGGCCCATCACCACGCCGGCGGCCGCCATCGTGCTCCCGCCGATCATGCTCGGGGTGCGGGCACCGAAGCGGTCCGAGAGGGGACCGCTCAGGTTCATCGACGCGACGGCGAAGATGCCGGCGGCGACGAGGACACCGACGATCTGGCCGGGGCCGAGGTCGAGCCGGGAGCGCAGCCCGGGCAGCGAGCCGCCGAAGGTGCCGACGACGAGCCCGTTGCCGAGGAAGAGGACGGCTACGGCGAGGAAGTCGCGGGTGGAGCCGCTGGTGACCTTCTTGCTGGGAGACGTCGTCAGGAGACTGCTTCACCGGGTTGTTGTTCACGGCTCTCCGACGTGGTGGCGTGCGGGCCACTGGAGTGGAAGGTGCCGAGGTCGCCGATCTCGTAGCCCGCGGGATAGGTCCGGTAGTAACCGTACGTGCTGACCCACTTGGGCTTCGACCTGGCGGGGAAGAGCCGCAGCAGCCGGGCGCGCAGCCGCATCGCGCCACGGAAGAAGCCGCGCTCCAGGCGGCCGGGGACCGGGTAGCGGAAGGCACGCAGCAGCGGCTCGTCCATCAGCGAGAAGGCGAACCGGCGCACCGCCCACTTCGGAGCCCAGCTGTTCGGCCAGAAGGTGGTCATCAGGTCGAGCGTCGAGTCGGCCACCCGGCGTCCGCCCGCGTCGAAGGCGAAGTGCTCCCGCTCGTAGTCGTCGAGCAGCTGCTCGAAGCCGGCGAAGTCCTCGGGCACGTCCTTGATGTTCATGTGCCGGCCGAGGTCGATGTAGTAGTTCGTGGTCGCGGCGATCTCGTTGGGCGTCATCGTCCGGAAGCCGTGGTCGTCCATCCAGCGCTTGGGCACCACCACGAAGGTGGAGAGCACGTAGCGGAAGTCCTCGTTGCTGATGTCGTACATGCCGTGCATCTGGTTGATCCGGCGTACGGCGGACCGGCCGCGGCCACTGCCGAGCCCGTGGCGCTGGACCTCCTCGAGCAGCAGCCCGGTGTCGTCGTACCTCTTCTGCACGCGGCCGGTGAACTCACCGGTCTCGTCGAGCAGCCGACCGATCGAGGGCACGGCATAGGTGCGGAACAGCGCGAAGGACAGCGCCTGGAGGTTGTCCCACGGGAAGTCGTAGGCCGAGACGTGCAGGCTGATCTCGTGGCAGTCGCGCACCGGGTCGAGCTGCTCGCTGCGCGTGGCCCAGTGGTTGCGTGACCGCATCGGACGTGCACCTCGTCTGACGTTGACAGTAAATCTGTCAACGTCACCCTACGACGTCTGCACCGGCACCGTCGACTCCTCCTGCGTCCCGAGATCGACGGACTCGGCGCCGGCTTCCATCCGGTCCCAGAGGTCCACCACCGACCGCGGGCCAGATCGACTCGCTGGTGCTCGCGAGCTCGTCGCGGGTCCACCACCGGTGCTCGGTCATGGTGAGCCGCTCCTCCTCGGTGTGCCCGGCGACGTCGACCTCGAACGGCGCCACGGTCACGCCGAGGAAGACCTCGTCCTGCTCGACGACCACGTCGGTGTAGCCGTGCACCACGTGCCGGCGGGCGAGCGGACCGACCAGGTCGCCGGTCGTGACGGTCAGCCCGGTCTCCTCGCGGAGCTCGCGCACGGCCGCGTCGAGGTCGGACTCGCCGGGCTCGACGCCACCGCCGGGGGTGATCCACCACCGCACGCCCGGCAGCCCCGGGTCGGAGTCGGAGAACAGCAGCATCCGGCCGGTGTCGTCGACGACCAGCACCCGCGCCGTACGACGTCGGCGTCGTGGCCGGCCGGCCGGGTCGACCGGGCGGAAGGTGCGGATCTCCCCTTCGGGGGTGGACTCCGACATCGAGGGCTCATCGGACGTCGCGCAGGAACTGCTCGAGCACCGGCCCCGCGGTCCCCGACCCGGACTCGCCGCGCTCGACGAAGACCGCGACGGCCAGGTCGTCGCGACCGGCGACCATCCACGCGTGCGTCGGGCAGCGGCGGCTTGTCGCCGAACTCCGCGGTGCCGGTCTTCGCGATCACGGGTCCGCCGGGCAGGTCCTTGAGGGCCGACGCCGCTGCCGCGCTCGACGACGGCGCGCATCATCGCGCGCAGCTGGCCGGCCTCCTTGGCCGTCAACGGCTTCGCGGGCTGCTCCGACTGCACCTTGACGTCGGGCAGCAGCGTCGGGACCACGGCCGAGCCCTTGAGCACCGAGGCCACCACGGTCGCCATCGCCATCGGCGAGGCGAGCACGGTGCCCTGGCCGATCATGCTGGCGGCCGCCTGGGTCTCGCTGTCCGGCGGACCCACCTTGCCGAAGAAGGTGGGGAACCCGGTGTCGTGGTCGACCCCGAACCCGAGCGCGGCGGCCGCGTCGGAGAGCGAGGTCCGACCGAGCTTGGCGCGCTGGCCGATGAAGGCGGTGTTGCAGGAGTTGGCGAGCGCGTCCTCGAAGCTGATCGAGCCGAAGCCCGAGGACGGGTAGTCGTCGTAGTTCTTGAACGACTTGCCGTCCACGACGGTGGTCCGCGGGCACTCGACGCGGGTCTGCGGGGTGAGGCCGGCGCGCAGCAGGGCGAGCGCGCTGACCACCTTGAAGGTGGAGCCGGGTGCGTACTGGCCGTAGGTCGCGGTGTTGTAGCCCTTCGACCCCGGGCCGCTCGCGATCGCGACGAGGTCGCCGGTCGAGGGCCGGATGGCGACGAGCGCGCTCGCCGGTCCGACGTCCGCGAGTGCGCGCTGCGCGGCGTTCTGCGCCTTCAGGTCGAGGGTGGTGTGCAACGCGGAGCCGGGCTGGGGGTCGGTGGTGAAGAGAGTGCGGTGCTGGGCCTTCGCGTCGAGCGCCACGACGGTGGCGCCGCGGGTCCCGGACAGCTGCTCGTCGTACCTCTTCTGCAGGCCGGACAGCCCGACCACGTCGCCCGGCTTGATCCGCCCCTTGCTGTCCTTGACCAGCTCGGCGGTCGCCGGCCCGACGGTGCCGAGGATCGCCGCGGCGAAGTCCTTGGAGGGTGCGAGCGGGAGGGTGCCCGACGACCACACCGGCACCCTTGATGCTGGAGAGGGCATCCATCACCGCGGCCGGGGCGTCCTGCTGGCGATAGACGATGCCCTCGACGAAGGCCCTGGGCCCGGACGCGTTGACCTGCTTGAGGAAGTCCTTGGCGTTGATGTCCAGCAGGGCGGCCAGGCGGTTCGCGGAGTCGGCGGCCTGGGCCGCAGTGAGCCCGGTCTTGTCGAGCCCGACGTGGCGCACCGGCCGCGGGACGACCAACGGCTGGTCGTTGGCGCCGAGGATGGGGCCGCGCTCGGCCTGGAGGGTGGTCTCGACGAGGCGCTCGCCGTCCTTCAGCGACGGCTCGACGATCGTGGGCTCCCACTTCACCAGCCAGGCGTCGCCATCGGGGGTCGAGCCCTTGCTCAGCCGCACCGTGGTGTCGTAGGACCACGTCTTCGGTCCGACCTGCCAGCTCCAGTCGAGCTGCACCGGTGGCGGAGTCGCCGTCGGTCGAGACGCGGCCGACCGAGACCTTCGCCGTGGAGTCGCTGCGGATGCCGCGGGTGAGGTCGTCGTACGCCGTGGACGCCTGCTTCGCTCCGGCCTGGCCTCCCGTGAAGTCGACGCCGTCGAGGTCGCCCGAGGCCATCGCCTTGGCGAGCGTGTCCATGGCACTGTCCGCGTCCGGGCCGCCGGTGCCCGGGAGGCTGCAGCCGGAGAGAAGCCCGGAGAGCAGCAGCAGCACGGCACACGCGGACGCAGCGGTTCGTCGTACGACGGTGGGACGCATGCGGTCGATCCGACCACGCGCGACCGAACCAGACAAATCAGCAATCCGCGTGGTCTGTGCCGCGCCGGTCGACCGACGGCGGAATGGGGCCGCCGGCGCGACACAGGTCTCAGCGGAGGGTGGTGCCTCGTGCTGTCGCGGTCGTGCGGCGGACGCATGGGCCCGACGCGGAGCGTGTCCGAGAGACCCGAGAGGCGTACGCCGCACTGTCGCGAACGGCCGGCGTCTCGACCTCCGAGCCCATGAGTACCCCGACGCGCGCGACCTTGACACCCAGCGAGTTGTTCGCGGGTGGTCAGCTCTCCTTGCGACGGTGGTGCGCGACGACCTGGGCCGCGACCTCGGCGACCTTGACGTTCATCTCCTGGGAGACCTTGGCGAGCATCTCGAAGGCGCGGTCGTCGTCGATGTCGTGCATCGCCATCAGCAGGCCGACCGCCTTGCCGATCTCGCGGTTGCTCTCCAGGCCACGACGCAGCGTGGTCGCCTCCTCGCCGCGCTCGAGCGCGGCGAGCGTGACCGACGCGAAGGCGGTCAGCATGATCGCCTGGTCCAGCGAGTGGTCGGTGAGGGCGCCGGCGGTGTCGCTGAAGACGTTCAGGGCGCCGACCCGCTGGCCGTCCTGGCGCAGGCGGAAGCCCGCCATCCCGCTGGACGCTCGTCTCGGCCATGATCTTGCTCGCGAGCTCGGGCCACTTGCTGCCCTCGGTGAGGTCGGAGCAGATGTGCTGGTCGGGTTCGTCGTCGTCGATGGCGTCGAGGCAGGGGCCCTCGCCGAGCGCCTTCTCGAGCTCGTCGATGCGCCGGGCGACCTCGTCGGACGCGGCGACGGTCTCGACGCGGCCGCTGCGGCGCAGCATCAGGGAGGCGTGGTCGCAGCCGTCGACGAGCTCGACGGCCGTCTTGCAGACGGCTTCGTAGACGGAGTCGAACGACTCGCCCGAGTAGACGATCTCGGCCATCGAACGGAACGATGCGAGCAGTTCGGACGGAAACGGGGTGGGCATTTTGAGCAGTTCCTCTTTGTCGTGCCAGAGGTCGTTCCCAGTTTCTTGAGTCCGACGGACACCGAATGATCGCACGGCGGGCGGGATCAGGTGTCACACGGTTGGTCGATCACCGGGCCACGTGCCGGACGGCGCTAGTCCACTACGCACGGCCCCTGGTCGGCGTACGCCTCGACCTCGGTGGCCTTGGCCGAGAGCCAGACCTCGCGGCCCACCTCGAGGTCGAGCTCCGCGACGGCCGCCGGCGTCACGTCGGCCAGCGCGGACGGTGCTCCGGCGAGCTGGAGCCGCACCCGGTCGGCGAGCACCTCCATCGAGGCCACCCGCGCGGGCCAGACGTTGCGGGTGCTGGTGTGCTCGGGGTGGTCGGTGTGCACCGTGATCGCGCTCGGCCGCAGCGAGACGAGCACCTTCCCCGGCGGGGCCTCGGTGGCCACCTCGAGATGGCCGCCGTCATCGAGCGCCGACGAGCCCGTCGGCGGCGAGGGTCCCGGACCAGAGGTTGAGGCCGACCAGCCGGGCGACGTACGCCGACGCCGGGCGGCGCGCGACCTCCGCCGGGGTCCCCTGCTGCACGACCCGTCCGGCCTCGAGCACCATCACCCGGTCGGCCAGCACCATCGCCTCGAGGGGGTCGTGGGTGACCAGCACGACCGGCCCGTCGAAGTCGGCGAGGTGCGCCCGCAGGAAGGTGCGTACGTCGATCCGCGCTCCCGCGTCGAGCGCGGCCATCGGCTCGTCGAGCAGCAGCACCTCGGGCTCGAGGGCGAGCGCCCGTGCCAGCGCGACCCGCTGGGACTGGCCACCCGAGAGCTGGTGCGGTCGCCGGCCGGCGAGCTCGGCCAGACCGAGCCGTTCGAGCCACTCCTGGGCGTGCGCCCTCGAGGCCGCCCGTCCGCTGCCGCTCGACCGCGCCGAGAACGCGACGTTGTCGCGCACGTCGAGGTGCGGGAACAGCCGGTAGTCCTGGAAGACGACACCGGCCCGGCGCTGCTCGGCCGGGACGAACAGGCCCGGCTGCTGCCAGGCGTGCACGCCCACGCCGACCGAGCCCTGGCTGAGCTGCTCGAGGCCCGCCACGGCCCGGAGCAGGGTGGACTTGCCGGCGCCGTTGGGCCCGAGCACGCCCAGCACCTCGCCCGGACGCACCTCGAAGGCGAGGTCGAGCTCGAAGCCCCCGCGTTGGACGCTGCCCTCGAAGTACAGCCCGTCGGCGCGGAGCCCACCGAAGGTCGCCGGAGTGCCCGCCGCGGCGCTCACACGGACCCGCCGGTGCCGACCCAGCGGCCACGCAGCGCGAACAGCACCGCCACCGAGACCGCGAGCAGCACCAGCGACAGCGCGACCGCGGCGTCGGGATCGGTCTCCATGGCGAGGTAGACCTCGAGCGGCATCGTGCGCGTCACCCCCTGCAGGTTGCCGGCGAAGGTGATCGTCGCACCGAACTCGCCCAGGGCCCGGGCCCAGCACAGCACGGCGCCCGCGATCAGGGCCGGGCGGATCAGCGGCAGCGTGACCCGGCGGAACACGGTCAGCCGGCTCGCTCCCAGGGTCGCGGCGGCTTCGTCGTACCCCTGGTCCGCGGAGCGGAACGCGCCCTCCACCGCGATGACCAGGAACGGCATCGCCACGAAGGTCTCGGCGATCACGACGGCCGCCGTGGTGAACGGGATGGTGATGCCGAACCAGGCGTCGAGGTACTGGCCGACCAGGCCGTTGCGGCCCAGCACGAGCAGCAGCGCCACGCCGCCCACCACCGGGGGCAGCACCAGCGGCAGCGTCACCAGGGCGCGCAGCAGCCGCAGGCCGGGCATCGTCGAGCGCGCCAGCACCCAGGCCAGCGGGACGCCGAGCACCAGCGAGATCAGCATCGCCACGGTGGCCGAGAACAGCGAGAGCCAGAGGGCGTCGAGGACCTCCTCGGTGCCGAGGATCCGGGTCAGCCCGTCCCACGGCGCGCGGACGAGCAGCCCGACGAGGGGTACGACGAGCAGCAGCGCACCGATCAGCGCCGGAACACCCAGCGGCCACGGGGTCCGCTGCGGCCGGGGCATCAGGGGCCCTGGAAGCCCGCTTCCTCGAGCACCTTGGCACCGTCGTCGGAGAGCACGAGGTCGACGAACTCGCCCGCCTCCTTCTGGTGCTTGGAACCCTCGAGGGTGGCGATGGGGTAGGAGGTGGTGGCGTTCACGTCGGGCGAGATCTCGACGCCCTTGACCTTGTCGCCCGCGGCCTGGACGTCGGTCACGTAGACGACGCCGGCGTCGACCTCACCGAGGGTGACCTTGGTCAGGACCGACTTCACGTCGACCTCCTCGGTCACGGGCTTCACGGTGATCTTCGCGTTGGCGAAGACCTCGGCGGCCACCTTGCCACACGGGACGTCGGGCGCGCAGAGCGCGACCTTGACGCTGCTCTTCGCGAGGTCGTTGACCGACGCGATCTTCGCCGGGTTGTCCGGGGGCGTGGCGATCTCCATGCTGTTCGTCGCGAAGTTCTTGGGGTCCTTGGCGTCGCCGCCGGAGACCAGCGTGTCCATGTTGCTCGGGCTGGCGCTGGCGAACACGTCGGCCGGGGCGCCGCTGGTGATCTGCTCGGACAGGCCCGAGCTCGGCCCGAAGTTGAACTCGACCTTGGTGCCGGGGTGGTCCTTCTCGAACTGCTTGCCGAGCGTCGTGAACGACTCGGTCAGCGAGGCCGCGGCGAAGACGTGCAGGGTGACGTTCTTGCTGCTGCTGCTGCCGCTGCTGTCGTCGCTGCCGCAGGCGGCGAGGGAGGACAGCGCGAGGACGCTGGCCGCGGCGACGGCGAGGGATCGCCCGATCTTGAGGGACACGTTCATGACTTCTCCGGTAGCTCGACGACGACGTTGGTGGACTTCACTGCTGCGATGGCGAGTACGCCGGGTTCGAGCTCGAGCTCGTCGGCGGCCTCGCGGCTCATCAGCGAGACCACGCGATGCGGTCCCGCCTGGATCTCGACCTGCGCCATCACGGTGTCGCGCACGACCCGGGTGACCAGGCCCACGAACCGGTTGCGCGCGGAGGCCTGGACGACGGGTCCGGGCTCGTGGTGCTCGCCGGTGCTGGCCAGCTCCTGGGCGAGGCGGGCCAGCTCCGCGCCGTCGACGACCTGGCGGGACTGCTCGGTCGTCGTGCTCAACCGACCGGACTCCGCCCAACGTCGGACGGTGTCGTCACTGACCCCGAGGAGCTCGGCTGCCTGCTTGACGCGATACGTCGCCACAGCCGGACCCTAGCCGTATCTGCGGCCCTCTGTCACCGACAGTTCCGCAGGTGCGGAACGCGGCTCAGCCCTCCCAGCCCGGTGGGCGGTGCTTCTTCGCCAGCTTGCCGACCACGAGCCGGTAGGACTCGTCGACCGCCTCGCAGAGCTCCTCGTCGTCGATCGCGCCACCGAAGCGCAGGTTGTTCCACCCCGAGCGGCCGATGTAGGCCATCACGCTGGCCTCGTCGGGGTAGCGGTCCAGCCACTCGTCGGCCACCTCGCGGTTGGGCCCCGACTTCACGCCCGACGCCGTCACCGCCGATGAACGCGAAGATCTTGTCGTGGACCTTCACCACCGGGTGCTCGTGGTCCCACGGGTTGTCCGGCCACGCACCGGGCTTGGCGAGGCAGTGCTCCAGCATCTCCTCCGGCGTCATGGGGCCGAACCTACGGACGCCCTACCGGTTCCGATGGCCGGTCGGGTTGAGGTGGCGCGGATCTGGATACATTCAAGGTATGGCGAACCCCTCCTCCTCGATCCCGCGCCCCGAGCAGGGCGACGTCGTCGAGCTGATCCTCGACGACCACCGGCGCTTCGAGTCCCTGCTGCGCGACCTCCGCAACGACCAGAACGACCGCGACGTGCTGCGCCAGCAGATCGCCGAGCTCCTCGTCGCGCACGGCGAGGCCGAGGAGAGCGAGGTCTACCCCCAGCTCGAGCGCAAGGACGCGATCGACGAGGAGGAGGCCGAGCACGGCAAGAAGGAGCACGACGAGGGCTACGAGACCCTGCTGCCCCTGCTCGAGGCCGACGACCTCTACGACGAGGACTTCAGCGACCACATCCACGAGTTCAGCGAGACCCTGCTGCACCACCTCGACGAGGAGGAGCGCGACATCCTCAACCCCGCGCGCGAGGACGTCTCCGCCGACGACCGCGCCCGGCTCGGTGCTGCCTGGCTCGGCCGAACGCAACCGGATGCTCGACGAGGGCTGCGGCAGCGTCGAGCAGGTGCGTGCGCTCGTCGACAAGTCTTGAAGGGCTTCCTGGCGGACACCAGACCGCTGCGCGACCGGCACTTCCGCCGGCTCTGGACGGCCAACATCGTCACGGTCGTCGGCGCGCAGCTCACGGTGGTGGCGGTGCCGGCCCAGATCTACGCGGAGACCAGGCTCCTCGGCGTACGTCGGGCTGACGGGTGTCTTCGGCCTCGTCCCGCTCGTCGTCTTCGGGCTCTGGGGCGGCGCCCTCGCGGACGTCTTCGACCGGCGCACGCTGCTGGTCTGCACGACCATCGGGCTGATCACGACGAGCGCGCTGTTCTGGCTGCAGGCGTGGTCCGGGGCCACCAACGTCTGGTTGCTGCTCTGCCTGTTCGCGGTGCAGCAGGCGTTCTTCGCGGTCAACCAGCCGACCCGGAGCGCCGTACTCCCCCGGCTGCTGCCGCTGAACCTGCTGCCGGCCGCCAACTCGCTGAACATGACGGTGATGCAGGCCGGCGCCATCGGCGGGCCGCTCATCGCCGGCGCGCTGATCCCGGTCTTCGGGTTCCCGTGGCTCTACCTGATCGACACGCTCACGCTGATCCCGACGCTGGGCGCGGTGCTCTTCCTGCCGCCGCTGCCGATCGAGGGCACGACCGGGAGCCTCGGGTTCAAGGCGGTGCTCGACGGGCTCGCGCTACCTCAAGGGCCAGCCGGTGCTGCTGATGTCGTTCCTCGTCGACATCATCGCGATGGTCTTCGGGATGCCGCGGGCGCTGTTCCCCGAGATCGCGCACGTGAACTTCGGCGGTCCGGACAGCGGCGGCATCGTGTTCGCCCTGCTGTTCGCCGGCATCCCGATCGGTGCCGTGCTCGGCGGCGTGTTCTCGGGCTGGGTCTCGCGCATCTAGCGGCAGGGCGTGGCCGTGCTCGCCGCGGTCATCGTGTGGGGGCTGGCGATGTTCGGGTTCGGCGTCGCCGTGTCCTTCGCCGACGACTGGCGCCTGCCGATGCTCGTCGTCGCGGTGCTGATGCTGGTGATCGGCGGCGCGGCCGACATGGCGTCCGCCGCCTTCCGCACGAGCATGCTGCAGAGCGCGGCCTCCGACGCCGTACGCGGCCGGCTCCAGGGCGTGTTCACCGTCGTGGTGGTCGGCGGCCCGCGGATCGCCGACGTCGTGCACGGCGCGGTGGCCGTGCAGATCGGAGCGGCGGCGACCGCTGCCGGCGGCGGCGTCCTCGTGGTCGTCGGGACCGTGCTGGCGGCCGTGGCCTTCCCGGCGTTCGTCCGCTACAAGGTCGTCGCGCGCCTCCTCGCGCAGCCTGATCCGGTTCGCCGCTAGCCGCTACGCGCGACTGGATGCCGCTGTACGACGCCGACCGGGCACTCGATGCACATCACTGTACATCGACTGCCCGGTCGGCGTATCTCGTACGTCAGTGCCCGGTCAGCGGAGCTAGCGCAGCAGGGGAGCCGCAGGCCGTGGTGTCGCCCATCGTGTGGTCCGCGGGTCGACGGTCCCGAAGTCTGCGCGTCCTCGAGGACGGTGTAGACCTCCCAGCGCTCGCCGTTGGGAGCGCCCTCGACCCAGAACTTGTCCTGCTTGGCGTAGCAGCAGGTGGAGTCGCGCTCGTCGACCGAGGCGAGACCAGCCAGCGCGAGGCGGCGCTGCTCGGAGTCGACGGTGTCGGTGTCGGTGACCTCGACGCCGAGGTGGTTCAGCGAGCCGCCGTGACCGGGGTTCTCGATCAGCACCAGCTTCAGGGCCGGCTCGGCGACCGCGAAGTTGGCGTAGCCGGGCTTGACCTTCGCCGGCTCGGTGCCGAAGAGGCTGGTGTAGAAGGCGATCGACTGCTCGAGGTCGTCGACGTTGAGGGCGAGCTGGATGCGGGACATGGATCGTGCGAGGTTGGCACCAGACATAGACATCTGTCAATATAGATGGATGTCTAAGTCCCGGACGATTGACCTACCTCTGCTCACCCCCACCGAGCAGGTCGCCTGCTGCTCGCCGTTGCTCAAGCAGCCCCTGGGGCCGACGAGGCGCTCCGGATCGCGCCGTTGCTCAAGGCGCTCGCCGATCCGGTGCGGCTGCGGTTGCTCTCCCTGGTCGCGGTGGGAGGTTGCCACCAGACATAGACATCTGTCAATATAGATGCATGTCGAAGTCTCGACGATTGACCTGCCGCTGCTCACTCCCACCGAGCAGGTGGCCTGCTGCTCCCCGCTGCTCAAGCAGCCGCTCGGAGCCGACGAGGCACTCCGGATCGCGCCGCTGCTCAAGGCGCTCGCCGACCCGGTGCGGCTGCGGCTGCTCTCCCTCGTCGCGTCGCACGCCGACCAGGAGGCCTGCGTCTGCGACCTGAACGACGCCTTCGACCTCTCCCAGCCGACCATCAGCCACCACCTCAAGGTGCTCCACGAGGTCGGCCTGCTCGACCGGAGCAAGCGCGGCGTCTGGGTCTACTACCGCGTGCGCTCCGCGGCCCTCGCCGACCTGAGCACGCTCCTCGGCGGCGTGACCGCGTGACCCCACTCGCGCGTCGGGCCGTCGCCGAGCTCGTCGGCACGGCCTTCCTGGTGATGGCCGTCGTCGGGTCCGGCATCGCCGCCCAGCGGCTCAGTCCACAGCGACACCGGCCTCCAGCTGCTCGAGAACAGCCTCGCCACGGGAGCCGCGCTGGTGGCGCTGATCCTCGCGCTGCAACCGGTGTCGGCCTCGTTCAACCCGGTGGTCACGCTGGTCGAGCGCGCGCTCGGGGCTCATCGGCAGCCGGGAGGCGGGCGCGCTGGTGGCCGCCCAGTTCGTGGGCGGCGGGATCGGCGTGGTGCTGGCCAACCTGATGTTCGACCTCGACGCCGTCACCCTGTCGAGCCACGACCGGTCCGGTTCCGGGATCTGGCTGGGCGAGGTCGTGGCGACCGTGGGTCTGGTGCTGCTCGTCTTCGGCACCCTGCGCGGCGGACGGCCCGAGTCGGTCGCGCTGGTGGTGGGCGGCTACATCGCCGCGGCGTACTGGTTCACCAGCTCGACCAGCTTCGCCAACCCGGCCGTGACGGTGGCCCGGATGCTCTCCGACACCTTCGCCGGCATCGCGCCGTCGTCGGTGCCGATGTTCGTGCTGATGCAGCTGATCGGCGGCGTGCTGGCGCTCGGCCTCGTCCGCTTCCTGTTCGCACCCAACCGATTCCGGAGGTGGTCCGATGAGACCCACGGTGCTGTTCGTGTGCGTGCACAACGCCGGTCGTTCGCAGATGGCGGCCGGCTACCTCCAGCACCTCGCCGGTGACCGGATCGACGTACGCTCCGCCGGCTCGCAGCCCGCCGACCAGGTCAACCAGGTCGCGGTCGAGGCGATGGCCGAGGAAGGCATCGACCTCACCGCCGAGCAGCCCAAGGTGCTGACGCCCGACGCGGTGCAGGCAGCCGACGTCGTGGTCACGATGGGCTGCGGCGACGAGTGCCCCTACTTCCCCGGCAAGCGCTACGAGGACTGGGTGCTCGACGACCCCGCGGGCCAGCCCCTCGACGTCGTACGACGGGTCCGGGACGAGATCCGTCGACGGGTCGAGCGACTGGTGGACGAGCTCGATTCGGGCTCGTCTAGCCGGTGACCGTCTCCTTCGAGATCTGCTGGCTGCTGATCTGCGCGGGGGTGAACGGGAAGCTGACCCACTGCTTCTTGCCGAACATCTCGGTCTGGTCCTTCGACCACGGCGACGTCGGGTCCTCGGACTGGCCGTAGGTGAGGATCGTCTTCGTGTCGATGCCGCCGTTGTCGAGGAACGAGATCGCCTGGATGTGCGAGGAGCCGTAGGTGATCGGCTTGTACTTCCCGCTGTTGGTCACCGGGTTGCGCGAGGCCAGCGCGTTGGCGTTGCCCGCCTCGTCGCCGAGCCCGCCGCCGAGCGGGATCGGCGGGGCGCCGGTGTCGCCGGCGACCTGGAGCGAGCCCCAGGTGGCGTTCATCGGGACGTTCTTGCTGCGCAGGTAGGCGATCGCGTCCTTCATCGCCTGGATCACCTGCGGGTTGTTCTCGTCGAGGTCGCGCGGAGTGTCGACCGGGTCGTTCGGGTCGAAGGGCACCTGCCAGTAGGACTCGGTGCCGAGCAGCGGCACCGTCGGCAGCCGCGTCACGAACTCCTCGAAGATCTGGTTGCCGCGGCTGTCGACGTCGGAGTGCTTGTCCCAGGCCGCGAGCACGGGACAGGCGTCGCCACCGTCGGCGGCCTCGCAGACCTTGACCAGGTCGTCGTTCTGGCTCATCACCTCGGCACCCATGACCCGGTTCTGGTGCTCGAAGCCGCGCAGCGTGGTCGGGCTGATCTTGCCCTTGGCCAGTGCGTCGATGACGTAGTGGTCGACCATCCGGGTGCGCAGCGTGCGCTGGCACTTCTCGCAGCCGATGATGCGGGCGTACCCCTCGAGCTTCTGCGCCGGGTTGGGCAGCCAGTAGGAGTCGTTGGAGTTCATCGTCCAGTCGCGGCGCACCGTGGCCGGCAGGTTCTTCGGGCCGAAGATCCCGGGACGCTGGGCGTCGGAGTCGGTGCCCCAGCTGCAGTCGCTCGTCGCGCGGGTGCCGTCGAGGGCGGGCAGTCCGGCCACCTGGAAGAGCACCCGTCCGATCGGCGTCATGCACTTCTGGGCGAGCGCGTTGGAGACGTTGGGTACGACGGAGTGGTCGGCGTACAACGCGTTGCCGGCGCGGTCCGCGGCCGTGGTGTTCACCCACGGCATCCCGCCGCCCTTGTCCTGGCGCGCCAGCAGGTCGCGTACGTCGGTGGCCTTGCCCATGTCGAGGAAGGTGTCGATCGTGCGCAGCTGTTCGCCGTTGGCGTCGCGGATCGCGAAGAAGCTGGTCGGCGTCCAGTTCATCAACGTGTCCGGGTCGTCGACGACGTACCCCTGGTCGGTGCGGTAGAGGTTCTTCGTCACCGTCGACAGCGAGCCGTCGGCGTTCTTCACGGTGACGTGCACGTCGCGCTTGTCGAGCTGCTTGACGCCGTCGGTGGTGAGGTACGACGTGGGGGTGCCCAGGGTCTGGTACTCGTACGGCGTGAACCGGTACGCCGTCGAGACGGTGTGGCTCCAGGCGACGTTCTTGTTCCAGCCGATGTTCACCACGGGCGAGCCGATCAGGCTGGCACCGGCGACGTCGTACTGCCCCGGGATCGTCAGCTGCTGCTGGGTGAACCGGTAGCGCCCGCGCCACGGGAAGTGCGGGTTGCCGAGCAGCTCGCCGCGGCCGGTGGTGGTGTCGTCACCGCCGATGGCGGTCGCGTTGGAGCCGAACGGCGAGTGCGGGTCCTTGCCCAGCGCGGCCATCAGCTTGTTCTTGTCGGGCAGCTGCTGGGGCGCCTTCTGGAAGGACGCGTTGACCGGCAGCTGCGGGATGCCCGGGTCGCTGGCGCTCGGCGGCGTCGCGCCCGTGATCTGCGGGACGAAGTGGCCGGTCGAGGCGATCAGGTTGGCGAGGTAGACGCCGTACCAGATGTCGAGGCCGGTGGCGTTGGGCTTGATGTACGCCGCACCGCGGCAGCTCGGGTCGGTGATCTTCGAGGCGCCACCGATCTTCTTCAGCCACGCGTTCACGCCGGCGGCGTACCCGTCGACCATCTGCCGGGCCTGCGCGGTGGGTCCGGCCTTCGAGGCGAGCAGCTTCTCGACGACCTTGCGGTCGTGCAGGTCGGTGACGAGCGTGTCGATCTGGAGGTTGGTGCCGGTCATCGACACCTGGTCGTCGTACGTCGCAGAGGGGCCGAGGTAGCGGGACCGCTCACCACGCCCGGTCAGCACCGTGTCGGCGAGCGTGCAGATCGAGGTGCCCGCGGCGGCGTACCCCGAACCGAAGCCGAGCGAGCCGAAGTCGCTCGCCGTGATGTGCGGGATGCCGTGCTGGGTGCGCGTGATCGTGGCCCGGTACGTCGGCGTCGCGGCTGCCGCGCCGCCGGTGACCGAGGGCACGACGACGGAGAGCAGCGCCGGCACCAGCCCGAGCGTCAGGGCAGCGGCGATCAGGGGTCGCTTCGTGGACATGTGCAGTCAACGGGTCACGCCGCGAGTGGGTTACACGGCCGTCTCACCGAGAGGTTGGCTGGCGGCGTACGGCCCTTGGTCTCGACTGATCACTCGCTTCGCTCGCTGCTCGACCACCTTGTCCCCGCCGCGGGGTGAACTCCATCGACGACGCGAGGCGGCGGTTCAGGGTGGTGACCGAGTCGATCAGGTAGTTCTGGCGGACGCGCCAGGGGCCGCGGTCGCCCTGCCGGGGGAACTGGTCGATCGCGCGCTGGATGTAGCCGGAGCTGAGGTCGAGCAGGGGTCGCTCCTCGAGCTCGCCGCGAGGCTTCGGCTCGGCGGCGACGAGGTCGTGGCGCGAGAGGTGGTTGAGCACGCGGCAGACCAGGCGGTGGGTGAGGTCGGCGCGCAGCGTCCAGGAGGCGTTGGTGTAGCCGATGCAGACCGCGAAGTTGGGGATGCCGGTGATCATCGCGCCCTGCCAGACGAACTGCTCGTGCAGGTCGACGGTCTCGCCGTCGACCGACGGCGCGATGCCGCCGAACGGCTTCAGCGTCAGGCCGGTCGCGGTGACGACCACGTCGGCCTCCAGCACGCGGCCGCTCTTCAGCCGGATGCCCTCGGGGACGAACGATTCGACGTGGTCGGTGACCACCTCGGCGTCGCCGTGGCGGATGCAGCGGAACAGGTCGGCGTCGGGTACGGCGCAGAACCGCTGGTCCCAGGGGTCGTACGTCGGAGTGAAGTGCTCCTTCACCATCGCGGGATCGCGCAGCTGCTTGGTGGTGAGCCCGAGCAGCATCGACCGGGCGCGGTCGGGGAAGCGCTGGCAGAAGTTGTAGAAGCCCAGCGTGAACAGGATGTTCTTCGACCGGATGACCCGGTGGGCCAGCTTGGGCGGCAGCTTCTCGCGCAGGGAGTCGGCGAGCTTGTCGCGCCCGGGGATCGCGCCGATCCAGGTGGGGCTGCGCTGGAGCATGGTCACGTGTGCGGCTCGCTCGGCCATCGCGGGGACGAGCGTCACGGCGGTCGCGCCGCTGCCGATGACCACGACCCGCTGGTCGTCGTACGACAGGTCCTCGGGCCAGAACTGCGGGTGGACCACCTCGCCCTCGAAGTCCTCGAGGCCCGGGAACTCCGGGGTGTGCCCGCGGTCGTAGTCGAAGTAGCCGGCGCAGGAGTACAGGAAGCCGCAGGTCATCGTGCTCGGCCCGTCGGGGGTCTCGAGCTGCGAGGGTCCAGCGCGCGTCCGCGCTCGACCAGTCGGCGCCGACCACCTTGGTGCGGTAGCGGATGTGCTGCTCGATGCCGAACTCGTCGGCGGTGTCGTGGATGTAGCCGAGGATGGTGTGCGCGTCGGCGATCGACTTCTCCGCGGTCCAGGGCTTGAACTGGTAGCCGAGGGTGAACATGTCGGAGTCGGACCGCACGCCCGGGTAGCGGAACAGGTCCCAGGTGCCGCCCATCGCGTCGCGCGCCTCGAGGATCGTGAAGGTCCGGTCGGGGCACTCGGTCTGCAGTCGGTACGCCGCCCCGATCCCGGAGAGCCCGGCGCCGACGACCACGACATCGACGTGGTCTCCCATGCCTCAGTCCTTCGCCGTGCTGCGCGGGGCGACGTGCACGAGATCCTGGTAGTCGGGGTGGTGCTCGATCCAGGCCTTGATGAAGGGACACAGCGGCACCACCTCGTGGGTCCCCTCGCGTCGTACGTCGTCCAGGGCCGCGCGTGCCAGGGCCGAGCCCACGCCCATCCCCTCGCACTTGTCCTCGACCTCGGTGTGGGTGAACACGACGAGCCTGCTCGGTGAGCTGGTACTCGGCGAAGCCGACCTGCTCGCCGTCGATGAACGCCTCGTAGCGGTGGGCGTCCTCGTTCTTCTTCACCTGCACGTCTGCCATGGGCCCATCCTTGCGACCGGGTCAAGCACGCGCGAGAGGCGGTCCAGAACGGGCCGCCGGGAGCGACGCGGAACAGAGCGGACGAGCGCGACGGCCACCTAGCATGACCGGCGTGAGCGTGCAGTACTCCGCCTTCGGCGCGATGGCGGTCTCCGTGGACGGCGAGGAAGTGCCGCTGACCCGGCGCCGCGAGCGCAGCGTGCTCTCCGTGCTGCTGGCCGCCCACGGCGCACCGGTGGCCGCCGAGCGACTCGTCGCCGAGGTCTGGGGCGACGAGGCACCGGGCCAGACGCTCGCCTCGTTGCAGGTCGCGGTCTCGCGGCTGCGCTCCCAGCTCGAGCCCGACCGCCAGGCACGCAAGGGATCGCGGCTGGTCAGCACGGCAGCCGGCTACTCCCTCGTCGCGGACGTCGCCGACGTCGACACCTGGACCTTCGAGTCGCTCGCGGCCGACGCCCTGGCAGCGGACGGGCCGGCCGAGCGGCTGCGGCTGGCGGACGAGGCGCGGGCGCTCTGGGCGGCGCTGCCGTACGCCGACTGCGACGCCCCCGCGGTGCTCAGCGAGACCAACCGGCTCGCAGGAGCTGTTGCTGACCCTCGAGGAGCTCCGGGCCCGTGCGCTGCTCGACCTCGGTCGGCCCGACGAGGCACTGCGCGGCCTCGCCGAGCTCGCGCCGCAGCATCCCTACCGGGAGCGGATGTGGTCGCTGCTCGCGCTCGCGCAGTACCAGTGCGCCCGACAGGCCGACGCCCTCGACACCCTGCGGCGGCTGCGCGAGCGGCTGGCGGACGAGCTCGGGGTCGACCCGTCGGAGGAGATCCAGCGGCTCGAGCAGTCGGTGCTCCGCCAGGACCCCTCGCTCGCGGCGGCATCGACACCGTCCACCGCGCACGACGCAGCGACCGGTCGTCCCCCAGCAGCGGTCGGCCTCGGGCTCGACCGGCACGGTGGGCCGCGAGCCGGTGCTGGCCCAGGCGCTCGCCGTCGTCGAGGAGGCCACCACCGCCGGCAGCCTGCGGTTCCTGCTGCTCGCCGGTGAGCCGGGCATCGGCAAGTCGCGGCTGGTCGGCGACCTCGCCGCCGCCGCCTCGACGCTGGGCGCGGAGACGCTGGTCGGCCGGTGCCACGAGGGCGACTACGCCCCCGCGCTGTGGCCGTGGCTCGCCATCGTGCGCGCGCTCGCTCGGCGACGACCCCGACCCGCTGCTGGCGCCGCTGCTCGACGAGGACGTCACGACGACGGTCGAGGGAAGCGGCACCGGGCTGCGGATGTTCGACGCGGTGGTCCGCCTCGTCGAGCAGGAGGCGGCGACCCGTCCGTTGCTGCTGGTCCTCGAGGACATCCACTGGGCCGACGCGTCCTCACTGCAGCTGCTGCGTCACCTGGCCGGGTCGGGCCTGCAGGCGCCGGTCGCGGTCGTCTGCACCCGGCGTACGACGGAGGCCGCCAGCAGCGCGGCGCTCGTCGACACGATGGCGGCCCTGGCCCGGGCCGGGGCCGAGCGGGTCCGGCTCGACGGCGTCGACACCGGGTCCGTGGGCGCGCTGCTGGACGCGTCCGTCGGCGCGCACGACGCGCGGCTGGACGCGTTCGTCGCGGAGGTGACCGGCGGCAACCCGTTCTTCGTGCTGCAGTACGCCCGCGTGCTCGCCGCGATGCCCGACCTCGACCACCTCGACCCGCAGTCGCTGCCGGTGCCCGACGGCATCCGCGACGTCCTGCACCAGCGGATCCAGCGGCTGCCGGACGACGCGGTGCGGGCGCTCACGTCGGCGGCCGTGCTCGGTGACGCCATCGACCCCGACCTCCTGGCCGAGCCTGACCGGCATGCCGGTCGACGACTGCCTGGACCTGCTCGACCTCGCGATGACCAGCGGGCTCGTCGAGGAGCGCGCCCAGGGCTACGCGTTCGTGCACGCGCTGGCGCGCGAGACGTTGTACGCCGAGCTCAGCGCCGCCCGCCGGATGCGGCTGCACGACCAGGCCGGTCGGGTCATCGAGCAGCACCGCCCGCACGACGCCGACGCGAGCGCCACCATCGCGCACCACGCCCACCTGGCCGCTCCTCTCAGCAGCGAGCACGCCGAGCGGGCCTGCCTCTGGCTCGCCCGAGCCGCGCAGGTGGCCACCTCCCGGCTACGCCCACGCCGAGGCGCTTGACCTCTGGATGCTCGTCCAGGCGGACGCCCCGCCCGACTCGGCCACGATGATCGAGGCCAAGTGCGGCGCCGCGGCCTCGCTGCTCCGGATGGCGCGCACCGTCGAGGGCCGGATGTCGGTCGAGGAGGCCGTGCGCATCGGTCAGCAGCTGGGTCGGTGGGACCTGGTGGCCCGGGCGGCCGCGATCTACAACGGTGCCGGCGTGTGGTCCTGGCGCGAGCACGGCGTCCAGGACGACGAGTTCATCGCCGTGCTCACCGAGGCCACCCGGCACGTCTCCGACCCGGAGCGCGCCCGGCTGCTCGCAGCGCTGCAGATGGAGCACTTCTACGGCTGGGACAGCGCCGTCGCCGACCCGATCGGCGCCGAGTCGGTCGAGGTCGCGCGGGCCTGTGGCGACCGCGACCTGCTGGTCGAGGTGCTGATGGTGCGCATCCTGGCCACCTGGGGTCCGCTGCGCGCGCCGCAGCGCCTGGAGCTGATCAACGAGGTGCTCACCTACGAGCCCACGGGCGAGCTGCGGGTGTTCGTCCTGTTCCAGCTCGCCACGGCGCTCTACGAGGTCTTCGAGCCGGAGCAGGCGAACGACGACGATGCGTCAGTGCGCCGACGAGGCCGCCGCGCTGCGGCACACCGGCGTGGAGATCCCGCTGGCCTGGTGGCGCTTCGCCCGGGCGCGCGACCTCGAGCAACCCGATGCCCCGGAGCTCGGCCGTACGGCGTTCGCCCTGCATCGCCTGAGCGGCTACATCGCCGGCCTCGAGCTGGAGTGCCTCAGCGCGATCCGGGGTGCCCCGCCCGGCACCCCGGTCCCCGACGAGGTGGTCGAGCTGGCACGCGGGGCGATCCCCGGCCTGCGCGCGATGGTCGCCCACGCGGTGCTCGAGTCCGGTGACCCCGACACGGCGTACTCCCTGCTGGGCGAGCCGTCTCCTCCGGGCGCCAGCGAGTACTCCGTGCTCGCCGGCCACTGCCTGCGGGTGCTGGTGCTGGCCGAGACCGGCTCCGCCGAGGAGATCCGCGCCGCCCTCGACCGGATCACGGAGTACGCCGGGCAGGTGGTCACCTACGGCACCGTCGACCACCTCGGCGTCGTCGACCACTTCCTCGCGAGCGGGTACGCCGCCCTCGGCGATCCGCGTGCCCGCGAGCACGCCGAGCGGGCCGTCGTACTCAACGAGAAGCTGCAGTGCCTGCCGTGGAAGCGCCGCGCCGAGGCGCTGCTCGCGCGGCTGTCCTGACGCGACCGCCAGCGAGCGGCAAGAACGCTGCAAGTGGGCTGCAAGCGCGCTCGCGCAACCTCTGGTCATCGGTTCGAAGGCGAGCCGACCAGACCCGAGAGGAACACCCCGATGTACGACACCACCATCGCTTCCACCACGTCGGTCCCCGCCCAGGCCGTCCCGGCCGGCAACCAGACCCACGCACTCGACGACCTGCGTCGCCGCGTCGTCGGCCGGCTGCACACGCCCGCCGACGACACCTGGGACGCCGTGCGCACCCCCTGGGTGGTCAACATCCAGCAGCACCCGATGGCCGTCCTCGAGGTCCGCGACGCCGACGACGTGATCGCCGCGGTCCGCTGGGCCGTCGACAACGGCTGCCAGGTGACCGCCCAGCCCACCGGCCACGGCGGCCTGAGCACGCTCGACCAGACGGTGCTGCTGCGCACCCGTGCACTCGGCGGCATCGAGATCGACGTGCAGCGTCGTACCGCCACCATCGGCTCCGGCGTCAAGGCCGGCGAGCTCTGCGACGCCCTCGAGGGCACCGGCCTGACCTTCCTGTGCGGGTCCAACCCCGACCCCTCGGTCACCGGCATGACCATCACCGGCGGGATCAGCTGGTTCGGCCGTGCCTACGGGCTGGGCGCCGACAGCATCGTCAGCGTCGAGATGGTCGACGGCCTCGGCCGCTGCCGCCGGCTCAGCGCCACCGAGGACCCCGAGCTGTTCTGGGCCGTCCGCGGAGGCGGCGGCGACTTCGGGATCATCACCAGGCTGGAGGTCGCGCTGCACCCCGCGCCGGCGGTGTACGGCGGCCGGTTCCTGTGGCCGATCGAGCAGATGGACTCGGTCCTGCGCACCTTCCGGGAGGCCACCGAGACCGCGCCCGGAGCAGCTGTCGACGTGGTTCCACGTCTACCAGTTCCCGCCGCTGCCCGAGGTGCCCGAGCCGATCCGCGGCAAGGCGTTCGCCTCGGTCGCCGTCGCCTACATCGGGACCCGTGAGGAGGCCGAGCCGCACCTGGCGGCGTACCGCGCGATCCCGGGCATGGTGATGGACCTCGTCGGCGAGGTGCCGCTGAGCGCCCTCGGCTCGATCGCGGACGAGCCGACCGACCCGATGCCGGGGATGCAGCGCTCCTACCTGCTCGACGACCTCGACGACGACGCGATCACCGCGCTCGTGGCCACCGTCGGACCCGGCAGCGGCTCGCCGCTGACGATCGTGCAGATCCGCCACTTCGGCGGCGCGTTCGCCGCCGACCGGGAGGGCCGCGGCTCGCACGGAGCGGTGACCGAGCCCTACAGCGTGTTCGTGCTCGGCGTGCCCGCCGTACCCGAGCTGGTCGCGCCGATCGAGATGTTCTTCGGTCGCGTCGGCGCCGCCGTGGCCCACGTCGCGAGCGGCCGGACGCTGCTGAACTTCATGGAGTTCGACGACGACCCGGGCAAGTGGTGGACCCCCGCCACCCGCGAGCGGCTGGCCGCGGCCAAGCAGCTCTCCGACCCGCTGCAGACGATCCGCAGCAACCGGCCGGTCCGGGCCTGACCGGGGACATACCGGTCAGGGCCGGCGGGCAGATCTGGAGGCGGGTGGGTGAAGCATCGCCCGTCCGCCCCCAGTTTCCCCGGGCGCCCGGGGAAACCGCCGCTCAGTACCCGTCCTTCTTCCGCAACGGCTTCGGCCGCCCGTCGGGGTCGTGCAGCAACAGGTAGGGCACCATCGCGGCGGCCCGGGTGAGCTGGTTGAGCTCGGGTTCCTGGAGGCGGCGCAGGCGGCCGGGGGGTCGGTCGCCGACGCGGCCGCCGGCGTGCCAGTCGTCGAGGCGGCGGGCCGTCTCGGCGTACGCCGCGAACATGCCGGGTGCGTCGACGCAGTCGGCCATCACGTCCAGCAGCGAGGAGTCGTCGTCCACCTCCCGGTCGAGGTGTTCGGCCGCCAGGGTCAGCCGCAGGCGTCGTACGTAGGGAGAGTGGTCGTCCTCCGACGGGTCCACCACCACGGCCGACAGCTCCGAGTCGTGGGTCCACGAGCGGCGGTTGAAGTTGTCCGACCCGGTGGTCGCCCAGGTGTCGTCGATCAGGCACACCTTCGCGTGCACGTAGACCGGCGTCGCCTGGTGGTTCTCGAGGCCGTACATCGCGACCCGGTCGGGCGCGGCGCTCTTCATCTGCCGCATCGCCCGGGCCCGCCCGAGCAGCTGCGGCGTCCGGGCCATGAACCCCGCCTGGTCGGTGAACAGCGGCACCACCGCGACCACGTGCAGGTCGGGGTTGCTGCGCAGCGCCTCGAAGAAGAGGTCTCCGACGTGCTGGCCCCAGAGGTACTGGTCCTCGATGTAGATCAGCTTCTTCGCCTGCGACACCGCCTTGGTGTAGCCCCTCGCGACGCTGCGCTCCCCACCGCGCGCGAACGGGTAGTCGCGGCCGCGGCGCAGGTTCGGGTAGGTGCGCAGCAGCTGGACGACGTGCGTGGCCCCCTCGGGTGAGGGCGGCGGCGGCGCCTGCTCGGGCAGCGGGTCGGGCGACATGTCCATCCGCCGCAGCTTGTCCTGGGTCCAGTACAGCGGGTGCCGGGTGAGCCGGGTCGGGTCCTCCCACCGCTCGCGGAAGACGGTCTCGACGTCGTACACCGCCGGTCCGGAGATCGCCGCCATCACGTCGTGCCACGGCGGGGTCTCGCCGTACTCCGGCGCCATCTCGAGCGCCTGCGGGTCGCCGTGGTGCTCGGCGTCGTCGCGGCGGGAGTGGCACAGGTCGATCCCGCCGACGTAGGCGACGTCGTCCTCGGGCCGGTCGCGGTAGCGGATCACCACGAGCTTCTGGTGGTGCGAGCCGCCGGTGCGCACGCGCATGTCGAGCAGCGCCTCGGCCCCGCGGCTCTGCAGCTGCCGCCCGAGCAGCCGGTTCTCGCTCGGCGCTGAAGTTGAGCATCTCCGATGTGGGAGCGCCAGATCAGCCCGCGTACGTCGACCCCGCGCTCGTCGGCGCGTCCGAGCACCTCGACCACCTCGGACCCGGGCTCGCCCGTCAGCTGCTCGTCGGCGTCGCCCTGCCAGTCGGTGAACAGCACCAGGTCACCCGGCTGCGGCCGCCTCGATCCGTTCGTGGAGCTCGGCGAAGTAGGTGCTGCCGTGGATGAGCGGCCGGACCAGGTTGCCCTCCGACCAGGCCGTCTCCCCCGGGTGCCGGTCGTCCAGCCGGGTCTGCGCGTTCGCCCGCTCCGACTTCGTGAGCAGCCAGTCCGTGTGCTTCACGAGACGCTCCGACCGGCGCAGCAGCACGAGCGGGAGGACCACCCAGCCGAGTGTGTAGAACACGAAGACGAGGCCGCCGGCGACGAAGCCGGCCGTGTCGCTGACGACCACGCCGAAGATCAGCACCACGACGGCGACCAGGGTCAGCCCCAGGGAGGCCAGCCCGGTCTTCGCGAAGAACGCGCCGACCCGGACGAGGGTCTGCTTCTCGTGCCTGGCGAAGAGCACGCGGTGCAGCGACACCGGCGCCGTCATCAGCCCGATGGTCACCACGGCGAGGCTGAACGCGACGAGGTACTCGGCGCGGTGCAGGTCACTGATCTCCCCGAAGCGCGAGCTGAACGGGAGGGTCAGCAGGAACCCGGCCAGCACCTGGATGCCGGTCTGGGCGACGCGGAGCTCCTGGATCAGCTCGAGCCAGTTGCGGTCGGCGCGCTCGACCTCGGTCTCGTTGCGCCCGTCCACACCAGCAACCTATCTGCGTCATGCGTCCAGACCAGTCTGC
>CAWCQB010000025.1:0-20053 GCA_963797505.1 uncultured Actinomycetota bacterium | reverse complement strand
CTGCGCGAGTCGCGGCGGCGGTCATGATGTCGAGGTTGCCGGAGTACGGCGGCAGGAAGTCGCCCGCGCCCTCCACCTCGATGAAGACGCTCACCTTCGTCTGGCCGCGGGTGTACGCCGTCGGTGGGTCGAACTGCGGGTCCTGCAGCAACCGGTAGCCGGGCACGTACTCCTGCACGGCCGCCACCATCTGGTGCACCGACTCGGAGACCGCGTCCTGGCCCTCGTCGTAGACCTCGGGCCCGACGGCGCAGAAGATCGTGTCGCGCATGATCATCGGCGGCTCGGCCGGGTTCAGGATGATGATCGCCTTGCCGGTCTCGGCGCCGCCGATCGTCTCGACGCCCTTCGAGGTGGTGCGGGTGAACTCGTCGATGTTCTGGCGGGTGCCCGGTCCGGCCGACAGCGAGGCCACGGAGGCGACGATCTCGGCGTACGACACCGGGGTCGCGCGCGAGACCGCGGCGACCATCGGGATCGTGGCCTGGCCGCCGCAGGTGATCATGTTGACGTTGTCGGCGCCCGCGTGCTCGTCACCGTTGACCGCCGGGATCACCGCCGGCCCGACGGCCGCCGGGTGAGGTCGACGGCGCGGATGCCGGCCTCGGCGTAGCGCGGGGCGTACTCGCGGTGGATGTAGGCGCTGGTCGCCTCGAAGATCAGGTCGGGCAGCTCGTCCTGCTTGAGCAGCCAGTCGACGCCCTCGTGGCTCGCCTGCAGTCCCTTGTCGCGGGCACGGCCGAGGCCGGGGCTGTCCGGGTCGACGCCGATCATCCAGCGCGGCTCGATCACGTCGCTGCGCAGCAGCTTGTACATCAGGTCGGTGCCGATGTTGCCCGGACCGACGATCGCGGCGGTCTTCTTGGTCATCTCGCTCCTTGCGACTGATGGTGGTCTCGACTATCCGCTCGCTTCGCTCGCTGCTCGACCACCTACGAGAAAGACAGGTGGACCGAGCCGAAGTCGGTGAAGTCGGCGACGAAGTCGTCGCCGGGTCGTACGTCGATCGCGCGGTGCACCGAGCCGGGCAGGATCACGTGGCCCGCCTCGAGGGTGACCCCGAAGGACGCCACCTTGTCGGCCAGCCAGGCGACGGCGGTCACCGGGTTGCCGAGGACGGCGTCGGAGCGACCCTCGGCGACCTTCTCGCCGTTGCGGATCAGCACCGCCTCGATGGCCTTCAGGTCGACGTCCTCGGGCCGGATGCGCTCGGGACCGAGGATGTAGCCGGCCGACGACGCGTTGTCCGCGATGGTGTCGGCGATCTTGATGTTCCAGTCGAGGATGCGGCTGTCGATCAGCTCGATCGCCGGGGCGACGTACGCCGTGGCCCGGATGACGTCCTCCTCGGTGCAGCCCGCGCCCGGCAGCGTCTCGCCGAGGATGAAGGCCACCTCGACCTCGACGCGGGGGTAGCAGTAGCGCGACGCCGGCACCGGCTCGTCGGAGGAGACCTCCATGTCGGAGAGCAGGTGGCCGTAGTCCGGCTCGTCGACGCCCATCATCTCCTGCATCGCGCGCGAGGAGAGGCCGACCTTGTGGCCGTTGACCCGAGCGCCTGCCTCGAGGCGTCGGCGGATGTTCAGCAGCTGGATCTCGTAGGAGTCCACGACGTCGATGTCGGGCCACGTCTCGCGCAGCGGTGGGATCGGCGTGCGCTCGACCTCGGCGTCCCTGAGGGCGTCGGCGACCGTGCGGCGTACGTCGTCGGAGAGCATGGCCCCAACAATAGAACCTGTTACAGTTTTGCGCCATGAAGGACTCACTATGACGTGGTCGTCGTCGGTGCCGGTGGCGCCGGCATGACGGCCGCCCTCGCAGCCGCTCGGCAGGGCCTCGACACGGTGCTCGTCGAGAAGAGCAACTACTTCGGCGGGTCCACCGCGCGGTCGGGCGGCGGGGTCTGGATCCCCGGCAACTACGCGCTCAAGGCCGCCGGCGAGGCGGACGACCCGGAGGAGTCCAAGCGCTACCTCGAGGCGATCGTCGGCGACGTGGTGCCCAAGGAGCGTCGCGACACCTTCATCGACCGCGGCCCCGAGGTGATGGACTTCGTGCGCGACCACACCCCGGTGCGCTTCGCCTGGGTCCCGCAGTACTCCGACTACCTGCCCGAGTCGCCCGGTGGCCGACCGCGCGGTCGCAGCGTCGAGCCGATCCCGATGGACTGCCGGTTCCTCGGCGAGGAGCTGGCCCACCTGCACCCGCCGTACACCAAGGCGCCGGCGAACCTGATCGTCACCCAGGCCGACTTCCGCAAGATCAGCCTGGGCATGCGCACCATCCGTGGCCCGCTGACCATGTTCCGGGTGCTCTTCAACCGCCTCGTCAGCAGCCTGCGCGGCCGGAAGATGTACGCGATGGGCAACGCCCTCGCCATCGGGCTCCGCAAGGGCCTGGTCGACGCCAACGTGCCGGTCGAGTACGGCACCGAGCTGCGCGGTCTCGTCGTCGAGGACGGCCGGGTCGTCGGCGTGACCGTCCTGCGCCAGGGCGTCGAGCGGACGATCCGCGCGACCCGCGGCGTGATCCTCGGCAGCGGCGGGTTCGAGAAGAACCTCGAGCTGCGTGAGCGGTTCCAGCCGAAGCCGACCAGCATCGACTGGACCACGGGAGCGGAGTCCAACACCGGCGGCGGCCACCTCGCCGGGATGGAGATCGGCGCGGACATCGCGCTGATGGACGACGCGTGGTGGGGGCCGACGATCCCGCTCCCCCGCGGTCCGTGGTTCGCCCTCGCCGAGCGCAACCTGCCCGGCTCGATCATCGTGAACTCCGCCGGCAACCGGTTCATGAACGAGGCGCTGCCGTACGTCGAGGCGGTGCACGAGATCTACAAGGGCGAGCAGACCGGTGTCCCGCACATCCCGGCGTGGATGATCGTCGACCAGCGCTACCGCAACCGCTACCTCTTCGCCGGGCTCTCGCCGCGCCAGCCCTTCCCGGGCCGCTGGTACAAGTTCGGCACCATCAAGAAGGCCGACACCCTCGAGGCCCTGGCCGGGGAGATCGAGGTGCCGCCGGACGCCCTCCGGGCCACCGTCGAGCGGTTCAACGGGTTCGCGACCTCCGGCATCGACGAGGACTTCCACCGCGGCGAGAGCGCCTACGACAAGTACTACTCCGACCCCACCGTGAAGCCGAACCCGTCGCTGCACAGCATCGACCAGGGCCCCTTCTACGCCGTCAAGATCGTGCCCGGCGACCTCGGCACCAAGGGCGGTCTGGTCACCGACGAGCGCGCCCGCGTGCTGCGCCCCGACGGCACCGTCATCGAGGGCCTGTACGCCGCCGGCAACGTCTCCGCCGCGGTGATGGGCAACACCTACGCCGGCCCCGGTGCGACCATCGGCCCGGCCATCGTGTTCGGCTACCTCGCCGCCGAGGACATCGCCACCAGCTCGACCGTCGCGCCTCGGGTCTCGACAGGCTCGACCGACGCGACTCCGGAGGCTTCCTGATGCCCATCGACCCCGACGTCGCGATCGGCGCGCAGCTCCCCGACCGCACCTTCTCGTGGGAGAGCTCCGACGTGCTGCTCTACCACCTCGGCATCGGCGCGGGATCGAGGCCGGGCGACAGCCTCAACCCGGCGGCGCTGCGCTACACGCTGGACAACGACGACCTCCAGGTGCTGCCGAGCTTCGGCATCGTGGCGCCGACCTTCCACGAGACCGACCCGCCGCCGCTCGACCTGCCGGGCTGCGACATCAGCCTGTCGCAGGTGGTCCACGGCAGCCAGGAGATCGAGGTCGCTGCTCCCCTGCCGACGTTCGGCTCGGCGGTGCTGCGCACCCGGATCACCGACGTCTGGGACAAGGGCAAGGCCGCGGTCATCTGGCAGGAGGGCCAGGCGCTGTCCGCCGAGGGCGATGCGCTCTGGACGGTGCGGTCCTCGATCTTCGTGCGGGGCGAGGGCGGCTGGGGAGGCGACCGCGGAACGTCGGTGAAGGTCGAGGTGCCCGACCGGGGCCCCGACTGCGATGCGTCGTACGACGTGACGCCGCAGCAGGCGATGCTCTACCGACTCTGCGGTGACCGCAACCCGCTGCACGCCGACCCGGAGTTCGCGAAGGCCGCAGGCTTCCCGGCACCGATCCTGCACGGGCTGTGCTCCTACGGGATCGTGCTGCGCACCGTGACCGACGAGCTGTTCGGCGGTGACGTCGCCAAGGTCCGCGGCTTCAACGCCCGCTTCGCCGGCGTGGTGTTCCCCGGCGAGACCATCCGCGTGCGCGGCTGGCACGCCGACGAGGGCGTGGTCGTCGAGGCGACGGTCGCCGGCACGGGTGACCGCGACGGGGCTCCCGTGCTGTCGGACTGCGTGCTGACCCCGGCCTGACGCCCGCTCAGTCGCCGCGAGGCAATCCGGCGACGTCCAGCACCCGTCGGGCCACCCAGACGTCGCCCTGGTCGCCCTCGGGACAGTCGCCGTTGACGTAGACCATCGTCAGCTGGCCCGACGTGTCGTACGAGGCGCGCCAGGTCGCTCGGGTGCCGCTGCCGCAGCCGGAGGCGTTGCGGGTGGTGATCTCGAGCAGCTCGTCCCGGATGCGGTAGGTCGCCCGGACAGCGGGATCGCCGGAGAACAGGCGTCCGTCGGAGTCCGCCTCGAAGACGCCACCGCGGGTGAACCGCATCAGGTAGCTGCCGGCGAGGTACATGTCCGGCCCGTAGGCCCGTTCGACGAGCCAGACCCCGGCCAGGTCCCCCGGGTGCACGGGGCTGCCCACGTTGCAGACCGCCTCGTCGTGCTCCACCAGGGCCTTGCCGGAGTCTGGAAGGGGACGGGTGCAGCTCCGACCTGCCGCCAGGGCTGCTGATCCGGAGCCTGACCGATGACACGGCCGTCGGCGGAGCGCACGTCGCAGCTCGGCGTCGCGGAGAAGCGGATGATGCCCCAGGCCCGTGGCTCGAGCCTGCTGGTCCTGTCGCTGGTGAAGGGCGTGACGTAGCCCGCGAAGGAGACCAGGTCGGCGTCGTACGCCGTGCTGGTCGGGTTGTAGACCGGCAGCTCGAAGTCCCAGCCCGTGCTCGCCCGCAGCGGGTACTGCTGGATCGCTCCCACGGTCACCGACGACGGACTCGCCTCCGCCTTGGACGACCCCGACGACACCAGATCGGTGCGACCACCCACGACGACGCCGACGACCAGCCCGACGGCGAGACCGATGCCTGCGATGACGGCGACGGGGAGCCACACGCTTCGGTCGCTCATCCGCGTGGGCACGATTCCGAGCGTACGCCGGGCGGTCAGTCCGTCCTGGCCAGAGAAGCGACGAAGTCGAGCTTGTCGAGCACGGCGGCCGGGATGACGAACGGGTAGAGGTCCTCGTGGCCCATGCTGCGGTTGATCATGTTCAGCGCCACGCTCAGCGGCATCCAGATGCCCACCACGACGTCGCGGAAGCTGGTGAACGAGGTGATCGTGCCGACGGTGGTGAGGCCGTACTCCGAGGCGGTCTCGATGCTGTCGCAGATGTGCAGGTAGTGCGCCCAGGTCTCGGCGAAGTCCTCGAAGGGGTGCATGGTCGCGTAGCTGGAGATGTACGACGACTCCCAGCCCGCGGGAGGCCCCTCGGCGTAGTGCCGGTCGATCTCCCCCTGGTAGTCGGCCGACTCGTCACCGAACAGCTCGCGGTAGCGGGTGCGCAGCTCGCCCTTGACCAGCTGCCACTCGTAGTAGTGGCCGACCTCGTGCCGGAAGTGGCCGAGCATGGTGCGGTAGGGCTCCCCCAGCTTCTCGCGCACCTGCTCGCGGTGCGCGGCACTGCTCTCGGCGAGGTCGATGGTGATCAGCCCGTTGGCGTGCCCGATGGTGACGTTCTCCTCGACGCTGCTCAGCAGGTCGAAGGCGAGCCCGTTGTCGGGATCGGTGTCCTTGCCGAAGATCGGGAAGCCCAACCCGTCCAGCTCCACGACCAGGTGCCGCTTCGCACGTTCGGCGGCCGGGTAGTTGGCCAGCCCGACGGCGTCGTCGTCGTTGGGTCGGGTGCGGGTGAGACCGCAGCTGAAGCACTCGCCGCCGTCGGTGTCCGTCAGCCAGGTGCAGCCGGAGAGCGTCAGGTTGCGGCAGAGGAACCACTCGAGACCGTCGGCGTCGACGTACCTCCCCTTCTCGTCGACCGGCACGATCGCCCGCTCGGAACGCGAGAACCCCAGCCGGCTGTCGCAGGACACACAGCGAGAGTTCTCGAAGTGCAGGGGCTTGTCGCACACGCGACATCGGAAGGCCTTCACGCACGCAGCCTTGCACGGCGGACAACTGGCAGGATCACCGCATGACTCTCCTCGGCAGCTGGACCCAGGGCGAACACTCCTTCGGCGGGGTCAGCCACCCGACGTACCGCAAGGGCAGCGGGCCGGGCGTCATCGTGATCCACGAGATCCCCGGCCTGACACCGTCGGTGATCGGCTTCGGCCAGGAGGTCGTGGACGCGGGCTTCACGGTGGTGATGCCGAGCCTGTTCGGTACGCCGGAGGCGCCGATGAACGCCGTGAACACCGCGAAGACCTTCGGCCGGGTCTGCGTCAGCCGCGAGTTCACCAAGCTGGCCACCCACGTGACCACGCCCGTCGCGGGGTGGCTGCGCAGCCTCGCCCGCGAGCTGCACGACGAGCTCGGAGGTCCCGGCGTCGGCGCCCTCGGGATGTGCTTCACCGGAGGTTTCGCACTCGCGATGATGGTCGACACCTCGGTGGTCGCTCCCGTGCTCGCGCAGCCCTCGGCGCCGTTCGCGATCGGCGGCAGGTGGTCGCGGGACGTGAACCTCAGCCCGGGTGACCTGGCGGTGGTGAAGGAGCGGGCGGCGGCCGGGTGCGAGGTGCTCGGGCTGCGGTTCAGCAAGGACCCGATGGTCGGGCGGCGGTTCGGCACCCTCGAGCGCGAGCTGGGTGATGCCTTCATCAAGGTCGAGTTCGGCGGCATCGGGCACTCCACCGTCACCGAGCAGCGCCAGCAGGAGGGCGTCGACCGCGTCCTGGCGTTCTTCGACGAGAAGCTGCGCTGACGTTGCTTCGCGAGTGCTACGTAGACGAGCACACACGTGTGCTCGTCTACGTAGCGCTCAGGAACTCGAGTGCCTGCCGGTAGCCGTCGATCCCCTGGCCGACGATCTCCTTCGCGGCGTACGGCGTGACCACGGAGTGGTGCCGGAACTCCTCGGGGCGGCTCTTCGGGTCGCTGATGTGCAGCTCGACGAGCGGCGCCGTGAGCTGGGCGCAGGCGTCGAAGATCGCGTAGGAGTAGTGCGTCCACGCGGCTGCGTTGAGCACGACCGGCGTGGAGTCGTCCGCGGCCTCGTTGAGCCAGTCGAGCATCAGGCCCTCGTGGTTGGTCTGGCGCACCTCGACCTCGAGGCCGAGGCCGCTCCCCCACTCCTCGCACATCCGCGCGAGATCGGCGTGGGTGGTGGTGCCGTAGATCTCCGGCTGGCGTCGTCCGAGGCGACCCAGGTTGGGGCCGTTGAGGACCAGTACCTTCATGGCGAGACTCCCCTCAGCACGTCGTACGCCGCCCGCAGGTGGTCCTCGGACGGGTCGGCCAGGACCGACGGCGTCGCCAGCCCGTCGAGCACCACGAACCGCAGCACCGAGCCGCGCGACTTCTTGTCGACCCGCATGGTGGCGAGCACGTCCTCGAACGGCAGCTCGTCGAACCGCACCGGAAGTCCGACGGACCCGAGCACCTCGGCGTGCCGGGCGGCAGTCGCGTCGTCGAGGCGGCCGGCCAGCCGGGCCAGCTCGGCGACGTAGACCATGCCCAGCGCGACGGCCTCGCCGTGCCGGACCCGGTAGCCGGTGCCCTTCTCGACCGCGTGGGCCATCGTGTGGCCGTAGTTGAGCACCTCGCGACCGGGATGCCCGTCGGCGCCGCCGGTCTCCTTGAGGTCGCCGACCACGACGTCGATCTTCACCTGGATCGCTCGCTCGATGACCTCGCGCAGCTGGGGCGAGGCGGGGTCGAGGACCGCCGCCGGGTCTGCCTCGACGATGCGCGAGGATCTCGGGGTCGGCGACGAAGCCGCACTTGATCACCTCGCCGAGGCCGGCGACCAGCTCGGCCTGGGGCAGCGAGCCGAGCAGGTCGAGGTCGCAGAGCACCCCGGCGGGCTCGTGGAAGGAGCCGACGAGGTTCTTGCCGGCGCCGGTGTTGATGCCGGTCTTGCCGCCGACCGCCGCGTCGACCATGCCGAGCAGCGTCGTCGGCACGTGGACCACCCGCACGCCGCGCAGCCAGGTCGCGGCGATGAAGCCGCCGACGTCGGTGGTCGCGCCGCCGCCGACGGTGACGACCGCGTCGGAGCGGGTGAAGCCGGCCCGTCCCAGCTGCTCCCACGCGTCGGCCGCCACCTGCGCCGTCTTGGCGGCCTCGCCGTCGGGGAGCGTGATCGGCAGCAGCTCGACGTCGCCGAGGCCGGCCACCACCTGGTCGGCGAGCGCGGCCAGCGACTCGGGGTGACAGACCGCCACCCGGCGGACGTCGGGGCCGAGGGCGACGCTCACGTGGTCGAGGATCGCGTGGCCGACGACGACGTCGTAGGGCGAGGCTCCGCCGACGTGCATCCGCGTCTGGTCCTCACCCATGGGAGGCATCCTCCTCGACCGCGGCACGCACGCGCTCGACCACCTCGTCCACCGAGAGCCCGTCGGTGTCGACCACGGCGGTGGCCACCGACTCGTAGACCGGGGTGCGCTCGTCGATCGACTGCTTGATCCGGCCGCGCACGTTGCCGAGCAGCAGCGGCCGGGAGACGCCCAGTCCGACGCGTTGTGCCGCGTCGCTCAGGCCCACCCGCAGGAACACCACGCGGTGCCCGGCGAGCCGTTCGCGGGTGCTGTCGTCGAGGACGGCGCCGCCGCCGAGGGCCAGCACTCCGTCGTGCTCCGCCAGGGCGGTCGCGACGGCTGCGCGCTCCAGGGCGCGGAACTCCGCCTCGCCGGAGTCCACGAAGATGTCCGAGACGGTGCGGCCCGCCGCCGCCTCGACGTCCTGGTCGCTGTCGCGGAAGCCGACGCCCCACGTCTCGGCGAGGATGCGGCCGACCGTCGTCTTGCCCGCCCCCATCGTGCCGACGAGGACGACCCTGGGCTTCACGTTCACTTGAAGCGGAGGGTGTCGAGGTAGCTCTGCACGTTGCGCCGCGTCTCGGCCACGGCGTCGCCACCGAACTTCTCCAGCACGGCATCGGCGAGCACCAGCGCGACCATCGCCTCCGCGACGATCCCGGCCGCAGGCACCGCACAGACGTCGGAGCGTTGGTGGTGCGCCACCGCCGCCTCGCCGGTCGCGACGTCGACCGTGCGCAGGGCACGCGGGACGGTGGCGATCGGCTTCATCGCGGCACGGACACGCAGCACCTCGCCGGTGGACATGCCGCCCTCGGTGCCGCCCGACCGTCCCGACGTACGACGAATGGCGCCGTCCTCGTTGACGATCTCGTCGTGGGCCAGCGAACCCGGTGTCGCGGCGAGCTCGAAGCCGTCGCCGACCTCGACGCCCTTGATCGCCTGGATGCCCATCAGTGCTCCTGCGAGGCGCGAGTCGAGCCGCCGGTCCCAGTGCACGTGCGAGCCGAGGCCCGGGCGGCAGCCCGTGGACCACCACCTCCACGACGCCACCGAGGGTGTCGCCGTCCTTGTGCGCCTGGTCGATGCGCTCGACCATCAGCTTCGAGGCGTCGGGGTCCAGGCAGCGCACCGGGTCGTCGTCGAGCCGCGCCACGTCATCGGGGCCGGGCACCGAGCCGGCCGGGGCACGGACGCCGCCGAGCTCGACGACGTGGGAGACCATCCGGGCGTCGGTGGCCTGCTCGAGGAACAGCGACGCCACCCGGCCCAGGGCGACGCGCGCGGCCGTCTCGCGGGCGGAGGCGCGCTCGAGCACGGGTCGGGCCTCGTCGAAGTCGTACTTCTGCATCCCCACGAGGTCGGCGTGGCCGGGCCGGGGACGGGTCAGCGCCGCGTTGCGGGCCAGGGCGTCCAGCTCGACGGGGTCGACCGGGTCGGACGACATCACCTGCTCCCACTTGGGCCACTCGGTGTTGCCGATGACGATCGCCACCGGGCCGCCCTGGCTCTCGCCGTGGCGGACGCCACCGGTGATCGACACCTCGTCCTGCTCGAACTTCATCCGCGCACCGCGGCCGTAGCCGAGGCGGCGACGGGCGAGCGCGTCGGCGAGGTCCGCGGAGGTCACCCGCACGTGGGCAGGCAGGCCTTCGAGGATCGCGGTGAGCGAGGGGCCGTGGGACTCCCCCGCCGTGAGCCAGCGCAGCATGGGGCCAGTGTTTCACGCGGGACTGCGCGCGCCCGGACCGCCCGTCAGTAACCGAGACCTTGCGCCAGCCACGGCCCGATCACGACCGACAGCGCGGAGCCGATGAGCATGAACGGCCCGTAGGGCACCCGCCGCCGCAGGTCACGCGTCATGATGCCGAGCACCAGCCCGCCGAGGCCGCCGACGAGCAGGATCAGCGCCAGTCCCATCAGCAGCTCGTACCAGCCGAGGTAGCCCAGCGCCGGCCCGAGCACCCGGGCCAGGCGTACGTCGCCGAAGCCCCACGCGTTGAACAGCCACCAGAAGATCCAGAACCAGGCGCCGATGATCAGCCAGCCCCAGCCGGCGCGGTAGAGCGAGTCGAGGTCGCCGTCGATCAGCGCCGCCACCGGGATCAGCACGGCCAGCAGCACGTACGTCGGATGGATCACCCGCGTCGGCAGCAACGTCGTACGCCAGTCGACGATCATCAGGGCCACCCCGATGGGCACCAGCGGGACGAGGTAGAGCAGCGCGCCCGTCCAGCCGAGGGAGGCACCGAAGGCCGCCCCGAACAGTCCCGCCCAGGCAGCCGTCCACCAGCCCAGACGGGGAGCCGCCGCGATCTCGGCGTAGAGCACCTTCTCCGGCGACGCCGCGGGCAGCGAACGCTCGAACAGACGCCGCTGCGCGGGCTCGGCCGGCAGCGCCGGATCGCTCTCGCCGGCAGGGGTGGTGACCGGCTCGGGCTCCGGCTCGGGGATGCGGGCGATCAGCGAGCGGGACGAACCAGCCGAGGACCGCGCAGGCGACCAGGCACGCCACGCCGGCCTGCACCTGTTCGGGATCGAGCCAGTCCATGCGCGAAGGCTAGGCGATCAGTTGCCCAGGTCGGCGCTGATCTGCACAGCCCTGCGCGTCAGCTCGTCCGTGCCGGCCTGCCGGAGCAGGTCGACCGACACCGTCTTCCCGGTCATCCGCTGCACCTGGCCGACGGCCTGGTGGGCGAGCAGGTCGAGCCCGGCGACGAGCACGCGGCCGTCCTCGAGCACCGCCCGGGCGAGCGGCGTCGGCCACGGGTCGTAGACGACCTCGAAGACGGCGGGAACGTCGGCGCAGAGTGCGAGCAGGTCGGGTGTCTGGGCCTCGCCCGGGATCGTCGTCACGAGCAGGTCCGCGTCGATGGTGGTGGTGTCGGCGAGGGTGCCGACCGAGAGATCTGGCGCACGCGGGTGTGCGCTGACCACCGCGATCGTCTCCTCGGCGCGCGCGGGATCACGGACGAGCACCGTCGCCGACGTACACCCCGACTCGGCGAGGGCCAGCAGCACCGACGTGGCCGTGGCCCCGCCGCCGAGGACGACCGCTGAGCGGGCCGGTGAGGACAGTCGCTCCGCCATCGCGGCGATGGCGCCGGGGATGTCGGTGTTGAAGCCGTGCCGGGAACCCTCGTCGAGGACGAGCGTGTTCGCCACGCCGGAGAGCCGCACCCAGTCGTCACTGCTGTCGAGGAGGGGTACGACGGTGCGCTTGAGCGGCATCGTCAGGGAGAGCCCGCGCCACGACGGGTCGAGACCGGAGACGAACTCCTCCAGCCCGGCGGAGTCGACCTCGACGTGGTCGTAGGTCCAGTCGAGGCCGAGCTCGGCGTACGCCGCCCGGTGCAGGGCCGGAGACAGGGAGTGGGTGATCGGGGAACCGACCACCGCGCAGTGCCGAGCAGAGCCCATGCTCAGCACACGTCGCTCTTCGCGCAGAACGCCTTGAGCTTCGCCACCCAGACCTGGTGCTCGGCGTAGGTCTTCGAGAAGTGCGTGGTGTGGTGCTCGTAGTCGGGCACGAAGTAGAGCCAGTCACCCTTCGCCGGAGCCAGCGCCGCCTTGATCGTCTCCTCCCCCGGCGACCCGATCGGACCGGGCGGGAGACCGGCGTGCGCGTAGGTGTTGTACGCCGAGGTGTTGGCCCGCTCCGCCGCGGTGGTCCACACGTCGCCCGAGCGCTGGCTGACGTAGGCCACCGTCGAGTCGAGCTGGAGCGGCATGCCCTTGGCGAGCCGGTTGTAGAGCACGCGCGCGACCTTGGGGTAGTCCGCGGAGTGGTTCGCCTCGTACTCGAGGATGCTCGCGACCGTCAGCACCTGCTCGGGCGTGAGCCCCACCTCCTTGGCCTTGTTCGCCAGGTCGATGGACTGCTGTCGACCTCGACGCCCTTGGCGACCATCTGCCGGAGCAGGCCGACGGCGCTCTGCTTGGGCGGCACCGTGTAGGTCGCCGGGAAGAGGTAGCCCTCGGGGTTGCCGTTGGCCTCGGCGGGCAGGCCGATGGCCTTGGGGTTCGCCAGGGCGGCGGTGACGGCCTTCTTGGAGATGTCGGTCTTGTCGACGATCGTCTTCACGATCTGGCGCACCCGCGCGCCCTCGGGGACGACCACCAGGCTCTGGATCAGGTTGTCCGGGTTGACCAGGACGTCGAGCGCCTCGCTGGCCTTCATCTGCTTCTTCAGCTGGTAGTAGCCGACCTGGATGCTGCGCGACTTGTCGTTGGACCGGGCGGCGTCGTTGAAGGCGTCGACGCTCTTGACCACGCCCTTGGCCTTGAGCTCGCGGCCGATGTCGGCGGAGGTGTCGCCGGTCTTGACCTGGTAGAGCACGGTGCCGGTGCCGGGGCCGGCGTAGTCAGGGGACGGGCCGAGGCGCGAGCTGATCTCGTCGTACACGTAGTGGCCGCCGAACCAGGCGCCGGCGGCGAGCACGACCAGCACGAGCAGCACGGGCAGGCAGCCGCGGCCACGACGTCGGCGTGGGGCCGGCTCGTCGGGGTGGTCGACGTGTTCCTCGTCGTACACCTCGGTCTCGTCGTACTCGTCCTGCACTGGACCGCCTACTCGCTCGTGTCCCCGGCCGGAACCGGCTCACCGGCGTACGCGCCTGTCTGCCGTTCCCGTTCGAGGGCTCCCTGCAAGATCACGACGGCGGCAGCCTGGTCGACCACCGCCCGACGCTTCTTGCCCTTGCGTCCCTGGCTCCGCAGCTGGCTCTCCGCCGTGACAGTGCTCAGGCGCTCGTCGCACAACCTGACCGGAACCGGCCCGACCCGGGCCGCCAGCTCACGCGCGAACTCCCGCACCTTACCCGCGGCAGGTCCCTCACCTCCGGACAATGACCGGGGTAGTCCGACGTAGATGCGCACGGCGCCGAGCTCCTCGGTCAGCGCCGCCAACCGGTCGAGGTCGCCCGCACCGCGGCTCACCGTCTCCACGGGCGTGGCCAGGATGCCGGAGGGGTCGCTGCTCGCGACCCCGATCCGGGCGTCGCCGGGATCCACCCCGAGGCGTACGCCGGTGAGCTGGTCGGCCACCGGCTAGCCCTGCAGCGCGCGGCGGATCGCTGCGAGCGCCTCGCCCGCCTTGGCCGGGTCGGCGCCACCGCCCTGCGCGACGTCGTCCTTGCCGCCGCCCTTGCCGCCGAGCACCTCGGAGGCCGTGCGCACCAGCGCGTTGGCGGAGATGCCGGTCGCCCGCGCAGCGTCGTTGACGGCGACCACCACGGAGGGCTTGCCGCTCGCGGAGCCGATGACCGCGGCCACGGCCGGCCGCTCCGCCGGCATCCGGCCGCGGACGTCGAGCGCCAGGGTGCGCGCGTCGCCGCCGTTCGCCGCCTCGGCGTGGTGACCGACGAACGAGACCCCGCCGAGGTCCTCGGCCGCGTCCACGAGCTGTCCGGCGGAGGCGAGCAGCTGCTGGAGGCGCACCTGCTCGATCTCCTTCTCCGCCGTCCGGAGCCGGTCGACGATGTCGTTGACGCGCTCGGGCAGCTGCTCCGGGCGCACCTTCAGCGCCTCGCTGAGCTGGGCGACGAGCACGTGCTCACGGGCCAGGAAGCGGTAGGCGTCGCCGCCGACCAGCGCCTCGACCCGTCGTACGCCGGAACCGATCGAGCTCTCGCCGAGCAGCTTGACCACACCGAGCTGACCGGAGCGGTGGGCGTGCGTGCCACCACAGAGCTCACGCGCCCAGTCGCCGACCGAGACGACGCGCACCTGGTCGCCGTACTTCTCCCCGAAGAGCGCCATCGCCCCGGAGCGGACGGCTTCCTCCTGGGTCATGATCTCCGCGTGCACGCCGAGGTCGGCCATCACGAGGTCGTTCACGCGCGCCTCGACGTCGACCATCGCCGACTCGGGCACCGCCCCCGACGCGGAGAAGTCGAAGCGGAACCGTCCGGGCGAGTTCTCCGAACCTGCCTGGGTCGCCGTCTCCCCGAGCGCCTCGCGGAACGCCTTGTGCACCATGTGGGTCGCCGTGTGCGACCGGCTGATCGACGCGCGGCGCTCGACGTCGACGAGCGACTGGGCGTGGCCGCCGAGCGGACACCTCGCCGTTCACGACCTTCGCCTTGTGCACGATCAGCCCGCTGATCGGCGACTGGACGTCGTAGACCTCGATGCGGGCGCCGTTGTCGAGCTCGATGACGCCCTGGTCGGCGAGCTGGCCGCCGCCCTCGGCGTAGAACGGCGTGCGGTCCAGCACCAGCTCGATCTCGGCGCCCTCGCCGGCCGACTCCACGGCCGCGCCGTCGCTGACGATGCCGCGGACCGCGCCCTCGCTGACCACGTCGGTGTAGCCGGTGAAGTCGACCTTGTGGCCGATCGTGTCGGCGATGTCGCGGTAGGCGGTGCCGGCGCCCTGCTGGCCCTTCTTGGCCCGCGCGTCGGCGCGCGCCCGCTCGCGCTGCTCCCCCATCAGGCGACGGAAGCCGTCCTCGTCGACCGACAGCCCCTTCTCGGCGGCCATCTCGAGGGTGAGGTCGATCGGGAAGCCGTAGGTGTCGTGCAGCGCGAACGCCTTGTCGCCGGACAGCACCGTGCCGCCGCCGGAGCGCACCTCGGTGGCCGCGGTGTCGAAGATCGTGGTGCCGGTGCGCAGCGTCTGCCGGAACGCGTGCTCCTCGGCGAACGCCACCGTCGAGATGCGGTCCCAGTCGCGGTGCAGCTCGGTGTAGGTCTCCGCCATCTTGTCGCGGCTGACCGGGAACAGCTCCGGGAGCGCCGGGTCCTCGTAGCCGAGCAGTCGCATCGACCGGACCGCGCGACGCAGCAGCCGGCGCAGCACGTAGCCGCGTCCCTCGTTGCCCGGCGTGACGCCGTCGCCGATGAGCATCATCGAGGAACGGATGTGGTCGGCGACCACCCGGAAGCGCACATCCGCCTCGTGGTCCGCGCCGTACCGCTTGCCGGTGAGCTCCTCGGCCTTGGCGATCACCGGGAACATCACGTCGATCTCGTACATGTTCTCGACGCCCTGCAGCAGGAACGCGACCCGCTCGAGGCCCATGCCGGTGTCGATGTTGCGCTTGGGCAGCGAGCCGACGATGTCGAAGTCCGCCTTGGAGCGCACGGCGCTCAGCTCGTCCTGCATGAAGACGAGGTTCCAGATCTCCAGGTAGCGGTCCTCGAGCGCCGGGTCCATGTCGGTGCCCATGGACTCCCAGTCGGCCTCGGGGCCGTACGCCGGGCCGCGGTCGTAGAGGATCTCCGAGCACGGGCCGCCCGGACCGGGCACGCCCATCGACCAGTAGTTCTCCTTGGGCCCGAGCCGGACGATGCGGTTCTCGGGGAGCCCGGTCACCTTCATCCAGAGCGCCAGCGCCTCGTCGTCGCCGTGCAGCACCGAGGGCCACAGCCGGCTCTCCTCCAGCCCCCAGCCGCCGTCGGCCTGCGACTTGGTGACCAGGTCCCAGGCGTACTCGATCGCGCCTTCCTTGAAGTAGTCACCGAAGCTGAAGTTGCCGCACATCTCGAAGAAGGTGCCGTGCCGCGTGGTCTTGCCGACGTCCTCGATGTCGGGCGTGCGCACGCACTTCTGCACGCTGGTGGCGCGCGAGTACGGCGGCGTCTCCTGGCCCAGGAAGTAGGGCTTGAACGGCACCATGCCCGCGTTCACGAACAGCAGCGTCGGGTCGGGGACCAGCAGCGACGCGGAGGGCACTGCCTGGTGACCGGCCGCCTCGAAGTGCGCGATGAAGCGGCGGCGGATCTCGGCGGTGTCCATCAGTCCTTCTCCATGAGTCTCGGTGGTTGAGGAGCGAGCGCCGACCTCGGTGGTTGAGGAGCGAGCGCCAGCGAGCGTCTCGAAACCACTGGCTCGCTCCTCGAGTGCAGGTGGCCCATCTAGCGCCAACCCGAGGCGGTCACGCAACTCGGTTTCCTTCTCGGTCATGCCGGCGCGCACCTCGTCGGCGAACAGGTGCGCGCCCACGGTGAGCCCGGAGAGCCGGTCGCGCAGGCCCTCGGGCGTGAACGTCTCCGCGGCGCGGCGTGCCTTGACGACGATGTAGACGCCGGCACCCGCTCCAGCGACGAACCAGAACGTCCCTTTCATCGGGGTCCCTGCGGGATCGTGCCTGCGCGAGCGCAGCGAGCCCCCGCGCGATCTCGTGGGGTGAATTCATGCAGCGGACCGCTCCTCGGCCTGCATCCGGCGCCAGGCTTCCTTCATCTCACGACGGCGCTGCTTGCGGGCACGGCGTACCTCGCGACGGACCTCGAACCAGATCCGGTTGCGCGACTCGGGCGACAGCGCACGGCGCACACCGTGCCCGAAGGAGACGACCTTCACGAGGGGCTCGCCCACGGTGGCGCTGAGCACCAGCCGGTCGGGCACGTTGGGCTCCGGACGCGGCTCACCCGCGTCGGTGATGACGTACGCCAGCTCCTCCGCCCGCGCCCGATCACTCTCGACGGCCCGCTCGAGCTGCTCGGACAGCTCGTCGAGGCGCCGGCTGCAGCTCGGCGGTCTCGGCGAGCGCGGCGGCGAGCTGGCGACGCGACTCGGCCCGGCTGCGCAGCACGAGGGCGAGCAGTCCGGCGAGGACGAGCAGTACGGCTGCGATGCAGCCGATGAGGACGGGCGTTCCCATGGGGTCCGACCCTACCTGCCCCGGATCATCCGGCGGATCCGCTCCCAGCGCTCCTTCAGGCCGCTCTCGGCGCCGAGGCTGGTGGGCTGGTAGTACTCGGCGTCCAGCACGACGTCGGGGGCGTACTGCTGCTCGGCGATGCCGTAGGGGGCGTCGTGGGAGTACTGGTAGCCCTCGCCGTGGCCGAGCTTCTTCGAGCCGCCGTAGTGGGCGTCGCGCAGGTGCGGCGGCACCGGACCGATCTTGCCGCTCCGCACGTCGGCGCTGGCGGCGTCGATCGCCTTGATCACGGAGTTGGACTTCGGCGCCAGCGCGAGGGCGATCACGGCCTGGGCGAGGTTCAGCCGCGCCTCGGGCATGCCGATCAGCTGCACCGCCTGGGCCGCGGCCACGGCCGTCGTCAGTGCCGTGGGGTCGGCCAGCCCGATGTCCTCGCTCGCGAGGATCACCAGCCGACGGGCGATGAACCGGGGGTCCTCCCCTGCCTCGACCATCCGCGCCAGGTAGTGGACCGCCGCGTCGGCGTCCGAGCCCCGGATCGACTTGATGAACGCGCTGGTCACGTCGTAGTGCTGGTCGCCCTGGCGGTCGTAGCGCACGGCAGCGCGGTCGACCGCCTTCTCGGTCGTCTCGACGTCGACCTTGGTCAGCCCCTGCGACAGCGCAGCGCCTGCCGCGGCCTCCAGGTAGGTCAGCGACCGTCGCGCGTCGCCGCCGGCGAGCCGCACCAGGTGGTCGAGCGCGTCCGGCTCGAGGGTGACCTGGCCGTCGAGCCCGCGTGGGTCGGTGACGGCGCGCTCGACGACACCGCGTACGTCGTCGTCGGTCAGCGGCTCGAGGGTGAGCAGCAGCGAGCGCGACAGCAGCGGCGAGATCACCGAGAAGAACGGGTTCTCCGTGGTGGCGGCGACGAGGGTGACCCAGCGGTTCTCCACGCCCGGGAGCAGGGCGTCCTGCTGGGCCTTGGTGAACCGGTGCACCTCGTCGACGAACAGGACCGTCTCCTGCCCGCGCGAGGCCAGCCGGTTGCGCGCGGAGTTGATCGCCTCGCGGACCTCCTTGACCCCGGCCGCGACGGCCGAGACCTCGACGAAGACGCGGTTGGTCCGCCCGGAGACGATCGAGGCGATCGTGGTCTTGCCGGTCCCGGGCGGCCCCCAGAGCAGCAACGACATCGGCTGGTCGCCCTCGACGAGGCGTCGCAGCGGGGACCCCGGCGCCAGCAGGTGCTGCTGCCCGACGAGCTCGTCGAGGTCGCGCGGCCGCATCCGCACCGCGAGCGGGGCAGAGTCGTGGGTGTTGCCCGCGAGCGAGCCACCGGAGGGACCCTCGCGGGTCGGCTCGGGGCCCTCGTAGGCGAAGAGGCCGTCCATCGACGCGAGCCTACCTACCCAGGTGGTCGAGCAGCGAGCGCCAGCGAGTGATCAGTCGAGACCACTCACCCGGACCACGCCGCAACGCGCCTAGGAGACGCCGGCCTGCGCGATCAGGGCGTCGCGCGCCTCGCGGCGGCGACGCTGCTCGGCCGGGTCGGGCACCGGCACCGCGGAGACGAGGCGCTGGGTGTAGGCGTGCTGCGGGCGGTGGACGATGCTGTCGGTGTCGCCGAGCTCCACGATCTTGCCCATGTACATCACCGCGATCCGCGAGGCGAGGATCTCCACCACGCCGAGGTCGTGGCTGATGAAGAGGCAGGCGAAGCCCTGCTCGCGCTGCAGCTCCTGGAACAGGTCGAGCACCTTGGCCTGCACCGACACGTCGAGCGCGGACGTCGGCTCGTCGGCGACCAGCAGCTTGGGCTGGAGCGCCAGGGCCCGGGCGATGCCGACGCGCTGACGCTGGCCGCCGGAGAGCTCGTGGGGGTAGCGGTTCCGGAAGCCGCGCTGCAGGTGCACGCTGTCGAGCAGCTTCTCGATCTCGCCGCTGAGCTCCTTGCCCTTGCATCTTGCGGTGCAGGTAGAGCGGCTCGCCGATCGACTCACCGATCGGCAGCCGCGGGTTCAGCGAGGAGCCCGGGTCCTGGAAGACGATGCCGACCCGGTCACGCAGCGGCCTGCAGGTCCTTGGGCTTGCGCCGTTCATGCTGTACGCCGGCGACCTCGAGCTTGCCGCCCGCCACGGGCAGCAGACCGATGGCGGCCCGACCGATCGTGGTCTTGCCCGAGCCGGACTCGCCCACGAGCCCGATGACCTCGCCGCGCGCCGATCGACAGGGAGACGTCGTCGACGGCCCGGAACACCGGCTGGTTGCCGCGCTTGGGGTACTCCAGCACCAGGTTCTCGGCCACCAGGATCGGTGGCGCCGGGTCGTCGGCGGCGAGCGCCAGCGCGGTCGCGCGCCGTGACGCTCCTCGCCCTCGGCACGCTCGGCCGTGCCGAAGTGCGGCACGGAGGCCAGCAGCTGCTGCGTGTAGGGGTGCTCGGCGTGGTTGAAGATCTGGTCGGCCGTGCCCGACTCGACGACGCGGCCGTGCTGCATCACCACGATCCGGTCGGCCATGTCGGCGACCACACCCATGTCGTGGGTGATCAGCACGACGCCCGCGTCGATCCGCTCGCGCAGGTCGCGCATCAGCTTGAGGATCTCGGCCTGGACCGTCACGTCGAGCGCGGTGGTCGGCTCGTCCGCGATCAGCAGCTTGGGCTCGCACGCCAGTGCCTGGGCGATCATCGCGCGCTGGCGCTGGCCGCCCGACAGCTGGTGCGGGAAGGCGTCGAAACGGCGCTCCGGCTCGGGGATCTCCACGAGCGTCAGCAGCTCGATCGCCCGCGCCTTCGCCTCCTTGGGTGACATGTTGAAGTGCGCCCGGATCGTCTCGACGATCTGGAACCCGATCGTGTAGACGGGGTTCATCGCCGTCATCGGCTCCTGGAAGATG
>CAWCQB010000024.1:0-20755 GCA_963797505.1 uncultured Actinomycetota bacterium | reverse complement strand
GTCGCCGACGTTCATCTGTCCTCCCGTGATGACGCTGCCGTGCTCAGACTACGCACGCGGGACGGCGACACTGCGTGCGGTGGACCTCCGGCTACTTCTTCTTCGTGAGGAAGGCCGTCATCGCCTCGCGGGCCTCGTCGGAGCCGAACAGCCGCGCGCTCAGCGCGGCCATGTCGTCGGCCTGGGCGTCGATGCGGGCGACGAGGTCGCGGGCCAGCAGGGCCTTGGTCTCGCGCAGGCCCTGGGGGTGCGCCTTCTTCAGCTCCGAGCAGACCTCGGTGACCACGTCGTCGAGCTCCTCGGCGCGGGACGGCGCGGGTGACCAGCCCCATCGACGGCGGCCTCGGCGGCGTCGAAGGTGCGGCCGGTCAGGAAGGTCTCGGCGGCCGCCCGGCTGGTCAGCCGCGGCACCACGGTCAGCGAGATCACCGCGGGCGCGAGCGCGAGCCGGCTCTCGGTGAAGGCGAAGGTGACGTCGTCGCTGCACACCACGATGTCGCTGGCGGCGACGATGCCGAGCCCGCCGGCGCGCACCGGCCCGGCCAGCCGGGTCACGACCGGGCGGCTGTGCGTGACCAGCCGCCGCTGCAGCGCGACCAGGGCCTTGGTGCCCTCGTCCATGCCGCCGTCGGCCGCCTCGCTCAGGTCCGCACCCGAGCAGAACACCCGGTCGGCCGAGCGGATCAGCACCACCCGCGCGTCGTCCTCCGCCTCGGCCCGGTCGAGCGCCTCGAAGAGCTCGGTCGACCAGCTGCCGCGAGAGCGCGTTGCGGTTGTGCGGGGAGTCGAGGGTGATCGTGGCGACCCCGTCGGTGAGGCCGAAGTGCACCAGCTCGGTCATCGTGCTCCTTTGCGCGGGATCGGGGCGAGTCCCCATGTAACGCGGTGTTATGGACGCTGCGTACGCCGTACGCGCCATGTTCAGCGACCATAACTCCGCGTTACAGCGGGTCTCGAAGACGGCTCAGTATGACTTCGGCAGGCCCAGGGAGTGCATGCCGACGAAGTTGAGGATCATCTCCCGGCTGACCGGGGCGATCCGGCCGGCGCGGGCGGCGACGAGGAGCCCGGCGACGCCGTACTCCTGGGTGATGCCGTTGCCGCCGTGGCTCTGCACGGCGCGGTCGGCGGCGTCGCAGGCGGCCTCGGCGGCGGCGTACTTGGCCATGTTGGCGGCCTCGCCGGCGCCCATGTCGTCGCCCTCCTCGTAGAGCGCGGCCGCCTTCTGCGTCATCAGCCGGGCGAGCTCGATCTCGATCTTCGACTGCGCCAGCGGGTGCGCGATGCCCTGGTGGGAGCCGATCGGGGCACCCCAGACCTCGCGGCCCTTGACGTACTCCGTGGCCCGGTCGAGCGCGTAGCGGGCGAGGCCGGTCGAGAACGACGCGGCCATGATCCGCTCCGGGTTGAGTCCGGCGAACAGCTGCACGAGGCCGCCGTCCTCGTCACCGACGAGCGCGTCGGCGGGCAGCCGGACGTCGTCGATGAACACCTGGAACTGCAGCTCGGGGCTGACGATCTCCATCGGGATCGGGGTGAAGGAGAGGCCGGGCGCGTCGGTGGGTACGACGAACAGGCACGGCTTGAGCTTGCCGGTCTTGGCGTCCTCGGTGCGCGAGACGACCAGCACGTTCTTGGCCTCGTCGACGCCGGAGATGTAGATCTTCTGGCCCTTGAGCAGCCACTCGTCACCGTCGCGTCGCGCGGTGGTGGTGATGTTGTGCGAGTTGGTGCCGGCGTCGGGCTCGGTGATCGCGAAGGCCATCGTCTCGGTGCCGTCGCAGATCCCCGGCAACCAGCGACGCTTCTGCTCCTCGGTGCCGAAGCGGCTGATCACGGTGCCGCAGATCGCCGGCGACACGACCATCATCAGCAGCGGGCAGCCCTGCGCGGCGAGCTCCTCGCAGACGGCCGCGACGTCACCGATGCCGCCACCACCGCCGCCGTACTCCTCGGGGATGTTGATGCCGAGGTAGCCGGCCTTGCCGATCGCCAGCCACAGGTCGGTGGTCTTCTCACCGGCGCGCGCCTGGCGGGTGAAGTACTCCCGGCCGTACGACGAGGCCAGCTTCGCCACCTCGCGGCGCAGGGTCTGGCGCTCGTCGGACTCGGTGAAGCTGCTCATGACTCGTTCTCCTCGGACTGATCGTCGGTTGAGCTTGTCGAAACCACGACGGCGAGCACGTCGCCCGCCGCCACCTGCTGGCCCACGGCGACGAGGTCGGTGACGACCCCGTCGGTGGGCGCGTTGATCGTGTGCTGCATCTTCATCGCCTCGAGCACCAGCACCGGCTGGCCGGCGGTGACCTCGGCGCCGTCCTCGACGGGTACGCCGATGACGGTGCCCGGCATCGGCGCGAGCAGCGAACCCTGCGCGACGACGTCGGCGGGATCGACGAACCGGGGTACGGCGCGCAGCTGTGCGGACCCGACGGGACCGTCGACCGCGACCGCGTCGCCGGGACCGATCGCCACCGAGAACCGGACGCTGATGTGCGTCGACCTCGAGCACGACCTCGGCCGGCGAGGCCGACAGGACCCGCACGTCGTCGGACGTGGAGGCGTAGCCGTCGCGACCGCCGTGCCACTCGACGACGTGCTCGGTGTCGCCGGCGGCGAGGACGGTGCGCTGCGGCTGGGAGACCACGTTGCGCCACCCGACCGGCACCCCCTGCTGGACCCGTCGACGCAACCGGTCCCGCTCGGCCAGGGCCACAGCCGCGGCGAACAGCAGGTGCGGGTCCGGATCGCCGGGAGTGCTCGACTCGATGACCGCCGTGCGCTCGAAGAAGTCGGTGCTGACCTCGCCCGGACAGGAAGGTGTCGTGTCGCAGGATCTCGACGAGCAGGTCGCGGTTGGTGACCAGGCCGTGCAGCTGCGCCTTGGCGAGCGCGTCGGCCAGCTTGCGGGCGGCCTCCTGGCGCGACGGCGCCCAGGCGATCACCTTGGCGAGCATCGCGTCGTAGTGCGTGGAGACCTCGCTGCCCGACTCGAAGCCCGAGTCCACGCGCAGGCCGGGGCGGTTGAGCAGGTCGAACTCGCCGGAGACACCCGGGACCTCGAACCGCGTCAGCACACCGCTCTGCGGCTGCCAGTCGTGGGCCGGGTCCTCGGCGTACAGCCGCACCTCGATCGCGTGCCCGTAGGTCTCGCCGATCACCCGCAGGTCGAGCGGACGTCCCTCGGCCACGGTGAGCTGGGCCTCGACCAGGTCGACCCCGTGCACCAGCTCGGTGACCGGGTGCTCGACCTGGAGGCGGGTGTTCATCTCCAGGAAGAAGAAGCGCTCGGTCTCCGCGTCGTACAGGAACTCGACCGTGCCCGCGCCGCGGTAGTCGATGGCGGCCGCCGCGGCTCGCGCCGCCTCGTGCAGGGCCGCGCGGGTCTGGTCGGCGAGGTTGGGCGCGGGCGCCTCCTCGACGACCTTCTGGTGGCGACGCTGGATCGAGCAGTCGCGCTCGCCGAGGACGAGGACGCCGTCGCGGTGGCCGAGCACCTGCACCTCGACGTGGCGGCCGTGCTCGACGTACGGCTCGACGAAGACGGTGCCGTCGCCGAACGCCGACTCCGCCTCGGCCTCGGCCTTGGCCACCTCGCCGGGCAGGTCGGCGAGCGTGCGTACGACGCGCATGCCGCGTCCGCCTCCACCGGCGGACGCCTTCACCAGCAGTGGCAGGTCGCTTCTCGGTCGGCGGTCTCGACGCTGTGGTTGGTCAGCACGGGTACGCCGGCCGCCTCCATCAGCTTCTTCGACTCGATCTTCGAGCCCATCTGCTCGATCGACTCGGGCGCCGGGACCGACCCAGGTGATGCCGGCGGCGATCACGGCGCGCGCGAAGTCGGCGTTCTCGGAGAGGAACCCGTAGCCGGGATGGATCGCGTCGGCACCCGTCCTGCGGGCGGCCTCGAGCACCAGGTCGGCGCGCAGGTAGGTCTCGGCGGGCGTGCTGCCGGGGAGCGCGTACGCCGCATCGGCCTCGCGCACGAACGGCAGACCGGCGTCCGCGTCGGAGTGGATCGCGACCGTCTCGATGCCGAGCCGACGGCAGGTCGCGAACACACGACGGGCGATCTCGCCGCGGTTGGCGACGAGGAGTCTCTTGATCATCGTCATGTCCTGAACACCCCGAACCGGCTCGTGCCCTCGACTTGGCGGTTGGCGGTGATCACCGAGAGGCAGATGCCGAGGATGGTCCTCGTGTCGCGCGGGTCGATCACGCCGTCGTCGTACAACATCCCGGAGAGGAAGAACGGCAGGCTCTGCTCCTCGACGCTGGCCTCGACGAACTCGCGCATGCCCTTGTCGGCCTCGTCGTCGTACTCCTTGCCCTTGGCCTCGGCCGCCGCCCTCGCGACGATGCTGAGCACCCCGGCGAGCTGGGCCGGCCCCATCACCGCGGACTTGGCGCTCGGCCAGGTGAACAGGAAGCGCGGGTCGTAGGCGCGACCGTTCATGCCGTAGTTCCCGGCGCCGTACGACGCCCCCATGATGATCGAGAGGTGCGGCACCGTGCTGTTGCTGACCGCGTTGATCATCTGGGCGCCGTGCTTGATGATCCCGCCCTGCTCGTACTCCTTGCCGACCATGTAGCCGGTGGTGTTGTGCAGGAAGAGGAGGGGTACGTCGATCTGGTTGGCGAGCTGGATGAACTGGGTCGCCTTCTGCGCCTCCTCGGAGAACAGCACGCCCTGGGCGTTGGCGAGGATGCCGATCTGGTGGCCGTGCAGCTTCGCCCAGCCGGTGACCAGCGAGGGACCGTAGAGCGGCTTGAACTCGTCGAAGACCGCGCCGTTGTCCTCCGAGACCCCGTCGCAGACCAGCGCGATCACCTCGCGCGGGTCGAACGGCTCCTTGAGGTCGGTCGGGATCAGGTCGAGCAGCGTCTCGACGTCGCCCGCCGGCTCGGCAAACGTCTTCGGTGGTTGAGGAGCCGAGCGCCAGCGACTGCGTCTCGAAACCACTGGCTCGCGGTCGTTGGCGGTTCAGCCGCGCCACGATCCGGCGCCCGATCCGCAGGGCGTCGTACTCGTCGACGGCGAGGTAGTCGGCGAGCCCCGACGTGCGCGCGTGCATCTCGGCGCCACCGAGCGACTCGTCGTCGGACTCCTCGCCGGTGGCCATCTTCACCAGCGGCGGACCGCCGAGGAACACCTTGGCCTGCTCCTTGACCATCACGGTGTAGTCGCTCATGCCGGGCACGTAGGCCCCGCCGGCGGTGGAGTTGCCGAAGACGAGCGCGATCGTCGGGACCTTGGCGGCCGAGGACCGGGTGATGTCGCGGAACAGCTTGCCGCCGGGGATGAAGATCTCCTTCTGCGTGGGCAGGTCCGCGCCGCCGGACTCGACGAGCGCGACCGTCGGCAGCCGGTTCTCCTCGGCGATCTGCGAGGCGCGGAAGATCTTCTTCACCGTCCAGGGGTTGCTCGCGCCACCCTTCACCGACGGGTCGTTGGCGGTGATCATGCACTCGACGCCCTCGATCACGCCGATGCCGGTGACCACGCTCGCGCCGACGGTGAAGTCGGAGCCCCAGCCGGCCAGCGGCGACAGCTCGAGGAAGGCACTGCCGGGGTCGATGAGCAGCTCGATCCGCTCGCGCGGCATCAGCTTGCCGCGGGCGTGGTGGCGTTCGACGTACTTCTCCCCGCCGCCGGCCACCGCCTTCGCGTGCTCGGTCTCGAGGTCGGCGAGCTTCTCCAGCATCGCCTCGCGGTTGCTCATCGCTCGACCACCGCCTTCATCCGTTCGAGGGTGGTGCGCATGCCCTTGTTGTTGGTGCGTCCGCGCAACGGGCCGAGCAGCGTCCAGTAGAGCGCGCATGGGCAGCGAGGGCTCGAGCCGGAAGTACTCCGTGACGAGCGTGCCCCCGTCCTGCGGCTCCAGCCGGTAGCCCCAGTTGTTGACCTTGACGTCGTCGGTGCCGACGGAGAACTCGAAGACCTGCTCGGGCTCGCAGGCCGTGACGGTGCAGGCCGACCAGTACGTCGGACCGACGCCGTTGCGCTTCACGTGGCCCTTGAACTTCGCGCCGACCGCCGGGCCGTCGTACCCGCGGCGCCAGCGGGCCTCGAAGGTCTCCGGCGAGAACTCGCCGATCCGGGTGACGTCGCTGACGAGGTCCCACACCTTCTCGGGCGGGGCTTCCATCCAGAGCGAGACGTGGCCCTTCATGGCGCGTATCCCAACAGTCGTGCGGACAGGTCGGTGAGCACTTCGGTCGCTCCTCCTCCGATGCCGAGGATGCGGGCGTCGCGGTAGTGCCGCTCCACCTCGGTCCCGTGCATGTAGCCGGTGCCGCCGTGCAGCTGCACGGCCTGGTCGACGACGTGGTCGCACGCCTCGACCGCAGTCTGCTTGGCCAGGCAGGCTTCGGCGATGACGTTTTCTCCCGCGCACGTGACGTCGCCGCGATATCGCAGGTGTAGAGCGCGCCGCCGACGTCGCCTGTGCATGTCGACGAGCTTGTGCTGCACCACCTGGTTGGCGATCAGCGGCTTGCCGAAGGTCTCGCGCTCCCGGCAGTACGCCGCCGTCAGGGCGAGCGAGCGGGCCGCGATCCCGTAGGCGTGCACGGCCAGGGCGATCCGCTCGACCACGAACTGCTCGGCGATCAGGTAGAAGCCGCTGTTCTCCTCGCCGACCAGGTTGGCCACCGGGACGCGTACGTCGACGTAGGACAGCTCGGCGGTGTCGGAGCAGTGCCAGCCCATCTTGGCCAGCGACCGGTCGACGGTGAAGCCGGGCGTGCCCTTCTCGACGACGAGCAGGCTGACCCCGCGATGGCCCTTCTCGCCGGTGCGCACAGCCGTGGTGACGAAGTCGGCGCGGACGCCGCTGGTGATGAACGTCTTGGCGCCGTTGACGACGTAGGAGTCCCCGTCGCGTACGGCGGTCGTGGTGATCCCCGCGACGTCGGAGCCGCCACCCGGCTCGGTGATCGCGAGCGAGCCGATCTTCTCCCCGGCCAGCGTGGGCCGCACGAACGCGTCGATCTGGTCGGTGCGTTCCGTGCGCCGCCATGTGCGGCAGCGCGATCCCGCCGGTGAACAACGCGGCCGCGAGACCGGACGACCCACCCGCCTCGAAGAACGCCTCCTGCAGCGCCACCGAGTCGAGCAGCGTCCCGCCCTGCCCGCCGACCTCCTCCGGGAACGAGACCCCGAGCAGCCCGGCCTTCGCGGCGGCGAGGTGCAGCGAGCGGGGTACTTCGCAGGAGTCCTCCCACTCCTGGAGGTGCGGCTCCACCTCCCGGCGTACGAACTCGCGGGTGGAGTCCTGCAGGGCCAGCTGCTCCGGCGTCCAGCTCACAGCAGCTCCTCGGGGATGTTCACGAGCCGCGAGCGCAGCCACTCGCCGAGCCCCTTGGCCTGCGGGTCGAACCGGGTGCTCGCGGCCACGCCGTCGCCGAGCAGTCCGTGGACGAGCACGTTCACGCCGTGCAGGTTGGTCAGCTCGAAGACCTCGATGTCGAGGTCCTTCGCCTCGGGCAGCAGCGCGCGGAGGTGGTCGACGGTGGCGAACTGGCGCAGCCACTGCGACCGCTCGGTCTGCTTCTCGCCGGCGCGCACCCACAGGCCGACGTTGGCGTCGCCACCCTTGTCGCCGGAGCGTGCGTGCACGAAGCGTGCCCAGCGGCACGCGTCGGGTGATGGCGGCGTCGGCGATTCCGGGGATCGAGTCGGTGCTGGCCGGCTCGTGCTTCGTCTCCGGCTCGGGTTGTCGCGCCACCTGCGGGTCGGGCACCACCTCGGTGCTGCCGTCGGGCAGGTGCACGGTGTGCTCGACGACGTCGCGGTCGACGTACGCCGGCCGGTAGATGCCGTACGGCGACGGTGCGCCGGGCGGGGCGGTCAGCGTGAACCCGGGGTACGACGCGAGCGCGAGCTCGACCCCCGCAGCAGTGAACGGCTTGCCGACCGCGGCCGCGTTGTCGTCCTTGACCACGCAGCGCAGCAGCACCGAGGCACCCTCCTCGCTCTCGGAGTCGGGCTGCGGGAGCCGGCCCATCGACCACGACACCGAGGCGGCCTCGATGCGGCCGTCGAGCTGGGTACGCAGCCAGTCGGCCTTCTCCTCGATGTCGAGGCCGGTGAGCACGAACTCCATCTGGTTGCGGAAGCCGCCGAGCTCGTTGACGCAGACCTTGAGCTGGTGCGGCGGAGCGAGGCCGCGGGTGCCGGAGACGCGCACCCGGTCGGGACCGTCGGGTGCGAGCTCGATCGTGGAGAGGTCGACGGTCACGTCCGGGCCGAGGTAGTGGGTCGACTGCACCTCGTACATCAGCTGCGCGGTGACCGTGTCGACCGAGACCAGTCCGCCGGTGCCGTCGTGCTTGGTGATGACGCAGCTGCCGTCGGCGGCGATCTCGGCGATCGGGAAGCCGAGCGGGCGCGCGTCGCGGGGCAGGTCGAGGAAGCCCGAGAAGTTGCCGCCGGTGGCCTGGGTACCGCACTCGATGACGTGACCGGCGACGACGGCACCGGCGAGCTCGTCGTACTGCTCGGGCGTCCAGCCGAACTTCCAGATCGCCGGACCGACGACCACGGAGGCGTCGGTGACCCGCCCGGTGACCACGATGTCGGCGCCGGCCTCGAGCGCGCGGGCGATGCCGAACGCGCCGAGGTAGGCGTTGGCGGTGAGCGCCCCGGCGAAGCCGAGATCGGCGGCGCGCGGGGCCAGGTTGTCCCCGTCGACCCAGGCGATCTTCGGCGCGAGTCCCTGCTCGTCGGCGACCTCGCGCAGCTTCGCCACCAGCCCGGCCGGGTTGAGGCCACCGGCGTTGGCGACGATGCGCACGCCCTTCTCCATCGCAGTGCCGAGGCAGTCGCCGACCTGCCTGACGAACGTGCGCGCGTAGCCGAGCGTCGGGTCCTTGAGCTGGTCCTTGCCCAGGATCAGCATGGTCAGCTCGGCGAGGTAGTCACCGGTGACCACGTCGACCGCCGCCGTCGACCATCTCGCGCATGGCGGAGAGGCGGTCGCCGTAGAAGCCGCTGCAGTTGCCGACCCTCAGCACGTCGCTCATGCGGGTCCGCGCCCCTGGCCGGGAGGGCCGGCGAAGGCCTGCGCGATGTCCAGCCAGCGGTTCGCGTCGGGTCCGGTGGCGACGAGGTCGAGGTCGTCGCGGTGGCGGCGCTGGGTCACCCGCAGGCAGAAGTCGTACGCCGACCCGCGCACCGACTGCTCCGCCTCGACCGGACCCCACTCCCACAGCTCGCCCGAGGGTGCGGTGAGCTCGATCCGGAACTCCTCGGCCGGCGGCTGGAGCGAGTGCACCCCGAAGGCGAAGTTGCGCGTGCGTACGCCGAGGTGGGCCACGTGCCGGATCCGGTCGGTCGGCTCGGGCTCGATCCCGAGCGCCTCGGCGACGTCGAGCGTGTGCGCCCAGGTCTCCATGAACCGGGCCGTGCCCATCGAGGTCGGGCTCATCGGCGGCCCGAACCACGGCATCTTCTGGCCGGCGGGGAAGCCGCGCAGCGCCTCCTGCAACGCCGGGCGCGCCCGGCGCCACCGCTCGAGCAGGTCGGCCGGGTCGGCCTTCGCGCCCTCGAGCGCCTGCTGGTCGACGAAGCCCTCGGGATCCCCGATGGCCGCGAGGACGAGCTCGTCCCACGCCTGCTTGTCGGTCGCCGCGACGACGGCCACCTCGTCGGTCCAGGCGAGGTGCGCGACCTGGGTGGCGATGGTCCAGCCGACTGCCGGGGTCGGCGTACTCCAGGCCGCGTCGTCGAGCGGTGCCAGCATCGCCTCGAGCGCGGCGCCCTCGGCGTCGAGGTCGCCGAGCACCTGGTCGAGTAGGTCGGTCATGCCTGCCCTCAGCTCCGTGTCGAGGGTGTGCGCCCAGGCCGCGAGGATGCGGTCGCGGCGGGCGGTGTCGTCGGTGATCGTGTTCGCCAGCCCGAGCCCGCGCACGAGGTCGAGCGTGGCCTGCACGAGCTCGCGCACGCGCGGCCGGCCCTCGTCCACGCCGAGCGCCTCGACCGCGATGCGGTGCGCCTCGCGGCCCACCCGCTGCTCCAGGGGTACGACGGCCGCGTGCAGCGCCTCGTCGGTGCGCGCGGCGACCCACAGCTCGAGCGCAGCAGTGAACACCGGGCTGGTGAAGTGGTCGGCGAACATCTCGAGCACGGCGCGCGTGCGCCTCTTGCCCTGCGGGAGATGGCGAGCCGCCTCGCGCAGCTCCTCGCCCCGTCGCTCGGTCAGGTGCTCGACCGCGGCGAGCACGAGGTCGTCCTTGGTGGGGAAGTGGTGCAGCTGCGCGCCGCGGCTGACCCCTGCGCGCTGCGAGACGAGCGTGGTCGACGTACCGCTCCAGCCGTGCTCGACCAGGCAGTCGACCGTCGCCTCGAGGAGCCGCTGCCGCATGACGCGGGTGCGTTCCTCCTGCGGCACGCGGGCCGGGGAGACCTTGGCGCTGGTTCACCCGTGCATCGTGACGCCTCAGCAACAAACAGTCAAGACTGACTTTTTATTGTCATCCCGCGCTGTCGTGGGCGGTCACGCGGGCCGCGGTGAGCGTCGTGCCGTAGACCGCCACCTCGTCCAGGTCGCCACGGAAGTACTGGTCAGGCGAGCCCGGTCCACGACCGCTCCACTGCGCCTGGCCGGCGCGCCAGTTGCCCGTGGCACTCGCGGTCACGCCCGTGCGTGGCCTGCGCGGCGAGGCTGCCGTCGACGTACAGCTTCGCGCGGTTCGATCCCGTGCTGGCGTTGGTGTACACGACGTGGTGCCAGGACCCGTCGTTGAGCGCCGTCGTGCTGGTGACCAGCGCGGTGCCGTTGCGGCCGAAGCGCACCTTGCCGTCGGTGCCCATGTAGAGCGAGCGCTCCGGGACCGGAGGTCGTGACCAGCGACACCAGGCCGCCGCCGGTGTTCCTGGTGGTCTTGAACCACGTCTCCACCGAGAAGGCCGTGCCGCTGGAGAGCGAGGTCGGCTGGTTGACGTAGCCGCCGTCGAGGCCCAGTGCGGTGTTGGAGCTCTGGCTCGTGATCGCGCCCGGTCTTGCCCCAGGTGAAGGCGCCGGTCAGCTGGCCGGTGCGGCCGTTCTTGGCGTCGGCGGCGGCGGATCCGCTGCTCTCGCCCAGGCGCCAGTAGAACTGCGGGCGAGTCGGCGAGCACCGGTCGGAGTAGGCGGCCGAACGAGGCGCGCCGCGGTCCAGGTGCTGGTGGGGTTCGCGGCGACCCGCTTGAACGCGGCCTCGGCGGGACCGGTGGCAGCGCCCACGACCATCGCGGCAACGGCGACGGTGGCGGCGGCGCGGCGCGAGCGCGTGTAGCGGCGGGTCTCGCCGGACGGACCGGTCTCGTCGTCGCCGTCGGTGTCCTCGGGCTTGCGGGATCCGGGAAGGACGGTGACCAGGCACCATCCGAGGAAGAGTGAGGTGGCGCCCAGGGCGAGCCAGTTCTGCTCAGCCATCCAGTACGCCGGTCGACCGACCCAGGGGACCCGGACGACGCCGACGCCCAGCACGTTCTCGTTGGAGATGTGGCTCGAGTCGGCCTGCGGGTTCGCGTCACCCTTGGTGACGATCGTGCCGTCAGCGGCACGGCGCAGCACCCGGTGGGTGCGCGTCTTGGCGGGGTGGTCGGGGTCCTTGACGGTGATGACCTGCCCCTTGGTCACGCTCGCGCCGGGGACGGTGCGGGTGACGACGATGTCGCCCACGTGGATCCTCGGCTCCATCGAGCCGGACATGATGACGTGGGGGGTCCAGCCGGCCAGGAGCGGCAGCAGGGACCAGATCACGAGCGAGACGACCATCGCGAGCGAGGCGCGGGCGACGGTGAGCCGCAGCACCCGGCCCCAACCCAGCGCCTCGGCCTCCGGAGCAGGAGCAGCAGCTGCTGCAGCCTGGTCCGGCGCCGTGCGCTGGGCTGGGACGTAGATGTTCATCTGCGAAATGAAGACTTTCTCGTGCGTGTGCGGGGGGGACCTGCGATCAGCTGTTCTGGGACTCCCAGGTGAAGCCGAGGGCCGCGGTGCCGCCCTGGGCGGAGTCCGGGGTGCTCGCGCTGAGCGCGTAGGTGATCCGGTAGGCCTTGGTGGCGGTGCCGCCGGTCGGGGCCCAGCTGGACACGCCGGTGGCGAAGCTGGTCTTGGTGGTCCCGAAGGTGCTCATCGCGCCGTCGTAGAGCGTCGAGCCGGCGGTGAAGCCGGTGCAGCTGGCGGTGGTGGCGCCGGTGCCCTCCTCGACCTTGAGGTTGATGTTGGCGGCCAGGGCGTTGGTGGTGTCGTAGGCGGTGCCGTAGAGCTTGACCGTGGAGGCCAGCGACCCGGTCGAGGTGACCGCGATGCACTTGGTGCCGGTCGCGCCGGGCTTGAGGTTGGTCGCGGTGAACATCGCGGTGTTGCTGTCGTCGTCGGAGAGCGCCACGGTGCCGGCCGACCAGTTGTTGGTCGGGCTCGCGGTGGTCGCGGAGAACGCCGAGTACGACGACTGCCAGACCATGCCACCGGAGGCCAGCACGGCCATCGGGATCGCGGCACCGACGATGAGCTTCTTGGGAGTGAGGTTGAGGAACGACATTGGGAGGACTTCCTTCGCAGATTCGGATCCGACCTCACTGTCGGGCCGGTGATTGAAGGTTCCACCACGCGCCACCCCGATGCCAACAAAACGGACTGAAACGGACTTAAAGTCCCAAATCGGGCTAGACCGGAGCGTAAGTGTCCACGTTTGTCACGCTTTCTTGGTCACACCCCTACCCAAATTTGCCCGAGTTGTGCTATATGCGGCGATCGCCCCGATCAGCGCGGCTCCGACCAGGGAGACCAGGCTCGCCACGAGCACCGCCACCGACCAGCCGTCGACCAGCTTGGCCGGTCCGACGCCGGTCCCGGCGTGGCTCAGCAGCACCGAGAACACGGTGATCCCGCAGGCCGCCCCGAGGTAGCGGGCGGTGTTGTTGGAGCCGCTGCCCATCGCGGCCCGATCGCCCGGGACCGAGGCCACCGCCTCCCGGCCGAGCACCGCGTTCAGCACCCCGGTCGCCAGTCCCGCGACCACCATCGCGGGGAGCAGCCGCCACGGGCTGGAGGCCGGTCCGAGGCCCAGCGCGAGCAGCTGGCCGGCTCCGACGACGGCCATCGCCGTCGCGATCAGCGCCGGCCCGGCCAACCGGATCCGGACGCGGCGTACGAGCAGGGAGGTGACGACGCTGGTGGCCGACCAGGCCGTGATCAGCCAGGTCGCCGTCCACAGGGAGCCGCCCAGGCCGAGCTGCACGAGCGTGGGCACGTTGGAGGTCATCGCGATCACGCCGGCGCCGAGCACCAGCGCACCGAGGGTGGCGGCGAGGAAGCCCGGCGTCCGCAGCAGTGCCAGGTCGATCATCGGCTCGGCGACGCGCGCTCGACCACGGCGTACGCCGCCAGCGCGACCGCGCTGCCCGCGAAGAGCAGCACGGCCGAGGCGGAGAGCCCCGACCGCGACTCGGTCAGGGCGCTGACCAGCAGGGTCAGCGCCACCGCGAGCAGGACCAGTCCGGCCACGTCGAGGCGTCGCGGGTGCTCGGCCCTCGACTCGGGCAGCCACCGGGTGCTGGGCAGCACCAGCGCGAGGGCGACGAGCCCCACGACGACGTAGGTCTCCCGCCAGCCGGTGCCGATCGGGCCGAGGCCGGCCGCCAGCAGCGCGCCGGCGGTGATGCCGAGCCCGACGCTGGCGCCCCAGATGCCCGTGGCCCGCACCCGTTCGGCCGGCTCGCTGAACGCGTGGGCGAGCAGGGCCAGCCCGCAGGCGAGCACGGCCGCTCCCCCGACTCCCTCCAGGACCCGGGCGGCCGACGAACACGGCGCTGTCGGGCGCCACCGCACACCCGAGGGAGCCGATCCCGAGCAGGAACAGCCCGGCGGCGTACGTACGCCGCCGGCCCACCGCGTCGCCGATCGCGCCCGAGGCCAGCAGCGCCGCGGCGAGGCCGACGCTCATCGAGCTCAGGATCCAGGCGCGGGCTCCGGATCCCGCACCGAGGTCGAGCGCGGTCTGCGGAATGGTGGCCATCGGCGTGACGTAGGTGACCAGCACCAGGGCGGTCCCGAGCGAGACCAGGGTCAGCGGCCGATGCGTGGCTGGCGCCCGTCGCGGGGAGTCAGTTTGACTTTCAAACTCATAGGGGAGAACCTAACAGGCGTGTCCACCCTGCAGATCCCGCTCGCCGGTCTCCCCGGTCGGCCCTGCCCCATCGCCGCCGGTCTCGAGGTGGTCGGCGAACGGTGGGCACTGCTCGTCGTACGCGAGCTCGCCCTGGGCGCGCACCGCTTCACCGACATCGTTGCCGGCACCGGCGCTCCCCGCGACCGGGTGACCGCTCGGCTCAAGGCGCTGACCGAGGCCGGCGTCGTCGAGCGTCGGCAGTACCAGACCGGACCGGACCGCTTCGAGTACCACCTCACCGAGTCGGGCCGCGCGCTCGTGCCCGTGCTCGACGCCCTGCTGGCGTGGGGTCGGGAGTGGGCCGTCTCGCCCGACGACCCCGACCTGCCACGCTGCTCGCACGCTTGTTCGCCGATCCCAGGAGGACCGATGACCGACCAGCTGACCGACGAGTCCCAGCCCTCGACCACCGACTGGGGTCCGGAGCGCTCGCGCACCGTCACCTGGCAGGACCCCGCCCGGGCCGCCGAGGCCGGGCTGGGGATGGCCGGGATCGACTACATCCACGCGATCATCGCCGGCACGATCCCGCCGCCGCCGATCTCGAAGCTCATCCAGATGGACCTCGCCGAGGCCGAGCCGGGTCGGGTGGTGTTCACGTGCACGCCGGACGAGTCGGCGTACAACCCGATCGGTGCCGTGCACGGCGGCCTCGTCTGCACCCTGCTCGACTCGGTCGCGGGCTGTGCGCTGCACACCACGCTGCCGCAGGGGAAGGGCTACACCTCGGTCGAGATCAAGGTGAACTACCTCAAGGCGGTGCGGGCGAGCAGCGGCCAGCTCACCGCTGTCGGGACCGTCGTGAAGGCCGGCTCGCGGGTCGGCTTCACCGAGGGCGTGGTCACCGACGCGTCGGGCGCCGTGGTGGCCACCGCGACGAGCACGCTGCTCGTCTTCGACCTGCCCTGACGCTCAGCGCCGGGTGCGCTTGCGGGCGTCCTTGCGCTCGCGCGCGATCTCGGACCGGTAGGCGTGGAAGTCGACCTCCATGGTGTGCCGCTTGGAGGCGACGAACCGCTTGCGCACGCGCTCGTCGTACGACGCGATCTGGGCACGCATCTCGCCGCACCGAGGGAAGCGTGCCGACCCCGGTGACCAGGTCGCCGATCCACTCGGCCTGCGCCTCGGCCAGCGGCATGATCGCGCCGAGCGGCTGGATCAGCCCGACGAAGTAGAGGCCGGGATGGTCGGGGTGCACCACGCGGCGGTAGAGGTCGACGTGGTTGTCCTCGGCGCGCACGACCTCGTCGCCGAGGAACGGGAAGGTGACCTTGTAGCCGGTGCAGTAGACGACCACGTCGTACTCCCCCGAGCTGCCGTCGGTGAAGAAGACCTTGGACCCCTCGAAGCGGTCGATGTTGGGCCGCACGGTGATGTCGCCGTGGCCGAGGCGGTTGAGCAGGTCCTGGCTGACCGTCGGGTGCGCGTGCAGCACCGCGTGGTCGGGCTCGGGCAGGCCGTAGTCGGTGACCTTGCCGAGCGAGAGCCGCAGCAGCCCGGCCATCACCGTCTGCTGCACCTTGAGCGGCGCCTGCACCAGCGGCGAGTCGGTGAGCCGGTCGGTCGGGATGCCGAACATGTACTTGGGCAGGATGTGCGCCCCGCGCCGCATCGCCAGGTCGGTCGACTCGGCCACGCGGGTCGACTCCACGGCGATGTCGCACGCGGAGTTGCCGATGCCGAGCACGAGCACGCGCTTGCCGATCAGCGGCTCGGACGTGCGGTAGTAGTGCGCGTGGACCTGCTCGCCCGGGAAGGACTCGGCGCCCGGGAAGGACGGCTCCGGCCAGCGCGGGTCCCAGTGGTGCCCGTTGGCGACCACGACCTCGCGGTAGTGGCGGGTCTCGGGCTCGCCGCCGTCGCGGGAGCGGACGGTCACGTCGTAGCCGTCGCCGACCGGCGTCACCTTGGTGACCTCGGTACGGAAGGTGATCGTGTCGCGGAGGCCGAAGTGGTCGACGTAGTCGTCGAAGTACTGCGCGATCTGGCGGTGGTCGGGGTAGTCCGGGAGCGACTCGGGCATCGGGTAGGCGGCGTACTCCATCATCTGCCGTGAGGTGTTGATGTGCAGCGACTCGTACGCCGAGGACATCTCGTTGTCGTTGCCGTAGCGCCAGTTGCCGCCGATGCCGCTGCCGGCCTCGAAGCAGTCGAACGCGACGCCGCGGGCCGCGAGCACCTGGGCCACGGTGATCCCCGACGACCCGGCTCCGATGATGCAGACCTGCGCTTGGTGCATGGCGCCCGATCCTATGCCCCGCAGGTAGATTGCCGGAGTGACGATTCTCGATGACGCCCGCGAGGGCATGAACCCCGCCATCCGCATCCAGGACGACCTCTTCGGCCACGTCAACGGCGCCTGGCTGGACACCGCCGAGATCCCCGGCGACCGCTCCTCGTGGGGCCCGTTCGTGATGCTCGCCGACACGGCCGAGGAGCACGTGCGCGAGATCATCGAGGGCGCCGCCGCCGGCGAGGTCGACGGGCCCGGAGGCGAAGAAGATCGGCGACCTGTTCGCGAGCTTCATGGACGAGGACCGCGTCGAGGAGCTCGGCCACACGCCGATCCTCCCGCTGCTCGAGCAGATCGACGGCATCACCGACCTCGCGCGAGCTGGCCACCTTCCTCGGCGCCTTCGAGCGCCGTGGCGGCAGCGGCTTCTTCGGCTCCTACGTCGACTCCGACGACCGCAACTCCGACCGCTACATCGTCAACGTCCTCCAGGGCGGCATCGGGCTGCCCGACGAGAGCTACTACCGCGAGGAGAAGTTCGCGGAGATCCGCGAGAAGTACCTCGCCTACCTCGCCCGCATCCTCACCCTCGCCGAGCGCCCCGACCCCGAGGGCACGGCCGGCCTGGTGGTCGCGCTGGAGACCCGGCTGGCCAAGGGCCACTGGGAGCGGGCCGAGACGCGCGACGTCATCAAGACCTACAACCTGACCCCGCTCGACGAGCTGAAGGCGACGCTGCCGAGCTTCGACTTCGACGCGTGGATCACCGCGCTGGGCGGCAGCGAGACGACGATCGCCGAGACCGTCGTACGGCAGCCGTCGTACCTCGCCCACCTCGAGACGGTGCTCGCCGACACCCCGATCGAGGACTGGCGCGCGTTCCTGACCGTGCGGGCGATCCGCACTGCTGCGGCGTACCTCTCGGGTGCGTTCGTCGAGGCCAACTTCGACTTCTACGGCCGCACCCTCTCCGGGACGCCCGAGCTGCGGGCGCGCTGGAAGCGGGGCGTCGGCCTGGTCGAGGGCGCGCTCGGCGAGGCCGTCGGGCGCGAGTACGTCGCCCGGCACTTCCCGCCGCGGTCGAAGGAGATGATGGACGAGCTGGTCGCCAACCTGCTCGAGGCCTACCGCCGCTCGATCACCGACCTCGACTGGATGACCGAGGAGACCAAGCAGCGGGCCTTCGAGAAGCTGGACACCTTCGTGCCGAAGATCGGCTACCCGAAGAAGTTCCGCGACTACTCCGCCCTCGAGATCAGCGCCGACGACCTGCTCGGCAACGTCCTCGCCGCCACCGCGTTCGAGACCGACCGCGAGCTGCGCAAGATCGGCGCCCCCGTCGACCGCGACGAGTGGTTCATGCTGCCGCAGACCGTGAACGCCTACTACAACCCGGGCACCAACGAGATCTGCTTCCCGGCCGGCATCCTGCAGCGGCCGTTCTTCGACGCCGACGCCGACCCGGCCGAGAACTACGGCGGCATCGGCGCGGTCATCGGTCACGAGATCGGCCACGGCTTCGACGACCAGGGCGCGCAGTTCGACGGCAAGGGCAACCTCAACGACTGGTGGACCGCCGAGGACAAGGCGGCCTTCGAGGTGAAGTCCAAGTCGCTGATCGACCAGTACGACGTCTTCGAGCCCCGCGAGCTCCCCGGCGAGCACGTCAACGGCGCCCTGACCGTCGGCGAGAACATCGGCGACCTCGGCGGCCTGACGATCGGCCACCGCGCGTACCTGATCTCGCTCGAGGGCCAGGAGATCCCGGTCCGCGACGACCTCACCGGCCCGCAGCGGCTGTTCCTGAACTGGGCCTACGTGTGGCGCACCAAGCGCCGCAAGGAGCTGGCGATGCAGTACCTCACCACCGACCCGCACAGCCCCCCGGAGTTCCGCGCCAACATCGCCCGCAACCTCGCCGAGTTCCACGAGGCCTTCGACGTACAGCCCGGCGACGGCCTCTGGCTCGACCCCGAGGACCGCGTCCGCATCTGGTAGCCGCTGACCGGGCAGTTCTGGTTGGTCGTACGACGCCGACCGGGCATTCTGATGTACGCCGTGAGCGACGCCGACCGGGCACTCGATGTACGCCGACGCGACGCTGACTCGGCGGCTCGGACTGCGCACGCGACGCGTTCGGCCGGAACAGGCGTGCATCGAGCGCCCGCTCGACGCTTAGCGCGTACATCCAGTGCCCGCTCGGCGTCTCGAGCACCGAGTGCCCGGTCGGCGTACTCCGGGCAACCAGAAGTGCCCGCTCGGCGTACTGCGGCAACCAGAAGTGCCCGGTCGGGGTGCTGGGGCCGACTAGAACTGCCCTCTCGGCGTCTTGTGGGGGTGCCTTGCGCGGGGATAGCCTGAGGCATCAGTGGTGCGTATCACGAAACGAGTTTCACCATGCGCAACAAGTTGCACCGCGGTCGGCAGACCAAGAACGAGGCCATCCAGCGCCTGCTCGAGCACGCTCGCTACGAGGTGCTGCCCACGGCGACGACCGAGGAGAAGGTGCTCGCGTCGGTACCGAAGGACGTCGCGGTCACGGTGACCGCCTCGGCCTCCAAGGGGCTCGAGGCCACGCTGACGCTGGCGGAGTCGCTGGCCAAGGCCGGCTACATGGCCGTGCCGCACCTCGCCGCGCGGATGATCCACGACTTCAGCGAGGTCGAGGAGATCCGCGCACGGCTGGGCGAGGCCGGCATCACCGCGCGTCTTCGTGCCCGGCGGCGACGCCGACCCGGTGGGCGTCTACCCCGACTCCTTCAGCCTGCTCGAGGACCTGAACCGGCTGGAGAAGCCGTTCACCCACGTCGGCATCGCGGGCTACCCGGAGTCGCACCCCAAGATCCACGACGACCTCACCGTCCAGGCGATGTGGGACAAGCGCCGGCACGCCACCCACATCGTCAGCAACCTGACCTTCGACGCCGGCGCGGTGAAGACCTGGGTCGACCGGATGCGCGCCCGCGGCATCACCCAGCCCGTGCTGCTCGGCCTGCCCGGCCCGATCGACCGCGCCAAGCTGCTCTCGATGGCCACCAAGATCGGCGTCGGCGAGTCGACCCGCTTCCTCTCCAAGAACGCCGGCTTCTTCGCCAAGCTCGCCGCGCCCGGCGGCTGGACCGGTCAGAAGTTCCTCGAGGAGGTCGCCACCACGGCGATGAAGCCGGAGTCCCTCATCGAGGGCCTGCACGTCTTCACCTTCAACCAGATCGCCGCGACCGAGGAGTGGCGCCAGGAGCTGCTCGCGAAGCTCGGCTGAGCGCCGTCGTACAAATCGGGCAGGGCTGGCGGGCGAATCTGGAGGCGGCGGGCGAAGTATCGCCCGTCCAGCGTGCAGTTTCCCCGGGCGCCCGGCGAAACCGCCGGCGCTACGCAGCTGCTCCAGGGCACGCTCGAGGCCGCCGTTGCCCGTGGGTACGACGGTGAGCGGGAGGCCGAGCCGGGCAGCGGCGTCCTCGGCGAGGGCACGCAGCTCGGGGGTCTCGTCCTGGGCGAGCCAGACGACGCGGGTGTAGTGGCGGAAGTACTCGTCGCGCAGCTCCGGCCACCGGTCCAGCCCGAGCTCGGTCTCGATGGTGCGCGCGAACGACTTCACCAGGAAGTCGGTGAGCAGGTAGGTGCCGGGCTGGTCGGCGAAGAACGCCTCGATCCGGCTGGCCCCGGCGTACACGTCGTAGCAGTGCAGCCCCTCCAGCCGCCGCAGCCCGAGCCGCTCGCAGACCTCGTCGAGGGCGCCGTAGGTGCCGCAGTCGGCGTACCCCACCACCACGGAGTCGTACGACGAGGCAAGCGACTCGGCCAGCCGCGCGACCTCACCCGCGATCTTCTGCGGCTGGTTGTGCAGCAGCGGAGGAAGCGGGTGTACGTCGACCGGCCAGCCGTGCTCGCTCGACGATCCGGGCAGCCGGCTGGGCGATCGCGCCGCACGCGATCAGGGCCGTCCTAGGGGAAGGCGAGGAGGTCGACGAACCGGTCGTTGAACTCAGGACGGTCGGAGAGCTCGACATACTCCACCTCCTCCAGCAACGTGGCCGCGCCGGTGCGCTCGCGCAGGGACAACAGGGCCATCTTCGCTCCCTCACCCGCGACGTTGCCCGCGGAGACGATGCGCAGCACCGGCAGCTTGGGCACCAGCCCGATGCGGATCGCGGAGGCGGGTGAGAGGTAGGAGCCGAACGAGCCGGCCAGCAGCACCTGCTGGAGGTCGCCGGCCTCGAGCCCGAGCTGCTCGAGCAGCAGCGTCCAGCCGGTGGAGATCGCGGCCTTGGCGAACTGCAGCTCGCGCACGTCGCGCTGGGAGAGGTAGACGGTCTCCGCCACCTCGGTCTCCGGCGTCGGCTGGTGCAGCACGAAGACCCGCTC
>CAWCQB010000023.1:0-56825 GCA_963797505.1 uncultured Actinomycetota bacterium | reverse complement strand
CGGTCGTCTCCTCGATCTGCCGGTGCAGCTCCCCGACCTCGCTCGGAGAGGGCGTCACCGTCCAGCAGACCCCGATCATGCAGAGCCGAGACCTGGCGCCCACTCCTCCTCGGTGAAGTCGCGGGCAACCGTGTAGACCTCGCTCGGCGTACCGACCGCAACGGCATGGAACACGTGGGCCTCGCGACCGGTGATGCCGGCCGCCAGCAGCGCCGCCACGTGGCCGTCTCCCCGGTGCTCGCGCAGCAAGGTGGCGGCGTGCCAGAGCCGCTCGAGCGGCGCCTCGGGTACCGGCAGTGCGTGGTTCGCGGCGAAAGAGCGTGCGCCCCTCGAGCGGCGCGGCCACCGCGGCTCGCGTGGCCAGCTCGGCGGCCCGGGCCACGTCCGGCCGGTCGGCGAGGTCGCCGAGTGCTCGCCGCAGCGCGGCGACGGACCCGTCGACCCGGGCGCTCAGGGCAGCGGGCGGCGGAGCGAAGTCCCACGCCGCGGGAGCGCCCGTGCCACCCGCTGCCAACCGAAGTTGTAGAACAGCGCGTGCACGACCTCGGGGCCCCACCGGTCCCAACGGCGCCGCCCGATTGGCGAAGTACCCCATCCAGAACCCTCGGTACCCTGCCTCGCGCAGCGCGGCCAGCGGCTCGGGCGAGAAGTACACCACCGCGTGGATCGGCTCCAGCAGCTGCCAGAAGTCCCGTACGTCGTTGCCCTCGTTCTGCCATGCCCCCAGTCAACCCTCCCGGATAGTTCGGACCGTTCTGCACCCCGTGGGCCCTCGCCGTGCGGCCCTTTCGGTCCCGAACTATCCAAACCAAGGGGGGTCGATCCGGGCTCAGTGAGGTGTGTCCGTTGATGGAACGTTCCGTCAACGTCTGGCGCTGGTCTGGACGGGTCGACGAGTCATGACTGATTTACCCCCAGCGCATCTGTCCAAGTGACCAGGGTGTGCTCGACCGCGTCACGCATGCCCGGGAGGACACATGGTCAGGTTTCGCCGCATCACACACCCGCGCGCTTCTCACACTCGTCGTGCTTGTCAGCAGTGGCCTTGTCCTGGCTGCCCCGAACTTCGCGAACGCCGCCGGACCTGGCGTGTGCGCCGGGATCGCCAAGTGCCGGGTCATCGCTCGAGTCGATGTCGATGGCAACGGCACGCGCGATCCTGTGGGTGACTCGACTGGGGTCAGGATGGGGGAGCCCACGGCACAGTGGTGGTCAGGGTCAAGGTCGCCCGCGCACCACATTGTCAAAGCACGGCGCACGCTCGCCTACTGGTACGGGCCAGTTTGGCAGGGCGCAGGCTCTTCTCGACGGTCGCAAGGGCCCCGCGCTTGTGGTGGGTCACACCTCCGGAGCCACAGCGAGTTCTTTAGAGCCTTGACTTGGAGGCAAGGTCGGCTGGTCGATCTACGCCCGCCTGGAGGACGTCTGGACCTCTGGTACGTCGACGGTGCCTGCACGGTCGCGGTCGGTCTTCCTGCATCCTTCTGGAACTCCCCGCCGGAACATTGCTACACCGCTCCGCTGAACGAACCTGCGGTGATCCGACGTACAGCGGGACGGCCGATCGCTATGTGTGGCACGGCGACAAGTACAAGCTCGTCCGGGCTACCAGCTACCCGAGCCTGAGTGAAGACGTTGCCAACCGCTGGGTCGGCTTCCGTATCCCCGGTCTCGCCCGATACTGAGATTGGACTTCAGCGGGTCGTGAACAACCGCGACCGCGATTTCGGGACGAACAAGCCCCGGCGGTACCGTGGCGAGAACCCCAGATCCCTTGGAGGACCTACGTGCTGCGACAACCACTGCTGCTGCTGGCCCGGAGCCACCAGGTCAAGGACATCGTCACCCGGATGCCGGTGAGCAGCGGCATCGTGAACCGCTACGTCCCCGGTGAGCACACCGACGACGCCGTGCGCGCGACCCACGACCTGATCGACGACGGGCTGCACGTCACCCTCGACTTCCTCGGCGAGGACACCCTCGACGAGGCCCAGGCCGAGCACACCGTGCAGGCCTACCTCGACCTGCTCGAGGGGCTCAGCCACGCCGGCCTCGCGCGCAACGCCGAGGTGAGCGTCAAGCTCTCCGCCATCGGCCAGGCGCTGCCGGACGTCGGTCCCAAGCTCTCCACCGAGAACGCCCGGCGGATCTGCCGGCCGCCCGCAACGCCGGTACGACGGTCACCCTCGACATGGAGGACCACACCACCACCGACCTCACCCTCGGGACGCTGCGCGAGCTGCGCAAGGACTACCCCGAGACCGGTGCGGTGCTGCAGGCCTACCTGCACCGCACCGAGCAGGACTGCCGCGCGCTCGCCTACGAGGGCAGTCGCGTCCGGCTCTGCAAGGGCGCCTACAACGAGCCCGAGGAGGTGGCCTGGCAGGACCGGCACGACGTCGACAAGTCCTACGTGCGCTGCCTCAAGGTGCTGATGGCCGGCGAGGGCTACCCGATGGTCGCCACCCACGACCCACGCCTGGTGAAGATCGCCTCCGCGCTCGCCACCCGCAACGGCCGGATGCCCGGCACCTACGAGTTCCAGATGCTCTTCGGCATCCGCGGCGACGAGCAGAAGCGCCTCGCCAAGGCCGGCGAGAAGGTGCGCGTCTACCTGCCGTACGGCGAGGAGTGGTACGGCTACCTGATGAGAAGGCTCGCCGAGCGTCCCTCCAACCTGACATTCTTCCTGCGTTCGCTGATCTCGCAGAAGTAGCCGAAGAAGGAGCCCCATGACCGTCGCGATCATCGGTGCCGGCGTGATGGGCGAGACCCTGCTCTCCGGCCTCCTCCGCGGCGGCCACGACGCCGCCGACCTGATGGTGGGGGAGAAGCGCGAGGAGCGCGCCGTCGAGCTCCGCGAGAAGTACGCCGTGCGCGTGGTCTCCGACCTCGGCGAGGTCGCCGGTGCCGACACCGTGGCGCTGGTCGTCAAGCCGCAGGACATGGGCGACGTGCTCACCGAGATCGCGCCCCACCTGCACCCCGGACAGCTGCTGATCAGCCTGGCCGCCGGCATCACGACTGAATACATCGAGAAGCACATCCCCGACGGCATCGCGGTCGTCCGCGTCATGCCCAACACCCCGGCGCTCGTCGACGAGGGCATGGCCGCGATCTCGCCCGGCACCCACTGCGACGAGGAGCACCTCGCGCGTGCCGAGGGCATGCTCAAGGTCACCGGTCGCGTCGTCCGCGTGCCCGAGAAGCAGCAGGACGCCGTGACCGCGATCTCCGGCTCCGGCCCGGCGTACCTCTTCTTCGTGGTCGAGGCGATGATCGAGGCCGGCGTACACCTCGGCCTGCCGCGCAGCACCTCGACCGAGCTGGTCGTGCAGACCGTGGTCGGTTCGGCCAAGCTGCTCCGCGAGACCGGCACCCACCCGACCGTGCTCCGCGAGCAGGTGACCTCTCCCGGCGGCACCACCGCCGCGGCCATCCGCGCGCTCGAGGACCACAAGGTGCGGGCAGCGTTCATCACGGCCATGGAGGCCGCACGCGACCGGTCGATCGCCCTCGCTGCCACGACGACTGACCCTCACTGATGACTGCGCACCTGCCGTGGCCGACCGCGCGGTCGGCAGCCGGCTCGATCGCACCCCGGTCTGGCAGGTGACGCTGGCGTTCGTCGTGCTCGCGATCCTGTACGCCGCGATCTCGATCCAGCAGTACCACCGGATGGACTCCTACATCTTCGACCTCGGCTTCTTCGAGTCGATCATCCGCGACTACGCCCACGGGCACCTGCCACAGGTGCCGGTCGACGACACGACCTTCGCGACCCTGCACTTCAGCCCCGCGCTGGCCCTGCTCGCGCCGGTGGTGCTGGTCTGGCCGTCCCCGCTCGCCGTCCTGACCAGCCAGGCGGTGCTCGTCGCCGTCGGGGTGGTCCCGCTGATGCGGGCGGCCGTTCCCGGGCTGGATGGCCTGGGCGGTCGCGGTGAGCTACGGACTCGCCCCGGGCGTGAGCGCGTTGATCGGCTTCGACTTCCACGAGGTCGCGCTCGCCGTACCCCTGCTCGCGTTCAGCATGGCCGCGATGGTGCGCGGCCAGCACCGCGCCGCCGTGCTGTGGGCGCTGCCGCTGGTCCTGGTCAAGGAGGACCTCGGGCTGACCGTCGCGGCGCTCGGGCTTCGTGGTGTTCCTGCGCGGGTCGCGGCGCCTGGGCATCGTTCGCGATGGCGTTCGGGGTGGTCGCCTTCGCCGTGCTGGCGCTCTGGCTGCCGCACGCCAGCGGGACCGGCGGCTTCGCCGAGGGCGTCGCCCCGCACAGCCTGGGGGACGCCTGGCGCACCCTCGGTGAGGGCTGGCACAACAAGGGCCGCACGGTGCTCTTCCTGCTGCTGCCGACCGGCCTGCTGGCGTTGCGCTCACCGATGCTCCTGCTGGTGGCGGTGCCGACCTTCGCCTGGCGGTTCCTCTCCGCCCGCTACACCTACTGGGATCCCTGGTACCAGTACGACGTCGTGCTGGTGCCGATCGCCGTCGCCGCCATGATCGAGGGCGCCGTGCTGCTGCACGGCAGGGTCCGCCAGCTCGGTCTGGTGGCCGCGCTCGTCGGCACGCTCGCGCTGCTCCCGCAGCAGTACCTCGCGTTCAAGCAGGTCTGGGACCCCAGCTTCTGGGACACGCCGGCACGGACCGCCGCGGTCGACCAGGTCCTCGACAAGATCCCGGACGGAGTCCGGGTGGCTGCCTCCGACGACCTCGGCAGCCGGATCGCGCTGCGCACCGACCTGTACGTCGTCGGCGACACCATCGGCCCCGACGGCCCGCCCTCGCCGCCCTCGGACTTCGACGAGGTCGAGTGGATCGCGCTCGACACCGAGATCGCTCCGGCGCCGGTGCCGGCCTGGCGCGGCTTCGTCGCACTGCTCGAGAGCGGCGAGTTCGAGGTGGTCGCCCAGGCCGACGGAGTCATCGTCGCCCGTCGTAAGTGATCGCGCGGACAGGGCGATACGCGGGCCCCCTATCGCCCGACACCACCGGCGAGTAGCGTCCGCGCCATGGAGCCGACCTGCCGCGCCTGCCTGGTGTACGACGAGTCGCTCACCGCCTACGACTTCGGTCCGGCCCACCCGATGAACCCGATCCGCGTCGACCTGACCGTCGCGCTGGCCGACGGGCTCGGCGTACTCGACCACCTGCCGCGGGTCCCTGCTCCCGACGCCACCGAGGACGACCTGGCCACCGTGCACGAGCCCGCCCTCATCGAGGCGGTGATGGCCGCCGGTGTCGACCCGACGCCGCCACGACCTCAGCCGCGGGCTCGGCACCGACGACGACCCCACGTTCCCGCGGATGCACGAGGCCTCCCGCCACGTCGTCGGCGCCAGCATCGAGGCCGCGCGTCAGGTGTGGACCGGCGCCGTCGACCACGCGGCCAACATCGCGGGCGGCCTGCACCACGCGATGCCCGACCGGGCCAGTGGCTTCTGCGTCTACAACGACGTGGCCGTGGCGATCCGGTGGCTGCTCGACAACGGCGCCGAGCGGGTGGCCTACGTCGACGTCGACGTCCACCACGGCGACGGCGTCGAGGCGATCTTCTACGACGACCCGCGCGTGCTCACGATCTCCCTGCACGAGACCGGACAGATGCTCTTCCCCGGCACCGGCTTCCCGGCCGACGCCGGTGGCCCCGACGCGCTGGGCTCGGCCGTCAACGTCGCGCTCCCTCCGGGCACCGCCGACGCCGGCTGGCTGCGGGCCTTCCACGCGGTGGTGCCGCCGCTGGTCCGGGAGTTCGCTCCGGACGTGCTGGTCACCCAGCAGGGCTGCGACAGCCACCGCGACGACCCGCTGGCCCACCTCGCGCTCAGCGTCGACGGACAGCGGGCCAGCTACCTGGCGCTGCACGACCTGGCCCACGAGGCGGCCGACGGGCGCTGGGTGGCGTTCGGTGGCGGGGGCTACGCCGTCGTCGAGGTCGTCCCGCGCGCGTGGACCCACCTGCTCTCGGTGGTCTCGGGCCGACCGCTCGGCGTGGACCTGGCGACACCCGAGGGGTGGCGCGGCGAGGTCAGCGGCCGGCTCGGCGTACGCGCTCCCTCGCGGATGACCGACGGGCGCACGCCCGCGTTCAAGGACTGGTCCGAGGGCTACGACCCGGACACCTGGCTGGATCGGGCGGTGCAGGCGACCCGCGACTCCGTGTTCCCCTGGAACGGCCTCGATCCGCAGATGTGAGAGCCTGAGGCGGTTGTGACGCAAGCGGACACGCCGGAGTCTCACTGGCCACTTTGGGGAATCTCTGGCACATTGGCCACATCTGGCCCTATATTTCTCATCAGACCGCACGTGTGGTCCGCAGTGGGGAAGCTGTGGGACGTGCGACAGAAAGTGCGGTGCGCCATGCCCACGAACATTCCCGGAGACATCTCCGACGTGAAGTTCCTGACCGTTGCCGAGGTGGCGGCCGTCATGCGCGTCTCCAAGATGACTGTCTACCGACTGGTCCACAACGGGGAGCTGCCCGCGGTCCGCGTCGGTCGCTCGTTCCGCGTCAGCGAGGACGACGTCAACGAGTACCTCAAGAGCAGCTTCTTCGACGCCGGCTGAGCCGACAGCTGACCGCTGGCTGAGCGCACCCGGACCGATTCGGCCCCACCCCCTGTGGGCGGATAGGCTGTGCCCTTCGAACAGGGACGCGTCACGTCCCTGCCTGGGCACACCGAACGGATAGGTCAAACGTGGGTTCTGTCATCAAGAAGCGTCGCAAGCGCATGGCGAAGAAGAAGCACCGCAAGCTGCTCAAGAAGACGCGCGTGCAGCGTCGCCGTCTCGGCAAGTAGGCATCACCTCCGAGAGACCAGTCATGGGTCAGGTTGTCCTCGTCACCGGCGTTGCCGGCGATCTCGGGCGTCGCTTCGCGGCGCAGCTGTCGAAGTCGCCGGTGGTCGAGCGCGTCATCGGCATCGACACGGTGCCGCCTCGTGGCGACCTCGGACGCGCCGACTTCGTGCGTGCTGACATCCGCAACCCGGTGATCGCGAAGGTGATCGTGCGCGAGCGCGTCGACACCGTCGTGCACACCAGCGTCGCCGCGACACCGGCTGCGTCCGGTGGCCGCACCTCGATGAAGGAGCTCAACGTCATCGGGACGATGCAGCTGCTCGCGGCGTGCCAGCAGGCTCCCGACGTACGCAAGCTGGTGCTGAAGTCCAGCGCCGCGGTCTACGGCGCCTCCAACCGCGACCCCGCCATGTTCACCGAGGGCATGAACGCGAAGCGTCTGGCCACGAGCGGCTTCGCCAAGGACATCACCGAGGTCGAGTCCTACACCCGTGGCTTCGGCCGCCGGCGTCCCGACGTCGCGGTCACCACGCTGCGGATCGCCAACGTCATCGGTCCACGGATCACCTCGGCGATGACCGGCTACTTCCGGCTCCCGGTGATCCCGACCGTCCTCGGCTTCAACCCGCGGCTGCAGTTCCTGCACGAGCAGGACGCCCTCGACGTGCTCGAGCACGCCACGGTCACCGAGGTGACCGGCACCTTCAACGTGGCCGGCGACGGGATCATGACCCTCGCCCAGGCCGTACGCCGCCTCGGCCGGCCCTCGCTGCCGCTGCCCGGGTTCGCCGTACCGACCTTCGGCTCGGCCATCCGGCAGACCCGGCGCGCGGACTTCTCGCCCGAGCAGGTGGCCTTCCTGACCTTCGGTCGCGGCCTCGACACCACCCGGATGCGCTCCATGCTCGGCTTCGAGCCCAGCTACACCACCGCCGAGGCCTTCGCCGACTTCGCCGGCTCCGTGACGCCCGGTATCTTCGGCCCCGAGCGCGTCCTGGCCACCGAGTCCGCACTGGTCGGCGCACTCACCTCCGGAAGGGGCAGCCGTGGGTGACGCGGAGATCATTCCGATCGGCACGCGCGGCAAGCCCGGGCGTGGCACCGGTGACACCAAGCCGTCCTCCAACAGCCGCAGCCTCGCCGCCAAGGCGCCGGCCCGGCGCCCGGCCGCCAGGCAGACGAGCCCGGCCGTCTCGGAGCCGAGCCCGGACGACGTGCACGTGCCCGTGCAGAAGTCGCAGCCGAAGCCCGCGACGAAGAAGGCCGCGCCTGCCGCGCTGCCCTCGTCGGGCTCGACCGCCTCGGACGACCAGGACGCCGTGATGCCAGATCGTGCCCCGGTGACCACCGACCACCGACACCCGTCTCCCGGCATCCCGCCGCTGGAGTGGCTGGCCGCGCTCACCTCTGCGTCCAAGGAGCTCTTCGGCGACAACTGGGAGCCCAGGCTGGCCCACTTCCTCGCGTTCCTCCGACGTCGGCTGACCGGTGACTACGCCGTCGACGACTACGGCTTCGACCAGGAGATCACCGAGCGCTTCATGCTCGCCGCGCTGCGCCCGATCGCGCAGAAGTGGTTCCGGGTCGAGATCCGCGGCGCCGAGAACATCCCGGCCACGGGTGGTGCGCTCGTCGTCTCCAACCACTCCGGCACGGTCCCGGTCGACGGGCTGATGACCGCGGTCAGCATCCGCGACCACACCGGCCGGTTCCTGCGCCCGCTCGGGGCCGACCTCGTCTTCCGGCTCCCGTTCGTCGGTGACCTGGCCCGCAAGGGCGGCGCGACCCTCGCCAGCAACGACGACGCGGAGCGGATGCTGCGCGGTGGCGAGCTGGTGGGTGTCTGGCCCGAGGGCTTCAAGGGCATCGGCAAGCCGTTCAGCGAGCGCTACAAGCTGCAGCGCTTCGGACGCGGTGGCTTCGTCTCGGCGGCCATCCGGACCGGCGTACCCATCATCCCGACGTCCGTCGTCGGCGCCGAGGAGATCTACCCGCTCGTCGGCAACATCCCGTCGCTGGCGCGGCTGCTCGGCCTTCCCTACCTGCCGATCACGCCGCTGTTCCCGCTGCTCGGGCCGCTGGGGCTGATCCCGCTGCCCTCGAAGTGGCTGATCGAGTTCGGCGAGCCGATCCGCACCGACGAGTACGACGTGGGCGCGGCCGACGACCCGATGCTCGTCTTCAACGTGACCGACCAGGTGCGCGAGTCGATCCAGCAGACGCTCTACTCGCTGCTGATGAAGCGCTCGTCCGTCTTCTCCTGAGTCTTCGACCAGCGATGCCGTCGGCCGAGCAGATCGAGGCCTGGGACGCGGAGGCAGACGCCTTCGACGAGCCCGCGGACCACGGGCTGCTCGACCCACATGTTCGACGGGCCTGGCGGCGACTGCTGCTCGACCGGCTTCCGGCGGCTCCTGCCTCGGTCGTCGACCTGGGCTGTGGCACCGGCACCCTGACGCTGCTGCTCGCCGACGAGGGCTACCGGGTCGACGGGGTCGACTTCTCCCCGAGGATGCTCGAACGGGCGAGGGCCAAGGCCGGCGACAGGGCCGGGTGTCACGTTCCGGCTCGGGGACGCCTACGAGCCGCCGTTGCCGGACGCGTCGTACGACGTGGTGCTCTGCCGCCACGTGCTCTGGGCGATGCCCGACCCGGCCGTCGCGCTGTCGAGATGGCTGAGGCTGCTGGTGCCCGACGGGAGGCTGCTGCTCGTGGAGGGCCGATGGTCCAACGACGCGGGGCTGTCAGCCGAGGAGAGCGTCGCGCTGGTCGAGTCCGACCGGGCGGTCTGCCGAGCTGACCAGGCTCACCGACCCGGTGTTCTGGGGACGGTCGGTCGACGACGATCGCTACGTCGTCTCCAGCACCGTCAGGGCGTGAGGCCGTCGGTCGCCTTGCCGAGGGTGTCGCCCACGGTGTCGCCGAGCTTCTTGGTGGCGTCGTCGAGCGGCTTGGTGATGGGGTCGGTCGCGCCGTTGGTGACCGTGCTGAGCGTGCCGGTGACGCCGGTGACGAGGTTCGTCACCGCGGCTCCGCTCGTGACCGTCGGCAGCAGCTTGCCGTCGGGGGTGATCACGTTGGTGATCGGGTTCTCGGCGCTGCCCGGGGTGCCGGGGAAGGAGTAGTTGGGGGTGCCGTCGGGGTTGGTGCCGGCCGGGAGCAGCGGGAACTTGCTGGCCTGGCTCTCCGCGTTGGCCCGGAGCGCCTTGATGCGGGCCGCGCGCGCGGCGGCGATCGTGGCGGCCTCGGTCTTGACCTGGCTGACCGGGCTGGCGAGCAGGTTGGCCACCGTCGCCGCACCCGCTCCGGCGCTCAACGCGTTGGGCGACGCCAACGGCTTGGTCGGGGCGCACGCGCCGCACAGGTGCGGGCCTGCGCGTCGATGTCGGCCAGGGTGTCGGCGGCGTCGACCAGCAGGTCGTTGGTCACGGTGTCGGCACCCGTCGACATCGCGGCGACGTCGGCCATCTGCGCGGCGGTGAAGTCACGCACGGCGGTGATGTCGGCCTGGTCGCCGCTCGACTGGTAGCTGGAGAACAGCTTCTCCGAGCCGGAGTCGGCAGCGGTGCGGAAGGCGTCCATCGTCTGCGAGATGACGTCGGGGTCGGCGTTGCCCTCGGCCTGCAGCGCGCGGACCTCGTCGAGCCGGGTCGCGGCCTGGCCGAGCAGCGCCCTGCCCTGGGCGGCGTCGCCGAAGTGGGCGGCGGTCGTGACCTGCTCGATGCCGCGCTTGATCGGGTAGAGGGTCTCGCCGGGAAGTGCGCCGGAGGCAGCGGCCGCCATGCCGGCGGTGCCGCCGACGACGACGAGCGAGGCAGCGATCGTGCCGAGGCGACGGTTGCGGCGCTTGGTGCGCTCCTCGGGCAGCGAGGGAACCGCCCGGAGCGTGGCCTTGGGTACGGCGACGAGCTCGGTCTCGGCGGCCGTCATCAGCCGGGAGCGGAGGTCGCCCACGAACTCGGCCCGGGGGGTCACCTCGGGAAGGGTGCGCAGCTGCTCGACGGCATCGCGGAGCTCGGCGTATCGCGCGGCAACAGCATCGTCTGCGGTGCCCGAGAGGACTCGTTCGAACTCCTCGGCCGCTCGCTGTGCGGGGAAGAGGGGTGTCATGGGTGCGTTCCTGAAATCTGGATGTTCGTGTCGTGTCGATCAGCGGTTTCTCCGCTGAGGGGCGTGCACTCTGACATCCGGCCCAACGAGGGGTTCGCGGCGGAGGTTATGGGGCGACAGGCGCTGTCCACGCTCTGGTCTACACCATCTCGCATTCTGACAATTCGGACGCTCATCGAGGTGGTGGTCATCGCATCCCCTCGGGGAGGATCTTGGCCAGGTTGCGTACGCCGCGCAGCTGCAGCTGCTTGACCGCACCGGCGCTGCGACCGAGCACCTCGGCGGTCTCCGCGATGGAGAGCCCCTGCAGGAACCGCATCACCAGGCACTCGCGCTGCTCGGTGGGCAGCTGGCTGAGCGCCTCGAGCAGCGCCTCGTTGGTCAGCGAGGCGAGGACGGCGCCCTCGGGGCCCTCGGCGGTGCTGTCGAGGGTGCTCATGTCCTCGGTGGTGGACTCCAGGCGGGTGCGGCCGGCCTTGAAGTGGTCGGTGGTCAGGTTGCGGGCGATGGTCATCAGCCACGCGCCGAAGTCCTTGCCCTGCCAGCGGAACGAGCTCATCGAGCGCAGCGCCCGGAAGAAGGTCTCGGCGGTCAGGTCCTCGGCCAGCGGCACCGAGCCGACGCGGTAGTAGAGGAACCGGTAGACGCTCGCCTGGTAGTGGTCGTAGAGCTGTCCGAAGGCCTCGGAGTCGCCGCCGCGGGCGAGCTCGACGAGCGCGATCAGGCGGCTGCCCTCGGCCTCGTCCTGGAGCGAGGAGGTGGCGAAGGCGGAGTCGTCGGGCTGGCCGGCGTTCGTGGTGGCCGTCGAGGCGGACTGGCTGGTCTGGGCGAGCAGCCAGGGCAGGTCAGGGGTGCGGGCGGGGCGGCGCAGCGGGCCGTCGTACGCCGTGACGGGGGCGGGTTCGAGGCCGTCGAAGCCGGAGTCCAGGACCTCTGCGAGGGCACGACGCAGTGCGTCCAGACCGCGCTGCAGATCGTGAATTCCCATGCGTTGTACCCCTCACCGACCGGGCTTGTCGGTGACCCTCCTGACAGCCCTCGATGCTACGCGTCGGTAGTGCACTTGGGAACCGGTTCGTGAGGCATCCCACGCCTTCGGACGGATATGCCCGAAAACCATAGAAGGAAGCCTGAGCAGGTATCCTGTCGAGATGCCCTCCGACGAGCTCGTCGACCGGGCCGCCGACGCGCTGGTCGACAACGTCAGCCGGCTGGCCCGCCGGCTGCGGCAGCGCCCGCTGAGCGGGGAGCTGACCCAGTCCGAGGCGGCCGCGCTGGCCCGCCTCACGCAGGACGCCTCGCTGACGGTCGCCGACCTCGCCCGGGCCGAGGAGGTGCGGCCGCAGTCGATGGGTGCGGTGGTGGACTCGCTCGAGGAGCGCGGACTGCTCAAGCGGCAGCGTGACCGGGTCGACGGCCGTCGGGTGCTGCTGACCGTGACCAAGGCCGGTCGCGAGGCCGCCGAACGAGGGCGCACGCCGCGGGGCGAGCAGCTCGCCGAGGGGCTGTCCTCGGGGTTCACCGACGAGGAGCTCGAGCAGATCGTCGCGGTCGCGCCCCTGCTGGGACGGCTGGCCGGTCGGCTCAGCTGACCTTGCGGCGGATGGCGGCCCCGGCGGCCACCGTGCCCGCCACGGCGCCGGCCACCGCGGCGGTGAAGACGCCGGCCCGGGCTGCCTTGCGACCGGTGCGGTAGTCGCGGATCCGCCAGCCGTTGGCGCGGGCGTGCTCGCGCAGCCGGTGGTCGGGGTTGATCGCGCACGGGTCGCCGACCGCGCTGAGCATGGGCAGGTCGTTGTAGGAGTCGGAGTACGCCGAGCAGCGCTCGAGGTCGAGCCCGAACCGGTCGGCCAGCTCGCGCACGGCCACCGCCTTGGCCGAGCCGTGCAGCATCTCGCCGACCAGCGCGCCGGTGTAGACGCCGTCGACGTGCTCCGCGACGGTGCCGAGAGCGCCGGTCAGCCCGAGGCGCCGGGAGATGATCGTGGCGATCTCGATGGGAGCCGCGGTGACCAGCCAGACCCGCTGGCCCTGGTCGAGGTGCAGCTGGGCGAGCGCGCGGGTGCCCGGCCAGATCCGGTGGGCCATCCGCTCGTCGAAGATCTCCTCGCCGAGCGCCTCGAGCTCGCTGACGGTGTGGCCGGCGATGAAGGAGAGCGCCGAGGCGCGGGCGTCGGCGACGTGCTCGGGGTCCTCGACGCCGACGATGCGGAAGTAGGCCTGCTTCCACGCGGCCCCGAGGATGTCGCGGGTCGTGAAGAACTCGCGACGGTGCAGTCCGCGCGCGAGGTGGAAGATCGAGGCGCCCTGCATGACGGTGTTGTCGACGTCGAAGAACGCCGCCGACGTCGAGTCGGCCTCGACGCTGAGGGCGCTCTCCACCTCGGCGATGGACGGCGGCGGCCTCACCCGCGAGCTGGGAGCGACGCTGCAGATTCGTCGGTCTGCGCACGGGTTTCCGGCCATGCTTCTGGCCGGGCTTGCTGCTCGGCGGAGGCGGCGTCACGGGGCCAGCCTAGGCGGTTGGATCGGGTGGCCGTCGATGTGACAGACTTCCCCGATGGAATCCAACGTCGCCGAGCTGCTCAGCAGAGCGGCCGCGCGGGAGCCGGACAAGACGGCCCTGTCGGAGGCGACCTCGGGACGGACCATCACCTGGAGCGGTCTCGACGACCTCGTGCAGCGGGTGGTGCAGGGACTCTCCGACGCCGGGATGGTCGCCGGCTACCGGGTGATGGTCGCGGCCGGCAACAGCATCGAGTTCGTGGCGTCGTACCTCGGGGCGTTGCGGGCCGGCATGGTCGTCGTACCCGTGAACCCGCGGAGCGCGACCGGTGAGCTGATGCGCACCATCGCCGACTCCGGCGCCCGGATGGTCATCGCCGACAGCGGCACGATCTCCACGGTCCGCGAGGCGGTCGGCGGCCTGAACGACGCGCTCGAGTCGGTCGGCATGGAGCCCGCGGCACGGCCGCGCATCGTCACCGTCGGTACGACGCTCGCGCCGGGGGAGCGCGGCTGGGACCAGCTGGTCGCCACCAAGGGCCGACAGGGTCCCGTGCGCGTGGACCCCGAGTCGCTGGCGGTGCTGCTCTACACGAGCGGTACGTCGGGCCGTCCGCGCGCGGCGATGCTGTCGCACCGCGCGCTGCTGGCCAACATCGACCAGGTCGCGCAGGTCGACCCGCCGATGATCACCGGGCGCGACGTCGTGCTCGGCGTACTCCCGCTGTTCCACGTCTACGGCCTCAACGCCGTGCTCGGCCAGGTGCTGCGCCAGCAGGCGCGGCTGGTGCTGGTCGACGGCTTCGACCCGGAGGGCTCGCTCGACATCATCGAGGACGAGGCGATCTCCGTCGTACCCGTCGCGCCGCCGGTGTTCGCCTACTGGATGGGCGTGCCCGGCCTCGAGGACCGGCTCGGACCGGTGCGGCTCGTGCTCAGCGGCTCGGCGCCGCTGGCCCCCGACCTCACCGACGCGTTCACCGCCACGCACCAACGTCCCCATCCACCAGGGCTACGGCCTGACCGAGGCCGCCCCGGTGGTCACCTCGACGCTGTGCAGCAAGGACCCGTCGCCGCGCTCGGTGGGTGCGGCCCTGCCCGGGCGTCGAGATCCGGCTGGTCGACGAGGCCGGCCGCGAGCCGCGCGACGAGGACGGCGGCGAGATCCACATCCGCGGCGCCAACCTGTTCTCCGGCTACTGGCCCGACGGCTCCGACGGTCCCGACAGCGAGGGCTGGTGGGCGACCGGCGACGTCGGCTACCTCGACCCCACCGGCGACCTCTACCTCGTCGACCGGGTCAAGGAGCTGGTGATCGTCTCGGGGTTCAACGTCTACCCGAGCGAGGTCGAGGACGTGATCGCCGAGCTGCCCGAGGTGGCGGAGGCGGCCGTGATCGGCGTCGAGGACGCGGAGACCGGCGAGGCGGTGGTGGCCTACGTGAAGCCGTCGGCCGCCGGCGCGAGCGACGCCCTGGTCGACGTCGTACGCCGCCACTGCGAGCAGCGCCTCGCCCGCTTCAAGCAGCCCAAGGTGATCCACGTGGTCGAGGAGCTGCCCTACACGATCACCGGCAAGGTGCAGAAGGGCCGCCTGCGCGCCACCGAGCGCCGCCGCGCCCTCGGCCTCCTGGAGTGACGATGAGCCGACGCGCGATCACGCTCTACGGAAAGCCCGGCTGCCACCTCTGCGACGACGCCCGCCGGGTCATCGAGGTGGTCTGCGACGAGCTCGGCACGTCGTACGACGAGATCGACATCACCACCTCGCCCGACCTGATGGACGCCTACGGCGAGCAGATCCCGGTCACCTTCGTCGACGGCAAGCAGCACGACTTCTGGCGGGTCGACCCTGGTCGGCTTCGCAAGGCGCTGGCGGAGTGACGGTTTCACTACCGGAGTAGTGAAACTGGCGCAGACGTACGAAAGCTTCACGAACATCACGTCAGTTTTGTATGCGCGCCGCTTCAACCGGCCAAGGAGTGGCCTCGCACCAGCTGCTTGCGGATGCGAGCTCCGGTTGCGCCCTGCCGAAACAGATCGGCCCAGATCAGGCGGATCATGATCCATCCGGTGATCTCGCGGAGGAGATCTTCCCGGCGCTTCTCACGTACGACGGCCTGCGCGGCCGTCTCACCGGGCCGGAGATATCGCTCGTATTTCACGAGTCCATCGAATTCACCGAACATGCCGAACTCCGGCCAGGCGTAGTCGGTGCGGCCGACCAGATTCCCGTGCTCGTCGTACACCTCGAACTGCAGGACGTGGCTCGGGCAGGTGTTGGCTCCACATGAGGTGGCGTCCCAGTGTCTCACCGACCGACTCGGACCCTGACCGGACCAGCCGGACAGTGATCTGGAGCTTGCGGGAACCAGGGCCGTGATAGCCCGCGAAGGCCGCATGCACGTCCTCGACCGAGACCTCCTTGAGGTGAACCAGGCTGTCGAGCACCACCAGCCCGGAGGCGATGCCGCTCAGGGATGCCGTCTCCAGCGCTGCCCTCATCGGCGCGACGAGCCGTACGTCGTCGGCTCGCTCCTCCAGATCCACCTTGGTGACCGGGAAGCGGTGATAGACGATGTCGGGCGTTGAATCGAGCCAGGGGTTTGCCCAGGCAGACGACGTGCACCTTGGACAGGTCGGGTTGGTGTAGACGCAGATCGTGCTCGACAGCGGCACTCGTGTGGCTCAGCGCCAGTGCGCTTCCGTGTGACCGCAGCACCGCGTGGCTGCGCAGGCGGTGGCGCTCCAGGTCGTCGGCCGCCTTCCACACGGAGTTCGGGACGTAGGCGCCGTGCCGCACCTTGTCGAGTACGCCGGCCCGGACTGCCGTGCGGAGGTCGCGGTCGTCGTACCCGTGCTCGAGGGCTTCGCGGCGCAGGAACACCTGGTCGGTGTGTAGTGCGAAGAGCTCGTCCATGCCAGGCACTCTGATGGCCGGTGCTCAGTCACGCTGCCGCACGATCGGTGGGCTGTGGATCGGGGGCCAGATCCGAGCCTCTGTGCGGCTGAACTGGCTCGTCGCCGTACAAGAACTGACGCGCTGTTCGTGAAGCTTTCCGAACATCGTGCCGGTTTCACTACTGGAGTAGTGAAACCGTCCAGCACCCCCGCACACCGTGGGACATCTCACATGTGCTAGCCAGCGGCTGGACTGTATTTGTTCCCGAGTTCACAAACTCTTACAGTGACCAAGGTTCCCCACCTGTGGAGAGTGTCAGAGTCGTGAGCAGTACCCGCATCCCCGAGGCGACCGTGGCTCGGCTTCCGGTCTACCTGCGGGCGCTCAATTCCATGAGCGATGCCGGTACGACGACCTGTTCCAGCCTCGAGCTGGCGACTGCCGCGGGTGTGAACAGCGCCAAGCTGCGCAAGGACCTCTCCCACCTCGGCTCCTACGGCACCCGCGGGGTCGGGTACGACGTGGCCTACCTGCGCTACCAGATCTCCCGCGAGATCGGGCTGACCCAGGACTGGCCCGTGGTCGTCGTCGGGATCGGCAACCTCGGGCACGCGCTGGCCAACTACTCCGGCTTCTCCTCGCGCGGGTTCCGCACCGTCGCGCTGCTCGACGCCGACGAGAGCCGCCACGGCGAGCTCGTCGCCGGGCTGGAGATCCGCCCGTTCGAGGACCTCAAGCAGGTGGTCGCCGACCACGGCGTCGGCATCGGCGTGATCGCGACGCCCGCCATCGCCGCCCAGGCCGTCGCCGACCGGATGGTCGAGTGCGGCATCCGCAGCATCCTCAACTTCGCGCCGACGATCCTGTCCGTGCCCGAGGGCGTGGACGTACGCCGCGTCGACCTCTCCAGCGAGCTGCAGATCCTCGCCTACCACGAGCAGCGCAAGAACGCCGACAGTGCTGTGCCGACCCGGGTGGAGGAAGCAGGATGAGCGTCCTGGTCGTAGGCATCTCCCACAAGACCGCCCCCGTCTCCATCCTCGAGCGGGTCGCGCTCGACGGCGACCGCGCGACCAAGCTGCTCCGCGAGGTGGCCGACCTCGAGCACGTCACCGAGGCGACCGTGCTCTCCACCTGCAACCGCACCGAGATCTACACCGACGTCGACCGGTTCCACGGCAGCGTCGAGTCGATCTCGCGCATCCTCGGCGAGCTCGCCGGCCAGTCGCCGGAGGACGTGCTCACCCACCTCTACGTGCACTACGACGACGGCGCCGTCTCCCACCTCTTCCACGTGGCCGCCGGCCTCGACTCGATGGTCCCCGGCGAGAGCCAGATCCTCGGGCAGACCCGTGAGGCGCTGCGGATCGGCCAGGAGCAGGGCGCTGTCGGCCCGGCCCTCAACGTGCTGTTCCAGCAGGCCCTCCGCGTCGGCAAGCGCTCCCACGCCGAGACCGACATCGACCGCGTGGCGCCGAGCCTGGTCGCCTCCGCCCTCGACCGCGCGGCCGACCACGTCGGCGAGATCGCCGGCAAGCACGTCGTGATCATCGGCGCCGGCTCGATGGCCGGGCTCACCGCTGCGACCGCCTCGCGTGCGGGAGCCGCCTCCATCACCGTCGCGAACCGTACGCCGGAGCGGGCCACCCGCCTCGCCGAGCAGTACGCCGCCACGGCGATCCCGCTCTCCGACCTGGCGAGCTTCACCGGCCCGGTCGACGTGCTCGTCTCGTGCACCGGCGCGACCGGGGTCGTGATCGACCTCGAGGCGATCTCCTCGCGCCGCCGCGACGACCGGCCCCTCGCCGTGGTCGACCTGGCCCTCCCGCGCGACGTGGCCCCCGAGGTGGCCGACCTTCCCGGCGTACGCCTGATCGCCCTGGACACCCTCGCCACCGAGCTCGAGAACAGCCCAGGCGGGCGCCGACGTCGAGGGAGTCCGCCTGATCGTCGGGCAGGAGCTGGCCGCCTTCCTCACCGCCCGCCGCAGCCAGAGCGTGACGCCGACCGTGGTCGCGCTGCGCACCATGGCGACCGGCGTGGTCGAGGCCGAGCTGGCCCGGCTGATGAGCCGGATGCCCGACCTCGACGACTCCTCGCGCGCCGAGGTGGAGAAGACCCTGCGCCGCGTCGCGGAGAAGCTGCTCCACCAGCCGACCGTGCGCGTCAAGGAGCTGGCCAACGACTCCGGTGCGGTCTCCTACGCCGCCGCGCTCGCCGAGCTGTTCGCCCTCGACCCCGAGGCCGTCGAGGCCGTGACCCGCGTCGAGGGGGTCACGTGACGACCACCCAGACCATGAACAAGACCAGGACCGTCCGCATCGGCACCCGCGCCTCCGACGCTGGCCCGCACGCAGAGCCAGCTGGTCGCCGACGCCCTGAGCGCCGCGACCGGCCTGCTCACCGAGCTGGTCGACATCCGCACCGAGGGCGACAGCTCTCCCGGCGCCGCTGGCCCAGATCGGCGGCACCGGCGTCTTCGTCAGCGCGCTGCGCGAGGCGCTGCTGCGTGGCGACGTCGACCTGGCCGTGCACTCCCTCAAGGACCTGCCGACCGCGCCGCCCGAGGGCATCGCGCTGGCCGCCGTACCCACCGCGCGAGGACCCCCGCGACATCGTCGTGGCCCGCGACGGCCTCACCCTCGGCGAGCTCCCGCAGGGTGCCCGCGTCGGCACCGGCGCCCCGCGCCGCGTGGCCCAGATCGCCGCGCTCGGCTTCGGGATCGACCTGGTCGGCGTGCGCGGCAACGTGGACACCCGCATCGGCAAGGTCGCCAACGGCGAGCTCGACGCCGTCGTCCTGGCGCGCGCCGGGCTGGCCCGCCTCGGTCGTGCCGACGAGGTCACCGAGGTGCTCGACCCGCTCCAGGTGCTGCCTGCGCCGGGTCAGGGAGCCCTCGCGGTCGAGTGCCGCGCCGACGACGACCTGCGTGACGTAGTCCACACCGCGCTCGACGATCGCGACCTCCCGCGCGTGTGTCGAGGCGGAGCGAGCACTGCTCGCAGAGCTCGAAGCAGGGTGCTCCGCCCCGGTCGGCGCACTGGCTGAAGTTGCGGAAGGGGACCTCGGTGACGAACTGTGGGTCCGTGCGGTCGCGCTCTCGCCCGACGGCGCACTCTTCGTACGACGATCCGCGTCCGGTCCTCTCGACGATCCTGTCGGGCTCGGCCAGAAGCTCGCCGCGGAGATGCTGGCCGAGGGCGCAGCAGAACTGATCAACGAAACACCGAAGTAGCAAGAAGGCGAATGTGACCAAGCAGAAGACGTCCAGCACCCCTGCCACCACGGGGGCCGGTGCCGCGCGCCCCGTGAAGTGGGTCTCCTTCGTGGGCAGTGGCCCCGGCGACCCCGGCCTGCTCACCGTTCGCGCGGTCGAGCTGCTCCGTGACGCGGAGATCGTCATCACCGAGGTGCCCGACCACGAACAGCTCGTGCGCACGCTCCTCGGCCTGCCCGAGCCGATCGCCGAGGAGGACCAGGTCGAGGGCGCCGAGCCCGTCGAGCACGTCGGCCCGGTGTTCGTCGACGGGGGCTTCGGCGAGGACGGCCAGCCGCTGACCCACGCCGCCCGCGCGAAGGTGATCGTCCGGCAGGCCAAGACCGGCAAGCGCGTCGTCCGCCTGATGTCCGGCGACCCGTTCGTCTACGCCTCGGGTCCCGAGGAGGCGCAGGCCTGCACCAAGGCCGGCGTCGGCTTCGAGATCGTCCCGGGTGTCTCGTCGGTGACCGCCGTCCCGGCGTACGCCGGCATCCCGCTGACCACCAAGACCCACCGCGAGGTGGCCGTGGTGACCTGCAACGAGACCAAGATCGACTGGCAGGCGTACGCCGCCCACCCGACGCTCGTGCTGCTCTCCGCGGTCGGCTCCATCGGCGACATCGCCGCCCAGCTGATCGAGGCCGGTCGTGGCGCCGACACCCCGGTGTCGATCACCCGCACCGGCACGCTGACCACGCAGGAGACCATCGTCTCCACGCTCGCGAACATCGACCGCGACTCGACCGCGCACGGCATGACGCCGCCCGCGATCATCGTCGTCGGCCCGGTCGTCGACCTGCGCGAGACGCTGTCCTGGTTCGAGACCAAGCCGCTGTTCGGCTGGCGCGTGCTGGTGCCCCGCACCAAGGAGCAGGCCGGCGTGCTGTCCTCGCGCCTGCGCGGCTTCGGCGCGGTGCCCGAGGAGGTCCCGACGATCTCCGTCGAGCCGCCGCGCAACCCGCAGCAGATGGACAAGGCCGTCCGTGGCCTGGTCGAGGGTCGCTACGAGTGGATCGCGTTCACCTCGGTCAACGCGGTGCGCGCCGTACGCGAGAAGTTCGAGGAGTACGGCCTCGACGCCCGCGCCTTCTCCGGCCTGAAGATCGCCGCCGTCGGCGAGAAGACCGCGGCCTCGCTGGCCGACTGGGGTCTCAACTCCGACCTGGTGCCGTCCGGTGAGCAGTCCGCCCGCGGCCTGCTCGAGGACTGGCCGCCGTACGACGACGTGCTGGACCCCATCAACCGGGTGTTCCTGCCGCGCGCCGACATCGCCACCGAGACCCTCGTCGCCGGACTGGTCGACCTGGGCTGGGAGGTCGACGACGTCACCGCCTACCGCACCGTGCGCGCCGCGCCGCCGCCGGCCGCGACCCGCGAGGCGATCAAGACCGGCAAGTTCGACGCGGTCGTGTTCACCTCGTCCTCGACGGTGCGCAACCTGGTCGGCATCGCCGGCAAGCCGCACACCTCGACGATCATCGCGGTGATCGGCCCGGCCACGGCGAAGACCGCCGAGGAGCACGGCCTGCGCGTGGACGTGCTCGCGCCCGAGCCGTCGGTCGAGGCCGTCGTCGACGCGCTCGCCGACTTCGGTGCCAGCCGTCGTGCGTCGCTGCTCGACTCCGGCCAGCCGGTCACCCGGCCGTCCGAGCGTCGTCCCGCCAGCCGTCGTCGGGCCAGCTCGAAGTAGCACGCCTGATGGCCGGCTTCCCCGAGATCCGTCCGCGTCGGCTGCGGCGTACGCCGGCCCTGCGGCGCCTCGTCGCCGAGACGGTGGTGTCGCCGAGCCAGCTGGTGCTGCCGCTGTTCGTCGCCGAGGACGCGACCGAGCCGCGCGAGATCTCGACCATGCCGGGCGTCGTGCAGCACACCCGCGACTCGCTGAAGAAGGCCGCGACCGACGCGGTCGAGGCGGGTCTCGGCGGGGTGATGCTGTTCGGGCTGCCGGCGGAGAAGGACGCGATCGGCTCCGGCGCGATCGACCCGCACGGCATCCTCAACGTCGCGATCTCCGACGTCGATCTCCGAGGTGGGCGACCAGCTCACGGTGATGGCCGACCTGTGCCTCGACGAGTTCACCGACCACGGCCACTGCGGCGTGCTCGACCCCGACGGCTGGGTCGACAACGACCGCACCATCGAGATCTACGGCCAGATGGCGGTGGCCCAGGCCGCGGCCGGCGTCGACCTCGTCGCCCCCAGCGGGATGATGGACGGCCAGGTCGGCATGATCCGCAAGGCGCTCGACGACGAGGAGCACGCCGGCGTCGGCATCATGGCCTACTCCGCGAAGTACTCCTCCGCCTTCTTCGGTCCCTTCCGCGAGGCCGTGAACTCCTCGCTCAAGGGCGACCGCAAGACCTACCAGCAGGACCCCGCCAACGGCCGCGAGGGCGTCCGCGAGGCCCTGCTCGACGTGGCCGAGGGCGCCGACATCGTGATGGTGAAGCCGGCGATGTCCTACCTCGACGTCGTCTCGGCCGTCCGGGCGGCGGTCGACGTGCCCGGTCGCGGCGTACAACATCTCCGGCGAGTACTCCATGGTCGAGGCCGCCGCCGCCAACGGCTGGATCGACCGCGACGCCGCGATCGTCGAGGTGCTCACCTCGATCCGTCGTGCCGGCGCCGACATCGTGCTGACCTACTGGGCCCTCGACGCGGCCCGGCCTGTTCACCCGCTGATCCGCTCCAGCTTCGTCCAGCCGCGCCACCCGCGCTCCTCGAGCAGCTCCATCAGCCGCCGGGCGACCGGGACGGAGTCGAGGAAGACCGAGTCGAGGAGGGCGGCGAGCTCGTCGGACATCGTCTCGTCCTGCTGCTCCCACTCCTCGGGAGTCACCGCGTCGAGCAGGGCGACGAGCTGGTCCCGCAGGCCCACCAGCCGCGGGTCGTCCGCCTCCCAGGTGATCGCGTCGGCGAGGCTCGCGGTAGAGCCGCACGGTCGCGGGGTCGTCGAGCTGCTGCTGCTTCATGGTCATGTAGAACGGCATCTGCTCGGGGAGCTGGGCGGCCACCAGGATCCAGGAGTCACGCTCGCCGCCCACCAGGAGCTCGGGGAAGCCGAGCGCGCGCATCCGGTCGAGGTAGGCCACCGCCTCCGGCGGCAGGGCCAGGCTGTCCCCGGCCGCCAGCTTGGCCACGCGCTCGCGGTGCTGCTGCTTCTCCCGGATCTCCGCGCGGAGGCGACGGTCGATGTCGGCGACGGCGGCGTTGAACTCCTCCTGGTCCGCGTCGAGCAGCTCGCTGACCCGGGCGAGGGGTACGCCGGCGTCGGCCAGCGTGCGGATCTTGATGAGCTCGACGACCGCGTGGGCGTCGTACCGCCGGTAGCCGGAGTAGTCGCGCTCCGGCTCCGGCAGCAGGCCCTTGGCGTGGTAGTGCCGCACCGCGCGCACGGTGACTCCGGCGTACGCCGCCAGCTGGCCGATGGTGAGCATCGCGCCAGTCTCCTACTTCGCAGGCACGCGCAGGAACAACCGACGCGACCAGAGGAAGCCGAGCAGCGAGATCAGCACGCACCAGCCGATGGCGAGCCACAGGTCGGAGTCCGTCGGAGTGCCCGTGATGAGGTCGCGCAGGGTGTTGATCATCGGCGTGAACGGCTGGTTCTCCGCGAACTGGCGCAGCCCGGCCGGCATCGCGTCGGTCGGCACGAAGGCGCTGCTGATGAACGGCAGGATCATCAGGAACAGCGGGGTGTTGCTCGCCGTCTCGACGCTGTCCGCCGCCAGGCCCATGCCGACGGTCAGCCAGGTGAGCGCGAACGCGATGAGCAGCAGCAGCGCGATCGCGCCGAGCCAGCCGAGCGCACCAGCATCGGATCGGAACCCGAGCAGGAACGTGAACGCCGCCACGATCACCACGGCGAACGCCGTCTTGATGACGGCACCCAGCACGTGGCCGGTGAGCACCGACACCCGCGCGATGTCCATCGTGCGGAACCGGGCGATGATCCCGGTGGTCATGTCGGTCGCGGTCGAGATCGCGGTGCCGAGCGCGACGCTGGCCACGGTCATGATCAGGATGCCCGGCGTGATGTAGACGAGGTAGTCGGTGCGATCACCGACGCCCTGCTGGCCCGGCAGGCCGGCGCCCATGGTGCCGCCGAACACGTAGACGAACAGCAGCAGGAACAGGATCGGCTGGGCGACCAGCATGATCGACAGCGAGGGGTAGCGGCGGATGTGCAGCAGGTTGCGCCGCAGCATCGTCGCGGAGTCACGGACGGTGTAGGTGGTGCTCATGCTGAGATCTCCTCTGCTTCAGGAGCGGGCGCCTCGGCCGCGTGGCCGGTGAGCGCGAGGAACACGTCGTCGAGGTCGGCGGTCTCGACCGTCAGCCCGGCGACGCCGTCGTCGTCGAGGCCGTCGAGCACGCGGCGCAGCCCGGCGATGGTGCCGTCGTTGGGCACCTGCAGGGTGAGCGCGTCGTGGTCGGTGGTGGCGTCGCGGTAGGTGGCCGCTGCCGCCGCCAGCCGCGCCGCGTCGGTGAACTGGACGGACACGTGCCCGCCCGGCACCCGGCGCTTCAGCTCCGCGGCCGTGCCCTCGGCGACCAGCCGGCCGCCGTCGAGGACCCCGATCTTGTCGGCGAGGTGGTCGGCCTCGTCGAGGTACTGCGTGGTCAGCAGCACCGTCACGCCGTCGGCGACCAGCTCGCGGACGATCGCCCAGAGCTCGCGCCGGCTGCGCGGGTCGAGACCGGTCGTCGGCTCGTCGAGGAAGATCAGCCGCGGCCGGACGATGAGCGTCATCGCCAGGTCCAGCCGGCGCTTCATGCCGCCGGAGTAGGTCTGCGCACGCCGGTCGGCGGCGTCGACGAGGTCGAAGCGCTCCAGCATCCCGGTCACGGCGTCGGCCGTGGTCGCCCGGTCCAGGTGGGCCAGGTCGGCCATCAGCCGCAGGTTCTCGCGGCCGGTGAGCAGCTCGTCGATGGCCGAGAACTGCCCGGTGACGCCGATCGCGGCGCGCACCCCGGCGGGCTCGCGTCGTACGTCGAAACCGGCGACGCGGATCTCGCCGTCACCGGGGGTCAGCAGGGTGGACAGGATGTTGACGATGGTCGTCTTGCCGGCGCCGTTGGGTCCGAGGAGGGCGTAGACGGTGCCCTCCGGGACGGTCAGGTCGACGCCGTCCAGCACGGTGGTGTCGCCGTAGGCCTTGGTGAGGCCGGCGACCTGGATCGCGGGTGTGGTAGCGGTCATGCGTACATGCTGGAACCCTGACGCAGGGTCAAGGTCAAGCGTTGGTGCTGAAGGCCGTGTCGTACGTCGTCGGGCCAGGGCGTCTTGGTCCACGAGTCCCGGTCGACGCAGACGTGCCGGATGCGGCCCTCGGCGAGCAGGGTGTCGCCGCGCGTGAAGGTGTGCACCGTCGTCATCGAGGTGTTCGTCAGCGACTCGAGGTCGACCGCGATGTCGATCTCCTCGTCGAACCGGGCCGAGGCGCGGAACCGGCACGACGACTCCGCCACCATCACGTCGACCCCGCGCCGGTAGAGCTCGGTGAGGGCGCCGAGGCGCTCGCGGATCCACTCGGTGTGGGAGACGTCCATCCAGGCGTAGTAGTGGCTGTTGAAGACGATGCCCTGCATGTCGACCTCGTAGTAGCGCACCCGCACGCGCACGACCGGCTCACTCACGGGACTGAACCTAGCGAAACGACAGGACCCCCGGCCGGTGGCCGGGGGTCCTGTGCTGAGTCGTTGAGTCAGCCAGTCACGCCGGCGATGCATGCTTGAGCCTGAGGTCGAGCACGCTGATGCCCTGCGCGAGGCACTTGCACCGGTCGGCCTCGGCGAGCCGTCTGCGACGGCCTCGACCGGGCCGGGCGCCGGCGGCGGTGCCGGCGCCGGGGTGCTGCCGCCGGAGCCGCCGAGCCGCCGGAGCTGCCGCCGCCACCCGAGCCGCCGCCGGTCACGCCGCCGACCACGCCGCCGACCGCGCCCGTGACGCCCTTGACCGACGTCGCCGACCGGGTCGGAGCCAGCCGGAGCCGCCGCTGCCGAGCCGCCGCCGGGCACGTCCACCGACCACGCCGCCGGTGCCGCCAGCCGTGAGCCGCCGCTGCCGGAGCCGCTGCCGGAGCCGGTCGAGCCGGGGCCGCCGTAGCCGGCGAGGCTGCCACCGTGGGCCGCGGCGTACTTCTGCTTGGCGTGGCGGACCTTGGCCTGCTTGTGGGCCTTGGTGATGGCCGTGGAGTAGGAGGAGGCCGAGGAGGAGTAGGACGCGCCGCCGTAGGTGCCGGAGGGGACCGCGGTGTAGTCACCGGAGGAGTAGGCCTCCATGATCCGCAGCACCAGGTTCACGTAGTCCTGGGAGTGGTTGTAGCGGCAGCACCGCTGCTTCCTGGCCCGAGCGGTTGGACAGGTTGTCCTGGCCCGAGCACAGGTAGACCGCGGTGGCCAGGGAGGCGTCGTCGATGTCCTGGGGGTTGCGCTGGCCGTCGCCGTCGGCGTCGACCTTGACGACCTGCCAGGTCGAGGGGATGAACTGCATCGCCCCGACCGCACGGTCATAGACCGGGTCCTTGTCGAGCTGGCCACCATCGGTGTCCTGGATGGCGGCGGTGCCGTTCTTGCCGTTCAGCTCGATGCCGTAGATGCCGGGCTTGGAGACCCCGTCCTGGCTCAGCGTGTTCCCGCCGTAGCGACCGTGGTCGGACTCGACCCGCCCGATCGCCGCGATCAGCTCCCACGGGATGTTGCAGGACTTGTCGGCGGAGTTGATGATCTGCGCACCCCGCTGGTAGGCCGCCAGCGCAGGGGCCGGGATGCCGTTGGAGGAGGCACCGGAGACCACCGAGTCCGCCGTACCCTCCGGAACCGCGGGAGCGATCACACCGGGCACCGGCACACTCGCCGGCGCCTCGATCGCATTGGTCGGCACCTTGGTGCCGTCAGGCAGGGCCGCGTTGCCGTCCTTGGTGTCGGAAGCCGTGGCGCTGGCGCTCACGAGGCTGGCCGTCCACACCCCCGACAGGAGTGCTAGCGGAACCAAGGCGACTGCCTTGCTGCGCCGGGACAATTGCCTGCTGCTCATGCTTGGACTCTCTCCCCTGGGTCACACGGTGTCGTCGATCCCCCGAACCGCTCCGACACATCCATCAACGACCCTTCCCAGCGCAGGTCACGCACAAACGTTTCGTGTGACCCACACCACACGTGGCCGCTGAGCCCGCTCCCCGAGGACACATGGCTTCTTTTCAGGTTATGCCTCGTACCACCGATCTTGACACCTTTATCAACATTTCAGCCGCCCCCGCCCGAGGCAGCTGATGGGCGGTTCGCACCGGCTTCAGGTGGTCGGGGAGAATGCCACTGTGTCCGAGACCGTCAGCCCATGACCAGACCCGTCTCAGCCCCCGTCCCACCGCTGCGTCCGCGGACTGGTTCGAGCGTGCCCACCGGGTCACCCCGGGGGGCGTGAACTCGCCCGTCCGCGCCTTCAACGCGGTCGGCGGGACCCCCCGGTTCATGGCCTCCGGCCAGGGCGCCTGGCTGCGCGACGTCGACGGCAACGAGTACGTCGACCTGATCTGCTCGTGGGGCCCGATGCTGCTCGGCCACGCCCACCCCGAGGTGCAGGCCGCGGTCGCCGAGGCGGTGTCCCGCGGCACGTCGTACGGCACCCCGACGCGGAGCGAGGTCGAGCTCGCCGAGGCGATCGTGGAGCGTACGCCGGTCGAGAAGGTGCGCCTGGTCTCCTCCGGCACCGAGGCCACCATGTCGGCCATCCGGCTGGCCCGCGGGTTCACCGGCCGCGACCTGGTGGTGAAGTTCGCCGGCTGCTACCACGGCCACGTCGACTCCCTGCTCGCCGAGGCGGGCTCGGGTCTCGCCACCCACCGCATCGAGGGCGCCGTCCCCGGCACTCCCGGTGTGCCGGCCGCCTCGACCGCGGCGACGCTGGTGCTGCCCTACAACGACCGCGAGGCCGTCGAGGCGGCGTTCGCCGAGCGCGGCTCCGAGATCGCCTGCCTGGTCACCGAGGCCTCGCCCGGCAACATGGGCGTGGTCCCGCCGGAGCCCGGCTTCAACCAGTTCCTCGCCGAGACCTGCGCCGCGCCACGGCGCGCTGTTCGTCTCCGACGAGGTGATGACCGGCTTCCGCGTCTCGCGCCAGGGCCAGTGGGGCCTCGACGGCGCCCACGAGGGCTGGCGGCCCGACCTGGTCACCTTCGGCAAGGTGATGGGCGGCGGCTTCCCGGCCGCTGCGTTCGGTGGCCGGGCCGACGTGATGTCGATGCTCTCCCCGGACGGGCCGGTCTACCAGGCCGGCACGCTGTCCGGTAACCCGGTCGCGACGACCGCCGGGCTGGCCACGCTGCGGCTGGCGACCGACGAGGTCTACGCGCACATCGACTCCGCGGCGGCGACGCTCTCCTCCGCGGTCGGCGAGGAGCTGACCCGGGCCGGCGTACCCCACGTGGTGCAGTCGGGCGGCAACATGTTCAGCGTCTTCTTCACCAGCGACGCCGGGCCGGTGCGCGACTTCGCCGCGGCCTCGCGCCAGGACACCGCGGGTCTACAAGGCGTTCTTCCACGCGATGCTCGACCGGGGCGTCTACCTGCCGCCGAGCGCGTTCGAGGCGTGGTTCCTCTCCGCCGCCCACGACGAGCGGGCGCTCCAGCACGTCGTCGACGCGCTCCCGGCGGCTGCCCAGGCCGCTGCGGCGGTGGTGGCGTGAAGACCACCGTCCACCTGCTGCGCCACGGTGAGGTGCACAACCCGCAGGGCATCCTCTACGGCCGCTCGACCGGCTACCACCTCTCCGAGCGCGGCCGCGCCATGGCCGACCGCGTCGCCGACCGCATCGGCGACCGCGACATCACCCACATCGTCAGCTCGCCGCTCGAGCGCGCGCAGGAGACCGCGATGCCGCTGGCCGCGGTGCGCGGGCTCTCCGTCGAGCTCGACGAGCGGGTGATCGAGTCGGGCAACATCTTCGAGGGCAAGCCCTTCGACCTCCGCGACTCGATCCTGACGCCAGCCGCAGATCTGGTGGGCGCTGCGCAACCCGCTGAAGCCGTCGTGGGGCGAGCCCTACAAGGAGGTCGTCGCGCGGATGTGGCCGGCCGTGATGGACGCCCGCGCGGCGGCCGAGGGCCACGAGGCCGTGGTGGTCTCCCACCAGCTGCCGATCTGGGTGACCCGGCTCAAGGCCGAGGGCCGGCGCTTCCTGCACGACCCCCGCAAGCGGCACTGCACGCTGTGCAGCCTCACGTCGTTCTCCTTCGACGACGAGCGGCTGGTCAGCATCGGCTACTCCGAGCCCGCGGGTGACCTGATCCCGGTCGCCGACCGCAACGCCCCGTTCTCCGCCGGTGGTGCCGACGACGACCACAAACCCCCGTCCTGAGTGGTGCCAACCAAGATCGGACTCCTGCTCGCCGCCCTCTTCCTGGGTGCGGTGGTGTCAGGCTGCGACCAAGGCCGACACCGGCGACAAGGGCTACATCGACGGCACCGGCATCATCACCCGGCTCGCGGTCGACAAGCGCAAGAAGCCGGGTGAGGTGTCCGGCGAGACCCTGTCCGGCAAGAAGCTCGACCTCTCGTCGTACGCCGGCAAGGTGATCGTGCTCAACGTCTGGGGCTCCTGGTGCCCGCCCTGCCGCAAGGAGGCGCCGACCCTGGTGTCCGCCTCGCGCCAGCTCGCCAAGGACGACGTCGTCTTCGTCGGGGTCAACTCCAAGGACTCCAGCCCCGACCTCGGCCGCGCCTACGAGCGCCGCTTCGACGTGCCCTACGACTCGCTCTTCGACCCGTCCGGCCGCACGCTGCTGGCCTTCCACGGCACCCTGAACCCCAGCGCCATCCCGAGCACGGTGATCCTCGACAAGCAGGGCCGCGTCGCCGCGAGCATCCTCGGCGAGGTGCCCAGCGCGACGACCCTGGTCGACCTGGTGCGCGACGTCGAGAACGGCGCCGTGCCTCGTGATCCCCCTGGACCTCGGCCACTGGTTCGCCACGCAGGCCTACAGCGGCTCGCTGCTGCTCGCCATCCCGGTGGCGATGGCCGCCGGCCTGGTCTCCTTCTTCTCGCCGTGCGTGGTGCCGCTGCTGCCCGGCTACCTCTCCTACACCACCGGCCTCTCCGGCGCCGACCTCGCCGACGCCCGCCGCGGCCGGATGCTCGCCGGCTCGCTGCTGTTCGTGCTCGGGTTCTCGTTCGTGTTCGTCTCCTACGGCGCGCTGATCGGGGCCGTGGGGGAGTGGCTGTTCACCTACGAGCGGCAGATCACCGTCGTGCTCGGGATCCTGACGATCCTGCTCGGGCTGGTCTTCCTCGGCGTGGTGCCGTGGATGCAGCGCGACTGGCGGATCCACCAGGTGCCGGCCGTCGGCCTCGCCGCGGCGCCGCTGCTCGGCGTGCTGTTCGGGCTCGGCTGGGCTCCCTGCATCGGCCCGACCCTCACCGCCGTCACGGCCCTCGCCCTCAACGAGGGCAGTGCCGGGCGCGGGGCCCTGCTCAGCTTCGTCTACTGCCTCGGCCTCGGGCTGCCGTTCATCTTCGCGGCCCTGGCCTACCGGCACATGCTCGGCACCATCCGCTGGGTACGCCGCCACCAGCAGTGGGTCACCGCGTTCGGCGGCCTGATGCTGATCGCCGTCGGCCTGCTGCTCGTCACCGGCTGGTGGGACGTGGCGGTCGACTGGATGCGCACCTGGTTCTTCCCCGGCTACACGGCAGGGGTCTGAGTGCCATGCCAGCTACCGGTTACGAGCCCGCTCCTGCGCTGCGCCCGAAGGAGTTCGCCCGCTGGACGTGGCGCCAGCTCACCTCGATGCGGACGGCGCTGATCCTGCTGTTCCTGCTCGCGCTCGCGGCGATCCCCGGGTCGGTGGTGCCGCAGGAGGCGGTCGACTCGGTGCGGGCGTCGCAGTGGAAGGACCAGCACACCCAGCTGACCCCGATCTACGAGAAGCTCGGCCTGTTCTCGGTCTACGACTCGGTGTGGTTCTCGGCGATCTACATCCTGCTGATGATCTCGCTGGTGGGCTGCATCGTCCCGCGGCTGTTCGTCTACGCGCGCGGCGTACGCGCTCGTCCGCCGAAGGCGCCCAAGAACCTCACCCGGCTGCCGCAGCACCGCGAGCTCGACGGCGACGACGCCACTCTCGAGACCGCGGCGGCCTGGCTGAAGCGGAAGCGCTACCGGCTGGTGGTCGAGGACGACGTGGTGCGCGCCGAGCGCGGCTACCTCCGCGAGGCCGGCAACCTGCTGTTCCACCTGTCGGTGCTGATCGTGCTGGTCGGGTTCGCGCTCGGCGGGCTGTTCGGCTTCAAGGGCGGCGTCATCGTGGTGACCAACGACGGCTTCGCCAACACGCTCAGCCAGTACGACGACTTCCGGGCCGGCGCCTTCTTCAGCGCCGACGACCTGAAGCCGTTCGACTTCACCGTCGACGACTTCAACGTGACCTTCATCCGCGAGGGCCGCGAGGCCGGGATGGCGCACAAGTTCAACGCCGACCTGAGCTACCAGAGCAGCCCGACGGCGACCGAGCAGCAGCAAGAAGATCTCGGTCAACCACCCGCTGCACATCGACGGCACCGACATCTTCCTGCTCAGCCACGGCTACGCGCCGCACATCACCGTGCGCAACGCGGACAAGACGATCGCCTTCTCCGGGCCGGTGGTGTTCCTGCCCGAGGACAGCAGCTTCCGGTCGTTCGGGGTGGTGAAGGTGCCCGACGCCGAGTCGAGGAGCGGGCCCACCCAGATCGGGCTCGAGGGCGAGTTCTACCCGACGTACGCCTTCATCAAGGGCAAGAACGGCGGACCGTTCTCGGCCTTCCCCGACGCCCGCAACCCGGCGATCTCGATGCTCGCCTACACCGGCGACCTCGGGCTCGACAACGGCGTGCCGCAGTCGGTCTACGCCCTGCAGAAGAAGCACCTCGAGCCGATCAAGAAGGCCGACGGCAAGCCGCTGCGCATCGACCTCCCCATGGGCAGCAGCACCACGCTGCCCGGCGGTCTCGGCACGGTCACCTTCGACGGGCTGAGCCGCTACGTGAAGCTCCAGGTGAGCCACACCCCGGGCCAGGTGACCGCCCTGACCGGCATGGTGCTCGCGCTGATCGGCCTGCTGTGCTCGCTGTTCATCCGTCCACGACGGATCTGGGTCCGGACGCGACGTGAGGGCGGGCGTACGCTCGTCGAGGTCGCCGGGCTCGACCGCAGCGCCGGTGGTGACCTGTCGGGTGAGATCGACGGGCTCGTCGCCGTACTGCAGCCAGCAACCGCCCGACACGCCAGCAGCCCAGAGCAGCGCAGGAGAGTCGTCGTGACCCACGATCAGTTCGAGGTGCTCAGCAACCAGGCAGTGGCCGCGTGCGCGGTCGTCTACTTCCTGGCGGTGCTCGCGCACCTGGCCCAGTGGGCCGCCGGGCGCAAGGTCGCGGAGCCGGTCGTCGAGCAGGTCACCGTCGGTGGCGGCGACGTCCGCTCCGGCCGCCCCGGAGCCGGTGGCCGAGGACAACCGAGCGGATGGAGATGTTCGGCCGCATCGGCGTCGCGCTGACCGTGGTCGCCGCGTTCATCCAGTTCATCGCCCTGGTCGCCGCGGGCTCGCGGCCGACCCGGTGCGGGTGCCCTGGGGAAACATGTACGAGTTCACCCTGATGGGCACCTGGGTCGTCGTCGTCGGCTACCTCGCGCTCTACAAGCGGTTCGGGCTCTCCTGGCTCTCCCCGGTGGTGACCAGCTTCGTGCTGATCACGCTGATGGTCGACGTGATGCTGCTCTACACGCCCGTCGTACCGCTGCGCGACGCGCTCCAGTCGCCCTGGCTGGTGATCCACGTGGTCGCCGCGATCATCGCGACCGGCGCCTTCACCCTCGGCGGCATGTGCTCGGCGCTGTTCCTGGTCAAGCAGCGCTGGGAGGAGAAGCACGCCGGCGACACCACCCGGTCCGGCGGCTACCTCGCCCGGCTGCCGAAGCTCGAGGTGCTCGACCGGATCGCCTACCGCACGCACGCCTTCGGCTTCCCGATCTGGACCTTCGCGGCCCTCATCGCCGGCCCGATCTGGGCGCACTACGCCTGGGGCCGCTACTGGGGCTGGGACCCCAAGGAGATCTGGGCGTTCATCACCTGGGTCGTGTACGCCGCCTACCTGCACGCCCGCGCCACCGCCGGCTGGAAGGGCCGCTCGGCCGCGATCGTCGCGCTGGTCGGACTCGCGACGCTGTGGTTCAACTTCGTCGGGATCAACTTCTTCTTCGGCAGCGGCAGCCAGCACTCCTACGCCGCCCCCGAGCAGATCTCGGTCGTCCGAACGCTCTGACGGGTCGCCGGCCTCGCCACACGTCATACGACTGCGGCCTCAAGACCACGATTCGTATGACGCACCGGGCCTCGCAAGCACGCGCACCACTCGATCTGCCGGCGGTCCCCGGGGGCTGTCGGCGAGGGCCGCGGCTACGCGTTCTCGCCCATGACTGACGCGCTGGCTGTCCGATACGCGATCGTCGTACGACACCGATGCCCCCGGGTACGCCGAGAAGGTGCGCGGACTGCTCGACGAGATGCCCTACCTCCGCGCGAGCCTGACGTCGTTCGCCGAGCAGGTGCGCGACGCCGGGGGCGGGCCGGTCGCCGATGTGGGCTGCGGGCCGGGGTACGTCACCGGCTACCTCCACGACGCCGGGTGGACGCCTTCGGCATCGATCTCTCGCCCGAGATGATCGCGATCGCGCGGCGTGACTACCCGGACCTCCGCTTCGAGGTCGGGACGATGACTGATCTCGACCTGACGGACGACTCGGTCGCCGGAATCGTCGCGTTCTGGTCCGTGATCCACGTGCCCGACCACGCCGTCCCCGGCGTGTTCGAGGAGTTCCGTCGAGTGCTGCGACCCGAGGGTCTGGTGCTGATCGGCTTCCATGTCGGTGACGAGACACGACACAGGTCCGAGGGCTACACGGGTCGTCCCGTCAGCGTGGAGAGCTACCGTCGTCGGCCGAGCAAGGTCAGCGGTTGGCTCCGTGAGGCGGGGTTCACCATCGAGGCCGAGCTGGTCATCGGTCCGGACGAGGATGTCCCGGGCGCCGTCATCTTCGCGCGCAGCGCCTGACCTGTCTCAAACGCTGTGCCTTGGCGGCGGTCTTTCTGCGTGGCACGCTGCAAGTGTGGTGATCGGCCTACGGTCGTTCATCGTTCTCGCTCTTCTCGGCGTCGTGAGCTGTTCCGGGGAGCCGGACGATGCTCCAACCTCACCCTCGGTGGCCGCTGCCCCACAGGCGCGGCTCGAACCCACGTGCCCGCCTGCGCCACCCAGCCCCGTCGCTGTGGCCTCCGCGAAGGCGGCCAATGCCCTCTTCGCCGCGCAGAACCTGCCCGCGTCGGATGCCGCCGACATCGGTGCGAGCACGCTGCTCTCCGACGGGCGGGTCGTGTGGATGTTCGGGGACACCCTCCGCACCGGCCAGACACCGGGGGTCGTCGCCAACTCGATGCTCGTGTCCGGCGGACACTGTGCGTCGCAGCTGATGCCCGCCAAGGACGGACCCGTCATCCCCGACGTCGGGCCGCACACGGTGTACTGGCCGATGTCGGCGCTGTCGTGGGCGGACGAGGACCGGGACCGGCTGGTGGTGCTCTGCTCCCGGATCCGCCGGGGACCTCGGGTGACGGCCTGGACTTCACGTTCCTCGGGACTTCCGCAGCGATGTTCGGCGTCCCGACCGAGTGGCGTACCGCACCTGCAAACGGTCGTCGAGGTCACCCCGGACAACCCCGACCTGCAGCAGGTCAACTGGGGCGCGGCAAGCTTCCACGACGGACGCTGGATCTACGTCTACGGCACCCGGTTCACCGGCGAGGCCCAGGTGTTCGGACGGGAGCTGTACGTCGCCCGCGTACCCCTCGGCGTCCTTGGCGATAGCGCTCGACGTGGCGATTCTGGGACGGGACTCGCTGGCAGCTCGAAGCCGTCCCGCGCAGTACGCCGTGCTGGCGGCACAGGGCGGGGTGTCGCAGACCCTGTCGGTCGACGAGCTCGGTGACGGAGAGTACGTGGCGGTCTCCAAGCGCGACGGCGACCTCGGCGACTTCGTCTACTTCGTGGCTGGCGCCCTCCCCGGTCGGGCCGTGGACACCGCACCAGGGCGTCCCGGCACCCGAACGACCTCGAGGCCGGACTACTCAAGTACGCGCCGCTCGCGCATCCCCAGATTCCGCTGGGCAACGGGAAGCTCCTGGTGGCTCGTCTCGCGCAACACCACCGACTTCCAGAGGCTCCTGGAGGACCCGGACCTGGGTGTCGTCGAGTTCGTCCAGGTCGCCCTGCCGTGATCGCGAGCACACCTGCGCCGAGCCGGGAAGCGCTAGGGCTTGTCCTCGTCACCCGTACGTCGCGGGTGGCGCTGCTTCCAGTCGAGCTCCCGGAGGAACTCCTCGTCGTCGTCGGGTCCGACGGGACCCCGCGGCTTGGTGGGTCGGATGCCCTTGCCGCCGCCGCCCTGGTTGCGCCGCTCGAGCAACCAGAAGAACGCGTAGACCACCGCCGCGAAGAACGCGAGGAAGAACACGAAGCGGAGCATGGATCAAGAGTAGATGGTCGCCGGTAGTGAGCGGCATCCCCCGATCCGGACGAACGAGTCCGGGCGACGTAGGGTCTTCGGCGTGAAGCCGTTCGTCATCTACACCGCCCTGCGGCTGGCCATGTTCGTGGCCTGCTACGCGCTCTTCGGGTGGATCTACGTGCTGGCCTTCGGGAGCTCCGGCGCGCTGGTGTGGCCGTTCATCGCGGCGATCGTCGTCTCGTCCCTCTTGTCCCTGAAGTTCCTCGCCCCGCAGCGACAGCGGTTCGCGGACGTCGTACAGGCCAGGGCGGAGCGGGCGACCTCGCGCTTCGAGGAGATCCGGTCCAAGGAGGACCAGGACTAGCTGCGCGGCTCGTACTGCATCGCCACGGCGCCCGAGCTGAACTCGATCCGGTTGACGAGGTCCAGGTCGACCTGCCGGGAGAGCCCGGCGAACAACGTGCGCCCGTGGCCCGCGAGCCTGGGGTGTACGACGAACTCGTACTCGTCGATCAGGCCCAGCTCCGTCAGCGCCTGGGGGAGCGTCACGCCACCGACGTACAGCTCTCCGCCCGGCTGCTGCTTGAGCTGCTGCACGGCCGTGGCCGAGGTCGCCGCGCACGAGCTCGGCGTTCCAGTCGACCTGTTCGAGGGTGCTCGACACGACGTACTTCCGGGCCGCGTCGATCGTCTGGGCGAAGGGCTCCATCCAGTCGGGCCGTTCACCGGGAGCCGGCGCCGGACGCCAGGCCGCCTCCATCATCTCGTAGGTCACCCGGCCGAAGAGGAGGGCGTCGGCCCGACCGAGGCTCTCGGTCGCGTGCCGGTGCAGCTCTTCGTCGGCGGGGATGGCGCGGTGGTCGCAGCAGCCGTCGAGGGTGACGTTGATGGAGTACCGGAGGCGCATCGGCGAGGGTCAGCGCTTGCGCTTGAGCTGGCGCGCGATGCGGGTCTCGGACTGGCCGAGCATCTTGGAGAGCAGCGTGACGCGGTTGACGTAGGCCAGCGCGCAGACGCCCAGGATGACGACCAGGATGAGGAACCACATGTGCTCAGTGTGTCACTGGTCGTGGTTGGTTCACACCGACGCGATGACGGCGCCGATGGCCAGTCCGGCGAACAGGCCGGCGGCGTACAGCAGCTCCGCGATGCCGGTCTGCTGGAGCACCGGGATCAGGTCCGGTCCCGATGGCCTTGTCGCCCAGCACGGTGGTGACCGCGCGGACCGCCGGCCACCCCGCGACCAGGGCGAGCGCGACCCACCAGGTGGTGGTCAGCGCGATCCCGATCAGCGCGACGACGGCGAGGTCGATCAGCAGCCCGTAGAGGTGGCGGGTGCGGTCGTCGCCGAGCGCCACGGCCAGGGTGCGCTTGCCCGCGCGCTTGTCGGTCGGGATGTCGCGCAGGTTGTTGGCGACGAGGATCGCGCAGGCCAGGGCGCCGATCCCGATGCCGGCGTACAGCGCGGGGAGCTCGAAGGTCTCGGTCTGGACGTACGTCGTGCCGATCACCGCGACCAGGCCGAAGAAGACGAAGACCATCACCTCGCCGAGGCCCATGTAGCCGTAGGGCCGCGAGCCGCCGGTGTAGAACCAGGCCGCGAGGATGCAGAGCAGGCCGACCCCGACCAGCCACCAGGCCGTCGTCGCCGCGAGCACGAGGCCGACGAGCCCCGCGCCGCCCAGGCAGAGGAACGCGGCCGTCTTCACCGCGCGCGGCGTGGCCGCCTTGCTGCCGACGAGCCGCATCGGGCCGACCCGGGCGTCGTCGGTGCCGCGGACGCCGTCGGAGTAGTCGTTGGCGTAGTTGACCCCGACCTGGAGCAGCAGCGAGACGGCGAGCGCGAGCAGCGCCTTCCACCAGACGGCCTCCTCCTCCCACACCGCGACGCCGGTCCCGGCCAGCACGGGGGAGATGGCGGCGGGCAGCGTGCGCGGGCGCGCGCCGGCGAACCATTGGGCGGGGGTGGCCATGGCGGGGATTGTGTCAGGGCTAGATTCGCGGGCGTGAGCAGCCTGCGCCCCGTCTCCGGCAGCGCCGAGGAGATCCTCGCCCTGCTGCGCGAGTGGGACGCCGCTCCTGCTCCGGAGCCGCTGGTGATCGCCACCTCCGGCTCGACCGGGGAGCCGAAGCGGGTGGTGCTCTCGCGCGACGCGATGCGCGCCTCGGCGCTGGCCACGCAGGAGCGGCTTGGGTGGTCCGGGCCAGTGGGTGCTGAACCTGCCTCCGTCGTACGTCGCGGGCGTGCAGGTGCTCTACCGGTCGGTGGTGGCGGGCACCGAGCCGGCGTACGACGTCGAGAGCGTGGGCGACTCGCGTTCCTACGTCTCGCTGGTCCCGACCCAGCTGGTCCGGGCGCTCGCCGGGGACGTCCGGCCGCTCACCCGGTTCGACGCCGTGCTGATCGGCGGCGGCCCGCTTGGACCCGCTCGTCCGTCAGCAGGCGGAGGAGCGGGGGATCCGGATCGTGCAGACCTACGGGATGAGCGAGACCTGCGGCGGCTGCGTGTACGACGGTCGGCCGCTCGCCGGGGTCGAGGTCCGGATCGACGACGGCGAGGTGCAGCTGCGCGGGCCGGTGCTGTTCGACGGCTACGAGGACGACCCCGCTCGGACCGCGGCCGTGATGAAGGACGGCTGGTTCCAGCACCAACGACCTCGGTCGCCTCGACGACGACGGCCGGCTCTGGGTGACCGGCCGCGTGGACGACGTGATCATCAGCGGGGGCGTGAAGATCCCGGCCCAGGCGCTGGCCGCGCGGCTCCGGGAGCACCCGGGGGTCGAGGCGGTCGAGGTGCTCGGCGTACCCGACGACGAGTGGGGGCAACGGGTGGTCGCGTTCGTGGTCGGCGACGTCGAGCTCGCACGACCTGCGTGACTACGTGTCGCAGGAGCTGCCCCGCGAGTGGGCGCCGCGCCAGGTCGTGACCCTGCCCGACCTGCCGCTGCTGTCCAACGGCAAGGTCCACCGGCTGATGCTGCGGGACCTCGCATGAAGGTCTTCTCGATCCCGCTGCGCACCCGCTTCCGCGGGCTCACCCTCCGCGAGGGCGCGCTGGTCGAGGGCGAGGTCGGGCTGGGGCGAGTTCAGCCCGTTCCTGGAGTACGACGCCGCGACGTCCGCGCCCTGGCTGGCCTGTGCCCGCGAGGCGGCCGACGTCGGCTGGCCCTCGCCGGTGCGCTGGTCGGTCCCGGTGAACGTGACCGTCCCGGCCTGCTCGCCGGAGAAGGCACGCGAGATCGTGCTCGCCTCCGCGGGCTGCCGGACGGCGAAGGTCAAGGTCGCCGAGGCCGGTCAGCAGCCGGGCGAGGACGAGGCCCGGCTCGAGGCGGTCCGCGACGCGCTCGGCCCCGACGGGCTGGTCCGCATCGACGTCAACGGCGGCTGGTCCGTCGACGAGGCGGTCGCGCGGATCCCGGTGCTGGAGCGGGCGGCCGGGGGACTGGAGTACGTCGAGCAGCCGGTCGCCTCGGTCGAGGACCTGGCCGTCGTACGGCGTCGCGTCGACGGTGCCTGATCGCCGCCGACGAGTCGATCCGCCGGGCGGCCGATCCCTATCGGGTGCGTGATCTCGAGGCGGCCGACATCGCCGTGCTGAAGGTGCAGCCGCTGGGCGGCGTACGTGCCTGCCTGCGGATCGCCGAGGACATCGGCCTGCCGGTCGTGGTCTCCAGCGCGGTCGAGTCGAGCATCGGCATCGCGGCCGGCGTCGCGCTCGCCGCGGCGCTGCCCGAGCTGCCCTACGCGTGCGGGCTCGCGACCGTGCAGCTGCTCACCGACGACGTGGTGGCCGACCCGTTGCTGCCGGTCGACGGCGCGCTGCCCGTACGCCGGCCGACCGTCGATCCTGCCCGGCTGGAGCAGCTCGCCGCCTCGCCGGAGCGCGAGGAGCACTGGCGCCGCCGGATGGCCGAGGTCGAGGCCGTGCGGCAGGATCGTCGCTCGTGACGGACTCGACGGAACTCGCCACCTGGCTGGTCGACCAGCTCGTGGAGCGCGGGATGACCGACGCGGTGCTGTGCCCCGGGTCCCGCAACGCGCCGCTGTCCTTCGCGCTCGCGGCCGACGACCGGATCCGGCTGCACACCCGCATCGACGAACGCACCGCCGCCTTCCTCGCCCTCGGGCTGGCCAAGGGATCGCGCCGGCCGGTCGCGGTGGTCACGACCTCGGGCACGGCGGCGGCCAACCTGCACCCGGCCGTCCTCGAGGCCGCCCATGCCGGCGTACCCCTCGTCGCCGTCACCGCCGACCGCCCCGCCCGCCTGCGCGGCACCGGCGCCAACCAGACCACCGACCAGGTGCGCCTCTTCGGCGACGCGGCCTGCTTCGCCGACCTCGACGCCCCCTCCCCGGACAGCTTCGACGCCGCCTGGCTCCCCGGCGGCCCGGTCCACCTGAACTGCCAGTTCGACGAGCCGCTGACCCCGGAGCCGGATAGTCCGGACCGATCGGCACCCGACACGCCGTGTCGACCGGCCGATCGCGGTCCGGACTATCCGTGGTGGCGGGATCCGGACGACACCGAGGTGGACGTGCTGGCGCTGGGGCCGCGGACGGTGGTGGTGGCCGGGGACGACTCGGGGCCGCCGGCGCGGACGTTGGCGGAGCAGGCGAACTGGCCGTTGCTCGCCGAGCCGAGCAGCGGGTCGCGGACGGGGGAGAACCCGATCCGCACCTACCGGCTGCTGCTCGGTACCGACCTCGGCGCGCGGGTCGAGCGGGTCGTCGTGTTCGGGCACCCGACGCTGTCGCGTCCGGTGATGCAGCTGCTCGCGCGCAAGGACGTCGAGGTGGTCTCGGTCCGGGCGCAGGGTCGCTGGCCCGACCGGCCCTCGCCGGTCACCTCCGAGCACGTCGCCGTCCGGGCCGACGCGGACGACCCGGCCTGGCTGGAGGAGTGGCGCGAGGCGGACCGGTCGCTGGGCAGGCGCATCGACGCCTTCGTCGCCGAGCAGCCCGGCCTCACGCCGTACGACGTCGCGGCGGTCGTCAACGCCGCCAACCCGCAGGGCGGACTGCTCTTCCTCGGAGCGAGCAACCCGATCCGCGACCTCGACCTGATGGCCACCGCCCATCCCGTCGGGCAGCGGCGGATGGTGCTGGCCAACCGCGGGCTGGCCGGCATCGACGGCACGATCTCGACCGCGATCGGGGCCACGCTGGGTCGACGGCGGAGCACGCGGGCGATCGCGTACGTCGGCGACGTGACCTTCCTGCACGACGCCACCGCGCTCGTGATCGGGCCCGACGAGCCGCGGCCCGACCTGACGATCGTGGTCGCCAACGACGACGGCGGGTCGATCTTCGCGACCCTCGAGCAGGGGGCGCCCGAGCACGCCTCGTCGTACGACAAGCTCTTCGGTACGCCCCACGGCGTCGACCTCGCGGCACTCTGCGCGGCCACCCGTACGCCGCACTGGCGGGTCACCGACCGGGCCGAGCTCGAGCACGCGCTGGCCAGCCCCAACGGCGGGATCGAGGTCGTCGAGGCCGTGATCCGGCGCGACAACCGGCGCGAGCTGGACGAGGCGATCCGGGCCCTCGCCGACTGACCCACTCCCCGTCCCGGGAATGCCTGCGGCGCCGGGCGCGATGATGTGGGCATGCATCTGGTCCTCACGCTGGTCGGGATCGTCGCGACCGTCATCGTCGTCGCCGGCGTCTGCTCCAAGCTCGACCTCCCGACGCCGCTCGTCCTGATCGCGGTCGGGGTGATCGGCTCCTACCTGCCGTTCGTGCCGGACGTCGCACTCGAACCCGAGGTGGTGCTGTTCGGACTGCTGCCGCCGTTGCTGTACGCCGCTGCCATCCAGACCTCGCTGGTCGACTTCAACGCCAACCGGAGGGCGATCCTGCTGCTCTCCGTCGGCCTGGTCGCGTTCACCACGGTCGGCGTCGCGGTCGTCGTGCACGCCCTCATCCCGGACCTCGGCTGGGCGCCCGCCTTCGCGATCGGCGCCGTCGTCGCGCCTCCCGATGCCGTCGCGGCGACCGCGATCGGCCGACGGATCGGGCTGCCGCGCCGCATCGTCACCATCCTCGAGGGCGAGTCGCTGCTCAACGACGCGACCGCGCTGGTCGCCCTGAACACGGCGATCGCGTCGATCACCGCGACGGTGGCCTGGTACATCGTCGGGCGTGACTTCGTGGTCGCCGCGGGCGGCGGGATCCTGGTCGGGCTGGTGTTCTTCTTCGTGATCGGCTTCGTCCGCAAGCACGTGACCGATCCGGTGATCGACAGCAGCCTGAGCTTCCTGACCCCGTTCGCGGCGTACGTCACCGCCGAGCAGATCAACGCCTCCGGCGTGGTCAGTGTCGTGGTCGCCGGGCTGCTGCTCGCGCACAAGTCGCCGATCCTGCAGACCGCGCAGTCGCGGATCGCCGAGCGGATGAACTGGCGCAGCATCGCGTTCCTGCTGGAGAGCGGGGTGTTCCTGCTGATCGGCCTCCAGGCGCGCTCGATCATCGGCGACGCGATGGGCGGCGAGATGACCGTCGGCCGGATCACCGCGGTCTGCGGCTCCACCCTGGTCGGGGTGATCGTGCTGCGGGTCGTGTGGGTGTTCTTCGCCCGCTACCTGCTGGTGCGGCCCGGTCCTGACGCGAGCGGTCACCGGCCGCCGTGGACCTACACCTTCCTGCTCGGCTGGGCCGGCATGCGTGGCGTGGTCACGCTCGCGGCGGCCTTCGTGATCCCGAAGGACACCCCGCACCGCGACGTACTCCTGCTGATCGCGTTCACCGTCACCGCCGGAACGCTGTTCATCCAGGGGCTGTCGCTGCCCTGGCTCGCGCGCCGGTTGAAGGTGCCCTCGCCCGACCCGGCCGCCGACGCCCTCGCCCGCGCCAACCTGCTGCACCAGGCCGGCCAGGCCGGGCTGGCGAAGCTCGACGAGCTGGAGGAGGACGACCCGCACGCCGTCAGCGAGCAGATCCGCGACCGGGTGCTGCGTCGCGACAACGCCGCGTGGGAGCGGCTCGGCGCCAGCGAGGACGAGACGCCGAGCGACATCTACGCGCGGCGGCGCAAGCTGATGATCGACGCCGAGCGCGAACGGGTGGTGGAGATCCGCGACACCGGCACGGTCGCGCACGAGGTGGTCGACGACGTGCTCTCGATGCTGGACATCGAGGAGTCGATGCTCGACTACTCCGCCGAGGAGCGCGAACGGGTGCGGGCCAGCCAGAAGGTGGTCAGCCTCGAGGGCGACTGCGAGCACCTGCAGAAGGTGCGCCCGCCGGTCGACCCCGACACCCCCGGCGAGTGCGGCGACTGCCTGCGGATCGGCACCACCTGGGTGCACCTGCGGATGTGCGTCATCTGCGGCCACATCGCCTGCTGCGACTCCTCACCCGAGCGCCACGCGAGCGCCCACCACGCCGAGACCGGCCACGAGGTGATGCGCTCGGCCGAGGCCGGCGAGGACTGGCGCTGGTGCTTCGTGGACCAGCTGACGGGGTGACTGCGTGAGTACCGGATAGTCCAGAACGATACGGACCGCTCGTCAGCGCCGTGCCAGCAGCGGTTCTGGTACTCGGACTATCCGGCTCTAGGCGAACTCGTAGTCGCTGATCGGGAAGGACTCGACGGCCTTGCGGGCGCTCTTGGAGGAGGTCGGGCGGAGGATCACGGCGTCGCCCTCGTTGGTGTAGTAGTAGCTGCGCGAGGTCGCGCACGAGCCGAGGTTGAAGACGGTGTCGTCCATCCGCGCGAGCATCCGGGCGAGGAACTCGTCGTTGGCGCGCTCGCTGATCTCGAAGGTGCGCGCGCCACTGCTCTCGAGTGATCCGAAGAGCCGCTCGAGGTGGCGCATCTGCACCTCGATGGTCATGAAGTACGACAGCCCGGAGTAGCTGTACGGCGAGTTCAGGGTGATGAAGTTGGGGAACTGCGGCACCGAGACGCCCTCGTAGGCCTGGTAGCCCTGCTCGCGCCACCACTTGCCGAGGTTGCGACCCTCGCGGCCGATCACCTCGATCGCCGGGAAGTTCGCGTCCCACAGGTTGAAGCCGGTCGCGAGGACGAGCGTGTCCACGGGCGTCTCGGTCCCGTCCGACGGTGACGATCCCGGTCGGCGTGATCCGCGCGATCGGCGTCGTCTCCAGGGTGACGTGCGGCTGGGTGAACGTCGGGAAGTAGTCGTTGGAGAACGTCGGCCGCTTGCACCCGAAGCTGTAGTCGGGCGTCAGCTTCTCGCGCAGCTCGGGGTCGGCGACCTGCTTGGCGAGGTGGCGCTTCGAGAGCCGCGCGGCGGCCTGGTTGAAGAACCGCGCCTGCCGGTAGTGCAGCACCGCGGTCACCATCATCCCCTCGAGCCAGGCGCTGTTGGCGCGGCGTGCGAGCCGCTGCGTCCATGGCTGTACGGCGAACAGCCGCTGCAGCAACCGGGGGATCCGGAAGTCGGTCTTCGGGGTGACCCAGATCGGCGTGCGTTGGTAGACGGTCAACGCCGAGGCCACCTTCGCGATCTTCGGGATCAGCTGCACCGCCGTCGCGCCGGTGCCGATCACCGCGACCCGCTTGCCGTCGAGCGAGGCGGAGTCGTCCCACTTCGCGGTGTGGATGACCTCGCCGGCGAAGTCGTGCACGCCCTCGATGTCCGGCAGCCGCGGCTGGGACAGGAAGCCGGTCGCGGTCATCAGGAAGCGAGTGGTGAACGTGGTCTCGACTGACCGCTCGCTGGCGCTCGCTGCTCGACCACCTACGGAGGGTGGTCTCGACTGATCGCTCGCTTCGCTCCCTGCTCGACCACCTACAGCTGCTCGACCACCTACAGAGACGACCCAGTGCTGCTCGTCCTCGTCCCACCGGGCGCCCTCGACGGAGACCCCGAAGCGCATGTGCCGGCGCAGGTCGTAGGTGTCGGCCACGTGCTCGGCGTACTTCTTCAGCTCGGCCCCGCGGGCGAACCAGTGCTGCCAGTGCGGGTTGGGCTCGAAGGAGTAGGAGTAGGTGACGCTCGCGATGTCGACGGCCAGACCGGGGTAGTGGTTGACGTGCCAGGTGCCGCCGAGGTCGTCCTCGCGCTCGAGGATCAGCAGGTCGCGCGAGTCGGAGCCGTAGCCGAGGCGCTTGAGGCTGATGGCCGCGCCCATGCCACCGAAACCGGCCCCGACGATCGTCACCTCGTGGTCCGCCATGACACCAGTCCCTTTCTTGAACCCAGTTCAATAGAGGGCACCTTACGCTGATTTCATGCGGATCACGAAGTTCGGACATGCGTGCGTGAGACTCGAGACGAACGGCCACGTGGTCGTCCTCGACCCCGGTGGGTTCACCGAGCCCGAGGCCGTGGACGGGGCGACCGTCGTGCTGATCACCCACGAGCACGCCGACCACTACTCGCCCGACCACCTGCGGCGTACGGATGCCCCGGTGTTCACCATCGGTGCCGTCGCGAAGCAGATTCGCCAGGACGCCCCGGACGTCGCCGAGCGGATCACCGTCGTCGAGCCCGGTGCGTCGTACGACGTGGGCGTGCCGGTCCAGGTCGTCGGCGAGAAGCACGCCGTCATCCACCAGGACTACCCGCGCTTCGACAACAGCGGCTACGTCCTCGACGTCGAGGGCACGAAGATCTACCACCCCGGCGACTCGCTGACCCCGCCGCCGGAGCAGGTCGACCTGCTGCTGCTCCCGGTCAGCGCGCCGTGGCTCAAGGTCGGCGAGTGCATCGACTTCGGTCGCGAGGTCGGCGCTCCGAGGTCGCTCGCCATCCACGACAAGATCTACAGCGACCTCGGGCTCGGCATGGTCGACGCGCACCTGACCCGGATGCTCGGCGAGCGCGGTCAGGAGTTCGTCCGACTCGAGGACGGCGCCGACCTCTGAGACGTGGCAGGATCCCTCACGTGATCCGACACTGCCTCGTCGTACGCCCTCCGGCTGCCTGACCGGAGCGGCACGCCACCGACCACCTGAGTCGGTGACCGAGAGCTGCTCAGACGACCCCTCGTCCCGACGTCGGAAGCAGCCCTCCCATGTCCTCGCTTTCTCTGGCCCGATCTCCTCCGGCCGTGCCCGCCTCGGCCTCCTCCAGGTGTCCCTCGCCGGTGTGCTCTGGGGCACCGGCGGCCTCGTCATGCAGCTCATCCGCGACCGCGAGCCGATGTCGGTGCTCGTGGTCAGCACCTGGCGGATGCTGCTCGCGGCCGTCGTACTCTTCGCCGCCCTGCTGGTGACCCGCGGCTTCGCCGACCTGCGCAGCCTGATGCGGCAGCGGCCCGGCACCGCGATCATCGTCGGGTGCTGCACGGGCGCCTACCAGGCGCTGTACTTCGGCGCCGTCCTCGCCGTCGGCGTCACCGTCTCGACGGTGGTGGCGCTCGGTCTCGCGCCGGTGCTGCTCACCATCGGCGAGAGCGTCGCCGCCCGGAAGCGCCCGAGCCGGACGCGGTTGCTGGTGCTCAGCGCGGCTCTCGGTGGTCTCGTCCTCGTCAGCGCGGACGCGGGTACGTCGACCACGGGACCCCACCCGCTCCTCGGGGTGCTCCTCGCAGCGGCCTCCGGATCGACGTACGCGCTCGCCACCGGGATCGGCCGTCCGCTCACCGGGCTGACCAGCCCGCTCGCCCTGACCACGGCGACCTCCACCGCCGGCGCGATCGCGCTGCTGCCGTTCGGCCTGCTGGCCGGCGGCCCCTACCTCCCGAGCAGACCCGCAGGTGGCCGGGCTGCTCGTCTACCTCGGCGTGGCCACGCTCGCGGTCGCCTACGCGCTGCTGTACGCCGGACTCCGCACCGTCAAGGGCAGTGCTGCCCTGGTGGCGACCCTCCTCGAACCGGTGACCGCCGCCGTCCTCGCCGCGATCGTCCTCGGCGAGCGACTCGGCGTGCTCGGCATCATCGGCGCCGCGCTGATCCTGGTCGCCGTCGCCGGCCTCGAGGAGGAGGACGAGGACGGTGCGGTGCCCGAGGGACCCGTTCCGCTCTGACCGACACAGCTGCCGCCTGAGACCATCGGCGTGTGGCCGACGACGCGTGGCAGGACCTGGCTGATCCCTTCGTCGACGGTGCCTACGCCACGGTGAAGGGGCAGGTGCGGACGTTCGTCCTGCACCAGCAGCTCCTGCGACACCTGCCGCCCCCGCCCGCCACGGTGCTCGACGTCGGCGGGGGTGCCGGGCACCAGTCGTTCCCGCTGGCCCGGCTCGGCTACGACGTCACCATCCTCGATCCGTCCGAGGCGATGCTGGCGAAGGCGCGGGAGCGGCTGGCAGCGGAGCCCGACGACGTCCGGTCGCGCGTCCGGTTGGTCCAGGCAGCGGGTGAGGCCGCGGCCGAGGCCACCGAGGGCCGGCGGTTCTCGGTGGTGCTCTGCCACGGCGTGCTGATGTACGTCGAGTCGGCCGAACCCCTGATCGCGGAGCTGTGCCGCTGCGTCGAACCCGGCGGCGTGGTCTCGGTGATGGCGCTGAACGCCGCGACCATGGCGGTGCGGCCGGCGCTCGAGCACCGCTGGGCCGACGCGCTGGCCGCCTTCGAGACTGACCGACGAGGTCGGCGTCCTCGGCACCCCGACCCGGGCGACACCGTCGAGCACCTCTCGGAGCTGCTGCGTGCCGGGGGAGTCGAGCCCGCTGGCCTGGTACGGCGTCTGGCTGTTCTCGGACTGGATGGACCTGCCTCTCGACGGCACCGACGTCGAGGCCGTGGCCCGCGTCGAGCTCGAGGCCAGCGTGCGCGACCCCTACCGGCAGCTGAGCCGCGTGTTCCACCTGCTCGGGACGGCCCCCCTCTAAGGCATATCCCGTGGCCGGGAGTGCTACCTCAGCCCCACACTGGAGTCCGAGAGGAGGAGTGATGATCGAGCCCACGGTCACCGAGGACGAGCTGACCCGCGAGACGCCGAGCGTTCGGCAGCTGCCGCGCATCCTCACTCCCTTCGCCATCCCGGCCTACCGACGGATGGCCGTCGCGCTGTCCTGCGGCGCCTTCGCGTACGGCGTCTGGACCGTCGCCCTCGTCTGGGAGGTCATCCGCCTCGGCGGCGGACCGGCCCAGCTCTCCATCGTCTCGACGGCCGGCGCGGTCGGCGTACTCCTCCCGGCGCTGCTCGCCGGTGTCGTGGCCGACCGGATCCCGCAGAAGCTGATCGTGATGACGGTCGCCACCGCCGAGGTGGTCAGCTACACGGTCGTGACGGTGCTCTCGCTGACCGACCTCACCCGGCTGTGGCACCTCGCCGTCGTCGCGCTGTGCATCGGCATGGGGATGGCGTTCTACTACGCGGCGTACTCCGCCTGGCTGCCCGCGATCGTGCCGGCCTCCGACCTGCTCGCGGTCAACGGCTTCGAGGGCATGGTCCGGCCGCTCGTCGCGCAGGCGATCGGCCCCGGTGTCGCCGGTGTCGTGGTCGGGATCGCCTCGCCGGGCTGGGCCTGCCTGGTCGCGGCCGTGGTGGCCGCGGTCGGCGTGCTCGTCCAGATCGGCCTCCCGCGCACGCCCGTGCGCCGCGACCTCACCGACGGCGAACCAGCACCCGGTGCGCGGCGCCCTGAGCGACATGCGCGAGGGCCTCGTCTACATGGTGCGCACGCCCTGGCTGCTCGCCACGCTGCTGTTCGCCTCGCTGATGGTGCTCGCCACGATGGGGCCTTTCGAGGTGCTGGTCCCGTTCGTGGTCAAGGACCGGCTCGGTGGTGACGCGGGCGACCACGCGATGGTGCTCGCCGCCTTCGGCATCGGCGGCGCCGTCGGCTCGCTGGTGCAGGCGTCCTTGCCGATGCCGCGCCGCTACCTGACCTACATGAACCTGATGTTCGGTGCCGGCTGCGTGCCGATGGTGCTGATGGGGGTGGCGCCCTCCATCTGGGTGCTCGTCGGCTGCTCGTTCCTGCTCGGCGTGCTGTTCAGCGCTCCCATGGTCATCTGGGGCACGCTGCTCCAGCGTCGGGTGCCCGCACACCTGCTGGGCCGGGTCGCCTCGCTCGACTTCTTCGTGTCGGTCAGCCTGATGCCGATCTCGATGGCGCTGGCCGGTCCCGTCTCCGACGCGATCGGGCTGGAGAACACCTTCCTGCTCGCCGGCGTCACCCCGCTCGTGTTCGCGGTCGTCGCGATCCTGTGGGCGAAGCTGCCGCAGGACGAGATCGCGCACCCGCTCGACTGACTCCCCCATTTCGAGGGAGCCGTTCCTGAGCGGACAGGGCAGGATGTCCCCGTGATCGACTGGCTGCGCAGCCTCTCCGTCCCCCAGTTCCTGCTGGTGGTCGTGGGGACGTTCGCCGTGCTGTCGATCATCTCGGCGCTGCTGACCTGGGTGCTCGTACGCCGCGGCCTGCACACGCCGTGGGCGATCCGGCGGATCAACCGGCTCTCGCAGTGGGCGGTCGACCTGGTCAAGCGGCCGATCACGATCGCCGTGCTCGACGAGGTCAGCCAGGTGCTCGCGTCCGGTCACTACACCAAGAACATCTCCGATGCGCTGGTGGACAACCACGACGACCTCCTGGCCCTGGTCTCGGAGAAGGTGCGCAACGACCCGTCGTCGCGGGTCATCTCGCACGTCCCCGGCTTCGACTCGATCGTGAACCAGGTCAGCGAGACCACCATGCGCGTGCTGATCGAGATGCTCGGCGACCCGCGGATGGACGACCTGGTCTCCGACCTGATCCGCAACAACATCGACCAGATCAAGGAGGCCGTGCGCGTGCGCCGGGCGGAGGAGACGGCCGCCGACGTACCCAAACCGGCGGTGTCACCGATGAGCGGCCGGCCACCGCGCCTAGTCGGTCAGCGCGTCGCGGACCGGCAGGAACTTCGCCTGCGCCTCGGCGAGCTCGGCCTCCGGGTCGGAGTCGGCGACGATGCCGCAGCCGGCGAACAGCCGCACCTGGTGGGCCTCGATCTGCGCCGAGCGGAGCGCGATGCCGAACTCGCCGTCGCCGTCGGCGTCGATCCAGCCGACCGGTCCGGCGTAGCGGCCGCGGTCCATGCCCTCGATCTCCGCGATCAGCTCGACGGCCACCTTGGTCGGCGTACCGCCCACGGCCGCGGACGGGTGCAGCGCGGCGGCGAGCTCGAGCACGCTCGCGCCGTCGGAGTCGTGCACGACCCCGGTGACGTCGGTGGCCAGGTGCATCACGTTGGGCAGGTGCAGCACGAACGGCACCTCGGGCACGTTGCTGGAGGAGCAGTACGGCGCCAGCGAGTCGGCGACCGAGCGGACGGCGTACTCGTGCTCCTCGAGGTCCTTCGAGGACCGCGCCAGCTGCCCGGCGAGACCGGCGTCGCGCTCGTCGTCGCCGGTGCGCCGGATCGTGCCGGCCAGCACGCGTGAGGTGACCAGGCCGCGCTCGCGTCGTACGAGGAGCTCGGGGGTGGCGCCGAAGAGCCGGTCGACGTGGAAGGTCCAGCACATGTCGTAGCCCTCGGCGAGCTGGCGCAGCGGCCAGCGCACGTCGATCTCGACGTCGGCGGTGGCGACCAGGTCGCGCGCGAGCACGACCTTCTCCAGCTCACCGGAACCGATGCGCCCGACGGCGTCGGCGACCACGGACTCCCAGGCGGCCCCGCTCATCGCGCCGTCGGCGAAGGCGACGTTGCGCGGCGCGGGCGGCATCGGCTGCGTGTCGAGGTCGGGCAGCGCGGCGAGCTCGTCCTGCCCGATGACGGTGACCCAGGAACGTCCGCGCCGGGTGCCGACGACGACGCGCGGCACCACCAGGACGCTGTCGCCCGGGTCGTCGGCGAAGCCGAAGCTGCCGAAGCTGATCAGTCCGGTGCCGGGAGTGCGCACCTCGTCGCGGACCACGGCCGCGCCGGAGACCTGCTGCCACCAGTCCGCCGCGTCGGCGAACCGGTCGGGGCCCGAGGTCCGGCAGCGCGCAGCCACGCCCCAGGCGACCATGCCCTCGCCGCGACGCAGCCAGGCCATCGGCTCGTCGGAGGGCAGCAGGTCGAGCAGCGACGCGGGCATCGAGTCGGGGGCGACCACCTCGACGGTGCGAGCCACGAGACGGCCAGGAGGCGCGTCGGCGGCAGGTGGGCTGGTCACGAGCACCGAGCGTACGCGGTGACCGAAGCCACTCCTTCGCCCGGATCCGGTGAGTGGATCAGGACCAGTAGATGACCACCTTGTCGCCGATGTGCACCTGGTCGAAGAGCCAGGAGACCCCCGCGTAGTCGCGCACGTTGACGCAACCGTGGGACGCACCGAGGTAGCCGCGCGCCGCGAAGTCGGAGGAGTAGTGCACCGCCTGGCCGCCCGAGAAGAACATCGCGAACGGCATCGACGAGTGGTAGAGGTGCGAGACGTGGTCGCGCGACTTCCAGCCCACGTGGAAGAGCCCCTCGCGGGTGGGGCTGTACGACGCACCGAAGCGCACCGCCATCGTCCGGCGTACCTTCCCGTCGACCACCCAGCGGATGGTGCTGCTCTGCTTGTCGATGCACATCGCGCGACCAGTCAGGCAGCGCGGGTCGAGACGCGCATCGGTGTGCAGGTCACCCGGGAGCCGGTTGGCCAGCTCGTCCTGGGTGGGCGTGCGGGTCATCCCGGTGAGCCGGTCGAGGGTGCGCTGGTCGACGTACCCGGTCTCGGCGATCCTGCGCTTCTCCTGGAAGCCCTTCACCGCGGCGGTGGTCTGCCGGTCCCAGTCGTCGCCGACGTTGCCGAAGTACCACGCGAGCTGGCGCAGCCGGGCCTGCAGGTCGCGCACCTTCGGTCCCGTGTCGCCGGCGCCGAGGAGCTTCGGGCCGGGCTCGGGCACCTGGACCGGCCGTTCGGACGGGAGCGGTGCGGTCACCTGGCGCGGTCGGTGGTCGGGGTGGGTCGTGGGGTCGGTCGCGGCGGCGGCGACGGCTCGGGGGTGGTGATGACGACCGCCTGGACGGCGGTGCCGCCGGCTCCGGAGTCGGAGGTCGCCCGCGAGACGCCGTACCCGAGGGCGCAGGTGCCCGCGAGCACGCCGGAGATCATGGCCACACTGGCCACTTTGTTCACTCCAGCACCCATGCCGGACATTTTCGCCCCGTCGTACCGATCCGGCCGCGCGACGCACCGAACGGCGCGCTGCATAGGGTGGCGCCCGTGACGCGAGCGAGCCTGGAGAAGAAGCCTGCCGAGGTGCAGGCGATGTTCGACGACGTCGCGAAGCGCTACGACCTGACCAACGACGTGCTCTCCCTCGGCCAGGACCGCCGCTGGCGGCACGCGGTCGTCGCGGCCGTCGACCCGCAGCCCGGCGAGATGGTCCTCGACCTCGCGGCCGGCACGGGTACGTCGTCCCAGCCGTTCCTCGACGCCGGCGCCACCGTCGTGCCCTGCGACTTCTCCGTCGGCATGCTGCGCGAGGGCAAGCGCCACCGCGCCCACCTGCCGTTCACCGCCGGCGACGCCACCCGGCTGCCGTTCGCCGACGACACCTTCGACGCGGTGACGATCTCCTTCGGGCTGCGCAACGTCGTCGACCCCGACGCCGGGCTGCGCGAGATGCTGCGGGTGACCAGGCCCGGCGGCCGGCTCGTGGTCTGCGAGTTCAGCTCGCCGACCTTCGCGCCGTTCCGGACCGTCTACATCGAGTACCTGATGCGCGCCCTCCCGCCGGTCGCCCGCGCGGTCTCCTCGAGCCCGGACGCCTACGTCTACCTCGCCGAGTCCATCCGCGCCTGGCCCGACCAGCGCGGCCTCGCCACCCGGATCGGCCAGGCAGGCTGGACCGCGACCGAGTGGCGCAACCTGTCCGGCGGCATCGTCGCCCTCCACCGCGCCCGCGCGTAGCTCGGCACAGGTGGTCGCGCTCGCCGAGCCCCGTCGACCACAAGGTGGTCGAGCAGCGAGCGAAGCGAGCGGATAGTCGAGACCACACGGCGGATCGCGAGCCGAGGGGCGTCGTACGTCGGTCGGGTGGTCTCGACTGATCGCTCGCTGGCGCTCGCTGCTCGACCACCAGTTGGTGGGCGCTGCCATCGACCACCGACCGCAAGGTGGTCGAGCAGTCGAGCGAAGCGAGCGGATAGTCGAGACCACGCGCCGTGAGTCGACTGGCGACTGATCGCTCGCTGGCGCTCGCTGCTCGACCGACCAGTTGGTGGGCGCTGCCCATCGACCACCGACCGCACGGTGGTCGAGCGGAGCGACGCGCGGAGTCGAACCACTCGCCGTGAGCCGACTGGCTGATCGTCGCTGGCGTGGTCGATCGACCAGCGGTGCGTGCGATCGACCACGACAGGTGGTCGAGCCTGAGCGAGCGGCGTACGTCGAGTCCACGCCGTGGTGCTGCGACTGATCGCTCGCTGGCGCTCGCTGCTCGACCAACCAGTTGGTGGTCGCTGCCATCGACCACCGACCACAAGGTGGTCGAGCAGCGAGCGAAGCGAGCGGATAGTCGAGACCACACGCCGTGAGCCGACCGGCGACCGTCGCTCGCGTCGAGCGCTCGCTGCTCGACCGATCACCTGGGCTGGCGATCGCGGCTCGACCAGCCCGTGCGCGAAACCACCTGACCAGCCCTTCTTCGTACGACGCACGCCGCACCAAATAGGCAACGCCATTGTTGGCTAAATGCGCTGGTCAGAGCCTGAATTCGCAGCGGCGGGGGAGGGTTCGCGCGATGTGATCCGTGCCTCTATGCTGACTTCCGTCACGAGTTCGTGAAGACATTCACATGTTCACGAATGCGGTGCCGATCGAGGAGGATCATGTCGCTCTACACACCGGTCCTGGCACTCGCGATCCTCGCTGCGGGGTTCGCGATCTTCTCGGTCATCATGAGCGCCGTCATCGGGCCGAAGCGCTACAACCGCGCCAAGCTCGACTCCTACGAGTGCGGCATCGAACCCACTCCGCAGCCCGTGGGCGGCGGCCGGTTCCCGGTCCGCTACTACATCACCGCGATGATGTTCATCGTCTTCGACATCGAGATCGTCTTCCTCTACCCGATCGCAGTCGCCTTCGACCAGATGCAGCTCTTCGGGCTGATCGAGATGGTGCTGTTCATCGTCCCCGTGTTCGTCGCCTACGTGTACGTCTGGCGACGAGGCGGCCTGGAGTGGGACTGACCACCGCGTGACCACCGACTGACTCAAGCGCAACCGACAGAGGGACTGAGAGCTTTATGGGACTCGAGGAGAAGCTCCCCAGCGGCGTACTCCTGACGACCGTCGAGGGCGTCGCGGGCTACATGCGCAAGGCGTCCTTCTGGCCGGCCACGTTCGGGCTCGCGTGCTGCGCGATCGAGATGATGACCAGCGGCGGCCCCAAGTACGACCTCGCCCGGTTCGGCATGGAGGTCTTCCGCGCCAGCCCCCGCCAGGCCGACCTGATGATCGTCGCCGGCCGCGTCAGCCAGAAGATGGCGCCGGTCCTCCGCCAGATCTACGACCAGATGGCCGAGCCCAAGTGGGTGCTCGCCATGGGCGTCTGCGCGAGCTCCGGCGGGATGTTCAACAACTACGCCGTCGTCCAGGGCGTCGACCACGTCGTGCCCGTCGACATGTACCTGCCCGGCTGTCCGCCCAGGCCCGAGATGCTGATCGACGCGATCCTCAAGCTGCACGACCAGGTCCAGCACGCCAAGCTCGGCAGCAACCGCCTCGCGCAGATCGAGGAGCTCGAGCAGTCCGGCCTGAACGCGCTGCCCACCAGCCAGATGAAGGGCCTGATGCGCTGATGGCCGACGACACCGACGGCAAAGAGGTCATCGCCGGCAGCCAGGACCACTCCCTCGACACGGTCCGCGAGACCTCCGACGAGGTCATCACCCGGCGCCAGGGCATGTTCGGCGTGCACGGGTCCGGCGACACCTCCGGGTACGGCGGGCTCACCCGCACCGTCGAGATGCCCGGAGCCACCGAACCGCCGTACGGCGGCTGGATGGACGACGTGGCCACCGCGCTCGCCGAGGCGACCCGGTCCGGCGGGCTGGAGAGCGCCGTGGAGAAGGTCGTCGTGCACCGCGGCGAGATCACCTTCTTCGTACGCCGCGAGGACCTCGCCGCGACGGCCCGGCTCCTGCGCGACGACGAGAAGCTGCGCTTCGAGTTCTGCTCGGGCGTGAGCGGGGTGCACTACCCCGACGACACCGGTCGTGAGCTGCACGCGGTCTACCACCTGCTCTCGATGACCCACAACCGCCGGATCCGCCTCGAGGTCACCTGCCCCGACGCCGACCCGCACATCCCCAGCGTGGTGGCGACGTACCCCACCAACGACTGGCACGAGCGCGAGACCTTCGACTTCTTCGGCATCGTCTTCGACGGCCACCCCGCACTCACCCGCATCCAGATGCCCGACGACTGGCCCGGCCACCCCCAGCGCAAGGACTACCCACTGGGCGGCATCCCGGTCGAGTACAAGGGAGGGACTATTCCTCCGCCCGATCAGCGACGGAGCTACAGCTGATGACCACCGACCAAGAGCACGACGCCTACGCACCCGCCTCCGAGACCAGCCAGGGACGGGTCTTCACCGTCACCGGCCAGGACTGGGACTCCGTCGTCGAGGGCATCTCCGACGAGCACGACAACAAGGTCGTCGTGAACATGGGGCCCCAGCACCCGTCCACCCACGGCGTGCTGCGGCTGATCCTCGAGCTCCAGGGCGAGACGGTGACCGAGGCCCGCTGCGGCATCGGCTACCTGCACACCGGCATCGAGAAGAACATGGAGTTCCGCTCCTGGGTGCAGGGCGTCACCTTCTGCACCCGGATGGACTACCTGAGCCCGTTCTACAACGAGATGACCTACTGCCTGGGCGTCGAGCGGCTGCTCGACATCGAGGACGAGATCCCGGAGAAGGCGCAGGTCATGCGCGTCCTCCTGATGGAGCTCAACCGGATCTCCTCCCACCTGGTCTGCATCGCCACCGGTGGCATGGAGATCGGTGCGCTGACCGTGATGACGATCGGCTTCCGCGAGCGCGAGCTCGTGCTCGACCTGTTCGAGCTGATCACCGGCCTGCGCATGAACCACGCGTTCATCCGCCCCGGCGGCGTCGCCCAGGACATGCCGGCGGGGGCGATCGACCAGATCCGCGACTTCATCACGCTGATGAAGAAGCGCCTGCCCGAGTACGCCGCCCTGTGCAACGCCAACCCGATCTTCAAGGCCCGCCTCGAGGGCGTCGGCCACCTCGACCTCGCCGGCTGCCTGGCCCTCGGCATCTCCGGCCCGCCGTTGCGGTCGGCCGGGTACCCCTGGGACCTGCGCAAGAGCCAGCCCTACTCCGGCTACGAGGACTACGAGTTCGACGTACAGACCTGGGACACCGCCGACTCCTACGGCCGCTTCCGCATCCGCCTCAACGAGATGTGGGAGTCCCTGCGCATCGTCGAGCAGGCCGTCGACCGCCTGGCCGGCCTCGAGGGTGCGCCGGTGATGGTCGGCGACAAGAAGATCGCCTGGCCGAGCCAGCTGGCCATCGGCAGCGACGGGATGGGCAACAGCCTCGACCACATCAAGCACATCATGGGCGAGTCGATGGAGGCCCTGATCCACCACTTCAAGCTGGTCACCGAGGGCTTCCGCGTCCCCGCCGGCCAGGCCTACGTGCCGATCGAGTCGCCGCGCGGCGAGCTCGGCGCCCACGTCGTCTCCGACGGCGGCACCCGCCCGTTCCGCGCCCACTTCCGCGACCCGTCCTTCACCAACCTCCAGGCGACGTCCGTGATGAGCGAGGGCGGCATGGTCGCCGACGTCATCGTGGCCATCGCCTCCATCGACCCCGTGATGGGAGGAGTCGACAGATGAGCGAGCGCAGCGAGCGAGCAATTCAGCACGCATGAGCGACGGTCGTATCCCGGGCGTCGACGACGGCACCAACGCCTCCGCCGTCTCGACGACACAGGTCAGGGCAGAGACCCCGTTCGACCCGACGACGTACGCCGAGCTGGAGGAGATCGCTGCCCGCTACCCGCAGGCGCGCTCCGGGCTGCTGCCGATGCTGCACCTCGTGCAGAGCGTCGAGGGCCAGGTCACGCCGCGCGGCATCGAGGCCTGCGCCGAGATCCTCGGCATCAGCGCCGCCGAGGTCAGCGGCGTGGCGACGTTCTACACGATGTACAAGCGCCGCCCCGTCGGCGACTACCACGTCGGCGTCTGCACCAACACGCTCTGCGCGATCATGGGCGGCGACCTGGTCTTCGAGCGGCTCAAGGACCACCTCGACATCGGCAACGACGAGACCACCGACGACGGCAAGATCACTCTCGAGCACATCGAGTGCAACGCCGCGTGCGACTACGCGCCGGTGATGACGGTCAACTGGGAGTTCATGGACAACATGACGCCCGAGTCGGCCGTCCAGCTCGTCGACGACCTGCGCTCGGGCACCGAGGTGCACTCGACCCGCGGGCCACGGCTGTGCACCTGGCGCGAGGCCGAGCGCGTGCTCGCCGGCTTCCCCGACGACCTCGCTGACGAGGGCCCGTCGGCCGGGCCGGCGTCGCTGGTCGGGCTGAACATCGCACGCGCGCAGGGCTGGACCGCGCCGACGCTCAAGGAGGCCAGGCAGTCCGCGCACGAGCCTGACGCGGCCGAGGGCGACACTGCCTCCGACAAGGCCGAGGGCAGCCACGAGGCCGAGCACCAGGAGTCCGCCGCCAAGGTCGAGGAGTCATCGGCCGACGCCAAGCACGAGGACAACCCGGCCAACCCGGGAGGGGACGACAAGTGACCGTGTTTCGAGCCCTTCGAGACGGTCGCTGCGCGACCTCCTCAGGAACCAACGCTCGCTGGCGCTCGCTCCTCAACAACCGGGAAAGGACACT
>CAWCQB010000022.1:0-116080 GCA_963797505.1 uncultured Actinomycetota bacterium | reverse complement strand
TCACACGTAGCGGAAGGCCTTCCGCTCGCCCCGCTCGAAGCGTCCCCTGAGCAGGCGGTGCACCAGGCCGTAGCCGGGCGGCGCCATCTCGACGATGCGGCCCGTGGCCTCGCCGGGCAGCCCGTCCATCACCCAGCAGAGCACGAACGGCACGATCCGGAGCGGGTAGCCCTTCCCGGCGGCCGCCTCGAAGGTCGCGTTCTCCTCCACGCTCAGGGTGCGCTGCAGCATGGGCAGCGCCTGGCCCTCCTCGTGCGCGAGGTGCTCCCGGAGGCACTCCCGGGCCGCCACGACCCGGATCTCCAGGGCGTTGCGGTGGTCGGCACAGGGGTGCGCGCACATCTCCTCGAGCGCCGTACGCACCGCCGCGAGGGCCGGGTCGATCACCGCGTGCTCGGCCTCCATGTCGTCGAGCATGGTGAGGTCCGCGGCGCTGCCGGCGTCCTCGGCATGCCGGCGCAGCACCGGCCAGAGCGCCTCGTCCTCGACGCCGTGGTGGTGGTGGAGCACCTCCGCCATCCGCAGCCAGCGCTCCTGCAGCGCCGTCCACACCTCGACCTCGGAGACCGGAGTGTGCACGACGGCCGCGACGAACCGATCGAGGTCGCGGCGGAAACCGTGGTGCATGGCGTACATGCCGATCTGGTCGTGCGGGCCGTCGGCGGTGTGGCTCTGTCCGGGCAGGGTCAGCTGCTCGGGCCAGGTGGTCGGGTCGGTCGTGACGACGGTGGTCTTGTGGCTCATGGGGGCTCCTTCGTGCTGGTGGGTCCACCGTGCCGGTCCAGACTTGGGTCGGGCTGGAGCGCGACTTGGGCCCGCACGAGCCGGCGGCGACTACGGTTCCGTTCGTGTGGGTGCGCGTGCTGGGTAGCAGCCAGGTGGCGCTCGGGGACGACCCGACGGACACCGTCGAGCTCGGCGCGCGCAAGCCCCGGTCCGTGCTGGCCGCGCTGTCCCTCCGGCTCGGAGGCGAGCTGTCCCCCGACGCGCTGGTCGACCTGGTCTGGGGCGAGGACCCGCCACCCGGGGCGCACGGGACGCTGCACTCCTACCTCTCCGGCGTACGACGCGTGCTCGAGCCCGGCCTCGGGCCGCGCCAGAAGCCGACCGTGCTGCTGACCAGCGACCACGGCTACCGGCTGGACCTGCCGCGCCAACGGGTCGACGCCCACCGGTTCGCCGACGAGGTCAGCGCGAGCCGGCGCGCTCTGGCGCCGCTGGCGAGCCAGTTCACGACCGGCCCCACGGCCGACTGGCCGGACCGGGCCACGATCTCCGACCACGTCGACCGGCTCGAGGGCCTGCTCGGGCTGTGGAGCGGCGAGGCGTACGCCGACCTGCCGGACCATCCCGACGTGGCGCTGGAACGGTCCTCGCTCGACCAGCTGCGCCGCGGCGCCGAGGAGGACCGCGTGCTCGGCCTGCTCGCCCTCGGGGACCACGCCGTCGTCGTCGCGGCCACCGAGCAGGCCACCGCGCGGTACCCGCTGCAGGAGCGGGTCTGGGCGCTGCACGCGCTCGCCCTCGCGCGGTCGGGTCGACAGGCGGACGTCGCTGGCGGCGCTGCGGCAGATCCGCCGGGTGCTCGCCGACGAGCTCGGGCTCGATCCCGGCCAGGAGCTCCGCGACCTCGAGCAGGCGGTCCTCGCTCAGTCCCCGTGCTCCAGGACTGGCTGCGACCCGAGCCCGGCGCGCACCCCGGTCCCGCGCCCCTCGACCGTCACCGCGCACCCGCTGGGGCACCGTCGGCCGGGACCGGGAGGTGGCCGCCCTCGAGGCGGTGCTCGACCGGGCCGCCGTCCGGTGAAGCCCGCGTTCGCGCTGCTGGTCGGCGAGCCCGGCATCGGCAAGTCGCGGCTCGTCGAGGGGATGGCGGAGGCCGCGGCCGGTCGCGGCTTCGTGGTCGCGACCGGTCGGTGCGCCCAGGACGACGGCGCCCCGCCGCTGTGGCCGTGGAGCCAGGCGCTCGACGACCTCGGCCGGCACGACGGGCGCGTCCTGGACGTGGAGCTGGAGCGCCTGCTGGCGGGCGACCCGAGGACGACCAGGGCAGCGAGGAGCGACAGGGCTTCCGGGCCTGGGAGAGCATCGCCCGCGAGGTGCTCACCCGTTCCGAGGCGGCGCCGCTGCTCGTCGTGCTCGAGGACCTGCACTGGGCCGACACCGGCAGCCTGCGGGTGCTGCGGCGGCTGATCGCCTCGAGCGCACCCGGACAGCAGCTGGCCGTCGTGCTCACCCGCCGGCCGTTCCCCGAACCCACCGGCTCCCTCGCGGACGTCGGCGAGGAGCTCGCCCGTCATCACGTCACCCGGCTCGACCTCACCGGGCTCGACCTCGACGCCGACCCGGGCGTTGGTCGGCGAGCTCGCGGGCGACACCGGCGCGGACGTGGTGGAGCCAGTGGCAGGCCCGCTCCGGCGGCAACCCGTTCTTCCTGATCGAGCTCGCCCGCCTCGGCGGCGACACCGACCCGCACGCGCTGCCGGCCACGGTCCGCGACGTGGTCACCCGACGCCTGCGCGGGCTGCCCGACGACACCCGGTCGCTGCTGCTGCTCGCCGCCGTCCTCGGCCGCGAGTGCTCGCTCGACGTGCTGGCCGCGGTCGCCGGGCAGGACGCCGAGCAGGTCGAGGACGCGCTCGCCCCGGCACGCGAGGCCGGGCTGGTCCGCGAGCCCGGGCCCGGGCTGGTCGCGTTCGCGCACGCCCTCACCCGCGACGCGGTGGCCGCCACCACCACGCCGACCGGCCTCGCGCGTCAGCACGCCCGGGTGGCCCATGCGCTGTCGGACGGAGGCGAGGTGGCCGCCCTGGTCGCGCCCGAGGAGCGGGTGGCCGAGCTCTCCCGGCACTGGCTGGCCGCCGGTCCGTCGTACGCCGGACGGGCCTGGCGCGCCGCGGTGGACGCCGCCGCCCAGGCGAGGCGCACGTTCTCGTGGGTGGAGGCCGAACAGCTCGTCGCGGCCGCGATCGAGGCCCACCGACGCGACCCCGCGGGCACCGCGCAGGAGCGGATCGACCTGCTCCTCACCCGGGCTCGTGACTGCCGGCCCAACTCGGAGTGGGACCAGGTGCTCCCCTGCGCGGCGGAGGCGATCTCGCTCGCCCGGCGCGAGGAGGACCTGCCCCGGCTGGCCGCCGCAGCGCAGGCGGCCACGGACAACCTGGTCTGGACGCCGCAGCAGTGGAACGAGGTGCTCGACGACACCATCGAGGACCTCCGCTGGGCGCTGGCCCGCACGCCCCAGCACGACTCGGCCGACCGGTGCCGGCTGATGCTGTCGCTGGCCGTGCAGCTCTACTACGACCCCCGGGCGCGGGCCGAGCTCGAGGCCCTGGCCGAGGAGGGGCACGCGATGGCGACCCGGTTGGGCGACCCGGCGTTGCTCTGGTGGGCCTCGCAGACGGCGTGGAAGGCGCTCTGGACCCCGAAGCACGCGAGAGCGACGCTACGAGCTGGCCCGACAGGGTCTCGACGCGGCGCGGGCGGCGGACGACCCCGACGCCGAGGCGGTGGCCCTCGTCATCCTGGCCGGGCTCCGCGCTGGAGATGGCCGACCGGCGCGACCTTCGAGGACGTCGCGCAGCAGACCGAGCGGCTGGCCCGCCGGCGCCGGAACACCTACGCGCTGATGGCCCTGCAGTGGGTGCAGCTGAGCCTGGCCTCCATGCGCGGCGACCTCGAGGAGGTCTCGCGGCTGAGCGCGGACCTCTACGAGCTGCGACCCCGGCTGAACCCGGTGATGGAGGGCCTGCACGTCGGCGGCATCCACGTCATCGCGAGCATGTGGACCGACCGCATCGGTGACCTGATCGAGCCGTTCGCGGCCGCCAACGCGGCCTCCGACGACGACCTGGCCCGTGACTTCCTGCTGATGGCGCTCTCCCGGACCGACGACGCCGACCGGCTGCGCGTCGAGCTCGAGATCCCGGTCGAGCACCGGGTGGAGAACTGGAGCAGCACCTCGACCTGGTGCTGCCTCGCGGAAGCGGCCGCGGTCGCCGAGCGCGTCGACCTCGCGACCCAGATGTCGGCCCTGCTCGAGCCGCTCACGGGCGGCATCGCCATCAGCGGGATCTCGAGCGTGATGGGCCCGATGGACGGATACCTGGCGTTGGCGCTGGCCACCGAGGGCCGCCTCGAGGAGGCCGGCGCCGCAGCGGAACGTGGGCTCGAGCTGTCGGAGGCCTGGGAACTGACCGGGTACGACGCGTGGCTGTTGGCCTGGCGGACGAAGCTGTCGATCTAGTCTCGCGCCATGGACGTCTTCCTGATCGGCGGCGGCTGGTCCGACGAGCGCGCCGAGGACATGTTCGGCGGGTTCATCAGCGCAGCGGCTGCGCGCGCCGGCGGACGGCTGGCCCGCGTCGCGCTCGTCGTGATGGGCACGGACGACGACTCGCTGGAGTACCACGAGAAGTACGTCCACGCCCTCGGGCTGGTCCAGGGCCACGAGCTGGTGATCGAGCGGGTGGCGGAGGGCGAGTCCCTCGACCCCGCCGCGCTCGAGGACATCGACGGGTTGTTCGTCGGCGGCGGACCGACCCCGGAGTACCACGCTTCGCTGGCCCCGTCGTACGACGCGATCAGGGAGCTGGTCTCCGCCGGCCTGCCGTACGCCGGCTTCTCCGCGGGCGCGGCCATCGCGGCCACCACTGCCATCGTGGGCGGCTGGCAGATCGACGGCGTGCCCGTGTGTCCCGAGGACAGCAACGAGGAGCTCGACCCCGTCACCGTCGTGGACGGCATCGGCCTGGTCGGCGGTGCCGTCGACGTGCACGCCACGCAGTGGGGCAACCTCGCCCGCCTGGTGGCCGCGGTCGAGGCCGGCCTGGTGGCGCACGGCGTGGCCATCGACGAGTGCACCACCCTCGGCCCCGGCGGCAGGGTCGTCGGTGCCGGACGCGCCTGGCGGGTCAGCCCGGCGCCCGACGGCGTCGTGGTCAGCCGGTCCTAGTGGCCGACCAGTCGAGCAGCGCCTGGGTGGCGGCGTCCTCGCTCATCGGGCCGTTGTCGAGGCGCAGCTCGAGCAGGAACCGGTAGGCCTCGCCGACCTCGCGCCCCGGGCCGATCCCGAGGATCTCCATGATCTGGTTGCCGTCGAGGTCGGGTCGGATCGAGGCGAGCTCCTCGGCCTCCGAGAGCCGCGCGATGCGCTCCTCGAGGTCGTCGTAGGTACGCCGCAGCCGGTCGGCCTTGCGCTGGTTGCGGGTCGTGCAGTCGGCCCTGGTCAGGATGTGCAGCCGCTCGAGCTGGTCGCCGGCATCGCGCACGTAGCGGCGTACGGCGGAGTCGGTCCACTCCCCCGACCCGTAGCCGTGGAAGCGCAGGTGCAGCTCCACCAGCGTGCTCACCGCGTCGATCTGGTCCTTGGAGAACTTCAGCGCCTGCATCCGCTTGCGGGTCAGCTTCGCCCCGACCACGTCGTGGTGGTGGAAGGTGACCACGCCGTCCTCGGCGAACCGACGGGTGCGCGGCTTGCCGACGTCGTGCATCAGCGCCGCGAACCGCGAGACGAAGTCGGGCCGGCCGCCGAGACCGGCCCTCGAGGTCGATGGACTGCTCGAGCACGGTCAGGGTGTGCTCGTAGACGTCCTTGTGACGGAAGTGCTCGTCGCGCTCCAGCGCCAGGGCGGGCAGCTCGGGCAGCACCTGGCCGGCGAGACCGGTCTCCACGAGCAGGCGCAGCCCGCGGACCGGGTCGGGGGCGAGCAGCAGCTTGACCAGCTCGTCGCGGACGCGTTCGGCGGAGACGATGGTGATCCGCTCGGCCATGTCGGTCATCGCCGCGACCACCTCGGGCGCGACCGTGAAGCCGAGCTGCGCGGCGAAGCGGGCGGCGCGCATCATCCGCAGCGGGTCGTCGGAGAACGAGTCCTCCGGACGCCCCGGCGTGCGCAGCACCCGGTGGGCGAGGTCGACCACGCCGTCGAAGGGGTCCTCGAGCCGCTGCTCGGGCAGGACGAGCGCCATCGAGTTCACCGTGAAGTCGCGGCGGGCGAGGTCGCCGACCAGCGAGTCGCCGTACTGCACGGCCGGCTTGCGGCTCTGCGGGTCGTAGGCCTCGGAGCGGTACGTCGTGATCTCGACCTGCCACTCACCCCGGCGGCAGCCGATCGTGCCGAACTCGCGGCCGATGTCCCAGATGGCCTCGGCCCAGCCCTTGAGCAGGCGCTCGGTGACCTCGGGACGTGCCGAGGTGGTGAAGTCGAGGTCGTTGTGCAGCCGCCCCAGCATCGCGTCCCGGACCGGGCCCCCGACCAGCGCGATCTCCTCGCCGGCAGCGGCGAAGCGCCGCCCGAGCTCGTCGGTGACGGGAGCGATCCGGGCCAGCTCCGCGACCACGCGCGCCTGGACGTCGGTGATCAGCAGGGGCTCCTCGGACACGGGAGACAACTCTAGTGGCGCAGGCGACGCAGCCGTCCCCGGTGGCCCGGCCCGGCCTCGGCGGGAGCGGGTCACCCGCTGGATAGCATCGCCGCGTGAGAGGCACCCGGCTGGCGACGCGTGCGCTGGCGGTGGTGACCCTGGCGGTGACTGCCCTCACCGGTCCCGGGCTGGCGGTGGCCGGGGCTGCGGCACCGGCACGCGTGCGCACCGCCGACGCGACCACGCCCACGCCGCTCTCGGTGACCATGACGCTGCTCAGCCCGTCGACCATCCCGACGCGCGGGGTGCTCACGATCAGCGGGATCGTGAAGAACGAGTCCAAGGAGAGCTGGACCGACATCAACGTCGCGCCCTTCCTCTCCAGCGAGCCGATCACCACGCGTGACGAGCTCGCGGAGGCGGCCGCCTCCGCCCCCGACACCTTCAGCGGGAACCGCCTCACCGACCCCAGCACCCAGGTGCTCGTCGGCGACCTCGCCCCCGGCAAGGCGGCCACCTTCACCGTGCGGGTGCGCGCCGCCGCGCTGGCGCCCCGGGACCCCGGCGTCTACTGGATCGGCGTGCACGCCCTCGGCACCAGCCCGGACGGTCGCGACCTGGAGGCCGACGGACGAGCGCGGACGTTCATCCCGTTCGTGCCGAAGTCGGCTGGCCCGCCTGCGGACGGTGCCGCTGTCCGTCGTACTCCCTGTGCGCGACCGCGCCCGCCGGGCTGCCGACGGCAGCCTCAACGGTCCCACCCGCTGGGTGCACCTGACCGCACCGGAGGGTCGCCTGTCCCGGCTCGCCGACTTCGGCTCCTCGGCCGGCGCCGTGCCCCTCACCTGGATGGTCGACCCGGCGGTGCTCGACGCGCTTGAAGGACTTCGGCCAGGGCAACCCCCCGCTGTCGTTGGGTCCCGACCGCCGCGCCGAGCGTCAGGGAAACGACCAGAAGCCCGACAGCAGCCCGTCGCCGAGCCCGTCGCCGACGACCGGCCCCGGCGCCCCGAGCGAGCAGCGAGCGCGACCGGGCGCAACCTCGTGCTGAACACGCTGCAGCTCACCATCCGCTCGCACCCCGCGCTCGCCCTGGGGTACGCCGACCCCGACGTCGCCTCGCTCGCCCGTCGCGGACCCAACCTGCTGCGCCGCTCCGAGGAGCTCTCCGCGCAGCAGCATGAAGGCGCACAACCTCACCGGCTCGGCCGTGGTCGCCCCGCCCGACGGGTACTTCGACCCCGACCTGCTCGGCCGCCTCCCGGAGAGCACCCTGATGCTGCTCAGCGACCACGGCGACCTCGCCGACCCGCCGCTGTCCAAGCTCCCCACCGGCCAGGACCTCGTGCTCACCGACGAGCGAGCGGTCACCGGTGGCCCGTTGCCCAACCATCCGCGCACGCCCCTGGCGCTGCGCCAGCGCATCCTCTCCGAGGCCGCCCTCGAGATCACCAAGGGCGGGACGCCGGTCCGGCCGGTCGTGTTCAGCTTCCCGGCCAGCTGGAACCCCGGCCCCTACTGGCGCGACGCCGACTTCTTCGGCGGGCTCCAGGTGCCGTGGCTGCGGCTGACCCCCCTCCCGCGCGGCGCGTCCACGCCGTACGACGGGGAGCTGCCCTACGGCCGCACCCAGCTCGCCGACGAGATCGGGCCCACCAACGTCGCGGCGACCCGCGCCCTCGATGCACACCAGCACCGTGCTCGGCCACCTGCTCGCCAACGACAACGACGTGACCGACCGCTGAGCGGCGCCGCACTCCAGGCCTCGGCCTACAGCGCCAAGCCGACCCTCGGGCTGGCCGCCGACCAGGTGCGCGCGCTCGACGACACCACCCGCGCGCGAGATGGACCAGGTGCAGGTCACCGGCACCGACTTCGTCACCCTCTCCGGCGGCTCCGGGTCGCTGACGGTCACGCTCGTCAACGGGCTCAAGCAGCCGATCACCGTCGGCCTGCGCGCCCGCAGCGACAGCTCCGAGGTGAAGGTCCAGACACCCGAACCGGTCAGCATGCAGGCCGGCGAGCGCACCACGATGCGGCTGCGGGTGAGCAGCGGGGTCGGGGTGCACGAGGTGACGCTGTCCCCGGTCACCACCAAGGGCGAGAACGCCGGCACGCCGCTCACGTTCGGGCTGCGCACCAGCCAGGTCGGCCGGCTGATCTGGTACATCATCATCGCCGGCGGCGTGCTCCTCGCCGTGATGATCGTGCGCCGCATCGTGCTCCGGATCCGGCTCAACCGGTGGCGGGTGGACGAGCGAATGAGCGACGACGTCGCACCCGAGACGCCCCAGGGAGCCCCGGCCCGAGGTTGCCCTCGACCCAGAGCTCGCTGCTCTCCGCCAGCGCGGTGATGGCCGCCGGGACGATCGTGTCCCGGCTCAGCGGCTTCGTCCGCAGCACGCTGCTGGTCGCCGCGCTGGGCGCGAGCCTGCACGCCGACGTGTTCAACATCGCCAACACGGTGCCGAACATGCTCTACATCCTGCTGGCCGGCGGCGTGGTCAACGCCGTCCTGGTCCCGCAGCTGGTGCGGGCGATGCGGAAGGACCCCGACGGCGGCGACGCCTACACCAACCGCGTCATCACCCTTGCCGGGCTCTTCCTCGCCATCGTGACGGTGCTGCTGGTGGTGGCCGCGCCCCTGCTGATGCGGCTGTTCCTCGACCCGAAGTTCTTCACCCCCGAGCTGGCCGCGCAGCGCGACTCGGTCATCGCCTTCGCGCGCTACTGCCTGCCGCAGGTCTTCTTCTACGGGATGTTCGTGCTGGTCGGGCAGGTGCTGAACTCCCGCGGCCGGTTCGGCCCGATGATGTGGGCCCCGATCGCCAACAACGTCGTCTCGGTGGTGATCCTGACGACGTACCTGATCACCATCGGCCCCGCCACCGGCGCGGAGAAGCACGGCGGCTTCACCGCCGGTGCCGAGGCGCTGCTCGGGCTCGGGTCGACGCTCGGCATCGTGGTGCAGTTCCTGGTGCTGGTGCCCTACCTGAGGTCCGCCGGCTTCCACTACCGGCCGCGCTTCGACTTCCGCGGCACCGGCCTCGGGCACACCCTGCGGCTCGGCGTGTGGACGGTGCTGTTCGTCGTGGTCAACCAGGTCGCCTACACCGTGGTCGTGCGCATCGCGAGCAGCGGCACCGTCGACCCGACCGGCGGCGGATCGGCCGAGGGCACCGGCTACACCGTCTACTCCAACTCGTTCCTGCTGACGATGGTCCCGCACGCGATCATCACCGTCTCGCTGGCCACGGCGATGCTGCCGCTGCTCTCGTCGTACGCCGCAGCGGGCGACCTCGCCGTCGATCGGGCGATCGGTCTCGGCCACCCTGCGCTCGGCGTACGCCCTCGTCATCCCGGCGGCCGCGCTGCTCGCGATCATGGCGATGGACACCGCCCACGTGATCTGGGGCTACGGCGGCGGCGCCGACGACTACGGCAACTTCGCGCCCTCCCTCGCCCTGTTCGGCATCGGCCTGGTGCTGTTCACCGCGCACTACCTGGTGCTCCGCGGCTTCTACGCCCTCGAGCAGAACCGCCGCGTGTTCCTGATCCAGTGCGGGATCGCGGCCACCAACATCGTCGCCGCGGTCCTGCTCACCCACGGGGCACCGCCCTCGGAGATCGCACCACGGCTGGTGCTCGCCTACGCGTGCTCCTACCTGGTCGGCGCGGTCACGTCGTACACCCTGCTCGCGCGCGAGGTCGGCGGCCTCGCCGGACGTCGACTGGTCCGCTTCCTGGTCCGGATCGTCGATCGCCGTCGGGATCAGCGCCGCCGTCGCCTGGGGACTGCGCGAGCTGCTCGACCGACCTGGTGCCCGGCTCCAGCACCTGGCACGCCGTGCTCGACCTCGCGGTCGTCGGTGTGGTCTTCCTCGCGGTCTACCTCGGCACCGCCCGCCTGCTGCGGATCTCCGAGGTCAACGACGTCATGGCGCTCGTCACACGCCGCCTGCGTGGCAGGCGCTGAGCCCGCACGGTGCTGCCCGAGGACCGCAGGACCGGGCCCTACGATGGGCTGGGGAGCCGAGGAGGCGCCCTCGTGGGGGCTCGAGGTGAGGGGAGTGACGTGACGAGCAATTCCATCGGACCCGGCACCGTCCTCGCCGGCCGCTACCGCCTCGACGACCTGCTCACCGAGAGCGAGGGAGCCCGGTTCTGGCGGGCGACCGACACCATCCTGGCCCGCAGCGTCGCCGTGCACGCCGTACCCAGCGACGACGAGCGGGCCCCCGGCCTGCTGGACGCCGCCCGGGTCTCCGCCACCGTCACCGACCCCCACCTGCTCCGCGTGCTCGACTGCGACGACGAGGGCGGCATCACCTGGGTGGTCAACGAGTGGGGCGACGGCGTCTCCCTCGACCTGATGCTCCAGCAGGGCACGCTGCCGCCGTCGCGCGCCGCGTGGCTGACCCGCGAGGTCGCCGACGCGATCGCCGCCGGGCACGCCCAGGGCATCGCCCACGGGCGGCTGAACCCCGAGGCCGTCCTGGTCACGCAGGCCGGCGCGGTCAAGCTGATCGGGTACGTCGTCGACGCCAGCCTCCAGCGCAGCCGGCCACCCGACCCGCTGTACGGCGAGCTCGACGAGCGCGAGGCCGACGTGATCAACCTCGCCGGGGTCCTCTACGCCGGGCTGACCGGTCGGTGGCCCGGGGTCGCTCCCTCCGGCGTACCCAAGGCGCCCCGCGAGGGCCGACGGCCGCTGCGCCCGCGCCAGGTGCGCGCGGGTGTGCCCCGCACCCTCGACGTCATCTGCGAGCGGGTGCTGCACAAGGAGGCCTCGCAGCACGCGATGCCGATCGAGACCGCCCACGAGATCGCCGCCGCCCTGGCCGACTTCCTCGGCGACTCCGGCATGGCCGCGCCGCTCGACCTCGCCGGCGATGCACTCCGAGCCGACCGTCTCGATCCACCGCGACGCGCTGGCCACGGGAGTCGCCGACCTGCACGCCGAGGCCCTCGCGGCCGAGGCGATCGAGCCCGACGAGGCCGCCGAGGCCACCCAGCTGTCCGCCCCGCGCCCCCGCGGTCGCAGGAGCAGGATCCCGAGGACACGCAGATGTACCAGGAGGTCCGGCAGGGCCCCGACACGATGGCCCCGCTGCAGGCGCCGAGCGAGCCGGCTGCTCCCCCACCGCCCTTCGAGGACCCCCCGGAGCGGCCGCTGTTCGCCAGCACCGAGCGCCGGGTCCCCGCGGCGGCGAGGGCGGCCGAGGCAGCACGCGCGGCCGAGTCGGGCCACACGCCGCCCGCCGGCGCCACGGCGACGGCCGCACGCGGCGGCGTCGACTCCACCTCCGGGGGCACCGGCGACACCGGCTCGGGGTTCTGGCCGTTCACCGACGAGGACGAGGCCAAGAACGACATCCACACCGGCAAGGAGGGCCGGGGCTGGATGCGTATGGCGATCGTGGTCGGCGTCCTGATCATCGTCGTCGTGGCGATGGCGATCGCGTTCAACCGCGGCCGCCAGGACGGCGGGCCCACGACCGGCTCGCCGAGCACCACCCAGTCGCAGTCCGCGGCTGCCAACGCCGGCGCCGCGATCACCTTCGCCGGCGTACGCGACTTCGACCCCGACGGCGACCCGCCCGAGGAGAACCCCGACACCGCGAAGTTCGCCATCGACGGCGACCCCAGCACGTCGTGGACGACCGTGACCTATCGCGGCAACCCGGCGCTCGGCGGCCTCAAGCCCGGCGTCGGCCTGATGCTCGACCTCGGCAAGGAGCAGCGGCGTCTCGTCGGTGACGGTGCACTTCAAGGGCACGCCCACGTCGTACGACGTGTACGCCGCTCCGGCCGGCGTGACCGAGGCCCCCGACTCCGTCGACCAGCTCGACAAGGTCGGCGGCCAGCAGTCGGCCCCCGAGAAGAGCACCGCCACCCTCGACTCCAAGCCGTCGACGCGCTACCTGCTCGTCTGGCTGACGCGGCTGCCCCAGGTCGGACGGCGGCTACCGCGGCGAGATCACCGACATCACGGCCAGGTCGTGACCGCCCGGGAGGGCAGCGACGCCTCCCTCGTCGAGGCACACCTGGCGGGCGACCCCGAGGCGTTCGGCGAGCTCTTCCGCCGGCACCGCGACCGGCTCTGGGCGGTGGCGCTGCGCACGACCGGCAACCCCGAGGACGCCGCGGACGCCCTCCAGGACGCGCTGATCTCGGCCTTCCGCCGCGCCGACTCCTACCGCGGCGACGCGGCGGTGACCACCTGGCTGCACCGGATCGTGGTCAACGCCTGCCTCGACCGGCTGCGCCGGCGCAAGGTGCGCGCCGCCGACCCGTTGCCCGACGACCTCGACGACGCCGCCGCCCGCGGTGCCGTCCTCGCCGGCCCCGACCAGGGTCCTGACCCGGGCCCGGAGGCCCACGTGGTCGCCTCCGAGCGACGCGGCCAGGTGCTCGCCGCGCTCGAGCAGCTCCCGCCCGACCAGAAGGCCGCGCTGGTGCTCGTCGACATGGAGGGCTACCCCGTCGCCGAGGCCGCCGAGATCCTCGAGGTGCCCACCGGGACGGTGAAGAGCCGCTGCGCGCGCGGGCGGGCCCGGCTCGCCGTACTCCTCGCCGACCTGGGGCCACCGGGAACCGCGGACCCACCCGGTGCGTCCCATTCGGGAGGTCCACCCGGTGACCCGCCCCCCAGTCCGTCTGTCCGTACGTCCGAACGCGCCATCGAAGGAGGTGAGCAGGCATGAACGACGAGCACCTCGATCCCAGCAGGATCCCGAGCAGGAGGAGCGCGTCCGTGCGCTGCTCGCCGACCTCGGATCGGCTCCCGACGCCGCGTCGATGCCGCCCGAGGTGGCGGCCCGGCTCGACGAGACCCTCGCCGGGCCTCGTGGCCGAGCGCGAGGAGACGGCCGGCCGACGTCGTACCCCTTCGGCGGCGGTGGGCACCCCGAGCCGCGGCCGCCGCGGCGGCGGTCATCGTGATCGGGGCAGGTGGCGTCGCCGCGGCCAACCTCGGTGTCTTCAACGGCACCGCGAACGACACCGCCAGCAGCGCGGACAGCTCGGCCGGGGGCGGGAGCAGCTCGACGGAGTCGCTGGACGGCGCCGCGACCACGGCGCCACCCAGCAATCCCGCGGCAGTCCCGAACGCCCTGGCCGCGCGGCTGCCTCGCGTCACTGCCGCGTCGTTCGACACCGACGTCGCGCGGCTGCTGCAGCAGCGCTCGCCGGCCCAGGACAGCGCCGCCAACCAGCGCAAGTCCGAGCTGGGCGCCGCGGCCGGCCAGGCCGCCGACACCGCCTGCCCCGGACCGAGCACCAGCGACGGCTCCACGACCACGCCGGTGCTGTACGACGGCACCCGGGCCGTCCTCGTCATCCACCCCGCACAGGGGGGCGAGCGCCTCGTCGAGGCGTGGGCCTGCGGCGGCGACCGCGTGCTCGACAGCGCCAGGCTCCCCGCCTCCCCCGATGCCACCGGCCAGTCCAGCGCCGGAGACCCCGGATTAGGCAGCCCCAGCCCGACGCCGTAAGACTGGCCCCATGGCCTACTCAGACGGGGACGCCCCCGCCCGCACCCGCTCGGTCTCGTGCGAGGTGACGCTCGACGTACGCCAGCAGGCCGAGCTCGTCTGGTCGGTGGCCGTGGCCGACGGACCCGAGCTCGCCTCGGAGAACCTGAGCGTGACCGTCGACGGCTCGCCCGTCGCCCGTCGAGGAGCTCCGGGTCGACGACGGCGGCCGGCTGCACGTGTGCACCGCACCCCCCGGCTCGCTGCGGCTGACCTACGCCGCCGAGCTGACCGGCCGGGCCACCCCCGCGAAGGTCGACCCCGTCGACGAGATCGTCTACCGCCGCCCCAGCCGCTACGCCGAGTCCGACGAGCTCGGCCCCACCGCCTGGGCGGAGTTCTCCACCCTCGAGGGCAAGGACCTCCTCGACGCGGTCAGCTCCTGGGTCGGCACCCAGCTGTTCTACGTCAGCGGCTCCAGCCGGCACACCGACGGAGCCACCCAGACCCTGCTCGCCCGCCAGGGCGTGTGCCGCGACTACGCGCACCTCGTGATCGCCCTGCTGCGGGCCCGCAACGTGCCGGCCCGGCTGGTCGCGGTCTACGCGCCCGGGCTGCAGCCGATGGACTTCCACGCCGTCGTGGAGGCCGCGATCGACGGCGAGTGGCGGGCCGTGGACGCCACCACGCTGGCGCCCCGCCAGTCGCTGGTCCGGATCGCCACCGGCCGCGACGCCTCCGACACCGCGTTCCTCACCGTGCAGTCCGGCCGCGCCGACCTGGTCAGCATGAAGGTCGACGCCACGGCCTCCCCCGACCTGCCCCTCGACGACCTCACCCGCCTCGTCTCCCTCACCTGACACTCGAGCCCCACGGTTGAGCTTGCGAAGCCGTGAGGGGGGCGAGAGGTTGAGGAGCGTCGGCTCGGACCCGAAGCGAAGCGAGGGGCGGAGCGACGCGTCTCGAAACCAATCGATCTCGCGTCACAGCCGGGACAGGAATGTCGGGTGCCTAGGATCTGTTCAACTGGCGTGAGTGAAAGCAACCAAGGAGTGGCAGTGACTGAGAGTTCAGAGACCCGCAACGTGATCATCGTGGGGTCCGGACCCGCCGGCTACACCGCCGCGGTGTACGCCGCGCGAGCCAACCTCGCCCCCCTCATGTTCGAGGGCTCCGTCACCGCCGGTGGTGCGCTGATGAACACGACCGAGGTGGAGAACTTCCCCGGCTTCCGCGACGGCATCATGGGCCCCGCCCTGATGGACGAGATGCGTGCCCAGGCCGAGCGCTTCGGCGCCGAGATGGTCGCCGACGACGTCATCGAGATGGACCTCACCGGCGAGACCAAGACCGTCCGCACCGCCGAGGGCACCTTCTCGGCGCGCGCCGTGATCCTGGCCATGGGCTCGGGCTACCGCAAGCTCGGCCTGCCCGACGAGGACCGCCTCTCCGGCCACGGCGTCAGCTGGTGTGCGACCTGTGACGGCTTCTTCTTCCGCGAGCAGCACATCGCCGTCGTCGGCGGTGGCGACTCCGCGATCGAGGAGGCGACCTTCCTGTCGCGCTTCGGCTCCAAGGTGACCCTGATCCACCGCCGCGAGGAGCTGCGCGCCTCCAAGATCATGCAGGAGCGCGCCTTCGCCGACCCGAAGATCGACTTCGCCTGGAACTCCGAGGTGACCGAGATCCACGGCGACGACAAGCTGACCGGCCTGACCCTGCGCGACACCGTCACCGGTGAGACGCGCCACCTCGACGCGACCGGCCTGTTCATCGCCATCGGCCACGACCCGCGCTCCGAGCTGCTGCCCGGCCAGGTCGACCTCGACGCCGACGGCTACGTGCTCGTCGACCACCCCTCCACCCGCACCAACATCGAGGGTGTCTTCGCCTCCGGCGACCTGGTCGACCACCACTACCGCCAGGCGATCACCGCGGCCGGCACCGGCTGTGCCGCGGCGCTCGACGCCGAGCGCTACATCGCCCACCTCGACCACCTCGCCAAGAGCGCCACGACGACGGTCGGCGCCAGCGCCTGAGCGTCGAGACACTCCCCCGGCCAGGGACGAATTGACCGGCCAGGGGTGTTCACTAACAGCCAGTCCTTCGGATCACGCAAGTCATAGAGGAGAACACATGTCCAACCTGCAAGCCGTCACCGATGACAGCTTCGAGACCGACGTCCTGAAGTCCGACAAGCCCGTGCTGGTCGACTTCTGGGCCGAGTGGTGCGGCCCCTGCCGCCAGGTCGGCCCGATCCTCGACGAGCTGGCCGCCGAGCACGGCGAGAAGGTCACCTTCGTGAAGATGAACGTGGACGAGAACCCCGTGACCCCCTCGACGTACCGCGTCAACGGCATCCCGACCCTCAACGTCTACAAGGACGGCGAGGTCGTCAAGCAGATCGTCGGCGCCCGGCCCAAGGCCGCGCTCCTCAAGGAGCTCGCCGACTTCATCGCCTGAGGCCCGGAGAATCGGGGAGATTCGAGCGGCGGGTTACAGTCGCCAGCGTGAACTCGGTCTTCCGGCTCGGGGACTCCGGTCCCGCAGTCGCCCAGATCATCGGTCTGCTCAAGCGGATCGATCTTCTGGGCGACTCTGCTGATGTCCCCGAGCAGTCCCGCATCAGCGCCTCCGAGCCGGTGTACGACGAAAGCGTCGAGCTCGCCGTACGCGCCTTCCAGCAGCAACGCGGCCTGACCGTCGACGGCGTCGTGGGTCCGCTGACCTTCCGCCGCCTCGACGAGGCCCGCTGGCGGCTCGGCGACCGGATCCTGACCCACCTCCCCGGCAACCTGATGGCCGGCGACGACGTCTACGCCCTCCAGGGGCGACTGCTCGACCTCGGTTTCCGGGTCGGTCGCCTCGACGGGTACTTCGGACCCGAGACCGAGAGCGGCGTACGCGAGTTCCAGCGCAACTTCGGCATCCCGCCCGACGGCACCTGCGGCCCGGCCACCCTCAAGGCGCTCACGCGGCTCTCCCCGATGGTCAAGGGCGGGGCACCCAACGCGCTGCGCGCCCAGGAGCGGATCCGCGAGGCCGGCCCCAACCTCGGCGGCAAGATCGTGGTCATCGACGTCGGTCGCGGGCACAACCTGCCGACCGACTACGCGCCGGTCTCCGACGCGATCCTGCACGACCTGGCCCAGCGGGTGGAGGGACGGCTGGTGGCCATCGGCGTCCAGGCGTTCCTGACCACCCCGCGCTGGGCCGACGCCCCCGGCGAGGAGGCCGACCGGGCCGCGTTCGCGAACCGCACCGGTGCCGACCTGTTCGTCTCGATGGCCCTCGACACCTCCTCCAACACCGACGCGTGCGGGGTCTCGACGTACTTCTTCGGCGACGCCAACCGCGACACCTGGTCCTCGGTCGGCGAACGCTTCGCGGGCCTCGTGCAGCGCGAGATCGTCGCCCGCAGCGACCTGCTCGACCTGCGCTCCCACCCCAAGACCTGGGACCTGCTGCGGCACACCCGGATGCCGGCGGTGCGGCTGGACGCGGGCTACCTGACCAATGCCGGCGACAGCGACCGACTGCGCGACCCGGAGTTCCGCGACGTCCTCGCCGAAGCCATCGTGGTCTCGGTGCAGCGCTTCTACCTCAGTCCCGAGGTCGACGCCCACACCGGAGTGCTGCGCGTCAGCGAGCTCCGCGACTCGTTCCAGGACGCCTCGCGCCCTTCCTGAGCCGTCAGTCGTGACGCGTGGCCCGGGTCGAGCCGCCGTGCTGCGGCACCGGTGGTGCCGCGCGCGCTTGCCTGACACCGCGCCCAGCAGCGTCTCCAGCCCGCGCTCGAGCTCTTCGCGGATCGAGAGCGTGGTGCGCAGGTCCATCCGCATCCGCGGGTGCACGGCGTGCGCACGCTGGGTGGAGAACCCGACGGCCAGCAGGAAGTCGGCGGGTACGACGCACCGCCCGCTGCGGCCGCGCGTGTCACCGAACGCCTCGATGGCCTTGATCCCGTCGTCGCGACGGATCAGGTCCTTGGCCATCCCCTGCACCATCATCCGGCCCAGTCCCCCGCCACGGTGCTCGGCGGCGACGTGGGCGGTCGTCAGGATCACGGCGTCGGTGCTGATCGGAGCGGTGGCGAACCCGTCGGCGGCCGGAACGTGCACCGGCGGTGCCCAGATCAGGTGGCCGACGACCTCCCCGTCGACGACGGCGACCCGGCCGCACGAGCCCCATTCACGCAGCACCATCGAGACCCAGGCGGCCTTCTCCTCGGCCTCGTGCCCGCAGACCGCGCTGCGGCGTACGGGATCGAGCTCCCAGAACACGCACTCCCCGCAGCCGCCCGGCAGCTGTGGCAGATGGTCGAGGGTCAACCGCTCGATCTTGCGTCCCACGAGCTCATCGTAGGCGCACCCTGCGCGACCCCCCCATCCCCGCTGTAACGCGGTGTTATGGACGCCGAGTGCGTCGTGTGCGGCTTGTTCAGCGTCGATAACTCCGCGTTACAAGGGGAATCGCACCGCTCAGCGCAGGGTGCTCAGGAAGTCGCCGATCCGCCCGATGGCCTCGGTGAGGACCTCGAGGTCGGGCAGCGTGACCAGCCGGAAGTGGTCGGGCTCGAACCAGTTGAAGCCGGTGCCGTGGGTGACCAGGATCTTCTTGGCGCGCAGCAGGTCGATCACGAACTGCTCGTCGTCCTTGATGTGGTAGACGTCCGGGTCGAGCTTCGGGAAGCAGTACAGCGCGCCGCGCGGCTCCACGCAGCTGACGCCCGGGATCTCGTTGAGCTGGCGCCACGCGGCCTTGCTCTGCTCGTAGAAGCGGCCGCCGGGGTGGATGTACTCGTTGATCGACTGGTAGCCGCCGAGCGCGGTCTGGATCGCGTGCTGCGCCGGCACGTTGGGGCACATCCGCATGTTCGCCAGCAGGGTCAGGCCCTCGAGGAAGTCCTCGGCCAGGTGCTTCGGGCCCGAGATCATCACCCAGCCGGCGCGGTAGCCGCAGACCCGGTAGGCCTTGGACAGCCCGCTGAAGGTCAGGCAGAGCACGTCGTCACCGGCGTACGCCGCCGTGTGCAGGTGCTGGGCGTCGTCGAACAGGATCTTCTCGTAGATCTCGTCGCTGAAGATGACCAGCTCGTGGCGCCGGGCGATGTCGACGAGCCCCTTGACGGTCGCCTCGCTGTAGACCGCGCCGGTCGGGTTGTTCGGGTTGATGATCACCAGGGCCTGGGTGTTCGGGGTGATCCGGGCCTCGATGTCGGCGAGGTCGGGGTCCCAGCCGTTCTCCTCGTCGCAGCGGTAGTGCACCGGCGTACCGCCCGACAGCGAGACCGCGCCCGTCCACAGCGGGTAGTCCGGCGCCGGCACCAGCACCTCGTTGCCGTCGTCGATGAACGCCTGCAGCACCATCGAGATCAGCTCGGAGACGCCGTTGCCGATGTAGACGTCGTCGACGTTGGTGTCGATCAGCCCGCGCGACTGGTAGTACTGCGCCACCGCGGTGCGCGCGGAGTAGATGCCGCGCGAGTCGGAGTAGCCCTGCGAGTCCGGCAGGCTGTGCACCATGTCGGCGACGATCGCCTCGGGCGCCTCGAAGCCGAACGGCGCCGGGTTGCCGATGTTGAGCTTGAGGATCTTGTGGCCCTCGGCCTCGAGCCGCTGGGCCTCGACCAGGATCGGCCCGCGTACGTCGTACCGGACGTGCTGGAGCTTGCGGCTCTGGACGATCGGGCGCATGCGACCAGTCTCGCAGAGGCAGCGGGTGGGCCGGTCCGAATAACCGTTCCGCGGATGGGGCTCCCCGTGGTCGGGTACGCCGTGGCACGATCCCGGCATGCGCGACATCAGCTATCCGCCCATCATCATCAGCGCGAAGGTGCTGTTCCGGGTGCTCGGGCTGCGGTTCCAGCTGGACGGCACCGAGCACGTCCCGAAGTCCGGCGGCGTGCTGCTCGCGTTCAACCACGTGTCCTACATCGACTTCGTGCTCGGCGGTTTCGCCGCGCACCCCTCGCGCCGGCTGGTGCGCTTCATGGCCAAGCGCGAGGTCTTCGACCACTCCGTCGGCGGGCCGGTGATGCGCTCGATGCACCACATCTCGGTCGACCGGGCCGACGGCGGGGCCTCGCTGGAGGAAGCCCGGCACTACCTGCAGGACGGCGAGGCGGTCGGGATCTTCCCCGAGGCCACGATCAGCCGCTCCTTCGAGGTCAAGGAGCTCAAGTCGGGCGCGACCAGGATCGCGGCCCAGGCCGGCGTACCCCTGCTCCCGGTGGCGCTGTGGGGCACCCAGCGGCTGATGACCAAGGACCACCCGCGCGACTTCTCGCGCGGGCAAGACCATCGGGATCCGGGTCGGCGAGCCGATGTACCCCGACGGCACCGACCCGGTCGCCGAGACCGAGGAGCTGCACAAGCGGCTGCAGATCCTGGTCGACGAGGCGATCGACGCCTACCCCGCCGAGGAGCAGCCCCCGGGTTCCTGGTGGCTGCCCGCCTCGCGCGGTGGCTCGGCCCCCACCCCCGCCCGCGCCCTGGAGATGGACGCCGAGGAGAAGGCCCGGCGCGCGGCGCGGAAGTCCGGCGCCGACGCTTAGTCCGTATCGCGCTGCTTTGTCGACAAATCGATGAATCGCTCCATCGACCTGTCGGTCAATGCCTAGATCGGCCTGTCGTCGCGGTTGCGCGGGTCGATGATCGACACGATCCGCTCGAGGTCGGTCAGCGAGGCGAACTCGATGGCGATCTTGCCCTTGTTGCGGCCCAGGGAGACCTTGACCCGGGTCTCGAGCCGGTCGCTGAGCCGGTCGTCGATCTCCTTCAGGCCCGGGGCGGTGGGCCGCGGCGGACGCACCGTCGGCAGACTCGTCGTCGCGTCGGCTCCCGAGCTCACCGACGGCGATGAGCTCCTCGAGCCCGCGCACCGAGATGCCCTCGGAGACGACCCGGCCGGCCAGCCGGTCCTGGGCGGCGGGCTCCTCGACACCGAGCAGGGTGCGGGCGTGTCCTGCGCTGATCACGCCGGCGGCTACGCGACGCTGGACGGCAGGAGACAGGTTCAGCAGCCGCAGGGTGTTGCTGATCTGGGGTCGGCTGCGCCCGATCCGGCCGGCGAGCTCGTCGTGGGTGCACCCGAAGTCGTCGAGCAGCTGCCGGTAGGCGGCCGCCTCCTCCAGCGGGTTGAGCTGGGAGCGGTGCAGGTTCTCCAGGAGGGCGTCACGCAGCATCGCCTCGTCGTCGGTCTGCCGCACGATGGCCGGGATCGTCTCCAGGCCGGCCTGCTGGGTGGCCCGCCAGCGGCGCTCACCCATGATCAGCTCGTACGACGAGTCACCGGTGCGGCGTACGACGATGGGCTGGAGCAGCCCGATCTCCTTGACCGAGTGCACCAGCTCGGCCATCGCCTCCTCCTCGAAGACCTGGCGTGGCTGCCGCGGGTTGGGCGTGATCGCGTCGACCGGGAGATCGGCGAAGTAGGCGCCCGCCACCTCGGCGGGCTGCTCGACCGGCAGGGGTCGGGCGCTCCTCGGTCAGCGTGGCCACGCCTCCACCGTTCGACGTCGGCTCGGCGTCGGCCGAGTGGCGTCCCTGCGAGGACGCCGCCGTCGGGGAAGGACCCCATCTCCTCCGCACGCGCTCCCGCCTGCTCGGGCGGGGCCGTCGGGATCAGCGAGCCGAGGCCTCGGCCCAGACCGCGGCGCTGGAGGGGCTGCTTGTTGTTCATCGGGATCCTTCCTGGTGGGTGCCGGTGCCGGCACCACGGCGGGCCAGCTCGCGGGCGGCTTCGAGATAGCTCAGTGCACCCGGAGAGCCGGGGTCGTAGGTCATCACGCTCTGGCCGTAGCTCGGCGCCTCGGAGACCCGCACCGAGCGCGGGATCGTGGTCTTGAGCACCTGGCCGGAGAAGTGGCCGCGCACCTCGGCCGCCACACCGGCGGCCAGGTTGGTGCGCGAGTCGTACATCGTGATCAGGATCGTGCTGACCTCGAGGTCCTGGTTGAGGTGCGTGCGCACCATCTCCACGGTCTCGAGCAGCTGCCCGAGGCCCTCGAGCGCGTAGTACTCCGCCTGGATCGGGATCAGCATCTCCGCCCCGGCCACCAGCGCGTTCAGCGTGAGCAGGCCCAGCGAGGGCGGGCAGTCGACCAGCACGTAGTCGTAGCGGTCGTCGGTCTGGTCGTCGCTCTGGCCGTTGACCAGCGGGTGGGCGGTGATCGCCCGGCGCAGCCGGTTCTCCCGCGCCACCACGCTGACCAGCTCGATCTCGGCGCCGGCCAGGTCGATGGTCGCCGGCGCGACGAACAGGTTCGGCGAGGTCGGGGTGGGGCTGGATCACGTCGGCGAGCGGGACGCCGTCGACGAGCACGTCGTACGTCGACAGCGTGCCGCGGCCGTGCTCGACGGCGAGGGCCGTGGAGGCGTTCCCCTGCGGGTCGAGGTCGATGACCAGCACGCGCAGCCCGTGCTGGGCGAGGGCCGCGGCCATGTTCACCGCCGTGGTCGTCTTGCCGACGCCGCCCTTCTGGTTGGCCACCACCATCACCCGGGTGTGGTCCGGGCGCGGCAGCGGCGTGCCCTGCGGCACGCTCTGGCGCACCAGCAGCTGCTGGGCCACTGCGCGCGCCATCGGCGTGGACTCGTCGTAGGTCGCCGGCTCGCCCGCGAGCTCCGCCGCGGTGCGCACCCGTGGGCGCGGCACCGCCTGTTCGGGCAACGGCTGCGCACCGGTGGGGCTGGTGGGAGCCGTGGGGCTGCTCGTGGTGGGTGCGGTGTCGACTGAATTGCCTGTCTGGTTCACGGCGCTGTCCTCGTGCTCTGTTTCACGTGAAACGGACTCCCCCTGTGGAAAACCGGGCTCCGTCTGTGGATTGCTACGCTCCGGCGGCCATTCCTGACCGGTGGATAACTTTCGGCGGGCTCGGCGGGTCCAGCCCATCCGGCGCTGGTTGACCCCTGTTTCGGCGCTCATCGCGCCCGCACGCTGACCACGGTGACCGGCGGGGTGAGCCACTGCTCGCCCACCGTCAGCACCTGCGCGTCAGTCCCGCCGAGGCGCCGGAGCGCCCGCGCGGAGCCGTCGAGCTCCTGCTCGGCGGAGGAGCCCTTCATCGCCAGGAACAGTCCGCCCGAGCGCACGAGGGGGAGTGACCACCCCGCGAGCCGTTCCATCGGTGCCACCGCTCGTGATGTCACCACGTCGAACCCCCCGGCCCACTTTGAGTCACCGTGCATCTCCTCGGCCCGTCCCCGATGGACGGTCACGTTGTCCAGACCCATTCTTGACACGGCGAGCTCCAGAAACGTGGTGCGACGCAGCAGTGGCTCCAACAAAGTCACAGAAAGATCCGGACGACGGATCGCGAGCACGATTCCGGGCAGTCCCGCACCGCTCCCGATGTCGCACACCGAGCTGCCCTCGGGCATCAGGTCGGTGATGACGGCACAGTTCAACAGGTGCCGCTCCCACAGTCGCGGCACCTCGCGGGGACCGATCAGTCCCCGCACGGTCGCCTCGGTGGTCAGCAGCCCGGCGAACGCCTCGGCCATCGGCAGCGCACGTGAAAACACCTCCCGTGCGCTGGGCGGCGCGGGAGGCGTTTCACGTGAAACATGTTCAGTCACGGGGCTGGGGTCATCCGGGGAGCACCACGACGTAGCGGCGCGGCTCGGCACCCTCGGACTCCGACTTCAGGCCGGCGGCCGCGACGACGTCGTGCACGACCTTGCGCTCGAACGGCGACATCGGCTCCAGGGAGGCCTGCTCGCCGGACTCCTTGACCTGGGCGACGATCTCGGCCGCCTGCTTCTCCAGCGTCGTACGACGGTCCGCGCGGTGCCCGCTCACGTCGAGCATCAGCCGCGAGCGCTCACCGGTCTCCCGGTAGACCGCCAGCCGGGTCAGCTCCTGCAGCGCCTCGAGCACCTCGCCCTGGTCGCCGACGAGCTGGGGGAGGTTGGCGCCGACGATCGAGACGGTCGCCCGGTCGCCCTCGACGTCCATGTCCAGGTCGCCGTCGAGGTCCGCGATCTCGAGGAGCTCCTCGAGGTAGTCGGCCGCGATCTCGCCCTCCTGCTCCAGGCGGGCGCGGCGGCTCGGGCGGTCGCTCTCGTCGCCGTCCTCGTCGTCGCCCTCGTCGCCGTCGCTCGTCCTCGTCGGTCTCGTCGTCTGAGTCGTCGGAGTCGTCTGACGTCGTCGGCGTCGTCGACCGGCTCGGTCGCGGTGGCCACCTCGTCGGTGTCGACGATGTCCTCGGAGGCCTCGACGGTCTCCTCGTTCTCGCTGGTCGTCGTCGCTGCTGTCGTGCACTGGCTGCTCACTCATGGGGTGTCTCCCACTCTGCTCGGGGTTGCTACTGGTTCTGGGGGCCGCTGGGCTTGCCGGGGGCAGGCTTGCCGCCGCCCCCACCGCCCTTCTTGCGCTGCGACCGGGTCTGCTTCTTCGGCTGGGCGCGGGGGGCCGGACGCTCGGGCTCCGGCTCGACCTCGGCCTTGACGTTGCCTGCGCTTGTCGACCTCGGGAAGGCCCTTGCGCTTGCGCTTCTCCGCGTCGCGCTTGCTCCTTCGCCCGAGCCGCCTCGGTGTTGGGCGCCGGGTTGTTGCGGATCACGTAGAACTGCTGCCCCATCGTCCAGAGGTTGGAGGTCGTCCAGTACAGGAGGACACCGATGGGGAAGGCGATGCCGCCGACCGCGAAGACCAGCGGCAGCACGTAGAGGAGCAGCTTCTGCTGCTGGGCGTAGGGACCGCTGAGCGCGTCGGCCGGCATGTTCTTGCTCATCAGCTGGCGCTGGGTGAGGAAGGTGGTCACGGTCATGGCGACGACCAGGATCGCGGCGAGGATCTGCACCCGGTGGTCGCCGTTGGCGCTGGTGAACGACGAGGAGATCTTGACCCCGAAGATCTCGGCGTCACGCAGCTCCTGGGCCTGGGCGTCGGTCAGCAGGCCGCGGCCCGAGCCGTTCTTGGCCGCCTGGTCGATCAGTCGGAACAGCGCCAGGAAGAACGGCATCTGGATGATCAGCGGCAGGCAGGAGGCCAGCGGGTTGGTCTTGGACTCCCGGTAGAGCTTCATCGTCTCCTGGGCGAGACGCTCCCGGTCGTGGCCGTACTTCTTCTGCAGCTCCTTGACGTGCGGCTGCAGCAGCTGCATGTTGCGGCTGCTCTTGATCTGCTTGACGAACAACGGGATCATCGCCGCCCGGATCGTCAGGGTGAGGCCGATGATCCCCAGGGCCCACGAGGCGGACCCCGCGATCGGCTCGAAGACGCCGTGCCAGAACAGCAGGATCGCGCTGACGAGGAAGTACAGCGGTGTCAGGATGAAGCCACCGATGTCCTTGAGGAACTGCACTCAGACTCCTTGGGTCATCTTCGAATGGGGTGGAACAGGGTCGTAGCCACCCAGCGCCCAGGGGTGGCAGCGCAGCAGCCGGCGTACGGCGAGCCAGCTGCCCTTGATGCTGCCGTGCACGGTGACGGCCTCGAGGGCGTACGCCGAGCAGGTCGGGTGGTAGCGGCACACCTGGCCGTACAGCGGGCTGATCGCGAAACGATATCCGCGCAAAAGCCAGATCAGCAGGAACTTCATCGGCTGATCACCGCTTTCGCCGGAAGATTCTTGGTGGCGCTCACCTGGGCCAGGCACCGGTCCAGCTCCCGCGCGAGGTCCTCGTAGCCGGCGTTCGCGGCTGCCGGCAGCGCCCGGACCACCAGCATGCTCCCCGGGGGCAAGGCGTCGATCCGCTCCCGGCACAGGTGCCGCAGCCGCCGCTTGACCAGGTTGCGCGTGACGGCGGGGCCGACGGCCTTGGAGACGACGAAGCCCACGCGGGGTCCCGCGGGTGCGGTCCCGGGCAGGGCAGCACTCGTCGAGGCCCAGAGATGGACGACCAGGAGGTCACCACCGCGGCGTCGGCCGCGGCGTACGACCTCGCGGAAGTGAACAGGCGAGGTCAGGCGGTTGCCGGAGGAGAGCATGAGCGTGTGCTCAGACCCCGGCCTCAGGCGGCGAGGCGGTTGCGGCCCTTGCGACGGCGGCTGGACAGGATCGCGCGGCCGGCGCGGGTGCGCATGCGCAACCGGAAGCCGTGGGTCTTGTGCCGGCGCCGGTTGTTCGGCTGGAACGTGCGCTTGCTCAACGTATTCACTCCACTCGAGGGGCTGGGTACAACAGTCTGGTCACCGGGTCGGGTCGAGCGTGACATCGAACGCCAGTTGCTGGTCAACTGGCACCGCTCACCCATGAATTGACCCGTTGGCCCGACTGTCATGGACATGCGGCACCGGTCGACGCCGGTGCAGACCTGCCAACGGTACGTGGTGCGCGTTGACAGGGTCAATTCGGCCGCGAAGGGCGCAGCGTGACACGCCGAACCGCGTGTCTTGTCGCGACACGCCGCACCCTGGGGACAACTGGTCCGGAACCTGTGGACAACTGGTTGATCCACAGGTCCTGGAGTTGTTAGCGTCCATCCTCCGAGTAGCCCCCACAGCGTGCGCGATCTCTCCTCCCGGGGACGGCGCATCCGCGGTTCGTCGGCAACGTGACCTGAGGGACTGGCCGGGCGAGGGTGGCACGGGAGCCAGGACGGGAGTCGGGTGTAGGAGTCCCAAAAGGGACATCCTTCGACATTGCACAACCTGTGGACAAAGGTGTGGAGTCGTCGGGGTAACGTCCCCAGGCCAGCAACAGGGCAGCAACCGAGAACAGGGAGCGCGACGGCGCGTGGACGCACAGGGCACAGGTTCGAAGTCAGGATCCGGCACGAGCTCGAGCGGGGAGGGCCCCCAGGCAAGCCAGCTGGAGCTGCTCTGGCCCGGCATCGTCGACAACCTGCCGCCCAACCAACGGGTCTGGCTCGCGAACAGCAAGCCGCTGATGCTCGCGGAGAACACCGCCGTGGTGGCGGTGCCCAACGAGTTCACCCGCAACCAGCTCGAGGGCCGGCTGCGCACCCGCATCGAGGACACGCTCAGCGAGCGGCTCGGCAAGCCGGTCCGGCTCGCGGTGAGCGTCGACGAGACGCTCGAGCCCGACGAGCACGACCCCCAGGCCCCGCAGGCCGCACACGGCACCCCAGGCAGCATCGCCGTACGACGCCGCCACCGAGCAGCGGCACTTCGACCACGCGGAGGCCTCCCCGGAGACCCACCAGCAGTCGGCGCCCGAGGCTGTCTCGTGGACACAGCCATTCCTCGACAAGTCGCCAAGGTGACATGTCGACAAAGATGGTCAGCGCCTCCCTGGCGACCGGCATCCCGGACAGCCCGCTGAACCCGCGCTACTCCTTCGAGACCTTCGTGATCGGCTCCTCCAACCGGTTCGCGCACGCCGCGGCCGTCGCCGTCGCCGAGGCGCCGGGCAAGGCCTACAACCCGCTGCTGGTGTACGGCGACTCCGGACTCGGCAAGACCCACCTGCTGCACGCGATCGGCCACTACGTGCGCAACCTCTGGACCGGCGCGAAGATCCGCTACGTCTCCTCCGAGGCGTTCACCAACGACGTGATCAACGCGATCAAGGACGCCAACACCGCCGCCCTGCAGCGCCGCTACCGCGACGTCGACGTGCTCCTGGTCGACGACATCCAGTTCCTCGAGGGCAAGCAGCAGACGCAGGAGGAGTTCTTCCACACCTTCAACACGCTGCACAACGCCAACAAGCAGATCGTGATCAGCTCCGACCGGCCGCCCAAGCGGCTGACCCAGCTCGAGGACCGGCTGCGCAACCGGTTCGAGTGGGGGCTGCTGACCGACGTACAGCCGCCCGACCTGGAGACCCGCATCGCGATCCTGCGCAAGAAGGCGGCCGCCGACCGCCTCTCCGCGCCGGCCGACGTGCTGGAGTTCATCGCCTCGCGCATCCAGACCAACATCCGCGAGCTCGAGGGTGCGCTGATCCGGGTCACGGCGTTCGCCAGCATCAACCAGCAAGAGGTCGACATGACGCTGGCCGAGATCGTGCTGAAGGACCTGATCCCCGAGGGTGGCGAGCCCGAGGTGACGGCCGGGCTGATCATCGCCCAGACGGCGTCCTACTTCGGCTTCTCGATCGAGGACCTCTGCGGCCCGAGCCGCACGCGCGCCCTGGTGACCGCCCGCCAGATCGCGATGTACCTGTGCCGCGAGCTGACCGAGCTCTCGCTGCCCAAGATCGGCCAGCAGTTCGGCGGCCGCGACCACACCACGGTGATGAACGCCGACCGCCGGATCCGCAAGGACCTCGCCGAGCGACGCAACGTCTTCCACCAGGTCACCGAGCTCACCACCCGGATCAAGCAGCAGGCCAAACAGAGTTGACGCCCCACCGAACTGACAACGGTGCAAGATGTGGTTCCACAGGCCAATTCCGGTGGACCCACCTCGGGACTAGTTGTGGACAGTCCGCGCTCGACCCGCACAGGGGCCGTCCGCGAACCACAGGAACGTGTCATTTCACGCGGCGCCGTCCACAACCGGCCCGGCACAACTTCTGGCACCTGACCTGCGGGTTCGGGGGTTGTCCACAGAATCCACCGCCCCTACTACTACGACGAAATTCCAATTGATTCCTCGTCGTGCAACAACCGGTGCGTTCCGCCCTGTGTGGAGAACCTCCCGCGTGGCAGGATGCTCACCCCGGCTCACACAGCGACCCAGACAGCAACACCGTGCCCCGCAGCCGAAGTATTGAGATGGAGAGGAACCATCCGTGAAGTTCCGCGTCGAACGTGACGTTCTCGCCGACGCCGTCGCCTGGACGGCCCGCGCGCTCCCGATCCGACCCAGCGCCCCCGTGCTCGCCGGCCTGCTCATCGAGGCAGGCGCCCTCGGTGACGAGGGTGCCGGCGACCAGGGCGAAGGGCTGCGGCTGTCCACCTTCGACTACGAGACCTCGGCCCGCGCCACGCTCAACGCCGACATCACCGAGGAAGGCCGGGCCCTCGTCTCGGGCCGGCTGCTCGCCGACATCTGCCGCAGCCTGCCCAACAAGCCGGTCGACTTCGCCATCGACGGACCCAAGGTGACGCTGACCTGCGGCTCGGCGCGGTTCAGCCTCCAGACGATGCCGGTCGAGGACTACCCGACGCTGCCGCAGATGCCCGAGACACGCGGCACCGTCGGCAGCGCGGTCTTCGGTCACGCCGTCGCGCAGGCGGTCACCGCCGCCGGCCGCGACGACATGCTGCCGGTGCTCACCGGTGTCCGGGTCGAGCTCGACGGCGACTCGATCGCGATGCTCGCCACCGACCGGTTCCGGCTCTCCCAGCGCGAGCTGACCTGGTCGCCGACGGCCTCCGACATCGACGCGGCGGCGCTGGTGCCGGCGAAGGTGCTGGCCGACACCGCCAAGGCGCTGGTCGGCGGCAGCGAGATCTCGATCGCGCTGTCCAACCCGGGTGCGGGTGGTCAGGGCGAGGGCATCATCGGCTTCGAGGGCTCGGCCGGCGGCGGCGTTCGTCGTACGACGACCCGGCTGCTCGACGGCGACTTCCCCAAGGTGCGCTCGCTGTTCCCGAGCGAGCACCTCACCGTCGCGCGCGTCGACAAGGCGGCCCTGGTCGACTCGGTCAAGCGCGTCGCCCTGGTCGCCGAGCGCAACACCGCGGTCCAGCTCGCGTTCTCCGACGGCGTGCTCACCCTCGACGCCGGATCGGGCGAGGAGGCCATGGCCAGCGAGTCGCTGGAGGCCGCCATCACCGGCGAGGACATCACGACCGGCTTCAACCCGGCGTACCTCCTCGACGGGCTGACCGCCATCGAGTCGCCGTTCGTGGAGCTCGCCTTCACCCAGGCCTCCAAACCCGTCGTACTCTCGGGTGTGGACTCACTCGAGGGCGACGCGGACAGCGACTTCCGCTACCTGCTGATGCCGCGCCGCCTGCTTTCCTGACCCCGTCACAGCACAGGAGCGTTCATGGACATCGGACTCGTCGGACTCGGGAAGATGGGCGGCAACATGCGCACCCGCCTGCGCAACGCCGGCCACACCGTCGTGGGCTACGACCGCAACGCCGATCTCGCGGACGTCGGATCGCTCGCGGAGATGGTCGAGAAGCTGCCCAGCCCGAAGGTGGTCTGGGTGATGGTCCCGGCGGGCGACCCGACCAAGGCGACGGTCCAGGAGCTCGGCGAGCTGCTGGGCGAGGGCGACCTGGTGGTCGACGGCGGCAACTCCCGCTGGACCGACGACCAGGCCAACGCCGAGCACCTGGCCACGAAGGGCGTCGGCTTCGTCGACTGCGGTGTCTCCGGCGGCGTCTGGGGCCTGAAGAACGGCTACGCGCTGATGTACGGCGGCACCGACGAGGACGTCGCCAAGGTGCTCCCGGCCTTCGAGGCGCTCAAGCCCGAGGGCGACTCGGGCATGGTCCACGCGGGCAAGACCCCGGGCGCCGGCCACTTCGCCAAGATGGTTCACAACGGCATCGAGTACGCCATGATGCAGGCCTACGCCGAGGGCTGGGAGCTGCTCGAGAAGGTCGACCTGGTCGACAACGTCACCGAGGTCTTCGACTCCTGGCGCGAGGGCACCGTGATCCGCTCGTGGCTGCTCGACCTGCTGGTCGCGGCCCTCAAGGAGGACTCCGACCTCCACGAGATCCGCGGCTACGCCGAGGACTCCGGCGAGGGTCGGTGGACCGTCGAGGCGGCCATCGACAACGCCGTACCCATGCACGTGATCGCCGCGTCGTTGTTCGCCCGGTTCACCTCCCGCCAGGACGACAGCCCGGCGATGAAGGCGGTCGCGGCGATGCGCAAGGGCTTCGGTGGCCACGCCACGACCGGCGCCACCCCGGCCGGCACGCCGCCGACGACCGCCGACGTCGACTCACCGGCCGACAAGTAGGGGCGCTTGTACGTCGCCCACCTCTCCCTGCACGACTTCCGCTCCTATCCGGCCCTGGAGGTCGACCTCGAGCCGGGCGTGACCTCCTTCGTCGGGCGCAACGGGCACGGCAAGACCAACATCGTCGAGGCGATCGACTACCTCTCGCGGCTCAGCTCCCACCGGGTCGCCGGTGACCTGCCGCTCGTGCGCAAGGGGGCCACGCAGGCGGTCGTACGGGCCGCCGTGGTCCGCGACGAGCGGCGGGCCGTGCTCGAGGTCGAGATCAACCCCGGCAAGTCCAACCGGGCGCGGGTCAACCGCGGCCAGCTGCCGCGGGCGCGCGAGATCGTCGGGCTGGTGCGCACCGTCGTGTTCGCTCCCGACGACCTGGCGCTGGTCAAGGGCGACCCGACCGAGCGCCGCCACTTCGCCGACGACCTGCTGGTGCTGCACCAGGGCGCGCGGTACGCCGGCACCCGCTCCGACTACGACCGGGTGCTCAAGCAGCGCAACTCGTTGCTGAAGACCGCCCGGGTGCGCGGGTCCTCCGCCGAGGCGGCGCTGTCCACCCTCGAGGTCTGGGACGAGCGCCTGGCCCGGCTCGGCGCCGAGATCATGGCCGTCGCGCAGCACGCTGGTCGACGACCTCAACCCGCTGCTCGGCAAGGCCTACGAGGCGGTGGCCCGGGGGGCGACCCGCGACGACGCGACGCTCGCCTACAAGCCCAGCTTCGAGATCGACGGCGACCTCGCGCTCGAGGACGCGATGCTCGCCGAGATCCAGCGCCGCCGCCCCGACGAGCTCGACCGCGGCATCTCGCTGGTGGGTCCGCACCGCGACGACATCGTCTGCTCGCTGGGCGAGCTGCCGGTGAAGGGCTACGCCAGCCACGGGGAGTCGTGGTCCTTCGCGCTGGCGATGCGGCTGGCGTCGTACGAGCTGCTGCGCTCGACCGGCGACGACCCGGTGCTGATCCTCGACGACGTCTTCGCCGAGCTCGACACCGGCCGGCGGGCCCAGCTCGCCGAGCTGGTGGCCGGCGCCGAGCAGGTGCTCGTCACCGCCGCCGTGCCCGAGGACATCCCCGAGGGGCTGCGCGGCCGTCGCTTCGACGTGGCCGACGGCGAGGTGAGCGCGGTTGAGTGAGCCCACGGACGACGAGCAGGTCCCGCCGAAGCCGGAGCCGGAGGAGGAGCACCAGCCCACCGGGCTCGAGCTGGCCCGCTCGATCGCGCGCGGGCTCGCCGGCAAGACGGGCCAGCGCACCACCCGGCCCGGGACCCGGTGGCACAAGCGGCGCGACACCGTCAGCAGCGGCGCCCACCCCGACGACCGGGATCCGCAGACGCTCGACGTCACCCTGGGCCGGTTCGTGGGGGAGCAGGGCTGGGAGACCGAGCTGCGGGTGCACGGGGTCTTCTCGCGGTGGGACGCCATCGTCGGTCGCGAGGTCGCCCAGCACGTCACGCCGGAGTCCTACGCCGACGGCCGGCTCGTCGTACGCACCGACTCCACCGCCTGGGCGACCCAGATGAAGCTGCTCGCTCCCGACGTCGTACGCCGCCTGAACGAGGTGCTCGGCGACGAGACCGTGCGGGTCATCGACGTGGCCGGACCACGGGCTCCGTCGTGGACGAAGGGCCGCCTGCGGGTCAAGGGCCGCGGCCCGCGCGACACCTACGGCTGAGCCGCTCGGGGGCGTGCCGTCTGGAGGCCGCCAGAAGGCCCTGAACGCCCCCGCGGCCGTATGGGGACTCGGGCGACCCCCCGAAACGGGCTGTTCGGGCCGGTTCTGGGCCTCTGAGAGGCGGATTTTGGCGCCGGATCCCCCCAAATCCTGGGCAGCACACGTGATTGTGGGCCGCTGACGGGTAGACTGAGCCTTGGTCGCCGACCCACCCGTGAGGCGGCCATTGTGTTGCCCCACCACTCGTTCTCGCGCCCGCGCGAGGGCGCACAGCAGAAGAGGAACTTCGTGGCCGACGAGACCACCGACGCAGCGTCCCAGCCCGTCACCGAATCTCAACCACAGCCAGAGACCGCCGAACTTCCGACCTCTCCGGAGGCGTCCCGAGGTCGAGCCCCGGTCAGCATCTCGGAGGGCCACGCAGTGGAGGCCGGCTCCTACGACGCCAGCGCGATCCAGGTCCTCGAGGGCCTCGAGGCGGTCCGCAAGCGCCCGGGCATGTACATCGGCTCCACCGGCGAGCGCGGCCTGCACCACCTGGTCTGGGAGGTCGTGGACAACTCCGTCGACGAGTCGCTGGCCGGCTACTGCGACCGCATCGTGCTGACCCTGCAGGCCGACGGTGGCGTCCGGGTCGAGGACAACGGTCGCGGCATCCCCACCGACGTCCACCCCACCGAGGGCATCCCCGCGGTGACGATGGCGCTGACGCTGCTGCACGCGGGCGGCAAGTTCGGTGGCGGCGGCTACAAGGTCTCCGGCGGCCTGCACGGCGTCGGCATCTCGGTGGTCAACGCGCTGTCCAGCCGGGTCATCGTCGAGGTGAAGAACCGCGACCACCTGTGGCGCCAGACCTTCTCGGTCGGCGTACCCGACGCGCGAGCTCGAGCAGGTCCGCGAGATGGAGGACGGCGAGAGCACCGGCACCACGATCATCTTCTACGCCTCCGACGACATCTTCGAGACCACCCACTACAACCTCGAGACGGTCACCAACCGGATCCGCGAGTACGCCTTCCTCAACAAGGGCCTCGAGATCGTGGTCCGCGACGAGCGGCCGCCGGAGTCGACCGACGTCACCGGCGACGCCATGCAGGAGGACGCCGCCGAGGCCGAGCCGGCGGCCGAGGCCGAGGAGCCCGCGCGTCGAGGGCGGTGTCTTCGAGCGGCGCTTCAAGTACGACCGCGGCCTGGTCGACTACGTCGACTACCTCAACCGCCGCAAGGACAAGGCCAACCCGACGATCATCAACTTCGAGGCGGAGACGCCCGAGTCGGCCGCGGACCACATGAGCCTCGAGCTGGCGATGCAGTGGAACACCTCGTTCACCGAGTCGGTGCACACCTTCGCCAACACCATCAACACCCACGAGGGCGGCACCCACGAAGAGGGCTTCCGCGCCTCGCTGACCTCGCTGATCAACCACTGGGGCGAGGAGTGGGGCCTGATCAAGAAGCGCGAGGACCGCGTCTCCGGCGACGACATCCGCGAGGGCCTGACCGCGATCATCTCGATCAAGCTGGCCAACCCGCAGTTCGAGGGCCAGACCAAGACCAAGCTCGGCAACACCGAGGCCAAGGGCTTCGTGCAGCGCCTGGTCAACGACCAGCTCGGCGACTGGCTGGAGAAGAACCCCGCCGAGGGCAAGGACATCGTCCGCAAGGCGCAGGCCGCGGCCTCCGCGCGCATCGCCGCCCGCAAGGCGCGCGACCTGGCCCGCTCCCGCAAGGGACTGCTCGGCGGCGGTGGCCTGCCGGGCAAGCTCAGCGACTGCCAGTCGACCAACCCCGAGGAGTGCGAGGTCTTCATCGTCGAGGGCGACTCGGCCGGTGGCTCCGCACGTCAGGGCCGCGACCCGCGGATCCAGGCGATCCTGCCGATCCGCGGCAAGATCCTCAACGTCGAGAAGGCCCGCATCGACAAGGTGCTGGCCAACACCGAGGTGCAGGCGATCATCTCCGCCCTCGGCACGGGCGTGCACGAAGAGTTCGCCATGGAGAAGCTGCGCTACCACAAGATCGTGCTGATGGCCGACGCCGACGTCGACGGCCACCACATCAACACGCTGCTGCTGACGCTGCTGTTCCGCTTCATGAAGCCGCTGATCGAGAACGGCTACGTCTACATGGCCCAGCCGCCGCTCTACCGGCTGCGCTGGAACAAGCCGGCCGAGCACGAGTTCGTCTACTCCGACGCCGAGCGCGACCTGCTGATGCGCGACGGCCTGGCCCAGGGCAAGAAGCTGCCCAAGGAGAACCCGGTCCAGCGCTACAAGGGCCTCGGTGAGATGAACGCCGAGGAGCTGTGGGAGACCACGATGGACCCCAGCCAGCGACTGATGCTGCAGGTCAGCATCGAGGACGCCGCCCAGGCCGACGAGATGTTCTCCGTGCTGATGGGCGAGGACGTCGAGCAGCGCCGCTCCTTCATCCAGCGCAACGCCAAGGACGTCCGCTTCCTCGACATCTGACGGTTTCGAGCCGCGGCCTGGCGGCCCTCCTCACGCCTCCGATACGCCTCGACACGAAAGTGATCGATGAATGACTGAGACTCCCCCCGAGGGCCCGGCGGACCGGAGGGCCCGAGGACAACCCGCGCGTGCGCGTGGTGGAGCTGCGCGACGAGATGCAGCAGGCCTACATCGACTACGCGATGGCGGTCATCGTCGGTCGAGCGCTGCCCGACGTACGCGACGGGCTCAAGCCGGTGCACCGCCGCGTGCTCTACGCGATGTACGACGGTGGCTACCGCCCCGACCGCGGCTTCTCGAAGTGCTCGCGCGTCGTCGGTGACGTCATGGGTCAGTACCACCCCCACGGCGACTCGGCGATCTACGACACCTTGGTGCGGCTCGCGCAGCCCTGGGTGATGCGGGCGCCGCTGATCCACGGCCAGGGCAACTTCGGCTCGCCGGGCAACGACGCGGCCGCCGCGATGCGGTACACCGAGTGCCGGATGGCGCCGCTCGCGCTCGAGATGGTCCGCGACATCGAGCAGGAGACCGTCGACTTCCAGCCCAACTACGACGGCCGCTCGCAGGAGCCCGTCGTGCTGCCGGCGCGCTACCCCAACCTGCTGGTCAACGGCTCGGCCGGCATCGCGGTCGGCATGGCCACCAGCATCCCGCCGCACAACCTGCGCGAGGTCGCCGAGGGTGCCCAGTGGGCGCTCGAGCACCCCGACGCCACGCGCGAGGAGCTCCAGGACGCGCTGGTCGAGCGGATCAAGGGCCCCGACTTCCCCAACGGCGCCCTGATCGTCGGCCACCAGGGCATCGAGCAGGCCTACCGCACCGGTCGCGGCTCGATCACCCAGCGCGCGGTGATCGAGATCGACGAGGACAACAAGGGCCGCACCTGCCTGTCCATCACCGAGCTGCCCTACATGGTCAACCCCGACAACCTGGCGCTGAAGATCGCCGAGCTGGCCGACGCCGGCAAGGTGCAGGGCATCGCCGACGTGCGCGACGACTCCTCGGGCCGCACCGGCCAGCGCCTGGTCGTCGTGCTCAAGCGCGACGCTGTCGCCCGGGTCGTGCTGAACAACCTGCTCAAGCACACCGAGCTGCAGACCAACTTCAGCGCCAACATGCTGGCCCTGGTCGACGGGGTGCCGCGCACGCTGACGATCGACCAGTTCATCAGCAACTGGGTCACCCACCAGATCGAGGTCATCCAGCGTCGTACGCGCTTCCGCCTCGACGAGGCCGAGCGACGCGCCCACGTCCTGCGCGGGCTGGTCAAGGCGCTGGACATGCTCGACGAGGTGATCGCGCTGATCCGTCGTTCCCCGGAGGTCGACGACGCGCGCCAGGGCCTGATCGAGCTGCTCGAGATCGACGAGATCCAGGCCAACGCGATCCTCGACATGCAGCTGCGCCGCCTGGCCGCCCTCGAGCGCCAGAAGATCATCGACAACCTGGCCGAGATCGAGCTGCGAGATCGCCGACCTCGAGGACATCCTCGCCAACGAGTCGCGTCAGCGTCAGATCGTCGGCGAGGAGCTGGCCGCGATCGTGGAGAAGTACGGCAACGACCGTCGTACCCAGATCATCGCGGCCGACGGCGACCTCTCCATGGAGGACCTGATCCCCGACGAGGACCTCGTCGTGACGATCACCCGTGGCGGCTACGCCAAGCGCACCCTGGCCAGCAACTACCGGACCCAGCGCCGCGGCGGCAAGGGCGTGCGCGGCGCGGCGCTGCGCGGCGACGACGTCGTCGAGCACTTCATGGCCACGACCAACCACCACTGGCTGCTGTTCTTCACCACGGCCGGACGCGTCTACCGCACCAAGGCCTACAACCTCCCCGAGGCGTCGCGCGACGCCAAGGGCGGCCACGTCGCCGGGTTGCTGTCCTTCCAGCCCGACGAGCAGATCGCGCAGGTGCTGGCGATCCGCGACTACGAGCAGGCGCCGTACCTCGTGCTCGCCACCCGTGCGGGCCTGGTCAAGAAGACCAACCTCTCGGACTACAACAGCCCGCGTCAGGCCGGCGTCATCGCGATCAACTTCCGCGAGGAGGACGACGAGCTGATCGGCGCCGAGCTGGTCAACGCCGACGACGACATCCTGCTCGTCTCCCGCAAGGGACAGGCGATCCGGTTCACCGCCGACGACGACCAGCTGCGTCCGATGGGTCGCGCCACCAGCGGCGTACGCGGCATGAAGTTCCGCGACGGTGACTCGCTGCTCTCGATGTCGGTGATCCGCGCCGAGCAGGTCGCGGCCGAGGAGGCCGTCGAGGGCGACGCCGAGGACGCCCCGGAGGTCGCCGAGCAGTACGTCTTCACCATCACCGACGGCGGCTTCGCCAAGCGCACCCGCATCAACGACTACCGCACCCAGTCCCGCGGCGGTCTCGGCATCAAGGCGATGTCGCTGGCCAACGAGGACCGCGGCGGCCTGGTCGGTGCGTTCATCGTGGTCGAGGGCGACGAGATCCTGTCGATCACCTCCGGCGGCCAGGTGGTGCGCAGCCCCATCGACGAGAACTTCCGGCCCACCGGACGCTCGACGATGGGCGTGCGGTTCGTGACGCCCAAGAACGGCGACAGCGTCGCCGTGGTCGCTCGCAGCGTCGAGCAGGACGCCGCCGTCGAGGAAGCAGTCGAGGAGGCGATCGAGGAGGCGGAGGCGACCGATTCCTCGGACCCGAGTGCAACAATCGGCATCGAGGAAGCCGCTCCCGACGAGCCGACTTCCGAGACGCCGGCGCCTGAGGAGAGCTGATGCCCGAGAGCTCCAAGGACGGCCCGATCGCGCCCCGCCGTACGTTGGGCGGGCCGATCCTGCCGCCCCCGCCGCCCGAGCTGATCGAGGAGGCGGAGCAGGCCAAGGAGGCCGAGGCCAAGAAGCAGGCGCTCGAGGAGGCCCAGCGAGCCAGTCGCGAGGAGCGGCTGGCCGCGCGGGACGCCGAGAAGACGCGCAAGGCCGAGGAACGAGCCCAGGAGAAGGCCCGGCAGCGAACCGGGTGTGAAACTTTCTTCTCCGACGATGTCGCACACCCGCTGGCCCGTTCGACGTATGCATGAGGTGGCCACCGACAAGCGGGGCTGCAGGACAAGGAGCTACTGATGCCGCGATTCATGGGTTTCGTGAGGATGGAAGAGGGCCAGGGCGAGCCGCCGCAGGCCCTGTTCGAGGCGATGGACGAGCACATCGGGGAGCGGGTCGCCTCGGGCGTGTTCCTCGACGGGGGCGGGCTGTACGGCACCGAGGACGCCGTCAACTTCATCGTCCGCAAGGGCGAGGTCACGCGCGTCGACGGGCCGTACGCCGAGGCCAAGGAGGTCGTGGGCGGATGGGCGATCCTGCAGTACGACACGCTCGAGGAGGCCATCGCTGACCACGAGACGTTCGCCGAGCTGCACGCCACGCACTGGCCCGAGGTCGAGGTGGTCTCCACGCTGCGACAGATCTCCGACGGGCCGCCCGACCCGCGCGACGCCTGAGGTCTCACGACGTGACCGTCGCGGTGCGGTGGGCTCTAGCCTTGCCGAGTGCAGGCTGAGCCCACCACCTCCGAGGCGATCACCGCCACCTGGCGTGCCGAGTCGGCCCGCCTCGTGGGAGCGCTCACGCGGATGACCCGCGACGTCGGGCCTGGCCGAGGACCTGGCCCAGGACGCGCTCGTGTCCGCGCTGGAGCAGTGGCCCGACGCGGGCATCCCCGGCAACCCGGGCGCCTGGTTGATGACCACCGCCAAGCGCCGCGCCGTTGACCAGTTCCGTCGTGCCGAGACGCTGCGGCGGAAGACCGAGCTGCTCGGCCGCGACCTGCGGGAGGAGGACGGCATGCCCGATCTCGACTCCCAGGTCGACCACATCGAGGACGACGTCCTCCGGCTGGTCTTCCTGTGCTGCCACCCCTCGCTCACCCCGGAGTCCCGGGCAGCGCTGACGCTGCGGCTGGTCGGCGGGCTGACCACCGCAGAGATCGCGCGCGGTTTCCTGACGAACGAGTCGACCATGCGGCAGCGGATCTCCCGGGCGAAGAAGACGCTGGCCGACGCGCGCGCCGACTTCGAGCTGCCCACCGGCGAGGACCGGGTACGCCGGCTCGACGACGTGATGGCGGTGATCTACCTGGTCTTCAACGAGGGGTACTCCGCGACCGCCGGCGAGGACTGGATGCGGCCGGAGCTGGCCAACGAGGGCATGCGGTTGGCCCGCTTGCTCGCCGATCTCGCGCCCGACGAGCCCGAGGTGCTCGGACTGCAGGCGCTGCTGGAGATCCAGGGGTCGCGGATCCCGGCCCGGCTCGACGACGACGGAGTGCCCGTGCTGCTCGAGGCGCAGGACCGGTCGCGGTGGGACCAGCTGCTGATCAAGCGCGGACTGGCGGCGTTGCAGAAGGCGGAGGGACTGGCCGCGAGCGGCCGCCCGGTCGGTCGCTACTTCGTCCAGGCCGCCATCGCGGCGCAGCACGCCCGGGCCGCGCGGGCCGAGCTCACCGACTGGCGACGGATCGCGGTCCTGTACGACGTCCTGGCCGAGGCCGCGCCCGGACCGGTCGTCGAGGTCAACCGGGCCGTCGCGCACGGACGTGCGTACGACGCAGGCACCGGTCTGGCCGTCCTGGAGGAGGTCGATCCCGAGGCGCTCGGCGACTCCCCGCTCATCCCGAGCGTCCGCGGCGACCTGCTCGAGCGCGCCGGACTCCACGCCGACGCCGCGGAGGCCTTCGCCGAGGCAGTGTCGCGCACCCGCAACGACGGCGAGCGGGCCGTGCTGGAGCGTCGCGCCGGGGAGAACCGCGCCCTGGCCGCAGGACCTCAGCTGAGGCTGACCAGCCCCGATTTGCACTCCGCCGAGCAGAGTGCAAGAATGCACTCTATGACGCAGAGTGCAATCGAGGTGCTGGAGCAGGGGGATGCCCGCGCGGAGAAGCGCCGGCTCACCGCGCACCGGATCACCGGCTGCGCGCAGCGGCTCAGCCTCGAGCGAGGGCTCGACGGGTTCACCATGGACGACCTGGCCGAGCTGGCCGGGGTCTCCCGACGCACGCTGTTCAACTACTTCCCGGGCAAGGACGACGCCGTGCTCGGCGGTCCTCCCGTGCTCAGCGCCGAGCTGCTCGAGACGTTCAGCACCGGCGGACCCCACGGCCACCTCGTCGACGACCTGGCCGAGGTCGTGCGCAGCATCCTCGCCGAGAGCCCGGAGACCCGCGAGGACGTCGCCCGCGGCCGTGAGGTGATGCTGGCCAACCCGCGGCTGATCGCGCTCGCCCACCAGCGGCTCGAGGAGTGCGTCGAGGCCTGCATGCCCTACATCGAGGCCCGCGAAGGCACCCACTTCGACCGTCGTCGCGTCGACGTGGCCATCGCGCTCGTGCTCGCGTGCTTCCACCTCGCGATGCAGCGCTACCTCGAGGTGACGTCCACCGATCTCAGCACCTTGTTCACCGAAGCCCTCGGAACCGCCCGAGACCTTCTGACCTGACCCCATCCACCTCTCAGCGCCACACCGGCCGGTGCGGCGCTGGTGCACCACGCCTTCCCACAGGAGTACCCATGGCCACCCTGCTCTACCGCCTCGGCAAGACCGCCTACCGTCGCTGGCCCGTGTTCATCGCGGCCTGGCTGGTCGCGCTGATCGGCTTCGCTGCCCTGTCGGGCGCCATCTCCAAGCCGATGGTCGACACCTTCTCGATCCCCGGCATCCCGTCGCTCAAGGCCCAGGACCTGCAGAAGCAGCTGTTCCCCGACACCGCCGACGCGCAGGACCAGGCGAGCGCGACGGTCGTCGTCGCCGCCCCGAAGGGCCACACCCTGCGGGAGGCGGCGTACGCCGACCAGGTCGACGCTCTGATCGCCGACCTGCAGGCGGCACCGCAGATGCCGACGACCAAGCTCGCCAACCCGGTCCAGGCGTCCGACGCGCAGTACCAGCAGGCCGTCGCCGGCGCCGAGAAGTCGGGGACGCCCAAGGCCACCGCCCAGGCGAACGCCCGGACGCTGCTGCCGCTGAGCCAGGACGGCCGGGTCGGCACCATCAGCTGGACCTTTGCCGTGAAGACCGTGGCGGACGTGCAGCCCGCGACCCAGACGGCGGTGAACGACGCACTCGCCACCGCGCGCGACCACGGGCTGACGGCCGAGGTCAACGGCTCCGGGATGCAGTCCATGCCCGAGACCGGTGGCAAGAGCGAGCTGCTCGGTGTCGGCGTCGCCCTGCTCGTGCTGATCATCACCTTCGGCTCGCTGATCGCGGCCGGCCTGCCCATCATCACCGCGCTGGTCGGCGTCGGCCTCGGCATGATCGGCATCTACCTGGCGACGGCCTTCACCACCATCGGCACGTCCACGCCCACGCTCGCCACCATGGTCGGCCTGGCGGTCGGCATCGACTACACGCTGTTCATCCTGATGCGCTACCGCACCGAGCTGCACCACACCGATGACCGGCAGGAGGCGGTCGGTCGCGCCGTCGGTACGGCGGGTTCCGCGGTCGTCTTCGCCGGACTCACCGTGCTGATCGCGCTCTCCGCGCTCAGCGTCGTCGGCATCCCGTTCCTCACCGGCATGGGCCTCGCGGCGGCAGGCACCGTCCTGCTCGCCGTGCTCGTGGCGCTCACCCTGCTCCCGGCGATCCTCGGCCTGCTGAAGTCCAAGGCGTTCGGCGGGAGCATCCGCAAGCAGCACGTCAAGCGTGACGAGGACGGCCTGATCCTCAACAACGGCGTCCGCTGGGCACGCGCTCTCGGCCGGGCACCGGTCGCCGTCGTCATGCTGGTCGTCGTCGGCCTGGGTGCCCTCGCCCTGCCGCTGCAGGGCCTGCACCTGGCCCTGCCGAGCGACTCGACCGCAGCGGCGACCACCACCCAGCGCAAGGCCTCGGACCTGATCAGCGAGGCGTTCGGCCCGGGCCGTGAGGCCCCGCTGCTGCTCGTCGTCGACGGCCGGGGCGCTCCCGCCGCAGACCGTCAGGCCGCCTTCGGCGAGGTCGTGCGCTGGGCGGCCGACGAGAAGGGCGTCGCGAACGCCCAGATCGTCGGGATGAACAAGGCCGGCACCGGCGCACAGGTGCTGATCACCCCCTCGAGCGGCCCGGACGACCAGGCCACCCTCGACCTGCTGGCCAGCCTGCGGGCGGGCCAGGGCGACATCGAGAAGGCCACCTCGACGACGGTCGGAGTCACCGGGCTCACCGCGATCCAGACCGACGTCTCCGACCGGCTCTCCGGCGCACTGCCGGCGTACCTCGCCGTCGTGATCGGGCTCGCCTTCGTGCTGCTCATGCTCGTGTTCCGCTCGATCCTGGTCCCGTTGACCGCGACCCTGGGCTTCCTGCTCTCGGTGCTGGCCACGCTCGGTGCGACCGTGCTGGTCTTCCAGGAGGGCCTGTTCGGGCTGGTCGAGGGTCAGCCGCTGGTCAGCTTCATGCCGATCATCGTGATCGGGATCGTCTTCGGGCTGGCGATGGACTACCAGGTCTTCCTGGTCACCCGGATGCGTGAGGCGTTCGTGCACGGGGCCACCGCACGGGAGGCCGTCGTGGACGGGTTCCGGCACAGCGCCCGCGTCGTGTCGGCCGCCGCGACGATCATGATCTCGGTCTTCGCCGCCTTCATGCTCCAGGACAACCCGCTGATCCAGTCGATCGGCTTCGCCCTGGCCGCCGCGGTCTTCTTCGACGCCTTCGTGGTGCGGATGGCGCTGATCCCGGCCGTGATGTACCTGCTCGGTGACAAGGCGTGGTGGCTCCCGGCCTGGCTGGACCGGCTGCTGCCCAACGTGGACGTCGAGGGCGAGAAGCTCGCTGCGCTGCAGGTCCCCGACGACGCCCGCGAGGTCGAGGACGAGCGGCAGCCGGTCGCCTGAGCGTTCAGCGGAAGGCCGGCATCACCTGGTCGCTGAAGCGGTGCAGCTGCTCGAGCTCGTCACCGACGGGCCAGACGAAGGCCCACTGCAGGCCGGCGTCGCGGAAGGCGGCCAGCTTCTCGACCATGGCCTCGGCCGGGCCGAAGGGGAGGCGCTCGCGCAGCTCCTCGACCGGGCGGTGCATGACCGGGGCCAGGCGTTCCTCGAGCACGGCGGGACCGTGCTGGTCGTCGAGGTGGAACCACATCGTGGCCAGTGCGTTCGCGAATCCCGCGAGGGGCCGGCCTGCCGCCTCGAGGCGATCCGGCATCGAGGCCCAGGCACGACCGAAGTCCTCCGGAGTGGTGTTGTACGCCGAGGCCAGCCAACCGTCGCCGGCACGCGCTGCGCGGTTCAGGCCGTGGTCGGATCCCCAGCTCGCGACCCACAACGGGATGCCACCGGGTTGCACCGGCAGTGGTGCGAGCGTCGACGGGCAGCTGTAGAACCGGCCCTCGTAGGCATCGCCCCGCAGCAGCGCAGCCATCGCCGCGAGCGCGTCGCCGAAGCGGGGCCAGCGCTCGTCGAACGAGACGCCGACGGCCTCGTAGTCGCGGGCCGACGATCCCGGCCCGAGTCCGGCGACGACCCGGCCACCGGAGAGGACGTCGAGGCCTGCCAGCGTCTTGGCCAGCGCGGCCGGCCCGCGGACGACCGGGTTGGCCACCGTGGTGACCAGTCGGGCGTCCCCGGTCGCGGCGGCGACGGCCGCGAGTGCGGTGGGTCCGTCCAGCCAGGGCGTGCCGAACACCAGGTGGTCGTTGGCGCAGATGGCCTCGAAGCCCAGGGCGGTCGCCGTCTCGGCGTACTCCACGAGGGCCTCGACGCTCCAGCGCGGAGAGCCCAGGTCCATCAGCGGCAGATGCGCACCGAACCGCACCCGACCAGTGCACCACGGGCACGCGAGAATGCCTCCATGACAACCGGCGAGCTGTCCTGGTCCGAGGTCGAGGGCGTCGAGCTCGACGTGGCCACGTTGTACGACGTGCTCGCGCTGCGGTCGGCGGTGTTCGTGGTCGAGCAGGAGTGTGCCTACCAGGACATCGACGGGCTCGACCTCACCCAGGGGACCGTGCACGTCATCGGAAGGACCGACGCGATCGCGGCGTACGCCCGGGTGCTCGCGCCCGACGACCAGCACGCGGTCCCGCGGATCGGCCGGGTGATCGTGGCGCCGGCGGCGCGCGGACAGCGGCTCGCCCGCCGGCTGATGCAGCGGGCCCTGGACACCTGCGCGCAGCGCTGGCCGGGCGAGTCCGTCGAGCTCGGGGCGCAGGCGCACCTGGCCGGGTTCTACGGCAGCCTGGGCTTCGAGGCGGTCAGCGAGCCGTACGACGAGGACGGGATCCCGCACGTCTGGATGCGACGACCCCGACCGTAGGCTTTCGGGGTGCGTGTCCTCCTCTCTCCCCGCTCCTGGGGCGCGCACCTGTTGATGCTCGTGGCGGTGGCCGCGGCGATCGGTCTGGGGATCTGGCAGCTGCACGCCTGGCAGGCCGGCCGGGACGCGGACGCGCGCGACCTCTCGAAGGCCGCAGCGCTGCCGTTGACCAAGGTGATGAGCGGCGACGACCCGTTCCCCGGGCAGTACCTCGGCCAGCCGGTGACCTTCGAGGGGACCTGGCTGCCGAAGGGCACGTTGTACGTCGCCGACCGGGACCTGCACGGGAAGCGCGGCTACTGGGTGATGACACCGGTGCTCGTCGGCGACAGCGCGATGCCCGTCGTACGCGGCTGGTCGGCCCGTCCCGAGGCACCGGAGCCGAGCGGGCCGGTCGAGGTCAGTGGCTACCTGCAGGCCTCCGAGGGCACCGGCGCCACCGACAGCGACCCCGAGGACGACGTGATCCCGGAGATGCGGATCGCCAGCGTCGTGGAGCACGTCGACGCCGATCTGTACTCGGCGTACGTCGTGGCCAAGGATGCGGGAGCCGGCACCGACGGGCTGGAGAAGGTGACGCCCGAGTCGGTCCCCGAGGTCTCGAACACCTCGCACCTGCGCAACCTGCTCTACGCCTTCCAGTGGTGGATCTTCGGCGGTTTCGCGATCTACATCTGGCTGCGCTGGTGCCGCGACCAGCTCGAGGCGGCCGCCGAGCCGGCGCAGCCGGTCGCCGGATAAGTTGAGCGGGTGCGCAACCTCTTCACCGCCTACCGTGTGCTCGCGATGATCGTGGGCGTGCTGCTGACGGTCCTCGTCTTCGTGGCGGTGCCGCTGAAGTACTTCCCCGCCGACGGCACCTCGCTGCAGACGACCGGCGACAACCTCACGGCGCTCGTCGGAGTCGCGCACGGCTGGATCTACATGGTCTACCTCGTGGTGTCCTTCACGCTCGCACGACGGCTGAGGTGGTCCTGGCCGTTCACCGGCCTCGTGCTGCTCGCCGGGCTGATCCCGATCCTGATCTTCTGGGTCGAGCACCGGGCCACCCAGAAGGTGCGTGCCGAGCACCCCGAGCTCGCGACCGCAGGCGTCTGACCGAGAGTCTGACCGGGCCATGAGCGAGCGCACCGCCTTCGTCCTCGGCGGAGGCGGGCTGCTCGGCGCGGTCGAGGTGGGCATGCTCCGCGCCCTGTTCGAGTACGACGTGCGGCCGGACCTGATCGTCGGGACCTCGGTCGGCGCGCTGAACGGGCTGGTGGTCGCCACCGACCCGACCCCCGGCGTGGTCGACCGCCTGATCGACCTGTGGGACTCGGTGTCCGCGAGCAACGACGTCTACGGCGACACCCCCTGGCGCCAGGTCACCCGGGCCGTCCGCACCGGCACCCACATCCACTCCGCCGAGCCCCTGCGCGAGCGGCTCGACGACGAGTTCGGCGACCTCACCTTCGAGCAGCTCGCGGTGCAGTTCCAGTGCTGCGCGGCCAGCATCGAGCGGTCGGCGGAGACCTGGTTCAGCGAGGGACCGGTGGTGCCGGCCGTGGTCGCCAGCGCGGCCGTCCCCGGGCTGCTGCCCCCGGCCAAGGTCGGCAAGGAGCACTACCTCGACGGCGGCATCGTGAACTCGATCCCCCTCGGGCGCGCGGTCGAGCTCGGTGCGACGCGCATCTTCGTGCTCCAGGTCGGCCGCGTCGACCGGCCGCTGAAGGCCCCCCGCAAGCCCTGGGAGGTCGCCCGGGTCTCCTTCGAGATCGCGCGACGGCACCGCTTCGTGCGCGAGATGGCGGAGCTGCCCGAGGGCGTCACGGCCCACGTGCTGCCGGCCGGTGGCTCGGCCAAGGACGACTCGCCCTGGGTCTACCGGGACGCCTCCCGGGTGGAGGGGCGCATCGAGGCGGCGTACGACGGCAGCAGGGCCTACCTCGCGGAGCACCTCTGATGCGCCACGTGATCACGGTCGTCGTGCAACGAGCCGTGGTCGCGCCGTTGTTCATCGTGGTGACCGTGCTGCTGTGGACGACGCTGCCGCTGTGGCTGGTGGGCGGCTACATCGTCTCGCCGTTCGTCCCGGGCTGGCTCCGACCGGTGCGGCTGCTGTGGCTCGGTGTGGTGCACCTGACCCTCGAGAGCATCATCCTGGTGGAGCTGTTCGGGCTCTGGATCGCCTCGGGCTTCGGGATCTTCATCCGCAACCCGTTCTTCGAGCGGATCCACTACGACCTGGTGCAGAGCTACCTCGTGGTGTTCTTCCGTGAGGCCCGGCGGGTGCTGCGCCTGAAGATCGAGACCGTCGGACCGTCCCCGGACGCCTATCCCGGCGAGCCGCTGCTCGTCTTCTGCCGCCATGCCGGCCCCGGGGACTCCTTCACGCTGATGTACGCGCTGATGCACTGGTACGGCCGCGAGCCGCGCGTGGTGCTCAAGGAGATGCTCGCCTGGGACCCGGCGCTCGGCGTGCTGCTCACCCGGCTGCCCAGCCGGTTCATCTCCTCCCACCGCGGCCAGGGTCGTGACCTCGAGGCCGAGATCGGCGACCTGGCCCGCAACCTCGACGAGAACGACGCGTTCGTGATCTTCCCGGAGGGCGGCAACTTCACCCCGGCACGGCGCGAGCGGGCCATCAACCGGCTGAACAAGCTCGGGCTGCACGGCATGGCCGACCGGGCCGCCGAGATGATGAACGTCCTCGCGCCCAGGCCCGGTGGCGTGCTGGCCGCGCTCGAGGCGGCGCCGGAGGCCGACGTGCTCCTGGTCGCGCACACCGGCCTCGACCACGTCGTCACCATCGCCGACGTGTGGCACTCGCTGCCGATGGACAAGCGGCTGCTGATGGGCTGGTGGCGGATCCCGCGCGAGGAGATCCCCACCGACCGGGAGGCGCGCATCGAGTGGCTCTACGAGTGGTGGGCGCGCGTCGACGACTGGGTCGACGAGCACCGCCCGGTGGACCTGCCCCGCAAGAAGATGGACAGGACGGCCGCCCCACCACCGGTGAGGCGGGCCGTCGCGTGATCTGGGACTACTTCGTGGGCTCGTCCACGTCGGCCACGTCGACGTCCTCGGCCGGGGCGTCCGGCGTGGTGACGGGGTGCGGCTCCTCCACGGCGTCCGAGAGCGTCTCGCCCGGGTTGGCCCCGGTGGCATCGCCGACGCTGGTGGAGGCGCTGTCGACGGCGGTGTCAGCGGCGTGGCTGCCGGCCATCGGGGCCGACGGGCTCGGCGGGGCCGGAGGCGCGGCGGGCGCCGGCTTGGGGGCGTAGGACGTCTGCCAGTTGTTGGCCGACTCGTCGCTCGCTGCGCAGCTTCTTGAACACGAAGGCACCCGCACCGGCGACGGCAGCGAGGAAGAACCACTTCTTCTTCCCGCCCTTCTTCGCCGGCGGCTCACCCTTGACGGCGTCGGCGGCCAGCGAGCCACGACGCTTGGCCTCCTCGATGACGGGGGCGGCCTGGTCCTTGGCGTCGCTGACGGCCTGCTGCACGGCGGGGACGACCTCGTTGACGAAGCGGTCGCGGGCGGTCTCGACGTACGGCGCGGCCTGGTCCCGGGCCTCGGCGAGCTTCGGGGCGAGCTGCTCCTTCGCGTCGGCGATCTTGGGGGCCAGCGCGTCCTTGGCGTCGGTGATCTTGGGGCCGAGCTGCTCCTTGGCGTCCGCGAGGCGCGGGCCGAGCTCGTCCTTGGCCCTCTCGACGTGCGGGGCGATGGCCTCGGAGATGTCGTTGACCAGGTCTTGTGCCTGCTCCACGAGCGTGTCCTTGCGGCTCTTCTTCAACATGGGTCCGGTCATCCCTCTTTCGTCACTGACTGCGGTGGCCTTCCTGTCATCCTGCCCGCCCGCGGTCCGTAAATAAACCCGTGTCAGCCCGCGGGCGGTGGGTAGGCGTCCGCCAGGGGCAGACGGGACCGGCTCTGGGGCTGCGTGCGAGGATCGGAGCCGACGATCGTTCATCGCACGCTCCCGAAAGGCAGTCATGTCCGACCTCAAGGCCACGCTGAAGACGAACCGTGGCGACATCGTGATCAACCTGTTCCCCGACCACGCGCCGAAGACCGTGGAGAACTTCACCGGTCTCGCGGAGGGGACCAAGGACTACAAGGACGACGCCGGCCGGTCCGGCGAGCGCTACTACGACGGCCTCGGCTTCCACCGCGTCATCGACAACTTCATGATCCAGGGCGGGTGCCCCCTCGGCACCGGCACCGGCGGGCCCGGCTACACGTTCAAGGACGAGTTCCACCCCGAGCTGCAGTTCAGCAAGCCCTACCTGCTGGCCATGGCCAACGCCGGCCCGGGCACCAACGGCTCGCAGTTCTTCGTCACCACCGCGGCCACGCCCTGGCTGAACAACAAGCACACCATCTTCGGCGAGGTGGCCGACCAGGCCAGCCGCGACGTCGTGGACGCGATCGGCAACGACGGCCACGGGTCCCGGCGACCGGCCGGTCGAGCCCGTGATCATCGAGACGGTGGAGATCGAGCGAGGGTGACCACCCCCGGGGCCGGGAGCGTCCCGGACGCCCCACCTGTCTGCTACCGCCACACCGATCGCGAGACCTGGATCAGGTGCCAGCGGTGCTCCCGGCCGATCTGCCCCGACTGCATGCGCTCGGCCGCGGTCGGCTTCCAGTGCCCCACCTGCGTCAAGGAGGGCGCGAAGTCGACCCGGCAGACGCGCACGCCGTACGGCGGTCAGCGGGTCAGCGACCCGCGCATCACCACCTTCGTGCTGATCGGGCTGAACGCGCTGGTCTGGCTGGCCATCCTGGCCACCGGCGGTTCCACCAGCAGGCTGATCGACAAGCTGGCGCTGCTGCCCGAGTCGACGGCCTTCCGTCAGCCGGACGGCACCGTCGACATCGTCCGGGGCGTGTCCGACGGCGCCTGGTGGCAGCTGATGACCTCGGCGTTCACGCACATCACGCTGCTGCACATCGGGCTGAACATGCTCACGCTGTACTTCCTCGGGCCCGTGCTCGAGAACGTCCTCGGACGGTCGCGGTTCCTCGCCCTCTACCTGGTCTCGGCGCTGGCCGGCTCGGCGACGGTGATGCTGTTCGCCGAGCCGCACAGCCAGACCTACGGCGCCTCCGGCGCGATGTTCGGGCTGATGGGCGCGCTGGCCGTGGTCGCGATCAAGCTGCGTGGGCAGGTGCAGGCGCTGCTGGCGCTGATCGCGATCAACCTGGTCTTCACCTTCACCGCCGGCGGCATCTCCTGGCAGGCCCACATCGGCGGCCTGGTCGGCGGGGCGGTCATCGGCACCGCGATGGTCTACGCCCCGCGGAGCAACCGCTCGCTGGTGCAGTGGAGCGTCACCGGCGCGGTGCTGGCGGTCTCGCTGCTGCTCTGCGCCGCCAAGGCCACGGCGCTCGCCTGACCCTCCGAAAGTTGTCCACAGCTGGGGACAACTCTGTGGAGAACTACACGCGTGTAACTCAGCCGGGGCTGCGAGCTACTCCCACTTGGTGGCGAAGGTGAAGCCGACGGCCATGAAACCGATGCCCACGAGCAGGTTGTACTGGCCGAGGTCGTTCATCACCGGCACCGAGCTGTCCGAGCCGATGAAGTAGAACAGCACGATCCAGACCAGGCCGAGCCCGAAGCAGCCGAGCATCCCGATCACCACGCCGCGGCCGCGGCCCAGCGGCGTCGACTTGTGCGCCGAGACGGCGAGCCCGACGAAGATCAGCCCGAAGCCGATCAGGTAGTTCCACTTCTCGAGGTCGGCCATGAACGGCAGCGGGTTGCTCGGCTTCTTGGCGCCGGGCAGGGCGAGGGCCGCGTCGCGCGCCACCGTGTAGTAGACGGCCATCCAGGCGATGCCCAGCACGACCAGAGCCGCCGCGATCACGCAGCGCGGGATCGACGTCTCGTACCCGCTCGTGACCACGGTGGGCTTGCGGGCAGACGGCTTGGACACGGTGCTTCTCCTCGGATCGGGCGCGTGGGCTCGTCGGCTAGCGTAGTCAAGCGATGCCCACCCCACCGAAGGCGCCCCGTTGAGCGACTCCCCGAGCGACCCGTCGAGCACGACGCGCCGTCGCTTCCGCCTCCGGCGGCCGCCCACCTGGCGACTGGCCGCGGTCGTGGTGTTCGTGGTGGCCGGAGGACTCTTCGTCACCAGTGCGATCGACGCCGGCGGGCTCGACCTCCGGGCCTCCAGCGTGACCGACCTGGACACCGTCGTACGCCAGCAGCGGGAGCGCACCGACGCCCAGCAGCAGCAGGTCGCCTCCCTCACCAAGGAGGTGGACCGGCTCGGCAAGAACGTCGACGACGCCCAGGTCAGCAACCTCCAGCAGCAGGTCGACGAGCTGCGCGGCCCCGCGGGGTTCGAGTCGGTGCGCGGCCCGGCGATCACGGTCGTGCTCAGCGACGCGCCCAAGGACGAGATCAACCGCGCCGTGGAGAAGGGCGAGGTCACCCCCGACGAGCTGGTCGTGCACCAGCAGGACATCCAGGCCGTGGTCAACGCGCTGTGGAGCGGTGGCGCCGAGGCGATGACCCTGCAGAAGCAGCGGGTGATCAGCACCACCGGGATCAAGTGCGTCGGCAACACCGTCGTGCTCCACGGCGTGCCGTACGCCCCGCCGTACGAGATCACCGCCATCGGCGACCTCGACGCGCTGCAGACCGCGCTCGACTCCAGCGACTACATCGCGGGCTACAAGACCTACGTCGACTCCCACCACCTCGGCTACAAGGTGAGCACCGACGACGACGTCACCATGCCGGGGTACACCGGCAGCAGCGACCTGCGCTACGCGACCGCCAAGCCGCTGGCCAGCGTCGACCGCGACTGACGTCCCGAGCTGCGCTACGGCAACGTCGAGGGTGAGGTCGACGGTGACGGCGGTGCCGAGGGTGCGACGTACGTCGAGACCACGATCGTCACGGTGCTGCCCTTGTCGAGGGTCTGGCCCTGCGACGGGCTCTGCTGCAGCACGGTGCCCTTCTTGGCCTCGGTCGTGGAGTCGGTCACCCGGCTGACCTTGAACCCTGCGTCCTCGATCAGCTGGGTGGCCTCGGCCTCGGTCTTGCCGATGACGTTGGGCACCTCCTCGGGCCCGTCGGACCAGAAGAGCGTGACCTTCGAGCCGTCGGAGACCTGGGTGCCGCCGGGCGGCTGCATCTCGACGACCTGGTCCTTCGGGTCGTCGGCGTCGCGCTCGGTGAGCACCACCCGCAACCCGAGGCTGCGCAGCTGGTCGGCGGCGTCGTCCTTGTTCTGGCCGACCACGTCGGGCAGGGGTACGGCGGGCTTGCCGGTGGAGACCACGAAGTCGACCTTGCTGTCGGGATCGACCTGGTCGCCCGCCTCGGGGGTCTGGGAGATGACGCGGCCCTCGGCGACCTCCTTGCTGGCGGCGCTGGTCACGTTGCCCACGGTGAGACTGCTGTCCTGGATGGTGCGCTCGGCCTGCGCGCGGGTGAGCCCGGTGATCGTGGGCACCTGCTGCTGCTCGGGAGCGGCCTTGAACAGCTTCGGCCCGAGGATCAGCGCCGCCACGATCAGGGCGACGAGCAGGAGCAGCAACAGGATGAGCGGGCCGCGTCGCTTCTTCTCCGGCTCGTCGTCCGCGTCCTGCACCTGGGTGTACTGGGTCGGGGTGTCCGGCGGGATGAAGCCGGTGGCCGGGACCGGCATCACGGCCGGCGCCTGCACGGGCTTGCCGGCGAGGTAGCGGTCGATGTCGGCCTTCATCGCCGCGGCGCTCGGGTAGCGGTCGCCGACGTTCTTCGCGAGCGACTTCATCACGATGGCGTCGAGCTCGGGCGTGAGGTCCTCGTCGAGGCTCGAGGGAGGCGGCGCCTGCTCGCGCACGTGCTGGTAGGCCACCGACACGGGGCTGTCGCCGACGAACGGCGGCCGGCCGGTGAGCAGCTCGTAGAGCAGGCAGCCCGTGGAGTAGACGTCGGAGCGGGAGTCGACGTTCTCGCCGCGCGCCTGCTCGGGGGAGAGGTACTGCGCGGTGCCGACGACCGCCGCGGTCTGGGTCATCGTGCTCGAGGCGTCGGAGACCGCGCGGGCGATGCCGAAGTCCATCACCTTCACGTCGCCCGACGGGGTGAGCATCACGTTGCCGGGCTTGATGTCGCGGTGGATGATGCCGGCCCGGTGGCTGTAGTCGAGGGCGGCGAGCACGCCGGAGGTGATCTCGAGGGCGCGCTCGGGCAGGATCTTGCGGCCCTCGCGGAGGATGTCGCGCAGGGTCCGGCCGGCGACGTACTCCATCACGATGTAGGGCTGGGCGACGTTGCTGCCGTCGGTCGACATCTCCTCGCCGGTGTCGTAGACCGACACGATGGCGGGGTGGTTGAGCGACGCGGCCGACTGGGCCTCGCGGCGGAACCGGGCCTGGAAGGTGGCGTCGCTGGCGAGGTCGGTGCGCAGCCGCTTGATCGCGACCGTCCGTCCGAGCCGCACGTCGGTGCCCTTGCGGACCTCGGCCATGCCGCCACGCCCGAGGAGCTCGCCCACCTCGTAGCGTCCGCCGATCCGTTGCGGTTCCGTCATCGCAGGTTCAGTCTCCCTTCGTGCCCGTGCTGGGCTGCGCATTCGTCGAGGCGCGTCCGCCCGGCGCCGGGCTGCTGCTCGCGCCGTTGCCGTTGCCGTTGCCGTTCCCGTTGCCGTTCCCGCCGCCGTTCCCGGAGTTGCCGCTCGGCCCGGGTGTGTCGGGTGTCGTCGGGCGTGCTCGGCTCGGGCTTGGGCGACTTGGTCTTGTCCGGGCCCTTGGTCTTCTCGGGCTTGTCGGGCCGGCTCGCCCCAGACGTCGAGGGTGATGGTGCTGCCCGTGTCCACCTGGCCGGTGGGGCTGAGGTCGGCGACCGTGTCGGCGTCGTGGTTGCCGGAGTTGTCGACCTCGTGGGTCGTGGTCTTCAGGCCCTTGGCGGCCAGCGCGTCCTCGACCTGCGAGACCGGGTCGCCGATGTAGTCGGCCGCGCGGACCTCGACCGTGTCCTGGCCGGGGGTGGAGCCGTCGGAGGTGGTGTTGTCGGTCCACGGGTGCCAGATCAGCAGGGCCAGCGAGGACCACGAGGACGACCGCCGCGGCGGCGTACAACGGCCCGCGGTTGCGCTCCTCGGTGGTGGTGACCCGTGCCGGCGGCGGCTCGGCGACCGGTGCGGTCTCGCGCGTGTCCGGAGCCGACGGCGGCGGGTACGGCGGCGGGCATCACCTGCGTCGAAGCGGGAGGAGGCACCGCTGCTCCGCCCTGGCCGCCGGCGTCGCGGAGCGCGGCGGCGAGGGCGGCTCCGTCTGCGTAGCGCTCGGCGGGGTTCTTCGCCAGCGCCCGGCGTACGACGGCGGCCAGCGCCGGCGGGACGGTGTCGGGCAGCGGTGGGACCTCGTCGCGGATGTGCGCCAGCGCGGTCGCGATCGGGCTGTCGGCCACGAACGGGACGGGTGCCGTTGAGGCACTCGAAGAGCACCACCCCGAGCGCGTAGACGTCGCTGGCCGCCGTCGCCGTCTCGCCGCGCGCCTGCTCGGGGGAGAGGTAGTGAGGAGTGCCGACGATCTGACCGGTCTGGGTGTACTGCACCGAGTCGGTGGCCCGCGCGATGCCGAAGTCGGTGATCTTCACCCGGCCGTCGGGGGTGACCAGCAGGTTGGCCGGCTTCACGTCGCGGTGGACGACGCCGGCCTGGTGGGCGACGGCGAGGCCCTCGGCCACCTGGAGCGCGAGCAGCCGCGCCTGCTCGGGGTCGATCGCGCGGTCGCCGGCGAGCAGCTCGGACAGCGGCCGCCCGTCGACGAGCTCCATCACGAGGTACGGCGCCTCGCCCTCGACGGCGCCGTAGTCGAAGACCGAGGCGATGCCCGGGTGGTGCAGGCCGGCGGCATGCCGGGCCTCGGCGGCGAAGCGGGCGCGGAAGGTCGGGTCGTCGGCGTACTCCTGCTTGAGCACCTTCACCGCGACCTCGCGGCCGAGCACGGTGTCGCGGGCGCGCCAGACCTCGCCCATGCCGCCGGTCGCGATCCGCTCGATGCGCTCGTAGCGGTCGGCCGCCGCCGATCCCCTGGTCGTCGCTCACTTGCCGATCACCGCCTCCATCACGGCCTTGGCGATCGGGGCCGCGAGGCCGCTGCCGGAGATCTGGTCGCGCGCGACGCCGGCGTCCTGCACGAGGACGGCGACCGCGACGGCGGGGGTGTCGGCGGGGGCGAACGACACGAACCAGGCGTACGGCGGACGGTCGGGCGCGCTCTGCGCCGTACCGGTCTTGCCGGCGACCTTGACGCCCGGGATCTGCGCCGTCTTGCCGGTGCCGTTGTCGACGACGCCGACCATCATCTCGCGCAGGTCGCGCGACGCGGCGGAGCTCATCGCGGGCTGGTCGGGCATCGGGTCGGGGTCGGTGCGGCGAATGGTCTCCAGCTTGGGCGACTTGATCTCGTCGACCAGGTAGGGCTTCATCACCACGCCGTCGTTGGCGATCCCGGCGGCGACCATCGCCATCTGCAGCGGCGTCGCGGCCACGTCGAACTGGCCGATCGCGGACAGCGCGGTCTGCGGGGCGTCGGGGTCCTCGGGGAAGCGGCTGATCGCCTGGCGGGTGAGCGAGTCGTCGAGGTCGAAGAAGGTGCGGGTGCCCCAGCCGAACTTCTCGGCCTGGTTGCGCAGCGCGTCGTCGCCGAGCTTGAGGCCCACCGAGCCGAAGGAGACGTTGCAGGAGACCTCGAGCGCCTGGGTCAGGGTGATCTCGTCGCCGCCGCAGCTGCCGCGGTTCTCGTTGACGAGGTCCTTGGAGGTCTGCGGCAGGTCGAGGGTGGCGGTGCCGGGCACCTTGGTGTCGGGGGTGTACTTGCCCGACATCAGCGCCGCGGCCGAGGTGACCAGCTTGAACGTCGAGCCCGGAGGCAGGGTCTCCTCGATGGCGGTGTTGTCGAGCGGGCTCGGCTTCTCGTTCTCGAGCCGCTGCTTGGCCTTGCCGGCGGCCGTGAAGTCGTGGCTGGCGATCCGGTTGGGGTTGTACGTCGGGCTCGAGACCATCGCGAGGATCTTGCCGGTGCGCGGCTCGATCGCCACGACAGCACCGCGGACGTTGTTGCCGAGCGCACGCAGGCCGTCGTACGCCGCCTTCTGCGCGTCGGGGTCGACGGTCAGGGTGACGCTGCCGCCCTTGGGTGCCTGGTTGTCGACGAGGTCGATGACCCGGTTGACGAACAGCGAGGAGTCGCTGCCCGACAGGATCGAGTTCTGCGTCGACTCGACGCGCACCGAGGCCCCAGTCGCGGGAGAAGTAGCCGGTGAGGTGGGCGTACTCCGGGCCCATCGGGTAGACGCGCTGGAACTTGTAGTCGTCGTCGGACTTGTTGCTCTCGGCGACCGCCTTGCCGCGCACCAGGATCGCGCCGCGCTCGCGGGAGAACTCGGCGTCGCGGACGCGCTTGTTGTCGGGGTGCTTGCTCAGCGAGGTGAGGCTGTCGGCCTGCCAGTACTGCACGTAGGTCGCGTTGATCAGCAGGGCGACGAACAGCAGCATGCAGGCCACGGCCACGTTGCGGATGGGCTTGTTCATCGGGGATCCTCACCACCTGGGTGGCGTCGGCGTCGTAGTCCTCGTCGGGCTCGACCAGCTCGGGCGGTGGGCGGCGCGCCTGGTCGGAGATGCGGATCAGCAACGCGATGATCACCCAGTTGGCGACCAGGCTGGAGCCGCCCTGGGACAGGAACGGCGTGGTCAGGCCGGTCAGCGGGATCAGCCGGGTGACGCCGCCGATCACCACGAAGACCTGGAGCGCGAGCACGGTGGCCAGACCGGTGGCCATCAGCTTGCCGAAGTTGTCGCGGCAGATCAGGGCGGTGCGCAGGCCGCGCTCCACGAGGATCCCGTAGAGCAGGATGATCGCCATCACGCCGGTGAGCCCGAGCTCCTCGCCCAGCGAGGGCAGGATGAAGTCGGACCAGGCGAGCGGGGTCACCTGCGGCTGGCCCTGGCCGAGCCCGCGACCGACCAGGCCGCCCCAGCCCATGCCGTAGAGGCCCTGCACGAGCTGGAAGGAGTTCACGTCCGGGCTGAACGGGTGCAGCCAGGCCTCGACGCGGGCGTGCACGTGGCCCAGCGCGACGAAGCCGGCGTAGGCGCCGGCCGCGAACATGACGCCACCGACGACCAGCCAGCCGGGGCGCTCGGTGGCGACGTAGAGCATCACCAGGAACAGCCCGAAGAACAGCAGCGAGGAGCCGAGGTCGCGCTGGAAGACCAGGATGCCCAGCGAGACCAGCCACATGGCGAGGATCGGCCCGAGGTCGCGGCCGCGGGGCAGGTCGACGAACAGGAACCGGCGGCCGGCCAGGGCGAGGGCGTCGCGGTGCAGCACGAGGTAGCCCGCGAACGCGATCACGAGCAGCACCTTGGCGACCTCGCCGGGCTGGAAGCTCATCGGCCCGAGGTGGATCCAGATGCGGGAGCCGTTGATGGTCCGGCCGATGCCGGGCAGCAGCGGCAGGAGCAGCAGCACGATGGCGGCGAGCCCGAAGGTGTAGGTGAAGGACTGCAGGCGGCGGTGGTCGCGGACGACGATCAGCACCGCGACGAAGAGGATCGCGCCCGAGCGTCATCCAGATCAGCTGGGCGTCCGCGAAGCCGTTGGAGCTGGGTCGGCTGGCCTGCCGGGCGAGGTCGATGCGGTGGATCATCGCGAGCCCGATGCCGTTGAGCGCGGAGACGATGGGCAGCAGGATCGGGTCGGCGTACGCCGCGAAGATCCGGATGACGACGTGGCAGGCGATCACCAGACCGGCCAGCCAGGCGCCGTAGGTGAACAGGTTGACCGGGAGGGTGCCGTCGACGCCGAGCCCCACGGCGGCGTACGCCCCGATGCCGACGACCAGGCTGAGGATGAGCAGCACCAGCTCGGCACCGCGCCGGCGACGGTGCACGAAGCCCATCAGGCCCTGGGGTGCGTGGGAGCTCGCCTGGCCGGTGCTCATGGCGTCTCGGCGCAGAGGCCGGAGTCGGTGGTGGGTGACGGGCTCTGGCTCGGTCGCGGGGTGGCGCTGGCCGTGGGCGTGCGGTTCTGCTTCGGCCTGGCCGTCTTGCTCGGGAGGTTCTTCTTCTTCAGGCGTCGGCGCCGCGCTGGGACTGGGCGTCGGCTCCGGGCACGGGACCAGGCGCTGCAGCCGGCTGACGATCCCGCGGGCGTCGTCGAGGCTGCTGGCGCTGATGCCGTCGCGCACCTGGCGGGCGTTGTAGTCGGGGAGGTCGTCCAGCTTGAGGGTCGCTGGCCTCCTCGACGTGGTGGGTGTTGATGCCGGGGACGGTGGCCTCGATGCCCTGGAAGATCGCCACGTTGTCGCCGTCGTTGGCCACGTAGTACTGGGTCTGGCTCCACTTCCACCCGGCGAAGCCGATGACCGCGGCGAGCAGCGCGATCACGCGCGACGACGGCGATCCGTCGGGCCCAGGTGAAGCGGCGCGGGGGCCGCGGGCGCGTAGCGCATCTCCTCGGGGTCGACGTCGCCGGCGTACCCCTTCGGGTCCTCGATCGGCTCGAGCTCGCCGGTGTCGGCGGCGCGGGCGGCCCGGCCGGCCAGTCCCGCGCCGGCGGGGCGCCTCGGCAGCGGCGCCGACGAGCATCGGACCGGTGACGGCCGAGGCGCTCGTCTCGGCGTCGTCGACGGCGTCGTCGTCGACGACGTCGGCGACCACGACGGTGACGTTGTCGGAGCTGCCGGCCTCGAGCGAGGCGCTGACCAGCGACACGGCGACGTGGTCGGGAGTCCCGTCGGCGAGGTAGCGGGCGAGGTCGTCGTCGGAGAGCACGCCGGAGCAGCCGTCGGAGCAGAGCAGGATCCGGTCGCCGGTGGCGACCTCGAGGGTGAACACGTCGGGCTCGGGCTCGTGCACCCCGTCGACCGCGCGCAGGATCAGGTTGCGGTGGGGGTGCACCCGCGCCTCGTCCTCGGTGATCCGGCCCTCGTCGATCAGGCTCTGCACGAAGGTGTGGTCGGTGGTCAGCTGGGAGAGGGTGCCGTCGCGCAGCAGGTAGCCGCGGCTGTCGCCGACGTGGCCGACGCCGATCTGGGTGCCGTCGAAGATGACGGCCGTGACGGTGGTGCTGGTGCCCTCGATCTCGGGGTTCTCCGCGACCAGGCCGGCGATGCGGTCGTGGCTGCGGTGGATCGCGCCGGCGAGGCCGCCGAGGATGTCGCCCTGGAGGTTCTGGCCGGGCGGCTCGTCGAGCTTGCGGAGCACCTCCACCGTGGCCGCGCTGGCGATGTCGCCGCGGGCGGACCCACCGACGCCGTCGGCGATCACGAGCAGGTGGGGTCCGGCGTACCCGGAGTCCTGGTTGTCGCGCCGAACCCGGCCGACGTCGGAGAGCGCTGCGTACGCGCAGCTTCGGTCACTTGCGCAGCTCCAGGATCGTCTTCCCGATGCGGATCTGGGTGCCGAGCTGGAGGGCGGTGGCCTGGGAGATGCGGCTGGTGCCGACGTAGGTGCCGTTGGTGGAGCCGAGGTCCTCGACGAACCACTGCTCGCCGGAGCTGGCGATGCGGGCGTGCCGGGTGGAGACGTAGTCGTCGTCGAGGCGGATGGCCGCGTCGTTGCCGCGTCCGATCAGCAGCGGGGCGTGCTCCAGCGAGATGGCCTCGCCCTTGTTGCCGCCCTCGACGATCACGACCTGGGTGGGGACGCCGCGGCGGGGCTTGGAGCTCTTCTGCTGCTTGGTGCGCGCCTTGCGCTCGGCGCGGGAGGGACCGCCGGCGTCCTGGCGGGCGACGCGGGCGCCGAACATGTCGGAGCGGATCACCGAGATGCAGGAGAGGACGAAGATCCACAGGATCGCCAGGTAGGCGAAGCGGATCAGGACCAGGGTCAGCTCGGACAAGTCGGGGTCACCCTCGTTTGAGGTGCAGGGTCATGGTCGTGTTGCCGATCCTGATCGTTGCACCATCGGCGAGCGTGGCCTGCTCGACCCGCTTGCCGTTGACCGACATGCCGTTGGTCGAGCCGAGGTCGTGGACGGTGATCCGCGGCTCGGCCGCGAGCTCGGCGGGCTCCTCGACCCGGATCTCGATGTGCTTGCGGGAGACGCCGGGGTCGTCGATGCGCAGGTCGGCGTCGTTGCCGCGGCCGATGACGATGCCGGGCGGGGCGAGCGGCAGTCGTTCCCCGTTGAGCTCGAGGGTCGCCGTGGCCCGTCGTACCTGGGTGTCGCTGGGGTCGCCGCCCGCCATGCTGGAGCTCGCGATCGCCTTGCTGCGCACCCGGAAGCGCCCGGTCGTCAGCTCGTCGCTGACCTCGAGGGTGATGCTGACCGGGCCGGTGAAGACGTAGGACTGCTCGGCGGCGTGCTCGCGCAGCATCTCGGTGAGCTCGCGCGGCAGCTGCGGGCCGAGGCGCCTCGAGGCGCTGGTGGTCGGCCTCGGAGAGCTCGACGTGGAAGTTGTTGGGCACCAGCCGGCGGTCGCGGCTGAGGATCTGCGCGGAGTTGTCGACCTCGCGGTTGAGCGCGGAGGCGATCTCGACCGGCTGTACGGCGCTGCGGAAGGTGCGCGCGAAGACACCGGAGATCATCTGCTCCAGCCGGTTCTCGAAGCGTTGCAGCGCGCTCACGGTGCCTCCTCTCGGGTGGTGTCTCGGGTCGTCGGGGTGCCACGAGCCGGGTCGGCCCCTGCGGGCGTTCTCGCGATCGTATCTGGCGGACTTCTGCCATCTGCGGCCGGTTTGGGCGGCTGAGACGACGTGGGATAGCCTTACGTCCGCTTCAGGCGCGAGTGGCGGAATAGGCAGACGCGCACGGTTCAGGTCCGTGTGCCCGAAAGGGCGTGGGGGTTCAACTCCCCCCTCGCGCACCATCCGACGGGAACGTTCCCGTCGGGTTGATGCAGCAGACAGTGCCAGTGGCCATGACCCCGACAACGGGTCATGGCCATTCGTGCGTCCAGGCGCCGGGACCACCCGTCGCGACCCGTGTGACGCCTGTTGCCTCCCGGGTCCGGATCGCGGAACCGATCGTGTGGGGCCGGTCACATCCACGCGGGGCAGGGATGCGAGCGCGCGTCCTCTGTGCGTAGGTTCGATGGCTCTTGTACCCGAGCAACAGGACATAACTTGTGAAGAAGTTCGCAATTCGTGCAGCCGCGCCCGCCCTCGTCGCCGCAGTGAGCCTCGCTCCTGCCGCCGCCGGCGCCTCCCTCCTCCCGAGCGGCGGCCCCGTCAGTCCCAGTCAGCCGACGCAGCCGCGTCCTGCCGCCCCCGCGACCGTGTCGTTCAACGTCGCCACCTTCAACGTGGTCGGCAACAGCCACAGCCGGGGACGTGGTGGCTACCGCTCCGGCGCCGCCCGGATGAAGACCCAGGTCGCCTACCTGCGCAAGCACAAGGTGCAGCTGGTCGGCTTCCAGGAGCTCGAGGGCACGCAGGCCTCCTCGTTCCTCAAGCGCACCAAGGGCAAGTGGGCCCTCGTCGGCGCGCGCTCGCGCAGCGGCAAGACCGTCGACACCCGCAACGCCGTCGCGTTCCGGAAGCACGACTTCTCACTGGTGAGGAAGTCCTCCGTGCCGATCACCTACTTCTACGGCAAGCGCGTCAACATCCCGCTGGTCGAGCTGAAGTCGAAGGCCAACGGCAAGCGGTTCTGGGTGCTGAACACCCACAACCCGGCCGACACCCACGGCAACGCCGGCAGGTGGCGCGCCGAGTCCGTACGACGCGAGCTCAAGCGGATCCACCAGCTGCGCTCCAACGGCGCGACGGTGCTGTTCACCGGAGACATGAACGCCAAGCAGGACTTCTTCTGCCGGGCCACCCGGTCCGGCATGCTGCACTCCGCCTCGGGCGGCTCGAGCGGCAAGAAGTGCCGTTACCCCAGCGCCAACGGCATCGACTGGGTGCTCGGCACCCGCGACGTCCGGTTCAGCGCCTGGCAGGCGGACAAGACCACGCGCAACCGCGGCGTCTCCGACCACCCGATCGTGGTCGCGAGGGCCACGCTGCGCCGCTGACCCGAGATCGGCCGGGTCAGGCGACCGGCTGCCAGTCGGGGTTGTAGCCCGCCAGCACGTTGGTGCGGTGGCTGCCGTCGGCGTTGGCGATGTAGATCCGCGACCAGTGGCTGAACACCAGCTGCTTGCCCGTGGGGGAGTAGTCGGGGTCCCTGTCACCGGCGACGTCGGGAAGGTCGGCAGCGGGGTCCCGGCCATGCTCGCGAACTCCAGGTGCGGGGCAGAAGCGGGTTCTGCTGCTCGGGGATAGCGGACCTCGCTGTAGGCGATCGTCTTGCTGTTGGGTCGTCCAGGTGGGGTCTGGCGAAGTTCCCCTCGTCGCAGCACGATCCGCCGACCTCGTCGACCTCCTCGACCTCCTTGGTCGCGAGCGTGTAGACGAGCAGGTAGTCGTCGGGTGAGGCCGGGAAGGTGTTGCTGACGATAGGCGATCTGCGTGCCGTCGGGCGACCAGGCCAACGTGCCGGCGACGCGTGCGTCGTTGTCAGCCGGCTCACGAACGCCACCGGGCTTCCGTACGGCGCGGTCGAGCGGATCTTGCGGAGCGTGTAGTCACGACCCTTGTCGTACGGCGGGGTGCCGTCCGCCCCGAACGCGAGCCACTTCCCGTCGGGCGACCACGTCGGCTCGGTGGTGTCACCCAGATGGGTGACCTGCTTCTTGGCGGTGCCGTCGCCCTGCATCACCCAGATGTCGCGGTGACCCGCCGGCGCCTCGTGGACGTAGGCGATCCGCTTGCCGTCCGGTGACCAGTGCGGCCGGTAGTTCTTCCCCGACGTGGTGAGCTTCCTGACCGCGCCGCCGGTCGTCGTGGCGGTGTAGATCTGGTTGGCCCGGACGAACGCCAGCCTGCCCGGTGTCCTTGCGCGCGCCGGCGGCCGGGCTGACGCTGACCAGCGCGAGCGCCAGGCGGCGAGGAGCAGTCGCGACCACTGGGCGAGCAGGCGTGTGCGACTGTGCTGTCATGTGTAATCCCCCTCGTGGAGACCAGTCGCGGCGCGGCCCCCGAGGGACCTCCCGACACCGCGTCGGCTCTGCCTCGCATCTTGTGGCGGCGGCGCCCGCCGGTCAAGGACGAGTCCGGCGGTGGACCGTGGTCCATACCGCTCAGGCGAAGGTGAACCAGGCTCCGACCAGTCCGGGGATCAGGCCCAGCAGCAGCCACCAGGTGAACGGCCGCTTGCCGTGGATGAGGAGACCGGCCGCCACGGCGAGCACGCCGATGACGGCCGAGATGATGTTCAGCCCGATGCGGGCGTCGAGGCGGCTGTCGTCGACGAAGATCGCGACCAGGGCGACCCCGCCGGCCAGGTGCAGGATCGTGGTCACCGCGAGCACCGAGATCACCCAGCGCTGCACCTTGGTGAGCGACTCCGACGAGCCCTGCGAGCGCTGGTGGCTGCGCTGCAGGTCGTTCGGGTCCAGCAGGTGCCGAGGTCGGCGTACCGGCGGGACGGGGTCGGTCGGGGTCACCCCACGAGCGTAGGCGGGCGACCCGCAGCCGCGGCGCGAGGGTTGCGGCCCACCTTTCCGGCTTAGTCTCGAGCGGTGCGTCGCGAGATCCAGGGGCTGCGGGCGGTGGCCGTGCTCCTGGTGGTGCTGTTCCACCTGTGGCCCGGCCGGGTGCCCGGCGGCTACATCGGCGTCGACGTCTTCTTCGTGATCAGCGGCTTCCTGATCACCTCGCTCCTGCTGCGCGAGGTCGACCGCAGCGGGTCGGTGAGCCTGGGCCAGTTCTGGGCGCGACGGCTGCGGCGGTTGCTGCCCGCGTCGTACCTCGTCCTGGCGGTCTCGGCGGTCGGCACCCTGCTGTTCGTGCCGCGGCTGGTGTGGGAGCAGTTCTTCGGCGAGATCCTCGGGGCCGGGCTGTACGTCGAGAACTGGGTGCTCGCCGTGAACTCGGTCGACTACCTGGCGGCCGAGAACGCCCCGTCGCCGGCGCAGCACTACTGGACCCTGTCCGCGGAGGAGCAGTTCTACCTCGTCTGGCCGCTGCTGGTGCTCCTCGGCATCTGGCTCGCCCGGCGGGCGACGCGCCGGTCAGGTGTCCCGGCCGTCCCGAGGCGAGCGGTGTTCGCCGTGCTGGCGGTGGGCGTGGTCGCGTCGCTGGCGTACTCGCTCTGGGTCAGCGCCACCAACCCGGCATGGGCCTACTTCGTCACCCCGGCGCGTGCGTGGGAGTTCGGCGCCGGCGCGCTGCTGGCGTTCGCGCCACCGGTCGCCGCGACGGGTCCCCGTCCTCGCCCGCGCCCTGCTGGGCTGGGGTGCCCTCGTCGTGCTCCTGGTCTGCGCGCTGGTCCTCGACGCGGGCACCGCGATGCCCGGGCACCGCGGCGATCTGGGTGGTGGTCGCCTCCGCGGCCCTCATCTGGGTCGAGGCACCCGGGCTCGCCTGGTCGAGCGACCGGCTGCTCGCGGTCCGGCCGGCGCAGTTCCTCGGTGACGTGTCGTACTCCGTCTACCTGTGGCACTGGCCGCTGATCATCCTGCTGCCCTACGTCACCGACCACGCGCTGACCCGCCTCGACAAGGTGCTCCATCCTGCTGGCGACCATCGGGCTCGCGGCGCTGACCAAGCGCTGGGTGGAGGACCCGGTCCGTTCCGCACGCGGCTTCGGCCTGCGCCGGCCGCTCGTCACCTTCGGGTACGCCGCCACCGCGGCCGCGCTGCTCACCGTGCTCTGCGTGGTCCCGCGACAGGACGTCGCCCGCCAGGTCGAGCACACCGAGCAGGTGGCGGCCGCCCTCGCCAGCAAGGCGCCGCCCTGCTTCGGCGCCCAGGCCCGCGACCCGCGGGTGAAGAACTGCCCGAACCCCGCCCTGGCCGACACCGTCGTGCCGTCACCGGAGGCGGCGAAGGACGACTTCCCCGACGACGGCCGGTGCCAGGCGCCGCTGACCGCCGACCCGATCCGGCCGTGCCGCTTCGGTGACCCCGCGCCCCGGAGTGCCGCACCTCGCCGTGATCGGCGACTCCCACGCCCGGGTGCTGATGACGATGCTCAGCCGCTGGTCGACGCCGGCGTGGTCACCGCCGACGCCTACCTCGCGAGCGGCTGCCCCTGGTCGACGGCGCCGCCGAACCCGACCAGCCCCTACCTCGCCGCGTGCGCCGAGTTCCGGCGCAAGCTCTACCCGATGCTGGACGAGAAGGCGACCGACTACGACGCGATCCTCACCACCGGCCGGCTGACGGTGATGATCGGCGACCACGAGAAGGTGGTGTCCGGCCTGGCGCGAGGCGTGGCGCCGGGTCACCCGTCAGGGCGTGCCCGTGCTCGTGCTGCGCGACAACCCGCAGGACGTCGTCGGGGGCGAGAACCCGCAGTTCTGCCTCGCCGAGGTGCCGGTCTCGCGAGGCCAACGCGACGTGCGCGCTCGACCGGCACGACAAGCTGGACCGCTGGTTCGACCCGCTGACGCTGGCCGCCCGTCGTACGCCGGGGGCGCAGATGCTCGACCTGACGCCGTACTACTGCGACCAGCGACACCTGCCCGGTCGTCATCGGCGGCGTCAACGTCTACCGCGACGACAACCACCTCACGGTGACCTACGCGAAGACGCTGGCGCCGTACCTCTACCGCGCGATCGTCGAGAGCGGAGTGCTCCCGCGCGACCTCACAGGTTGAGGTCGAAGGTCACGCCCGGTCTTGGCCTCGGAGATGTCCCACAGCTGGCGGGCCAGGTCGGCGTTGCTGGCGTGCCGGCTGAGGTTGGCCTCGCCGAGCGGACCACGGCTCTCCATCAGCCACTGCGGTCCGACGTACGAGCCGGGCTCGCCGTAGGTCGCGGCCCACAGCGTCGGGTTCGCGCCCGCCTTGGAGGACTGGAAGATCACCGGCATGAAGAACGGCGCCGTCCTGCGGATGATCGGGTTGGCGCCCATGCCCGTCGGGCGACGCCACCAGGTTGGTCGCCGAGACTCCCGGGTGCGCGGCCGTCGGAGACCAGCTTGGAGCCGGCGGCCTCCGAGCGACGGTGCAGCTCGAAGGCGAAGAGCAGGTTGGCCAGCTTGCTGTTGCCGTAGGTGTGCTGGGGCTCGTACGTCGCCTCGGGGTTGCCCTCGAGCACCGACTCGTCGCCGCGGTGGTGCGCGACCGAGGCGACCGTCACGACGCGCGGGGTCTCGGACTTCAGCAGCGCCGGGAGCAGCAGGCCGGTGAGCGCGAAGTGGCCGAGGTGGTTGGTGCCGAACTGGAGCTCGTGGCCCTCGGCGGTGGTGCGGTACTTCGGCGGGGTCATCACGCCGGCGTTGTTGATCAGCACGTCCAGCGCGCCGTCGTAGCGCTCGACGAAGGAGTGGATCGAGGTCTGCGAGGCCAGGTCGAGCTCCTCGACGCTGCACACGCCCTTGAACTTCTTGGCCGCCTCGCGACCGGCGTCGGTGTTGCGGCAGGCCAGCACCACGTCGGCGCCGTGCTCGACCAGCGCGGCCGCGGTGTGGAAGCCGATGCCGGAGTTGGCGCCGGTCACCACGGCCCGGGTGCCGGTCAGGTCGGGCAGGTCCTTCGGCTTGAAGTGGGACAGCTCAGCGGTGTCGGACATCGTTCTCCTCGATTGGGGTGCTCCCGTACAACCAGCGTGCCCCGTCGCTGGTTACGCCGATGCGCCGGGGTCGGTGGTGATCTGGCCCACCGCTGTCCTTCCCGAGCGAGCGGCCGATGACCATCCGCTGGATCTGGTTGGTGCCCTCGAAGATCTGGGTCACCTTGGCCTCGCGCATGAACCGCTCGACCGGGAAGTCGCGGGTGTAGCCGTAGCCGCCGAGCACCTGCACGGCGTCGGTGGTCACCTTCATCGCCATGTCGGTGGCGGTCAGCTTGGCGATCGACGCCTCGCGGGAGAACGGCAGGCCGCGGTCCTTGAGGCGAGCCGCGTGCAGCGTCATCGCCCGCGCGGACTGCACCGCGGCCTCCATGTCGGCGAGCAGGAAGCTGAGCCCCTGGAAGTCGATGATCGGCTGGCCGAACTGCTGGCGTTCCTTGGCGTAGGCGACCGCGTGGTCGAGCGCCGCCTGGCCGAGCCCGACGGCCACGGACGCGATGCCGAGCCGTCCGGAGTCGAGGCCGGCGAGGGCGATCTTCAGTCCGTCGCCCTCGGCGCCGAGCAGCCGCTCCGCGGGGATGCGTACGTCGTCGAGCCGCATCGTCGCCGTGGCCGAGCCGGTGAGGCCCATCTTGCGCTCGGGCGGGTCGGCCGTCAGACCCTCGGTCTCGGCGGGCACCAGGAAGCAGGAGATGCCGTTGCGCTCGTCCGACGTACGCGCCATCACCTTGTAGAAGTCGGCCTGGCCGCCGTGCGTGGTCCACGCCTTGGCGCCGTTGAGGACGTACTCGTCGCCGTCGCGGCGCGCACGGGTCTTCATCGCCGAGGGGTCGGAACCGGCGTGCGCCTCGGAGAGGCAGTAGGCGCCGAGCAGCTCGCCGCCGAGCATGTCGGGCAGCCACGCCTTCTTCTGCTCCTCGGTGCCCCTGGTGACCAGCCCGAAGCAGGAGAGCGCGTGCACCGACGTACCGACGCCGACGCTGGCCCAGACGGTGGCGATCTCCTCGACGACCTGGAGGTAGACCTCGTAGGGCTGGCCGCCGCCGCCGTACTCCTCGGGATAGGGCAGGCCGAGCAGCCCGGCGCGACCCAGGGTGCGGAACACCTCGCGCGGGAAGGTCTCGGTCGCCTCGGCCTCGGCGACCTTGGGCAGCAGCTCGCGGGTCGCGATGTCGCGGGTGAGCTCGAGGAGCGCGGTGGCCTCCTCGGTGGGGAGGACGCGGGTGGCCGGCATGGCCCCGACGTTAGTCCTCCGCTTGGATGGATCCATGGGTGACTACCAGCCGGCCGACGACCGCTACGACTCGACGGACTACCGCTACTGCGGCCGCAGCGGGCTGAAGCTGCCGCCGCTCTCGCTCGGGCTGTGGCAGAACTTCGGCACCGACCGCCCCGAGGAGACCCAGCGCGCGATCCTGCGCCGGGCCTTCGACCGGGGCGTGACGCACTTCGACCTCGCGAACAACTACGGGCCGCCGTACGGCCGCGCCGAGGAGAACTTCGGGCAGTTCCTGCGCACGGACTTCAAGCACCTCCGCGACGAGCTCGTCATCTCCACCAAGGCCGGCTACGACATGTGGCCGGGACCGTACGGGCAGGGCGGCGGGTCGCGGAAGTACGTGCTGTCCTCGCTCGACCAGTCGCTGGGCCGGCTCGGGCTCGACTACGTCGACATCTTCTACAGCCACCGCTTCGACCCGGAGACGCCGATCGAGGAGACGATGCAGGCGCTCGACACGGCGGTGCGGTCCGGGCGGGCGCTGTACGCCGGCATCTCGTCGTACTCGCCCGCGAAGACCCGGGAGGCGGCCACGATCGCCCGCGGGCTGGGTACGCCGTTGCTGATCCACCAGCCGTCGTACTCGATGCTGAACCGCTGGATCGAGAGGGGCCTGCTCGACGAGCTCGAGGCCCAGGGGATGGGCTGCATCGTGTTCAGCGCGCTGGCTCAGGGCCTGCTCACCGACCGCTACCTCGACGGGATCCCCGAGGACTCGCGCGCGGCCCGCAGCGACAGCACCATCGAGGGCGACCACCTCGACCAGGCCACGCTCAAGCACGTCCGCGCGCTCAACGAGATCGCCGAGGCGCGCGGTCAGAAGCTCGCCCAGCTCGCCCTGCAGTGGGCGCTGCGCGACAGCCGGGTGACCTCGGCCGTCATCGGCGCCTCCTCGGTCGAGCAGCTCGACACCAACCTCGACGCCCTCGACGGCCCCCCGATCACCGACGAGGAGCTCGCCGCGATCGACCAGGACGCCGTCGACTCCGGCATCAACCTCTGGGCCGAGTCGACCGAGGAGTAGCCGTCCGCGGATCGCGTGTTTCGAGAAGACCTTGCGGGGTCTCAACCACCAGGCACCGAGTTCGGTGGTTGAGGAGCGAGCGTCAGCGAGCGTCTCGAAACCACTGATCGGGCACAACGGACCGGGCTGGCGGGCAAGCTCCGGGATGGCGGATGAAACATCCGCCTGAGTGCGCCGACGGCACCTGGCTACGTGGGCAGTACGACAACTTCTCGAGGCACGTCTGGCGACACCAGCACGGGAGACACGGAGCGGCGTACACGCGTCATCGTCGTCCTGTGGAGCTCGTCTGGTGTGGAGAGTTCGAGACCGTGGCGCACGCGTTCGCCTTCGAGAAGCAGGTCCAGGGCTGGCGGCGAGCCAAGCGGGAGGCGCTCATCCGAGGCGAGTACGACCGACTGCCCTCTTTGTCGTGGCGGCGCGTCGATCGTTGATCCCGCCGATCCATTGCCGAGTGGTTTCGAGACAGGCCCTGGCGGGCCTTCCTCAACCACCGAGAAGGCTCAGGCGTCCTGCTTGTCGGACGGCCAGCGTGGCGGCGCCGACGATGCCGGCGGTGTTGCGCAGGGTGGCCGAGATGATCTCGGTCTCGATGTCGATGAGCGGGATGAAGTCGTTGCCGTTCTTGCTGACGCCGCCGCCGACCACGAACAGGTCGGGGGAGAACAGCTTCTCCAGGGTGCGGTAGTACGTCGTGAGCCGCTTGGCCCACTTCTCCCAGGAGAGCTCCTCGTTCTTGCGCGCCGAGTTGGCCGCCCGGGACTCCGCGTCGTGGCCCTCGATCTCGAGGTGGCCGAGCTCGGTGTTGGGCACCAGCGTCCCGTCGTACAGCAGCGCCGACCCGATGCCGGTGCCGAGCGTGGTCACGATGACCAGACCGTCGCGGCCGCGGGCGACGCCGTACCTCGCCTCGGCCAGTCCCGCCGCGTCGGCGTCGTTGATGACGTGCACCTCGCGGCCGAGCTCGTCGCTGAGCAGGTCGTCGGCGTCGGTGCCGATCCAGCCCTTGTCGATGTTGGCGGCCGAGGCCACCACGCCGTTCTTGCGTACGACGCCCGGGATCGTCACGCCGACGGCCGAGTGGCTGTTCTCGAAGCGCTCGAGCAGCGTGGCCATCACCTTGGCCACCGCCTTGGGGCTGGACTCCTCGGGAGTGTCGATCCGCTCGCGCTCTGCCGAGAACTCGCCCGTGGACAGGTCGACCGGCGCGGCCTTGATGCCGCTCCCGCCGAAGTCGATACCGATGGGATCTGCCATGCGCTTCAACCTAGCCGCGCTCCCCGAGACGCGCACCCGAAGGCCAGGGTTGCCGAACTGTTAACCGGCAGGTCTCCCCATCGCGCCGGATCCGGGATAGGAAGTAGCCCGGCTGTGTCATTGCACGTTCTCGAGGAGCCTGATCATGTCCGTTCGTCCTGCCCTGCCCCTACTGTCGTGGCGCTCGCCACGGCCGCCGCCCCGGTCGCGGTCGCGTCGCCGTCGCAGGCCGCGACCGACGCCTCCAAGGTCGTCATCTCCGAGGTGTACGGCGGAGGGGGTGCGGCGGCCTCGACCTGGTCCCGCGACTACGTCGAGCTGTACAACCCGACCGACCAGGCGGTCGACCTGTCGGGCACCTCGGTGCAGTACCGCTCCGCCACCGGCACCGCCAACCCCAGCGGGGTCACCGCCCTGAGCGGCTCGATCCCGGCGAAGGGCTACTTCCTCGTGGGCGAGGGCACCGGCACGTCGGGGGCGCCGGTTCCCTCGCCCGCCGTCAGCGGGTCGATCCAGCTGAGCGGCACCGCCGGCACGGTCTTCCTGGCCAACCAGGCGGGCGCGCTGACCGCGCCGCCGACCGGCTCGCTGACCGGCAACCCCGCCGTGCTCGACGTGGTCGGCTACGGCACCAGCAACACCTTCGAGAAGGCGCCGGCGCCGGCCACCTCGGCCTCGACGGCGGTCGGAGCGCGCCGCGGCGGGCACCGACACCGACGACAACTCCACCGACTTCACGACCAGCGCCGGGATCACCCGGCGTCGCCCCTGCCGGCGGTCCCACCGACCCGCCGGACGACCCGCCCACGACCCAGACCATCGAGGAGATCCAGGGCACCGGCGACACCAGCCCGTTCGCCGGCAAGGCGGTCACCACCGAGGGCGTGGTGACGGCGGCGTACCCGACCGGCGGGTTCAACGGCTTCTACCTCCAGACCGCCGGCACCGGCGGCGACGTCGACCCGGCGACGCACCAGGCCTCCGACGCGGTCTTCGTGTTCGGCTCCGCGGTGTCCAGGGCCGTGCACATCGGCGACCACGTGCAGGTGACCGGCAAGGTCAGCGAGTTCCAGGGCACCACCGAGATCACTCCTGCCGTCGCCGACGTGAAGGTGCTCCCCGATCCCGCCTCGGTGCAGCCCGCGTCCGTCGTACTCCCGCGGACGGAGGCCGGTCGCGAGTCCTTCGAGGGCATGCTGCTGGCGCCGGCCGGTCCCTACACGGTCGCCGACAACTACGCGCTCAACCAGTACGGCGAGATCGGTCTCGCCGCCGGCACCAAGCCGCTGTTCACCCCGACCGAGGTGGCCGACCCGCACGACGCCGCCGCGATCAAGGCGGTCCAGGACGACAACGCCGCCCGGGCGGTCGTCCTCGACGACGCCGCGACCGCCAACTTCCTGACCACCGCCAAGGACACCCCGCTGCCCTGGCTGACCCAGGACCACCAGATCCGCGTCGGCGCCCCGGTCACCTTCGACGCAGCCGGTCATCCTCGAGTGGCGCTTCAGCGCGTGGAACTTCCAGCCGACCGCCCAGCTGACGGCCTCCGACCCGCTTCCCGCGACCTTCGGCCACACCCGTACGACGGCGCCGGAAGCCACCGGCGGCAACGTGCACATCGCCTCGATGAACGTGCTCAACTACTTCCCGACCACGGGCGCCGACTTCGTCGCCTCCGGCGGGAAGTGCAGCTGGTACGACGACCGCGCCGGCAACCACGTCACCGTCAACACCTGCACCGGACCCAACGGCGAGCTCGGCCCGCGTGGTGCCGCGGGCGACGAGGACCTCGCCCGCCAGCAGGCGAAGATCGTCGCCGGCATCAACGGGCTCGGCGCCGACGTCGTCTCGCTCGAGGAGATCGAGAACTCCGCCAAGTTCGGCGAGGACCGCGACGCCGCGGTCTCCACGCTGGTCGACGCGCTCAACGCCCAGGCCGGCGCCGGCACCTGGAAGTTCGTCCCGACCCCGGCCACCGCCGGCGACCAGGCCGACGAGGACGTGATCCGCACCGCGTTCATCTACCGCGCCGCGAAGGTGCAGCCGGTGGGCGACTCGGTGATCGACGACGTCCCCGTCTTCGACGTCGCGCGCGACCCGCTGGCGCAGGTCTTCGAGCCGGTCGGCGGCACGTCGTACTCCCGCTTCCTGGTGATCGTGAACCACTTCAAGTCCAAGGGCTCGGGTCCCGACGACGGCACCGGGCAGGGCAACTCCAACCCGCAGCGGATCGCGCAGGCCGAGGAGCTGGTCCGGTTCGCCGACGCGATGAAGCAGCAGGCCGGCACCGACAAGGTGTTCCTCTCCGGCGACTTCAACTCCTACACGCGCGAGGACCCGCTGCAGAAGCTGTACGACGCCGGCTACACCGACATCGGGTCGCACGAGTCCCCCGACGAGCACACCTACCTCTTCGACGGCACCGTCGGCTCGCTCGACCACGTGCTCGGCAACGCCGCGGCCATGGGCGTCGTCACCGGCGCGCACGTGTGGAACCTGAGCTCGGTGGAGCCGGTGGCGCTGGAGTACAGCCGCCACAACTACAACGCCACCGACTTCTACGAGCCCGGCCCCTACCGTGCCTCCGACCACGACCCGCTCGTCGTCGGCGTCGACCTGCCGGTCGGCCCGGTGGCCACCACCACCTCGGCGTCGGTCGAGTCGCCGGTGCGCTGGCTGCGCGACCGCCCGGTCGTGCACGTGCGCGTCGCCTCCACCCAGGGCACCGTCACCGGAGGCACCGTCGAGGTGCGCGAGTACGGCCTCCGGCTCGGTCGCGGCACCGTGAGCAACGGCGTCGTCGACGTGACGCTGCCGCCGTACGTGATCCCGGGCCGGCACACGCTCACCGTGCGCTACCTGGGCACCGACGAGACGAAGCCGTCGCAGACCACGACCACCTTCACGGTGACGCTGCCCCGACCCTGAGAACCGGATAGTCCAGAACGTTCGGCCGCTCTCCGAGTGTCCGAGAGCGGCTTTTCGTTCTGGACTATCCGGGTTCGCCGCTAGCCTGCGCACGTGCGACGGGTCCTGGTGCTGCTGTTCGCGGTGTTCCTGGTGAACCTGCCGTTCGTGCACCAGACCTGGACCGACCGGCAGATCGACCAGCACGGGACCGAGGTCCAGGCGACGGTGATCGACTCGCAGGTCACCGGCGGCCACTACCTGCTCGACTACCGGCTGCCCCACGAGGTCGACCCGAAGCAGAGCCGCTTCTCCGCCCGCGTGGACCAGCCGACCTACGAGCGTGCCAAGGAGACCAAGGCCCTGCTGGTCAGGGTCGTGCCCGGCAAGCCGGCGGCCAACCAGCCCGAGGGGGCGGTGACCAGCCACCTGTTCGGGGTGGTGGCGCTGCTGGGTGACCTGGTCCTGCTGCTGGTCGGCCTCGCCCTCTATCGCCGGTGGCGGCAGCGCTCGCAGCACGTCGTGGTCGAGGTGCGCGGCGACGACGTCGTCCTCGAGTCGGCCGCGGGGCAGCTGACCGTGGTCGGGCCCGACGGCTGGGCCCAGCGCGTCCGGGCGGGCCAGCGGGTCACCGGCGGGCTGCACCTCGCGACCGACGAGGAGGTGGTCACCGGTTCGGTGGTGGGCGGGCTCGAGCAGGTCCGCGGGGCGTCGTACGTCGTGAGGGGGCGGGTCGTCGACGCCCGGGCCGGGCAGCTGACCGTCGAGCTCTACGACCGCTCCCGCCTCCGCGTCGAGACCGGGTCGCACCGCATCCGCGCCGACATCCGCGACCCCACCGAGATCCACGGCACGCTGTGCTTCACCCCGACGGGCTTCACCCGCGACGGGCTGATCGCTTTACATTCACCAACCTCTTGTCAAACGCTGCGAGGTGCCCTACGGTGCTTTACATCTGGTCCACAGATGTAAAGAGGAGAGATCGATGACGAGCTCGACGCCTTCGAATCAGACACTGCCGGCTGGTTCCACCGAGCAGTGGAAGGACAGCAAGCGCTACCTGTGGCTGATCGGCCTGGTGGTCCCCTCGCTCGCGTTCATCGCGTTCGGGATGTTCCAGCTGACCGGCTGGAGCGTGTGGCTGTGGATCGCGCCGATCATCATCCTCGGCGTCGTACCCGCCATCGACCTGTTCGCCGGCCTCGACCGCTCCAACCCGCCGGACGACGTCATCGAGCGGCTCGAGCAGGACAAGTACTACCGCTGGATCACCTACGTCTTCCTGCCGATCCAGTACATCGGCTTCCTCGGCGCGTTCATCTGGATCGCCAAGCCCGAGTGGCTCGGCGTGGCCGAGCTGTCCACCGCTCGACAAGATCGGCATCGCGATCTCGATCGGCGCCATCGGCGGCATCGGCATCAACACCGCCCACGAGCTCGGCCACAAGAAGGAGAGCCACGAGCGCTGGCTGTCCAAGATCGCGCTGGCGCAGAGCTTCTACGGCCACTTCTACATCGAGCACAACCGCGGCCACCACGTCCGCGTCGCGACTCCGGAGGACCCCGCCAGCAGCCGGCTCGGCGAGAACTTCTACCAGTTCTGGTTCCGCACGGTGTCGGGCTCGCTGAAGAGCGCGTGGCGGCTGGAGAAGAAGCGCTACGCCCGCAAGGGCAAGCACCCCTTCCGGATCGGCAACGACGTGCTCAACGCGTGGCTGATGTCGACGGTGCTGTGGGGCGCGCTGATGGTCGTGCTCGGCTGGCAGATCCTCCCGCTGCTCGTCATCCAGGCCGATCGTCGGCTTCTCGCTGCTCGAGGTCGTCAACTACATGGAGCACTACGGGATGCTGCGCCAGAAGGTCGGCGTCGGCGAGCGCCAGCGCTACGAGCGCGTCGACCCCAGCCACAGCTGGAACTCCAACAACATCGCGACCAACGTGCTGCTCTACCACCTGCAGCGGCACAGCGACCACCACGCCAACCCGACCCGGCGCTACCAGACCCTGCGCGACTTCGAGGAGTCCCCGGTGCTGCCGACGGGGTACGCCGGCATGATCGTGCTCGCCATCGTCCCGGCCGTCTGGCGACGGGTGATGGACCCCCGCGTCGTGGCCCACTTCGGCGGCGACGTCACCCTGGCCAACATCAGCCCCCGCAAGCGCGACAGGATCATCGCGAAGTACGGCGCAGCGGCGTCCAGCCGAGCCAGTGGTTTCGAGACGGTCGTCGGCGACGCCGCTCCTCGACAACCACCGGAGCGACACGAGTCCGAGGTGATGGCCGCCCGGTGCCCCGGGTGCGGCTACACCTACGAGGTGGCCCGCGGCGACGAGCACGAGGGCTTCGCGGCCGGCACCGCCTGGGCCGACGTACCCGACTCCTGGTGCTGCCCCGACTGCGGCGTGCGCGAGAAGGTCGACTTCGTGGCCGTGGAGAGCGAGCTGGCGTCATGAGGATCGACGTGGACCGCGGCAAGTGCGAGGGCCTCGGGATGTGCGAGGCGATGGCGCACGAGTACTTCGAGCTCGACGACGACGACACCATGACGGTGCTCGAGGAGTCGCCTCCCGAGGAGGACCGCTCGAAGGTGCACGCCGCCGTCGAGGCCTGCCCGGTGATGGCGCTGAGCCTCGCGGGCTGAGCCGTCGATGCCGACGCTCGACCGCTTCTGCCTAGGCTGGCGCCATGAGCGCCGCGCCGCCACCGATTTCCAGGGCCGGTCACCCACCGTGACCGGCTGCTGGAGGCTGCTGCGCGCTTCACGGCCGAGAACGGCTGGGGCGCGCTGACGATGGGCAAGCTCGCCGACCTCGTCGGGGTCAGCCGGCAGACGGTCTACAACGAGCTCGGCGGCAAGCCGCAGCTCGCCGAGGCCATGGTGATGCGCGAGCTCGACCTGTTCCTCGACCACGTCGACTCGGCCTTCCTCGAGCACCCCGACGACCTGGTCGCCGCGATCGAGGAGGCGGCGTACCGCGTGCTCGACCTCGCCCGCACCGACCCGCTGCTGCACGCGATCCTGAGCAGCAGCCAGGGCGCGGACAGCGAGCTGCTGCCGCTGCTGACCACCAACTCCGAGGGCCTGCTCGAGGCGGCCGGCCAGGTGATCCGCTCGCACGTGGCGCGCTACGACGTACCGCTCGAGGCAGCCTCGCATCGAGGTGCTCATCGACATGGTGGTGCGGCTGGTGCTCAGCCACGTGATGCAGCCGACCGGCGAGCCTGCCGAGACCGCCGCCACCGTGGCGTGGATCGCCGCGCGCGTCCTCGCCGGCCCCGCCGCGCTCCTAGACTTCGGGCATGGCCACGACCGAGACCCGGATGCTGCTGCTGGGCGCGGTCGCCATCTTCGAGCCGGTCAACGGCTACCAGATCCGGCGCGAGCTGGTGTCCTGGGGCGTGGAGGACTGGGCGAACATCCGGCCCGGCTCGATCTACAACGGCCTCGCGACGCTGGCCCAGCGCGGCGAGCTGGTGCGCCACGACCTGCGCGACGGCAGCCGCGAGGTGGCGGTCTACGAGCTGAGCGACCTGGGTCGTGAGGAGTTCAAGCGGCTGCTGGAGCAGGCGATCACCGAGGTCCGCCTGACCTCGCCGCTCGCCTTCCAGACGGCGCTCTCGATGCTGCCGCTGGTCGAGCGGCAGGAGGCCGAGCCGGCTGCTCAAGATGCGGCTCGAGAAGCTCGACGAGGCGAGGGCCGAGGGCGAGCAGCGGGCGGTCGACGTCGAGCACGTCCCGCCGCACGTGATCGCGATGATGGACTACTGGGACCGCGTCGCCACCGTGGAGCGCGAGTGGCTGCTGCGGCTGATCTTCCGCATCGGTGACGGCGAGCTGAGCTTCCTCGGCGAGCCGATGGACTGGACGCCGGCGGAGGACGACCCCGGCCACCAGATGAGCGCCGACCGCGAGCGCTACCTCGCGATGCTGCGCGGCTGACCCACCCGCACCCTCGGTCGGCCCGATGAGTTTGTCGGTGCGCGCTGGTCTACTCGAAGCACGGGTTGACAGACACGTGTTCAAACTTGAACACTGTCTGTATTCAACCTTGAACACCAGTCCGGAGAAGGGGCACACGATGATCCACGCGCGAGGGTTGGTACAGACCTTCAAGACCCGCCAGGGGCGCGAGAAGGTCGAGGTGCGCGCCGTCGACGGCGTCGACCTCGACGTCGAGGAGGGCGAGGTCGTCGGGTTCCTCGGGCCCAACGGCGCCGGCAAGACCACGACCCTGCGGATGCTCACCACGCTGCTGCGGCCCACGGAGGGCACCGCGACGGTGGCCGGCTTCGACGTGGTCAAGCAGTCCCAGGACGTACGCCGCAGCATCGGCTACGTCTCCCAGGCCGGAGGGGCCTACTCCTACGCCCGTGCCGGTGACGAGGTCGTCGACCACGGGATGCTCTACGGCATCAGCAAGAAGCAGGCGACCGAGCGCGGCCACCAGCTCTTCGAGCAGCTCGACCTGCCCGGGCTGTGGAAGCGCACGCCCAAGCAGATGTCGGGTGGCCAGAAGCGTCGCCTCGACATCGTGATGGGCCTGATCCACGACCCGACGCTGGTCTTCCTCGACGAGCCGACCACCGGGCTGGACCCGCAGGCGCGCGCCAACCTCTGGGAGCACATCGCCGACCTGCGCCGCGAGCGCGGGGCGACCGTCTTCCTGACCACGCACTACCTCGACGAGGCCGACGTGCTCAGCGACCGCATCATGATCATCGACCAGGGCCGCATCATCGCGAGCGACACCTCCGAGAACCTCAAGGCGGCCATCTCCGGTGACCAGGTCGACCTCGAGGTGGCCGACTACAGCCCGCCTGACCGACGCCGCCGCCGCGCTGAGCTCGATCGCCGACTCCCTCGAGGTCGAGGGCCACCACGTCCGGGGTCGGGTGCCCGCGGGCCGGCCGCGCCGTACCCGGCCTGCTGCGCGAGCTCGACCGCACCGGCATCACGCTCGAGTCGATCGAGGTGCACCGGCCGACCCTCGACGACGTCTTCCTGACGCTGACCGGTCGGTCGCTGCGCGACGCGGAGGCCGGGGCCGACGCCGAGAAGCCCGAGACGACAGACCAGCAGCACGAGACGGTGGGAGCAGAGCAATGAGCTTCGCACGAGAGTCGACGATCGTGTTCAACCGCCAGGTGCGGATGAACCTGCGCAACCCCGCCTGGGTGTTCATCGGCGTGATGCAGCCGGTCCTCTACCTGGTGCTGTTCGGTCCGCTGCTCAAGCCGATCGTGGACAGCTTCCCGGGCGGGTCGGACAACGCCTACACGTTCCTGGTGCCCGGCCTGCTCGTGCAGCTGGGCATGTTCGGCGCCTTCTTCGCCGGCTTCGGCCTGATCGGGGAGTGGCGCGAGGGCGTGATCGAGGCCGAGCGGGTGACCCCTGCCAACCGCACCGCCCTGCTCGTGGGCCGGCTGATGCGTGACGTGGCCCAGCTCTTCGTGCAGGCGGTGATCCTCGTCGTGCTCGGCTGGGCGATGGGCATGCGCGCGTCGGTCGAGGGCGTGGTCATCGGCATCGCGCTCACCCTGCTGGTCGGCGGTGCCTGTGCCGCCGCGTCCAACGCGCTGGCCCTGACCACCAAGAGCGAGGACATCATGGCGCCGGTCATCAACATGGTGATGATGCCGATCCTGCTGCTCTCGGGGATCCTGCTGCCGATGACGCTCGGCCCCGAGTGGCTGCAGAACGTCAGCGACTTCATGCCGTTCCGCTGGATCGTCGACGGCGTGCGCGACACCTTCAGCGGCGACTTCAGCACCAGTGGCCTGATGTGGGGCACCACCTGGGCCGTGGTGCTGTTCGGGCTGGCCATCTGGTGGGGGACCGCCGTCTTCCGCAAGGAAGACGCCTGAGCGGGGCCTTGGGGTTCGGCTGGCGAGGGTGGGGGCTCTGCTGTTTTCTTCCGCAAGGAAGACGCCTGAGCGAGGCCTTGAGGGTCCGACCATGGCGAGGGTGGGGGCTCTGCTGTTTTCTTCCGCAAGGAAGACGCCTGACGCTCCTCGGGATTCCCGACCGGGCGCACCCGGGCCCCGGTTAGCATCGTGCAGGGGGCCGCGATGGAGTCGCGGCGGGAATCGAGAGCTGATGCGTACGTCGTCGAGGGTCAGGCTGGTGTCGGCCTGTGCCGTCACGGTGGCCTGCTCGCTGGCCCTCAGCGCGTGCGGCACTCTCCAGCCCAAGTCCGACCAGCCGGCGAACACCTCGGACAACGGCACCGGCGACAGCGCTCCCCAGAACCCCGGTGGCCACACCGTCCCGGCGAGCGACGTCGAGATGGACCCGCCGCCCAAGCTGACCGCGCCGCTGCTGTCCTCCGACGTGCTCGTCTACAGCCAGGACACGCTGTCGCCCGAGGTCATCGACTCGATCCGCACCATCAAGAACGACAAGGGCAAGCCGGCGGTCAGCAGCGTCGAGACGTTCTCGATGGGCTCGTTCTACGTCGACGAGCAGGAAGTCACCTACGCCGCGGTCAACCCGGCCACCTTCCGCCGGCTGACACCGCAGGGCACGGCACAGACCCAGGGCGTCTGGGACCGGGTGGCCGACGGGGAGATCGCGGTCAGCCCGGCGATCGCCAAGAAGCTCGCCACCAAGGACGGCTACCTCAAGCTCGGCAACGAGACCGACTCACCGACGGTGCACATCGGGGCCTACGCGCAGATCCTCGACCCGACGTACTCCCACCAGATCGACGCCGTGGTCAACTCCAAGTGGGTCAAGCCGCTGGGGATGACCAAGGACAACGCGATGATCGTGTCGATGGGCTCGACCTCGCCCCAGAGCATCCGCAAGCAGCTGCAGAAGGACACCAACGGCCGGGCCAGCGTGCAGATCCTCGGACCCGACTTCGACCTGAGCGTCCAGACCGTGGTGCCGACCGGTGGCTCGGTCGCCCGGGCGGTCGGGTCGTTCAGCTACACCCCCCACGCCGACGGCACGGTCACTCCTGATCCGAAGTGGGTCGCCGCCAAGCATCCGCACCGAGGAGATGCCGATCATCGGCCGGGTCACCGGCAACAAGGTGATGCTGCCCCAGCTGCGTGGGGCGTTGAACGACGTGGTCAAGGCCGGGTTGTCGAAGTCGATCTACCAGTACGGCGGCTGCTACGTGCCGCGTTACATCGCCGGCAGTCACACGCTGTCCTTCCACAGCTTCGGCACCGCCATCGACCTCAACGTGGCTGACAACCAACGGGGAACCGTCGGCAAGATGGACCGCCGGGTGGTCGAGATCTTCCAGCACTGGGGCTTCGCCTGGGGCGGCAACTGGCACTACACCGACCCGATGCACTTCGAGCTGGCGAGCCTCGTGAAATCGGGCGCCGAAGGGTAGGACCTGCCCCACCCTCTAGCCTCGGGTTTCGACGCGCCGTTGCGGCCTCGCGAGCTCGGCCGCAGGCTTGCTCAACCTGCCTCCCCACGCCGAGCACTCCTCCGTCGTGCCCGGCTAGGGTCGGCACATGCGCGCAGTCACGGTCAGCCCGGCTCGACGGTCCCTCCGCAGTCACGGTCGAGGAGGTGCCCGAGCCGACGGCCGACGGCCCGTTCGGCCCGCAGGTGCTGGTCGAGACCCATGCGGTCGGGATCTCCTTCCCCGACCTGCTGCTGAGCAAGGGGGAGTACCAGCTCAAGCCCGAGCTCCCGTTCACCCTCGGGGTCGACTTCGCGGGCGTCGTACGTTCCGCGCCGGAGGGTTCCGGCCTCGCCGAGGGCGACCGCGTCGCGGCCTGCCTCGGCCACGGCGGCGCCGCCGACCTGGTGGGTCTCGGACCCGACAGCGTCTTCCCGCTCCCCGACGCGCTCAGCTTCGAGCAGGGCGCGGCGATCCCGATGAACTACCTCACCGCCCACTTCGCGCTGGCCGAGCGCGGCTCGCTGAAGAAGGGCGAGACCGTGCTGGTGCACGGCGCGGCGGGCGGTGTCGGTACGGCGACCATCCAGGTCGCGAAGGGGTACGGCGCCCGCACCATCGCCGTCGTCTCCACCGACGAGAAGGCCGAGGTCGCGCGGAAGGCCGGTGCCGACGAGGTGGTGCTCGTCGACGGGTTCCGCGACGCGGTCAAGGAGCTGACCGAGGGCCAGGGCGTCGACGTGGTCATGGACGTCGTCGGCGGCGACCTGATGACCGACTCGCTGCGCTCGCTCGGCACCCAGGGACGGCTGCTGGTCGTCGGCTTCACCGCCGGCGCCATCCCCGCGGTCAAGGTCAACCGGCTGCTGCTCAACAACGTCGACGTCCGCGGAGTCGGCTGGGGCGCCTACGCGATGGTGCGGCCCGGCTACATGCGCCAGCAGTGGGACGAGCTGCTGCCGATGATGGAGTCCGGTGTGATCGACCCGCCCATCGGCGCGACGTACCCGCTCGACCAGTTCGGCCAGGCGCTCCAGGACATGGAGGACCGCAAGACCCTCGGCAAGTCGGTCGTCACCCTGAAGTAGTCGTCATGTGGCCTCGAGCGGAAACGATCCCGACCGGCCGCCTGCTGCTGGAACCGCTCGACGTGGCGCACGCCGTCGAGATGGTCGAGGTGCTCGCGAGCCCGGCGCTCTACGAGTGGACGGGCGGTGAGCCTCCGACGCTCGCCGAGCTCGAGGCCCGCTACGCGGTGCAGTCGGTCGGGGAGTCGCCGGACCGCCACGAGGGCTGGCTGAACTGGGTCATCCGGGTCGCCGCGTCGGGCGCGGCCGCGGGCTACGTCCAGGCCACGCTGACCAGCGACGACGATGTGATGGTCGCGGACGTGGCCTGGGTCGTCGGAGTGGCGCACCAGGGCCACGGGGCTTGCCGGCGAGGCGGCACAGGCGATGGTGGCGTGGCTCGAGGGCCAGGGCGTGGAGAGCGTGCACGCGCTCATCCATCCGGGCAACGCTGCCTCGGCCGCCGTCGCGCGCCGGCTCGGGATGTCGGCCACGTCGGTCGTCGTCGACGGCGAGGTCCGCTGGACCCGGCGTACGTCCGGGGCCTGAGGCGGCTCCGGACAGACCAAGGGCCCCGGGGAATCCCCGGAGCCCTTGGCTTCCCCCTCCTCCCGTCCCCCGGTTGCGGGAGGCTGTCGGGTGGTCGGCGCTCAGCCGGCAGGTGCCAGCTCGGCCTTGTTCCCGAAGGTGAAGAACAGCAGGTCGGTCATCTCGAAGATGCCCTTGGCCTTGCGCGGGCCGAGCGTCGGCTTGAAGCCCGGGTTGCGTACGACGGAGAACCGGCTCGCCTGCATGGCCCGGTGGAAGGTCTCGGCCACGATGCGGGCGCCCACGCCCTTGAGCCGGCCGTTGTTCAGCTCGGCCTCGCGCAGGATGTAGAACCACAGCGGCGTCCTGGTGGCGAGCGCGGTCTTCTCCGCCGCCGTCAGGTGGTCGAGCTTGGCGCCGCCGTTGCCGTTGAGGATCTGTGCGCGGGTCAGCGGGGTGACCGCGATGCCGAGGCTCTTCATCTTGGTGACCATCTGCTGGCCGCTGGCCAGCGAGACCATGTTGGCGCGGGTGAGGTTGCGGAAGGCCAGGTTGCGCGGCAGCGTCCCGACGTTGTCGTCGCCGCCGAAGGTGCTCGGCGGGCAGCGAGGCGAGCGGGTCGGTGAGGCGGGTGTCGATGCGCATCGCGAAGTTCACGCCGCTCGCGGGCGCGGCCAGGCCGGGCTTGCCGGCGGCCGGGAAGTCGTACATCCGTCGCCAGTCGGCGATCCAGCTGCCGAGCAGCCGCTTCTCGCCCGCGAGGCCGCCGCCCATGCCGGAGAACAGGAACATGTAGTCGAGGGTGCCCTCGGTGCCGGGGAAGTGGCTGTTCCAGTTGTACTCGGCGCGGACCATGCTGTGCCCGAGCCGGAAGGCAGCCACCGAGAACTCGATCGGCATCGTCGGGGTGGCCGTCGGGATCGCGTCGGGCTGGATCAGCTTGCGGCCGTTCTTGAAGACGTCGTCGACCACGGCGGGCTGGCAGATCGCGCGGCAGGTAGTCGTGGCGCAGCAGCCACTGGTAGTGCAGGGTCACCCGCTTGCGGGCGACGGTGAACTTCTGGGCGGCCGGCATGCTGGCCGGCAGCCGGTCGACGACCTTGTTGTGGAAGCTGATCATCGCGGTGTGCGTCTGCGCGACGATCAGGTTCTCGTCGTTGCGCGGGTCGGGGATGAGCGCCTTCTGCGCGGCGGTCACGCCGCCGGTGCCGACGCGCGGCAGGTCGTGCCGTGGCTGCGGGCTTCACACCCTCGGCGCGGATCGTCGTACCGGTCTTGAGGTGCAGCCCGTCGGCCTCGAAGAACTTCGCGGACACCGGGTCGGCTGGGCCCGGCGCCGTAGAGCGAGTCGAGGTCGAGTCGCGGCGACCTCCCCTGCAGCATGTCCTCGGGCGTCTCGTCCTCGCCGAGCATCACGTCGGTGCGGTCCATGGTCAGGTCGTGGTCGACGAACTGGCCGAGGTAGGTGTAGCCGGCGGGGATGTTGCCGGGGCCGCCACCGCCGACGGTCATCGCGTTGGCGAGCTTGCGGACGATCGTCGCGTTCAGGGGCGTGCCCTTCGGCCCGGAGCGCGAGAAGTGGAAGGGTGCCGGCACCGCCTTGGGGAGCGCCTTCGGCTTGAGGGCCTTCGGGTTGTCGGACGTGGCGAGTGGATCGCCCTCGTCACCGGTGCGGCCGCCGAGCTGGGTGGTGAGCACCCCCTCGCCCTCGATGAAGAAGGTCTCCGAGCCGTGCTTCATCCCGTGCGACATGAATACGCCTTTCCGTCCCGATTGTCGTGGCGTTGCGTCCCCCAAGAGCAGCGTGACCGCCCGCCAGATACAGTCTTCGGAGGGCCATCTCCCCGAACTACCTACCGTGGCACTCGCCCGGCCCCGCGAACAGGGCCCGCTCCGACCGGTCTAAACCGTTTCAGTCGGAGGTCGAGGAGTCGGCGAACGAGTGGTGCTCGTGGGTGACCACCCATCGGTCGGCGCGCCGGACCAGACCGACCGTCAGGCGCAGCCGCTGGTCGGGCTGGCGTGCCAGCGCTTCCGCGGAGTTGCAGCGCAGCAGTGCCCAGGCGAAGGCGACGTCCGCGCCCGCCGTCACGTCGAGCTCGACGATCTCGAAGGACGCGCCGGACGCCTGCCACTCGAAGAATCCCGGCCAGGTCTCGCGGTACGCCGACAGCCCGCGTACGCCGTCCTCGGGCGGCGGCACGTCGAACATCACGATGTCGTCGCCGTGGTCGGCGAGGACGGTGTCGAGGTCGCCCCGGTGCACGGCGTCGGCCCAGCGCTCGATGAGGTCGCGGATCTCCTGCTCCATGTGGGTGGAGACTCGGCTCGTCACCTCAACTCATCGGCCGCTCAGCCGCCGTGCACGGCGACGCCGTCGATCCACGTCGACACCACCTGGGTGGCGCCGATGTCGGCCGCGTCGCCGGCGAACGGGTCGCGGTCGAGCACGACGAGGTCGGCGACCTGGCCCGCGGTGAGGGTGCCCGCGTCGTCGCGGTGGTTCACCCAGGCCGATCCACTCGTGTACGCCGCGAACGCGGTCTCGAGGTCGATCGCCTGCTCGGGCAGGAACGGCTCGCTGCCCTCGCGACCCTCCGCGCCGTGGGCCCACCGGTTGACCGCGACGTGGATCGCCTCGAGCGGGTGCGGCGTGCTCACCGGCCAGTCGCTGCCGGCGACCAGCCGGGCACCCGCGCGGTGCAGCGACCCGAACGGGTACTGCCAGGTGGCGCGCTCGGTGCCGATGAACGGGATCGTCAGGTCGACCATCTGGTCGTCGAGGCAGGCCCACAGCGCCTGGATGTTGGCGGCGACGCCGAGCTCGCCGAAGCGGCGTACGTCGTCGGGGTGCACCAGCTGGAGGTGGGCGATGTGGTGCCGCCGCTCCGGGTTCGTCCCGGCGAACGCGTCCAGCGCCTCACGGACACCGCGGTCGCCGATGCCGTGGACGTGCACCTGGAAGCCCTCGGCGTCGAGCAGCGCGACCGCGTGCCGCAACGCGGTCGGCTCGACGAAGGAGTGCCCGCTGTTGCGCGGTCGGCTGCCCGCTCGCGTCGAGGTACGGCGCGGTCAGCGCGGCCGTGCCGTTCTCCATCACGCCGTCCTGCATCACCTTCACGCTGGTCGCGCGGAAGCGGCCGTGGCTGAACTCGGCGCGCCGCTCGACCAGCGAGGCCACCTGCTCCTCGCCGCGCTCGCGGTCCCACCACAACGCCCCGACGACGTGGGCGGTCAGGTCTCCGCGCTGCGCGGCCCGGAGGTACGTCGGACCCGGGTCGTCCATGCCGGCGTACTCACCGACGATCGCGTCCTGCCAGCCGGTGATGCCCATCGCGTGCAGGTAGGCCTGCCCGGCGAGCAGTCCCTCGTAGTAGGCCTCGGCCGTCGTGCCCGGAGCGTGCTGGGAGACGACGTGCATCGCGCCCTCGTGCAGGGTGCCGGTCGGATGGCCGTCCGCGTCGCGCTCGTAGCGGCCGTGCGGCGGCTCGGGGGACTCACGCGTGATGCCGGCCAGCTCGAGGGCCCGGGTGTTCACCCAGGCGCCGTGGTGGTCGCGGTTGGGCAGGAACACGGGTCGATCCGGGACGATCGCGTCGAGGTCGGCCGCGACCGGCGTACCTCCGGGGAAGGCGGCCATCGCCCAGCCGCCGCCGAGGATCCACGGGACGTCGGGGTGGGAGTCGGCGTACGCCTTGACCACCGCGAGGTACTCCTCGCGCGTCGAGGCCTCGGAGAGGTCGCAGCGGGTGCGTTCGAGCCCGCCCTGCACCGCGTGCACGTGGGCGTCGACGAACCCGGGACTGACCAGGCCGCCCGCCACGTCGACGACTCGCGCACCGGCAGGTACGTCGAGGTCGCCGACGGCCGCGACGTGCCCGTCCTCGACGAGGACGGTCGCGGCCCCGAGATGGTGGTGGCCGTCGAAGACGGCGCCGTTCACGAACGCGGTGGTGGTCACCCGGCGATTGTGCCGCCTCAGGCGGCGCGACGGGTGGGGGCGGAGGTCGCGTCATCCGAGCCGTCGCGCCGGCACCGGGGCGGCGGCAGCCGCGACGGGTCGCCGCAGGTCCCTGATGCCGACCGCGAGCGCGGTGAAGGCGAACGCCACGGAGGCCGCGGCGACGGTGAAGAAGACGTTGATCCAGAACTGAAGGGTGTCGGGGTCGTGGAAAAGCATGGTGGGCTCCTGGTGCGGGGGGTTCATCTCTGACTCCCTGAGCGTGGATCACCGCTCTTGCACGGCTCTTGCGCGCCGCTGCAGGTCGACCTTCAGGCGCCGACCGGTGCCGAGCACCCAGCCGAGCAGCGTGGAGACCACGGTGATGATCAGCGCGGCGAGCACGGTCGGGAAGAAGCCGCCGACGTCGAGGTTGTCGCTGAGCCCGGCAGCCACGAACAGCAGGATCGCGTTGACGACCAGGGTGAACAGGCCGAGCGTGATCAGCGTCAGCGGCAAGGTCAGCAGCCTCAGGATCGGGCCCAGGATCGCGTCCACCAGCCCGAAGAGCAGGGAGGCTCCCAGCAGCCCGAACACGCCACCCGAGACGTCGACGCTGTCCAGCAGCCCGGCGACCACCGCGAGTGCCACGGCGAGCACCAGCCAGTGCGTCACGAGTCGTGCCAGCACGCGGACTCCTTTCGTCGTCACCGACATGCTGCTGGCCCGTGCCGCGTCCGGGGGTCACCCGCGACGGGTGAGGAAGCACCCGGTCGGGCTGGCTCATGCTGGCAGTGCGGAGAGGGGTCCGCCCACATGCATCATCCACGAGGCATTCGGTGGAGCAGCCATGACCGAACACGCAGAGCAGGGATCGACGGTTCGCTACGAGTTCCTGATGCACGGCACCATCGCGGAGACGGTGCTGTCGGCGTTCCCTGAGCTCACCGCGGCCAAGGGCCCGGCGGGCGGGACCGTCCTGTTCGGGGCGGTGTACGACGACTCGCACCTGCACGGGCTGCTGGCCCGGTTCCAGATGTTCGGTCTCACCCTGCTCGAGATGAGGCGCCTGCCGGACTGATCCACCGCCTCGCCCGGGACCGTCCCAAGGAGTGGACGCGGCCCTTCTCGTCGTACTGTGTTGCGCGGGAAGGGAGTCTTGTGGCAACGACCCGCACCTCGGTGCAGCAGAGCGCCAAGTTGCAGGTCCCGGTCGCTGCAGGGGACCTGATCGACCGGGCGCGTCTCCGTGAGCGTCTGGACACCTTGGTCGGGCCCGGCGGCGGGACCCGCGTCCTGGCAGTCTGCGCACCCGCCGGTTTCGGCAAGACGACCGCCGTCGTCAGCGATGGGCGCGCGGCCTCGATCCGGCGCGCGCCCCCATCGCCTGGTGCTCCCTGGACGCCACCGAGTCGCACACCTTCCGGTTCTGGTCGCTGGTGCTCCAGGCGATCACCGCGGCGCGACCCGAGCTGGCGCAGGCCGGGCTCGCGGCGCCGCACCGCGCCGGGGCCGCGCGGGTTCCTCAGCGAGCTCGTCGACGCGCTCGCCGACCAGCCGCTGGTGCTCGTGCTGGAGAACCTCCACGAGCTCGTCGACCTGAAGGTCCTGGCCGACCTCGACCGCTTCGTCGGGCTGCTGCCCGACTCGGTGAAGCTGGTGCTGACCAGCCGTTCCGACCCGCCGCTGACCGCGCTCCAGGACCTGCACCTGCGGGGCGCGCTCGCCCAGCTGCGCGTGCGCGACCTGGCCTTCACGCCGGGCGAGCTGCGACTGCTCGCCCCCGACCTCGACGAGGAGAAGCGACAGCTCATCTGGGACCGCACCGACGGGTGGCCCGCCCTGGTCTCGCTGATGCTGCTCTCCCTGCGCACCCATGTCGGAGCTGCCGCTGACGCCGGTCGAGGACGACTACGTGATGGCGGAGTACCTCTTCCGGGAGCTCCTGCGGCGCCAGGACCCACGGGTGCAGTCGCTGATGCTCGTCGCCGGCCTGCCCGACCTGCTGCCGCTCGACCTCGCCGTCGCAGCTGTCCGGCATGACGGATGCGGGCCGGGTGCTCGAGGGCCTCGTCACGGTCCTCGGGCCTGGTCACCCGTTCGCCGGCGGCGCTGGACGACCAGCCGTGGTACCGGTTCCACCCGCTGCTGCGCTCCTACCTGCGGGCCGAGCTGGTGCGGTCGGACAGCCAGCGCGAGCACGCGCTGCACGCCCGGGCGGCGGACTGGTTCCTCGACGCCGGACTGCCGCTGGAGGCGGTCCGGCACGCCCGCTCCAGCGAGAACCCGGCCGTCATCGAGCAGGTGATGGCCGTCGGCGGGCCTGGGCCTGGTCAATGCCGGTGAGGCGAGCCTGCTGCTCGACGCGCTGACCGGGTCCTCGTCCCGGACCCCGTCATCCGGACCGTGGACCCATGTCGTCGCGGCCGCGGCGCTCACCGACCTCGGCCGGGTCAACGACGCTCGCGGCGAGCTCGCGCTGGCGCGGTCCCGGTCCGGAGACGGGTTCCCGACCGGCTCCGACCTCGACGAGGCCTGGCGCGGGGTCGACCGGCACCTGCGCCGGCGCCGGAGCCTCCCGGTGGAGCTCGACTGGAGGGCCGACGCGCCGCGGGCGACGTCCCCGGACGTGCAGGTCTATGCGGCGGTGGAGCGGGGCGGCGCGCTGCTCGCTGCCGGTGACCCGACCGCGGCGACCTTCGTGCTGGACACGGCGGCCGACCTCGCCGAGGGCCTCGGCCGTCCGGCGGCCCTCGTCGACACGCTGGTGCTGCTGGCCCTGACCCGGGCCGCCTCCTCCGACTACCGGGGCGTCGGCCCCTACCTCGACCGCGCCTTCGCGATCGCGCGCGAGCACGGGTGGGGCGCGTCCCCGCGGCTCGCGAACGCCCACCTGCTGCGGGCCTGGTGCGCCCGCCTCCGGATGGAGGACGGCGTCGCCCGGTGGCACGCCGCCCGTGCGCGCACGCTGCTCGACGCGACCGCGGACCCGAGCGTGACGGCCTCGGTGCAGCTCCTCGACGACGTGATCGCCTTCGAGGCCGACCCGCGGGCCTTCGCCTCGGCCGGCGAGGTGCACCAGGTGTGGAAGGGCGTCGAGGGGCGTCGTACGCCGGCGCTGGTGGTCCACGCCGCGCTCGTCGACGCGAGGTTCAGCCTGATGCTGCACCGGGTCGACCGGGTCCACGAGACCGCGGCCGCCGTACGCCGCAACGTGGGTGACTGCGGCGAGGTCCAGCTGATCGACGCGATGGTCGAGGGGGCCAACGGCCGTCGCCGCCAGGCCCTCGACGCCGTCCGGCAGGTCAGCAGCGGGCAGGTCGACGTCGTCGTGCCGGTGAGCCGGCTGATCGCGGCCTCGCTCGAGACGCGCCTCGCGGTCCTCGAGGAGGACGCCTACGGCGCGACCCGGGCCGCGCGGCAGGCCCTCGAGCTCGCCGAGCGCTTCGACGCCCCGCGCGCGATCGTGGACTTCGGCGGTGAGCAGATGCTGACCCTGCTCCAGGTCGAGCGCGGTCGCTGGGGCACCCACGAGGCGCTCGCCGAGCGGATCGCCGGCTCGCCGCGGCCCGCCGACACCTCACCGGAGGTGCTGACGGCGCGCGAGCTCGAGGTGCTGGTCGAGCTGCCGACCCTGCGCACCGTGGACGAGATCGCCCACTCGATGTTCGTCTCGGTGAACACGCTGAAGACCCACCTGCGCAGCGTCTACCGCAAGCTCGGCGTCTCCTCGCGCCGTGACGCGGTCACCGAGGCCCGCGTGCGCGGGCTGCTCTGAGCCTCAGCCCTCGGTGGCCTCTTCGAGCGGTGCCGCACCGGCGGCAGGGCCACCGAACAGCACGGCGTACGTCGCCCCGGCGATGATGCCGCCGACGGTCGGCGCGACCAGGAACACCCAGAGCTGTGACAGGGCGTCGCCACCCGCGAACACGGCCGGGCCGATCGAGCGGGCCGGGTTGACCGAGGTGTTGCTGACCGGGATCGAGATGAGGTGGATCAGGGTGAGCGCGAGACCGATCGCGAGCGGCGCGAACCCCTTGGGAGCGCGGGTGTCGGTGACGCCGAAGATCACGTAGAGGAAGAACGCCGTCAGCACGACCTCGATGACGATGACCGCGAGGAGCGAGTACCCGCCGGGCGAGTGGTCGCCGTACCCGTTGGTCGCGAAGCCCGCCTCGCTCGCGTCGTACCCGCCCTTGACGCCCTTGGCGATCACGAGCAGCACGCCGGCGGCCACGATGGCGCCGACGATCTGGGTGACGACGTACGCCGGCACCTCGCGCCAGTCGAAGCGGCGCCCGGTCGCGAGCCCGATCGTGATCGCCGGGTTGAAGTGGCCACCCGAGATGTGGCCCACCGCGTAGGCCATCGTGAGGACGGTCAACCCGAAGGCGAAGGCGACGCCGAGGAACTTCACGTTGTAGCTGGCGAGCACCGCCGTGCCACAGCCGCCGAGGACCAGCCAGAACGTTCCGAACAGCTCGGCTGCCAGTCGCTGTCGCATCGAGTACATGGACACCACCTCTGCTGGGGAGTGGAACGACGCTAGCCGTTCCGTCGGCTGCCACCAGCATGCGAGGCCGTGGCGTGACACTCGTTCACCCGTTCTGGGTGAGCGGGCATGATGGACCGACGACGGTGCCGGCGCCCGGAGCCGGTGACCCCGCCCGCGAGGAGGTCGAGTGAGCGACAACGGCCGCGTGGCTGGGAGCGCACCCGACGTGGTGCCGGTCTTCTTCCTCTCCGACAGCACCGGCATCAGCGCGGAGACCATGGGCAACGCGTTGCTGATCCAGTTCCCGGACGTGCGCTTCGAGCGCACCCTGATCCCGTTCATCTCCTCGATCGAGGAGGCCCGCGAGGTGGTCGCGCGGCTCGACGCGGTGCTGGAGACCAGCCCGCGCACGCCGCTGGTGTTCGCGACCGCGGCGAGCGACGAGGTGCGCCTCGAGCTGGTCAAGACCCGCTGCCCGGTCATCGACTTCTTCGGCCTGCACATGGAGCGGGTCGAGTCGATCCTGGAGACGCACGGCGTGCACGCGGCCGCCCGGCTGCACGGCGTCGGCGACATCAAGCGCTACAACAGCCGGATGCAGGCGGTCGAGTACACCATCGAGCACGACGACGGCCAGAGCGTGCGCGGCCTGGAGAAGGCGGACGTGATCCTGGTGGCGCCGTCGCGGTGCGGCAAGACGCCGACCGCGATGTACCTCGCGCTGCAGCACGGTCTCTTCGTCGCCAACTACCCGATCGTCGAGGAGGACCTCGACACCCACGAGCTGCCGCGTCCGGTGCGGCACCTGGGTGATCGGTGCTTCGGGTTGATGACCACGCCGCAGCGGCTCTCCGCCGTACGACAGGAACGCCGGCCGAACTCGCGCTACGCCTCGCTCGAGCAGTGCACCTTCGAGCTGCGGCGCACCGAGCAGATCTTCAAGACCCACCACCTGCCGGTCGTCGACTCCTCGACCAAGTCGGTCGAGGAGATCTCGACGATCATCCTGCAGAGCCTGAAGGGCCCCAGGAGCAGCGAGACATCCAGCCCGAAGAGCAGGAGCACCACATGAGCAACGCAAATGTCCGGCCGTTCGCCGAGCTCGGCCTCGACGACCTCGAGGAGGTGGGCGGCAAGAACTCCTCGCTCGGGGAGATGGTGAGCAACCTGTCCTCGCTGGGTGTCCGCGTGCCCGACGGCTTCGCCACGACGGCCGACGCGTTCCGCCGCTTCATCGGCGACACCGGCCTGGCCGAGGAGATCTCGGAGAAGCTGAAGGGCCTCGACACCGACGACACCCGGGCGCTGGCCGAGGTGGGCAAGGCGATCCGCGAGTCGGTGGTCGACCAGGAGTTCCCGGACGATCTCGAGGCCGACATCCGGTCGGCGTACGAGACCCTGGTGGACGGGCGCGACGACGTGTCCTTCGCCGTACGTTCGAGCGCGACGGCCGAGGACCTGCCCGACGCGTCGTTCGCCGGGCAGCAGGAGACCTTCCTGAACATCAAGGGCATCGACGGGGTGCTGCAGGCGATCCGGGAGGTGTTCGCCTCGCTCTACAACGACCGCGCGATCGCCTACCGCGTGCACCACGACTTCGACCACGACGCGGTGGCGCTGTCGGCCGGTGTGCAGCAGATGGTCCGCTCCGACATCGGCGCCTCCGGCGTGATGTTCACGATGGACACCGAGTCGGGGTTCAAGGACGCGGTGTTCGTGACGTCGTCGTACGGCCTGGGTGAGGCGGTGGTGCAGGGCGCGGTCAACCCCGACGAGTTCTACGTCTACAAGCCGGCGCTGCGCGACGGACGGCCGGCGGTGCTCAAGCGCGGGGTCGGCACCAAGGCGACCAAGATGGTCTACACCGACGACCCCGCCGTCGGGAAGACGACCGAGTTCGTCGACACCGAGGAGGGCGAGCGCCGGCTGCTCAGCCTCACCGACGACGAGGTCGAGGAGCTCGCCCGGCACGCGCTGACCATCGAGGAGCACTACGGCCGGCCGATGGACATCGAGTGGGGCAAGGACGGCCTCGACGGCGAGCTCTACGTCCTGCAGGCGCGGCCCGAGACGGTGATGTCGCGGGCCGGGGTCAAGCAGCGCTTCAAGATGGACGAGAAGGGCGAGGTCGTCGTCGAGGGCCGCGCGATCGGCCAGAAGATCGGCGCGGGTGGCGTGCGGGTGATGACGTCGATCGACGAGATGCACGACTTCGTCGAGGGCGAGGTGCTCGTCGCCGACATGACCGACCCCGACTGGGAGCCGATCATGAAGCGCGCCTCCGCGATCGTCACCAACCGCGGCGGACGCACCTGCCACGCGGCGATCATCGCCCGCGAGCTCGGCATCCCGGCGGTGGTCGGCACCGGTGACGCGACCCGCACGCTGGAGGACGGCCGCGAGGTGACGGTCTCGTGCGCCGAGGGCGACACCGGCTACATCTACGACGGCACGCTGAAGTTCACCGTCGAGGAGACCGAGCTCACCGAGATGCCGGAGATCGCGCACCAAGATCATGATGAACGTCGGCACGCCGGAGCAGGCGTTCTCGTTCGCGATGCTGCCCAACGCCGGCGTCGGCCTGGCCCGGCTGGAGTTCATCATCAACCGGCAGATCGGCATCCACCCCAAGGCGCTGCTCGGCCTCGACGACCTCGAGCAGCCGCTGAAGTCGCAGATCGAGGAGTCCATCGCGGCGTACGCCGGGCCGCGGGAGTTCTTCGTGCAGCGCGTCGCCGAAGGTGTCTCGACGATCGCGGCCGCGTTCGCGCCCAACCCGGTGATCGTGCGGATGAGCGACTTCAAGTCCAACGAGTACGCCAACCTCGTCGGCGGCGAGCTGTTCGAGCCCGACGAGGAGAACCCGATGATCGGCTACCGCGGCGCCTCGCGGTATCTCTCCGAGGAGTTCGCCGACTGCTTCGCGATGGAGGCCGAGGCGCTGAAGTACGTGCGCGACGAGATGGGCCTGACCAACGTCAAGATCATGATCCCGTTCGTGCGCACGGTCGCCGAGGGCAAGGGCGTGATCGACCTGCTCGCCGCAGCACGGACTGGTCCGCGGCGAGAACGACCTCCAGGTCGTGATGATGTGCGAGGTCCCGTCCAACGCGATCCTCGCCGAGGAGTTCCTCGAGCACTTCGACGGCTTCTCGATCGGCTCCAACGACATGACCCAGCTGACCCTCGGCCTCGACCGCGACTCCTCACTCGTGGCCGCGTCCTTCGACGAGCGCGACCCCGCGGTGAAGTTCATGCTCGAGCGCGCGATCAAGGCCTGCCGCGAGAAGGGCAAGTACGTCGGCATCTGCGGCCAGGGCCCCAGCGACCACCCCGACATGGCCGAGTGGCTGCTCGGCCTCGGCATCGAGTCGATGTCGCTGAACCCCGACACCGTCGTCGACACCTGGCTGCGGCTGGCCAAGGTGAACGGCTGAGGCGCCCGTCTTGGTGAGCTGCGGGGCACCCGGTTGGGGGTTCGCGCCAGGCAACAGGCTCTTAGGCTCGATCCATGACTGTGTACCCGACCGAGGCCACCAACCCTGACGCACTGAGGTACGTCGAGCTCACCCGTCAGCGCAAAGCCCGTTACCTCGCCACCAACCGCCGAGGCGGGTCCATCGAGGTCGGCGAGGGCGATGACGCTGCCTTCACGCCGGTCGAGCTCCTGCTCACCGCCCTCGCCGCATGCACGGCGATGGATGTCGACTACATCGTTGGCAAGCGGGCCGAGGCCGAGTCGGGCCGGCTCCGCTCCAGCGCTCGCAAGGTCCGCGACGGTGCAGGGAACCACCTCGTCGACCTGGAGGTCATGCTCGACCTGCGCTACCCCGAGGGCGCGGGCGGTGACGCTGCCCGCACCGCCCTCCCGATCGCGGTGCAGCGGTCCAGCGATCGGCTCTGCACAGTCAGCCGGACAATACAGATCGGCACGCCGGTCCTGACGACCCTGGCCGGGCCACCCGAGCACTCCGACGACTGAATGATGATGGCGGCCGTCGCCACGCCCTCCCAGCGCCGGACCAACGCCGCAGCCATCCGCTCCCGTCGCGAGGTGCGCGATGCATGACGCGTCTGGTAGCCGCCAACGTGCTCCGGCTCGGACTCCGCGTGAAGGATCGAGGTGAATCACGCCCGTCACGTCCGTCGGCGCATACCGCTTGGGCATGGACAGTGGGACTTGGATCGGGCCTGGAACTCTCGCGACGGCCATGGTGGCCTGACGCTCGTAGGGTGGCAGCTCCGCGAACAACGTCGAGCGATGCGCGCTGAGTTCGGAATTGCCTAGGTGCGCCTCTGAAGGCGCGCACACCGTCTGCACTCTGAACGCTGCGCACTCTCGTGGCCTCTTGCCTCATGCGTCGTATCCGCGTGGGACGCGCCGTCCGTCAGGGGGTGGCGCCTGCGCGGGCACCCGCTGGATCAGCGATGTGGACGATGCTCTCGAAGAGGAATGGGTCCAACAGTCGGCGAGCCTGTGCCTGGTCCTCGAGCGAGGACCCCTCGCGGAGTGTCACCTCGACCCGCAACCCTCGCGGGCCACCTGTGTGAACCACGACGTCGGGTGCGGTGGCTAGCCGCTCGGTCAGCAACGGCTCGAGTACTCGCCGGGCAGCGTCACAACGAAGGTCAGGTTTGAAGATCTTGCCCACCGCGGTCATGGGGATCGCGTTGAGGACGTAGATGTGGCGTGGCCATGCGGGGCGCTCGGCGATGGTCCGCCGGGCATGTTCGTGCAGCTCGTCGATGCTGACCTGCGCGTCGGGGCCGAGCGAGACGTAGACCACGGGGATCTCGCCGGCGTACCCGTCCGGCTGCCCGACAGCGGCCGCCATCGCGACCTCGGGGTGGCTCGACATCGCGTCTTCGATCATGAGTGGATCGATGTTGTGACCGCTGCGGATGATCAGGTCCTTGGCCCGCCCCGCGATGTAGAGGTTGCCGTCCTGGTCGCGGTAGCCGAGGTCACCGGTGTTCAACATGCCGTCGCGCAGGGTGCTGGCGTCGTGGGCACGGTTTCGGTAGCCGGGCGACACGGGTGCCCCGGTCGCGACGATCTGTCCGATCTCGCCGGGCTCGCACTCCCCGCCCAAGCCGTCCGCCTCCTGGCGAAGCACCTTCACCTCGACGTACGGAAGTGACACCCCCACCGATCCTCGGGCACCCGGCCCCGCGACAGGGTCGATGGACAACAGTCCGGAGGACTCCGTCATCCCGTAGACCTGGGCGAGCCGTACTCCGGCCATCGTCTCGAACCGGTCCTCGACAGAGCCCGGGATCGAGGAGGCGCCCGTAAAGCCGATCCGCAGCTTCGAGAGATCCGCGTCGCCAACCGGTACCTCGATCACAGCAGCCAGACCCGTCGGCACCGCCCCGGCCATCGTCACGCCGTAACGCGCGCACAACCGCCAGAAGCCAGTCACCATCGCCGGATTGCGCAAGGCCGCCGGAGACATGATCAGCAGCTCCGCCCCGGCCATCAAGGGGCTCAAGGCGCAGAAGACGGTGCCTCCGGCATGGAAGAGCGGCAGCGTCGCACTCAGCACGTCACCAGGGTTCATGTCTCCCAGCACCGCACCACCCATCGCGGCCACCAGCTGACTGTGATGAGTCAGCGTCACCAGCTTGGGATCACCAGTGGTACCTCCGGTGTGCAGGTACGCCGCGACCTCGTCGTCACGCCCCGGCTCGCCGAAAACCAGGCGGTCGTCGGGCTGAGATGCCAGCACGGCCGCAAGGTCGAGGACCTCCGGCGCGCGGGCTGCACCGGGGAGGTTGACCGCCACCAGCTCCAGGCCGGGCACCTGGTCGCGGACCGCCAGCGCCTTCTCCCAGATGTCCAGCACAGGGTGCGGCCCCAACGCCACGAGCACCCGGGCGTCGGCGGCACGCACGAGGGCGGCCAGGTGCGTCGGCTGCAACAAGAAGTTGAGCGGCACGGCGTACCCGCACGTCTGTGCACCCCACAGGACGGCATGCGTCTCGACCAGGTTGGGGAGCAGGTAGGCAACTCCAGGACGGGGCCCGGCCATGGCGTGGAAGGCGTTGGCTGCCTGGCGCACCAGCCGGGCCAACTCGGCGTACGTCACCCGGCGGGGCTGCTCGTCGTCCTCCCCGGTCATCAGCATGGTCAGCGCCACCGCGTCAGGTGCGCGCTGGCTACCGCCGTCGAAGACGTCGTACACACTGCGTTCGGTGAGTCGCGCTTGCAGCGGCATCTCGTTCTCGAAGGTCGCGACATCCGCCGCAGTGCGGATCGGCCGGTCAGACCACCTAGTCATCGGCGCTCCCATGCGGCCATGGAGCGGGCGCCCGTGGGTCGCTTTCCGACACTCGCACGAGGCCGCGCGGAGGGTCAAGCGTGCGCCACGGACCAGCGGAGAACCGGCCGCACGTGCCGCTGCGAACCGGACTTGAAGGTGGGCGCGACGCTCCGCCGCCTGCCGGGCGCGCGCACCAGCCGATGTGTCAGTGGTTCCCGTCAGTCAGGTGGCGATCGCGGGCCACACGACGGCGACGACGCTCTCGGGGATCTCGTCCCTCTGGTCGCCTCGGTAGAACGCGCCGAAGTAGCTTCCGAAGCACATGGTGGCGATGGTGTGCCTGTCGATGTCTCCGGAGACGGCCCCGCGTTCTTGTAGCTGTGACAGCACACTTTCGACGAGCGTGACGCGTGGTTCGACTGCGTGTTGCGCAGCATCTCGAACAGTTCTGGCGTGTGGCTCACCTCGCCTGCGAAGTTGCCCATCAGCACCATCGCGTCCGGGTTGAAGTAGGCGGGGTCCAGACGACGGACGGCCTCGACGAGAGCTTCGCGTGGTTCCAGGCGGCTGATGTCGATGTCGTAGAGGTCGCGCTGCCTGCGGAAGCCGTAGTCCAGTGCATCGGCCACCAGATCGAGCTTGTTGGCCCACCTCCGGTAGAGCGTCGGGCGGCTGACACCCGCCTCTGCTGCTATGTCGCCCAGCGTCATGCGCGAGTAGCCGTCCCGGACGAGACGGGCGCGGGTGGCCAGGATGATCGCTTCGTCGAGCCTCGGGTCGCGCGGTCGCCCGCCGGCGCGTGGTTCGCTGCCGTCGGAGGTGCTCGTCGTTGCGTCCGTCGTGGTCATGTACCGCCCGCCCCTCAGTGGTGGCGCCAATCGTAGCCAGTTTCGTTACACAGTCTTGCCCTAACCAGAAACGTTACATATATTCACCATAACGAAACCCCTCTTCCGTGGGCATGCAGCCACGCAGGGCCCAGGCGAGGACTGGCGCAGAGAGAAGGTGCCTCGAGTGAAGGCAATCGTGGTAGCAGACCAGGCTGCGGGGACCGCCGGGATGACGCTGACAGAGCGACCCGAACCGCTGGCTGCGATCAACGACGTCGTCGTCCAGGTTCATGCAGCGGGATGGGTCTCCACTGAGCTCGAGTGGCCATCGACCTGGATCGACCGCGCCCATCGTGACCGGACACCATCGATCCCCGGACACGAGGTCGCTGGCGTTGTCACTGCACTTGGCTACGGCACGACGGGGTTCTCGGTGGGACAACGGGTGTTCGGCCTCGCCGACTGGCATCGCGACGGCACCCTGGCGGAGTACGTGGCGATGGAGGCGCGCAACCTTGCGCCCTTGCCGGACGACCTCGACTTCACGGTTGGCCGCCTCCCTGCCGATCTCGGGTCTCACCGCCTGGCAGGGACTGTTCCAGCACGGCCTCCTCCAGCCCGGGCAGCGCGTCCTGGCCCACGGCGCAGCCGGCGCAGTCGGAGCCATGGTGACCCAGCTGGCAGCCGAGTCCGGCGCCCACGTCATCGGCACCGGACGCGCCGCCGACCGAGAGAAGGCGCTCGACTTCGGCGCGCAGGAGTTCGTCGACCTCGACAACGACGCGCTGGAGGACGTCGGCGAGGTCGACCTGGTCTTCGATGTCGTCGGCGGCGAGGTCCAGAAGCGGTCCGCGGCCCTGATCAAGGTTGGGGGAACGCTGGTGTCCGTCGTCGGCCCGGTCGAGGCCCACCCCGCAGATGGCCGGGCGGTGGACTTCGTCGTCGAGGCCGATCGCGCGCAGCTGACCGACATCGCGGAGCGAGTGAGTGAGGGCCGGCTCCGGACGAACATCGGAGTCACGGCCTCCATCGACGACGCCATCGCAACCTTCAACTCCGGCGAACGGCAGAAGGGAAAGACGATCATCAACATTCGCCCGTGAGGACAGGCCAATCCCGAAGACTGGGACCGGCTCCAGCCAAGAAAACCGATGCCTGAAGCGCTTTCGTTCGATTGTCGCTGTTGCGACGCCCGGATGTTGCCGCGATCAGCGCGCGCTCTCGGCGAGCAGAAGATGGCCGAGCAGGTGCGCAAGGTGCTGCACCTGCCCTGAGCCCGGACGGGTCAGTCTGCGGGCGGCCAGGTCTTGGCGACCAGCGTCAGCACGTCGTACGTCGCCACGGGGTTGCCGTCGCCGTTGGTGACCAGCGCGTCCCACCGCACCTCGCCGTAGTCGGCGCTCGTGCGCGGGGTGATCTGCTTGACGGTCAGCGTCACGGAGATCGAGTCGCCGGCCTTGACCGGCGTCAGGAAGCGCAGGTTGTCGACACCGAAGTTCGCGAGCACCGGTCCCGGGCTCGGCTCCACGAACAGACCGGCCGCGATCGAGACGACGAGGTAGCCGTGGGCCACGATCCCGCCGAAGAGCGGGTTCTTCTTCGCGGCCTCCTCGTCGGTGTGCGCGTAGAAGGTGTCGCCGGTGAACTCGGCGAAGTGCTCGATGTCGTCGAGCCCGATCGTGCGCGACTCCGAGCTGATCGTGTCGCCGATGGCGAGGTCGGCCAGGCTCTTCCGGAACGGGTGCACGTCGGTCTCCGTGCGGTGCGAGCCGGTCGTCCACTGGCCGGTGATCGCGGTCAGCATGTCGGGCGAGGCCTGGATGGCCGTGCGCTGCATGTGGTGCAGCACGCCGCGGATGCCGCCGAGCTCCTCGCCACCACCGGCGCGCCCGGGACCTCCGTGGACGAGCATCGGCAGCGGTGAGCCGTGGCCGGTGGACTCGGCGGCGTCGTCCCGGTCGAGCACCAGGATCCGGCCGTGCCACGGAGCCAGTCCGAGCACGACGGTGCGCGCGACCGACGGGTCGTGGGTGACGACCGAGCCGACCAGGCTGCCGGATCCCCGAGCGGCCAGGGCGACTGCCTCGTCGAGGTCGCCGTAGGTCAGCACCGTCGAGACCGGTCCGAACGGTTCGATGTCGTGCGGCTCGCTCGCTCCCGCCGTGGCACGCAGCAGCACGGGTGACATGAAGGCGCCACGTTCGGCGTCCGCGTCGACCACGTCGACGGTGTCGGGGTCGCCGAAGACGATCTCGGCCGAGCCGCGCAGCGCCTGGACCGCCTTGCGGACCTCCTCGCGCTGGTCGAGGCTCGCGAGCGCGCCCATCCGGACGTCGTCGTTGGCGGGGTTGCCGACGGTGATCTTCGCCAGCCGCGCCGCGATCGCGTCGGTCACGTCGTCGGCGATGCCGGCCGGCACGATGACCCGGCGGATCGCGGTGCACTTCTGCCCGGCCTTGACCGTCATCTCGGTGACGACGCCCTTGACGAACAGGTCGAACTCCGGGTCGTCGGTGGTGACGTCGGGGCCGAGCACCGAGCAGTTCAGCGAGTCGGCCTCGATGCCGAGCTGGACCCCGCCGTGCAGCACCGCCGGGTGCTGGCGCAGGTGGGCACCGGTCGCGGCGGAGCCGGTGAAGGCGATGGAGTCCTGGGCGCCGAGCTCCTCGATCAGGCCGGCGGGACTGCCGCAGAGCAGCTGCAGGGTGCCCTCCGGGAGCAGGCCCGACTCGATGATCCGTCGTACGACCAGCTCGGTGAGGTACGCCGTCTGGCTGGCCGGCTTCACGATCGTCGGCATGCCCGGCCAGGAACGCCGGGGCGAGCTTCTCCAGGAAGCCCCAGACCGGGAAGTTGAAGGCGTTGATCTGTACGGCGACCCCGGGACGCGAGGTGTAGACGTGCCGACCGAGGAAGGTGCCCTGCCGCCCGAGCTGCTCGGCCGGACCGTCGAGGACGACCGTGTCGTTGGGCAGCTCGCGGGTGCCCTTGGAGGCGAAGGAGAAGACGGTGCCGATCCCGCCGTCGATGTCGACCGCGGAGTCGCGCCTCGTCGCGCCGGTGCGCGTGGACAGCTCGTAGAACTCGTCCTTGAGCTCGGTGAGGTGCTTGGCCGTCGCCTTGAGCAGTCCGGCGCGCTCGTGGAAGGTCAGCGCCCGCAGCGCCGGCCCACCGACCGATCGGGCGTGGTCGGTCATCGCGGAGAGGTCGACCCCGGTCGAGGAGATCCGGGCCACCTCCTCGCCGGTCGTGGCGTCGAGGAGCGGGGCTCCCTCGTCGGTGGCGCGGAACCAGGCGCCGGCGGTGTAGCTCTCGAGCAGTGGAGCGGAGTCGGTCATGTGTGGCAGACTAATACCAGACCGATCGGTCAGTAAACACCTCGTGGAGGAGCCGCCATGACGGCCACCGAGTCACTCGAGCAGCAGTTCGACGAGACCATCGCCCGCAACGACCGGATCGAGCCGCGCGACTGGATGCCGGAGAAGTACCGCAAGACGCTGATCCGCCAGGTCGCCCAGCACGCCCACTCCGAGATCATCGGCATGCAGCCCGAGGGCAACTGGATCACCCGCGCGCCCTCGCTGCGCCGCAAGGCGATCCTGCTGGCGAAGGTGCAGGACGAGGCCGGCCACGGGCTCTACCTCTACTCCGCGTGCGAGACGCTCGGCGTCTCCCGACGTGAGCTGACCGAGATGCTCATCGAGGGCAAGCAGAAGTACTCCTCGATCTTCAACTACCCGACGCTGTCGTACGCCGACGTCGGCACCATCGGCTGGCTGGTCGACGGAGCCGCGATCTGCAACCAGGTGCCGCTCTGCCGCACGTCGTACGGCCCCTACGGGCGCTCGATGATCCGGATCTGCAAGGAGGAGTCCTTCCACCAGCGGCAGGGCTTCGAGCTGCTCGCCACGATGATGCGCGGCACCGACGAGCAGCGCGCGATGGTGCAGGAGTCGGTCGACCGGTTCTGGTGGCCGGCGCTGATGATGTTCGGCCCGCCCGACGCCGACTCCCCGAACACCGAGCAGTCGATGGCGTGGGGCATCAAGCGCGACACCAACGACGAGCTGCGCCAGAAGTTCGTGGACATGACCGTGCCGCAGGCCGAGGCGCTCGGCGTCACCCTGCCCGACCCGGCGCTCGTCTGGAACGAGGAGCGCGGCCACCACGACTTCGGCCAGCCCGACTGGGACGAGTTCATGCGCGTGGTCAAGGGCGGCGGTCCCTGCAACGCCCAGCGGATCGCCCACCGCCGGCACGCCCACGAGGACGGCGCCTGGGTGCGGGAAGCCGCTACCGCCTTCGCCGCGCAACAAGGTGGTCGAGCAGCGAGCGAGGCGAGCGATCGTCGAGACCATCACCGCGAGCCAGGAGGCGACCTCATGACCGAGATCCAGGACGACTGGCCGCTCTACGAGATCTTCGTGCGCGGCAAGCGCGGCCTCAACCACGTGCACGTCGGCTCGCTGCACGCCGCCGATGACGAGATGGCGCTGCGGCACGCACGCGACGTCTACACGCGGCGCAACGAGGGCGTCAGCATCTGGGCGGTCCGCTCCGACGCGGTCGCGGCCTCCTCGCCCGGACGAGAAGGACCCGCTGTTCGCCCCGGCGAACGACAAGGTCTACCGGCACCCGACGTTCTACTCCATCCCCGACGACGTCCCGCACATGTGATGGCGTCGATGACTGACAGCGCGACGACGAGCGACTCGACTTCCACGACTCCGTGTACGACGAGGACCTCCTCGGCGGCGATGCGTCCCACTGGGCGTTCGGCACCTCGTTCGAGGACCCGCTCGCCGGTGTCGACACCACCATCCCCGACGGGGTCGACGCCGACGAGCTCGCGGCGTACTGCCTGATGCTCGGCGACGACGCGCTCGTCTACTCCCACCGGCTCTCGGAGTGGTGCAGCCGCGCGCCCGACCTCGAGGAGGACATCGCGCTGGCCAACATCGCGCTCGACCTGCTCGGCCAGGCCCGGCTGCTGCTCGCCCGCGCGGCCGCCGCGTCGCCCGTCGTGCGTCCCGGTGATGCCCGCCGAGTCGCCGGTGCCGCCGGAGGATGCGCTGGCCTTCTTCCGCTCCGACTCGCGAGTTCCGCAACACGCGGCTGGTCGAGCCGGACAACGGCGACTTCGCCGTCACGATCGTGCGGCTGCTGCTGTTCTCGACCTGGCGACTCGCGCTGCTCGAGCGGCTGGTCGCCTCACGCGACCAGGTGCTGTCGGCGATCGCCGCGAAGGGCGTCAAGGAGGTCACCTACCACCGCGACTACGCGGGTCGGTGGTTCCTCACCCTGGCCAAGGGCACCGACGAGTCGCGGTCCCGGCTGCTGGCTGCGCTGCCGCAGGTGTTCGCCTTCCACGACGAGCTGTTCACCGACCACCCCGTCGAGACGTCGGTCGCCGCCGCGGGCGTCGGCGTCGCGCCCTCGTCGGTCGCTGCCGAGGTCGGGGTGATCCTCGAGCAGGTGTTCTCGGTCAGTGGCGTCGAGCGCCACGACGTGCCCCAGATCGGTCCCGTCGCCGGCGGCATCGGTCGGGACGGTCGGCACACCGAGGCGCTCTCGCACCTGCTGGCCGAGATGCAGTCCGTGGCCCGGGCCCACCCGATGGGGGTCTGGTGAGTCCGGCGTGGCGGCCTGACGACCCTTCGACAAGCTCAGGACAGCCGGCCTGGACCTCGCAGCTCGGTCCAGACCCGGAGATGCCGATGCTCACGCTGGAGGACCTCGGGGTGCTCCGCTCGGTCTCGGAGCGAGGACGGTCGCGTGGTCGTGACGATCACGCCGACGTACTCCGGCTGCCCGGCGATGGCCACCATGCGCGACGACCTCGTGCACCGGCTCGCCGACGCCGGCTTCGACGCCGAGGTGCGCGTCAGCCTGAGCCCGGCCTGGTCGAGCGACTGGATCACCCCCGAGGGGCGCGCCGCCCTGACCCGGCACGGCATCTCGCCGCCCGGCTCGGCACCCGCCGGACCGGTCGGGCTGTCGTTGCTGCCGACCCGGCGCGCGTTGACCTGTCCCCGGTGCGGATCGAGCGACGTGGAGCTGACCTCGGAGTTCGGGCCGACGGCGTGCAAGGCGATGTACCGCTGCACGTCCTGCCTCGAGCCGTTCGAGCACGTGAAGGAGATCTGATGACCCAGACGCGCGTGCGGGGCGACTTCCACACCCTCACCGTCGCCTCGGTCGAGCGCCTCTGCGACGACGCGGTCGCGGTCACCTTCGACGTGCCCGAGGACCTGCGTGCGTCGTACGACTTCGAGGCCGGGCAGTCCCTCACCCTGCGCCGCATCATCGACGGCGAGGACCACCGCCGCGACTACTCGATCTGCGCCCAGGTCGGACAGCGGCCGCGCGTCGGCGTACGCCTGATCCCCGGTGGCCGCTTCTCGGAGTGGCTGGTCAACGAGGTCCGTCCCGGCGACGAGGTCGAGGTGCAGACGCCGAAGGGCAGCTTCCGCGCCCAGGCCGACGGCGGACGCCACCTGTGCATCGCCGCCGGCTCCGGGATCACGCCGATGATGTCGATCGCCTCGACGGTGCTGAGCAACCCCGACTCACGACTGACGCTGCTCTACGGCAACCGGACGACGTCGTCGGTGATGTTCGCCGAGGAGCTGGCCGACCTGAAGAACAGGTACGGCGCCCGGCTCGACCTCGTCCACGTGCTCTCCCGCGAGCCACGCGACGTGGAGCTGTTCTCCGGACGGCTCGAGGGCGAACGGCTTCGCAGGCTGCTGACCACGCTGGTCCCGCTCGCGGCGGTCGACCACGTCTGGCTGTGCGGGCCGTTCGCGATGATCGCCGACTGCCGCGAGGCGCTCGAGGAGCTCGGGATCTCCCGCGACCGGGTGCACTTCGAGCTGTTCTACGTCGACGAGCCACCGCCGGAGCTGAACCGGCCCGAGGCAGTGCTCACCGGCGAGACGAGCAACGTGACCGTCGTACTCGACGGGCGGAGCACGACCGCACCGATGCCGCAGGACCAGACCATCCTCGACGCGGCCCAGAAGGTGCGCGCCGACCTGCCCTTCGCCTGCAAGGGCGGGGTCTGCGGCACCTGTCGTGCCCACCTGGTCTCGGGTGAGGTCGACATGCGCCGCAACTACGCGCTCGACGACGACGAGGTGGCGCGCGGCTTCGTGCTCACCTGCCAGACGCACCCGGTCTCCGACGAGGTCACCGTGGACTACGACGCATGACCACCCCCGACGAGCTGGCCCGCACCAGCGCCGACGCGATGTGGTCCGGCGACGCGGCCTCGAAGGCGCTCGGCATGCAGATCGTCTCCGTCGGCCCCGGCACCGCGACGCTCTCGATGACGGTGCGCGAGGACATGATCAACGGCTGGGACCTCTGCCACGGCGGCCTGATCGCCTCGCTCGCCGACAGCGCGTTCGCCTTCGCCTGCAACTCCCACGGCACCGTGACCGTCGCCTCCGGCTTCGACGTCACCCTGCTGGAGTCCGCCCGCCTCGGCGACGAGCTCCTCGCCGTAGCCGTCGAACGCGCCCGCCGCGGCCGCTCCGGCCTGTACGACGTCACCGTCACCCGCACCTCGCGACGACACCGTGATCGCCGAGTTCCGCGGCCGCAGCCGGTCGACAGGCGACCCCATTCCCGGATAGTCCGATGCAAACGGACCCCTTTCGAGCGCCGGATCAGGGTCCGCATGCATCGGACTATCCGGACTACGGAGCGGAGCCCCTCGAAGGCCAGGTCGACGATGGCGGCGGAGAGCTCCTGGACGGGGACGGGGCCGTCGGGGCGGTACCACTCGGCCAGGGAGTTCACCATCCCGAAGAGCAGCCGGCTGATCAGCTCCGGGGAGATGTCGGCGCGCAGCGAGCCCTCGTCGACGGCGGCCTGGACGAGGCCGGCGAGCTTGTCGTCGATCACCCGCCGGCGCTTGAGCGCGGCGAGCTCGACCTCGCTGTTGCCGCGCACGCGCAGGAGCAGGGTCACCGCCGGGAGGTGGTCGCCGAGGATCTCGACCGACTCGCGTACGGCGTTGCGGAGCCGCTCGTAGGCGCTCACCTCGCCGGTCGCCTGCACGGCCGCGTCGATCGCGGCGGACAGCCCGTCGAGGGCCTCGTCGAGCGCGGCGGCCAGCAGGGCCTCCTTGCTCGGCACGTGGTGGTAGATCGCCGACTTGGTCAGCCCGAGCTCCCGGGCCAGGTCGCCCATGCTGGTGGCGTCGTACCCCTGCCGGTTGAACACCTCGATGGCGCGCCGCAGCACGGTCTCCTGGTCGTAGCCGGGTCGCCCCCGCCGGGCAGGAGTGGGGGGTGCGGCGTCAGTCACGCTCCACCGCTCCGACGGGTTCGTCCGTCCGAGCCGAGAACCGCGGGGGCCGTTGCCCGGTGGCGAAGGCGCCGAGCCAGGCCGCCAGCGCACCGACCGCGGCACCGCCGAGCACGTCGATGAAGAAGTGCCAGCCGAGGTAGAGCGTCGCGAGCACGGTGAGCACCAACATCGTCCAGCTCAGCAGGCGAGGCAGCAGTCGTCGGGTGTTCCAGTGCACGAGCAGGCAGATCGTGACCATCATCCCGACGTGCAGCGAGGGGAAGGCGGCGATGGTCTGCAGGGTGTCGGTCGCCCGGGCTCCGCCGAGCACCTGGAAGCGGTCGGTCATCATGCTCGACTGCAGCGTCTGGCTCGACTCCGGCAGCGAGAGGAAGTCGACCGGCCGTGAGTAGATCGGGCCGAGGGTCGGCAGCGCGTAGTAGCCGGCGACGCCGAGCACCCAGTCGAAGGCGAGCGCGGTGATGTACCACGCAGCCAGGGCGTGGTTGCGGGTCCAGGTCAGCGCCCAGGCCAGGCTTGCCGGGATCAGGCCGATCCACAGCAGGTAGACGCCGGTGAGGAAGGTGGCGGCCCAGCCGACGCCGAGCAGGTCGTGCAGCACCGGGGCGGGGTCGTGGCCGAGCCAGAGGATGTGGTCGAGGTCGGCGAGCTGGGCGTCCCAGAGCCGGTCGTTGACGAACGGCACCGCGCTCTTGAGATTGCGGAAGGCGCTGTAGGTGAGGTACCAGCTGGCCAGGCCGATCAGGGTGAACCGGATCTGCTCGTGCGGCCAGCGCTCGGCGAGCACCCGCCGGATGGCGGCGACGCCACCGGTGCCGGCGCGCTGACGGAGCACGACGCGGGGGACCACGTCGATGAGGACGGCGGCGAGCAGGATCAGCGGCAGCCGGATCCAGGACGGGCCGAACGCGTCGTCGGGATCGCGGATCGGCAGGTTCTGGGACTGCGCGACCAGCACGGTCGCCACGCACATGACCAGCGCGAGGACGACGAGGACCTGCAGCCGCCGCGGCACCCACCGGTCGAGGGTGCGCGAACGACGCCCCCCGTCGACCGCCTTCGCTGGACTCTCGGGTGGCGTCGCAGTCAGGTCCCGCGGGCTCGCCTCCACAGGGACACGATATGCAGTGGGACCGACAATGCGGGAATCCAACTCGGTGCCCCGAGGCGTGGGTGTGATAGAGCGCTCAGCCGCGCTGAGACGTGGGTCACCCGCCGCGGACTGAGACAGCGGGGGCATTTGGTACAGATCGTGTTCTAGCCTCACACGGTTACCCCCATCGGCGTACGCCGCAGTGAAAGGCAGAGATGACCCACCGACTCAGTGCCCGTCAGAAGTCGATGGTGCTCCTCCCGCTGGCGCTCCTGTCGGGCGCATGGACGGCCAGCCTGGTCAGCTCGAGCGCTGCCGCGAGCAGTGCCGACTCGAAGCACAGCGCGCTGCCTGATGGCACCAAGGTGCCGACCAGTGCGATCGAGGCGCCGGCGAGTGTGCCGGTGCCCGGTGTGATCGCTCCTGCGGTTCCGGAGGGTACGGCGGACTCGGTGGTCTCCGGTGCCTCCTCCAACGGCATCCCGGCCCCTGCGCTGGCGGCCTACCAGCGGGGTGCGCAGATCATCAACTCCGCGGACAAGTCCTGCAACGTGCCGTGGGAGCTGATCGCGGCGATCGGGCGGGTCGAGTCTGACCACGGTCGTTACGGCGGGAACACGCTGAGCCAGGACGGGGTCTCCAAGCCCGGTATCTACGGCATCGAGCTGAACGGCAAGAACGGCACCGCCGCGATCCAGGACACCGATGGTGGCCAGCTGGACAAGGACCCGGTCTATGACCGTGCGGTCGGGGCGATGCAGTTCATCCCCTCGACCTGGCAGGTCGTCAAGGTCGACGCCGACGGCGATGGCCAGCGCAACCCCCAGGACATCGACGACGCCTCCCTGGCCACCGCGGTCTACCTGTGCTCGGGCCAGGACAACCTGTCCAACCGCTCGGGCCAGGAAGCAGCGGTGCTGCGCTACAACCACTCCCAGGACTACGTGAACCTGGTGCTGCGGATCATGGAGGCCTACTCCTCCGGTGACTACACCGCGGTCCCCTCCGGCACCTACGGCGGCGCGTCCTACTCCTCCTCGGCCTCCTCCTACTCCACGGCCATCAACAAGGCCCACAAGCAGGCCAAGGTCCGCAAGGCCAAGCAGAAGAAGCTCGCCCAGCAGCAGGCCGCGAACGGCGGCTCCTCCTCGAGCGGCAGCACCGGCTCGGGCGGCGCCCTCCCGGGCACCCCGGGCGACGCAGGTGGCTCGCGACGGCGGCGGCAACGCGGTCTCCAACCTCGGCGACGCCGTCGGTGGCGCCGTCGGCGACCTCGCCGGCACCGGCTCCGGCAGTGGTTCCGGCGGCGGCTCCACCCAGGCCCCCGACCCGGTGAAGCAGCTCACCAAGGACGCGGCCAGCGTCGCCTGCCTGGCCGAGGTCGGCGTCTCGACCCTGACGGCCCTGCTCGGCGGCAAGCTCACGCCAGTACCACGCCTGCATGGCGCGCTACGGCTACTGAGGCCGAGGCCGGGTCAGTAGCCCGACGGCTCCCGAGGGGTGTACGGCGCCTCGAGCGTCGCGATCTCCTCGTCGGTGAGGTGCACGTCGAGCGCGGCGACCGCGTCCGGCAGGTGGTGCTCCTTCGTCGGACCCACGATCGGCGCGGAGACGACGGGGTTGTGCAGCACCCAGGCCAGGGCGACCTGGGCCATCGGGATGCCACGCGCCTCGGCGACCTGCTGCACGGCCGCGACGATCGGCGGGTTCTCGTCGCCGACGTACCGCTGGCCCACCGGGTCGTTCTCGGACCGCTTGGTCGCCTCGCCCCACGGCCGCGCGAGCCGGCCCTTGGCGAGCGGGCTCCACGGGATGCTGCCGACACCCTGGTCGGCGAGCAGGCCGAACATCTCCCGCTCCTCCTCGCGCTGCAGCAGGCTGTACTGGTTCTGCATCGAGACGAACCGCGTCCACCCGTGCGCGTCGGCGGCGTGCTGCATCTTCGCGAACTGCCACGCCCACATCGACGAGGCGCCGATGTAGCGGGCCTTGCCGGCCTTCACCACGTCGTGCAGCGCTTCCATCGTCTCCTCGACCGGAGTGTCCGGGTCGAAGCGGTGGATCTGGTAGAGGTCGACGTAGTCGGTCCCCAGCCGGGACAACGATGCGTCGATCTGCTCCATGATCGCCCGGCGCGACAGGCCGGATCCGCCAGGCCCGTCGTGCATCGGGAAGAACACCTTCGTCGCCAGCACGACCTCCTCGCGACTGCTGTACTTCGCGATGGCGCGACCGACGATCTCCTCGGAGCTGCCGAAGCCGTAGGCGTTGGCGGTGTCCCAGAAGTTGATGCCCAGCTCGACGGCCTGCCGGAAGATCGGCTCCGCGGCCGCGTCGTCGAGGGCCCACTCGCTGAAGCCGCGTGAGGTGTCGCCGAAGCTCATGCAACCGAGCGCGATCCGGCTGACCTTCAGTCCCGAGCTGCCGAGGCGGGTGTACTCCATGAGGTTCTCCGTCGGTGTCACGGACATGCCTACTCCCTCGGTGAAGCGCGCGGGAGTGCCCAGTCGACTGGGCGAGCACGTCATCGATGAGGAGTACCCCTCGGCCTGATGCTTGACGAGGGCGCGCGCGGGGCCGAGGGTCGGGAAGCCGTCTCGGGAGGACCCATGGCGCGTGAGCTCAGGACCATCGTCGAGGACCTGCACTTCTCGGAGTGCCCTCGATGGCACGACGACCGGTTGTTCTTCTCCGACTTCTACCTCCAGCAGGTGCTCTCCGTGGCGTACGACGGGAGCGACCGGCGCGTCGAGGCGGAGGTACCCGGCCAGCCGTCCGGGCTCGGCTGGCTGCCCGACGGACGGCTGCTGATCATCTCCCAGCACGACACGCGACTGCTGCGCCGCGAGCACGACGGATCGCTGGTGACGCACGCCGACCTTGCCGACCTCGTCACCGGCGACCCGAACGACATGGTGGTCGACGCCGAGGGGCGCGCCTGGCTCGGCAACTTCGGCTTCGACCTGATGGGTGGCGCCGAGGTCGCCACCGGCCACGCTGACCCGGGTCGACCCGGACGGGACGGCCACGACGGTCGCCGAGGACCTCCACTTCCCCAACGGCAGCGTCATCCTCGACGGCACCCTGATCGTCGACGAGACCTTCGGCAACCGGACGACCGCGTTCGACATCGCCGAGGACGGCTCGTTGACCAACCGGCGGGTGTGGGCCGAGTTCGGCGCCGTACCCACCGCGACGGACGTCGGCGAGGCGATCGCGCAGCTCGACGTCGCCCCCGACGGCTGCTGCATCGACGCCGAGGGACTCATGTGGATCGCGGACGCCGACGGCGAGCGTGCGATCCGGGTGCGTGAGGGTGGCGAGATCGTCGACCAGGTCGACACCGGAACCGGCACCTACGCCTGCATGCTAGGAGGCCCGGACGGCCGCACCCTGTTCCTCTGCTGCGCCCCCGACTTCCTGGCCCACAACCGACGTGCCGTCAAGGAGGGGCGCATCCTCGCCACGGAGGTCGAGGTCCCGCACGGCGGACTGCCGTGAGGGCGTGCCGCGGCTCGACCGGCGCATCGCGACCAGGACTCCGATGACCAGCACAGCGCCACCCACCAGCTCACCGGTGGTCGGACGCTGACCCAGCAACCACCAGGCCGAGGCCATGGCGACGACGGGCGCCAGCAGGACCCAGGGCACCACCGAGGAGGACTGGTTCCGGCTGAGCAGGCCGTTGAAGATCGCGTAGCCCACGAGCGACGCGAGTCCCGCGGTATAGGCCGTGGACACGACGGCCTGCCAGGAGAGCGACGTGAGTGCGTTGGCGACGGTGTCGGGACCGTCCAGCAGCAGTGACAGCGCGAACAACGGGACCGGCACCACCGCCGCCGACCAGACGGTCAGCGACAGCCCGCCCGTGATGCCCGACGCCCGCGAGACCACGTTGCCGATCCCCCACGAGAGAGCGGCGAGAAGGCAGAGCGCGAGCGCGCCGGCCGGGACGTGCCCGCCGCGCCCGACAGCCACGATGACGAGCCCGAGCGAGCCGAGCGCGACCCCCAGGACCTGCGGTCGTGTCGGACGCTCGCGCAGGACGCCGGCGGCGATGACGACGGTGAAGATGACCTGGGCCTGCAGCACCAGCGCGGCGAGTCCGGGCGGCATGCCGACGTCCATCGAGACGTAGAGGAGCCCGAACTGGCCGAGCGACATGAACACCCCCACCGCAGCAACGGTGCGCCACGGAGCCGCCGGGCGGCGTACCAGCAGGACGGCCGGGAAGAGGACGAGCGTGAACCGGATCGCGGCGAAGAGCAGGGGAGGGACGCCCTTCATCCCCCAGTCGATGACCACGAAGTTGAAGCCCCAGACGGTGGCCACCAGTGCCGCCAGCAGGGAGTCGCGCTTGTTCACGGGTCAAGGCTGACGGATACGACGATGTAGCACCAGCGAATGATCATGGGTCAATCCATGTAGCATTCCTACATGATCGATCTCGCCGCCCTCAGCTCGTTGCGGGCCGTCGACACCCACGGATCCGTCGTGGCCGCAGCCGATGCCCTCGGCTTCACGCCGAGCGCCGTGTCCCAGCAGGTGAAGCGGCTCGAACGACAGACCAACGTGGTCCTGCTCGAGCGGGTCGGTCGCGGCGTGATGCTGACCCGCGAGGGCCGGCACCTCGTCGACGCCGCCGACCGGCTGCTGGCCGACCTGGAGGGCATCGAGTCAGGCCTGCACCGTCAGGCCGCCACCGTCGCCGGCCACCTGCGCGTGGTCGCGTTCTCCACGGCCATGCGGGGTCTGATGGCACCCCGGGTCCGTGACCTCGCCTCGGCCCATCCCGAGCTGACGCTGAGCCTGGCCGAGCGGGAGCCGTGGGACACCATCGATCTGGTGTCCTCGGGCCAGGCCGACGTCGGTGTCGCCCACAGCTGGGGCGACGTACCCCTCGTCATCCCGGACCACCTGGTCACCACCGCGGTCGCCGACGACGTGGCCGACGTGATCGTGCACGCCAGCCACCGGCTCGCGGGCCGTTCCCGGGTCTCGCCGCACGACCTCGTCGACGAGAGCTGGATCGCCACTCCCGCCGGCACCATCTGTCGCGAGTGGCTGTCCCGGATGTACCAGGGCACCGGCCGCCAGCCCCGGATCGCGCACGTGTCGATGGAGTTCCAGTCACACCTGGCGCTGGTGCGAGCCGGTCTCGGCATCGCGCTCGTCCCGCGCCTGGGTCGCGAGGCTCTCACCGACGACCTCGTCGCCGTACGCGCCCACGACCCGGTCCCGACCCGCAACATCGTCGCCGTGCACCGCCGCAGCATGGCCGAGTCGCCCGCCGTGCAAGCGGTCGTCGCCGCACTCGCGGCTCGTTAGGGCGTCGTCCGCGGTCAGAGGTCGAGCACGAGGTCGGTCGTCGGCCGGGCCGAGCAGATCAGCAGCTCGCTGTCGCCGGGCGGCTCGAGCGGCGGCACGTCGTACGACGCCTCGCCGGACAGCACCGCCGTGACGCAGGTGTGGCAGACGCCGGTGCGGCACGACCACTGCGTGGGTACGTCGCAGGCCTCGGCGAGCTCGAGCACCGAGGCGTAGCTCGTCCGACCACGCGGCGGTGAGTCCCGAGCGGGCGAAGGTCACCGCCGGGCCGGTGCCGGGCGGACCCGGCGGCTGGTGCGGCGGCGGCGCGTCCGCTCGCGACGACGCCGGGGTTGATCGCGCGACCGCGACCCGAACCGCTCGGTGTGGATGCGGCCCGGGTCGAGGCCGACGCGGCCCAGGGCGGCCACGACGTCGTCCATGAACGCCTCGGGGCCGCACACGTAGGCGGTCGCGTCGACCGGGAGGCCGAGGTCGGCGATCACCTCGCCGGTGAGCCGTCCCGCCCGGACGCCGGAGTCCGGCGCGAGCGGCTCGGCCGGCGTCGTGTAGTAGACGAGGGTGCGGCCGACGGCAGCCGGTCCGAGCAGGTCGGCGGCCTCGGCGGCGAAGCGCGTGGCTGTCCGCGTCGTGGGTCGTGTGGATCCACCACACCTCGCGCGTGGCTGTGCTCGTCCGCGAGCCGGTGCAGCATCGCCAGCACCGGCGTCACCCCGATGCCCGCCGAGATCAGCAGCACCGGCGTCGGTGCCGTCGTCGAGCACGAAGCCGCCCCGCGGCGCCGCGGCCTCGATCCGGTCGCCGGGCCGCAGCTGGTCGTGCAGGTGCGAGCTGACCAGCCCGTGCGACTCGCGCTTCACGCTGATCCGGTAGCGGCCGCCGTCCGGGTCGCCGGACAGCGAGTAGGTCCGCACCGGGACGGGTCGCCGGCGCCCGGCACCCGGAGGGTGAGGAACTGGCCCGGGCGCGTACGACGGCAGCGGCTCGTCGCCGGCGAGCCGGAACGACGTCACCGGCGGCGCTCTCGGTGACGACGTCGGTGACCGTGAGCGAGCGGAAGCCCGGCCACGCGGGCGGCGGCGCGACCGCGACGCCCGCCGGGTGCCGCCGTGCCCGCTCGCTCTCGAGCATGCTCCGGAACGACTCGCTGCCAGCCCGGGCTCAGGGCCGGGATGTCGAGCGCCGCCTCCAGTGCTCGCGGGTCGTGCCCGGGCAGGTAGAGCAGGGCGTCGATGTCGGCCACGCTCATCGCGTGCGGGCCGCGTCGGGTGCGGACGATCTCGTCGCCGGCGGCGACGTGGCCCTCGGTGATGACGCGCAGGTAGAACCCGGGCGGTGGTGGGCGACCAGCAGCGACGGGAGCCGCGGCTCTCCCATCCGCATCCCCACCCGGAAGCAGGTGACGCGCGGCTGGGTGACCTCGAACTCGGCCTCGCCGATGCGGTACCGGTCGCCGACGCAGACCTCGTCGTCACCGAGTCCCTCGACGGTGAAGTTCTCCCCGAACGCGCCGTGCTCGAGGTCGTCGCGTCCGAGGAACTCCTGCCAGTGCCGGTAGGACTCGATCTGGTAGACGAGGACGGCGCGTTGCTCGCCGCCGTGCCCGGCCAGGTCGCCCTGCCCGTCGCCGTCGATGTTGAGGCGGCGGACCATGCGCGGCCCGGTCACCGGGCTCTTCCAGACACCCGTGTGCACGGTGCGTCCGCGCCACGGCACGTCCTTGGGCAGCCCGACGTTGACCGCCACCAGTGTCGCCATCAGCGCCTGCTCTCCTACGCCGGGAGCAGCTGTTGGCCGCCGTCGATGTCGTACGTCGCTCCGGTCAGCGCGGTGTTCGTCATCAGGTGCACGGCGAGCGACGCGACGTCCTCGGGCGTGACCACGCGCCTGATCGGGAGCGTCTCGCGCAGCTGCTGGCGACGTTCGTCGAGCCCGTCACCCAGCAGCGACGCCGACAGCGGGGTGTCCACGAAACCGGCGGCGATCAGGTTGATGCGGACCGGGGCGATCTCGAGGGCGAGGCTGGCCGTCAGCGCCGGAAGTGCGACTGTCATCGCCGACATCAGTCCGACGCCGACAGCGGGATTGCGGGCACCGGTGCCGCCCATGAACACCAGCGCGCCCCCGGGCCTGACCTTGTCCATGGCGTACCGAGCCACCCCGACCATCAGCATCGGGTGCTCCTGGATCGCACGCCGCGCCTCGTCGAAGTCCATGTCGGCCAGGCGCGAGTAGTACGGCCCTCCGGCCGTGACCATCACATGGTCCACGGGGCCTTCCAGGCCCTCGAAGAACGACTCGAGGGCCGCTGAGTCGTTGGCGTCGAACGTGGCCGTGCGGGACAGACCGAGCGTGGCCGCCGCAGCCAGGAGCCGCTCCTCGTTGCGTCCGGTGAGGACGACGTCCGCGCCCTCGGCACGGGCGAGCCGTGCCGTCTCGAGCCCGATCCCGGCACTGCCCCCGATGACGACCACGGTCTGGCCGAGCAGCTGGGGTTGGCGTGCTGTGTCCATCGTTACCTCCTCAGGTCCCCGGCAGCGGGGGATCGACGTCGTCGTAGATGCGCACCGCCTCCAGGCCGTCGTGGCCACGGACGTAGACCGCGACTCCTGCCTGCGGAGCGAGCTCGGTCCCACCCCAGCGGACCGCGTTGTACTCCAGCGCACTGGTGCGCCCGTCATCGTTCAGCGCGCAGTGCTCCATCTCGATGCCGCCGTTGGAGAGCTGCTGCTCGTGCAGACGACGCAGCTCGTCCAGACCGGTGTGCACGTGCTCGCCGCCCGAGGGTTCGCGGACGTAGCCATCACTCACGAAGGTGGACACGGCTGCCTCGACGTTCCCGTCCGCCAGGGCGCGCTGGTAGGTCTCCACCACGTCCGGGAGCCGCAGCTCCGGATCAGCCTGCAGCAGCGGCGGACGTACGACGTGCCGCCCGGTCAGCGGCCAGTTGCTCGAGTAGACCCGGAGCTCGGTGAGCCGGTTGTCGGAGGTGTGGTCCGCGACCACCGCGACGGGAAGGTCGACCGGACCTGAGGCTGGACGGCCGTGGAGCACCGCCTCCTCGAAGCCGCCCTCCTCGAGGATGACGTGGCCGACGTCCTCCACCTCGACGTGGTCCCGCGCCAGCCCACGCCCGCGTCTCGGCCACGAAGGCGGTGAACGCCTCGACGCCCCTGATCCGACCTCGTACGGGGTCGTGCAGCTCGGGTTCGCCGGCGAACGACTCGATCAGCGCGTCGAGCTCGCCGGCCAGCAGCCCGTCGAAGTACGGCACCGCGACCATCTCGTCGCGTCGCCGCCGATCGAGGATCTGCTGCAGGACCGGTGCGCTGAACACCTCGGGGACCCACGGCATCGCGATCGATCCTCAGCTCGGCAGCCGGCCCGGCGGCCTCGCTCGCCATGTACTCGGCGTACCAGTCGGGCCAGTCCTCGTCGTTCTTCCCGCCGTCGCGCTTCCTCGTGCTCCCGTGGGCCGTCGCGGCACGGCGCAGTGCGCCGGCGAGGTCGCTGGCCGAGCCGAACGTCGTCTCGGTCGCCTCCACGCGCCCGGGCAGTCGATTGGTGATCTCCTGCAACGTCCAGCGGTTGCCGTCGGGATCATGATGGTGGCGAGCGAGGAGTACGTCGCGTGCCCGGGAGCGGGGCCACTCTCCGGACCGTCGTCGCCGAGGTGGAAGACCTCGCTGACATCGATGCCCCGCTCGACCAGGTCCCTGTGGGTCGCCTCGATGTCGGAGACGATCAGGTAGTTGTTCTCCGACGACCCGGGCGGGCCGAGGTCGGTTCGGGCCGAAGTGGATCGAGCACGCCGAACCGGCGGGGTGAACTGGACGACCCAGTCGGGCGTCTCGTCCAACCTCCACCCGAGCTTCAGGTCGAACTCCTTCGCCCGCTCGACGTCCGAGACCGGGATGGTGAGCACCTCGAGCTTCATGTCCATGTCTCGGCTCCTGTCCGTCAGCGACGCGTCTGCTCCTCGATCGTGTCGCTGCGGGCGAGCGGACTTCACCCGCGACGGGTGAACCTCCGCCGCTGCCGAGCCGGTTAGTCGCAGTAGTCGCGGATGCCGGACGCCGGCACCGCAGTGGAGCAGCGGGGACCGCTGGACGGGCTCGGGCGGCGTCGCCTCCGCTGCTGCGGTGGGGCGTCCCGTCATCTTGCGCGGGCTCGCTGCGCGGGTGGCAGTGGGCTTCGTACGGGTGCCTTGCGAGCAGGGGCCTTGCGCGCCGGGGTGAAGTCGGCGGTCCGGAGCGGCGTACCGCCGTCGCGGGGGAGGCCCTCGGCCTCCCAGTGGCGGTAGCAGCTGAGCCGCTCGCTGGCGGCGTGCTCATCGGGTCGCGGGACGGCTTCCGCGGGCGCGCTCGACGGCGTCGGCGTAGCCCTGGCCCACACTCCCCTGGACGCTGATGCAGAGGGAGGAGAGCAGTGGTTCGCCGCGGGACTGGCACTCGTCGGTGACCCGCCCGAGCACGTCGCCGACCACTGGTGCATCGGCCCGGTGGTGGTGATCCCAGCGGCCTCCTGCACGGCGGTCGCGAGCTCCTTGTAGGTCACGGTCGCGCGATAGCGACCAGCGGCCTCGAGGAGCACGGGACGTGCAGCCTCGGCCCAGGCGGCCCTGGCAGCAGACGAACCGACCTCTGAGGCGTCACGGGTTTCCGGGAGCGGGATCGACGGTCACGGTGTCATGTGTACTCGACCACCCACGCGGGCGTCACGCCCGGGTCTGCGGAGGATCTGCGCGCCTGGAGGGATTCGAACCCCCAACCTTCTGATCCGTAGTCAGATGCTCTATCCGTTGAGCTACAGGCGC
>CAWCQB010000021.1:0-45198 GCA_963797505.1 uncultured Actinomycetota bacterium | reverse complement strand
CACAAATAGGCAACGCCAGTTGTTGGCTAAATGCGCTGGTCAGAGCCTGAATTCGCAGCGATGGGGGAGGGTTCGCGCGATGTGATCCGTGCCTCTATGCTGACTTCCGTCACGAGTTCGTGAAGACATTCACATGTTCACGAATGCGGTGCCGATCGAGGAGGATCATGTCGCTCTACACACCGGTCCTGGCACTCGCGATCCTCGCTGCGGGGTTCGCGATCTTCTCGGTCATCATGAGCGCCGTCATCGGGCCGAAGCGCTACAACCGCGCCAAGCTCGACTCCTACGAGTGCGGCATCGAACCCACTCCGCAGCCCGTGGGCGGCGGCCGGTTCCCGGTCCGCTACTACATCACCGCGATGATGTTCATCGTCTTCGACATCGAGATCGTCTTCCTCTACCCGATCGCAGTCGCCTTCGACCAGATGCAGCTCTTCGGGCTCGATCGAGATGGTGCTGTTCATCGTCCCCGTGTTCGTCGCCTACGTGTACGTCTGGCGACGAGGCGGCCTGGAGTGGGACTGACCACCGCGTGACCACCGACTGACTCAAGCGCAACCGACAGAGGGACTGAGAGCTTTATGGGACTCGAGGAGAAGCTCCCCAGCGGCGTACTCCTGACGACCGTCGAGGGCGTCGCGGGCTACATGCGCAAGGCGTCCTTCTGGCCGGCCACGTTCGGCCTCGCGTGCTGCGCGATCGAGATGATGACCAGCGGCGGCCCCAAGTACGACCTCGCCCGGTTCGGCATGGAGGTCTTCCGCGCCAGCCCCCGCCAGGCCGACCTGATGATCGTCGCCGGCCGCGTCAGCCAGAAGATGGCGCCGGTCCTCCGCCAGATCTACGACCAGATGGCCGAGCCCAAGTGGGTGCTCGCCATGGGCGTCTGCGCGAGCTCCGGCGGGATGTTCAACAACTACGCCGTCGTCCAGGGCGTCGACCACGTCGTGCCCGTCGACATGTACCTGCCCGGCTGTCCGCCCAGGCCCGAGATGCTGATCGACGCGATCCTCAAGCTGCACGACCAGGTCCAGCACGCCAAGCTCGGCAGCAACCGCCTCGCGCAGATCGAGGAGCTCGAGCAGTCCGGCCTGAACGCGCTGCCCACCAGCCAGATGAAGGGCCTGATGCGCTGATGGCCGACGACACCGACGGCAAAGAGGTCATCGCCGGCAGCCAGGACCACTCCCTCGACACGGTCCGCGAGACCTCCGACGAGGTCATCACCCGGCGCCAGGGCATGTTCGGCGTGCACGGGTCCGGCGACACCTCCGGGTACGGCGGCCTCACCCGCACCGTCGAGATGCCCGGCGCCACCGAACCGCCGTACGGCGGCTGGATGGACGACGTGGCCACCGCGCTCGCCGAGGCGACCCGGTCCGGCGGGCTGGAGAGCGCCGTGGAGAAGGTCGTCGTGCACCGCGGCGAGATCACCTTCTTCGTACGCCGCGAGGACCTCGCCGCGACCGCCCGGCTCCTGCGCGACGACGAGAAGCTGCGCTTCGAGTTCTGCTCGGGCGTGAGCGGGGTGCACTACCCCGACGACACCGGTCGTGAGCTGCACGCGGTCTACCACCTGCTCTCGATGACCCACAACCGCCGGATCCGCCTCGAGGTCACCTGCCCCGACGCCGACCCGCACATCCCCAGCGTGGTGGCGACGTACCCCACCAACGACTGGCACGAGCGCGAGACCTTCGACTTCTTCGGCATCGTCTTCGACGGCCACCCCGCACTCACCCGCATCCAGATGCCCGACGACTGGCCGGGCCACCCCCAGCGCAAGGACTACCCGCTCGGCGGCATCCCGGTCGAGTACAAGGGCGGCACCATTCCTCCGCCCGATCAGCGGAGGTCCTACTCATGACCACCGACCAAGAGCACGACGCCTACGCACCCGCCTCCGAGACCAGCCAGGGACGGGTCTTCACCGTCACCGGCCAGGACTGGGACTCCGTCGTCGAGGGCATCTCCGACGAGCACGACAACAAGGTCGTCGTGAACATGGGTCCCCAGCACCCGTCGACCCACGGCGTGCTGCGGCTGATCCTCGAGCTCGAGGGCGAGACGGTCACCGAGGCCCGCTGCGGCATCGGCTACCTGCACACCGGCATCGAGAAGAACATGGAGTTCCGCTCCTGGGTGCAGGGCGTCACCTTCTGCACCCGGATGGACTACCTGAGCCCGTTCTACAACGAGATGACCTACTGCCTCGGCGTGGAGCGGCTGCTCGACATCGAGGACGAGATCCCGGAGAAGGCGCAGGTCATGCGCGTCCTCCTGATGGAGCTCAACCGGATCTCCTCCCACCTGGTCTGCATCGCCACCGGCGGCATGGAGATCGGCGCGCTGACCGTGATGACGATCGGCTTCCGCGAGCGCGAGCTCGTCCTCGACCTGTTCGAGCTGATCACCGGCCTGCGCATGAACCACGCGTTCATCCGCCCCGGCGGCGTCGCCCAGGACATGCCGGCCGGAGCGATCGACCAGATCCGCGACTTCATCACGCTGATGAAGAAGCGCCTGCCCGAGTACGCCGCCCTCTGCAACGCCAACCCGATCTTCAAGGCCCGCCTCGAGGGCGTCGGCCACCTCGACCTCGCCGGCTGCCTGGCCCTCGGCATCTCCGGCCCGCCGCTGCGGTGCGGCCGGGTACCCCTGGGACCTGCGCAAGAGCCAGCCCTACTCCGGCTACGAGGACTACGAGTTCGACGTACAGACCTGGGACACCGCCGACTCCTACGGCCGCTTCCGCATCCGCCTCAACGAGATGTGGGAGTCCCTGCGCATCGTCGAGCAGGCCGTCGACCGCCTGGCCGGCCTCGAGGGCGCGCCGGTGATGGTCGGCGACAAGAAGATCGCCTGGCCGAGCCAGCTGGCCATCGGCAGCGACGGCATGGGCAACAGCCTCGACCACATCAAGCACATCATGGGCGAGTCGATGGAGGCCCTGATCCACCACTTCAAGCTGGTCACCGAGGGCTTCCGGGTCCCCGCCGGCCAGGCCTACGTCCCGATCGAGTCGCCGCGCGGCGAGCTCGGTGCCCACGTCGTCTCCGACGGCGGCACCCGCCCGTTCCGCGCCCACTTCCGCGACCCGTCCTTCACCAACCTCCAGGCGACGTCCGTGATGAGCGAGGGCGGCATGGTCGCCGACGTCATCGTGGCCATCGCCTCCATCGACCCCGTGATGGGAGGAGTCGACACGATGACGTCGAGCAGGAATCGGTCGTATCCCGGGCGTCGACGACGGCACCAACGCCTCCGCCGTCTCGACGACACAGGTCAGGGCAGAGACCCCGTTCGACCCGACGACGTACGCCGAGCTGGAGGAGATCGCCGCCCGCTACCCGCAGGCGCGCTCCGGCCTGCTGCCGATGCTGCACCTCGTGCAGAGCGTCGAGGGCCAGGTCACGCCGCGCGGCATCGAGGCCTGCGCCGAGATCCTCGGCATCAGCGCCGCCGAGGTCAGCGGCGTGGCGACGTTCTACACGATGTACAAGCGCCGCCCCGTCGGCGACTACCACGTCGGCGTCTGCACCAACACGCTCTGCGCGATCATGGGCGGCGACCTGGTCTTCGAGCGGCTCAAGGACCACCTCGACATCGGCAACGACGAGACCACCGACGACGGCAAGATCACCCTCGAGCACATCGAGTGCAACGCCGCGTGCGACTACGCGCCGGTGATGACGGTCAACTGGGAGTTCATGGACAACATGACGCCCGAGTCGGCCGTCCAGCTCGTCGACGACCTGCGCTCGGGCACCGAGGTGCACTCGACCCGCGGGCCGCGGCTGTGCACCTGGCGCGAGGCCGAGCGCGTGCTCGCCGGCTTCCCCGACGACCTCGCCGACGAGGGCCCGTCGGCCGGTCCGGCGTCGCTGGTCGGGCTGAACATCGCACGCGAGCAGGGCTGGACCGCGCCGACGCTCAAGGAGGCGCAGGCAGTCCGCGCACGAGCCCGACGCGGCCGAGGGCGACACCGCCTCCGACAAGGCCGAGGGCAGCCACGAGGCCGAGCACCAGGAGTCCGCCGCCAAGGTCGAGGAGTCCTCGGCCGACGCCAAGCACGAGGACAACCCGGCCAACCCGGGAGGGGACGACAAGTGACCGACATCTGACCCCGGTCCTGACCGACAACTGGGGCGCCGAGCGCTCCTGGACGCTGCAGGCCTACGAGGACCAGGGCGGGTACGCCGCGCTGACGAAGGCCCTCGCCATGCCGCAGGACGACGTCATCGAGGCGGTGAAGGCCTCCAACCTCCGCGGACGTGGGGGAGCGGGCTTCCCGACCGGCATGAAGTGGGGCTTCATCCCGCAGGACAACCCCAACCCGAAGTACCTCGTGGTCAACGCCGACGAGTCCGAGCCGGGCACCTGCAAGGACATCCCGCTGATGATGGCCAGCCCGCACACGCTGGTCGAGGGCGTCATCATCAGCTCCTACGCGATCCGCGCCAACCACGCGTTCATCTACGTGCGCGGCGAGGTGCTGCACGTCATCCGGCGCCTCCAGCGCGCCGTCCAGGAGGCCTACCTCGCGGGTCACCTCGGCAAGGACATCCACGGCTCCGGCTACGACCTCGAGCTGGTCGTGCACGCCGGCGCGGGCGCCTACATCTGTGGCGAGGAGACCGCGCTGCTCGACTCGCTCGAGGGGCGTCGCGGACAACCGCGCCTCCGGCCGCCGTTCCCCGCGGTCGCCGGCCTCTACGCCAGCCCCACGGTGATCAACAACGTCGAGTCGATCGCGTCCGTGCCGAGCATCATCGACCGCGGCGCCGAGTGGTTCGCCTCGATGGGCACCGAGAAGTCCAAGGGCTACGGCATCTTCTCGCTGTCCGGCCACGTCACCAACCCCGGCCAGTTCGAGGCGCCGCTCGGCATCACGCTGCGTGAGCTGATCGACCTCGCCGGCGGCATGCGCGAGGGCCACGAGCTGAAGTTCTGGACCCCCGGCGGGTCCAGCACCCCGCTGCTGACCGCCGAGCACCTCGACGTCCCCCTCGACTTCGAGGGCATCGCGGAGGTCGGCTCCATGCTCGGCACCCGCGCGCTGCAGATCTTCGACGACACCACCTGCGTGGTCCGGGCCGTGCTGCGGTGGACCGAGTTCTACAAGCACGAGTCCTGCGGCAAGTGCACGCCCTGCCGCGAGGGCACCTGGTGGCTCGCCCAGACCCTGGCCAACCTCGAGCAGGGCCGTGGCGAGGAGTCCGACCTCGACCTGCTCGACGACGTCTGCGACAACATCTTCGGCCGCTCGTTCTGCGCGCTCGCCGACGGTGCGGTCAGCCCGATCACCTCGTCGATCAAGTACTTCCGCGAGGAGTTCCTCGCCCACCTCGAGCACGGCGGCTGTCCCTTCGACCGGACGGCGTCCGCGATCTTCCAGCCTGCGGAGGCGAACGCATGACGACCACCCCGGAGAAGAGCCAGCAGAAGGCTCCGGAGAAGTCCGACGAGGTCACCCTGACCATCGACGGCGTCGAGGTGTCGGTGCCCAAGAACACCCTGGTGATCCGGGCCGCCGAGCAGATCGGCGTGCAGATCCCGCGGTTCTGCGACCACCCGCTGCTCGCGCCCGTCGGTGCCTGCCGCCAGTGCCTGGTCGAGGTGCCCGACGCGGGCAACGGTCGCGGGATGCCGAAGCCGCAGGCGTCGTGCACCATCACCGTCGCCGAGGGCATGGTGGTCAACACCCAGGCCACGTCGCCGGTCGCCGAGAAGGCCCAGGCGGGGCAGATGGAGTTCCTGCTCATCAACCACCCGCTCGACTGCCCGGTCTGCGACAAGGGCGGCGAGTGCCCGCTGCAGAACCAGGCGATGAGCAACGGCCGCGGCGAGACCCGGTTCACCGAGCACAAGCGGCTCTACCCCAAGCCGATCAACATCTCCTCGCAGGTCCTGCTCGACCGCGAGCGCTGCGTGCTGTGCGCGCGCTGCACCCGGTTCTCCGAGCAGATCGCCGGTGACCCGTTCATCGCGCTGATCGAGCGCGGCGCGCTGCAGCAGGTGGGCATCTACGAGAAGGAGCCCTTCGAGAGCTACTTCTCCGGCAACACCATCCAGATCTGCCCGGTCGGCGCGCTCACCTCCTCGTCGTACCGCTTCCGCTCGCGTCCCTTCGACCTGGTCTCCACGCCCTCGGTCGCGGAGATCGACGCCTGCGGCTCGGCGATCCGCGTCGACCACCGCCGCGGCAAGGTGATGCGCCGCCTCTCCGGCGACGACCCCGAGGTCAACGAGGAGTGGATCACCGACAAGGACCGCTTCTCGCACCGCTACGCCGAGCTCGACGACCGGCTGACCTACCCGATGGTGCGTGACGAGGAGACCGGTGAGCTGCGTGCGGCGAGCTGGCCCGAGGCGTTCGTGGTGGCGGCCCGCGGCCTGGCCGCGGCGCGTGCCACCGGCGGCGTCGGCGTGCTCACCGGCGGTCGGCTGACCGCCGAGGACTCCTACGCCTACTCGAAGTTCGCCCGCGTCGCGCTGGGCACCAACGACATCGACTTCCGCGCCCGCGCCCACTCCGCGGAGGAGGCCGAGTTCCTCGCCGCCCACGTGGTGCTGACCGGCCCCGGCGGTGGCGGCGTGACGTACGACGACCTCGAGTCCGCCCGCTCGGTCGTGCTCGTCGGCTTCGAGCCGGAGGACGAGGCCGGCACCGTCTTCCTGCGGCTGCGCAAGGCGGCCCGTGGACGACTGCTGCCGATCTACTCGATCGCGCCGTACTCCTCGCGTGGCCTGCACAAGATGTCCGGCACCCTCATCCCGACGCGACCCGGCGACGAGCCGGCCGCGATCGAGGCGCTCGCCCACGACGGCAGCGTCGCGCTCGACAGCGGCGGCGTGATCCTCGTCGGCGAGCGGCTGGCCGCCGTCCCGGGTGCGCTGTCCGCGGTGTCGAAGCTGGCGATGACCACCGGCGCCAAGGTGGCGTGGATCCCGCGTCGCGCGGGTGACCGCGGTGCCGTCGAGGCCGGTGCGCTGCCGACGCTGCTCCCCGGAGGCCGTCCGGTCTCCGACGCCTCCGCCCGCGTCGACCTCGCCACCGCGTGGGGCGTGGACCACCTGCCCGACGTCGCCGGTCGTGACGGCGACGCCATCGTGGCGGCCGCAGCGGCCGGCGAGCTCGGCGGCCTGGTCGTCGGTGGCGTGGACCTCGCCGACCTGCCGGACCCGGCGCTCGCGCGTGAGGCGATCGAGACGGCCGGCTTCGTGGTCGCCCTCGAGCTGCGCGAGTCCGACGTGACCCGTGCCGCCGACGTCGTCTTCCCGGTCGCCCCGGTGACCGACCGCTCCGGCACGTTCGTCAACTGGGAGGGCCGGGTCCGCCCGTTCGGCAAGGTCCTGCACAACCCCTCCTCGCTGCCCGACCTGCGCGTGCTCGCCGGCATCGCCGAGGAGATGGAGACGCCCCTGGGCTTCCGGACCTCCGAGCAGGTCTGGGCCGAGATGACCCAGGTGGGTCCGTGGGACGGCGAGCGTCCGACCATGAACGCCATCGCTGCGCCGGACGCTCCGCCGCTCGACGGTGACCTGGTGCTCGCGTCGTGGAAGCAGTCGCTCGACGACGGCCGGATGCAGGACGGCGACGACGCGATGCGGCGTACGGCGCGCAAGCCGGTCGTGCTCGTCGGTCCGGCCACCCTCGCCGCGCTCGGTGCCACTCGCCGGCGACGCGGTCACGCTGACCGGCCCGCTCGGCTCGCTCGACCTGCCGATCGGCGTCGCCGACCTCGCCGAGGGCACCGTCTGGGCGCCGGCCAGCGCGCCCGGATCCTCGGTGCGACACCGCGTCGGTCCCGCCGGCAGCCCGGTCTCGATCACCACCATCGTGGGAGGCCACCAGTGAGTTCCCTGATCCCGCTGGACACCGCCACCAGCCTGAGTGCCTTCGGCCACGACGTGTGGTGGCTGGTGATCATCAAGGCCGTGCTGATCTTCCTGATCCTGGTGCTGCTCACCCTGTTCAACATCTGGTGGGAGCGCCGCGTGGTCGCGCGGATGCAGCACCGCATCGGCCCCAACGTGCACGGTCCCTTCGGCCTGCTGCAGAGCCTCGCCGACGGCGTGAAGCTCGCGCTCAAGGAGGACATCGTCCCGAAGGCCGCCGACAAGCTGGTCTTCGTCCTCGCACCCGTCATCGCGACGGTGCCGGCGTTCGTGACCTTCTCGGTGATCCCGTTCGGTCCCGGTGGTGCACATGTTCGGGCAGGAGACCCCGCTCCAGCTCACGGACATGCCCGTGGCGGTCATCTTCGTGATGGCGATCGCCTCGATCGGCATCTACGGCATCGTGCTCGGCGGCTGGTCCAGCGGGTCGACGTACTCCCTGCTCGGCGGGCTGCGCTCGAGCGCGCAGATGATCTCCTACGAGGTCGCGATGGGCCTCGCGCTGGTCGCGGTGTTCCTGCACGCCGGCTCGATGTCGACCTCCGAGATCGTCGAGTCGCAGAAGGACGTGTGGTTCGCGTTCACGCTGATCCCGTCGTTCATCATCTACGTGATCGCGATGATCGGTGAGACCAACCGGGCGCCGTTCGACCTGCCCGAGGCCGAGGGCGAGCTCGTCGGTGGCTTCCACACCGAGTACTCCTCGCTGAAGTTCGCGCTGTTCTTCCTGGCCGAGTACATCAACATGGCCACCGTCTCGGCCCTCGCCACCACGCTGTTCCTCGGCGGCTGGCGCGCGCCGTTCTGGATCGACACCTTCTGGCCCGGCGCCAACGAGGGCTACTGGCCCTTCCTCTGGTTCATGGGCAAGGTGCTGTTCTTCATCTTCATCTTCATCTGGCTGCGCGGTTCGCTGCCGCGGCTGCGCTACGACCAGTTCATGGCGTTCGGGTGGAAGTGGCTGATCCCGGGCTCGATCGTCTGGATCCTGCTGGTCGCCACGGTCCGCGTGATCGACCTGCGCGGTGGCGTCGACCGGGGCTGGCTGATCGGCGGGGCCGTCGTGCTCGTCGTCGCGTTCGTCGCCCTGATGTTCATCCCGGACCGGGAGCCCGAGGCCGAGGACATCCGAGGCCGAGGAGTTCGACGCGTTCGCCGGTGGCTACCCGGTGCCGCCGATGCCGGTCGGCTCGGACCACGACTACACAGGAGGGCAGCGCTGATGGCGACCCTGAAGGAACAGCTCTGGGACCCGGTCGCCGGGTTCGGGGTCACGTTCCGGACGATGTTCCGCAAGGTCGTCACGGAGCAGTACCCCTTCGAGAAGAACCCCACCGCGCCGCGCTTCCACGGACGCCACCAGCTCAACCGCTGGCCCGACGGCCTCGAGAAGTGCATCGGCTGCGAGCTGTGCGCCTGGGCCTGCCCGGCCGACGCGATCTACGTCGAGGGCGCCTCCAACACCGAGGACGAACGGTTCAGCCCCGGCGAGCGCTACGGCCGCGTCTACCAGATCAACTACCTGCGCTGCATCCTGTGCGGGCTGTGCATCGAGGCCTGCCCGACGCGCGCGCTCACGATGACCAACGAGTACGAGCTGGCCGACAACAACCGCGCCGACCTGATCTACGAGAAGCAGGACCTGCTCGCCCCGCTGCTGCCGGGCATGGAGCAGCCGCCGCACCCGATGAAGCTCGGCGACGACGAGGGCGACTACTACCGCGGCACGATGCGTCGCCAGGACGAGGTCCAGCCAGAGGTCCACACCGAGGAGGGCAGCGCATGATCGCCTTCTGGATCCTCGCCCCGATCATGGTGATCTGCGCCCTCGGCCTGCTCTTCGCCCGCAAGGCCGTGCACTGCGCCCTGCTGCTCGCGGTCGTGATGATCAGCCTCGCGGTGCTGTACGCCGTGCAGGACGCGCCGTTCCTGTTCGCGGTGCAGATCATCGTCTACACCGGCGCCATCCTGATGCTGTTCCTGTTCGTGCTGATGCTCGTGGGCGTCGACGCCTCCGACTCGGTCGTGGAGACGATCCGGGGCCAGCGGCTCCTGGCCGCCGGCCTCGGCCTGGTCTTCGGCATCACCCTGGTGGTCGGCGTCGCCCAGGTGGGCGTCGGCGCGATCACCGGCCTGACCAAGGCCAACGAGGACGGCAACGTCCCGGCGATCGCGCAGGTGCTGTTCACCAAGTACGTCTTCGCCTTCGAGGTCACCTCGGCGCTGCTGATCACCGCGGCCCTCGGCGCGATGGTGCTCGCCCACCGCGAGCGGCTCACCCCGAAGCCGACGCAGCGCGCGGCCGCCGCACAGCGGATGCGCGACTACGCCGACCACGGCAAGCACCTCGGCCCGCTGCCTCCACCCGGTGTCTTCGCCCGCCACAACGCGGTCGACACCCCGGCGCTGCTGCCCGACGGCACGCCGTCCGAGGCCTCGATCTCGCGCGTGCTCGCGGCCCGCGGCTCGGTCAACCGGTCGCCGGGCAGTGCGACCCAGGTCGAGCGCATCGGCGGCGACGACGGTTCCGTGCCGCCGCGTGACGACTCCTCGCAGGGAGGTGCCGGCCGATGAGCGCCACACCCTTCATCGTGCTGTCCTCGATCCTGTTCACGATCGGCGCCGTCGGCGTGCTCACCCGGCGCAACGCCATCGTGGTGTTCATGTGCGTCGAGCTGATGCTCAACGCCAGCAACCTCGCGCTCGTGACGTTCTCGCGGGTCAACGGCAACCTCGACGGCCAGATCGCGGCGTTCTTCGTGATGGTCGTGGCCGCCGCCGAGGTGGTCGTCGGGCTCGCGATCATCATGACCATCTTCCGCACGCGTCGCTCGGCCTCGGTCGACGACGCCAGCCTCCTCAAGTACTAGGTGACCGCCTTGATCTCATCTGCCATGAGCGTGCTCGCCGAGGAAGGGCACCACGTTCCCGTCGTCGATCCCAGCGCGGCCGGCTCGATGGCGCTGCCGCTGGTGCTCGTCATCGCGCTGCCCGCCTTCGGCGCCGCGGTGCTGCTGCTCGGCGGCCGTCTGCACCGACAAGTGGGGCCACCTGCTCGGCTGCCTCACCGTGGCCGCGTCCTTCGTGTGCTCGCTGATCCTGTTCATCACGATCCTGGGTCGCGACGCCTCGCGACCGGCAGGTCAGCCTCGACCTCTGGACCTGGTTCAGCTCCGGCGACTGGAAGGTGCAGTTCGGGCTGCTCTACGACCCGCTGTCCGCCCTGTTCCTGCTGCTGATCACCGGCGTCGGCGGGCTGATCCACGTCTACTCGATCGGCTACATGGAGCACGACGAGAGGCGTCGTCGCTTCTTCGGCTACCTGAACCTCTTCGTCGCGGCGATGCTGATGCTGGTCCTCGCCTCCGACTACGTGGGTGTCTTCCTCGGCTGGGAGGGCGTCGGCCTGGCGTCGTACCTGCTGATCGGCTTCTGGCAGTACAAGCCGACCGCCGCGGCCGCCGCGAAGAAGGCCTTCGTGATCAACCGCGTCGGTGACATCGGCCTCTCGCTCGGCGTCGGCCTGATCTTCGCCACCTTCGGCACGACCTCGTTCGCCCAGGTCTCCGAGCTCACCTCGGGCGCCTCCCACGGCGTGATGACCGCGATCGGCCTGCTCCTGCTGCTGGCCGCCTGCGGAAAGTCGGCGCAGTTCCCGCTGCAGACCTGGCTGCTCGACGCGATGGAGGGCCCGACCCCGGTGTCGGCGCTGATCCACGCGGCGACGATGGTGACCGCGGGCGTCTACCTGATCGTGCGCTCGCAGTTCATCTTCGAGTACACCTCCGACGCGCGGCTCGCCGTCGCCGTCATCGGCACCATCACGCTGCTGATGGGTGCCTGGATCGGTTGCGCCAAGGACGACATCAAGAAGGTCCTCGCGGGCTCGACGATGAGCCAGATCGGCTACATGGTCCTGGCCGCCGGCATGGGCGTCGCCGGGTACGCGTTCGCGATCTTCCACCTGCTCATGCACGGCTTCTTCAAGGCCAACATGTTCCTCGGTGCCGGCTCGGTGATGCACGGCACCAACGACGACGTGAACATGCGCCACTACGGCGCCCTGCGCAAGCTGATGCCGGTGACCTTCGTGACCTTCACCATGGGCTACCTCGCGATCATCGGGATTCCCCCGTTCGACGGGTTCTGGTCGAAGGACAAGATCATCGAGGTCGCGCTGACCCAGAACATCTGGCTCGGCCTCTGCGCACTCGCTCGGTGCCGGCGTCACCGGTTTCTACATGACCCGGTTGATGCTGATGACCTTCTTCGGCAAGGACCGCTACGAGAAGGACGTCCACCCGCACGAGTCGCCGAAGGTGATGACCATCCCGCTGATGGTGCTCGGCGCGCTGTCGCTCCTCGGCGGACTGCTGCTGCTCAACGACTGGATCGTCAACTTCCTCTCGCCGGTCACGGGCGTTGCCCCGCACGAGGATCCGCCGCTCCCGGCGGAGGTGATCAGCCTGATCGCCCTCGTCGTCGTCCTCATCGGCGTCGGGATCTCCTGGATGATCTTCGGACGCAGCGACGTCCCGCGGGTGGCACCCACCAAGGTGTCCGTGTTCACCACCGCCGGCCGCAACGAGCTCTACGGTGACGCCTTCAACGACGAGTTCATCGTCCGACCCGGCAAGCGCTTCAACGTGGGGTTGGCGGCCTTCGACTCACGGCTTCGTCGACGGCGGGGCCATGGGCACCGCCTCCGCGTTCCGCGGGCATCTCCGGCCGGCTGCGGCTGGCCCAGAACGGTTTCGTCCGCTCCTACGCTCTCGGGCTGCTCGGCGGCGCCGCGCTCGTCCTCCTCGCACTCCTGGTGGTGAATCTCGGATGAGCAACGTCCCCTGGCTGACCATCCTGCTGCTGATCCCGATCCTCGGATCGGTCGTCGCTGACGCTCCTGCCTGCCCGCGAGTCGTCGAACCTGACCAAGCAGATCGGCGATCGGCTTCTCGGTCGCTCACGCTCGCGCTCGGCATCGCGCTCGCCATCGGCTACGACGCCGGGCGGCGGCTACCAGTACGAGGAGGACGTCGTCTGGATCAAGCTGTTCGGCGCCCACTACGCCCTCGGGCTCGACGGCCTCGGCCTCGCGCTGGTGATGCTGACGGTGATCCTGACCCCCGTCGTGATGCTCGCGTCGTGGAACGACGGCGACCACGGCGCGTGGGGTGCGAAGGGCTTCTTCGCCTGGATCCTCGCGCTCGAGGGCCTCTCCATCGGGGTCTTCGCGGCGACCGACGTGTTCCTCTTCTACGTCTTCTTCGAGGCGACGCTGATCCCGGTCTACTTCCTCGTCGCCGGGTACGGCGGTCCGCAGCGCGTGAAGGCGGCGGTGAAGTTCCTGCTCTACTCGCTGTTCGGCGGGCTGGTCATGCTCGCCTCGGTGATCGGCCTCTACGTCGAGTCGGCGAAGACGGACGGCGGACCGACGTACCTCGTCTCGGAGCTGTCCAAGATCGACTTCGGCACCGACGTCGGCCGCTGGATGTTCCTCGGCTTCTTCATCGCCTTCGCGATCAAGGCGCCGATGTTCCCGGTGCACACCTGGCTGCCGGACACCGCCGAGAACGCGACCCCGGGCACGTCGGTGCTGCTGGTCAGCGTGCTCGACAAGATCGGCACCTTCGGGATGATCCGGTTCTGCCTCGAGCTGTTCCCGGAGGCGTCGAAGTGGGCCACACCCGTGGTCGTCGTACTCGCCATCTTCAGCATCCTGTACGGCGCGATGATGGCGATCGGGTCCTCGAACATCCCACGCCTGATCGCGTACTCCTCGGTGAGCCACTTCGGCTTCATCGTGCTGGGCATCTTCGTGATGAACAGCCAGGGCCTCTCGGGCTCGAACCTCTACATGTTCAACCACGGCCTCTCCACGGCCGCGCTGTTCCTGGTCTCCGGCTACCTGATCAAGCGACGCGGTTCGGCGGAGATCGGCGACTTCGGGGGAGTGGAGAAGGTGGCCCCGGTGCTCGCCGGGCTGTTCCTGGTCTCCGGCCTGTCCGCGGTCTCGCTGCCCGGCCTGTCGCCGTTCGTCTCCGAGCTGCTCGTCATGGTCGGCGCGTTCGTGCACTCGCCGTGGGCGGCGTCGTTCGCGGTGCTCGGGATCGTGCTGGTCGCGATCTACATCCTGTGGATGTACCAGCGCATCATGACCGGCCCGGTCCGTGAGGGCGTCGCCGGGATGCGCGACCTCAACCCGCGCGAGATCTTCGCGGTCGCACCGCTGCTGCTGCTGATCCTGGTGCTCGGGCTTCTTCCCGAAGCCGCTGCTCTACGTGATCAACCCGTCCGTCGACCACACCATGTCGCAGGTGGGCAAGAGCGATCCGAAACCCGCCGTGACCGAAGGGAGAGGCGACGAGCAAGTGAACGGCTTCGACGCCCCGAAGATCGAGTACTTCCAGGTCTCGCCGATCCTGATCGTGCTCGGCGTGGCCGTCCTCGGCGTGCTCATCGAGGCCTTCGTCCCGCGGCGCCGTCGCTACGTCGTCCAGGTCGTGCTCGCGCTGCTCGGGCTGATCGCCGCGATCGTCACCTCCGTGATGGTCTTCCTCGACCTGAACCCGGGCTCGACAACCCGAAGTCCGGCAAGGTCGTGGCCGAGGGTGCCCTGGCGGTCGACGGCCCGGCGCTGTTCTGCTGGCTGCTCATCCTGGTCCTCGCCGTGCTCAGCGTGCTGCTCTTCGCCGAGCGCCACCTCGAGGGCGGCGTACTCTCCTTCGCCGGCCAGGCCGCAGCGCTGCCCGGCACCGAGGCGGAGCGCGAGGCCTCGACCAAGGGCCTCGAGCACACCGAGGTCTTCCCGCTGATGATGTTCGCGGTCGGCGGGCATGCTGATGTTCCCGGCGTCCAACGACCTGCTCACCATGTTCGTCGCGCTCGAGGTGCTCTCGCTGCCGCTGTACCTGCTCTGCGGGCTGGCCCGTCGCCGGCGACTGCTGAGCCAGGAAGCCGCGATGAAGTACTTCCTGCTCGGCGCGTTCAGCTCCGGCTTCTTCGTCTACGGCATCGCGCTGGTCTACGGGTACGCCGGTTCGATGGGCTTCGCCGAGATCGCGCAGGCCGTGGTCAGCTCGACCGGCAGCGAGGGACTCCTGCTCGGCGGCATCGCGCTGCTGGCCGTGGGCCTGCTGTTCAAGGTCGGCGCCGCGCCGTTCCACGCCTGGACGCCCGACGTCTACCAGGGCGCCCCGACGGCGGTGACCGCGTTCATGGCGGCCGCCACCAAGGTGGCCGCGTTCGGTGCGCTGCTGCGGCTGTTCTACGTCGCCTTCGGCGCCAACCGCACCGACTGGACGCCGATGATCTGGGTCGTCGCGATCCTCACCATGGTGGTCGGCTCGGTGCTGGCGCTGACCCAGACCGACATCAAGCGGATGCTGGCGTACTCCTCGATCGCGCACGCCGGCTTCATCCTCATCGGCTTCCTCGGCATCCGGTCGCTCAACGAGGTCGCCGGCAACAGCCTGACCGGCGTCTCGGCGGTGCTGTTCTACCTGACCACCTACGGCTTCACGACCCTCGCGGCGTTCGCGCTGGTGACCGTCGTCCGCGACGCCGGTGGCGAGGCCACCCACCTGTCGCGCTGGCAGGGGCTGGGCAAGGAGTCGCCGCTCGTGGCGGGCCTGTTCGCGTTCCTGCTGCTCGCGATGGCCGGCATCCCGCTGACCAGTGGCTTCACCGGCAAGTGGGCCGTGTTCGCGGCCGCCATGTCGGCCGGCGCGTGGCCGGTGGTGATCGTCGCGGTGCTGATGTCGGCGGTGGCGGCGTACTTCTACGTCCGGGTGATCGTGCTGATGTTCTTCGCCGAGCCCGATCGGCGAAGGACCGAGCGTGACCACGCCCGAGCGTGCTGACCGGCACGGTCATCGCGGTCGGCGTGGCCGTCACCCTGCTGCTGGGCCTGGTCCCGGGCGCCCTCATCGACCTGCTCGGTCGCGTGGGAGTATTCATCAGGTGAGCCACGACGAGCTCTGGCCCTCGCCCATCCTCGACGACGGAGCTGAATCCCGCGCTGCGTCGCCGGATGGACGAGGTCGAGGCGGCGCTGCTCGCACCACGTCGAGAGCGAGGCCGGGTTCGTCACCCAGGCGGCCCGGCACCTGATGGAGGCCGGCGGCAAGCGGTTCCGGCCGCTGCTCGTGCTGCTGGCCGCCGAGACCGGCGATCCCGACCACGAGGGCGTGCTCACCTCCGCGCTGCGTGGTCGAGCTGACCCACCTCGCCTCGCTCTACCACGACGACGTGATGGACGAGGCCGACCTGCGTCGCGGCGCCGCGTCGGCGAACGCCCGCTGGGACAACCACGTCGCGATCCTGACCGGCGACTTCCTGTTCTCGAAGTCCTCGGAGCTGACCGCGGGGCTGGGCCCCGACGCCGTACGCATCCAGGCGCAGACGTTCACCCGGCTCGTCGAGGGCCAGATCCTCGAGACGCTCGGCCCGACCGACGGCCAGGACCCGCTCGAGCACTACCTGCGGGTGGTGGCCGGCAAGACCGGCTCGCTGATCGCGACGTCGGCGCGCTACGGCGCCATGTTCGCCGGTGCTCCGGACGACGTCGTCGAGGCGCTCACGGAGTACGGCGAGAAGGTCGGCGTGGCCTTCCAGCTCTCCGACGACATCCTCGACATCGCCTCGGAGACCGAGGAGTCCGGCAAGACCCCCGGCACCGACCTCCGCGAGGGCGTGCCGACCCTGCCCGTGCTGATCGCGCAGCGCTCCACCGACCCGGCCGACGCGCGACTGCTCGAGCTGCTCGGCTCCGACCTCACCGAGGACGCCCCGCACGCCGAGGCGCTCGCCCTGCTGCGCGCGCACCCGGCGATGGCCGAGGCGCGCGCCTACGTGGTCTCCTGGCCGCCGAGGCCAAGAGCCTGCTCAAGGTGCTCCCCGAGGGGCTCGGTCCGCACCGCCCTCGAGGCCTTCGCCGACGCGGTCGCCACCCGCACCGACCTGACGCTCGTTCACCCGCGCCCGCGCCAAATGCGGGAGCGTGGACACCGACACTTGGGTACTGTGCCGACACTCGCACGCATCGTCGGATGCGCGCAGCAACGAAGGGACGATGGCGATGTCCGACAACGCGCCGCCACCACCACCCCCGCCGCACGGAACCGCCCCCCGGGTGGCGGTTACGGACCGCCCGCCGGTGGCGGGTACGGCTCGCAGCCACCACCACCTCCGCCGGGCTACGGCGGCGATGGTCGGCTACGGCGGAGCCGGCGGCTTCGGCCCGCCGAAGAACAACAGCAAGGCGATGCTGGGCGCTGGTCCTCGGCAGTGCCTCTGGCGCTGCGATCTGCTGCGGGTTCTGTCACCGGTATCCCGCGCGATCATCGCTGGGCAAGCAGGGGCAGAACGAGATCGACAGGTCCAGCGGCACCCAGAGCGGTCGGGCGAGCCTGACGCTGCGGATCCGGCACCCCGGTCACGGGCAGCGGGGCGGGATGCGTCCCGCCCGACGGTGCGATGGCTACGGGCTTCGTGCTCGGCATCATCGCCTGCGTCTGGGGCGTCATCTCGATCATCCTCTACGCGACGGGCGTGCTCAGCTTCAACGCCAACGTCAACTGAGCAACTCTCGAACCGGATAGGCCAGATCGTTCGGCCGCACCCTGGGGCGCGCCGACCGGCTTTTCGTTCTGGACTATCCGGTTCTTGCGGTCCCCTACAGGGCGACGCGGAAGCCCTGGTGCCCGGTCGGAGGAGTCGGGGGTGCTCGAGGTGCGGGCGGAGACCCGGTAGCGGTTGCAGTACGACGCGTGGCAGAGGTAGGAGCCGCCCCGGATGACCCGGGCGCCCGGGTCGACGACGCGCGCCGACCGACCACGGGTCGGCGCGTCCACTCCCAGACGTTGCCGGCGACGTTGAACAGGCCGAAGCCGTTGGGCTCGAAGGCGTCGACGGGGCGGTGCCGAACCAGCCGTCGTCGAGGGTGTTGGTCGTCGGGAAGCTGCCCTGCCAGATGTTGCACGCGTGCCTGCCGTCGGGCAGCAGGTCGTCGCCCCAGGCGTAGCGGGCCTGGTGCAGGCCGCCGCGCGCGGCGTACTCCCACTCGGCCTCGGTGGGCAGCCGGACCTCGGCCCACGCGGCAGTAGGCGATCGCGTCGTTCCAGGAGACGTGCACGACCGGGTGGTCGGCCGCGGCCGGCCAGGTCGCTGCCGGGACCCTCGGGAGCGCGCCACGTGGCGCCGGGGACGGCGGCCCACCAGGGCGCCTCGACGGCGCGGTCGGCGTCGCGCAGCGTCTGCGGGCAGGAATCCCTCGAACACGAACGACCACCCGAAGCGCTCCGCGTCGGTGACGTGGCCGGTGGCCTCGACGAACGCCTCGAAGCGCTGGTTGCTCACGCAGTGGGCGTCGATCGCGAACGGCTCCGACCTCCACCTCGCGGACCGGACCCTCACCGTCGCCCGGGACGGCGTCGGCGTCCTCGGACCCCATCGCGAACGACCCCGCCCGCGCAGGGGCAGCAGCCGCAGTCCCGCGTCCGGCGACCAGCCCGGCGCCGCGGTCGGCGGTCGGGGCGCCGTCGCATCGCGGACGGCCGGGCCGCGCGCCTCGGAGCCGGGTGAGCAGCAGGCGCTCATCGGCCGACGCGGATCGATCGGGACGCGTCGGGGCCGGGCGGGACCAGCGCGGAGCCGATCCGTCGCCGCGACGTCGTCGGGGAACGGGGTGCTCCTGGCGGAACCGCTGTCGACGTGCAGACCGAGGATCTCCTCGGTGGCGCGCAGGGTGCCGCCCGCCCAGAGCTCGTGCCAGATCCACAGCAGCTTGCCGGTGGCGCCGATGACCCAGGAGCGCGCCTCGAGCTGCTCACCCGGACCGACCTGGTCGAGGTAGCGGACGTGCGCCTCGACCGTGTAGAGCGAGGCACCCGTGCTCTCCCGGTACGCCGGCCCGAGGCCGACCGTGTCCATCACCTCGTCGGTCGCATGGCCCAGCACCAGCACGTAGTAGGGCTCGGAGAGGTGCCCGTTGTAGTCGATCCACTCGTCGAGGACCGGCTCGGACCACGTGCACAGCGGGTCGGCTGGCTCATGTGCGCCCGAGGGCTCGCAGCACCGCGATCACGCCGGCGTCGCGCTCGGCCACCAGGTCGTCGATCGTGCGACCGTCGGCCTCGCGGTCGCAGCCCTCCACGACGGCGTCCCTCAGCTCGGGGGTGAGGTCGGCCGCGACGAGCCGGGTCCACGGCGACTTCAGCGACGGCCCGAAGTGGTCGAGCATGTGCGCCATCCCGCCCTGGCCACCGGCGAGGTGGAAGGTCAGCATCGGTCCCTGCACCGGCCACCGCAGCCCGGGACCGTCGGTGATGGAGAGGTCGATCTGCTCGACCGTCGCCTCGCCCGCGGCCACCATGTGCAGGGCCTCGCGCCACAGCGCCTCCTGCAGCCGGTTGGCGATGAAGCCCGGGACCTCGCGGTCCATGGTGATCACCGACTTGCCGGCATGGCGGAAGAAGTCGGAGGTCCAGGCGACCACCTCGTCGGAGGTCTTCTCGCCGCCGACGACCTCGACGAGCGGGATCAGGTACGGCGGGTTGAACGGGTGCCCGACCACGAGGCGCTCCGGGTTCTCGCACGAGGTGTACATCTCGCTCATGCCGTAGCCCGACGTCGAGGACGAGATCACGATGCCCTCGGGAGCGGCGGCGTCGATGTCCGCGAGCAGCCGGCGCTTGAGCTCGAGGTCCTCCGGCGCGCTCTCCTGGACGAACTCCGCGCCCGCCAGGGCGGTGGCCAGGTCGGGCTCGAAGCTGAGCCGGGAGCGGTCGGCACCCTCCGACAGCCCGAGCTCGGTCAGCGCCGGCCAGGCCGCGTCGACGAGGTGGCGCAGTCGCTCCTCGGCTCCGGGGGCGGGATCCCAGGCGACCACGTCGTACCCGTGGGCGAGGAAGTACGCCGCCCAGCCGCCGCCGATGACGCCGGTGCCCGCACAGCAGACGGTGCGGACATCGGCGACGGCGACCGGGATGGCGTCTCATGCGCCCCTCGGCTTGAGGTTGAGCATCTCGCGGGCCTCGTCGGGGGTGGCCACGCTGGCGCCCATCGCCTCGATGATCGTGCGCGCCTTCTCGACGAGCTGGGCGTTGGTCGCGAGGACTCCCTTGCTCAGGTAGAGGTTGTCCTCGAGCCCGACGCGCACGTGGCCGCCGAGCAGCACCGACTGCGCGACCCACGGCATCTGCATCCGGCCCAGCGCGAACGAGGCCCAGTGGGACCCCTCGGGCAGCTGCTGCACCATGGCGGCGAGCAGCGACGGGTCGGCCGGCGCGCCGTACGGGATGTCCATGCAGAGCTGGAACAGCGGCGGCGCGTCGATCAGGCCCTCCTCGACGAGCTGTCGGCCGAACCAGAGATGGCCGGTGTCGAAGATCTCCATCTCGCAGCGCACGCCGAGCTCCTGGATGCGCTTGGCACCCTCGCGCAGCATGTCGGGGGTGCTGACGTAGACGAGGCTGCCCTCGCCGAAGTTGAGGCTGCCGCAGTCGAGCGTGCAGATGTCGGGCATGACCTCCTCGACGTGCTTGAGGCGCTCGACGCCGGGGACCAGGTCGGTGCCCTCGACGAACGTCGTGGGGTCGTGCGGGTCGAGCATCAGGTCGCCGCCCATGCCGGCGGTGGTGTTGATGATGACGTCGACGCCGCTCGCGCGGATGCGCTCGACCGCCTCGCGGTAGTAGGAGACCTCGCGCGACCCCTTGCCGGTCGAGGGTTCGCGCACGTGCACGTGGATCACGGTGGCGCCGGCCCGGGCGGCGGCGATGCCCGGACTCGGCGATCTGCTCGGGGGTCACCGGCACGTGCTCGGACTTGCCGACGGTGTCGCCGGCCCCGGTCAGCGCGCACGTCATGATGACCTTCCGGTTCATCACAGTTCTCATGAGGCCACCTCCGTGTTGATCAGACGTTGACGTCGGATTGGTCCCGCGCCGCGGCTGCGACGAGGGGGAGTCCCAGGTAGGACAGGTCCCGTTGCTGGCGGTCGACGAGCCAGTCGTCGTACGGCCAGAGCGAGGTCTTGAGCACCGCGACGCCGAGGTCGCGGTCGACGTAGCCGAACTGCCCGCGGCTGCCGTCGGAGGTCACGCGGACGCCGTCGTCGGTCAGCGGCCACCAGTGGTAGCCGAACCCGGCGTGCGTGGTGATCGAGCTGGGCAGCCGACCGGGTCGCATCCAGGGCGCCGGCGGTGTCGAGGAGCGCTGCACCCAGTCGGGCCCGAGCACGCGTGCGTCGTACGCCGTGCCGGTGAGCTGCAGCGCCGCCAGCCGCAGCCAGTCCTCCGCGCACGCGGCCAGACCGCCGCCCGCCAGGGCGACTCCGGCCGCGTCGACGCCGACGACGGCGTCGCGGACGCACCCCAGCACGCGCCACAGCTCGGCCAGCGCGTCGGCGTAGGTGGTGCCGGTGGCCCGCTCGCGCACCCAGTCGAGCACCTGCGAGTCGGCGGTGCTGTACTCCCAGCGCGTGCCCGGAGGGTCCTTCGGGTCGACCGCTGCCAGCAGGTCGCGCGAGGTGCCGCCCGCGCCGGCGAAGCACGAGATCAGCCGTGAGCGCCGGACCGGTCGGGTCGCGGTGGTCCTCGACCCAGTCGGTGCCGGTCGTCATGGTCAGCAGGTGCTCGACGGTGCACCCGTCGTAGCCGGTGCCGGCGAGCTCCGGCACGTGCTCGACGACCGGGTCCTCGAGCCGCAGGGTCCCCGAGGCGATGGCGTTGCCGACGAGGTGGGCCAGCACCGACTTGGTCATCGAGGCGCCCAGCAGCAGCGAGTCGGCATCGACGCCGTCGGCGTACCACTCGTGCACGACGTGGCCCTGGCCGAGCGGGCCGTCGAGCACCAGCAGCGCGGTGGTGTGGGTGTCGACGACCCACTGGTCGAGGTCACGGGTGCTGCCGGCGCCCGGGATCTCCGCCCGCAGCAGGCGCAGCTCGCGGGGGAGCGGCCGGGGCTGGGTGGCCCGGACCGTGACGTGCTGCCGGTCGGTGTCGTGCTGGGGGTCGATGAACGACATCGTGGAGAGCCGCGGCCGCCCGGTCTCCAGGTCCCCCTGGATGGGGGACATCAATCGATTCGCGGACTATTCGCGAGAAGGCGCTTGGTGTACTCCTCCTTCGGAGACTCCATCACCGCGACGACCGGGCCGGACTCGACGACGCGGCCGGAGTTGAGGATCTGCACCCGGTCGGCGATGGAGCGCACCAGCGCGAGGTTGTGGGTGACGAACAGCATGCTGATGCCGCGGGAGACCCGCAGCGACTCCAGCAGAGCGACGATCGAGCCCTGGACGGAGACGTCGAGGGCCGAGGTGATCTCGTCGCAGACGAGCACGTCGGGCTCGGCGGCCAGCGCGCGGGCGATGGCCACCCGCTGGCGCTCACCACCGGAGAGCCGGCTGGCCTGGTACTTCAGCACGGCCGGGCCGAGGGCCACCTGGTCGAGCAGCTCCACCACCCGCTCGGTGGCGGCCTTGCCGGAGGCGATGCCGAACAGCTCCATCGGCCGCTTCACGATCTGCTCGATCGTCAGCCGCGGGTTCAGGGACAGGTAGGGGTTCTGGAAGATGTACTGGATCCGCTTGCGGTCGTCGACGCTGCGCTTGCGCGAGCCGTGGCCCAGCTGGGTGCCCTCGAAGGCGATGGTGCCGGTCCACTCCTTGTGCAGGCCACCGACGCAGCGGGAGATGGTGGTCTTGCCCGAGCCCGACTCACCCACCAGCGCGACGACCTCCGCCTTGCCCAGGTCGAAGTTGATGTCGAAGACGACCTGCTTCTGGCCGTAGAAGACGCCGAGGTCCTCGAGGCTGAGGATGATGTCGCGCTTCTTGTCCGGGTCGGTGTCGGGAACCGTTCCGCGGGAGATGTCCCAGCTGCCGATCTCACTCGTCCGGATGCAGCGCACGCTGTGCCCGGGCGTGACGTCGTGGAGCTCGGGCACGGCCGCGCGGCACTCGTCGATGGCGAACTCGCAGCGGTCGTTGAAGCGGCAGCCGGACGGACGGGCACCCGGGGCCGGGGTGCGGCCGGGGATGCCGCTGAGCGCGCGGGCCTGGCTGAGGTGGGGAATCGAGTCCAGCAGCGCCCGGGTGTAGGGATGCGTGGGGTTACGGAAGATCGTGTCGCGGTCACCGAGCTCGGCGATCTGGCCGGCGTACATCACCGCGACCCGGTCGGCGATGTTGGCGATCACGGCCAGGTCGTGGGTGACGTAGAGGGCGGCGACACCGTGGGTGCGGCACAGCTCGCCCATCGTCTGCAGCACCATGCCCTGGGTGGTGACGTCCAGGCCGGTGGTGGGCTCGTCGAGCACGAGCACCTTGGGCTTGGGCAGGAAGGCCATCGCCAGTGCGACGCGCTGCACCTGCCCGCCCGAGAGCTGGTGGGAGTAGCGGCGCAGGAACTCGTCGTCGTTGGGCAGGCCCACCTCGGCCAGTCCGTCGCGCGCACCCTGGAGCCGGCTCTCGGTGGTGCCGAGGCCGCGCAGCTCCATCAGCTCCACGATCTGCCGGCCGATGCGGATGGCGGGGTTCAGGGCCGACGCGGGGTCCTGCGGGACGTAGGCGATCTCCTCGCCGCGCAGCTGGCGGACCTGCTGCCAGGGCAGGCCCAGGACGTCCTTGTCCTCGAAGAGGATCTTGCCGCGCTCGATCGCCGCGCCGGCCCGGGTGTAGCCCAGGAGGGCAGTGCCGACGGTGGTCTTGCCGCTGCCGGACTCGCCGACCAGACCGACCACCTCGCCGGGCCGCAGCACCAGGTCGATGTCGTCGACGACGTCGACGCCGGGACGTGCGGTCAGGCCGATGCGGAGGTCCTCGATGGCGATCCCGCTGGTGGTCCGGGTCGTGGTGGGCTCCTGGTGCGGCTGCGGTGCTCATCAGTCGTCACCTCCTCGCTGGTTGACCTGGGCGATGCCGTCGGCCGTCAGGTTGGTGCCGATGGTGAACAGGGCGATGACGAGCACGGGCGCCAGCACGGCCCAGGCCTGGGTGGCGAGTCCCAGCCGGTTCTCGTTGATCATCTGCCCCCAGTTGGCAGCGCTCGGGTCGGTGGTGATGCCGAGGAACCCGATGGCGGCGACCAGGCCGATGGAGAACGTCAGCCGCAGGCCGGCCTCGGCGAGCAGGGGGGCGTTCATGTTGGGCAGCACCTCGGCCACGATCACCCGGGAGCGCTTCTCGCCGAGCGCCTCGGCGGCGTGCACGAAGTCGCGGGAGACGAGCCCGAGCGCGACGCCGCGAGCGATCCGGGCGGTGCGGGGGGCGTTCGAGAGACCGACGAGGACGACCAGCATCCACGCCTTGGGCTGCGCGATGGAGGTGAGCACGACCAGGGCCAGCAGGATCTGCGGGAAGGAGAGCAGCACGTCGTTGAGGCGCATGATCACCTCGTCCCACCAGCCACCGCCGTAGGCCGCGACGACGCCGATGAGCGTCCCGAAGACGGTGCTGAGGACCGTGGCGAGCAGGGCGATGATGAGGACCTCGGTGCCGCCGTACATCAGCCGGGAGAGGACGTCCTGGCCGAGGTAGTCGGTGCCGAACACGCCTTGTGAGCTGTACGGCGGGCCGACGACCTCGTTCTCGCCGTACGGCGCGAACAGTGGGCCGAACAGCGCGAAGAGGGCCACCGCGAGGGTGATGATGCCACCGAACACGAACCGCTTCTGGCGCAGCATCTTCTGGAACGTCGAGCGCTCGACCGGGGCCGGTGCCGGTGTCGGGGTGGCGTGAGTCTGCGGTGGTGCTCATGACGAGATCGCCGTCCTCGCACGAGGGGTGAGCAGGATCGAGAGCAGGTCGGCGACGAGGTTCACCACGACGTAGACGCTGGCGATGATCAGGGTCAGCGCCTGCACCATCGGCACGTCGTGGTTCTGCACGGCGTCGACGAGCTGGTTGCCGACGCCGGGATAGTTGAAGACCTTCTCGACGAGCACGACGCCGCCGGCCAGCCAGGCCAGCTGGAGCGCGATCACCTGGATGCCGGGGACGATCGCGTTGAGCAGCGCGTGCTTGCGCATCACGACGCGCTCGGGGATGCCCTTGAGGCGGGCCAGCTCGACGTAGTCGCTGTCGAGCACCTCGAGCAGGTTGGCCCGCACGATGCGGGAGACGTAGGGCGCCACCGCCAGCACGAGCGTGGCCACCGGCAGGATCATCGTCTTCGGCTCGTTCCACGGGTGGAGCGCCGGGCGAGGTGATCGTCACCGCCGGCAGCCAGTGGAAGACCGTGGTGGAGAAGATGGCCACCAGCAGGATGCCGATCACGAACTCGGGGAGCGCCGCGAGCATCAGCAGGATGGTCTGGATGATCGTGTCGGGGCGGCGGCGGCGGTAGTTGGTCGAGATCATCGCGATGCCGAACGCCACCGGGATCATCACGAACGCGGAGATGATGACGAGCACCATGGTGTTCACCACGTTGTCGCCGATCTGGCCGGCGACCGGCTGCTGGTTGGCGATCGAGGTGCCGAAGTCACCGGTGAGGAAGTTGCCGAGCCAGTGGAAGTAGCGGGTGACCAGCGACTCGTCGAGGTTGAGCTGCGCGGTCAGCTGCGCGACCCGGGCCTTGTCGGAGTTGTAGTCCTTGCCGAGGATGGCGCGGACCGGGTCACCGAGCGCCGTGGTGGCGACGAAGACCAGGATCGAGACCAGCCACAGCGTGAGCACGGCCAGCCCGAGCCGGCGTGCGATCCACGACACCCACGCCGCAGCACCGTGCCGCCCCTTGGGCGGCGCGACCTCCTCGAAGGCGTGCTCTACGGGCGCGACGTCGACGGACATCGGGTCAGCTCGAGATCGAGACGGTCTTGAAGTCGTAGTTGCCCAGCGGCTGGAACTTGCTGGGCTTCAGTCCCTGGACCTTCTGCGAGACGGCGTCGACCTGGGTGCGGAAGCCCCAGATGATGTAGCCGCCGCTGTCGTACTCGATCTTCTGGGCGTCCTGGAGGATCGAGTTGCGCTTGGTCTCGTCGACCTCCGCCGCGGCGGACGCGACCAGCTGGGCGTACTTCGGGTACTCCGGCGCCTTGTCCCAGTGGGTCTCGTTGTAGGTGCCGCCCTTGAGCACACCCACCGCGGCCTGCGGGAGGTAGTTGCGGGTGTTCCAGAAGTCCTGGCCGAAGGGGTAGGAGAGGTAGTCGTCGCCGTAGAAGGGGTTCTTCTTGACCACCTTGACGTCGACGCCGGCCTTCTTGGCCTGCTCCACGAAGAGCGCGGCGCTGGCCGGTGCCACCGAGCCGATGTCGTCACCGGTGAACAGCTGGACCTGGAGGCCCTCCTGGCCGGCCGCCTTGAGCAGCGACTTGGCCTGGTCGATGTCCTGCTCGCGCTGGGGCAGGTCCTTGGCGTACGCCGGGTCGAACGGGGCGTAGAGGTCGTTGCCGAGGCGACCCTTGCCGCTCAGCGCGTTGTCGATCATCTGCTGGCGGTCGCAGATCAGCCGCATCGCCTGGCGGACGCGGACGTCCGTGAACGGGCTCGGAGTCGACCCGCATCGTGAACGGCACCCAGGCGCCGGACTCGGCCTCGATGATCTGGCCGGCCTGGCCCTTGACGGTGTTGATCAGGTTGTAGGGCAGGTTGTCGATCGTCTGCACCTGGCCGGCCTGGAGCGCGTTGACCTGGGCGCTGGGGTCCGCGAAGTCCTGGATGTGGACCTCGTCGACCTTGGCCTTGTCGCCCCAGTAGTCGGCGTACTTCACGAAGACGCTGTTCTTGCCGGGGCTGAACGACTTGTACTTGAACGGGCCGGTGCCGACCGGGTTCGCCGGGTCGTAGTCGGCGGGGACGACGCCCAGGGTGTATTCCGCGAGGAGGTACTGGAGCACGGCGTACGGCGTCTTGAGCTGGATGACGACCGTCGAGGCGTCGACCTTCTTGGTCGCGTTGAAGTCGATGATCGGCGCGAGCGCGACGCCGGCGGAGGTCGGCTCCTTGCCGGCCACCCGCTGGAGGGTGAACAGCACGTCCTCGGGGGTGACGTCCTTGCCGTTGTGGAAGGTGACCCCCTGGCGCAGCTTGATCGTCCAGGTCTTGGCGTCGGCCGAGGGCGTCACCGACTCGGCGACGGCCGACTGGACCTCGTAGTTGTGGTCCCAGTAGAGCAGCGGCTCGTAGAGCTGGAAGCAGCGCGCGATGTCGGCGTTCTGCACCGGGCGGTGGGCGTCCAGGGTGTCCTTGGCGCTACCGCCGGTGGCGCCGTGGACGAGGATGCCGCCGGTGCCGCCGCCACCACCTCCGCCGCCCGAGTCGGACCCGCAGGCGTCGAGGAGCGAGGCTCCGCCGACAGCAGCCGCGGCGATGCCGGAGTACTGGAAGACCTGACGGCGCGAGAACCGAGCGCCCTGGGGGGTGGAACCGTTGTCGTTCGTCATCCGAACACCTCCGTCTATGATGCGAACCTAAAGTGGCCCACCGGCCACGTCAAGGAGTGAGCACCGTGAAGTGCACGAGTGTCGGCAAAGAAGCCGACGGGAGGGCCAGCTGGTCCAGACAACTCGGGTGCCCCGCTGTCCTCCTCTCGCGTGCAGTCGGTAGACAGAGCGGTTTCGTTGCTGAGGGCCGTCGCGGACGCCGGCAGCGGTGGCGCCGCGACGGTCGCGCTGGGCGAGAGCTGCGGGCTCAACCGGGCCACCGCGTGGCGGCTGCTCTCCACGCTGGAGACCCACGGCCTGGTGGTCAGCGACCGTGCCTCGGGACGCTGGAGCCTGGGGCCGGGACTGGTCGACATCGCGCGCTCCGCCGGGTCCGACGTCGTGCTCCGCGACGTGCACGAGGTGCTCGAGAGCGTGGCCCTCCAGGTCGGCGAGACCGCCGCGCTCGCCGTGCTCCGCCACGGGTCGCTGACCTACGTCGACGAGGTCGCTCCCGACGCACGATCGTGTCGGCGAGCTGGTCCGGTCAGCCGGTCAGCCTGCACGCGACCTCGACGGGCAAGGTCGTGCTCGCCTGGTCGACCGAGGAGGAGCTGGCCCGGCTGATGCCGCGTCGGCTCAAGCGCTACACCGACACGCACCATCACCGACCGCGCCGCGCCTGCGCGCCGACCTCGACCTGCACGCCGCGAGCGCGGGCTACGCCACCTGCCACGGCGAGTTCGACGTGTCCGCGTGGGGTGTCTCGGCGCCGGTCCTCGACCGCACCGGCCGGCTGCTCGCGGTGCTGAGCATCTGGGGTCCGCCGCCGCGAGTCGTCCCCGAGCGCTTCCCGGCCCTCGGCGCGATCACCATCGAGGCCGCCGCGAAGATGGCTCCCCGCTGAGAGCGCGGCTCAGTCGGCGGCGCGGCTGGCCAGCCGGGCGTTGACCTCGTCGTCCAGCACGGTGCCCTCGTCGAGGTCGACGACCACGCGGCGGATCTCGCCGGTGAAGGCGTTGCGCAGCGGCGGGTAGTCGTCGACGACCGGGCTGCCCCGGTCGATGCCGACGTTGAAGGACTCGTCGAAGGCGAAGTAGTACGCCGTGGTCGCCTCGATCCACTCCCGGCCGGTCACGACGCCGTCGATCAGGATGCGTGGCCAGCCCGCCACTGCCGGGTGGCCCGCCGTCGTAGCTGAAGTCCAGCACCACCTCGTGCTCGCCCGGCCACAGCACCGAGCCCGCGCGCACCACGGTGAGGTCCTTGCCGTAGCGGTTGTAGGCGTAGTGCGGACGTCCGGCGACGACGTACAGCGACCAGCCGCCGAAGCGGCCGCCCTGGGCGACCAGCACCCCGTTGGTCGACTGCGGCGGGTGGTCCGCCGGGATGTCGAGGTCGACCGTGATCTGGTGCGAGCGGTTCTTGACGTTGGGCGCCGCCTCCTCCGAGAGCCGGCCGGTGTGCCGACCGAGCACCATCCGGTGCCGGCCGTAGTGCAGGTCGTAGCGACCGGCGAGCTCGGGGTTCTCGCGCTCGGTGACCCGGTCGTCGAGCGGGAAGACCTGGTGCTTCTCGGCCTCCTCGTCGAAGAGCGCCTGCAGCCGGGCGAGCCGTTCGGGGTCGTCGGCCGCCAGGTCGCGGGCCTGTGACCAGTCGGTGCCGACGTCGTAGAGCTCCCAGGTGTCGCGGTCGAACGGCCGCGGCTCCTCGGTCATCTTCCACGGGAGCCCGTGGCGGGTGACGGCCGTCCAGCCCTCGTGGTAGATCCCGCGGTTGCCGACCATCTCGAAGTACTGCGTCCGCCGCCGGTCCTCGGCGTCCGGGTCGTCGAAGCTGTAGCGCATCGAGGTGCCCTCGACCCGCTGCTGGGGCACGCCGTCGATAGGTCTCGGGCAGCGGCAGCCCGGCGGCGTCGAGGATCGTCGGCAGCACGTCGATGACGTGGTGGAACTGGTGCCGGATCTCGCCGCGGGCGCTGATGCCGCCGGGCCAGTGCACCACCAGGCCGTCGCGGGTGCCGCCGAAGTGCGAGGCGACCTGCTTCGTCCACTGGTACGGCGTGTTCATGGCCAGCGCCCAGCCGACGGGGTACATGGCGTACGTCGTCGGGCCGCCGATCTCGTCGAGCCGCGCGTCCATGTCGGCCACGTCGTCGGCGATGCCGTGCCCGACCAGGTGCTCGCGGATGGTGCCCTCGAGGCCGCCCTCGCCCGAGGCGCCGTTGTCGCCGAGCAGGTAGACGAACAGCGTGTTGTCGAGCACCTCGAGCTGGTCGAGGGCGTCGACCAGCCGGCCGACCTGCTGGTCGGCGTGCTCGGCGAAGCCGGCGTAGGTCTCCATCAGCCGGACGGCGACGCGCTTGGCGGCGTCGTCGAGCTCGTCCCAGTGGGGGACCTCGTCGGCCCACGGAGCCAGCTCGGTGTCCGGGGCGACGATGCCGAGCTCCTTCTGGCGCTCGAGGATCTCCTCGCGCATGGCGTCCCAGCCCTCGTCGAAGCGGCCCTCGTAGCGCTCGATCCACTCGGTCGCGACGTGGAACGGCGCATGGGTGGCGCCGAGGGCGAGGTAGGTGAAGAACGGCCGGTACGGGGTCAGCGACTGCTGGGTGCGCACCCAGTCGACGGCGTGGTCGACCAGGTCCTCGGTCAGGTGGTAGCCCTCCTCCGGCAGCCGGTCCGGCTCGACCGGCGTGGTGCCGGCGTACAGCTGCGGGTACCAGTGGTTCATCTCGGCGCCCATGAAGCCGTAGAAGGTGTCGAAGCCCTCGCCGGTCGGCCACCGGGTGAACGGTCCGGAGGCGGTGACCTCCACCGACGGCGTCTGGTGCCACTTGCCGAAGGCGGCCGTGCTCCAGCCGTTGCCGCGCAGGATCTGCGCGAGCGTGGCCGCGCTGGCCGGCCGGAAGCCGGTGTAGCCGGGGTGGCTGGTGGCCATCTCGGTGGTGACGCCCATGCCGACGGAGTGGTGGTTGCGTCCGGTCATCAACGCCTGGCGCGTGGGCGAGCACAGCGCGGTGACGTGGAACCGGCTGTAGCGCAGGCCGTTGTCGCGCGAGCCGCTCGGCGGTCGGGAGGTTGCACGGTCCGCCGTACGGGCTGGGTGCGCCGAAGCCCATGTCGTCGATGACGACCACGACCACGTTGGGAGCCCCGGGGGGCGGCTGCACAGGTTCGACCGGCAGTCCGCTGACGTCGAGCGGCAGGTGGCGGCGATCTGGCACGGGTGCATCGTGGACCCGAGGATGCCCTCGCGTCGAATCACACGCCGATCACCGGCGCGCCGCGGATCAGACGCTGCGCGTCAGACCGCGCTCGCCTCGACGACCATGCGCAGCTGCGTACGACGATGGCGCAACGCCTCGACGGTGAAGATCGCCAGGGCGAGCCAGACCAGGGCGAACCCGACCCACTTCACGGCGGTCATCTGCTCGTCGAAGACGACCAGGCCGAGCGCGAACTGGATCGTCGGGGCGAGGTACTGCAGCAGGCCGAGCGTGGTCATCGGGATCCGGATCGCCGCGGCGCCGAAGCAGATCAGCGGCACCGCGGTGACCAGCCCGGTGGAGGCGAGCAGGACCGCGTGGCCGGCGCCGTGGCTGGCGAAGTTGCTGTCGCCGGTGGCCGTCAGCCACCAGATGTAGCCGAGGGCGATCGGCGCCAGCATCACCGTCTCGAAGGTGAGGCTCTCGACGGCCCCGACGTTGGCCTTCTTCTTGGCCAGCCCGTAGGTGCCGAACGACCCCGCGAGCAGCAGCGCGATCCACGGCGGGTGCCCGTAGTCGACGGTCAGGATCACGACCGCCAGGGCGGCGATGCCGATCGCCTACCACTGCAGCGGACGCAGCCGCTCGCCGAGCACGAGCACGCCGAGCAGCACGGTGACGAGCGGGTTGATGAAGTAGCCGAGCGAGACCTCGACGACCCGACCCGCGTTGACGCCGTAGATGAAGCCGCCCCAGTTGAAGCCGATCACGATCGCTGCGACCACGAGCAGCAGGACGACCCGTCGGTCGCGGACGATCGCCCGCAGGTACGGCGTACGACGCAGTGCGGCGGTGAGCACCACCATCGTCACCAGCGACCAGACGACCCGGTGGGCGAGGATCTCCACCGCCCCGGCCGGCTCGAGGAGCCGCCAGTAGAGCGGGAACAGCCCCCACATGGCGTACGCCGCAACACCCATCAGGAAGCCACGGCGTTGCTCGGACACGTCATTACCGTACTGGCAAGACACTCCTGACATTTCCGAGGGTGTCCCGGGCTCGCGGGAGGGGCGTCCGCTGCGCTGCGGTTTGGCCGGGCGCCCGTCCAAACTGCCACTGGAGGGGTGAAATTTCACCCCTCCACTGCAAGGTCAGCCGGGCGCCCGGCCAAACCGCGGCAGGCGGGCGCCCACCTCTCCTAGGGTGTCGCCATGGGTAGCTACTCCGTCGAACGCACCGTCACCATGAAGGCCCCGGCGTCCCGTGTGCACGGGCTGGTCGACGACTTCCACCGCTGGCCGAGCTGGTCCCCGTGGGAGGACCTCGACCCCGACGTCGAGCGCACCTACTCCGGACCCGACCAGGGCATCGGCGCCCACTACGCGTGGTCGGGCAACAAGAAGGCCGGCCGCGGCAGCATGGAGATCACCCGGTCGAGCGCCGAGGAGATCGTCATCGCGCTGGAGTTCCTCAAGCCGTTCAAGTCCACCAGCACCACCGTGTTCCAGTTCGTGTCGCCGCGGCGAGGCGGAGACCGACGTGACCTGGCAGATGACCGGCGAGCAGCGCGGCATGATGGCCGTCTTCGGCAAGCTGATGAACATGGACAAGCTGATCGGCCCCGACTTCGAGAAGGGCCTGCGCGGCTCAAGGCCGCCGCGGAGCCTGCCGCATCGGTGGTCGAGACGGCCTCGTTCCTCGCCTCCTCACGAACGGCGACGAGCGTTCGAACCAGCGCGCTCAGACGACGGTCCAGGTGTCGCCGCCGCTGATCAGGCTGGCCAGCGCCTGACGCTGGTCGCCCTGACCGGCCGAGGCGGTCACGATCTGCTCGCGCGCCTGGTCGTCGTACGTCGGACGCTGCACCTGCCGGAAGATGCCGATCGGCGACTGGTGCAGGACACCGGCGTCGGTCAGCCGGGAGAGCGCGAACGCCGTCGACGGGTCCTCGGCGTGGGCGTCGTGGACCAGCAGGTCGGACTCGTCGACGTCGGCGGTCTGCACGACCTCGACCCCACCCGAGGCGGAGCGCACGATGCCCTTGGCTGCCCTCGACGCCGAAGCGGATCGGCTCGCCCTGGACGAGCGGGATGATCGCGTCGGCCTTGGTGTCGGGCTGCTTGATCGCGTCGAACGCGCCGTCGTTGAAGATCGGGCAGTTCTGGTAGATCTCCACCAGCGCGGTGCCGCGGTGGGCCGCCGCGGCCGAGAGCACCGAGGTGAGGTGCTTGCGGTCGGAGTCGACGGTGCGGGCCACGAACGTGCCCTCGGCGCCGAGGGCCAGCGAGACCGGGTTGAACGGGTGGTCGACCGACCCGGCCGGCGTGGACTTGGTGACCTTGCCGGGCTCGGAGGTCGGGGAGTACTGGCCCTTGGTGAGGCCGTAGATCCGGTTGTTGAACAGCAGGATCTTCAGGTTCACGTTGCGGCGCATCGCGTGGATGAGGTGGTTGCCGCCGATGGAGAGCGCGTCGCCGTCACCGGTGACCACCCACACCGAGAGGTCCTCGCGGCTGGTCGCGATGCCGGTCGCGATCGCCGGGGCGCGGCCGTGGATGGAGTGCATCCCGTAGGTCTCGAGGTAGTAGGGGAACCGCGAGGAGCAGCCGATGCCGGAGACGAACACGATGTTCTCGCGGCGCAGGCCGAGGTCGGGCAGGAACGACTGCACGGCCTTGAGCACGGCGTAGTCGCCGCACCCGGGGCACCAGCGCACCTCCTGGTCGGAGGTGTAGTCCTTGCCGGTCAGCTTGTCCTCGCCCTCGGCGAGCGTCGGGACGCCCTTGAGGCCGGGGAAGGGGAGCTCTGCGTGCTCACTTGACGACCTCCTTGCTCGGTGACGTCCCGGCGTCGGCGGCGGTCGCCTCACCGGTGGTGGCGGTGATCAGGTCGGTGATCGACTCGGCGAGCTCGGCCGCCTTCAGCGGCAGGCCGCGCACGTGGTTGTAGCCGACCACGTCGACGAGGTACTTGGCGCGGATCAGCATGGAGAGCTGTCCGAGGTTCATCTCGGGGACCATCACGGCGTCGTACTTCTTGAGGATCTCGCCGAGGTCCTTGGGGAACGGGTTCAGGTGACGCAGGTGCACCTGCGCGACGTCGTACCCCGCCTTGCGGACGCGGCGGCAGGCGGCGCCGATCGGGCCGTACGTCGAGCCCCAGCCCAGCACGAGCACCTTGCGCCTTCACCAGCGACGGGTCGTCGACCTCCAGCGGAGGCAGCGAGTCGGCGATGCGGTCCACCTTGGCCTGGCGGATCCGGACCATGTAGTCGTGGTTGCCCGGGTCGTAGGAGATGTTGCCGTGCCCGTCGCCCTTCTCGAGGCCACCGATGCGGTGCTCGAGACCGGAGGTGCCGGGGATCGCCCACGGACGCGCGAGGGTCTCCTCGTCACGCAGGTAGGGCCAGAAGTCGGGCTTGGGGTTGCCCTCCTTGTCGACGCTCTCGTGGTTGGTGCCGGTCGCGAAGGCAGGGTCGATCTCGGGGAGCTCGTCGAGCTCGGGGATGCGCCACGGCTCGGAGCCGTTGGCGAGGTAGCCGTCGGAGAGCAGCATCACCGGGGTGCGGTAGGTGACCGCGATCCGGATCGCCTCGACGGCGGCGTCGAAGCAGTCGCCGGGTGACTGCGGCGCCACGATCGGCACCGGCGCCTCGCCGTTGCGGCCGAACATCGCCTGCAGCAGGTCGGCCTGCTCGGTCTTGGTGGGCAGGCCGGTCGACGGACCGCCGCGCTGGACGTCGATCACCAGCAGCGGCAGCTCGGTCATCACCGCGAGGCCGATGGTCTCCGACTTCAGCGCGATGCCGGGACCGGAGGTGCTGGTGACGCCCAGCGAGCCGGCGAACGAGGCACCGAGCGCGGCGCCGATGCCGGCGATCTCGTCCTCGGCCTGGAAGGTGGTGATGCCGAACCGCTTGTGCTTGCTGAGCTCGTGGAGGATGTCGGAGGCCGGCGTGATCGGGTAGGTGCCGAGGAAGATCGGCAGCCCGGACTGCACGCCGCCGGCGACCAGGCCGTAGGCCAGCGCGAGGTTGCCGGTGATGTTGCGGTAGACGCCGGCGGACATCGGGGCGGGCTTGATCTCGTACTGCACCGCGAACGTCTCGGTGGTCTCGCCGAAGTTCCAGCCGGACTTGAACGCGGTGATGTTGGCGTCGCGGATGTCGGGAGCCTTGGCGAAGCGCTTCTCGAGGAACGCGAGCGTGGTCTCGATCGGGCGGCCGTACATCCAGGACAGCAGTCCGAGCGCGAACATGTTCTTCGCGCGGGCGGCGTCCTTGCGGGACAGGCCGAACTCCTTGACCGCCTCGACGGTCATCCCGGTCAGGTCGACGACGCTGAGCGCGTAGTCGGCCAGCGAGCTGTCCTCGAGCGGGTTGTCGGCGTACCCCGCCTTGATCAGGTTGCGGCCGGTGAAGTCGTGGCTGTCCACGATCAGCGAGGTGCCCGGACGCATGTCGGGCAGGTTGGCCTTGAGCGCGGCCGGGTTCATCGCGACGAGCACGTCGGGGGAGTCGCCGGCCGTGAGGATGTCGTGGTCGGCGAAGTGCACCTGGAACGAGGAGACGCCCGGCAGGGTGCCCTGCGGAGCCCGGATCTCGGCCGGGAAGTTGGGCAACGTCATCAAGTCGTTGCCGAAGGCAGCCGACTCCTGGGTGAACCGGTCACCCGTGAGCTGCATCCCGTCGCCGGAGTCACCCGCGAACCGGATGATCACCCGATCGAGCTGCTTGACCTGCTTGGCCACCGTGACGCTTCCTTCTCTCCTCGACATCGGTTGGGCCCCGTCACCGCTCACATACCGATGGTACGCACCGATTGTACGCCGAAAAGTAGAACAGGTTCTACACCCGCCCCCGGCTGATCGGTGCACGGTCGAGACGGAGCCCGACACAAGGAGCCACGATAGTCCGCCGCGCCTGAGCAGGCACAACATCTCAGCATCAAGACGGCGGCGCAGCGCGCCCGGGGTCCGGTTCGACCCATCTAGACAGGTGAGGCGACTCACTGTCTCAAAAGGCGGTCAGATTAATAATTCGTAGTAAGTTACGCCACTAACACATGCGTGCCTGCCCCACCCGAACGAAAGGCCCTCCCCATGACTCGCACGACGCCACTGAAGTGGTTCGGCGCAGCCGCCCTCGCCCTCACCGTCCTCGCCAGCACCTCCGCCTGCTCCGACCCCGCCTCCGGCAGCAGCAGCGGCGACAAGAAGCAGGTCAGCATCGTCGGCTTCTCCATCCTGAAGACCGCCAACAAGCAGGTCATCGCGGACTTCCAGAAGACCGACGCCGGCAAGGACGTCGAGTTCAAGGAGTCCTACGGCGCCTCCGGCGACCAGGCCCGCGCGGTCATCGCCGGCCTGAAGGCCGACGAGGTGCACCTGTCCCTCGAGCCCGACATGACCAAGCTCACCGACGAGAACCTCGTCGACCAGGACTGGAAGAGCGGCGCCAACAAGGGCATCGCCACCCAGTCGGTGGTGGCCATCGTCACGCGCAAGGGCAACCCCAAGGGCATCAAGACCTGGGACGACCTGGTCAAGCCCGGCGTCAAGATCGTGACGCCCAACCCCGGTTCCTCCGGCTCGGCGAAGTGGAACATCCTCGCGGCGTACGGCCACGTGCTCGCCAACGGTGGCAGCGAGGCCGACGCACAGGCCTACCTGAAGAAGTTCCTCGCCAACGTCGCGGCCTTCCCGGGCAGCGGCAAGGACGCGACCACCGCGTTCGAGGGCGGCACCGGTGACGTGCTGCTGTCCTACGAGAACGAGGCGATCCAGGCCCGTGCCGCCGGTGCGGACTTCGACTACTTCATCCCCGACCAGACCCTGCTCATCCAGAACCCGGCCGCGGTCACCAAGGACGCGAGCTCGGCCGCCAAGGACTGGCTCGACTTCCAGCTGAGCAAGGCCGGCCAGACCGACTACGCCAAGCAGGGTTTCCGTCCGCTCGACGACACCATCAAGGTCGACGTGAAGGGTGCCAACGACCCGTCCGACGCGTTCCCGACGCCGAAGACGCTGCTGACCATCGACGGTGACTTCGGTGGCTGGGCCGTGGCCAACAAGAAGTACTTCGACGAGGACAACGGCATCGTCACCAAGCTGATCGCCGACTCCGGCAAGTCCTGATGGCTTCAGTTGGTATTGCAACGGCTCCGGGCGCGCCGCACCAGCGGCGTGCCCGGAGCCGGCGCTCCCTGACCCCGGGCTCGGGCCTCGCCCTGGGCATCTCGGTCGTCTGGCTGAGCCTGCTCGTGCTGATCCCGCTCGCCGCCGTCCTGCTGTCCGCCGCGGATCTCGGGCTCAAGGGGTTCTGGGACGTCGTCACCCAGCCTCAGACGCTCGCGGCCCTGAAGCTGACGGTCCTCGAGTCGATCGCCGTCACCCTGCTCAACGTGGTGATGGGCACCATGCTGGCGTGGGTGCTCGTGCGCGACCGGTTCCCGGGCAAGCGGCTGCTCGACCTCTTCATCGACGTACCGTTCGCGCTGCCGACGATCGTCGCCGGCCTGGTCCTGCTCACGCTCTACGGCCCGAAGTCCCCGCTGGGCATCCACGCCGCCAACACCCGGTGGGCGGTCTTCCTCGCGTTGGCGTTCGTGACCCTGCCGTTCGTCGTCCGCACCGCGCAGCCGGTGCTGGAGTCGCTCGAGCGCGATGTCGAGGAGGCGGCCGCCTCGCTCGGCGCCGGTCGGCTGACCACCTTCCGACGCGTGATCCTGCCCTCCCTCGTCCCCGCCATCGCCGCAGGTGCGGCGCTGGCCTTCGCCCGGGCGATCAGCGAGTACGGCTCGCTCGTGCTGCTGTCGGGCAACCTGCAGTACCGCACCGAGGTCGCCTCCGTGCGCATCTACGGCTTCAACCAGGACGGCAACCGCGCCTCGGCCTCCGCGATCGCGGCCATCCTGCTGATCGTGGCGCTGCTGGTCATCGTGGGGCTCGACCTCCTCCAGAGGAGGTTGGCCCGCCGTGGCGACTGACACCCTGAACCCCGCTCCCACCGAGCCCGCGACGTCCTCGCGGCGGCGCAAGCCCACGGGCGCGCACCGGCTACACCCGTGAGCCCGCCGGCGTGCGGTGGACCCTGCGCGTGATCGCCGTCGCGTACGTCGTGATGCTGGTCGCCTGGCCGACGGTGCTCGTCTTCCAGCGCGCCCTCGAGCCCGGACTCGCCGCGGCCATCGACTCGCTGCGTGAGCCGGAGGTCGTGCACGCGCTCTACCTCACGCTCTACGTGACCTTCTTCGCCGTGCTGATCAACACGGTCTTCGGCCTGACGATGTCGATCCTGCTCGTGCGCTACGACTTCCCGGGCAAGCGGATCCTCAGCACCCTGCTCGACATACCCCTCTCGATCTCGCCGGTGGTCGTGGGCCTCGCGCTCGTGCTCGTCTACAACGGCCGCGACGGCTGGTTCGGTCAGTCGCTGGAGAAGGCCGGTTTCCAGGTCATCTTCGCCTCGCCCGGCATGATCATGGCCACCGTCTTCGTCGCGCTGCCGCTCGTCATCCGCGAGGTGGTGCCCGTGCTCGAGGAGATCGGCGACGACCAGGAGCAGGCGGCGCAGAGCCTCGGGGCCAACTGGGGCCAGACCTTCCGCCGGATCACGCTGCCGGGCATCAAGTGGGCCGTCCTCTACGGCGTGGTGCTCTCCCTGGCCAGGTCCATCGGCGAGTTCGGTGCCGTCAAGATCGTCTCCGGCAACATCGCCGGGCAGACCATGACGGCATCGCAGCAGGTCGAGGACGCCTACCAGAACTTCGAGCAGGGCACGGCGTACGCCGTGGCCGCCCTGCTCGCCCTGATCGCCATGGCCTGCCTGGTGGTCGTCTCGCTCCTCCGCCCGAAGGATGAAGAATGAACACCCCACGAAAGCGCGCGCAGATGCGCGTGACTACGCAGATGTCCATGTCCGCACGCTTCCGCGGGGGCCCCGAATGAGCATCAAAGTCAGCGGTGTCACCAAGAAGTTCGGTGACTTCGTCGCCCTCGACGACATCAGCGTCGACCTGCCCAAGGGGCAGCTGACCGCGCTCCTCGGTCCCAGTGGCGGCGGCAAGTCCACTCTGCTGCGGATCATCGCGGGCCTCGAGGACGCCGACTCCGGCACCGTCACCATCGAGGGCAACGAAGCGACCCACCTGCCGCCGCAGAAGCGCAACGTCGGGTTCGTCTTCCAGCACTACGCGGCGTTCAAGCACATGAGCGTCGCCAAGAACGTCGCCTTCGGTCTCGAGATCCGCAAGCGCCCCAAGGCGGAGACCGAGAAGCGGGTGGCCGAGCTCCTCGAGCTGGTGCACCTCTCGCAGTTCTCCCACCGCCTTCCCGCCCAGCTGTCCGGCGGACAGCGCCAGCGGATGGCGCTGGCGCGTGCGCTGGCCGTGGAGCCGACCGTGCTGCTGCTCGACGAGCCCTTCGGTGCGCTGGACGCCAAGGTCCGCAAGGAGCTGCGCGACTGGCTGCGTCGCCTGCACGACGAGGTGCACGTGACCACCGTGTTCGTGACCCACGACCAGGAGGAGGCCCTCGAGGTCGCCGACGAGATCGTGGTCATCAACGACGGCCGCATCGAGCAGGTCGGCACTCCCGACCAGCTCTACGACGAGCCGGCCAGCGAGTTCGTGATGAGCTTCCTCGGCCCGGTCACCAAGCTCAACGGCCGGTTGGTGCGGCCGCACGACATCGACGTACACACGACGCCCGAGGACTCGCAGGGCAAGGCGGGCAAGATCGTCCGGCTGCTCCGCGTGGGCTTCGAGGTGCGACTGACCGTCGAGCTCGAGGAGGCCGACCACCCCGACGTCGAGGTCACCGTGACGCGAGCGACGCAGCGCCACCTCAACCTCGAGGAAGGGTTGCGCATCTGGGTCTCCCCGACCAACGGCGCCCGCACGCAGTCGCCGATCCGGGCGGTCAACGGCTGACGGGACGGTGTCGGCGTCTCGCACTAGGCTCGCACGCATGACCTCTGAGGGCACCAACGAGAACAGCGCCGGGGACAGCCTGGAGAACAAGGCAGCCGAGCTGCTGCGACTGCACCAGGACCCCACGCTGCTGACGGTCGTCAACGTGTGGGACTCGATCAGCGCCAAGGTCGTGGCCGACACGCCCGGCACCGCCGCGATCGCGACCGCCAGCCACGCGATCGCCGCTTCCTGGGGCTACCCGGACGGCGAGAAGATCCCCGTGGACACGATGATCGGTGCCGTCGGCCGCATCGTCGAGGCCACCACGCTGCCGGTCACGGCGGACCTCGAGGCGGGGTACGGCGACCCGGCCGGCACCATCCGCAAGGCCATCGGCGTCGGTGTCGTCGGCGCCAACGTCGAGGACCAGATGCGGCCGCTCGACGAGGCCGTGCGCAACGTGGCCGCGATCATGGACGCCGCGATCAGCGAGGGCGTGCCCGACTTCGTGCTCAACGCCCGCACCGACGCCTTCGTCCTCGGCCGTGACCGCGACCAGGCCGACGTGCTCGCCGATGCCGTCGAGCGCGGCAAGGCCTACCTCGACGCCGGCGCGCCCACGGTGTTCGTCCCCGGGCTGCTCGACGAGGAGCAGATCTCCACGCTGGTCGAGGCGTTCGGGCCGCAGAAGCTGACGGTCATCGGCTTCCCGGGCAGCCTGGCCCTGGACCGGCTCGCCGAGCTCGGCGTCGCGCGGATCTCCTACGGCCCGCAGCCCCAGCGGGTGGCGCTCACGGCGCTGCAGAAGCTGGTGGAGACCATCCATCGTGGTGGCGGCATCGACCCGAGCACGAGGCAGCACCTGACCTGACCGTGCGCCTTCTCGGACTGCTGCTCCTGGCCTCCGTCGTCGCGGCGTGCGGAGACGACTTCGCCACGCTCGAGCCGGAGAACCCGACCAAGGCGGCCGACGGCCTCGTGTTCACGCGGGTCGACGGTTCGTCGTACGAGATGACGGACGCGGTGGCGACCTGCCTGCCCAGCGAGCAGAAGCCGGGCGTCGACGTCGTCGGCTCACCGCGCCTGCCTCGGTCGAGGAGACGAACCGCCGCCGGTGTTCACGGTCGAGGCGCTGCCGGGGGTCACCGGTACCTACGAGCTGCCGCTGGACGAGCGGGACTACGACGCCGGTCCCTCCGACCTGACCCTGTTCGCGCTGGACTCGCGTCGCAGGAACGAGCTGTCCGGGTCGGTGGAGGAGGCCTCCGGGAAGGTCACGGTCCGCGAGGCGACCTGCGACCCCGAGCCCCGGCTCTCGATCACCATCGACGCCAGGCTCGCCAGCGAGATCGGGCTCCGCCCGACTGCGGGTCACGGGCGGGATGGCCTTCGACGGGCTGCACGGCGTCGCGGATCGCAGTCACCTGTGACACTCCGCGGGCCTCGGCAGCTGCGCGACATGCGAATGTGACGCGACGGGCTGGAGAGGCGCCACGACCCCTCCTGTCACATTCGCATGTCCGGGGAGGGGAGAACCGCTAGCCCTCGCAGCGCCGCTTCAGGCCTCGGCGTGCCGGCGGAACCCGTCCTCGACGCGCTCCGGTCCGGCGAGCTTGACCAGCGGGCCGGAGAACTCCTCGACGGTGTCGTAGCGGGTCGGGCCGCCGGGTTCCTGGGAGAGCCGCTGGTAGCGGGTGCCCTTCACCAGGCCCAGCTTCGCGGGGAGTCCCTCGTAGACGTAGGCCAGCGTGGCCCGTCGTACGCCGCCCTCGTCGTGGGGCGGGTCGACGATGCTGATCCGCTCGGGGCTGGTCGTCGTACGCCCGTTGGCCCAGCGCACGTGCAGCACGATCGGTTCGCCGACCGCCGTGGCGGCGCAGTCGGCCTTCTCGACGAACGGGTTCCACTCGCCGTACGACGCCGTGTCGAGCATCACCGCCCACACCTGCTCGATCGGCGCCTCGATGGACACCGATGCGGCGGGGTGCGCCATCAGCGGTAGTTGGTGAACTGCACCGCGAACTCGTAGTCCTGGCTGCGCACCAGCTGCTGCACCGCCTGCAGGTCGTCGCGCTTCTTGCTGCTGACGCGGAGCTCGTCGCCCTGCACCTGCACCTTGACGCCCTTGGGCCCTTCGTCGCGGATCAGCTTGCCGATCTTCTTGGCGTCCTCGGAGCTGATGCCCTCCTTGAGGGCGATGCTGATCTTCGACTCGCGGCCGGACTGCCGCGGCTCGGAGGCGTCCAGGATCTTCAGCGACTGCTGCCGCTTGACGAGCTTCTCCTTGAACACGTCGAGCACCGCGCTCGCGCGGTCGTCGGCGCTCGCGGAGATCTCGATGCCGGTGTCGCCGGACCACTTGATCTCGGCGCCGGTGCCCTTGAAGTCGTAGCGCTGCGAGATCTCGCGCGCCGCCTGGGACAGTGCGTTGTCGACCTCCTGGTGGTCGAGCTTGCTGACGATGTCGAACGACGAGTCGGCCATGGCTGCGGGGTCCTCCATCCGATTTAAGAGTTGTGTCGGTGCTGCGCTATCCTCGCTTGCGCTGCTGGACCACACTACGTGGTTCGCAAGCACGGCAGGTTGTCCGAGCGGCCAATGGAAACGGACTGTAAATCCGTCGGTGTATACCTACGCAGGTTCGAATCCTGCACCTGCCACCAGCCAGACCAGTCAGGGAGCCACGGCGAGACCGCGCTCGTCGTGGGTCACCGCCGGCCACGGAGACTGACGGGCCCAGGACAACCCCTCGGCGACGTACGCAGTGATCTCGGGCGTGGCCGTGCTGACGGCAGCCACGTCGCCAGCGTAGGAGTCGAGGTCCTCGACGCCGGCGCGCTCGAGCAGCCGGCGGAGGTTCGTCAGCTGATCGGAGAGCCAGCCGACAGGGTCCGCGCCGATCGCGGGGTCGAACACGCGATCGCCGGGCTCGCCGGCCGACATCGTCGGGTGCCAGTGCATCCGGTCTGCCGCGTGCGGCGCCGACTCGAGCAGGTCGATGCGACACACGGCCGGTCTCAGCACGTTGGTGCTCGAGGAGTACACCGAGCCTTCGTACGTCGAGCCGGCCGGCTTGATCTCGACCCTGACCCCGCGCTCGCGGGCATCAGGCTGTTCGGAGATCGCGGGATCGAGGAAGTCGATGCAGAAGACGGCGACGGCGAGCCGGTCGAAGAGCCAGACCTTTTCCATCCCGACAGCATCGCAGGAGTTGCCCGTGGCTCGTGCGGCCGAGGCCTGGCAGATACCTGCCCTCGACCGGGTCAAAGCGCGAGGTCCCGTGGTTGACTGATGACCTGCCCGGGACCCCGGTACCCCGCACAACACGCTGTGGAGACCGGGGTTTCCTGTGCCATCCGATGCCGAGAACATCATCGAGCTGCTGGGCCCCCGAGAAGTCATCGGACAGGCCATCGACGTGCTCATGGCGCGCGACGCCCTGAGCCGGGACGACGCCTTCCAGCTGCTGGTCCAGGACGCGTCTGACTCCCGTCGCAAGGTCGTCGACACCGCCGCCGGCATCATCGAGCAGCGCAAGGGCGACTGACCAAGGCCCCCGGGGCACGGGTGGAGGGTCGTCCCCCGGCTGTGGCCACGGGCCGGTCGGCTCATCCTCCCCGACGTCAGCCGACCGGTCCGTGCACGCAGAGCTCTCCCAGGACCTCTCTTCGAGGCCCTGGGAGAGCTGTGAAGCTGGTCTGCCGATCAGGCGGGCTGGGGGACCTTGCGTCCAGCCTCGGGGACGTCCACGGACTCCTCGGCCCGGCGAGCGTGCCAGAGGCCGAGCCCGGCGAGGAGGAGCAGGACCGCCGCGCCGGCGAAGGCGGCGATGGAGGCGAAGCCTGCGATGGTGCCGATCGTGGCGAAGGCGTAGCCGTAGAGGAGCAGGCCGCGCAGCGTGTCACCCATGAACAGGGTCTGGCGCAGCTGTCCGAGAGCCTGGCCGTCGGGGCTGGCCTTGTCGGCATCGCTGAGCCCGATGTACTGGCCGCTGACCTGCTCGTAGGTCTGGCCCTTCGACGCCTCGTTCATGTGGGCGAGGATGTAGTGGTCCGCGAACGCCTTGGCCTCGGGACCGGTGTCCATCGGGCTGCCGGCGTACTGCTTGAGAGCGTTCGCGTCTGCCTTGGGCAGGCCGGTGAGCGCGTCGCCCTCCGGCATGGTGATGCCCTGCATCGTGAGCTGGTTGTTGACCTGGTCGCCGATGAAGTTGTGGGCCCACAGGAGCAGGCCGCCTGCCACGAGCAGCACCGCCGACGAGGACCAGCCCGGTCGCTGAGATGAGCTTGTCGAATGCTGATCGCATGAGTTCTCCAGAGTCGTGGCGGGGAGCGTCTGTCCCCGCTGTACTCACGAGGCTAGGAATCCCCGCGTTCGGCCGACAGGGTCGGACGACCCGACGCCGAGGGCGGAAGGTCCCGGCTGCTCACGCACGGACCGGCTGGTCGACGACCGTGGCCGCCATCAGCTTCGCGACCTGGCGTACGCCGAGGCCCTCCAGGTGCAACCGTCGCCAGGCCCAGAAGTCCACGGCGAGCCGGAGCAAGGTACGTCGGTCGTCACGCCGGCGACCGGCCACGAGCGACGTGGCGAGGGCGTCGGCCAGCTCGCGCCACATCACCTCGAGGCTGGCGCTCAGGAACTCGTCGACCTCCGGGACGGAGAGGCGGTCGTTGATCACCTTGCTGAACAGCGGCTCGGTCTCGAGGTACCACGCGTAGAGGCTCCTGAGTGACTCGGTGACCCGCGCGGTCGGATCCTCGAGCGCGAGGGCGTCCTCGAACTCGGCGGAGGGTGGCCGGACGAGCCGCGTGCTGCTTGCGCGAGTCAAGGCCGTGCACGCGCGACTGTTCCACGGCAACCACCACATCCCGCCGGCGACCCCCGCGACCGAGGTCGGCTGACGAGAAGGCTTGCGACAGACTCCGGGTACCCCGACAGGCCACGGGGTACCTGGAGGAGCGATGGAGACCTGGTCGGTCAACGGCATCGAGCTGGCGGTGCTCGCCGAGGGGACCGGTCCGCTCGTCGTACTCGCCCACGGCTTCCCCGACATCGCCCTGACCTGGCGGCTGCAGGTGCCCGCGCTGGTCGCGGCCGGCTACCGCGTGGTGGCCCCGGACATGCGTGGGTACGGAGGCAGCTCCGTCCAGCCTCGGTCGAGGCCTACCGCAGCGACGTGCTCGGCGAGGACCTGGTCGGACTGCTCGACCACGAGGGCGTGCAGGGCGCGCACTTCGTCGGTCACGACTGGGGTGCTTCCAGCGTGTGGCCGCTGGGCCTGACCCATCCCGACCGGGTGCTGTCCCTGACCGGCGCTGAGCGTCCCGTACGCGCCCCGTCGCCCGCGCCGCCGACCGAGATCTTCCGGAAGCGGCTGGGCGAGGACTTCTACATGCTCCGCTTCCACAGCGACGACGCGATCCCGGGCTCGAGCGCGACCCCGCCCGCACGCTCGCCCTCATCCTGAACGGCCAGATTGACGACCCGGGACCCGACGTCGCGGTGGAGCGTCCGACGTGGCTGCCCGAGGACGTCTTCGAGGAGTACGTCGCCGCCTTCACACGCAGCGGTTTCGCCGCAGCACTCAACTACTACCGCAACCTCGACCCCAACTGGCAGCTGGCGACGGAGCGCGAAGCCGCCACGATCGGGGTGCCGTCGCTGTTCGTGACCGGCTCGCTCGACCCCGTCACGCTCTTCATGTCGGCCGAGAACGCGGCCTCGTCCTTCAGGTCCCTCGAGCAGCACGTGATCGACGGCCCCGGCCACTGGGTCCATCAGCAGGAGCCCGACGAGGTGAACGCACTC
>CAWCQB010000020.1:0-41921 GCA_963797505.1 uncultured Actinomycetota bacterium | reverse complement strand
ATCGGCTATGTGAGTGCGCTACTGAGCGAATAGGGACACACCCAGTTACTGCGTGTGGCTCTGTGCAGCCGGTTGGACCGACAGGTGCACGCGCCCGGCGCGGGCGCGGTTCGACCCGTGCACGACGAGGAGACGCTTGCCGTAAGTCCGGCCTACGTTGAACTGTGCGGTGTACACGCCGTGGACGTTCGCGCGGGCGTGCCTCGAGCTGACCCGGACGCCGCGGTAGCGGGCTACGACCGGCTCGTGCGCCGCGAGCCCGGAGACACGGACCGAGGTCCGCTGGCCCGCAGCCACGCTGGTCGAGGCGGGCCGCATAGTCAGACGTTTGCCGTGTGCGAGCCGGAACGTCGTCCGTCCGGTTCGGTGACTGGCCAGACCGGTCACGGTCACCTTGCGGTGGCCGAGGATCAGGTACCTGGGCAGGTAGACCCGGCGGACCAGGGTGCCGGTCTTGGAAGCGTTCCCGTGGAGGTTGAGACGTGCCACGGTGAGCCGGTACCGCTCACCGGGAGCGAGCCGGCTCGCGTGAACCGTCACGTTGACTCCGCGGATCGGCGCCTTCTTCGAGATCGATACCCGGATCTTCACCTTCGTCGGCGGCGCCGCTGCCGGGCGGACGGTCACGGCGAAGGCCCTGGTCGTGGTGCCACCGGGTCCGTTCGCGGTGAGCTTGTAGGTCAGCGTCCCGACCTTCTTCGCGGTGACGGTGTAGATGCCGGAGGAAGGCACGGTGTGCTCACCCCAGGCGCCCGCGGTACGCACGATGCTGGCTCCGGTGACTGTCCAGCTGACCTTCGCGGTCTGACCGACGGCCAGGTGACGAACGGCGGCAGCGTTGTGGAACGTCACGACGGGTGCCGGCGTTGCTGGGGGCGTCGGGTTGGTCACTGCCGAGGTGGCCGACGACGTCGTTGATGCGTCGTTGAACCCGTCCGCGCCGGTCGTCACTCGCAGACTCAGGGCTGCGCCGGTGTCGTCGGACTGGACGAAGTACCACTCGTCGGTGGCACCCGGGATGGCGACACCGTCGCGAAGCCACTGGTACTGCACGTTGGTGGCGACCGGCGTGGTGTCCTCGACGACGGCCTGGAGCGCGCTGCCGACGGTGGGGGTTCCGACGATGTGGGCGACGGGCGCGACCGAGAAGGTGCCGCCGGTCGTGACGTCTTGTGCGCCGTAGTAGCCGGTCGCGTCGTAGTAGCCCTCAGCGGAAGCGGTGACGTACAGGCTCAGGTAGTGACCGGCGTCGGCGTCGACCGGGGTGTACGTCGAGTCGGTGGCACCGTCGATGTCGTCGCCGTCACGCTCCCACTGGTAGGTCAGCGTGGCCCCGGCCGGGTCGGTGTCGGCGACGGTCGCGGAGAGCTCGGTGCCGACGGTGGGGTTGCCGTTGACGGTGATGTCGGGGTCAGCAGCGAACCGGCCGTAGTCGATCCAGGCCGCCTGGCCCACGGTGGCCGGCGTGTAGCCGTCCTTGGTGTTCGTGTACTGGACCTCGATCTCGTGGGAGTAGTCGGAGGTCACGAACGTGTAGCTGTCGGAGTTGTTGGTGAACTCGACCCCGTCGCGGAACCAGTGCAGCTCGGTGCTGTCCGGGGCCGGGGAGGCCTCGGTGGTCTCGGCGGTCACGGTGCTGCCGACGGCCCATTCGCCGTTGAGCTGCAGGGTGGGTTGGGAGTCGAACTCTGCGGTTGTGATGGAGACCGCACCTTGGGAGACGCTGTCGTGGTAGCCGGCCTTGACGGCGGTGACGTCCACGGTGAGGAACCCGGCGGCCACGTCGGCCGAGGTGATCGTGTAGTCGGCGTCGGTGGCGTCGGCGATGGGCGCGAAGTTACGCATCCACTGGTAGGTGTAGGAGTCGGCAGCCGGCTCAAGCGCTCCTGGCACTGCGGTGACGGTGCTGCCGATGGTGGTGTTTCCGTCGACAGTCGGGTAGGTGGTCCACGCCATGTCGCCGAGGACGACGGTGTAGGCGTCAGAGGTCACGGTGACGTCGTCGTACCCGGCTCGGTGTGCGGTCACGTCGGCTGAGACGTCGTGTCCCAGGTCGGCGGCGACTGGGGTGTAGGTGTCGTCGGTGGCACCGGAGATGGGGTTGCCGTCGAGCTTCCACTGGTAGGTCCGACTCGTTGTGTCCGGGTAGCCCTCGGTGAAGGCGACGACCAGTGGTGAACCGACCTGACCGTTGCCGTTGAGGTCTGCGTGTGGTGCGGGGCTGAAGTGCTGGCGGACGATGTGCAGGGTCAGGTTCTGCGTGGTGACGGGTCCACCAGGGCCGGCCTGCGAGGTCACGACGAGGGGGTAGTCGCCCGTGGACCCAATGGCTGGCTTACCGGTGATGAGGCCACCAAGGCCACCGTCCTCGAAGGACAACTCTGCCGGGAGTCCGGTGACGCTGGTGATCGCTTGTGGGTAGGCCCAGGCCGCGACGTAGAACTGGCTGTCGACGTCTTCTTGGAACGTGGCCTCGTCGGCGGAGCCGATGACAGGGCGCTCGAAGATGGTGATCGTGACGGTGGTGGTGTCGGTGAGACTGTTGGCATCGGTGGCCCGCAGGGTGACTGTCAGCGTGCCGGCCGACCCTGGGCCTGTGGTCGAGATGGTTCCGTCCGGGTCGAGCGTGAGGTCGCCGCGCCAGTTGCCGCTGATGTTCTGCACGACCACCGGGCCGGTTCCGCCGGTCGGGACGAAGTCGGTGATGACCCCGGGCTCGCCTTCGTACAGCGAGGCCGTGGTCACGGGCCCGAACGTGGGGCCGCCGGGCTGGGCAGCTGCGGGGCCGACGCCGAGGGCGATCGTGCCCACGGCAAGCAGCACGCTCAGGAGCAGGGCGAGCGGCCGCCTCAGGCGCTTGGGAAGGGACGGGCGGGCAGCAGAAGTCGGGTCCGAGGCAGGCACAGGGGTCCTTAGGTAGGGCCTCGTCCCGGCGCTCTGCTGGGATCTAGGCACGTTCTACCGTGCTGCCCGATCGGCGGCCTGCAGTCCTTCGGCGCTGATGGCGCGCCAACGAGGCAGTGTGGTGTCGGGGTTGGACGGTCAGGGCGACCCTATCGACGCATGTCCGGTTTGACCCGGAAACAATCAGATCGTTCGCATACCTGTTGAACGAGCTCATCGCGTCGGACTCCTACGCGAGTCGACCCCTCAGCTGTTTTTGACACTGCAGGACGCACCCCACCGGGTCGACGACCTCTCGCTGAAGGCCGGTCAGCGGTTCCTTCAGGTGCATGGCAAGGCCGCTGGCGACATCCGGACCGCAGCAGCCCGTGACTCCTCCTACGTCAGCGACCTGGTCGTGCGGGGGCTCGCGCAGTCGCGGTCGGCTGTGGAGCGGGGTGCCCTCCTGGACGTTCTCGACCAACTCCTAGAGATCGACGCCTACGGAATCGCGGAGGCGATCGACCAAGCCGGACGCGGCTGAGGCAGGGCGCGAGCCCTGCCGATGTGCCGGCGTCCGTGTCCGCGTCGTCGGACGATGGGCGATGGGGCGATGAGCCGATGAGCCCTGGAAGTCACTGGCTTCCCGGGGGCGGTACGCGATTTGTCGGTGTCGTCGAGGTGGTCATTCGCCGGTCGCCACGGCGTTGGAGCTCCCCAGCACCGTCGCGGGCGTTGACCTCGACAAGGTTGCGCCTGGCACCAGACGCTGAACAGTCCCTGCCCATGGGCACCGGTACCCTTCACCGGCAAGGATCAGGAACCACTCCGAACTACACCGCGGTTATCCCGAGGGTTGTCCTGACTAAACCCCTGATCCCCCGGGCCTCTAGCTCAATTGGCAGAGCAGCGGACTTTTAATCCGCGGGTTGTGGGTTCGAGTCCCACGGGGCCCACCGGTGCCCACCGGTGTCTCACCCATCTCGGGCGAACCGCGCCTGGCGAGCCGCTCCTACCGTCGCCTTCTGGAGCGAGGAGCGGGGACACACCTGGTCCCTCGCGTAGTCGTCAGGGGGCCACTGATGCTCGAGCATCCCGCTCGGTCCGTCGCGTGCTGCGTGCTCGCCGCCGCGCTGCTCACGGGCTGTGGAGGCGGTGGTGGGGGCAGCGCCGAGTCGCCACGACCCTCGCCGTCGCGGTCCCTCGACCTGCCGTCACCGACCCGGACGAGGACGGCGACCGAGGACGCCACGCCCACCGCGCCCGAGCGCACCCGGACCACCGACACGGCTGACGCGACCACGGAGACCACCGAACGTCCGGACACGGCCACCGAGACCGCCACCAAGACCGCGACCGAGACGGCGACGGAGACCGCCACCGAGACCGCCACCGAGACCGCCACCGAGACCGCGACCGAGACCGCGACCGCGCCGCCGTCACCGACGGAGTCAGCCGAGTCGGAGACCACGACGACGACCGCCGACGCCACCGACGAGGGCGACGGGACCCCGGCGTGGGTGTGGTGGGTCCTGGCGGCGCTTCTCCTCGCTGCACTGATAGGTGCGGCGGTCGCCTGGGCGCGTGCGCGTCGCAGGAAGCAGTGGCGCGAGGACCTGCAGGTGGCCGAGGACGAGGTCGGTTGGTTCGCCCGGGTGCTGCTGCCCGAGCTGAGGCAGTCGAGGTCCCTGGACCAGGTCGTCGGCGGGTGGGAGGTCGGCTCCACCCGGGTCGGGGCCGCCGAGGACCGACTGACGGTGCTGGAGTCGTCGGCGCCGAGCGATCCGGACGGAGCGCGAGCGCAGACCCTGCGCGATGCGGTTCGCACAGCCCGCCAACGGCTGGACTCGTTGACGGTCGTCGCACCTCACGACACCTGGGCCCTCGACCTCGACGAGGTGGCCCGCGACCTCGAGGTCGCACTGGGTCCGCCACCGCAGCCCGAGGTCTGACCGCTGACGAGGACGACGTGGACCGTCCGCGGCCCCCTCGGGGGGATAGGGGCCACGGACGGCGTGCGTCGCACTCAGACGTGGACCGGCGAGTTGAGGGGCGCCCGCGACTCGAGTGTCAGAAAAGTGGCGGGGGATATGCCCGTGCCCCTGTGTGGGGGCACGGGCTGCAATCCTCGTCCAGGCCTTGCGGTCCTGGCTTGTCCCCCGTTTGCGCGCTCAGACTACGACCGCATTCGAGTCCAGTGCTACAACCTTGAACGACAGGGTCGATCCGGTCTAGATCGCCGGTGATTCCGAGCGCGTCGGGCGGAGGCGCGGCGTACCGAGCGAGGTGACCGGCAGCACGAACCAGTGCTGCGCGACGCAGACCACCTTGACGTGCTCGATGGGACCGTCGGTGCTCTCGAGGACGTCGCGTGCGGTGATCTCGGCAGCGTTGCCGCACTGGGGGCAGGTCGTCAGGTCCATGGTCGGCTCCAGGTGTCGCGAAGCGGTCCGGCGGGGACCGGCTCGACGCTGAGGAGCCCCGTCAGGAGATCAACGAGTGCGCTTGTCGCGGGGCACGTCCGCCGCGGCGTGACGTGCCACACGCGTCGAACGCTCCGCAGGGAGGCGCGGGCTCGCGAGCGAGGCGACGGGCATCAGGAACCAGTGCCGGTCGACGCAGACCACCTTGGCGTGCTCGACCGGTCCGTCGCTGCTCTCGAGGACGTCGCGCCAGAGGATCTCGGCGGCGTTCCCGCACTCGGGGCAGGTGGTGAGGTCCATCGGTTGCTCCTTCCTCGGAGTCAGTCGGCCCGTTGCCGGCTGGTTGTTCGTCCTGTGAACGAGGAGAACCCCGCCGCTGTTCAGATACGCGGCGGGGTTCTTCTCGATGTGATCAGTCGCCTGACGGCTCGGGCGGCGAGACGTTGCCCTGGCCGACGGTCAGCATCACCGCATCGACGTCGACACGGGAGTGTCCGGCGGTGCCGGCGTTGGTCACCTTGACGGTGTGGGTGCCGACCCCGAGGGTCTTCTGCCACACGATCACGCGGTGGGTGGGCGACGAGGCCTGCGTGTTCACCGCAGTGGCCGCACCTCCATCGACACTGATGTTCGCGGTGCCGCGGTTGGAGTTCTTCTCGACCACGATCGCGACCGTCTGTCCCGGACGGTCAGCCGAGACGGTGTAGGTCAGCGAGGCGCCGGCCGCCGTGGAGAACAGCGTCTTGCCGCTGTTGAAGCAGGTGCAGCTCGAGGCCGTCCACGTGCCCGTGCGGGTGACGGTGATGCCGGGGTCGCCGTACAGGTCGCGGCCGGTCTCCTGCCAGACCTGGACGTCGGGGCGCACCTCGTTGGAGCTGGCCGTGTTGCCGCGGTTGTCGGTGGAGACCACCCAGTACGCGCGGTCCCACAGCGGCCCTTCACCGCAGTCACCGTTGTAGTTGTAGCCCGTCAGGTTGTACGACGTGGCGGTGGTCCCGGCGACTTCCTTGTTCACGCCGCCGAACGCCGGGCCGGCACCCCAGACGTCGTAGCCGGCCAGACCGCTGGTCGCGTCGCTGCCGGACCAGCTCAGCCGCAGCGGGATGTTGGTGTTCCACGGGCTGGTCTCGCACAGCGTCGCGGTCGGCGCCTCGGCGTCGTCGATGCTCGTCCCGATCCGGAACTGCACGGGGTTCATCGTGAACGACGGCGAGGTGCCGTCGTAGGTGTTCGGGTGGCTGTCGGTAGCCGTGTTCCCCACCAGGGCGGTTGCCGGTACTGCCACCAGGACGGTGGCTGCCAGCACCCCCGCAGCAAAGGATGGGATGGAAATTCGCATGAGTCCTCCTCGATCGAAGTGCTCCTCTCATTCCGGAGCGAGCGGGAGGGCTGAGATACCCCGCCCCCGGATCGGGGTAGACCGGATGCGCGGGATCAGCCGCGCTTGAGCCAGCGGGTCCAGGTGTTCGCCTCGGTGTAGCTGTTGTGCGGGTTGTCGATCTCGACGTAGTCCGCCTGGCTCGGGTCCTCGGTGTCCGGCCGGGTCCACGCGTTCGCCGCAGTGGCGCGGACGACCTTCGGCTTGCCGAGACAGGTGCGCGGCACCACGACCCGCACGGTGTTCGTCGCGTAGTTGATCAGGTGCGTGGCCCCGCAGCTGATGCGCTTGCGTCATCCGAATTGGTGCCCGACAGGTACCAATTCGTATGACGCACCGAGCAGCCTCTAGCCGGAGTCCTCCGCAGGTCGGTCGACCTCGACGTGCGGCCGCGCCTGCCAGAGGGCCCACTCGGCACTGATGTCCCCGGCGCTGCGCATCAGCAGCGGCAGGTGGTGCTGGAGCAGGTGATCCGTGGTCGTCTCGGCCGCGTGGACGGTCACGTTCATCGCGGCCCGGACGGCCCCGGTGCCGTCGCGCACGGGCACCGCCACCGACCGCACGCCCGGCGCGAGCTCCTCGTCGGCCAGTGCCCAGCCCCGGGCGCGCACCTCGACCAGCTCGTCGTCGAGCTGCGACCGGGTGCGACCGATGTAGCGCGGCAGGCCGGCACGGCTCGGCTGCTCGAGGGTGCGCTCCAGCTCCTCGGCGGGGAGAGCGGCGAGGAGCACCTTGCCCTGGGAGGTCTGCAGCGACGGGAACCTGGTGCCGATCTCGACGCGCAGCGCGATGATCTTCGGCACCGAGACCCGTGCGACGTAGACGATGTCGGACCCGTCGAGCTGGGCCATCGACGACGACTCACCGGTCTTCGCGACGAGCCGCTCCATGTGCGGCTGCGCGATGTCCCACAGGCCCAGGGCGCTGACGTAGGCGATGCCGAGGCCGAGCACCTTCGGCGTCAGCGCGAACGAGCCGCCCGAGGACGTGACGTAGCCGAGCTCCTCCAGCGTCAGCAGCAGCCGTCGCGCTGTGGGCCTGCGCCAGGTCGGCGGCGGTCGCCACCTCGGTGAGCGTCATGGTGCGGTGGTCGGTCCCGAAGCAGGCGAGGACGTCGAGGCCGCGGGCGAGCGACTCGACGAAGTCCGGGCCAGATCCGCGTCCGGCCACCTCACTCCCCCGGAGTCGTGTCGGCTGCGTAGTCGGTGTACTGGTAGGGGTTGTCGAACAGCTCGTCGTCCGGCAGGTCGGGGTTCATGCCCTGCACCCAGACGTCCTCACCGAGGGTCGAGCGCAGGTGGTCGACGGTGGCATCGATCTGGCGGCGTACGTCGGCCAGGTCGACCCCGACGAGCTGGTGGTCCTCCTTCACGACCGTGCCGCCGACGAGCACCGTGTGCACGTCGCCCCGCTGTGCCTGGAAGGCGATCTGCCCGTAGGGATTGAGCATCGGGAAGGACACCGGCGACGCGTCGTTCTTGATGAGCACGACGTCGGCCTTCTTGCCCGGCTCGAGACTGCCGATGTCGGACCGACCGAGCACCTCGGCGCCACCGCGGGTCGCCCACTCGACGACCTGCTCGGCGCGCAGCCGGTGGTGGGTCACGGTGTCGCCCTTCGCGTGCGCCTCCATGTGCTCGCGCGACCGGTCCGCGCCGAGCGTCGACCGCATCGCGGAGAACAGGTCGCTGCTCCACCAGACGCTGGTGTCCATCGACATCGACACCGGGATGCCGTACTTCCGCAGCTGCCAGGTGGGCGGGTAGCCCTGACCCGCACTCTGCTCGGACTCCGTCGACACCGACACCGAACCACCCGAGGCCGCGATGCGGTGGTAGGAGTCAGGGCTCAGCGTCGCCGCGTGCACGTAGACGGTCTCCGGCGTCGCGAAGCCGTTCTCGTGCATCAGCCGGATGCCGTCGTCGTTGGTCGCGCCCCAGACCCCGGCGTGGGTGCTGACCGGCAGGCCGAGCTCACGGGCGACCTCGAAGGCCGCCTTCTCGGGAAACGCCGGGTCGCCGGTCACGTCGAAGGCCAGCTGTACGTCGAACCGGTCACTCGCCTTCGCCCGGCGCTTGAGGAACGCCTGCACGTCGGGATCGGCCGTCCACTCCCACGGACCGGCCTGGATGTTGCCGTAGGCGAGCACGAACCGTCCCGGCACCGCCTCGAGCGCGTCGGCCGCGGCCTCGGCGTGCTCGACGGTCTGCAGCCCGTGGGACCAGTCGACGGTGGTCGTCACGCCGGCCTCGAGCGCGTCCCACGCAGAGAGCAGGTTGCCGGCGTGGACGTCCTCGGGGCGGAACTTCTTGCCGTGCTCGAGGTAGTACCAGACGAAGTACTGGGTCAGCGTCCAGTCGGCGCCGTACCCGCGCATCGCGGTCTGCCACATGTGCCGGTGGGTGTCGACCATCCCCGGCATCACGATGCCGTCGGAGGCGTCGATCTCACGGGTGCCCTCGGGGACGTCGAGCGCCTGCCCGACCGCGGCGATCGAGCCGTCCACGACGAGCACGTCGGCGTCCGGCAGCACGGTGTGGGCGTCGTCCATGGTCACGACGGTGCCGCCGCGGAAGACGATCGGGGCACCGGTTTCGTTCGCGGACTCGGGCATCTCTCCTCCAGTTCCGACCGGCTCTGCGGACGTCTATCCGCATACCGGTCAAGCTCCCAGTTGAGTCACTGTCGTACCCTGCGTTCGAGCCTGTCAAGGGTGAGTGCCCAGCCCCCTTGACAGGCTCATCCAGCGCTGGCGAGACTCGAGCGACAGTCGATGCGTACGAATGTCCGTATCGCGACAGTTGGAGGCAATCCACCGATGACGAGCGGTCCGACTCCCGAGGATCTCGGCGTGCCCGAGCTCGCCGACGACCCGCGCTTCGCGCGCAACGAGGACCGCACCGCCAACCGCGAGCTGCTCCGGCCGCTGCTGGTCGAGCGGCTGCGCACCCGCAGCAAGGACGACTGGTTCCACGACATCATCGCGGCCGGTGTCCCGTGCGGACCGATCAACACCGTCGACGGCGGGGTCGCCTTCGCCGAGGAGGTCGGGCTCGACCCGGTCGTCCTGGCCGGCGAGGGCGACGCCGCGGTGCCGTCGGTGCGCAACCCGATCAGGTTCTCCGAGACCCCCGCCGACTACGTGCTCCCACCGCCCGGGCTCGACGAGCACGGCGACGAGATCCGACGATGGCTCAGCGAGGAGACCCCATGACCGACGAGCTGCAGCTTTCCCACCTCGCTCGGCACCTCCGACGCCGACCAGATCCGGCTGCTCGGCCAGGACCTCGCCGCCGACCTGATGGGCAAGGTCGGCTTCGGCGAGCTGGCCTTCTGGCTGGTCGCGATGCGCCGCCCGACGCCGTCGGAGACGCGCGTCTTCGAGGCCGTGCTCGTCGCCCTGGCCGACCACGGCTTCACCCCCACCGCCATCGCCGCCCGGCTGACCTACCTCTCCGCGCCCGACTCCCTGCAGGGTGCGCTCGCGGCCGGCCTGCTCGGCGGCGGCTCCCGCTTCCTCGGCGTCACCGAGGACTGCGGCAGCTACCTGCACGACGTCCTCGCCACAGCGCCACGACGGCGACCTGCCCGACGACGACGCCGGCTGGGACGCGCTCGCGCTCGAGGCCGTGCGTACGACGAAGGCGGCCGGTCGGTTCGTCCCCGGGCTCGGCCACCCGGTGCACAAGGTCACCGACCCGCGCACGCCGGTGCTGATCGGCATCGCCGAGGAGGAGGGACTGCGCGGCCCGCACCTCCAGCTCTTCGAGGCGATCGGCCGGGTCCACGAGCAGGTCCTCGGCCGCCGGCTCCCGCTCAACGGCGCCGGTGTCTGCGGCGCCGCACTGGCCGACCTCGGCCTGCCCGTCGAGCTGCTCCGCGGCTTCGCCCTGCTGGCCCGCGCGGCCGGGCTGCTCGGCCAGATCGCCGAGGAGCAGCGCCGCCCGATCGGCATGGACGCCTACCTGACCGTCGACCGCAACGCCGTCTACGTCGACCCGACCGACCCGCGAGCAGGAAGGAGAGACCGCTGATGGCGACCGTCTGTGCCGTCATCGCCTCGACGCACCACCCGTTCTACTACCGGGCGAGCACGTCCACAGGCGCTGACCGACCACCGTTCGCGGACGAGTGGGTCTCCAAGATCGAGACCTTCCGCGAGACCCTCACCAAGGCCCGGCCCGACGTGCTCGTCATGGTCGGCAGCGACCACTTCCACCAGCTGTGGCTGGACAACATGCCGCAGTTCCTGGTCGGCAAGGCGCCGTACTTCGACGCCAACTGGTACAACGAGGAACGCGAGTTCGGCCTGCCGCGGATGACCCTCGAGGGCGACGAGGACCTGGCCTCCCACATCCTGCGCAACGGTCTCGACGCCGACTTCGACCTGGCCTTCAGCAACGAGCTGCGCATCGACCACAGCATCACCTGCCCGATCATCACGCTGCGGCCCGAGGCCGACCTGCCGATCGTGCCGATCTACACCAACATCTTCGCGCCGCCGCTGCCGCAGCCGAAGCGGTTCGTCGCAGCTGGGCAAGGACGATCCGCGAGATGGTCGAGTCGTGGCCCTCCGACCAGCGGGTCGCGATCATCGGCACCGGCCACCTCTCGCTCGAGCTCGGCGGCCCGCGCCAGTTCGGCGAGCACGGGCCCGACCCGGAGTTCGACCGCAAGGCCGTCGAGTGGATCGCCAACGGCGACCTCGAGGGCTGCCTCGCCGAGGTGACGCTCGACAGCCTGCACCTGCCGGGCAACGCCACCCACGGCTTCATGGACTTCATGCTGATGATGGGCGTCGCCGGCGAGGGCAAGAAGGCCGACCACGTCGACACCCTCGACCTGTTCCACACGATGGAGGCCTACTTCACCTGGTACCCGGAAGGAGTCGCCGTCAGTGAGCAAGTACCTCCTCGACAAGTTCCTCTACACCGTCGACCGCGACCCCGAGCTCGTCGAGCGCTACCGCGAGGACCCCGCGGGCACGGTCACCTGGTGGGAGGCCGAGATGGCCAACTCGATCCTCAACTGCCACGGCCGACGAGCGGTCGACCTGGCTGGCGCTTCACCGACGAGGAACGTACGGCGCTGCGCGAGCACGACCACGTGACGCTCTTCGAGATGGGCGCCCACCCGTTCCTGACGCTGACCCTCTTCATCGCGATGTTCGAGCGCGACCACGGCCCGCTGGAGTACCAGATCGCCTACGGCAAGGCGATGGAGCACCTCACCCTGCCCTATCCCGACATCGCCACCTGATGCGCGCAGTCGTCATCCACACCCCGGGGCAGCCGCCGAGGTCGGCGACCATCCCGATCCGGTGGTCGAGCCGGGACACACCCTCGTGCGGGTGACGGCCGTCCCCGTCGTACCCCTCGACCTGCTGTGTGCGTCCGGCACGTCGTACTTCGGTGAGCCGGCGGTCCCCTACGTCCCCGGCGTCCAGGGCGTCGGTGTCGTCGAGGAGTCCGGCTCGGTCCCGGCCGGCACGCGGGTGTGGTTCGCCACCAACGCCGGCATGGGCCCGGGCGACGGCGGGATGGCCGAGTGGTGCGTCGTACGCGATGACGACGTGGTGCCGATCGCCGACCGTCCCGACGACGCCGCGGTGGCCGCGCTCGGCACCTCCGCCATCGCGGCGTGGATGTGCCTGACCTGGAAGGCGCGGCTCCGGCCGGGCGAGACGGTGGTCGCCCTCGGAGCCGGCGGGGCGGTCGGACAGTCGGTGATCGGCGCCGCCAAGGCCCTCGGCGCCGGCCGGGTGGTCGGCGTGTGCCGCCCCGGCCCCAGCACCGACCGCGCCCGCGCGGCCGGCGCCGACGAGGTGGTCGCGTTGCACGACGACCCGGCGGCGATGACCGTCGCTGCTCACCAGCCAGCTGGGCACGGGCGTCGACGTCGTCGTCGACCCGGTCGGCGGTGCCGCGGCGACGGCCGCCCTGCAGGTGCTCGGCCTGAACGGGCGGCTGGTCAACCTCGGCGGCTCGATGGCCGACGCGACGACGTACTCCTCCGCCGTGCTGCGCAGCCGGTCGCTGGAGATCCTCGGCTACACCAACAACGCGCTCTCGCCCGAGCAACGGCGCGACGCGCTCACCGCCGTGCTCGAGCACGCCGCTGCCGGGCAGATCCGGGTCGCCCACGAGACCTGCCCGCTGGCACGCGGCGCGGAGGCGTGGGCGCGCCAGGCCGCCGGCGAGGTCGACGGACGGCTGGTGCTGGTGCCCTGACCCAGTTCCTCGGTGGTTGAGGAGTCAGCGCCAGCGAATGTCTCCCACCTGATCCGTGGTTTCGAGACAGGCCCTGGCGGGCCTTCCTCAACCAGCGACCAGGGGCAGTGGTGGAGCTCGAGCCGGGGTCGAGCATGGTCCGCCTGCTCTCCTGGTGGCCGGTGGTGACGGTCTCCGTCCCGGCCCTGGCCCGTACAAGGCCCTGCACCTCACCGGCACCGTCAGGGCCTCGGACCCGCTCGACGAGTCGTTGCGCGCCTACCGGCTCTCCCTGCTCTCCACGCGACTGGTCAGCTCGACCTCGGTCACCGTCCCGCTCGGCGAGTTCAAGGCCGCCGAACCAGACCCGCTCTGGGGGCGATCGGCGCGGACGGGATCCGCACCGTCCGAGCTGCCCTTCCCCGGCGGTCCGGTGCGGTCGCTGCAGGAGGTCACCGACGGCCTCCGGGTGCTGCTCACCTGCCGTTGCGGGACCTGCCGGCACCGCTCCCGCGAGGGCTGAGCGACCGACCTCCGGCGTTCTGCGCCGATTTGTCCCGATTAGCCGTATCTTGTCGCTCGGCCCGTCGTTGATGTCGCAAAGGATTCGGACGCAGATGCTGTTGGGTAGGACCTCAACAGGTGCACACTCTTTCAAGAGGCACCGGGAGGGCACATGGACCACGTCTCGGCTCGCGACGCGAGGCGTCAAGGCGCGCACAGCCGCCGTTGGCGGATGCGCGAGCAGGCCCGGTCCCAGCACACCGTCCAGGCAGCCCAGGCACCCGTCTCCGACCGCTACCAGACTCCCGAGTGGCTCGATCGCTCCTTCGTGCTGCCGCTCACCCAGCCGGAGGCGAGCGACGTGCCGAGCCAAGCCGTCCGTCGTCACGACGACGACCCCGAGCCGGCACCGGACCCGCGGGTGACGCCCGACCTCGAGCCGGTCGTCCCCGACCAGCGCTGCCCGAGCCCGGCCGAGCAGGCGCTCCGCGGGCCGTTCGTGCGTCCGCCCAGCGAGGACATCGACTTCGCCCGCGTCATCCGCCGCTCCGACCTGAGCCGCAAGGTGACCCGCCTGCACTGGGTGGCGACCGGCCTCGCCTGCCTGGCCCTCGTCGCCTACCTGCTGGCCGGCTCTGACCGCTGATGCTCGGCGCCGTCGTCGCTGTTCGCCCTCGCTCGCCGTGGCGGCCTTCGGTGTGCGCGTCCGGCTGCACCGGGCGCCGGTCCCCCACCTGCAGCGCTGAACGGGTGCCGCCGGTCGGCGGTGACACGCTGCTCTAACCTTCCGGTGTGCCGATCAAGTACACCGTCGTGGAGATGTCCGAGGACGAGCTCGAGCAGGAGCGCGTCGCGTTCGGCGGGCTGGCCCAGAGCGTGCGCGAGCTCGCCGAGGCCTCCCTGCGTACGACGGTCCCGGCCGACGTGGCCACCGAGGTGCGCGCAGGAGATCGAGCGCCTCACCGCCCGGCTGCGCGAGCAGCAGATCCCGGGCGCCTTCGGGGTCGGCCTCACCTCGTCGGGTGTCGTGCGCGGTCATGGCAATGCCGTGGTCGGGATGCGCAACCCGATCGCCGTACCCCTCGACATGCAGCGCTCCGACGAAGGCCGTGCCTGGGCGTCGTTCCACCTCAACGCGCTCTACGAGGGACCGCCCGACACGGTGCACGGCGGCGTCGTCGCGCTCGCCTGGTGCTCGACCAGATCCTCGGCGAGGCCGCGGCCGCCGGTGGCTCGCCGGGCATGACCGGCACCCTGACCCTGCGCTACGAGAAGAACACCCCGCTCGGTGACGTCTCCGCCGAGGGCTGGGTCGACCGGGTCGAGGGCGTGAAGACCATCGTCAAGGGCGAGATGCGCGACGCCGACGGGCAGACGACCGTCCGCGCCGAGGGCGTCTTCATCCTGCCGCGCTGGGCGCGCGAGGCGCTGGAGCGCGACCACCGCAAGCCGCCCCGGTTCGAGTAGCTCCGTTCGAGCGGGTCCTAGCCGGTCGGGTCGGCCACCCGGCCGCGCTGCCCGGAGTCGGTGAGCCGGGCCTCCTCCGCGGCGATCGCCTCGAGCTCGGCGCGTCGGTCGTCGAAGTGCCCCGGTTCGCTGACCAGCCCGGACGCGCCGCCCGGCAGTCGCTCGAGGGCGGTCCGCGCGAAGATCTGCTGCTCGGTGGCGGTGCGCTGGGAGCGGTCGTTGGACAGGAACGTGACCGTCCAGTGCAGCAAGGCCGTGACCTGGTTCTTGAAGCCGGTCAGGTAGATCAGGTGTACGCCGAGCCAGATCAGCCACGCCAGGAAGCCGCTGAGCCGCACCTTGCCGATCGCGGCGACCGCGTCGAAGCGCGAGATCGTGGCCAGGTTGCCCTTGTCGAAGTACTTGAACGGGGGCTGGGCCGGCTTCCCGTCGAGGCGACCCTTGATCTCCTTGGCGGCGTACTTCGCACCCTGGATCGCGACCTGCGCGACACCGGGCAGGTTGTTCAGCGCGATCATGTCGCCGACCACGAAGACCTCCGGGTAGCCCGGCAGGGTGAGGTCGGGGTTGACGCCGATGCGTCCGGCGCGGTCGAGGGTCGCGCCCGACTGCTCCGCGAGCGTCCGGCCCAGGGGGCTCGCCTGCACGCCGGCCGCCCAGATCTTGGTGACGGCCTCGATGCGTCGGTGCGTGCCGTCCTTGTCCTGTACGACGAGACCGCGCTCGTCGACGTCGCTCACCATCGCGCCGAGCTGGACCTCGACCCCGAGCTCCTCGAGGGCGGTCTTCGTCTTCGCGCCGAGCTTCTTGCCGAACGGCGGCAGCACCTGGCCGGCGGCATCGATCAGGATCACGCGCGCGTGCTTGCTGTTGATGGCGCGGAAGTCGCGCTTGAGCGTGTGCCTCGACAGCTCCGCGATCTGGCCGGCCATCTCGACACCGGTCGGTCCGGCACCGACGACGACGAAGGTGAGCAGGTGGTCGACGGGCTCGCCCTTCGACGCGGCCAGCTCGGCGAGCTCGAAGGCGCCGAAGATGCGGCCGCGCAGCTCGAGGGCGTCGTCGATGCTCTTCATGCCGGGCGCGAACTCGGCGAACGTGTCGTTGCCGAAGTAGGACTGGCCCGCACCGGCCGCCACGATCAGCGAGTCGTACGGCGTGACGCTCTCGCGGCCGAGCAGGTGGTGCTTGACGAGTCGCTTCTCGAGGTCGATGTCGGTGACCTCGCCGAGCACCACGCTCGCGTTGCGCTGCTTGGCCAGCACCTCGCGGGTGGCCGGGGCGATCTCGCCCTCGGAGAGGATCCCGGTCGCCACCTGGTAGAGCAGCGGCTGGAAGAGGTGGTGCGTGGTCTTCGCGATCACCGTGACGTCGACGTCTGCGTGGCGCAGGGCCTTCGTGCCGAACAGGCCGCCGAAGCCGGACCCGATCACGACCACGCGGTGCCGGGGGGCGGGGCCCCCAGTCTTCGTGCTCAGTGTGTTCACGTCAGCCATAACGTCCATAGTTCCCAACATCGTCCTGTCGCTGGCCACTCCTGGGGCGTTCCCTCGGTCACACCGAGGCGTCGCTGTGTGTCGTGCGGCACGATTGCCGGGTGACCCACTACGACCTCGCCGTGATCGGTACCGGCTCGGGCAACACCGTCGTCACCCACCTGTTCAAGGACTGGGGACGCATCGCGATCATCGAGGAGAACCTCTTCGGCGGGACCTGCCTCAACGTGGGCTGCATCCCGACCAAGATGTTCGTCTACCCCGCAGACCTGGCCCGCAACGCGACGCACGGTCCGGAGCTCGGCGTGGAGACGTCGTACGACGGAGCCCGGTGGCCGGAGATCCGCGACCGCATCTTCGGCCGGATCGACCCGCTGGTGCGCGACGGCGAGGCCTACCGCCGCCGGCTGCCCAACATCGACGTGTACGACGAGCACTGCACGTTCGTCGACGACCACACCCTCGACACGGGATCGAAGGGCCAGATCACCGCCGACCAGATCGTCATCGCTGCCGGAGGCCGGGTGCACGTCGCCGACATCCCCGGCCTCGACGAGGTCGACTTCCACACCAGCGACACCGTGATGCGGCTGCCCGACCTGCCGCGCCGGATGACCATCGTCGGCGGGGGCTACGTGGCCGCCGAGTTCGCGCACGTGTTCTCCGCGCTCGGCACCGAGGTGACCCAGCTCGAACGCGGGCCGCTGCTGCTGCGACAGCAGGACGAGGACATCTCCCGCACCTTCACCGAGCTCGCCGGCCGGCAGTGGGACGTCCGGCTCGAGACCACGGCGACCCGGGTCGAGAAGCGTGGCCCGGCGACCGTCGTACACCTCTCCGACGGCACCGAGCTCGAGACCGACGTGCTCCTGATGGCGACCGGCCGCGTCTCCAACGCCGACCGGCTGGGCCTCGAGAACACCTCGATCAAGGTCGAGGACGGCCGCGTCGTCGTCGACGAGCACCAGCGCACGACGGCCGACGGCGTCTGGGCGCTGGGCGACGTGTGCAGCGAGTACGCGCTCAAGCACGTCGCCAACCACGAGGCCGACGTCGTACGCCACAACCTGCTGCACCCCGACGACCTCGTCGCCAGCGACCACCGGTTCGTGCCGAGCGCGGTGTTCACCTCGCCGCAGATCGCCCGCGTCGGGCTGACCTCCCAGGAGGCCCGTGAACAGGGCATCGAGCACCGCTCGGTGACCCACGACTACGCCTCGATCGCCTACGGATGGGCGATGGAGAGCCCGCCCGGCGAGCAGTTCGTGAAGCTGCTGGCCACGCCCGACGGCGAGCAGCTGCTCGGCGCGCACGTCATCGGACCGCAGGCCAGCCTGCTCCTCCAGCCGCTCGTGCAGGCGATCAGCCTCGGCACACCAATCGCCCGAATGGCACGAAATCAGTACTGGATCCATCCCTCGATGGCCGAGGTCGTCGAAAATGCACTGCTGAAACTGGTCGATTGAAATTGATCGCACATGAGTGCCGATCCGGTGTCATTCCCCTAATCTTTTGCTGAATGCGGGAGTGTCTGCCCCCACCTCCGCATGGCTGATCTGTCCACAGGAGCGAGGGACGGTGCCCCTGACGAAGCGCTCACTCGTGCTCCCCGCGAGTCCACCGTCGGTGAAGCTCGCGCGGTCCTGGGTGTCCAAGATCCTGGCGGAGATCGGCCGCGAGGACCTGGTCGACGCTGCCCAGCTGGGGGTCTCGGAGCTGGTCACCAACGCGCTGATCCACTCCCAGCCGCCGCTGTCGGTGCGCGTCCGCGGCACCGTCGACCACCCGCGCATCGAGGTGGTGGACTCCTCGCCCGTCCCGCCGCAGCGCGCGCCGAACGCACCGGAGATCGAGGAGGTCGACGACTTCAACGTGACCACGTTCGGCCGCGGCCTCGACCTGGTCGCGATGATGTCGAGCCGCTGGGGCTCCGACCTCGCCCATGACGGTCGCAGCAAGTCGGTGTGGTTCGAGCCGAGCCGCGACGCGCGCGTCGAGGAACACCTCGAGGGCGAGATCTTCATCTTCGACCCCGACCTCGCCGACGGCCCCGAGATCCTCGAGGGCGACCGGATGCCGCTGAAGCTGCTCGGCGTACCTGCCCGACTGTTCGGCGAGATGCGCCGGTTCCACTTCGAGGTACGCCGCGAGCTGCGCCTGCTCGCCATGACCGCGCCCGAGGACTACCCGCTCGCGACCAAGGTCACCGAGATCTTCGTGCAGGCCGACCGCGAGCGGCGCTCCAGCGCCGGCATCTCCCGGCTCGACCAGGCGATCGCGAGCGGCGAGGAGAGCGTGGACCTCGAGTACCAGGTGCCGCTGAGCACCCCGGAGACCATGTCGCGGATCCGCGACCTGCTCAACGAGGTCTACCAGGCGTTCTCCAGCGACCACCTGCTCGCACTGCGGCCGCCCGACGTGCTCGTCGACCTGCAGGACTGGTACTTCACCGAGTTCGAGCGCCAGGGCAGGGGCGAGGAACCGTTGCGCTGGGACGGTCCCACCTCGCTGACGGACCTCGCCCAGCTAGACTCTCCGGCCGATGGCGGTGGGGCTCGCCGACAACCGCAGCATCGCTGCCAACAGTCCCTACGTTGCACTGCACCTTGCCAACGTAGGAGGACCATGTCTCGCCCCGGACCGCACCACGTCACCCCCCTCGTGGGCTGCGCAGCGACCGCCGTCGGCGGGGCGCTCGGCGCGCTGGCCCGGTGGGGGCTCGAGAGCGCCTTCCCGGCCGGCGACGGCGGGTTCCCGTGGACCACGTTCCTGATCAACGTCGTGGGGTCCGCACTGCTGGCCGGCCTGCCGCTCCTCCCGGTCGTGCGGCGGCGTGCCTGGGTCGGGGTGCTGCTCGGCGCCGGCGTGCTGGGTGGCTTCACCACGATGTCGACCGCCTCGGTGGACACCTTCACCCTGCTCGACGGCGGCCACGTCGCGCTCGGGTCGGCGTACTGCCTGGGCACGGTGGCGGCCGCGCTGGCCGCCGTACTCCTCGTCAACCGGCTGACCACGGCCGAGCAGCAGCAGGAGGCCATGGACGAGGAGTGGGACGAGTGACCGCCCTGCTGGTGGCCGCCGGCGCGGCCGTGGGCGCACCGCTGCGCTTCCTCGCGGGTCACTGGCTGGACCGGCGCCTGCACTGGGGAACCCTCGCGGTCAACCTCGCGGGCTCGTTCGTGCTCGGCGCCCTCGTCGGGAGGCGCGGTCGACGGGAACGCCTTCGCCCTGCTGGGCACCGGGTTCTGCGGCGGGCTCACGACGTACTCCGCGTTCGCCGTGCAGTCGGTGGGCGGCGGTCGACGTCAGGGGACGGCGTACGTCGTGGTCTCGGTGGCCGGCTGCCTGGCGATGGCGACCCTCGGGCACCTGCTCGCCCAGGCACTGTCCTAGCGTGGGGGCCATGTCCGATTTCGTGCTCCGTGACGTGCGGCTGGTGCCGCTGCGCGGAGTCGCGGCGCCGCCCGGGCCGGTGGACGTCCGGGTCGCCGACGGACAGGTCGCCGAGGTGGGCCCGCTCTCTCCGCTGGCGGGCCCGAGGTCCGCGCGGACGGTCGCTGGCTGGTCCCGGGCCTGTGGGACCAGCACGTGCACCTCGGCCAGTGGGCGCTGGCCACGCTCCGGCTCGACCTGACCGGCACCCGCTCGGTCGAGGAGGCGCTGGCCCGGGTGGCCACCCGGCTGTCCGAGGGGCCCGACGTGCCGATCGTCGGCTGGGGCCACCGGTCGGCCGGCTGGGACCGGCAGCCGACGGTCCGTGAGCTCGACGAGGTCAGCGGGGTCCGGCCCGTCGTACTCATCAGCGGTGACGGCCACCACGCGTGGATCAACACCGTCGCGCTGCGCGGTCTGCGGCTCCCCGAACGCGACGGCGTGGTCAGCGAGAGCGAGTGGTTCAAGGTCTACCCCCGGCTCGCCGAGCTGGTCGGCGCCGACGGCACCTCGCCGGACGCCTACCTGCACACCATGCAGCAGGCCGCCGCCAAGGGCGTGACGGGTCTGGTCGACCTCGAGTTCGACCAGGGCGTCCGCGACTGGCCCGAGCGGGAGGCGGCCGGCGCCGAGCTGCTGCGCGTCCGCGTCGGGGCGTACGTCGACACGCTGGACGACTTCCTGCGCGCCGGTGTCCCGACCGGCGCATCGCTGCCCGGCTGTGGCCCGCTGGTGACGATGGGGCCGCTGAAGATCATCTCGGACGGGTCGCTGAACACCCGCACGGCGTGGTGTGCCTCGGAGTACGCCCGCGGCGGCGGCACCGGTGCGCCGAACATCACCAGCGAGGGCCTGCGCAACGTGATGGAGGCCGCCAACCGGCACCGTCTCGAGGTCGCCATCCACGCGATCGGCGACGCCGCCGTCGAGCAGGCGCTCAAGGAGTTCGAGGCGACCGGCGCCCGCGGGTCGATCGAGCACGCCCAGCTGATCGGTCGCGAGGACTCACGCACGATGGCGCGGCTCGGCGTACGCGCGAGTGTGCAGCCGGCGCACCTGCTCGACGACCGCGACCTCACCGAGAGCTTCTGGCCCGACCGCACCGACCGGTGCTTCGCGCTGCGCTGGCTGCACGACGACGGCGTGCGAGCTGGCGATGGGCAGTGACGCCCCCGTGTCGCCACTGGACCCGTGGCTCGCGATCGCCGCCGCCGTGCACCGCAGCGCCGACGAGCGCGACCCCTGGCACCCCGAGCAGGCGCTCACCCCCGCCGAGGCGCTCGGCGCGAGCACCGACGGCCGCGGCACCGTCGCACCCGGCCACCCCGCCGACCTCGCCCTCCTCGACGCCGACCCCCTCGCCCCCGGGACCTCCCTGGAGCAGGCGACCGCCCTGCGCTCGATGCACGTCGCCGCCACCTGGGTCGCCGGCTCGCTCGTCCACTCGGAGCTCTAGAACCGGATAGTTCGAGACTCGGACCCTTCCGGTCGGCGAATCAGGGTCCGCGAGTCATTCGGTCCGGACTATCCGTCCTTGTCGACCAGCCCCAGCGCGATGGTGAGCTCGAGGATGGCGTGGGGGTCCTCGAGGCGGTCGCCGAAGACCTCGCGGAGCTGACCCATGCGGTAGCGGACGGTCTGGGGGTGCACGAACAGCTCGGCGGCGACGGCGTCGCGGCGGCCGTGGTGGAGCAGCCAGGAGCGCAGGGTCTCGGTCAGCTTCTCGACGCTGGAGTCGCGGAGCTTGTCGAGCGGGGCGAGCACGCGTGCGCGCAGGTCGGCGTACGCCGCGGGGTCGGCGCTCAGCACCAGCTCGGCGAGGTGCTCCTCGGTGTCGGTGCCGAGCCCGAGGCGTCGTACGCGCAGGGCACGTTCGTGCGACTCCCTCACCTGCGCCCAGGGCCGCGCCGGTCCGGCGACCGCGCCGCGGCCCTCGAGCGTGCGGAGCAGCGCTCGTCGCGAGCGGCCGTGGGCGTCGGGGACGAGCAGCAGGGCCACCCCGTCGCCCTCCTCCGCGGGCAGCGCCTCGGTCGCCTGCAGGGTCTCGGCGGAGACCAGACCCAGCACCCCGCGGACCTGCGACTCCGGCACGATCACCGCGGTGAGCGTGCGCGGCGGCGTCCAGTCGGCGCGCGTCACCGCGGCCTCGACCGCCTCGGGCGGCGAGCCGTCGACGAGGTTCTGCGCGAGCCGCTCGAGCAGGCGCTGGCGCACGCGGCCGGTGGTCTCCAGCTCGTCGTTGTGCCCGGCGAGGCTGGCGGCCGAGAGCTGCTCGATGTAGGCGAAGACCAGCTCCGCGAACAGCACGAGCGTCTCGGCGTCGACCCCGGTGCGTACGGCGGCCGAGGACAGCTCGCGCCAGGAGACACGAGCACCGATCCGGTACGCCGAGAGCAGGGCGTCGACCGTGCGGCCACTGCGCGCCTCGCCACGACCGAGCTGGTAGGCGCCGTCGACGGCCACCGCGGTGGGCTGCTGGGCGCGCTCACCCTGGGATCGCGCGGCGAGCTGGACGAACCCGCCGAGGGCCGTCTCCACGGCGAGCCGGATGGTCTCGCCCATGGCCCCGCTGAGCGCGTCGGAGTAGCTCGGGACGTCGTCGATGATGGCCGAGACGGTGCGCTCGGCGACGTCGGGAAGGATGCGCTGCAGCTCCGCGACGGTGTCCTGGGAGAGCCTGAGCGTGGTGGCCGTCACTTCATCGGGCATGTTTTGTCCTCTGTGAACAATGGAGCAGGGTTGATTCACGCGCTCCGGTCATGACTTTAACCGGTTTTCACATCACTCTTGATACATGGCCTCGACGACCTACCCCGCTGGCGACGCCTGGCGTCCCCTGACGCTGGGCCGTTCGATCCGCGACGGCGCCCGTCGCCTGGCCGAGCTGGCCGCGACGCCGCTGGTGCCGGCCGACTACCTCGACGTGTTCAACCCGCTGCGCCGCGGCGCCGACCTTCGCGGCCGGGTCGTCTCGGTGACGCCCGAGACCGAGGACGCCGCGACCCTGGTGATCAAGCCGGGTGCCGACTGGGCGGGGCACATCCCGGGCCAGTACGTCCGCGTCGGCATCGACGTCGACGGCGTCCGCCTGTGGCGCGCCTACTCGCTGACCCACGGGCCGCGCGACGACGGCTACATCTCCATCACCGTCAAGGCGGTGCCGGAGGGCAAGGTCAGCAACCACATCGTCCGCGACTGCCGCCCCGGCACGCTGGTCCACCTCGAGCAGGCCGCCGGCGAGTTCGTGCTGCCGCCCGACGGGGGCAAGCTCCTGTTCGTCACCGCCGGGTCCGGCATCACCCCGGTCATCGGGATGCTGCGCAACCTGTTCCCGGTCGCCGACTCCGGCGCGGTGCGCCTCCAGCGGAGCGCCAACTTCGACATCACCGTCGTGCACGTCGCGCCCAGCGAGCCGCACTCGATCTTCATCGACAACCTGCGTTCGCTCGACGAGGCCGGGATGATCAACCTCGTCGCGCGGTACGACGACGAGCACGGCGTCCTCGACGTCGACGACCTCGACACGCTCGTCCCCGACCTGCAGGAGCGCACCACCTTCGCGTGCGGTCCGGCCGGTCTGCTCGACGCCCTCGAGACCCACCACGCCGACCGCGGGATGAAGCTGCTCACCGAGCAGTTCCGCGTCACGCCCCTGGTGGTCGGCGAGGGCGGCACCGTCAGCTTCCTGAAGAACGGCACCACCCTCGAGGCGACCGGCGACCGGCCGATCCTCGAGCAGGCCGAGGAGGCCGGCGTACTCATGCCGAGCGGGTGCCGCATGGGCATCTGCTACGGCTGCGTGCTGCCGATGCGCGAGGGCTCCGTGCGAGACCTGCGCACCGGTGAGATCACCACCGCCGTCGAGGGCGACGGCGTCCGCATCCAGACCTGCATCAACGCTGCCGCCGGCAGCTGCCAGATCGACCACTGAACCACCAGAGGAGATCACCATGACCGTCCTGCAGAAGAAGCCCACCAGCCCCATCGACCACCTGTCCCCCGAGGACATCGAGGAGATCGGCCGCGAGCTCGACGCGATCCGTGCCGAGTTCATCGAGAAGCGCGGCGCCAGCGACGCGGCGTACATCCGCAAGGTCATCGACACCCAGCGCAAGCTCGAGCTCGGCTCGCGCGCCGTACTCCTGTTCTCGCTGTTCCCGCCGGCCTGGTTCGTCGGTACGGCGGGCCTCTCGGTCGCCAAGATCCTCGAGAACATGGAGATCGGCCACAACGTCATGCACGGCCAGTGGGACTGGATGCGTGACCCGAAGATCCACTCGACCACGTGGGAGTGGGACAACGCCTCCCCGGCCGAGCAGTGGAAGCACTCGCACAACGAGCTGCACCACAACTTCACCAACGTGGTCGGCAAGGACAACGACCTCGGCTACGGCATCATGCGCGTCGACGAGGACCAGCGCTGGCACCCCGTCTACCTCGCCCAGCCGCTGTGGAACTTCATCAACGCCTGCTTCTTCGAGTACGGCATCGCGGCGTACGACCTCGAGCTCGGCCGCGCGATCAAGAAGAAGCTGACCAAGACCCCGGCGTTCAAGGCCAAGCTGCGCGCCACCGGCCGCAAGATCCGTCGCCAGGTCACCAAGGACTACGTCGTCCACCCGATCCTGTCGGGCCCGTCGTTCCTGCACACGATCACGGCCAACTTCACCGCCAACCTGGTCCGCAACCTGTGGACCCACTCGGTGATCATGTGCGGCCACTTCCCCGAGGGCGTGCAGACCTTCGAGAAGCACTCGATCGAGGGCGAGAGCAAGGGCGAGTGGTACGTCCGCCAGATGCTCGGCTCGGCCAACATCTCCGGCTCCAACGCGATGCACATGATGACCGGCAACCTGTCCTTCCAGATCGAGCACCACCTGTTCCCCGACCTCCCGAGCAACCGCTACAAGGAGATCGCGCCGCAGGTGAAGGACGTCTTCGAGCGCTACGGCCTCGAGTACACCGAAGGCTCCCTGGTCCGCCAGGTCGCCTCGGCCTGGCACAAGGTGATCCGCCTGTCGCTGCCCAACAACTTCATGGGCACCAACGCCTACCCGACCCCGCTTCCGCAGCGCGAGGAGCGCCCGGTCGCAGCCTGAGGACCTCGGGCGGGCGGGGGGCCGCCTGCGGACATGCGAATGTCGCCGATGTGGCGGGTGAGCCGGACTTCCGGCCCACCCGCCACATTCGCATGTCCGGGGAGAGCCGCGCGGAGAGACGTCGGACACAGCCCTCCCCGACCTCACCGCAGGTCCGGCAGACTCGGAGTCGTACCCGAGGAACGGAGCAGGGATGTCGGTGCTCGAGCCGGTGAAGCCCACGGTGCGCTGGGCCCTGGGCCACGGGCTGCCCAAGGTGCTGATGCGCCGGGCAGCGCGCCAGGGCGACGTCCAGGGGCGCCTGATCGCCGGTGGCGCGGCCGACGACAGCGAGCGGCTGCACGAGCTCGCCGACGAGATCCGCGCCAGCGGACCGCTGCACCGCTCCAAGTACGCCCTGATCACCGCCACGCTCCCGACCGTCAAGGACGTGCTCACCAGCAGCGACTTCCGCTCCGGCATCTTCGAGCCCGGCGAGGGGCTCCTGGGTCGCATCGGCGTGTGGGCCGAGGACCCCGACCAGCTCGGTCCACTGGTGCCGCCGTCGCTGCTGGTCAGCGAGCCGCCCGACCACACCCGCTACCGCAAGCTGGTCACCCGGGTGTTCACCGCCCGGGCCGTCGAGAACCTCCGCGGCCGCACGCAGCAGATCGCCGACGAGCTGCTCGACTCGCTCGACCCGAGCAGCCCGGTCGAGCTCGTCGCGGCGTACTGCAGCCAGCTCCCGGTGACCGTGATCGCGGAGATCCTCGGCGTCCCGCCGGAGGACCGCGGGCGGGTGCTCGAGTTCGGCAACGCCGCGGCGCCCAGCCTCGACCTCGGCCTGGGCTACGGCGAGTTCCGTCGGGTGGAGCGTGGGCTCAAGCAGTTCGAGACCTGGCTCGACGCGCACCTGAACCACCTGCGACGCGAGTCGGGCGATGACCTGATGAGCCAGCTCGTGCGCGTCCAGGAGGAGGGCGTCGGGCTCAACGACGCCGAGCTGAAGGCCACGGCCGGGCTGGTCCTCGCGGCCGGCTTCGAGACCACCGTGAACCTGCTGGGCAACGGCATCGCCCTGCTGCTGCAGCATCCCGACCAGCTCCAGCGGCTGCGCGACGACCCGTCGCTGTGGCCCAACGCCGTCGACGAGGTCCTCCGCGTCGATCCTCCGGTGCTGCTGACCGGCCGCCTGTGCACGGCGGACACCGTCGTCGCCGGCGTGCGCGTACGACGTGGCGAGGTCGTCACCACCCTGCTCGCCGGGGCCAACCGCGACCCGGGCGTCTTCGACGACCCCGGCGCCTTCGACGTCGGCCGCGCCAACGCCCGCGACCACGTCGCGTTCTCGGCCGGTCGCCACTACTGCCTCGGTGCCGCGCTCGCCCGGATGGAGGGCGAGGTCGGGCTGCGGACGCTGCTCGACCGCTTCCCCGACCTCCGGCTCGAGCCCGGCGCGACGCGGCGACCGACGCGCATCCTGCGCGGCTACGAGCGCCTCCCTGCGCGACTCGTCCCCTCCGGCGACCGCGTGGGGTGAGCGGCATGCAGGTCGGCGACGACGAGTTCGACGCGCTGGTGTCCGAGGCGCTCGACGGGATCCCTCCCGAGCTGGCCGGCCTGATCGACAACTGCGTCGTGCTCGTCGAGCCGGAGCCACCGGCCGACGACCCCGACCTGCTCGGCCTGTACGACGGCATCCCGCTCACCGAGCGCGACAGCAGCTACACGTTCCTGCCGCCCGACCGGATCTTCGTCTACCGGGGTCCGCTGCTGCGGATGTGCGAGTCGGCCGAGGAGCTCGTCGAGGAGGTCCGCATCACCGTCGTACACGAGATCGCGCACCACTTCGGCATCGACGACGACGAGCTCCACGACCTCGGCTACGCCTGACCGAGCGGTCCCCTACACTTTCCCGAGTCGCGCTCGGCCCGCCGAGCACGGCGGGCCCCCATCGTCTAGCGGCCCAGGACCCCGCCCTTTCACGGCGGTAGCACGGGTTCGAATCCCGTTGGGGGTGCGGTGCGGGGTCCAGACCCCGCGCCCTGCCCATGGCGGTAGCACGGGTTCGAATCCCGTTGGGGGTGCGGTCGGGGTCCAGACCCCGGCCCGCCATGGCGGTAGCACGGGTTCGAATCCCGTTGGGGGTGCCGAGCACAGGCTCGATTCGGAAGCGACCCCCCGTATGGGTTAGCATTCCGTGGCTTCGCTTCCAGAGCGAACCGACACGTAGAACAGCACCATCCAGGCCCCGTAGCGCAGTTGGTTAGCGCGCCGCCCTGTCACGGCGGAGGCCGCGGGTTCGAGTCCCGTCGGGGTCGCCATCATCGCGACACACCACCAGCTCCGGTCAGTCGACCGGGGCTGGTTCTGTCTCCGGAGTGTGCCTGCGTCCGTGCCGGGTACCTTCACGCACATGACCACTGTCGAGCGCGTCATCAAGACCACCCCGCAGCGCGTCTGGGACGTGCTGGCCGACGGCTGGCTCTACCCGCTCTGGGTCGTCGGGGCGACGCGGATGCGCGAGGTCGACCAGGACTGGCCCTCGATCGGGTCGCGGATCCACCACTCGGTGGGCGTGTGGCCGGCCGTGCTCGACGACAACACCGAGATCACCGCGTGCGAGCCGCTCCAGCGGCTCGAGCTGCGCGCGAAGGCGTGGCCGTTCCTGGGCGAGGCCGACGTGGTGCTCGACCTCAGCGTGCACGGAGCCGGCACCCGGGTCGTGATGAGCGAGGACGCCGCCAGCGGACCCGGCAAGCTGGTCCCCAAGCCGGTTCGGGCGCCCGGGATCGCGTGGCGCAACACCGAGAGCCTGCGGCGCCTGGCGTTCCTCGCCGAACGCCGACCGTGACCCAGACGTGAACCAGACGTGAACCAGTACGACGCGATCGTGATCGGCGCCGGACCCAACGGTCTGGTCGCCGCCAACCACCTCGTCGACGCCGGCTGGTCGGTGCTCGTGCTCGAGGGACAGCCCGACCTCGGCGGTGCCGTGCGCAGTGCCAACGACGTGCACCCGGACTTCGTGCACGACACCTTCAGCGCCTTCTACCCGCTGGCGGCCGCGTCGCCGACGATCCGCTCCTTCCACCTCGAGGAGCACGGCCTGGTCTGGCGGCACGCGCCCGCCGTGCTCGGCCATCCGCTCCCCGACGGGTCCTGGGCGCTGCTCGACCGCGACCGCGACGGTGACGGCGTCCTGGTTCGACGACCTGCATCCCGGGGACGGCGACGCCTGGCTGGAGCTGTGCGACCGGTGGGACGCCATCGGCGAGCGGCTGATCCAGGGACTGCTGACCCCGTTCCCACCCGTGCGGGCGACGCTCGGCGGCCTGCTCCGGCTGCCGCGCGCCGGCGGGCTCGGCTTCGTCAAGGACCTGCTGACGCCGGTCACCGAGCTCGGGCGGTCGCTGTTCGGTGGCGAGGCGCCGCGCATCCTGCTCGCCGGCAACGCCGGCCACGCCGACATCCCGCTCGACGCACCGCGGCTCCGGGCTGATGGCCCTGCTGATGAGCCTGATGGGACAGACAGGTGGCTTCCCGGTGCCCGAAGGCGGGGCGGGCCAGCTGACCCAGGCGCTGGCCCGACGACTGCGGTCGCGCGGCGGCGAGATCCGGTGCTCCTCGCCGGTCGACCGCATCGGCACCTCCGGCGGCCGCGCCCGCACCGTGCGACAGCGGCGGCGAGACGTTCACCGCCGAGCGCGCGGTCGTGGCCACGGTCGTCGCGCCGAAGCTGTACGGCGACCTGCTGGACGCCTCCGACGTACCCGCCCGCGTGCGCCGCGGGCATGCGCCGCTTCCAGCTCGACCCGTCGACGGTGAAGGTCGACTGGGCCCTCTCCGGACCGGTGCCCTGGGCGAGCGCACCCGCCAAGGCACCCGGGACCGTGCACGTCGCCGACAGCGTCGCCGACATGGTCGAGGCGACGGGCCAGGTCTCCGCCGGGCTGGTCCCGGCGCGGCCGTTCATGCTCGCCGGGCAGATGACCACGAGCGACCCGACGCGGTCGCCCGCCGGCACCGAGTCGATGTGGGCCTACACCCACGTGCCGCAGGAGACGCCGCGGCGACGCCGGCGACGAGGGCATCCGCGGCGCCTGGGACCACGACGACCTCGAGCGGTTCGCCGACCGGATGCAGGCGCGCTTCGAGAAGCTCGCGCCCGGGTTCGGCTCGCTGGTGCTGGAGCGTCGCATCCTGGGCCCGCACGAGCTGGAGAGCCGCGACGCCAACCTCATCGGCGGCGCCATCAACGGCGGCACCGCGCGGCTGCGCCAGGAGCTCGTGCTCCGTCCCGTCCCCGGGCTGGGGTCGGGCCGAGACCGGCGTACCCGGCCTCTACCTCGGTGGCGCCTCCGCCCACCCCGGCGGTGGCGTGCACGGAGCCGCCGGCATGAACGCCGCCCGCGCCGCGCTGGCCCATCACCGGGTGCGGCGGCTGACCGGGAGGCGCGGATGACGGTGTACGTCGCCTGGGTCTCCGAGCTCCCCGAGCCGCACCTCCCGGGTCCGTGGACCGAGCTCCGGGTCGCCGCCCCGGGACTGCTCCTCGTCGAGAGCGACGACACCCTGTCGCGCGTCTTCCACGAGCTGAAGTGGGCGCTGTCGGAGGACGCCGCGGCTGTTCGTCGCACCCGTGGCCGCGACCCCGAAGCTGCGCGGCCTCGAGCCCGGGACGCTGAGCTGGCTGCGCGAGCGGACCGTGCGCCCCTAGCCGCGACCACCAGCTGCCAGCCCAGCCCGGTCGCACCGGCGCCCACGGGCAGCCAGTAGAGCTCGATCATCTCCCGGACGATGCGGCGGTGGTCAGGTGCGCACGAGAAGTGCCGTTGTCCCTCCCAGCTGCGGGACCATCGACCCCTGCGGTCGGACGGGTGGGCAGCGGACGCTGGTGCCATGAACACACTGGTGATCGTCGAGTCGATGTGGGGCAACACGAGGGCGGTGGCGGACGCGGTGGCAGCCGGGATCGGCGACGGGTGCACGGTCCTGGACGTGCAGGACGCGCCGACGACCGTGCCCGACGGCGTGAACCTGGTGGTCCTCGGGGGCCCTACGCACGCCCTGTCCATGACCCGGCAACGTACCCGCGAGGGTGCAGTGGAGCAGGGCGCATCCGCAGGTCAAGTCCGCGCGCGGCATCCGTGAGTGGCTCGGTGAAGCTGCCGTCCAGCAGGCCATCGACGTCGCGACGTTCGACACGAAGGTGCTGAAGGGACGGCGGTTCGCGGGTTCGGCAGCCAAGGCCGCCGCGAAGTCTGTCCAGCGCCATGACCTCGGACGTCTCGTCGCGACCGAGGACTTCTACGTCTCCGGGACAGCCGGCCCACTCGTCCCTGGCGAGCTCGAGCGTGCCCGCGAGTGGGGATCCCACTTGGCCGAGATCACGTCGACGATCGCCTGAGCATCCGCGTTTTCGTGGCCCTCGGTGCATCCGGTAGAGTTCCGCGACGTCTCCGGAGCGATCCGGAGAGCGGTGCGGGCAGGTAGCTCAGTTGGTACGAGCGTCCGCCTGAAAAGTGGAAGGTCGGCGGTTCGACCCCGCCCCTGCCCACCACGTGAGAACCCGTTGGCCCGTGTCCGGGCCGGCGGGTTCTCTGCTTGTCCTGGAGTGGTCGCTGACCGCAGGGTCGGTACTCTCGAACAGCATGGAGGAGATGAAGGCCCGCCGCGTCGTCGATGCCCTGCGCGAGCGCGGCACGGACGCCGACCTCGCCCGGGTGGGCGTGCACCAGTTCGGGATCAACATCAAGCTCCCCGACGGGCGCGAGGCGACGTGGGACTCCGACGACACGGCGTCCCTCGAGGCGCAGGTGATGCGCAACGGCATGCTCGTGGGCTTCGTCCCCGAGATCCCCGGCTCGGACAGCTACACCGAGGAGCAGATCATCGACGCGATCGTGCGCACCGACTACGACAAGCCGATCGCCACCCAGAAGTCCACGGCACCGCCGCCCGAACCGGCCCTGCCGATCAAGGGCGGGCTGTTCCGCCGGTTCATGGACGGGTTCCGCTACCGCTGAGTGGCCGGCGAGAGACGGACCGTGCGCGCCATCACGCCACCGAGCAACGAGAGCACGCAGATGCCCAGGGCGAGGTTGATGCAGGCCGTGGCCACCTGGCTCTCGGTGTTGTCCCCGATCAGCGAACGGCGCCGCGACCCCCGCCAGCGTGGCCAGACCGATGATCCACGAGAAGAACATCCGCGGCCTCGGCGTACCCAGCGCCACGAGGTGCGCGACACCGGTCGCGACCAGCGTCAGCACGAACGCCGTCAGCGCGTAGTCGCCGGCGAAGCGGTCGACGACGTCGAGCAGCAGGGCCGGCCGCACCAGGTGTACGTCGACGATCGAGCAGATCAGCACACCGACGAGGGCGACGAGCGCGGCCACCAGTCCGGTGGCGACCCCGCCACCCCACAGCCGGCCGGCGTCGATCGTCACGCGGTCAGTCATCGTCGTCGATCCCGACCAGCCACGCCTTGGCGTCGCGGACGTCGTCGGGCTCGAACACCTTGACCTCGCCCGGCACCATCCAGCCGAACGCCTTGACCGCGTGCTCCAGCCAGTCGGCGTCCGAGACGATGGCGACGCGCTCCCACCCCTTGAGGTCACGGAACCCCACCTTGGTGTCCGCCCAGATCGCGCCCAGGGAGTAGGACGCATGCTCGTCGACGACGTACATCAGCCGCACCTTGCCGCGCTCGAGCGCCGCGTCGACGACCGGCACCAGCACGTCGCGGTAGTCGTCGTCGGTGACCTTCCCGCTCGCCTCGAGCCCGATCGTGCCGACTGGCATGTCCTCGATGACCTTGATCACGGTGGCTCCTCTCGTCGTACCCGCCATCGTGATCGGGCGTTCGACGCCCTCCCTCACCCCAATCGGGCGAGGATGCAGCGGTCGCCTCGCCCTTCGCGCACCGACGCCCGCTTGGTAGCCTGCGGCGGTCTCCCAGCCCGCAGAAGGCGATCGTGCCGTCCTCCACCGTTCATCCGCAGCGCTCCCGCCGTGACCGCTGCCCCGGCGTCTTCCGGCCATGGCCTGCCGGCGACGGCGGACTGGTGCGGCTGCGGCTGATCGGCGGCCGGCTCACGGGTACGTCGCTCGCGGCGCTCGGCGAGGTGGCCAGCAGGTACGGCGACGGCGACGTGCACCTGACCAGGCGGGCCAACCTGCAGCTGCGCGCGATGCCGACCGAGGATGACGGGCTCCCGGACGAGGTCGTCGAGGCCATCGCGGCCACGGGGCTGCTGCCCTCGCGCACCCACGAGCTGGTGCGCAACGTGATGGTCTCGCCGCAGACCGGGCTGGCCGGTGGACGCACCGACCTGCGGCCACTGAGCGACGAGCTCGACCGCCTGCTGTGCGCAGGACGAGAGGCTCGCGGCGTTGCCCGGACGGTTCCTGTTCGTGCTCGACGACGGTCGCGGCGACCTGGTCGACCGCACCTGCGACCTCGGGCTCGTCGCCCTCGACGACACGTCGGCCCAGCTGCGCGTCGGGGAGGACTGGGGTCCCGTCGTACCTCTCGACGATGCGCCCGCTGAGCTGCTCGAGCTGGCCCGCCGGTTCCTCGTCGTACGCGGCGACGGTGCCGACGCGCCCTGGCACGTCGACGAGCTCGTCGAGCCGTTGGCCGCCATCCGTCGACGCGGATCCACGGACGCCGATCGGCTGCCCGCCCCTGCCCTACGGGACCGTCGAGGGCGGCACCCATGTCGCCGTACCCGACGGTGTCCTCGACCCCGCAGGACTGCGACGGCTGGCCCCTCACGCCGAGCTGGTGGTGACGCCGTGGCACGGTGTCCTCGTTCCGGACGGCGAGGAGGACCAGTGACGGGCATCGAGCAACCGGCGCGGCGCTACGACTACATCGCCGACGGTCCGGCCATCTACGTCGAGTCGTTCGCGACCATCCGCCGCGAGGCGCCGCTCGACCTGGTGCCCGCCGACGCCGAGAAGGTCGCCGTGCGGATGGTGCACGGCAGCGGTCAGGTCGACCTCGTGCCCGACCTCGTCTTCCACCCGCAGCTGGTCCCGTGCCGCGCGCGCCGCGCTGGCGAGCGGCGCGGACATCCTCTGCGACGCGCACATGGTCGCGATGGGCATCACCGCCGGGCGGCTGCCCGCCGACAACGAGGTGCGCTGCTTCCTGCGTGACGAGCGGGTGCCGGACCTGGCGAAGTCGTGGGGTACGACGCGCACGGCCGCCGCCGTCTCGCTCTGGGAGCCGCACCTCGAGGGCGCGGTCGTCGCCATCGGCAACGCCCCGACCGCGCTGTTCCACCTGATGGAGATGCTGATCGCGGGCGCTCCCCGGCCGGCGGCGATCATCGGCTGCCCGGTCGGGTTCATCGGTGCCGCCGAGTCGAAGGACGCCCTCGTCGCGCTCGCCGACGAGCACGGCGTCGACGTCCCCTTCGTCACCGTCAGGGGTCGCCGCGGCGGCTCGGCGATGGCATCGTCGGCCGTGAACGCGCTCGCCCAGGAGGAGGAATGAACGCTCGTTTCTACGGCGTCGGCCTCGGACCGGGCGACCCCGAGCTGATCACCCTCAAGGCCGCGCGGCTGATCGCGTCGGCGGACGTGATCGCCTACCACGCCGGTGTCGGCAAGGAGTCCAACGCGCGTCGCATCGCGGCCTCGCTGATCCCGGACGGGGTGGTCGAGGAGGAGCTCCGCTACCCGGTGACCACGGGTGCGACCGACCATCCGGGTGGGTACGCCGGCGCGATGGCCGAGTTCTACGAGGAGTCCGCGTCGCGGCTCGCGGTGCACCTCGAGGCCGGCCGGACCGTCGTACTCCTCGCCGAGGGGGACCCGCTGTTCTACGGGTCGTTCATGTACATGCACGACCGGCTCGCGCCGCGCTTCCCCACCGAGGTCGTGCCCGGCGTGCCCGGCCTTCACGGCCGCGACGGCGGCCGTCGCGTCGCCGCTCGTGCGGCAGACCGACGTGCTCACCGTGCTGCCCGGCACGCTGCCCGAGCCGGAGCTCGCGAGACGGCTCGCCGACACCGACGGCGCGATCATCATGAAGCTGGGCCGCACGTTTCCCGCCGTACGTTCGGCGCTGGAGCAGGCCGGTCGGCTGGAGCACGCGATGTACGTCGAGCGCGCGTCGATGCCCTCCGAGCGGTGGCTGCCGGTGGCCGACGTCGACCCCGCGACGGTGCCGTACTTCTCGTTGATCGTGGTGTCCGGCGACTCGGTGCACGAGGAGCCGGGTGGACGGCGTACGTCGCAACCGGAACCTGCCCCCGCGACCGAGGTCGCCGAGCTGCTGGTCGTCGGGCTCGGCCCCGGACCGGACTCCTGGATCACCCCCGAGGTCACCGCCGCGCTCGCGCAGGTCGACCACGTGGTCGGCTACGGGCCCTACGTCAACCGCGTGCCGCAGCGGGCCGGCCTGACCCGGCACGCGTCGGGCAACACCGTCGAGGTCGACCGGGCGCGGTTCGCCCTGGACCTCGCGGCCCGGGGCGAGCGGGTCGCGGTCGTGTCGGGCGGTGACGCCGGCGTGTTCGGGATGGCGTCCGCGGTGTTCGAGGCGGCTGCCGAACCGGCGTACTCCTCGGTGAGCGTGCGCGTGCTGCCCGGGCTCAGCGCGGTGCAGGCCGTGGCCGCACGTGCGGGTGCTCCGATCGGCGCGGACTTCGCGGTGGTCTCGCTCTCCGACCGGCTCAAGCCGTGGGCGGTGGTGGAGAAGCGGCTGCGCGCGGTGGCCGAGGCCGACCTGGTGCTGGCGATCTACAACCCGGCCTCGCGTTCGCGGACCGAGCAGATGCTCGCTGCCCAGAAGCTGCTGCTCGAGCACCGGCCTGCCGACACGGTGGTCGTCGTCGGCCGCGACGTCGGCCGCGAGGAGGAGTCGCTGACGGTCACCACGCTGGCCGAGCTCGACGCCGAGTCGATCGACATGAAGTGCCTGCTGATCGTGGGCGCGACCTCCACGCGTCGTACGGCCTCCGGCCAGGTGTGGACCCCGCGCTACGTCCGCTGAAGCTCGCCGAGAGGGCATTCTGGTTGGCCGGAGTACGCCGAGCGGGCATTCTGGTTGGACGACGTTGCCGAATCGCCAACCAGAGTGCCCGGTCGGCGACGTGCGGCCAACCAAAAGGAGCCTCTCGGCGGAACTAGCGGCGGCGCTTGGTGGACCGGTCGCGCGACGGGTCGTAGAGGAACGACTGGGTGGGGTCGTCGGGCTCCAGGGCGCGGCCGACCAGGATGACGGCGGCCTGGCGGAGGCCCGCGAGCTCGACCTGCTCGGCGATGTCGCCGACGGTGCCGCGGAGGACGAGCTGCCCGGGCTGGCTGGCGCGGTGTACGACGACCACCGGGCAGTCGGCTCCGTAGTGGCCGGCGAGCTCGTCCATCAGCTCGCGGGTCCGCGTGATGGCCAGGTGTACGACGAGCGTGGCGCCGGTCCTCGCGAAGTTGGCCAGCTCCTCGCCTGCCGGCATCGCGGTGGAGCGCGCCTGCGCCCGGGTGAGTACGACGGACTGGGCCACCAGCGGGACGGTCAGCTCGCGACCGACGAGCGCAGCCGCAGCGGCGTACGCCGGGACGCCGGGTGTCACGTCCCACTCGACCCCGGCCTGGTCGAGCCGGTGGGTCTGCTCGGTCAGCGCGGAGTACACCGACGGGTCGCCGGAGACCAGCCGCACCACCTCGAGCCCCTCCCGGGAAGCCCCGATGAGGCGCGCCATGATCTGGTCGAGGTCGAGCTCCTGGGTGTCGACGAGCTCGGCGTCCGGGCTGACGTGGACGAGGAATCCCTCGTCGAGGTAGGTCCCCGGATAGAGCACCACCTCGGCCTCGGAGAGCAGCGTGGCCGCGCGGAGCGTGAGCAGGTCGGCCGCACCGGGTCCGGCGCCGACGAAGTGGATCGTCATCGGGCCCTCCGAATGTCCAGGGCCCACATCGTCACGGCCCGCGCCGGGGTCCAGCCGGTGAACGAGCCGATCGGTGCTGCCCGCTCGACGGAGTGGCGGGTGAGCTCGCCGCCGTGCTCGGCGTACAGCTTCGCCAGCAGGGTCTCGGTCTCGAGCGTGACGCCGTGGACGACGAGCCGACCACCGGGCCGCAGTCGTGCCAGGCAGGTCGTCGAGCAGCCCGGGCTCGGTCGCACCGCCGCCGACGAAGATCGCGTCCGGGTCGGGCAGGTCGGCGAGCTCGGCGGGTGCGCGGCCGTGCACGACCTCGAGGTGCGGGACGCCGAGGTGACGGGCGTTGAACCCGATCTGGGTGGCGCGGTCGGTGTCGGCCTCGATCGCGATCGCGCGGCACCGCGGGTGAGCGCGCATCCACTCGATGCCGACGGACCCGGCTCCCGCGCCGACGTCCCAGAGCAGCTGACCGGGCTGGGGAGCGAGCCGCGCGAGCGCACCGGCACGCAGGTCGCGCTTGGTCAGCTGGCCGTCGTTGCCGTAGTCGTCGTCGGGCAGTCCGGCGGCCCATGACCCGATGACCGGTCCGTCGAGCTCGAGCGCGATCACGTTCAGCCGCGGCGACTCGGCCGACCAGGTGGCGGCTGTCCCCTCGGTGCGCGACTCCTCGGTCGACCCGAGGTCACCGAGCACGACGACGCGCGAGGCGCCGTAGCCGTACGACGTCAGCAGCGCGGCCACGAACGCGGGTGTGGTCTCGTCGGAGGACAGCACCAGGACGTGGTGGCCCGGAGCGAGCTGGCGCAGCAGCAGGTGCGGGTCGCGCGCGACCAGCGAGACCACCTGGCTCGACTCCGCCGACCAGCGCATCCGGGCCCGGGCGAGGGCCACCGACGAGACGCCGGGCAGGACCTCGACGGCCTCGGCCCCGAACAGGTCGACCAGCGTGCTGCCGATGCCCGAGACCATCGGGTCACCGCTCGCGACGACGGCCACGCTCCGACCGGCGTACGACGCCATCAGCTCGCGCAGCCCGGCACGCAGCGGGGACGGGAGGTCCTCGCGCACCTGGCCGGAGACCTCGGGGACCAGCGCCTGCACGCGGGGGCCGGCGACCAGTACCTCGGCGGCGCCGATCCGCTCGCGGGCGAGCTCGGACAGCCCGCTCCAGCCATCGGCACCGATGCCGACGACGAGCAGGGACGAGGGGAGGGACTCACCCATGGTCTGGGCCACGACGGTTGACGCTATCGTGACTGACGACAGGCACGAGGTGCCCCGTGAGGGGAGAATCGGGAAGCCGGTGAAACTCCGGCACAGGCCCGCTGCGGTGACCGTGACGATCGGGAGTCACGGAAGTCCGAAGACCGGCCTCGCGCCGCCGTATTAGCTGGTGACGAGCGGGAGCCTCCATGCCACAGCAGTTTCCTTTCAGTGCCGTCGTCGGATCCGACGACATGGCGCTCGCCCTTGTGCTCACGACGATCTCCCCCGAGGTCGGCGGCGTGCTCGTGCGCGGCGAGAAGGGCACCGCGAAGTCGACGATCGTGCGCGCCCTGGCCGCCGTACTCCCGCCCATCGAGGTGATCGCCGGCGACCGCTTCTCCACCGACCCGCGCGAGTCCGCGCCGCTCTCGCCCGACGGCCCCTTCGAGTCCGACGCCGCGACCGAGACGCGTTCGGTGCGGCTCGTCGAGCTGCCGGTCGGCGCCACCGAGGACCGCGTGCTCGGGTCGCTGCACCTGGAGCGGGCTTTGTCCGAGGGCCGCACGGAGTACGAGCCCGGCCTGCTCGCCCGTGCGCACCGCGGGATCCTGTACGTCGACGAGGTGAACCTGCTCCACGACCACCTCGTCGACCTGCTCCTCGACGCCGCCGCCATGGGTCGCTCGACGGTCGAGCGCGACGGTGTCTCGGTCGAGCACGCCGCACGCTTCGTCCTCGTCGGCACCATGAACCCCGAGGAGGGCGAGCTCCGCCCGCAGCTGCTCGACCGGTTCGGCCTGACCGTCGAGGTGGCCGCTCCCCGCGAGCCGGCACTGCGCGTCGAGGTCGTACGCCGCCGGATGGCCTACGACAACGACCCGGACGCCTTCGCAGCGGAGTACGCCGAGCCGGAGAAGCTGCTCACCGAGCGCATCCTCGCGGCGCAGTCGCTCGTCGGGAAGGTGCGCCTGACCGACGCCGCCCTGCTCAAGATCGCCGAGGTCTGTGCTGCGTTCGAGGTCGACGGCATGCGCGCCGACATCGTCACCGCACGAGCGGCGATGGCCCACGCGGCCTGGAACGACCGTGCCGAGGTGACCACGGCCGACATCCGCGCCGCCGCCCGCCTCGCGCTCCCCCACCGGCGCCGCCGCAACCCGTTCGACGCCCCCGGTCTCGACGAGGACCTGCTCGACCAGATCCTCGGCGACGACGAGCCCGAGCCACCGGAGCCCACCGACCCACCGCCCAGCGACGACCGAGCGACGACCCGGGCGACCAGCCGCTCGAGGACACCGACGGCCCGGACCCCTCTGCCAGCGAGACCCCCGACGATGCGTCATCCGAATCGGGGCCTCGAGACCACGATTCGTATGACGCACCGCAGGAGCAGCCGACGCCGGGCGCCCTCCAGGAGGGCAGCGACCAGTCGACGACCGTCGGGGCGAGCGATCCCTACCGCACCAGGCTGTTCACGGTCCGCGGCACGGGCAGCGGTGCTGCCGGGAAGCGCAGCCGGGCGATCACCGAGTGGGGCCGCCGCGTGGGCGCGCACCGGCCGCTCGACGGCACCGGCTCCATCGACCTCACCGAGACGCTCCGGGCGGCCGCCGCGCACCAGTACGAGCGCGGCCGCCGTAGCGGCCCGATGCGGTTCCGCGGCGACGACCTCCGGGTCGCGACGCGCGAGGGCCACGAGGCCAACCTGATCCTGTTCTGCGTCGACGCCTCCGGCTCGATGGCCGCCCGCAAGCGGATGGAGCAGGTCAAGACCGCCATCCTGTCGCTGCTCCTCGACGCCTACCAGCGCCGCGACAAGGTCGGCCTGGTCACCTTCCGCGGCGACCGCGCCGACCTCGTGCTGCCGCCCACCCACTCCGTGGAGATCGCCGCGGCCCGCCTCGGAGAGCTCCCCGCAGGCGGCCGTACGCCGCTGGCCGAGGGCCTGCTCGAGTCCGCCCGCGTGCTCGAGGTCGAGCGGGTCCGCGACCCCCGCCGTCGTCCCCTGCTGGTCCTCGTCACCGACGGCCGGGCGACCTCCGGCCCCGACGCCGTACGCCGCTCGCGTCTCGCCGCCGACCACCTGGCCCGACGCGACATCGCCGCCCTGGTCGTCGACTGCGAGTCCGGTTCGTTCCGGATGGGCCTGGCCAGCGAGCTCGCCCGCCACCTGCACGCCGAGCACGTGCCGGTCACCGAGGTCAGCGCCACCGCCCTCACCGGTGCCGTCCACGAGCGCGTCGCATGAGCCGACCCTGAGCGCCGACCTCTACGACGTCATCGCCCGCCGCCGCGACGTACGCGCCGAGTTCAGCAGCGACCCGCTCGACCCCGACGCACTCGACCGGATCCTGCAGGCGGCCCACTCCGCTCCCAGCGTCGGACACAGCCAGCCGTGGGACTTCGTGCTCGTCCGTGACAGCGCCACCCGGGAGCGGTTCCAGGAGCACGTCGCGACCGAGCGGGCGTCGTACGCCGCGTCCCTGCCGGAGGAGCGCCAGCAGACCTTCGGACGCATCAAGGTCGAGGGCATCCTCGAGTCAGCTCTCGGCGTGGTCGTCACCTACGACCCCGACCGCGGCGGCACCCAGGTGCTCGGCCGGCACGCCATCGACGACGCCGGCCTCTACTCCGCGGTGCTGGCGATCCAGAACCTCTGGCTCGCCGCGACCGCCGAGGGCCTCGGGGTCGGCTGGGTGTCCTTCTACCGCGAGGAGTTCCTGCGCGACCTGCTGGGCATCCCCGAGCGGGTCCGTCCGATCGCGTGGCTGTGCGTCGGTCCGGTCACCCACCTCGAGCAGGTCCCCGACCTCGAGCGGCACGGCTGGCGGCAGAAACGCCCGCTCGAGCGAGGCCATCCACCACGACAAGTACGGAAATCGCTGACATGCCCAAGGGACAACCACTCGTCGTACCCGACGACGGGCTCACCACCCGCCAACGCCGCAACCAACCGCTGCTGATGGTGCACACCGGCGACGGCAAGGGGAAGTCGACCGCCGCGTTCGGGCTCGCGATCCGCAGCTGGAACCAGGGCTGGAACGTCGGCGTCTTCCAGTTCGTGAAGTCCGCCAAGTGGCGCATCGGCGAGCAGACCGTGCTCGAGCGGCTCGGTGAGCTGCACGAGGAGACCGGCGAGGGCGGTCCCGTCGAGTGGCACAAGATGGGTGCCGGCTGGTCGTGGTCGCGCAAGGCCGGCGACGAGGCGGACCACGAAGCCGAAGCCGCCGAGGGCTGGGCCGAGATCAAGCGACGGCTGGCCGAGGAGACGCACGACCTCTACGTCCTCGACGAGTTCACCTACCCGATGAAGTGGGGCTGGGTCGACGTCGACGAGGTGGTCGAGACCCTGCGCGACCGACCGGGGCGCCAGTACGTCGTCATCACCGGCCGCAACGCCGACCCACGGCTGCTCGAGGTCGCCGACCTGGTCACCGAGATGACCAAGGTGAAGCACCCCATGGACGCCGGCCAGAAGGGCCAGCGGGGCATCGAGTGGTAGCCCCCTCCCCATGACCAACCTCCCGCGCCTCGTCATCGCTGCCCCGGCCACCGGGCAGGGCAAGACGACGATCGCGACCGGGCTGATGGCCGCGCTCACCCGCGCCGGTCACGTCGTCAGCGGCCACAAGGTCGGCCCCGACTACATCGACCCCGGTTACCACGCCCTGGCCTGCGGCCGCCCCGGACGCAACCTCGACCCGCACCTGGTCGGCGAGGACCGCATCGTCCCGCTGCTGCTGCACGGCGCCCGCGGCGCCGACGTCGCGATCGTCGAGGGCGTGATGGGCCTGTACGACGGACGCATCGGCACCCAGGGCTACGCCTCGACCGCCCACGTCGCGACCCTGACGAAGACGCCGGTCGTGCTCGTCGTCGACATCTCCCGCGCCTCCCGGTCGGTCGGGGCGGTCGTGCACGGCATGGCGACCTTCTCGCCGCGATGTCGAGATCGCGGGCGTCATCCTCAACAAGGCAGGGTCTCCGAGGCACGCCGCCGAGGTCGCCGACTCGATCAGCCTGCCCGTGCTCGGCACGCTCGGCCGCGACCAGGCCGTCAGCGCACCGTCGCGCCACCTCGGCCTGGTGCCCGCCGCCGAGCGAGGCGAGGCCGCGCACGCCCTCGACGCCCTGGCCGACCTGGTCGCCGAGGCGATCGACCTGGAGGCCGTGCTGAAGCTGGCGTCGACCGCTCCCGATCTCGAGGGCGAGCCGTGGGACCCGGAGTGAAGTCGTGGTTTCGAGACGGCCCCGGCGGCCCTCCGCAACCACCGATGCCGACCGGCCCGTCGTCGCGATGGCCGGCGGACGCGCCTTCACCTTCCGCTACACCGAGACCGAGGAGCTGCTCCGCGCGGCGGGCTGCCGGGTCGAGACCTTCGACCCTCTGGTCGACACCTCGCTGCCGGAGGGCACCTCGGGCATCTACCTCGGCGGCGGCTTCCCCGAGGTGCACGCCCCGGGCCTCAGCGACAACGCGCCCCTGCGCGCCGAGCTGCACGCCGCCATCGAGGCAGGCGTCCCGACCGTGGCCGAGTGCGCCGGGCTGCTCTACCTGTGCCGGTCGGTCGACGACTCCGTGATGGTCGGCGCGTTGCCCGCGGCGGCACGGATGACCCCGCGGTTGACGCTCTCCTACCCGTCGGTGACCGCACCCGCCGACTCGCTGCTGACCCGCGAGGGCGAGACGGTCACGGGGCACGAGTTCCACCGCACCCACGTCGAGCCGAGCGCGGGGGACGTCCCTGCCTGGTCGATCGACGACGTGCGGGTGGGCTTCGCCGGCCCGACCCTGCATGCGTCGTACCTCCACGTGCACTGGGCCGGGCACCCCCAGCTGGCCCAGCGGTTCGCGGACGCGGCGCACGCCTTCTCAGCTGGTCGAGCAGCGAGCGAAGCGAGTGATCAGTCGAGACCACCCACGCGAGCGGAGGTCTCGACTGACCGTTC
>CAWCQB010000019.1:0-231544 GCA_963797505.1 uncultured Actinomycetota bacterium | reverse complement strand
TAGAGCACCTTGTCGGGGGCGGCCGGGAGGGAGCGCTCGAAGAGCCGACGGTGGGCGCCGGGCTCGCCTGGCGCGCCCGACGGGTCGCACTCGTCGGCAGTCGTCTCGGGCTCCGGCACCGGCTCCGGGATGTGCGAGATCAGCGTCGGGACGAACCAGCCCAGGAACGCACACGCCACCAGGCAGGCTCCGGCGGCCTGCAGCTGGTCGGGGTCGAGCCAGTCCATGCGCGAAGGTTAGGGGACGCAGGGGCCGGCGGCGGGATGTGCACAGCCCGGCGCGTCAGCTCTTCGCGCGCCGGCCTGCGGAGCAGGTCGACGGACACGTCTGCGCCGGTCATCCGCTGCACCTGGCCGACCGCCTGGTGGGCGAGCAGGTCGAGCCCGGCCACGAGGATGCCGGCCGTCCTCGAGCACGGCCCGCGCGAGCGGCGTCGGCCACGGGTCGTAGACCACCTCGAACACCGCGGGCACGTCGGCGCACGCGCGAGCAGGGCGGGCGTCTGGGCGGCGCCCGGGATCGTCGTGACCAGCAGGTCGGCCTCGATGCGCGGTCGGCGTCGGCGATGGTGCCGACCGAGAGCTCGGGCGCGCGCGGGTGCGCGCTGACCACGGCGACCGTCTCCTCGGCGCGGGCCGGGTCACGCACGAGCACCGTGGCCGTCGTGCACCCCGACTCGGCGAGGGCCAGCAGCACCGACGTGGCCGTGGCCCCGCCGCCGAGCACGACCGCCGAGCGTGCCGGCGACGGCAGCCGCTCCTGCATGGCGGCGATCGCGCCGGGGATGTCGGTGTTGAAGCCGTGCCGGCCGCCCTCGTCGAGGACGAGCGTGTTGGCCACGCCGGAGAGCCGCACCCAGTCGTCGCGCGTGTCGAGCAGCGGTACGACGGTCCGCTTGAGCGGCATCGTCAGCGACAGCCCGCGCCACGACTCGTCGAGCCCGGCGACGAACTCCTCGAGCCCGGCCGAGTCGACCTCGACGTGGTCATAGGTCCAGTCGAGACCGAGCTCGGCGTACGCCGCCCGGTGCAGCGCCGGAGACAGCGAGTGCGCGATCGGGGAGCCGACCACCGCGCAGCGCGTCGAGCAGGGCCCATCGCTCAGCACTCGTCGCTCTTCGCGCAGTACGCCTTCAGCTTCGCCACCCACTTCTGGTGCTCGGCGTAGGTCTCGGAGAAGTGCGTGGTGTGGTGCTCGTAGTCGGGCACGAAGTAGAGCCAGTCGCCCTTGGCGGGCGCGAGCGCCGCCTTGATCGTCTCCTCCCCCGGCGACCCGATCGGGCCGGGCGGCAGGCCGGTGTGCGCGTAGGTGTTGTACGCCGAGGTGTTGGCCCGCTCCGCCGCCGTGGTCCACACGTCGCCCGAGCGCTGGCTGACGTAGGACACCGTCGAGTCGAGCTGGAGCGGCATCCCCTTGGCCAGCCGGTTGTAGAGCACGCGCGCGACCTTGGGGTAGTCCTCGGAGTGGTTCGCCTCGTACTCCAGGATGCTCGCGACCGTCAGCACCTGCTCGGGCGTGAGCCCGACGCTCCTTCGCCTTGGTCGCCAGGTCGAGCGACTCGTCGACCTCGACGCCCTTGGCGACCATCTGCCGGATCAGGCCGACCGCGGTCTGCTTCGGCGGCACCGTGTAGGTCGCCGGGAACAGGTAGCCCTCGGGGTTGCCGTTGGCCTCGGCGGGCAGGCCGATGGCCTTGGGGTTCGCCAGCGCTGCGGTGACGGCCTTCTTGGAGATGTCGGTCTTGTCGACGATCGTCTTCACGATCTGGCGCACCCGCGCGCCCTCGGGGACGACGACCAGGCTCTGGATCAGGTTGTCCGGGTTGACCAGGACGTCGAGCGCCTCGCTCGGCCTTCATCTGCTTCTTCAGCTGGTAGTAGCCGACCTGGATGCTGCGCGACTTGTCGTTGGCGCGGGCGGCGTCGTTGAAGGCGTCGACGCTCTTGACCACGCCCTTGGCCTTGAGCTCGCGGCCGATGTCGGCGGAGGTGTCGCCCGTCTTGACCTGGTAGAGCACCGTGCCGATGCCGGGCCCGGCGTAGTCGGGCGCGGGCCGAGCCGCGAGCTGATCTCGTCGTAGACCTAGCGGCCGCCGAACCAGGCGCCGCCGGCGAGCACGACCAGCACGAGCAGCACGGGCAGGCAGCCGCGGCCGCGGCGACGGCGCGGGGCCGGCTCGTCGGGGTGGTCGACGTGCTCCTCGTCGTACGCCTCGGTCTCGTCGTACTCGTCGCTGCACGCTGGTCCGTCCTACTCGCTCGTGTCCCCGGACGGAACCGGCTCGCCGGCGTACGCGCCTGTCTGCCGTTCCCGTTCGAGGGCTCCCTGCAAGATCACGACGGCGGCGGCCTGGTCGACCACCGCCCGGCGCTTCTTGCCCTTGCGTCCCTGGCTCCGCAGCTGGCCCTCCGCCGTCACGGTGCTCAGGCGCTCGTCGCACAACCTGACCGGAACCGGCCCGACCCGGGCCGCCAGCTCACGCGCGAACGCTCGCACCTTACCGGCCGCCGGTCCCTCGCCTCCGGACAACGACCGAGGCAGCCCGACGTAGATGCGCACGGCGCCGAGCTCCTCGATCGAGTGCCGCCAGCCGGTCGAGATCGCCCGTCGCCGCGCGCTCACCGTCTCCACCGGCGTCGCCAGGATGCCGGACGGGTCGCTGCTCGCGACCCCGATCCGGACGTCGCCGGGATCCACCCCGAGGCGTACGCCGGTGAGCTGGTCGGCCACCGGCTAGCGCCTGCAGCGCGCGGCGGATCGCGGCCAGCGCCTCGCCCGCCTTGCTCGCGTCGGCGCCACCGCCCTGGGCGACGTCGTCCTTGCCGCCGCCCTTGCCGCCGAGCACCTCCGAGGCCGCGCGCACCAGCGTGTTCGCCGAGATGCCGGCCGCCCGCGCCGGCGTCGTTGACCGCCACGACGACCGAGGGCTTGCCGCTCGCGGAGCCGATGACCGCGGCCACGCCCGGGCGGTCGGCCGGCATCCGGCCGCGGACGTCGAGCGCGAGCGTGCGCGCGTCGCCGCCGTTGGCCGCCTCGGCGTGGTGGCCGACGAACGAGACCCCGCCGATGTCCTCGGCCCCGTCCACGAGCTGCCCGGCGGAGGCGAGCAGCTGCTGGAGGCGCACCTGCTCGATCTCCTTCTCCGCCGTGCGGAGCCGGTCGACGATGTCGTTGACGCGCTCGGGCAGCTGCTCGGGACGCACCTTCAGCGCCTCGCTGAGCTGGGCGACGAGCACGTGCTCACGGGCCAGGAAGCGGTAGGCGTCGCCGCCGACCAGCGCCTCGACCCGTCGTACGCCGGAGCCGATCGAGCTCTCGCCGAGCAGCTTGACCACGCCGAGCTGGCCGGAGCGGTGGGCGTGCGTGCCGCCGCAGAGCTCGCGGGCCCAGTCGCCGACCGAGACCACGCGCACCTGGTCGCCGTACTTCTCCCCGAACAGCGCCATCGCGCCGGAGCGGACGGCCTCCTCCTGGGTCATGATCTCGGCGTGCACGCCGAGGTCGGCCATCACGAGGTCGTTGACCCGCGCCTCGACGTCGACCATCGCCGACTCGGGCACCGCCCCGGACGCGGAGAAGTCGAAGCGGAACCGTCCCGGTGAGTTCTCCGAGCCGGCCTGGGTCGCGGTCTCCCCCAGCGCCTCGCGGAACGCCTTGTGCACCATGTGGGTCGCGGTGTGCGAGCGGCTGATCGACGCGCGGCGCTCGACGTCGACGAGCGACTGCGCGTGGCCGCCGAGCGGACACCTCGCCGTTCGACGCACCCTCGCCTTGTGCACGATCAGCCCGCTGATCGGCGACTGGACGTCGTAGACCTCGATGCGGGCGCCGTTGTCGAGCTCGATGACGCCCTGGTCGGCGAGCTGGCCGCCGCCCTCGGCGTAGAACGGGGTGCGGTCCAGCACCAGCTCGATCTCGGCGCCCTCGCCGGCCGACTCCACGGCCGCGCCGTCGCTGACGATGCCGCGGACCGCACCCTCGCTGACCACGTCGGAGTAGCCGGTGAAGTCGACCTTGTGGCCGATCGTGTCGGCGATGTCGCGGTAGGCGGTGCCGCGCGCCCTGCTGGCCCTTCTTGGCCCGCGCGTCGGCCCGCGCCCGCTCGCGCTGCTCCCCCATCAGCCGGCGGAAGCCCTCCTCGTCGACCGACAGCCCCTTCTCGGCCGCCATCTCGAGGGTGAGGTCGATCGGGAAGCCGTAGGTGTCGTGCAGCGCGAACGCCTTGTCGCCCGGACAGCACCGTGCCGCCGCCGGAGCGCACCTCGGTGGCCGCGGTGTCGAAGATCGTGGTGCCGGTGCGCAGCGTCTGGCGGAACGCGTGCTCCTCGGCGAACGCCACCGTCGAGATGCGGTCCCAGTCGCGGTGCAGCTCGGTGTAGGTCTCGCGCCATCTTGTCGCGGCTGACCGGGAACAGCTCCGGGCAGCGCCGGGTCCTCGTAGCCGAGCAGGCGCATCGACCGGACCGCGCGGCGCAGCAGCCGGCGCAGCACGTAGCCGCGTCCCTCGTTGCCCGGCGTGACGCCGTCGCCGATGAGCATCATCGAGGAACGGATGTGGTCGGCGACCACCCGGAAGCGCACGTCCGCCTCGTGGTCGGCGCCGTAGCGCTTGCCGGTGAGCTCCTCGGCCTTCTCGATGACCGGGAACATCACGTCGATCTCGTACATGTTCTCGACGCCCTGCAGCAGGAACGCGACCCGCTCGAGGCCCATGCCGGTGTCGATGTTGCGCTTGGGCAGCGAGCCGACGATGTCGAAGTCGGACTTGGAGCGCACGGCGCTCAGCTCGTCCTGCATGAAGACGAGGTTCCAGATCTCCAGGTAGCGGTCCTCGAGCGCCGGGTCCATGTCGGTGCCCATGGACTCCCAGTCGGCCTCGGGGCCGTACGCCGGACCGCGGTCGTAGAGGATCTCCGAGCACGGGCCGCCCGGACCGGGCACGCCCATCGACCAGTAGTTCTCCTTGGGCCCGAGCCGGACGATGCGGTTCTCGGGGAGCCCGGTCACCTTCATCCAGAGCGCCAGCGCCTCGTCGTCGCCGTGCAGCACCGAGGGCCACAGCCGGCTCTCCTCCAGCCCCCAGCCGCCGTCGGCCTGCGACTTGGTGACCAGGTCCCAGGCGTACTCGATGGCGCCTTCCTTGAAGTAGTCACCGAAGCTGAAGTTGCCGCACATCTCGAAGAAGGTGCCGTGCCGCGTGGTCTTGCCGACGTCCTCGATGTCGGGCGTGCGCACGCACTTCTGCACGCTGGTCGCGCGCGAGTACGGCGGCGTCTCCTGGCCCAGGAAGTAGGGCTTGAACGGCACCATGCCCGCGTTCACGAACAGCAGCGTCGGGTCGGGCACCAGCAGCGACGCGGAGGGCACTGCCTGGTGACCGGCCGCCTCGAAGTGCGCGATGAAGCGGCGGCGGATCTCGGCGGTGTCCATCAGTCCTTCGTCCGTGTCAGCGTCTCGGTGGTTGAGGAGCGAGCGCCGACCTCGGTGGTTGAGGAGCGAGCGCCAGCGAGCGTCTCGAAACCACTGGCTCGTTCCTCGAGCTGCAGGTGGTCCATCAAGCGCCAGCCCGAGCCGGTCACGCAACTCGGTTTCCTTCTCGGTCATGCCGGAGCGCACCTCGTCGGCGAACAGGTGCGCGCCCACGGAGAGCCCGGAGAGCCGGTCGCGCAGGCCCTCGGGCGTGAACGTCTCCGCGGCGCGGCGTGCCTTGACCACGACGTAGACGCCGGCACCCGCTCCGGCGACGAACCAGAACGTCCCTTCATCGGGGTCCCTGCGGGATCGTGCCTTGCGCGAGCGCAGCGAGCCCCCGCGCGATCTCGTGGGGATTCATGCAGCGGTCCGCTCCTCGGCCTGCATCCGGCGCCAGGCTTCCTTCATCTCACGACGGCGCTGCTTGCGGGCACGGCGTACCTCGCGACGCATCTCGAACCAGATCCGGTTGCGCGACTCGGGCGACAGCGCACGACGCACGCCGTGCCCGAAGGAGACGACCTTCACGAGGGGCTCGCCCACGGTGGCGCTCAGCACCAGCCGGTCGGGCACGTTGGGCTCGGGACGCGGCTCGCCCGCGTCGGTGATGACGTACGCCGCTCCTCGGCCCGCGCCCGATCGCTCTCGACGGCCCGCTCGAGCTGCTCGGACAGCTCGTCGAGGCGCCTGCTGCAGCTCGGCGGTCTCGGCGAGCGCGGCGGCGAGCTGGCGACGCGACTCGGCGCGGCTGCGCAGCACGAGGGCGAGCAGTCCGGCGAGGACGAGCAGTACGGCGGCGATGCAGCCGATGAGGACGGGCGTTCCCATGGGGCCCGACCCTACCTGCCCCGGATCATCCGGCGGATCCGCTCCCAGCGCTCCTTCAGGCCGCTCTCGGCGCCGAGGTTGGTGGGCTGGTAGTACTCGGCGTCCAGCACGACGTCGGGGGCGTACTGCTGCTCGGCGATGCCGTAGGGGGCGTCGTGGGAGTACTGGTAGCCCTCGCCGTGGCCGAGCTTCTTCGAGCCGCCGTAGTGGGCGTCGCGCAGGTGCGGCGGCACCGGACCGATCTTGCCGCTCCGCACGTCTGCGCTGGCGGCGTCGATCGCCTTGATCACGGAGTTGGACTTCGGCGCCAGCGCGAGGGCGATGACGGCCTGGGCGAGGTTCAGCCGCGCCTCGGGCATGCCGATCAGCTGCACGGCCTGGGCCGCGGCCACCGCCGTCGTCAGTGCCGTCGGGTCGGCCAGCCCGATGTCCTCGCTGGCGAGGATCACCAGCCGACGGGCGATGAACCGGGGGTCCTCCCCCGCCTCGACCATCCGCGCCAGGTAGTGCACGGCCGCGTCGGCGTCCGAGCCCCGGATCGACTTGATGAACGCGCTGGTCACGTCGTAGTGCTGGTCGCCCTGGCGGTCGTAGCGCACGGCAGCGCGGTCGACCGCCTTCTCGGTCGTCTCGACGTCGACCTTGGTCAGCCCCTGCGACAGCGCAGCGCCTGCCGCGGCCTCGAGGTAGGTCAGCGACCGTCGCGCGTCGCCGCCGGCGAGCCGCACCAGGTGGTCGAGCGCGTCCGGCTCGAGGGTGACCTGGCCGTCGAGCCCGCGCGGGTCGGTGACGGCCCGCTCGACGACACCGCGTACGTCGTCGTCGGTGAGCGGCTCGAGGGTGAGCAGCAGCGAGCGCGACAGCAGCGGCGAGATCACCGAGAAGAACGGGTTCTCCGTGGTGGCCGCGACGAGGGTGACCCAGCGGTTCTCCACGCCCGGGAGCAGGGCGTCCTGCTGGGCCTTGGTGAACCGGTGCACCTCGTCGACGAACAGCACCGTCTCCTGCCCGCGCGAGGCCAGCCGGTTGCGCGCGGAGTTGATCGCCTCGCGGACCTCCTTGACCCCGGCCGCGACGGCCGAGACCTCGACGAAGACGCGGTTGGTCCGCCCGGAGACGATCGAGGCGATCGTGGTCTTGCCGGTCCCGGGCGGGCCCCAGAGCAGCAACGACATCGGCTGGTCGCCCTCGACGAGGCGCCGCAGCGGGGACCCCGGCGCCAGCAGGTGCTGCTGCCCGACGAGCTCGTCGAGGTCGCGCGGCCGCATCCGCACCGCGAGCGGTGCAGAGTCGTGGGTGTTGCCCGCGAGCGAGCCACCGGAGGGACCCTCGCGGGTCGGCTCGGGGCCCTCGTAGGCGAAGAGGCCGTCCATCGACGCGAGCCTACCTACGCCAAGGTGGTCGAGCAGCGAGCGCCAGCGAGCGATCAGTCGAGACCACTCACCGCCGTACCGGCAACTCAGGAGACGCCGGCCTGCGCGATCAGGGCGTCGCGGGCCTCGCGGCGGCGACGCTGCTCGGCCGGGTCGGGCACCGGGACCGCGGAGACGAGCCGCTGGGTGTAGGCGTGCTGCGGGCGGTGGACGATGCTGTCGGTGTCGCCGAGCTCCACGATCTTGCCCATGTACATCACCGCGATCCGCGAGGCGAGGATCTCCACCACGCCGAGGTCGTGGCTGATGAAGAGGCACGCGAAGCCCTGCTCGCGCTGCAGCTCCTGGAACAGGTCGAGGACCTTGGCCTGCACCGACACGTCGAGCGCGGACGTCGGCTCGTCGGCGACCAGCAGGTCGGGCTGGAGCGCCAGGGCCCGGGCGATGCCGACGCGCTGGCGCTGACCACCGGAGAGCTCGTGCGGGTAGCGGTTCCGGAAGCCGCGCTGCAGGTGGACGCTGTCGAGCAGCTTCTCGATCTCCCCGCTGAGCTCCTTGCCCTTCATCTTGCGGTGCAGGTAGAGCGGCTCGCCGATCGACTCACCGATGGGCAGCCGCGGGTTCAGCGAGGACCCCGGGTCCTGGAAGACGATGCCCACCCGGTCACGCAGCGGACGCAGGTCCTTGGGCTTCGCCGTGTGCATCTGTACGCCGGCGACCTCGAGCGTGCCACCGGCCACGGGCAGCAGCCCCATGGCCGCGCGGCCGATCGTGGTCTTGCCGGAGCCCGACTCGCCCACGAGCCCGACGACCTCGCCACGCCCGATCCTCAGGGACACCTCGTCGACGGCCCGGAAGACCGGCTGGTTGCCGCGCTTGGGGTACTCGAGGACGAGCTTGTCGGCCACCAGGATCGGGGCGCGGGTCTCGGCGGCGCAGGGCAGCACGGTCGCGCGCCGTACGCTCCTCGCCCTCGGTCACGCTGGCCGTGCCGAAGTGCGGCACCGACGCCAGCAGCTGCTGGGTGTAGGGGTGCTGGGCGTGGTTGAAGATCTGGTCGGCCGTGCCGGACTCGACGATGCGGCCGTGCTGCATCACCACGATGCGGTCGGCCATGTCGGCGACCACGCCCATGTCGTGGGTGATCAGGACGACGCCGGCGTTGACCCGCTCGCGCAGGTCGCGCATCAGCTTGAGGATCTCGCCCTGGACCGTGACGTCGAGCGCCGTGGTCGGCTCGTCGGCCACGAGGAGCTGCGGCTCGCAGGCGAGCGCCTGGGCGATCATCGCGCGCTGGCGCTGGCCGCCGGACAGCTGGTGCGGGAACGCGTCGAACCGGCGCTCCGGCTCGGGGATCTCCACCATGCGTCAGCAGCTCGATGGCACGCGCCTTCGCGTCCTTGGGTGACATGTCGAAGTGCGAGCGGATCGTCTCGACGATCTGGAAGCCGATCGTGTAGACGGGGTTCATCGCCGTCATCGGCTCCTGGAAGATGACCGCGATCTCGCGGCCGCGCACCCGTCGCAGGGCGGCGCCCTTCAGGCCGACGAGCTCCTTGCCCTTGAGCTTGGCGCTGCCCGTGGAACGTCCGTTGACGGGCAGCAGCCCGAGCAGGGACATCGAGGACTGGGTCTTGCCCGAGCCGGACTCGCCGACGATGGCGAGCACCTCGCCCGCGTCCACGTGGTAGCTCACGTCGATCGCCGCGGGGAACCACTCACCGTCGACGAAGAAGGAGACGTTGAGGCCCTCGACCTCGAGGATGGGACCGTCGTCCTCCGGGACGACGGGCTGACGCGGGTCCTGGGAGGCGCCAGGAGTCTGGGTGCTCACGAGTTGCCTTTCGGTCCTGTCGCGTTGATCAGGGCATCTGTCGGGGCATCTGTCAGGGTGTCGCCATGGGGACGACCGTGCTGCTGAGGTCGCGCAGCGCCCGGGCGCTGGCCGTGGCGATGATGGCGGTGGCGGCGGTCGGTCTGGTGTCCGCCGTCATCGACGGCCTCGACGTGGTGCTCGACTACGGCGCCCCGCTGCTGATCATCGGCCTGCTGGGCTGGGCGGCCTTCTGGATGCCGTACGTCGAGATCTCCGACGGGGAGGTCGTGGCGCGCAACACGCTGCGCACGGTGCACGTCCCGTGGCCCGCCATCGAGTCGGTGGAGGGTCGCTACGGGCTGCGACTCGTCACGGCGTACGGCTCGGTCACGGCCTGGGCCGCCAGCGCTCCCGGCGGTCGGCAGCGCGCCCGGGTCGAGCAGAGCCAGTCGGCTGGCCTCGTCGAGGCCCGGCTCGCGGAGCTGCGCGCCGCGGGCTACCTCGACGACCGACGCCTCGAGGGGCCGCGCCTGCGGACGACCTGGCACCGCGAGATCATCGCCGCCCTGGCCGTCCTCGCGGTGGCCACGGTGGTGCTCCCACTGCTGAGCTGAACCGGTGTGCGGGTCGGGCATCACGACGTCGCCTGGTCCGGCTCGGTCGTGGCGCCTGCACGCGCGGCGCGGTTCATCTTGCGCTCGGAGGGGATCCGCTTCTGGCGCGGGTCGAACGCGTCGCGCAGACCGTCGCCGATGAAGTTGACCGACAGCGCGATCAGGATGATGAACAGGCCCGGCCACCAGAACAGCCACGGACGGGTGGAGAACGCGGACTGGTACTCCGAGATCATCGTGCCGAGCGACACGTCCGGCGACTTGATGCCGAACCCGAGGTAGGACAACGCCGTCTCCAGCAGCACGGCCTGCGACGCGAGCAGCGTGGTGTTGACGATGATCACGCCCATGGCGTTGGGAATCATGTGCTTGCGGATGATGCGGGTGCTGCTCGCACCGGCCACCTTCGCGGCGTCCACGAACTCGCGTTCTCGCAAGGTGAGGAACTCACCACGCACCAGCCGCGCGAGCGTCGTCCAGCTGATGCAGCCCAGCGCCACGGCCAGCCAGAAGGCTCCGGCCTCACCGGCGAACTTGCCGAGCACCGCGCCGATGACGATCACCGGGAAGGTGATGAACAGGTCGGTGAAGCGCATCAGGAACTGGTCGATGCCGCCGCGGTAGTAGCCCGCGACCGCACCGATCGCCATGCCGATGACGGCGGCGAGCAGGCTGATCACGATCATCACGTTGAGCGAGGTCTGGGTGCCCTTCATGACGCGCGCGAAGATGTCGCGGCCGATCTCGTCCTGGCCGAAGGGGTGGTCGCCGATGGCGAACCCGCTGCCTCCGAGCCAGGTGGGCATGCTCAGCGTGGGCGTTCCGCCGTTCTCCACGTCGTTGGGGGTGTAGTAGTCCCACTTCCACCAGCCGGGAAGCCTGAACGCGCCGATCGAGGTGTAGGCGAGGATCGCGACGAGGGCGAGCACGATCAGGCCGATGATCGCGCCGCGGTGGCGGAAGAACCGCCGCCGGACGATCTGGCCCTGGGAGAGGCCTTCGACCTCCCTGAGCTCGATCGCGTTCTCGATGGTCTCGGCGGTGTCGATCCCGCCGGTGGGCTCGAGTGGTGTGCTCATGCGGTCTCTCCCCCTGGGACGGCGGGCATCGGAGCGGACGGGTTGGTCATGCTGCCACCCGGATCCGTGGGTCGAGTACGGCGTAGATCAGGTCGGAGACGAAGTTCGCGATCACCGCGAGGACGCCGACGATGACGATGTAGGCCATCACCGGGTCCTGCTGGTTGTTCGCCAGCGAGTCCACGAAGAGTCGGCCCATGCCGAACCAGCCGAAGACCGTCTCGGTGATGATCGCGCCACCCAGCAGCGTGATGATGTCGATCGGGACGATCGACGCGAGCGGCAGCAGGGCGTTGCGGAACGCGTGCCGCATGATCACGGTGCGCTCGGTGAGCCCCTTCGAACGGGCCGTGCGGATGTAGTCCTGGTTCATCACCTCGAGCGTCGAGGCGCGGGTGTAGCGCGTGTAGGACGCGAACGAGATCAGGATCAGGGTCGCCGTCGGCAGCACCAGGTGGGTCATGGTGTCGAGGGTGTGGATCCAGAAGTCGCCCTCGAGGTTCGGCGTCTGGCGTCCGAGGGTCGCGATCGGCCGGCCCTTGATCAGCTGGTTGTTCAGGTAGTTGTCCCAGCTCTGCAGCAGCCGGTCCATGAACAGCGTCGCCGACACCGGGATGGCCGTCAGCGCGGCGGTGCGGGCCGAACGGCCCCGGTCGGGACCGCCCCAGGCGTAGCCGATGCCGGCGCTGACGGCGAGCGCGACGACGAACATCGCGAGCACGAGTGGCCAGCCGAGGATCCCGGCGTCGTTGGCCCAGGCCCAGAAGTACAGCAGCGGCAGCCACAGGATCGCGCCCAGCGCGGCCACCGACAGCGCCGAGTAGAGCGCCTTGCGGTTGCGCAGGCCGGTGCTGAGGATCGTGATCACGAACGCCCAGCCGACGGAGATCAGGATGATCAGCACGATCCCGAGGTCGGGCTCCTTGAAGAAGTTGCTGATGTTGAGGTACGCGATCAGGATCGCGACCACGCCCGCGGCGATGGCGAAGTTGCGCAGCCGGGTGCCGATCTTCCCGGCGATGGCCGAGGACACCGTGATCCCCACGACGAGCGCGGCTATCAGGATCGTCGGCACGGCTATCTGTGGATCTGGAGACCCGAGGAAGTCGTTGAAGTCGATGGCCAGGAACTCCTTGGCCAGGACGGCCACCCAGAAGACGGGCAGCGAGTAGAGCAGGAAGCTGAGGAAGGTGATCGAGTAGTCGAAGCCGGTGTACTGGCGCAGGGCGCTGATCAGGCCGACCATCACGCCGAGCACGATCGCGATCACGGTGGCCGCTCCGACGAGCTGGATCGTCGTCGTGACCGCGCCGCTGAGCAGCGAGGTCGTGGACTGACCGGTCTTCCAGTTCTGACCGAGGTCGCAGTTGCCGTAGAGGCAGCCGCTCGCGCCCTTGAGCCAGTTCAGGTAGCGCTCGATCACGGGTTGGTCGAGGTTGAGCTGGGCGATCCGGCGCTGGATCTGTTCGGCCTTGTTCGGGGCGGTGCTGGTGCGGAGGTCGGCAAGCGGATCGATCGAGATGTCCACCAGGAAGTACATGATGACGGTGGAGATCAGGACCACGACCAACGACATGAGCAGTCGTTTGACGAAGAACACGAGCATGGAGGAACTGACCTGTCTGGTCGGGGGTGCCGGGCAAACGTGGTGGGTGCCGCCGCCTTGGCGAACGGCACCCACCACGAGGGTGCATCACGGGGATGGTTCCCCGCTAGTCAGCGTCAGCTGGCGGACGGCGCCTTCCACTTCCAGAACCCGTAGAACATGGTCGGCGCCAGGATGGCGGGATCCACGTCCGAGATGCGGGTCGAGTTGGCGATGTTGGCGGACGGGAACTGGAAGATCGGGAGACCGATCGCGTCCTTGAACATCTGCTGCTCGATCTGCGTCTGGATCTTGACCTGCTCGCCCTGGTCAGAGGTGAGCACCAGCTTGTCGAACAGGCCGTCGACGGTCTTGTTGCTGTAGCCGACCAGGTTGTTGATCGTGCCGGTCGCGTAGGTCTCGCGGTCGGCGCTCACAGCGGGCGACGTGGACTGCCAGCCGAAGAAGACGGCGTCGTAGCTGCCGTCACCCAGCTTGGCGCTCCAGTCGGGGGAACCCGCGTCGATCAGGTTGAACCCGGCCGCCTTGAGCGCCGGCTTGTAGAGCTGGAACTCGTTCACGCGGCGGACGTTGTCCTTGGCGTACATCATGCGGACGTTGACCGGGGTCTTCACGCCGGCCTGCTTGAGCAGGTCGAGCGACTTGGCCGGGTCGACCTTGGCGTAGTCGGCCGAGCCGTTCGCGGCGACGATCTCGTCGTAGCCCGGGGTTCCCTCGGTCTTCACGAACGAGTTGCGGACCGCGGCGTCGGCGTTGACCGGCTTGATCAGCTTGTCGACGACCTCCTGGCGGGGCACACCGTGCAGGAACGCCTGGCGGACGAGCAGCGCCTTGGCGGCGTCGCCACCGTAGGTCGCCGGGTCGAACGGGCCCTTGTTGTTCTGGACGAGGTCCATGTGCTCGAAGGTGCCCTCGACGCCCTTCTTGATCGAGACGTCCTTGACCTGCTCGGCCGCCTTGACGACGTCGGTGGTCACCTGCGGGGAGAACATGTCGATCTCACCGTTCTTCAGGGCCTGGACCTGCGCCATCGGGTCCTCGTTCCAGCGAACCGTCACGGTGTCGAAGGTGCCCTTGTGGTCACCCTTGTACTTCGGGTTCTTGGCGAGGGTGAGGTACTGGTTCTCCTTGAAGTCCTTCAGGGTGTAGGCGCCGTTGGTGACCGCCACGTCCTTGTCGGAAGGCATCTTGGTGAAGTCGAAGCCGGTGTTCCAGAACGACGAGATCTTGACCAGTGCGGCCGTGTCGTTGGTCTGGATCGCCTTGGTGACGGCGGCAGCGGCCTCCTTGGGGTCGGAGATGCCGAGCGCCTTCATCGCCGACCACGTGGGCGGGCATGAAGTCGGTCATGTCGTACTGCCAGTCGGCGAACGGCTTGGTGTACACCAGCGTCATCGAGTGGTTGTCGTCGCCGATCTCCGGGGTCTTCTTGACCAGGCTGAAGCCGATCGAGGAGGAGTCGAAGTAGACCTTGCCCTTGGTGTTCTTGGGCAGGCCGGTCGCGTCGTCGGTCTTGACCTGGTCAGCGGCGATCGTGTTCAGGTTTCCGCCGAGCGCCGCCCAGTGGAGCAGCATGTCGTCGGAGGTCACGGGCACGCCGTCGGACCACTCGTCGTCGGAGTTCAGCGTGTACTTGACGGTCAGCGGGCTGTCGCTGGTCTTCTCGTACTTGCCGAACGAGGTGTCGGGCTGCAGCGTGCCGCCGGCGTCGACGTAGGAGAACGAGCCGTTCACCATCGTCTTGATGTTGTTGTTCGCCGTGGCGTTGCCGTTCGACGTGTTTCCGTTGAACGAGTACAGCGGCTGGTTCCAACCCAGAGTGATCGAGGTCTTCTGGTTGCTGCTGCTGTCGTCGCTGGAGTCTGGTGCTGCGCACGCGGTGCCGGCCAGGCTCAGGGTGGCGACCACCGCCCCCAGAGCGAAGATGCGCTTGCTTCTCACGTATTTCCTCCTCGGTGCGGCCCGCTCCTGTTCGCGGGACCGGCGTAGCAGCCGGTGTGGTGCCCGGCCGAACTAGGTGACCCTAGGCATAAGGGGTGGGTGCCGATAAGCCCTGAAGCCGGGAAGAAGCGTGATTGTTACCAGAGCGCGACTATTCGGCCGCAAATCCGCCGTCGGAAGCGCCCTCGGAGGCCTCGGCCTTCCGCTCGGGGCGGGCGTCGACCCCCGCTTCCTTGCGCTGCTCGGCCGTGATGGGGGCCGGCGCCGAGGTGAGCGGGTCGAAGCCGCCGCCGCTCTTCGGGAAGGCGATCACCTCGCGGATCGAGTCGGTGTGGCTGAGCAGGGCACAGATCCGGTCCCAGCCGAACGCGATGCCGCCGTGCGGCGGCGCGCCGTAGGCGAAGGCGTCGAGCAGGAAGCCGAACTTCTCCTGGGCCGCGGCCTCGTCGAGCCCCATCAGCGCGAAGACCCGCTTCTGGACGTCGCTGCGGTGGATACGGATCGACCCGCCGCCGATCTCGTTGCCGTTGCAGACGATGTCGTAGGCCCAGGCCAGCGCGTTGCCCGGGTCCTGGTCGAAGGCGTCGAGGTCCTTCGGGCTGGTGAAGGCGTGGTGCACGGCCGTCCACTGACCGCCACCGACGGCGACGTCACCGGCGGCCGTGGCCTCGGCGGCCGGCTCGAACAGCGGCGCGTCGACGACCCAGAGGAAGCTCCAGGCGTCCTCGTCGATGAGCCCGCCGCGGCGGCCGATCTCGAGGCGGGCGGCCCCGAGCAGCGCGCGGCTGCTCTTGGGCGGGCCGGCGGCGAAGAAGATGCAGTCCCCCGGCTCGGCGCCGACGTGGGCGGCGATGCCCGCCTTCTCCTCGTCGCTGATGTTCTTCGCGACGGGTCCGGTCAGCTCGCCGTCCTCCTTGACCAGCAGGTAGGCCAGTCCGCGTGCTCCGCGCTGCTTGGCCCACTCCTGCCAGGCGTCGAGCTGCTTGCGCGGCTGGCCGGCTCCCCCGGGCATGACCACGGCGCCGACGTACGGCGACTGGAACACCCGGAACGGCGTGTCCTTGAAGAAGTCGGTGCACTCGACGAGCTCCTGGCCCATCCGCAGGTCGGGCTTGTCGGTGCCGAAGCGGGCCATCGCCTCGGCGTACGTCAGGCGCGGGAGCGGAGTCGGTACGTCGTACCCCACGAGCGCCCAGAGTGCGGTGAGGAGCTCCTCGGTCAGCGCGATGATGTCGTCCTGCTCGACGAAGCTCATCTCGATGTCGAGCTGGGTGAACTCGGGCTGCCGGTCGGCCCGGAAGTCCTCGTCGCGGTAGCAGCGCGCGATCTGGTAGTAGCGCTCCATGCCGGCGACCATCAGCAGCTGCTTGAACAGCTGGGGGCTCTGCGGGAGGGCGTACCAGCTGCCGGGCTGCAGCCGGGCCGGCACCAGGAAGTCGCGAGCACCCTCGGGCGTCGACCGGGTCAGCGTCGGGGTCTCGATCTCGACGAAGTCGTGCTGGTCGAGCACCTCGCGGGCAGCCCGGTTGACCTTGCTGCGCAGGCGGAGGGCCGCGTTGGGACCGCTGCGGCGCAGGTCGAGGTAGCGGTGCTTGAGGCGCGCCTCCTCCCCCACCTCCACGTGGTCGTCGATCGGGAACGGCAGCGCAGCGGCCGCGCTGAGCACCTCGACGTCGGAGGCGATCACCTCGATCTCACCGGTCGGCAGGTTGGCGTTCTGGTTGCCCTCGGGACGGGCCGAGACGGTGCCGGTCACCTTCAGGCAGTACTCGTTGCGCAGGTTGTGCGCGACCGCCTCGTCGCGGATGACCACCTGGACGACGCCACTGGCCTCGCGGAGGTCGATGAAGGCCACGCCCCCGTGGTCGCGGCGGCGAGCCACCCAGCCGGCGAGGGTGACCTCGCTGCCGACGTCGGTGGATCGCAGGCTGCCTGCGTCGTGGGTGCGGATCACTGCTGCTGCTCCTCGGGAACGTGGGTGCTGATGCGGGGACGCAGGTCCTCGACGGGAGGCGTCCAGGTGCTGACGTCGACGGGGTTCTGGTCCCCGCTGCGGATGTCCTTGATCTCCGCCGGACCCGTCTGCGCCCGGAAAGAGAACGTAGGGGATGCCCCGGCGCTCGGCATAGCGGATTTGCTTGCCGAACTTCTGTGCGGTCGGGGACACCTCGGTCGGGACGCCGTTGCCGCGGAGCTGCTCGGCGAGGCCGTCGCTGGCCGCCCGGCTCTCCTCGTCGACGACCGCGACCAGGACGGCGCTGGGCACCGAGCGGTCGGCGCTGACGACGCCCTGGGCGAGCAGGGGCACGAGCACCCGGCTGACGCCGAGCGAGATGCCCACTCCGGGGTAGGTCGTGCGGCCGTCGGTGGCGAGGGCGTCGTACCGGCCCCCGGAGCAGATCGAGCCGAGGGACTCGTAGCCCGCCAGCCGGGTCTCGAAGACGGTGCCGGTGTAGTAGTCGAGCCCGCGCGCGATCTTCAGGTCGGCGACGATCTCGACGCGGTCGGTGACCAGGGCGGCGCACCCGTCGATGACGGCGGCGAGCTCGGTCAGGCCCTCGTCCAGCAGCTCGTGGCGTACGCCGAGCCCGCGCACCTGCTCGACGAACGAGGTGTCGGGGGTGCTGATCCGGGCCAGCGCCAGGCAGCTGTCGGCCTGCTCGGCGGTGAGCCCGGCGTCGTCGACCAGCTGGGCGCGGACCTGCTCCTCGGAGAGCTTGTCGAGCTTGTCGACCGCCCGCATCACGGCGGCGGTGTCGGCGACGCCGAGCCCGGTGTAGAAGCCCTGGATCAGCTTGCGGTTGTTGACCTGGAGCGTGAAGCCGGGCAGGCCGATCGAATTGGGTCGGGCGAGCCGGCGCAGGGCGTCGAGCATCACCCGCGCGACCTCCACGTCGTGGTGGAAGGCCAGGGTGTCGCGCCCGATGACGTCGATGTCGGCCTGCGTGAACTCGCGGTAGCGGCCCTCCTGCGGCCGCTCGCCGCGCCACACCTTCTGGATCTGGTAGCGGCGGAACGGGAAGTCGAGCTTGCCGGCGTTCTCCAGCACGTAGCGGGCGAACGGCACGGTCAGGTCGAAGTGCAGGCCCGATGCCGGCGTCGCCCTCCTCGGCCTGGAGTCGGCGCAGCACGTAGACCTCCTTGGAGGTCTCGCCCTTGGTGAGCAGCTGGTCCAGCGGTTCGACGGCGCGCGTCTCGACGTTGGCGAACCCGTGCAGCTCGAAGGTCTCGGCGAGGCGCGCGAGCACCTGCTGCTCGACGTAGCGCTGGGCGGGCAGCAGCTCGGGGAACCCGCTCAGCGGGGTGGGACGGGCCATCGGTCACGAGCCCTCGAGTGACCGGGCTGGTGGCCTGGTGCGCCCGTCGTCGATCAGGTCGAGCAGGTAGGGGTTCGTCGCCCGCTCGCGGCCGATGCTGGTCTGCTCGCCGTGGCCGGGCAGCACCACGATGTCGTCGCGCAGGGTGAGCACCTTCTCGCGCAGGCTGCGCAGCATCGTCGGGTGGTCGCCGCCGGGGAGGTCGGTGCGGCCGATGGAGCCCGCGAAGAGCAGGTCACCGGAGAACATCACCTCGGCGATCTCCTGCTCGTCGTACGGCGTGCGGAAGGTGACCGAGCCCTCGGTGTGCCCCGGGGTGTGGTCGACGACGAACTCGAGGCCGGCCAGCTCGAGGGTCTGGGCGTCGGCGAGCTCCTCGACGCGGTCGGGCTCGGCGAACTCGTACTTGCCGCCGAGCAGCATCGCGGTCGTCTCCGCCGACATGCCGGCCATCGGGTTCGCCAGCAGGTGCCGGTCGGCGGGGTGGATCCACGCGGTGGCGTCGTACGTGCCGGCGACGGGCGCGACGCACCACATGTGGTCGACGTGACCGTGGGTGACCAGCACGGCCACCGGCTTGAGCTTCTGCTCCCGGACGACCTGGGCGACGCCCTCGGCGGCGTCCTTGCCCGGGTCGATCACCACGCACTCGGTGCCGGGACCCGTGGCGGCGACGTAGCAGTTGGTGCCCCACGGACCGGCCGGGAAGCCTGCGATCAGCACCGTCTCGTCTCCTGCGTCGGGGGTCCAGCCGTGATGGGGCCGTGATGGGAACGGCACCCAGCCTACTGTCCCCGGATGCGAGCGCCGGGCATGGCTACGATGAGGGCGGCCCAACCTCAGCACCGGACCACTCCGGGACGACGAAGAAGCAGGTGTTGCAACGTGACCGCGCAGGGCAACTCCCCCGACGGGAACGGCCAGGGCCAGACCGCCAGCGAGAGCGGGCAGGCCGGGGGGCTGACGAGCGAGTGGGGCCGGGTCGACCCGGACGGCACCGTCTACGTGCGCACGGCCGACGGCGAACGCGCGGTCGGCCAGTACCCCGAAGGCACGCCCGAAGAGGCGCTGGCGTTCTTCACGCGCCGCTTCGACGCGCTCGCCTTCGAGGTGCAGCTGCTCGAGCAGCGGGTCCGGGCCGAGGCACTCAGCCCGGACGAGGCCACCGAGTCGATCAAGCAGGTCGCAGCCCAGCTCGTCGAGCCCAACGCGGTCGGCGACGTCGTCGGGCTCAGCGCCCGTCTGGACGCGCTCGGCCCGCTGATCGGCCTGCAGCGCGGACAGCGGCGCGCCGACCGGGCACGCAAGCTCGAGGAGGCCCACACCCGCAAGCAGGAGATCGTCGCCGAGGCCGAGAAGATCTCGCAGGGCAAGGACTGGCGCAACGGGGTCAACCGGCTGCGCGACCTGCTCGAGGAGTGGAAGGCGCTGCCGCGTCTCGAGCGCAAGCGTGACGACGAGCTGTGGCACCGGTTCTCGAGCGCGCGCACGTCGTACACCCGCCGTCGCAAGACCCACTTCGCCGAGCTCGGCGAGAAGCGCGAGGGCGCACGCGTGGTCAAGCAGCGGCTGCTCAAGGAGGCCGAGGAGCTGAGCACCTCGACGGACTGGGGTCCGACCTCGAGCCGGTTCCGCACCCTGATGTCTGGACTGGAAGGCCGCGGGCGCCGCGCCCGCGCGAGGTCGAGGAAGACCTCTGGCAGAAGTTCCGCGCCGCCCAGGACACCTTCTTCGGGGCCCGCGACGCCGCCAACGCCGAGCAGGACCGCGAGTTCGCAGCCAACGCCGAGAAGAAGAAGGAGCTCCTCGTCGAGGCCGAGAAGCTGCTGCCGGTCACCGACCTCGAGGCCGCCAAGCGCGCCTTCCGCGACATCGCCGACCGCTGGGACGCCGCCGGCAAGGTCCCGCGCGACCAGATGAAGACGCTCGAGGGCCGGATCCGCAAGGTCGAGCAGGCGATCCGCTCGACGGAGGACGACAAGTGGCGGCGCAGCGACCCGGAGAAGTCCGCCCGCGCCGACGACATGCTCGGCCAGCTCGAGCGCGCCATCTCCGACATCGAGACCAACCTCGAGAAGGCCCGCGCCGCCGGCGACGACCGCAAGGTCAAGGAGCTCGAGGAGAACCTCGCCTCGAGGCAGCAGTTCCTCGAGATGGCCCGGAAGGCCGCTTCAGACTTCACCTGAGCGTGCGTGGCGAAGCCCGATTGAGCCGCCGTGAGGCGAACGTCACACGTTCAGTGCGGCGCTAGTGGGTGACCCGGTAGGCGTCGAAGACGCCGTCGACCTGGCGGACCGTCTTGAGGATGGCGCCGAGGTGCTTGGGGTCGCCCATCTCGAAGGCGAAGCGGCTCTTGGCCACGCGGTCGCGGTTGGTGGTCAGGCTCGCGGAGAGGATGTTCACGTGCTGGTCCGAGAGGGCCATGGTGATGTCGGAGAGCAGCCGGGCCCGGTCGAGCGCCTCGACCATGATCTGCACGAGGAACGTGGACTGCGAGGTCGGCGCCCACTCGACCTCGGCGAGCCGCTCGGGCTGGCTGAGCAGCTGGGTGGCGTTGGTGCAGTCGCGGCGGTGCACCGAGATGCCGTCGCCGCGGGTGACGAAGCCGAGGATCTCGTCGCCGGGGACCGGCGTGCAACATCGCGCCAGCTTCACGAGTACGTCGGTCGCGCCCTTCACCACCACACCCGAGTCGTGACCCGCGGTGCTCCGGCGGCGTGGACGGGTGATCGTGACGGCCTCGGCGAGGTCCTCGGCCGCTCCCGCGTCGCCACCGGAGACCTCGATGACCTTGCGGACGACGGTCTGGGCGCCGAGGTTGCCCTCGCCGACCGCGGCGTACAGCGCCGACACGTCGGCCACCCGGAGCTCGTTGGCGACCTGGGTGAGCGACTCGTGGGTCATCACCCGCTTGAGGGGCAGGCCCTCCTTGCGCAGCAGCCGGCCGATCTGCTCCTTGCCCTGCTCGATGGCCTCCTCGCGCCGCTCCTTGGTGAACCAGTGGCGGATCTTGCTGCGCGCACGCGGTGACTTGACGAACTGCAGCCAGTCGCGGGAGGGGCCGGCGTTGGGCGACTTGGAGGTGAACACCTCGACGACGTCGCCGTGCTCGAGCCCGGACTCCAGCGGCACCAGGCGTCCGTTGACCCGGGCGCCGATGGTGTGGTGGCCGACCTCGGTGTGGATGGCGTAGGCGAAGTCGACCGGCGTGGAGCCGTTGGGCAGCCCGATCACGTCACCACGCGGGGTGAACACGAAGACCTCGGCGCTGTTGATCTCGAAGCGCAGCGAGTCGAGGAACTCCCCCGGGTCGTCGACCTCGTGCTGCCAGTCGAGCAGCTGCCGCAGCCACTGCATGTCGGACTCGGTGGCGTCGGCGGCCTTGCCCTCGGTGCCGGCGCGCACGTCCTCCTTGTACTTCCAGTGGGCGGCGACGCCGTACTCCGCACGGCGGTGCATGCCGATGGTCCGGATCTGCATCTCGACGGGCTTGCCGGACGGACCGATCACCGTGGTGTGCAGCGACTGGTACATGTTGAACTTCGGCATCGCGACGTAGTCCTTGAACCGGCCGGGAAGCGGGTTCCACCGGTTGTGCAGCACGCCGAGCACGCCGTAGCACTCCGGGTCGCTGTCGACGAGGATGCGGATGCCGACGAGGTCGTAGATGTCGGAGAACTCGCGGCCGCCGTGGATCATCTTCTGGTAGATCGAGTAGTAGTGCTTCGGTCGGCCGGTCACCCGCGCGTTGATCTTGGAGCTGCGCAGGTCCTTCTCCACCTGGGTGATGACCTCGGCCAGGAACTGGTCGCGCGAGGGCGCCCGCTCGGCGACGAGACGGACGATCTCGTCGTAGATCTTCGGGTGCATGGTCGCGAAGGCGAGGTCCTCGAGCTCCCACTTGAGCGTGTTCATGCCCAGCCGGTGGGCCAGCGGCGCATAGATCTCGAGGGTCTCGCGCGACTTGCGTTCCTGGGTCTCCTGCTTGACGTAGCGCAGGGTGCGCATGTTGTGCAGCCGGTCGGCGAGCTTGATGACCAGGACCCGGATGTCCTTGGACATCGCGACGATCATCTTGCGGATGGTCTCGGCCTGGGCGGAGTCGCCGTACTTGACCTTGTCGAGCTTGGTGACGCCGTCGACGAGCAGCGCGACCTCGTCGCCGAAGTCGGAGCGCAGCTGGTCGAGGGTGTACGCCGTGTCCTCGACCGTGTCGTGCAGCAGGGCGGCCACGAGGGTCGGCTCGGTCATGCCGATGTCCGCCAGGATCGTGGTCACGGCCAGCGGGTGGGTGATGTAGGGGTCACCGCTCTTGCGGGTCTGGCCGTGGTGATGCTTCTCGGCGGTGTCGTAGGCGCGCTCGATCAGCGCCAGGTCGGCCTTCGGGTGGTTGGCGCGGACGGTGCGGAAGAGCGGCTCCAGCACCGGGTTGCCGACGGAACCACGGGTGCCGATGCGGGCCAGGCGCGCGCGTACGCCGCGGCCGGTGAGCGAGGAACGCTCCTGCGGCGCGGTGCTCTCGGTCCCCTCAGTGGCGGGGTCCGTCACCACCCGGTCTTCGGCCATCCGTCCCTTCCCTCGAACGTCAGGTGGCAAGTCTAGGCGTGACGGGAAGGGGGCCGTGGCGTCGGCGGTCAGACGGTGTGCAGCACGGTGAGCGGCAGGTCGCCGATCGCCTCGCGGCCGGGCAGGAAGCTCAGCTCCAGCAACATGGCCAGGGCGTGCACGGTGCCACCGCCCTGCTCGACCAGCTCGGCGGTCGCCCGGGCGGTGCCACCGGTCGCCAGGACGTCGTCGACCACGAGCACCCGGTCGCCCTCGCTCGAGGGCGTCGACGTGCATCTCGAGGGTCTCGCTGCCGTACTCCAGGTCGTAGCTCACGGCTCGCGTCTTCCACGGCAGCTTGCCGGGCTTGCGGACGGGCACGAAGCCGACGCCCAGGGACAGCGCCACGGGCGCGGCCAGGATGAAGCCACGCGCCTCCATGCCGACCACCTTGTCGACGACGACCTCGCCGTCGGCGTCCCGGCCCGCCCGTGCCAGGGCATCCACGACCAGCGTGAAGGCCACGTGGTCGTCGAGGATCGGGGTGATGTCCTTGAACGTCACCCCCGGCTTGGGGAAGTCGGCGATGTCCCGCACCCGCGACCGGATCAGGTCGCTGAGGCCCTCGGCCTCGCTCTGGGTCATCGGCGTGCTCACTTGTTGCGCTTGGAGCGCGGCTGGCGGGTCGGCTGCGCACGTCCGGCCGAACCAGTTCCACCGAGCGGCTTCTTCGGCGTGGGTACCACCCGTCCGGACCCGGAGGCCTCGGGTCGACGAGGCGCCCTGGCGGGGCGCTCCGTGGTCTCCTCGGCCTCGGGATGGTCGAAGTCGTCCTCGTCGTGCACCGGCATGTCCTCGGTGAACGACGGCACGTCCGCGTAGCGGTCGACGTCCCGGCGGGCGCGCGCCTTGGCGCGAGCGTCCTGCTGGGTGATCTCCTTCTCGTTCGACTTCAGCTGTACGGCGAGCGGGGTCGCGATGAAGATCGACGAGTAGGCGCCGGCCGCCATGCCCACGAACAGGGCCAGCGACAGGTCCTTGAGGGCGCCGGAGCCGAGGGTCACGACGCTGACGTAGAGGATCGCGCCGACCGGGAGCAGGGCGACGATCGAGGTGTTGATCGAGCGCACCAGCGTCTGGTTGACCGCGAGGTTGGCCAGCTCGGCGTACGTACGTCGGCTCTGGCGCAGGTTCTTGGTGTTCTCCCGCACCTTGTCGAAGACGACGACCGTGTCGTAGAGCGAGAAGCCGAGGATCGTCAGCAGACCGGTGACGGTCGCCGGAGTGACCTCGAACCCCGAGAGCGCGTAGATGCCGATCGTGATCACGATGTCGTGGATCAGGGCGACGATCGCGGCCACGGACATCTTCCACTCGCGGAAGTAGGCCCAGATGAACAGCACCACCAGGAACAGGAAGACGACGAGGCCCGTCAGGGCACGTTTCGCGACTTGCTCACCCCAGCTCGCGCCCACCTCGGTGGCGGAGATGTCGTTCTGGGCGTCGACGTTGACCGCCCCGGCGATCGCGTTGGTCACCTGGTCGGCCTCGTCGCTGGTGAGCCCCTCGGTCTGCACCCGGATCGTCTCGCCGGACGTGTTCACGATCGGCGACTTCGCCGCGTCGATGCCGGTGTCGGCCACGGCGGTGGCGATCTTGTCCACGTTGGCCTGGGTGGCCTGGCCGGAGGCGACGCTGACGTTGTACTCGACGCCACCCTCGAACTCGATGCCGAAGTTGAGTCCCTTGAAGTAGAGACCCGCGACGGCGAGCACCACGATGATCCCGGAGATGGTGTACCAGAGCCACTTGCGGCCGACGAAGTCGATCGAGACGTCGCCGTCGTAGAGGTCGTTTCCGAGTCTGCTGAGCCTGCCCATCAGGCCCTCCCTCCAGCGACGTGCACGTGGGGTCCTTCGTCGATGCCGAGCGACGCGCGCGAGAGGCCCGAGAAGCGGCTTCCGCTGTTGAAGAACGTGTAGCGCGCCAGGATGGTCATCGTCGGCTTGGTGAACCAGAAGAACACGGCGACGTCGATGATGGTGCTGACACCCAGCGCGAACGCGAACCCGCGGACCACGCCGATGGCGAAGATGTAGAGCACCACGGCCGCCAGGAGCGACACCCCGTCTGCTGCCAGACAGGTGTTCCGCGCCCGGGCCCACCCGGTCTCCACGGCCACGCGCATGGATCTGCCCTCGCGCATCTCGTCACGTATTCGTTCGAAGTAGACGATGAACGAGTCGGCGGTGATGCCGACGGCGACGATCAGACCGGCGATGCCGGGGAGGGTGAGCGTGAAGCCTGCGGACTTGGCGAGCACCAGCACGACGCCGTAGGTCACGATGCCGGCGAGGATCAGCGAGGCGACCACCACGAGCCCGAGGCCGCGGTAGTAGATCAGGCAGTAGATCATCACGATCGCCAGACCGATGATGCCCGCGTAGATCCCCGCGGAGAGCTGGTCACCGGCGAGCGAGGGACCGATGGTCTCGACACTGGTGCTGAACCGGAGCGGGAGCGCGCCGTACTTCAGGGAGTTGGACAGCGAACGCGCCTCGGACTCGCTGAAGTCACCGGTGATCTGGGCGTTGCCGTCCAGGATCGGCTCGTTGACGCCGGCGTAGGAGACGACCTGTCCGTCCAGCACGATCGCGAAGGTGCCGCCGTTGTCGTGGAGCTGGGTGCTGACCTTGCCGAACACCTCCGGCGCCTTGTTCTTGAAGGCCAGGTTGACGGCGTACGTCGTGCCGTTCTGGGGGATGCCGTAGGACGCCGACTTGAGGTCGGTGCCCTCGATCACGGCGTTGGACAGCAGGAACTTCTGGCCCTTGTCGTCGCAGGTGATCAGCGGCTGGTCCGGGTTGTCGGCCACGGGGGCGGCCGTCTTGCCCTTCTCGGGGCAGGTGAAGGCGGCGAACTTCTGCAACCACTCATCGCCCGGGTTCTGCGCCCAGGCGACCGGGTTGGTGACCGGGGCTCCCTTGGCGGTGGTCGTCGGCGCCTGCGAGGCGGCCGGCGTCGACGGGGTGACGGGTGTCGGGCTGGGAGTCGCCTTGGGTGCCGCGAACGGGGCGGGGCGAGGGTTCTGGCTCGCCGGGTTGGCCTTCTTCTTGTCGGTGGCCTTGGCGGACGGCGACGGGGTCTGCGACGCCGCGCCCGACGGGCTCGGGGACGCGCTGGGCGAGGCCGACGGCCTGCCCGGCTGCGGAGAGCCGGCGACGATGCGGAAGCGCAGCTGGGCCGTGCGCTTGACGGAGTCGACGAGGCTGGAGGCGTTCTTGCCCGGGATCTCGACGATGATGTTGCGGTTGCCCGAGGTGGAGACCTCGGACTCCGAGACGCCGCTGCCGTTGGCGCGCGCCTCGACGATGGCGGCGGCCTGCTTGAGCTTGGTGGGGGTGACGCCCTTCTCGATCGCCGAGAGCGTGATCCGGGTGCCGCCCTCGAGGTCGAGCCCCAGGCGGGGCTTCCAGGTCTGGCCGAGCGCGGCCAGCCCGTAGAGGACGAGGATCGCCAGCCCGAAGATGAGCAGCGTCCGGCCCGGCCGGGGGGTCTTCTTCGCCACGGTGTTGGTTCTCCTCAGTCCTCGGCCTGGGTGGGACCGGTCGATTCGTTCGGGTCAGTGGGTGCGGAGTCCTCGGAGTCGGGCAGGTCCTCCACGCGGCGTACGACGACCTGGCGGGCCACCGTGAGGACGGTGCCCGGAGACACCTCGATCTCGGCCCGCGTGTCTGTCAACGAGCGAATGGTCCCGAAGATCCCCGCGGACAGGACGACTTCGTCACCCACCTCGAGAGCCCCTTGCAGCTGCTCCACCTTCTTCTGCTGGCTGCGGGCGGGGCGCATCACGATGGCCCAGAAGGCGATCATCGCCGCGACAATCACGAGCAGCTGCGCGTAGGCAGGCACGTCTCACGTCTCCAATACGAGGGAACAAGGTCCTTGGGTGCGCCGACTCCGGCCAGATGGCGCGGCGAAGTCAGGTCAGGCACCGAAGGTGAAGTGTAACTGGCATCACGGGAGGAGTCGGACTCCGCCCGCGATCAATCGGACTCTGTCTCGAAGAGCGTCGGGTCGGAGTTCCAGGCGCTCTCCGGCGCGGTCATGCCGAGGTGGGCCCAAGCGGCGGAGGTGGCCACCCGACCGCGGGGGGTGCGGGCCAGCAGACCTCGACGGACCAGGAACGGCTCGGCGACCTCCTCGACCGTCTCGCGTTCCTCGCCCACGGCCACGGCGAGGGTGCTGACGCCGACCGGACCGCCACCGAAGCGCCGGCAGAGGACGTCGAGCACGGCACGGTCGAGACGGTCGAGCCCGGACTCGTCGACCTCGAAGAGCTCGAGCGCGGCACGAGCCAGGTCGCGGGTGACCACGCCGTCGGCACGCACCTGGGCGAAGTCGCGGACCCGGCGCAGCAGTCGGTTGGCGATGCGTGGTGTGCCGCGGGACCGGCGGGAGATCTCCTTGGCGCCGTCGGGCTGGAGCTCGACATCGAGCAGGCCGGCTGAGCGCCGTACGATCCGCTCGAGGTCCTCGGGCTCGTAGAACTCCAGGTGGGCGGTGAACCCGAACCGGTCGCGCAGTGGGCTGGGCAGCAGCCCGGCGCGCGTCGTCGCCCCGACGAGGGTGAACGGCGGGATCTCCAGCGGGATCGCGGTGGCGCCGGGACCCTTGCCGATGACCACGTCGACCCGGAAGTCCTCCATCGCCATGTAGAGCATCTCCTCGGCGGGTCGCGACATCCGGTGGATCTCGTCCACGAAGAGCACGTCGCCGTCGTTGAGGCCGGAGAGGATCGCTGCCAGGTCGCCGGCGTGGGTGATCGCCGGTCCGCTGGTCAGCCGCAGCGGCGCGCTCATCTCGGCCGCCACGATCATGGCGAGGGTGGTCTTGCCGAGCCCGGGAGGACCGTTGAGCAGCACGTGGTCGGGCACCCGCTGGCGTGCCCGCGCTGCCTCGAGCAGCAGGGAGAGCTGTTCGCGCACGCGCTCCTGCCCGACGACCTCGGCGAGGGTGCGCGGGCGGAGCGCTGCCTCGACGACGCGCTCCTCGCCGTCGGCATCGGCCGTGGTGAGTGGGCGGCTGGTCATGTAGGCCAGCTCTGCCTCGTCGAGCTCGGACTCGTTCATCGGGTCAGGCCTTGCTCAGCGTGCGCAGGGCGGAGCGCAGCAGCCGGGCGACGTCGGGCGTCGGCATCTGCTCGGCCTCGGGCGCCACCTCGGCGACGGCGCGGTCCGCCTCCTTGGTCGACCAGCCCAGACCCACCAGGCCGGCCTGCACCTGGCCCTGCCACTCGTGCGCGCGGGTGCTCGGCTGTGGCGCCTGCCCGGAAACCTGCCCGGGCGATCCGATCCGGTCGCGCAGCTCGAGGATGATGCGCTGCGCGCCCTTCTGGCCGATGCCCGGCACGGTGGTGAGCGTCTTGACGTCGTCGCTGGCCACCGCGCGACGGAGTGCCTCGGGCCGGTGCACCGCCAGCATCGCCTGGGCCAGCTTGGGGCCGACACCGCTGGCGGTCTGCACGAGCTCGAACATCTGCTTCTCGTCGTCGTCGGCGAAGCCGAACAGCGTGAGCGAGTCCTCGCGCACGACCATGCTCGTGGGCAGCGTCGCCTCCGCCCCGGTGCGCAGCCCGGCGAGGGTGTCCGGGGTGCACTGGAGCTCGAGGCCGACTCCCCCGACCTCCAGCACGGCCGAGGTCAGGCCGAGGGTGGCCACCCGTCCTCGCACGAACGCGATCATCGTCGGAGTCCCCTTCCCTGCCCTGCTGCCGGCAGCGCTGTCTTCTGGGCCGCCATCGCCGCCTCGATCCGGTTTGCCGCTCCCCCGCGCCAGATGTGGCAGATGGCCAGGGCCAGCGAGTCGGCTGCGTCGGCGGGCTTGGGCGTCTCGGTGAGCCGCAGCAGTCGCGTCACCATCGCGCCCACCTGCGCCTTGTCGGCGCGTCCGCTGCCGGTCACGGCGGCCTTGACCTCGCTCGGTGTGTGCAGCGCCACCGGCAGGCCACGTCGTGCCGCGACCAAGAGCGCGATGCCGCTCGCCTGGGCGGTGCCCATCACGGTCTTGACGTTGTGCTGGCTGAACACGCGCTCGACGGCCACCGCGTCGGGCTGCGTCGCGTCGAGCCACTGCTCCAGCCCGGCCTCGATCAGGCACAGCCGCTGCTCGATCGGCAGCTCCGCGCCCGTGCGTACGACGCCCACGTCGACGAGCGTCAGCGGCCGGCCCACCGAGCCGTCGACGACGCCCACGCCGCAGCGGGTGAGCCCGGGGTCGATGCCGAGCACGCGCATGCCTGGCTCCTCGTGGTCGTCCGAACAGGTGTTCGCACCACGCTAGGCGGCGCACGCCCGATCCGGGTGGAGGCACGCCGGGCGTCGAGGCCGCCGGCGCCGCCTGGAGTCGGGGGAGCCGAGTACGTCGGGCGAGAGGACGAATCGGACAGGGCGGGAGGGCGATCCTGGAGGCGGTCGCCCGAAACATCGGTGGACCGGCACCAGTTTCCCCGGGCGCCCGGGGAAACTGCCGCCGACACGCGCCGGCCTCAGGCGTCGAGAGACTCCATGATCTCGTCGGAGACGTCGAAGTTGCCGAAGACGTTCTGCACGTCGTCGAGATCCTCGAGGGCCTCGACGAGCCGGAACACCTTGCCGGCGCCGTCCTGGTCGAGCTCGACCTGCATGCTCGGCAGGAACGAGGCGTCGGCGGAGTCGTAGTCGATGCCGGCCGCCTGGAGGGCGGTGCGGACAGCGACGAGGTCGGTGGCCTCCGAGACGACCTCGATGGAGTCGCCGAGGTCGTTGACCTCCTCGGCACCGGCCTCGAGGGTCGCCTCGAGGACGTCGTCCTCGTCGACCTTCTTGCCCTCCTGCTCGGTCGGGACGATCACCACGCCCTTGCGGTTGAACAGGTAGGAGACCGAGCCCGGGTCCGCCAGCGAGCCGCCGTTGCGGGTCATCGCCGTACGCACCTCCATCGCGGCGCGGTTGCGGTTGTCGGTGAGGCACTCGATGAGGAACGCCACGCCGTTCGGCCCGTAGCCCTCGTACATGATCGTGCTGTACTCGGCGCCGCCCGCCTCAGCGCCGGAGCCCCGCTTGACCGCGCGGTCGATGTTGTCGTTGGGCACCGAGGACTTCTTGGCCTTCTGGACCGCGTCGTAGAGCGTCGGGTTGCCCGCCAGGTCGCCGCCGCCCATCCGGGCCGCGACCTCGATGTTCTTGATCAGCTTGGCGAACATCTTGCCGCGGCGGGCGTCGATGACTGCCTTCTTGTGCTTGGTAGTCGCCCACTTGGAGTGGCCTGACATCAGCGCGTTCCTTCCCTAGCGTGCGGTCGTCGAGACGACGAGGTCGCCGAAGATCCGGTGGATGCGCACGTCCTGCCCCACCTCTGGATGGAAGGACGTGGCCATCAGCGGACCCTGCCGGACCGCGACGATCCTACCCACGGCCTCACCGCTGCCGACGCGGGCGAGGACCTCGACGTCCGGGCCGACCGCCTCGACCCACGGCGCCCGGATGAACACCGCGTGCACGGGCTCGTCCAGGCCGGCGAAGTCCAGGTCGCCCTCGAAGGAGTCGACCTGCCGGCCGAACGCGTTGCGGCGCACGGTGATGTCCAGGCCGCCGATCGTCTGCTGGCCCACGACGCCGTCCTCGACCCGGTCGGCGAGCATGATCATCCCCGCGCAGGTGCCGAGCACCGGCATCCCGCCCTTGACTCGCTTGCGGAGCGGGTCGAGCAGGTCGAAGATCCCCGCGAGCTTGGCCATCGTCGTCGACTCACCGCCCGGAACGATCAGCCCGTCGCAGGCCTCGAGCTCCGCCGGGCGGCGTACGGCGTGGTGGGCGAAGCCCAGCGACTCGAGAGCAGTCAGGTGTTCGCGTACGTCGCCCTGCAGGGCGAGCACTCCGATGGTGGGCGTGGGCACGTCTCGAGTCTAGAAGTGCCGTGATCGGCTCGGCCATCAGGAACGGAACCTTCCTGATGCGTTCCTAGGGTGGAGTGACAACGACCCCGGAGAAGGAGACAACATCATGGTGGACTTCCGCATCGAGCTCGTCATCGTGCCGGTCAGCGACGTCGACCGGTCGCGCGCGTTCTACGGCGACACGCTGGGCTGGCCGGTCGACCACGACCAGACGGTCGACGAGAACATCCGCTTCGTCCAGGTCACCCCACCCGGGTCGGCGTGCTCGATCGCCTTCGGCCGCGGGCTCAGCGAGATGGAGCCCGGGAGCCTCCGGGCCATCCAGGCGGTGGTCGGATCGGCCGACGAGGCGCTGGCGGACCTCACGGCTCGCGGGGTCGCGGCCGACGGTGTCGACGACCAGCCCTGGGGCCGGTTCGTCAGCTTCGCGGACCCCGACGGGAACACCTGGACGCTCCAGCAGCTGCCCGACTGGAGCCAGCGTTCCGAGTGACTCGCTGACCCGGAAACGCCAACGTCCCGATGAGGTGCCTCCCCCGCGGCGGCACCCCACCGGGACTGGTGGGTTGATCGCAAAAGCCTGCGATGTGAGAGAAGGATGACCCAAGAAAACGGACAGATGCGGTTGTTTCCGACAAATGGTTCAAATGGTCTATACCAGACCAGTGCTACCAGCCGCGTTCGGCCAGCCGATGCGGCGCCGGGAGGTCCTCCACGTTGATGCCGACCATCGCCTCGCCGAGGCCTCGCGAGACCTTGGCGACGACGTCCGGGTCGTCGTAGAACGTGGTCGCCTTGACGATCGCCTCGGCACGCTGCGCGGGGTTGCCGGACTTGAAGATGCCGGACCCGACGAAGACTCCCTCGGCGCCGAGCTGCATCATCATCGCCGCGTCGGCAGGCGTGGCGATGCCTCCGGCGGTGAAGAGTACGACGGGCAGCTTGCCGCTCTCGGCGACCTCGGTGACCAGGTCGTACGGCGCCTGCAGGTCCTTCGCCGCGACGTACAGCTCATCGGACGACAGCGACCCGAGCCGGCGGATCTCCGCGCGGATGGTGCGCATGTGCGTCACCGCGTTGGAGACGTCACCGGTGCCGGCCTCGCCCTTGGAGCGGATCATCGCCGCGCCCTCGGTGATCCGGCGCAGCGCCTCGCCGAGGTTGGTCGCCCCGCAGACGAAGGGGATCGTGAACGCCCACTTGTCGATGTGGTTGGCGTAGTCGGCCGGGGTGAGCACCTCGGACTCGTCGATGTAGTCCACGCCCAGGCTCTGCAGCACCTGCGCCTCGGCGAAGTGACCGATCCGGGCCTTGGCCATCACCGGGATCGAGACCTGCTCGATGATGCCGTCGATCATGTCCGGGTCGCTCATCCGCGAGACGCCGCCCTGGGCACGGATGTCGGCGGGGACGCGCTCGAGCGCCATCACGGCCACCGCGCCGGCGTCCTCGGCGATCTTCGCCTGTTCGGGGGTGACCACGTCCATGATCACGCCGCCCTTGAGCATCTCGGCCATGCCGCGCTTGACCCGCGAGGTGCCGGTCTCGGGCGAGCTCTGCGGGAGCGATGAGGGGATCTCTGCCATACCGCGAATGCTACGTCCGGCAGGGTGCTCCGCCGTACCCGGGCCTCAGGCCTCGGGGACCTCGGCGATCGCCTGCTGGCGCACCATCCAGATGCGCTGGAGGACGGTGACCGTGATCGCCACTGCCAGCCCCCAGAGGGTGATCTCCAGGAGGATCGGCAGGTTCCACCAGTCCGAGACACCGGTCGCGATCAGGATCGCCACGGTGCGGTCGGCACGCTCGGCGATGCCGCGGTTGGCCTGCATCCCCAGCGACTCCGCCCTGGCGCGGGCGTACGACGTCACGGCGCCCATCACCAGGCAGTAGAGGCTCAGGCACAGGTAGAGGTAGTTGTCGCCCGGGCCGGCGAAGTAGAGCACCAGCCCGCCGAACATCGCGGCGTCGCCGATCCGGTCGAGGGTGGAGTCGAAGAACGCGCCGAACGTCGACGACCGACCGGTCTTGCGCGCCATCGCGCCGTCGATCAGGTCGCTGAAGATGAACACGGTGATGAACAGGACGCCGCCCAGCAGGTACCCCTGCGGGAAGAAGATCAGGGCACCCGCCACCACCCCGGCGGTGCCGACGAGCGTGATGACGTCGGGACTGATCCCGAGCCTGATGAAGAGGTTGACGAAGGGCGCCAGCATGACGCCCTGCCAAAAGGTCTTGAACCGGTCCAACATGTCGCGAGCACGCTACCGGGTCCGGCTCGGACCGCTGGCATCGGCGCCGCGTGGCTCACACCAGCTCGGGCAACCTCAGGTGTGCGATGGCCAGCTCGAACTCGATGACGTCGACCACCGCCGCACCCGCGGCGCTCACGCCCTCGTTGCGGATCGAGGCGACGTACTCCCGTGAGGCCTCGCAGGCGGCTCGTGACTCGAAGGCCACCGTGCCGCACGTGCGGCCCGTGATCCGGTCGACCAGCATGCTGGCGCTGCAGAAGCCGTCGAGCGCCTCGAAGCGGGGCAGCACCTGCGTGCGGAAGACGGTCAGCAGGTGGTCCATGTCGCCCTCCTCGAGCTGGAGCCAGGTGGCCCGGCAGCACGAACCCGCAGGCGCCTGGTGGTCGCGGTGCATGACCCCGACCTCCCACTCCTCGACCCGCGGGTCGCCGCCCATGATCTCGCCGCCGCGGGCGCGTGCGGCCACGAGCCCGGCGTCACTCGCACGCATGGCCCCCTCGTCGCGCCAGGCACTGGTGACGATGCTGTGACCGGTGGCCCGGTCCACGAGCATGGAGAGCCCGATGCAGCCCTCCATGGAGGTGATCTCCGGCTGTACGACGTCTCGGACGAACTCGATCCCCGAGTCGAGCTTCCGCGGGTCCCCCATGATCGTGATCGAACGTGCGTGCATGCCGCCCTCCCTCTCCTGGCGCGGCACCCCAGCGGCACCGCCGGCGCCTCTCCACGTTCCTCCGGCCGGTCCGGCCGGGCAAGACGCCAGAACGGGACAGAAGTGGCGGGATCTGGTCTAGGCGTACCGTCACAGCTACGGAGCCAGTCAGGCTTCCCATCTGGGAGTCCCCATGAGCGACAAGTCGCCACGCAAGACCATGTCCAAGAAGTCCGGCAAGTCGATCAAGGAGAAGCGCGCCGACAAGCGCGCCGACGCCCAGAGCGAGCACGACCGCCTGCACGACCCGAAGAAGAAGTGACCTCGGCGCCGCTGAGCCTGGGCGTCGTCGGGTCGTCCACCAAGGAGAACGAGCACCGGCTCCCCCTCCACCCCGAGCACCTCGCGCGGATCCCGAGCGCGCTCCGGCAGCGCATGACGCTCGAGCACGGGTACGGCTCCCGCTTCCGGTACGCCGACAGCGAGCTCGCCGACCTCGTGGCCGGGTTCGCCAGCCGCGAGGAGATCCTCGCCGACTCCGACATCGTGGTCCTGCCCAAGCCGCAGCACGAGGACGTCGCTGCGATGAGCTCCGGACAGGTCCTGTGGGGCTGGCCGCACTGCGTGCAGGACCCGGTGATGACCCAGATGGCCATCGACCAGCGCCTGACCCTGATCGCCTTCGAGGTGATGAACCACTGGACGGTCGACGGCGCCGTGGGCCTGCACGTGTTCCACAAGAACAACGAGCTCGCCGGGTACTGCTCGGTCCTGCAGGCCCTCGAGCTGACCGGGTCCACGGGCGACTACGGGCGACGGCTCAGTGCAGTCGTGATCGGGTTCGGCGCCACCGCTCGCGGAGCCGTCACCGCCCTGAACGCGCACGGTGTGCACGACATCGCCGTGCTCACCAACCGGGGCGTGGCTGCCGTGGGGTCGCCGATCCACCGGGTGCTGATCCGGCAGTTCGACCACGACCCCGAGCCTCCGCACCGCAGCCACGTGATCACCGATCGAGGACGGGTGCCGCTGGCGCCGTACCTCGCCGAGAACGACATCGTCGTCAACTGCACGCTCCAGGACACGGCGGCACCGTTGATGTTCCTGGACACGGCCGACGTCGCCGCCTTCCGCCGCGGCAGCCTGATCGTCGACGTCTCCTGCGACGAGGGCATGGGCTTCGAGTGGGCCCGGCCCACGACCTTCGACGAGCCGATGTTCACCGTCGAGGACAGGGTCGACTACTACGCGGTCGACCACAGTCCGTCGTACCTCTGGAACTCGGCGACCTGGGAGAACAGCGAGGCCCTGCTGCCGTTCCTGCCGATCGTGATGGGCGGTCCGGACGCGTGGGACGCCGACGAGACGATCAGCCGCGCGATCGAGATCCGCGAGGGTCGGGTGCAGAACCCGGCGATCCTCAGCTTCCAGGGGCGGGCCGCGGAGCACCCCTACCTGGTCAGCTGACCGGCTCCGGCCACGCCTCGGCCAGCAGCTCGCGCGTGTCGGCGAGCAGCTGCGGCAGCGTCTTGGTGGCGCCGACGACGGTGATGAAGTTCGCGTCGCCCGACCAGCGGGGTACGACGTGCTGGTGCAGGTGGTCGGCCAGCGAGCCGCCGGCGATGCCGCCGAGGTTCAGGCCCACGTTGAAGGCGTGCGGTCCGCTGACCTGCTTGAGCACCCGGATCGCCTGCTGGGTCATGGCCATCAGCTCGGCGGCCTCCTCCGCGGTGAGCTCCTCGAGCTCGGCGACGTGGCGCAGCGGCAGCACCATCAGGTGCCCGGGGTTGTACGGGTGCAGGTTCAGTACGGCGAAGCAGTGCTCCCCACGGGCGACCACGAGGCTCTCCTCGACGGGCAGGTCCTCCATCGCGCAGAACGGGCAGCCGGCGTCCGCGGGGTCGACCGGGTCCCGCGGCGCGACGTACGCCATCCGGTGCGGGGTCCAGAGGCGGTCGAACCCCTCGAAGCCCAACCGGTCGACGCCGCCGGGATCGTTCACACCTGCACCCGGCTGGCCACGGCCTCGGCCACGCGCTTGATCGCCTCGTCGACCGGCACGCCGTTGTCCTGGTGGCCGTCGCGGTAGCGGAAGCTCACCGCACCGGCCTCGACGTCGGTGTCGCCGGCGATCACCATGAACGGCACCTTCTGGAGCTGGGCGTTGCGGATCTTCTTCTGCATCCGGTCGTCGGAGTCGTCGACCTCGACGCGCAGCCCCTCGGCCTTCATCCGCGCCGCGATGTCGGCGAGGTAGTCGTTGTGCCGCTCGGCGATCGGGATGCCCTGCACCTGGACGGGCGCGAGCCAGGGAGGGAAGGCGCCGGCGTAGTGCTCGACCAGCACGCCGATGAACCGCTCGATCGAGCCGAACTTGGCGGAGTGGATCATCACCGGCTGCTGGCGCGATGCCGTCGGCGCGCCGGTACTGCAGGTCGAAGCCCTTGGGCTGGTTGAAGTCGTACTGGATCGTCGACATCTGCCAGGTGCGGCCGATGGCGTCGCGCGCCTGCACCGAGATCTTGGGTCCGTAGTACGCCGCGCCGCCCGGGTCCGGCACCAGCTCGAGGCCCGGACTCGATGGCGACGTCCTCGAGCACCTTGGTCGCGCACGGCCCAGTCCTCGTCGGAGCCGATGAACTTGTCGGGCTTGGAGTCGTCGCGGGTGGACAGCTCGAGGTAGAAGTCGTCGAGACCGAAGTCGCGGAGCAGCCCGAGGCAGAAGCTCGAGCAGGTGCTTGATCTCGTCGGGCGCCTGCTCCTTGGTCACGTAGGAGTGCGAGTCGTCCTGGGCGAACCCACGGACGCGGGTCAGCCCGTGGATGACGCCGGACTTCTCGTAGCCGGTAGACGTGCCCGAACTCGAAGAGCCGCAGCGGCAGCTCGCGGTAGGAGCGCCCGCGCGACCGGAAGATCAGGTTGTGCATCGGGCAGTTCATCGCCTTGAGGCAGTAGTCCGCGCCCTCGACGTCCATCGGCGGGAACATCCCGTCGGCGTAGTACGGCAGGTGGCCCGGAGAGGTGGAAGAGCCCCTCCTTGGCGATGTGCGGGGTGCCGACGTACTCGAAGCCCTCCTCGATGTGGCGCTGCGCGGACGTAGTCCTCCATCTCCCGCTTGATCACGCCGCCCTTGGGGTGGAAGACCGGCAGGCCCGAGCCGATCTCGTCGGGGAAGCTGAAGAGGTCGAGGTCGCGCCCGAGCTTGCGGTGGTCGCGCCGCTCGGCCTCCTCGATGCGGTGGAGGTGCTCCTCGAGCGCCTCCTTGCTCTCCCAGGCGGTGCCGTAGATGCGCTGCAGCTGCTTGTTCTTCTCGTTGCCGCGCCAGTACGCCGCGGCCGAGCGCATCAGCTTGAACGCCGGGATCCGCTTGGTGGTCGGCAGGTGCGGCCCGCGGCAGAGGTCCTTCCAGGCGACCTCGCCCTTGCGGTTGATGTTGTCGTAGATGGTCAGCTCGCCCGCGCCGACCTCGGCGCTGGCGCCCTCGGCCGCGTCGGCGGCCGAGCCCTTGAGGCCGATCAGCTCGAGCTTGTAGGGCTCGTCGGCGAGCTCCTCGCGGGCGTCGTCGTCGGAGACCGCGCGGCGCGAGAAGCGCTGGTTCTCCTTGATGATCTTGCGCATCCGGGTCTCGATCTTCTCGAGGTCCTCGGGCACGAACGGGGCTCGACGTCGAAGTCGTAGTAGAAGCCGTTCTCGATCGGCGGCCCGATCCCGAGCTTCGCGTCGGGGAACAGCTCCTGGACGGCCTGGGCCATCACGTGCGCGGTCGAGTGCCGCAGGATGTCGCGGCCGTCGGCGCTGTCGATCGCGACCGGCTCCACCTCGTCGCCCTCGGCGACCTCGTAGGCCAGGTCGCGCAGCATCCCGTCGACGCGGGCGGCGATCACCTCGGGACTCTCCTGGAACAGCTCCCACGCCTTGGTGCCCGTGGTCACCGTCTGGTCCTCACGCCGGTCGGCGTGCACGAGGACGACGTTGATCTGGGACACGGGTGGCTCCTGGCGCTGGAGGGGTGGGAGTCGAACCCGGCGATCGTATCGACGGCGTGCCCGTACGCCGCAAACGGATAAGGCGCGGAGCCTCAGTCCGGCAGCGACTCCGTGTCGACCTCGTCGGCTGGCCTCGGGCGCGGGCGGGACCTCGTGCTCGGCACGCCGCTGGGAGACGATCCGCAGCCCGGACGGCACCGGTCCCGGCTCGGGATGGCCGTCCAGGACGCCGTCCACGTCGACCCAGGAGTGGCCGTCCCAGTAGCGCCGGCCCCCGGGGCCTTGGGGTCGCGGTACCAGCCGGGCGGGGAGGGCTCCATGGCTGTGCACGCTAGTTGTTGGCCGCGCCGCGCTTGATGAAACGCCAGACACGCTGCGGGTGGTCTAGGCGTCTCGTCGCCACGTGCAGCATGCCTGGTGGGCGATACTGGGTCGAACCAGTGACCTCTTCGGTGCAACGGCAGAGCCGCGCTACCACTGCGCCGCCGGTGACGCTCGGGTGGGCGATACTGGGTTCGAACCAGTGACCTCTTCGGTGCAAACGGCAGAGCCGCGCTACCACTGCGCCGCCGGGCCGGCGCTCGAAACGGGTGGGCGATACTGGGTTCGAACCAGTGACCTCTTCGGTGTGAACGAAGCGCGCTACCACTGCGCCAATCGCCCCGGTCGATGCGCGGGAAACCATAGCGCAGGAGCCGGTGGCCTCCGAATCGCGACCTGCCTCCCGGCTCCGAGTGACCGGGCGGCTGGAGCCATACCTCGCGCAGCCTCGGCAGGCACATATGGCTCCGAACCTGACTAGACCAATGGAGCCTCGAAATAGACCAGTGGCGTAAGAAACGTAGACCACTCGGGGGATTAAACGGACATATCGGAAGAAGGCCTGTCGCCCTCCGGAAACCGTGAGCATCATTCCCCTATCGCGTGGAGGGCGCGAAGGGGTCTCTGGAGGGAAACCCTGACCGGGAACAAGGGGAGTAACGATGAAGCAGACGAAGACCGCTCAGGTCGTCACCGAGAGTGTCGAGCTCGAGTTCGTGGACCCGCAGGGCGAGGCCACCTCGATCGACGCCGACTTGGTCTTCGACCCGGCCGACCCGTACGCCGTGACCATGGTGTTCCGCACCGGCGTACAGGAAGTCCTCTGGACGTTCGGCCGGGAACTGCTCGTCGAAGGTCTCTTCGAGCCCACCGGTGACGGCGACGTCCACGTGTGGCCGTGCCTGAGCTCCGACGGCAGCGCCGTCGTGATCATCGAGCTGTGCTCCCCCGACGGCGAGCTGCTCGTCCAGGCGAGCTCCCGCAGCGTCACCACCTTCGTCCAGTCGATGCTGGCCTCCGTGCCGGACGGCCAGGAGAGCTCCTTCGTCGACTTCGACGACGAGCTCGCCCAGATCCTCAGCGCCTGACGCTCGTCGAGTCAGCCGACCCTCACGGGTCGACGTCCTCGACCTCCCTGGCCGCCCACAGCTCCATGAGCTGACGGGTGATCGGGCCAGGAGCCTCCAGGTCGCGGTCGTTCCAGCGATGCACCGCCTGCACGTCCCGGGTCGTGGAGAGCAAGAAGATCTCGTCGGCGGAGTCGAGCACCTCGATCGGCTCGTCGATCTCGCGCACGTCGTACCACTCCAGGAGCAGCGCCCGCGTCACGCCGGCCAGGCATCCCGATGCCAGCGTCGGGGTCCGCACCTCTCCCCCGACGACGTAGCCGACGTTCGAGCCGGTCCCCTCGCAGAGGTGGCCCGCGAGGTTCGCGAAGATCGCCTCGGAGGCGTCGTGCTTGGCCGCCTCGGCCAGGGCGACCACGTTCTCGGCGTACGACGTCGACTTCACGCCCGCCAGGGCCCCGCGCTCGTTGCGCGGCCAGGGAACCGTCACCACGGAGCTCGTCCTGGCCGCAGGATCCATCGGTGCCGCGACCACGACCGTCGTCGGCGCGGCGTCGCCACGTCCCGACCCCAGGGGTGCGGGGCCACCGGTGTAGGTGATCCGGATCCGGCCCAGGGCCAACGGCTCCCGTGCGAGTACGTCGGAGACAGCGCCACGCAGCGCATCGAGGTTCGGCGCCGGGAGTCCCAGTGCCGCCGCCGAACGACCGAGACGTTCGAGATGACGCGTCAGCGCGAACGGTTGACCGTCGACGACCTTGACGGCCTCGAACACCCCGTCCCCGACGGTGAGTCCGTGGTCGCTGACGACGATGGCCGGCGACTGCGGATCGGTGAGCAGCTGGCCGTTGACCCAGGCGTGCATGCGATCGACATTAACCCGCGTCGTCGGGGCATCGTCGACGCCCGACCCGCACGGGTAGGCCCAAGTTTGTGGCACCGGGCTATTCGGCTATGGTTTCCTTCGCACCGCAGGGAAACCGGCGGTCGCAAGCGGACGTAGCTCAGTTGGTAGAGCGCAACCTTGCCAAGGTTGAGGTCGCGAGTTCGAGCCTCGTCGTCCGCTCGGAGAGAAAGCCGAAGCCTCCGCGGTGGGTTGGCCGAGAGGCGAGGCAACGGACTGCAAATCCGTCCACACGGGTTCGAATCCCGTACCCACCTCGAACTACATAGAGCATCACCCTGGGGCGATTGGCGCAGCGGTAGCGCGCTTCCTTGACACGGAAGAGGTCACTGGTTCAAACCCAGTATCGCCCACCAGCAACATCGGCCTCTGACCTGCGAAACGCAGGATCAGAGGCCGTCTTCATCTCCAGGTCGGTGCTAGCGCGACAGGCGCATCATCCGCAGCTCGTCGCGCAACGCGTACGGGATCGGCCGCCGGTGGTTCGTGAGGCTCACGGCGTACGCCTCCAGGGCGGAGAGCAGGTCGGCCCGAGCGGTCGAGGTGGACCGGCCGACCGGCGTCAGCCTCTCCGAGGCGACGACACTGCGCGCCTTGACCACCTGGTTCCACAGGAACCAGGGCTCCCCCGGTCGTCGTGGTGTGGCGGGTACGTCGTGGGCCGGCATCGCGGCAACCTCTCCCTGGGGCACAGGACATCTCCCGTGTGAGACGCGGCCCTGGCCAAGGCCCGGAGTCTACGCCGCAGCCGGCCCCGGCGGTTCGACCTCGGGAAATGACCCGTTCCGGTCTCACGCGGAAAGGGGCCCCAGCCGGGGCCCCTTCCTGCTGCGTGCCGAGTCGACGCGATCAGCGTGCGTCCACCATGCCGGCCGTGACCGACGACGGCTTGAAGCCCTTGACGATGAGATAGATGCCGAAGCTGAGCTCCCAGAAGAACTCGGGGATGCTGGCGAGGTTCTGCACCGTGGAGCTGGGGTCGATGACGCCGAGGATGACGGCTGCTCCGGAGAGGCAGATCAGCGGGCCGCCGACCAGACCCAGCATGGCCAGGCCGCGCGGGACCATGCGGGACCGGTACATCATGTAGCCGAGCAGCATGCCGTTGCCGACGCCGACGACGAAGGCCGGCCCGAGCTGGAACGTCCACTCCTGGAGAGCGACGAACGCATGCCCGACGGTCACGAGGGCGCTGCTGTCAGCGTCGCTGCTGCCGGCGAAGTCGGCACGCATGGTGACGACGGTGAGGACGCTGAGGATGCCGACGGCGATGAACACGCTCTCCATGACGCGTGCGGTGACGAAGCCGAGCGAGAGTGCCGGGAAGCGACGCTTGACGACGGGGTACAGGGCGACGGCGGTGCCGATGTTCGCGATGATCAGGATCACCTCGGAGAAGGCTCCCCACAGCACGCGGGTGTCCTGGCCCGAGCCGACGATGTAGTCGGCGTGGTTCAGCAGCGGCGGGTAGAACGCGAACTTGGCGGCGATGGACGTGATGTAGGTGATCACGAAGAGGATCCCGACGACGAGGGCGGTCCGTCGTACGGAATCCATCGGGACTCGCTGGGAGGTCCTCGCTTCGGGGGTGCGGGTGGTGGTGGTCATGACGGTCTCCTTCGTTGGTGTTCTGTGAGGGCTAGCGGGGTTGCGCTGATCGGTACGTCGGGCTCGGTCGGGATCGGTCTGCGTGACCGAGATCAGCGGGAGGCCGGTGTCCCGGACCTGCTGCAGCAAGCCGTGCAGTGCGGCCTGGTCGACGACGAGCCCCTGGATGAGGGTGGTGCCGTCGGCATGGCGGCTCAGGGCCATCGGCTCGAAGCGGGTCGCCCAGCGCGATGCGAGGTGGCCCTGGATGCGGATGCGGTACCAGCCGGCGTGGGGTGCTCGGTCGGCGTACGGCTTGCTCATGGGTGCTCCTCGGGTGGTGCGGTGCGTGCACGCTAGGAGCGGACCTGGTGAGCAGGCGTCATCACATCTGGTGAGCGGCTGGGTGATTTCCCGGAGGCCGCGTGGCGCGGTTCAGCGGGCGGAGCGGTGCAGGAGACCCAGGCGGGCGGCTTCGCGCACGGCCTCGCGCCGATTGGTGACGCCGAGCTTGGCGTAGATGTGGCGGGTGTGGGTCCGGACCGTGTTCACCGAGACGCTGAGCTCGCGCGCGATCGCGGGTCCGCCCAGCTCGCTGCCCAGCAGCCGGAGGACGTCGAGCTCGCGTTCACTCAGCTCGTCGACGAGAGGCGTTGCCGAGGACAGGGCGTGCTTCCCTCGGCAAGCACGGCGCGCGCGTGCCGCCACCCGGGTGAGTCCGGCTCGATGCCACGGAGCAGCGCAGCTCAGGGCCGGTGTCGCCTCGAGGAAGACCCGGACGTGGCCCTCGTCCTCAGCCATGACCAGCGCACGGCCCAGCAGCTCGGTGGCGCGCGTCCTCTCCCCCAGGGCGTCGGATGCCAGCGCCAGCTGCACGAGGATCTCGATGACGTTGCCCATCCGGCCACCGGCCTCGGCCGCCAGCCAGCAGCCGCTCGAGCAACCCTCTGCGCCACCTGCGCGGCGGCGGGTGAGCGTCCGTCGCGGTGCTGGGCCAGCAGCACCATGGCCAGGGTGATGTGCTCGAACTCGCGCAGGTAGCTGAGCTCGTCATCCGCGGCCAGCTCGGCGCTGCGCACCCAGGACGCCGCGGCGGCGAGGTCCCCACTCGCGAGCAGGAGGCGGGTACGCCGCGCTGCGACGGGCCGCACGTTGGGGGCGAAGTCCCCGAAGTACACCTGCTCGGCCTCGTCGAGGAGCTCGATCGCCCGGGGCAGCTCCCCCTGGGCCGCGAGCAGACGGGCCTGCGCGGCCCGCCGTCGGTAGGGGTTCTGCGGCAGGCCCGCAGCGTCCCCGACCTCGAGAGCCCGCTGCAGATGCAGGGCCGCGGTGGCCAGGTCGTTGCGCTCACAGGCGACCCCGCTGATGCCGACGTGCATGTCAGCGGTCCCCCGCGTCATCGCCACGGGGTCGTCCTCGGCGAGACGCAGCGCGTCCTGGTACGTCGCCAGGGCGTCGGTGAGCCGCCCTTGGGTGATGCGGATGTCGCCCAGCGTGACCGAGCAACCCAGGACGTCGGAGATGTGCCCGGCCCGACGCAACCCCTCGACGCAGGCCGCGTACGAGCGGTGCGCCTCCTCCAGCTGTCCACCGGCCCAGCGCGCGAGCCCGGCGGTGGCGGCGGCACCGGCTCGCGTCAGGTGGTCGTCGTCGGCGGCGATGGAGGTGGCCACGTCGGCATGGGCGATGGTGGCCGCCGGATCGCCGTGGATCAGCGACAGCGCGGAACGGTACAGCTCGACGGCTGCGGGCAGCCGGTCCCACTCGGCCCGGTCGATGACGATCGGGCCGGGTGGCCCGCCTCCGTCGCCGTCGGGCCCTGGGCCCCGAGGTGTTGCTCGAGATCGTCGAGGCGCCCTCGGCGGCGGCGAACTGTCCACCGGACATCAGTGCCCCGACGAAGCCGAGCGCCAGCACAGGTCGTGCCTGCACCACCTCGTCCGGGATGACCTCGAGCCAGGCGGCGATGGTGGCCTCCTGCCGGTCCCGCTGCAACGACGGCACCGCGAGCTCGGCGAGGTCCGCTGCCCGGTCGATGTCACCGGCGGCGACCGCGTGCCGCACGGCCGGGACCGGTTCACCCGCTTCGTCGTACCACTGGCTGGCGCGGCGGTGCAGGTCTGCGACCTGCTCGGGCCGCTCGTCGAGGAGATGGGTCCCGATGACTTCGGCGAACAGGTGGTGGTAGCGGTACCAGCGACGGTTGCCGTCCAGCGGGACGAGGAACAGGTTGGCCCGGTCCAGGTGCTCGAGCATGTCCTGGCTGCCCGCGTTGCCGGTCACGGCCTCGCACAGCGGTCCGCTCATCCGGTCGAGGATCGAGGTCTGGAGCAGGAAGTCACGCACCTGCGACGGTTGACGGTTGAGCACCTCTTCGGCCAGGTAGTCCACGATGTAGCGGTCGTCGCCGGCGAAGGCGGCGATGAACGCCGTGGCGTCTGCGCGCCCCCGCAAGGACAGCGCCGCGAGCTGCAGGGCGGCGATCCAGCCCTCGGTGCGGGTCTCCAGCGTCGCGATGTCGCCCGGAGTGATCGCGAGGGCGGCGACGTCGTTGAGGTACGCCGAGGCCTCGGTCAGCGTGAAGCGCAGGTCGGCGGCACGGATCTCGACCAGCTCGCCCCGCGCGCGCAGTCGGGCCAGTGGCAACGCCGGGTCCACGCGGGTGCTGATGACCAGGTGCACCTGGGGCGGAAGGTGCTCGACGCAGGTAGGACACGCTCGGCTGCAGGTCCGGGCTGTCGACGAGGTGGTAGTCGTCCAGGACCACGTCCAGGTCGGTGGACACCGCGCTGAGCTCGTTGATGAGGGTGGCCAGCACGCTGTCGAGGGACGGCTGGGTGGTGAGCAGCAGGGCCAAGGCACTGTCCCCGACCTCAGGCACCGCCCGTTGGACCGCGGTGACGAGGTAGGTCCAGAACCGGGCGGGCTGACTGTCACCTTCGTCCAGGGACAGCCACGCGACCGTCGCTCCGGTCCGGTCTGGTGAGCCCCCTGGCGAGCAGGGTCGTCTTCCCGAAGCCGGCGGGTGCGGAGACCAGGGTGAGCCGGGCCTCGCGCCCGCGGTCCAGCAGCTCGATCAACCGGGGCCGCGACACGGCGTCGCCGCGGGGCTTCGGGACGAAGAGCTTGGTCTCCAGCAGAGGGCTTGTCACCACAGCTCCCCTCCTGGGGTCGGGCGATGTGGCGAGCCTAGAACACCCCGGTGGCGTGGGCTCGAGGAGCCGACGCGGCTCAGACGCCGGCGATGCGGGTGAGGAGCCGGACACGTGCCTTGTGGAGCTGGGGCATCAGGCCGTAGATGACGATGGGTACGGCGACGGTGGCCAGCACGAAGGTCCGCACCACCGGCGAGAGGTCCCGGAGCCAGTCGCCCAGCACCAGGTTGAGGGCGGTCAGGGTCGGGAAGACGGCCAGCCAGATCATGACGGCGAGCTGGTGCTTCGTCGGTGGGCCGACCGGACGCGGGGTGGCGCTGGCGTTGGACATGGTTCTCCTGGGGTTCGAGGTGACTGGGTTGGGTCTGGGTTGCCGGAGGATGGTCCGACTCATGTCCGCAACAGTGCGCGCACCGCTTCGCCGCGACAACGAATGTTGCCGATCCTGGGAATCACCACTCCAATGGGCTGTGAGCGACCCGACTGACGCCATTGCGGCGGCCCTGGACCAGGTCGGCTCACGCCTGCGGCAGATCCGCGGGCAGAGGGACATCACGCTCGTCGAGCTCTCCGAGCGCACCGGCATCTCCAAGAGCACCCTCTCCCGGCTGGAGAACGGGCAGCGTCGCCCCACCCTGGAGCTGTTGCTGTCGCTGGCGCAGGCCTACCGGGTGCCGCTGGACGATCTCGTCGGCGCTCCCGGACGTGGGCGACCCCCGGGTCCGCCTCAAGCCTCGCAGGGTGAAGGGCCGAACGGTCCTGCCGTTGACACCCTCCGGGTGGGATCCAGGCGTGGAAGATCATCATTCCCGCCCGACCAGTCCACTCCGAACCTGCGCGCCACGACGGCTACGAGTGGCTCTACGTCCTTTCGGGCCGGATGCGCCTGATCCTCGAGGACGACGACCGCCTCCTGGGCGCCGGCGAGGCGGTCGAGTTCGACACCACCCGGCCGCACTGGTTCGGCAGCACCGGCGACGGTCCCGCAGAGGTCTTGAGCCTGTTCGGTCGCCCGGGGAACGCATCCACGTGCGCTCGAGCTCACCCGGCGAGTAGGCGCGGCTCCTATGATCCGGATGTGTCGACTGCGGTGCTCGCGACGAAGCTGTTCGCGCCGGCCCGGCGCCCGCAGGCCGTCGTGCGCACCCGACTCGAGGAGCAGCTCGACGCCACCCTGGTTCCCGGTCATCGGCTGACGCTCGTGTCCGCACCGCCGGATTCGGGAAGACGACCGTGCTCAGCGAGTGGGTCGCCCAACGAGCTGAGCGAGACCCGCGACGCCGTACGGCGTGGCTGTCCCTCGACGAGGGGACAACGACCTGGCGCGGCTGTTGACGCACCTGGTGGCGGCCCTCGCGGGGGTCGGCGTCGACCTCGAGCCGGCGACGGTCCTCGAGCACCTGCCCGCGGACGCCACCACAGCCTGACGGCGCTGGTCAACGCCGTTGCCCGTACGGCGGAGAACGGGCCGGACGAGCAGCGGGTCCTCGTCCTCGACGACTACCACGTCATCACCTCCGCCGACGTGCACGAGGCGATGACCTTCCTCCTGGACCATCTTCCCGATCAGCTGCACCTGATGATGGCCACCCGCGCCGACCCGCCGCTGCCCCTGGCGCGGCTGCGCAGTCGCGGCCAGCTCGTCGAGGTCCGCGGCGCCGACCTCCGCTTCACCCCGCGATGAGGCACGCGAGTTCCTCAACCAGGCGATGGGCCTGGACCTCGACACCGCCGACGTCGACGCCCTCGAGGAACGCACCGAGGGCTGGATCGCGGGCCTGCAGCTGGCCGCGCTGTCGTTGCGCGCGATCCCGACGCGGCCCGAGGTCGAGGACTTCATCGAGGCGTTCACCGGCAGCAACCGGTTCGTCATCGACTACCTGGCCGACGAGGTCCTGGCCCGGCAACCGGCCGACGTGCGCGACTTCCTGCTGCGCACCGCCGTGCTCGATCGGCTCACCGGTCCCCTGTGCGACGCGGTCCCGGCCGCCCGGGTCAGCAGCGTGCTGGAGACGCTCGAGCGCGACAACCTGTTCGTCGTCCCGCTGGACACCGAGCGCTCCTGGTACCGCTACCACCACCTGTTCGCCGACGTGCTGCACGCCCGCCTGCTCACCGAGCATCCCGCCTGGTGCCGCGAGCTGCACCGGCGGGCCAGCGACTGGTACGCCGCGCGCGGCCTCGTCGCCGACGCCGTCCGGCACGCCCTCGCCGCCGAGGACTTCGCACGCGCCGCCTACCTGGTGGAGGAAGCGCTGCCCGAGGTGCGTCGCGCCCGGCAGGACACCTGCTGCTGACCTGGATCCGGGCACTGCCGGAGCCGGTCGTCCGCCGGAGCCCGGTCCTGAGCATCGTGGCCGGCTGGGCGCTGATGATGGCCGGCGACCTCGACGGGCTGGAGGCCCGCCTCGACGACGCCGACGCGGCGCTGGCGGCCGGCGCCCGCGACCCGGAACTGGCAGCCACGTGGGCCGACACCGACGACCTGCGGACCGCAGCCGGCCACGATCCTGGTCTACCGCGCCTCCCTGGCCCAGGCCCGCGGCGACGTCGCCGGAACCGTCGGCACGCGCAGGCGCGCGCTGGACCTGGCCGGGCCCGAGGACCACTTGTGCGGGGCGGCGCAGGCGGGTTCCTCGGCCTGGCGGCCTGGGCGGCCGGAGACGTCGACGAGGCCATCGCCACCTTCTCCGAGGCGGTCCGCAGCCTGCACGCCGCCGGCAACCTGGTCGACGAGCTGGACGGCACGATCGTGCTCGCCGACATGTGGGTCGCCGCCGGCCGACCCAGCCGCGCCCGCCAGCTCTACGAGCAGGCGCTGCGGACCGCCACCGGGAACGGCGAGCCCTACCCGCGGGCCACCGCCGACCTGCACGTCGGTCTGGCCGAGCTCGACCGCGAGCTCGACGACCTCGCCGGTGCCGAGGCGCACCTGGAGACGGCGCGGATCCTGGCCGAACGAGGCTCCATCACCGAGAACCGGCACCGCTGGTCCGTGGCCATGGCCCAGGTGCGCGCCGCGCGCGGCGACCACGAGGCAGCGATGCAGCTGCTCGACCAGGCCGCGGCGCTCTTACCGGCACGGCTTCTACCCCGACTCGTCCGATCGCGGCGATGAAGGCCCGGCTCCAGATCGCCACCGGTGACCTGGCGCGGCGCGGCCTGGGCCCGGGAACGAGCGAGGCCTCAGCGTCGATGACGACCCGGACTACCTGCACGAGTACGAGCACCTGACCCTGGTCCGGCTGCTCCTGGCCCAGCATCCGCGCCGGGTCAGACCACCGGCGAGGCCGCGGCTGGCGGCCGTTCGAGCGCTGCTCGACCGGCTGCACGCCGCCGCCGCGACGCCGGGCGCGACGGCAGCCTGCTGGAGATCCGGATGCTGCAGGCCTCGCCACGCACGCCGGCGGCGACCGTGACCGGCGCGCTGGACGTCCTGGGCCGGGCGCTGAGCCGACGACCCGGAGCCGGAGAGCCACGTCCGGCTGTTCCTGGACGAGGGCGCCCCGATGCTGGATCTGCTGCGCGACGCCGCCCGACCAGCGGTCAGGACCAGACGTGCGCGGACCGGGCTCGTCGGCTGCTGGAGCGGCCCACACCCGGCTCCGGAAGGCTCGACCCGCACAGCCGGCCCTGGCCGACCCGCTGAGCCAGCGCGAGATCGAGGTCCTCCGGCTCCTGGACTCCGAGCTGACCGGGCCGCAGATCGCCGATGAGCTCTACGTCTCGCTGAACACCCTGCGCACCCACACCAAGCGCATCTTCACCAAGCTCGACGTCAAGACGCGCGCCGCCGCCGTACGCAGGGCCCACGAGCACGGACTCATCTAGGCGCGACGCTGCCTCGGGCGCCGCTCGAGGTCACATCGTCAGTCACATCATGTGGTGACGCGGCGACCCCGCTCCTTCCTAGGTTCCAGGTATCCCCGCGGCACCCGCCACGGACCAACCCGAAAGGAGCCCGACATGACCATCACCCCGACCTCCTGACCCGGTGGGCCGGCATCGCGGCCGCCGCCGCCGGCGCCATCTTCATCGGCGTCCAGATCAACCACCCCCAGCTGAACGCCACCTCGATCCAGACCACCGACGTCTACGTCCGCGACTCCCTGAAGGTGCTGATGGCCGCGCTGGCCCTGGCCGGCATCACCGGCATGTACCTGAACCAGGTCCGCAAGCACGGGCTCCTCGGGCTCATCGGCTACCTGGTGTTCGCCGTCGGCTACCTCGGCATCATGTGCGTCACCTTCGCCGCCGCCTACGTGCTGCCGGAGGTGGCCACCTCCAACCCCGGCTTCGTCAACGACGCCATCGCCGTCAACACCGGCCGCGGCACCGTGCACGGCGACATCGGGGCGTTCGCGACCGTGATCAAGGTGGCCGGCTTCGCCTACCTGGTCGGCAGCCTGCTCTTCGGCATCGCGCTGTACCGGGCCCGCGTCCTGCCCCGCTGGGCCGCCGCCCTGCTCGCCGTCGCCGGCCTCGCCACCGCCGCCCTCGCGCTGATGCCGGACGCCTTCTACCGGTTCCTGGCCTTCCCCAACGGCATCGCCATGATCGCCCTGGGCTACTCGCTGTGGCAGGTCGCCCGGGCCGACGACCGCCACCGTCGAGACCGAGGTCGCGACACCCGGCGCCCAGCACCGCCGGTGTCGAATGAACCACGCCGACCAGGCCCTGCCGGACCGCGCAGCGTCGGTCCGAGCGGCGCCCGAGCGGGCTGGTGGGTGCCGCCCGCCCTGCTGGCACTGGCCTTCATCCCGGTCCTGGGCGGCACCGGGCGCCTCGTCGAGGTGCTCGGTGGCCCCGAGGTCCTGCCGACCGACACGCGGTTCGCCGCCTCCCCGGTCCCGCTGGTCGTGCACATCGTGGCCGCGGTCGTCTACGCCGTGCTCGGCGCCTTCCAGTTCTCCGCCCGGCTGCGCCGCCGCCACCCCGGCTGGCACCGCCGCGCCGGACGGCTGCTGGTGGTGCTGGGCCTCGCGGTCGCGTTCTCCGGCCTGTGGATGACGCTGGCCTACCCCCAGAAGGAGGGCACCGGCGACATCCTGTGGGTGACCCGGCTGCTGGTCAGCTCCGGCATGGGCGCCGCCGTCATCCTCGGCCTGGTCGCCATCCGGAACCGCGACATCGCCCGGCACCGTGCCTGGATGACCCGCGCCTACGCCCTCGCGCTCGGCGCCGGCACCCAGGCGTTCACCGTCGGCTTCGGCGAGGCGCTCTTCGGCACCGGCGTCGTCCGCCACGACCTGATGATGGCGGCTGCCTGGGTCATCAACCTCGCCGTCGCCGAGTGGGTCATCCGCCGCCCCGCCGTCCGACGGGCCAGGCGCGCCCGTGCCGACCTTGGTCGGTGCGTCATGACCTCGCCACCACCCGACGTCGCCGCGTCGTACGAGCTGCGGGTCGGCGCCCACCTCGACCAGCACTGGTCGGCCTGGTTCGACGGCTTCACCCTCACCCGCCAGGACGACGGCACCACCACCCTGCGCGGCACCGTGATCGACCAGGCCGAGCTGCACGGCCTGCTCGCCAAGGTCCGCGACCTCGGCGTCACCCCTCATCTCGGTCACACCGGTCGAGCCGCGCACCACGACACCGACGCTGATTCCCGTAACAGCAACATCGCTGGCGCTCGGAGTCGACGCGAGGAACGTGGCGACCAGACCCAGCGGAACCCAGACCGTACCACTCATCGCCAAACCAGGAGAAATCATGACCGTCCTCCACCGCCGGCCACCGTCGCCACGACCGAGCTGTCCCTCACACGGCTGCACCTGATGCGGGCCGGCTACCTGCTCATGGGCGTCGGCCTCGTCCTCGTGAAGTGGCCGCTCCTTCCGGACGCCCACACCCTGCCGCTCTACGAGGGCGTGACCCTGTGCCTGCTCACCGCGATGTCGCTGCTGGCGTTCCTCGGACTGCGCTACCCGGTCAAGCTGCTCCCCGTGCTGTTGTTCGAGTCGGCCTGGAAGCTCCTCTGGCTCTCCCTGGTCGCCCTGCCCCAGGCCGTCGACGGGCACCTCGACGCGGCCACGACCGACATCGTGGTCAACTGCTCCCTGGTCGTCGTCATCCTCGCGGTCACCCCGTGGCGGTACGTGTGGCGGAACTACGTGCGCGCCTCCGGGGACCGCTGGCGATGAACCGCGAGACAGCGCGCTCAGCGGACGCGCTTCACGCGCAGGATGGCGACCGCTCCCAACACCCGCAGGCACCGGCCACCGCGTACAGCACGCCGTAGCTGCCGCTGCTCAGCGCCAGGATCGCGGGCGCGACCGCGGGGGCCACCGAGGACGGCAGTGCACCGGCGATGTTCATCACGCCGAGGTCCTTCGCGGCGCTGCCGGGGTCCGGGAGCACGTCCGCGACCAGTGCCAGGTCCACGGCCGTGTACAGGCCGAAGCCGAGGCCACCGAGGCCATCCCGGCCACGAAGCCGTTGAAGCTGCCGGCGAGCGCGATCACGAACATCGCCACGCCGAACACCATCGAGGCCGCACACGACGAACACCTTGCGCCGACCGGTCCGGTCGGAGAGCCAGCCGCCGAGCAGGGATGCGACCACGACGACGCTCGACATGGCGAGGGTGGCGAGGAACAGCTGTCGCGGGACGTCGTCCTCGGCGCTGCCGAGCTTCTCCAGCAGGTAGTAGGCCTGGTACGTGGTGAGGAACGCGTAGGCCAGCACGAACATGAAGCGGCTGACGAAGGCCCAGGCGAAGTCGGGGTGCCTCCGCGGGTTGACGTAGAACGTGCTCGCGAGCTCCCGCAGGGACCACGCCGGCTTGTCCGCGGCGGCCAGCCTGCGGTCGGTCAGCCGGAAGGTGAAGAGCAGGACGAGGAACCCGCCGATCGCGCACGGCGCCAGGAACATCGCGAGGGTGTTGCCGGTGAACAGCTGTACGACGTAGGTCCCGCTCACCGAGGCGATCGGCAGGCAGATGCCCAGCACGCCCGCGACCCGCCCGCGTTGGGCGACCGGCACCTGGTCCGGCAGGACCGCGATGAGCGCCGCGAGCAACGCGTTGAAGAACACCTGGGCGATGCACCAGCCGACCAGGACGACGCCGATGTTGGGTGCCAGCGCCACCACCAGGATCCCGACGGAGCCACCGAGCAGGCCGATCACGATCCAGGGTCGTCGCATCCCCAGCCGTGAGCTGGTGCGGTCGCTCAGCTTGCCGAAGAGCGGGTTGGCGAACATGGCGAGGAACGCGCCGGTACCGGCGACGAGCGAGAGGCTGTTGGGCGCGCGATCGGTGCCCACGAGGGCGTTGACCTTCAACGACAGGCTGACCAGCAGCGGCGCGAGGAACAGCAGGACCGCTCCGATGTACGCCAGCGCGTACAGCACGACGAAGCTCACGCTCACCGGGCGTTGGGTGCCGATGGGGCGACGGTCGGTCTCGGACATCGCGTTCCTCCGACGTGCCTCACCTGCTCGTCGGCGCCCTGACAGGGGACTCCCGGTCCCAGCAGGCTACGACCACGAACGGCTGGCGGGGCCAGTGCGCTAGTCCGCTCCGCGACCTCGAGCCTCGTCGCGACTCCGGGAACGAGAAAAGAGGCCCTCGTCGTGGGCCTCTTTCCTGTCAAACGGATCCTTCTGCCTCTACCCCTAGAGCGCGATCCTTGCTTCCTGGTGGCGCTGCCTCAGCAGGTGGCCGACGCGGATCCCTTGCTGGAGATGGCGCCACAGGTCTTGGAGAAGCTGTTCTTGATCACGCCACCGAACAGGAAGACGATCGCGACGATCAGCGCGGCGATGCCGGCGACGAGCAGGCCGTACTCGACGGCGGAGGCGCCGTCCTCGGTCTGGCGGCGGCTGCTGGAGAAGCTGCGGAAGAAGTCCAACATGGTGTCTGTCCTCGGGTTCTGATGGCGGGGGTGCCCGGGATTGGCACTACCCAAAGAGTGGCAAAACGGGACACACTAGTACAGTAATCACCGATTTCCCGTTTGCCGTTCTAGACCACTAAAGCATCTATTTGCGAAGTACGCCGGAAATGCCTGTTTCGCTGCTACGCGCCGGTGTCGGGCCTCGTCCCCCGGCAGGGTGAGCCGCAGGGTGAAGCTGAAGGCGCTGCCCAGGCCGGGAGCGCTGCTGAGGCCGATCGCTCCCCCCATGCGTCGTCACCAGCTGTTGGGAGATGGCCAGCCCGAGCCCGGATCCGTCGTAGCTGCGCGGCGTGGCCGGCGCCACCTGGCTGAAGGCGAGGTAGAGGCGCCGCTCCTGGTCCTTGCTCACGCCGATGCCGGAGTCATGGACCTCGAACCGGATGCTGACCCGGTCGCCGAAGTGGTGGGCGCTGGTGACGATCAGCCGCACCCAGCCCGAGTCGGTGAACTTGATGGCGTTGTCCAGCAGGTTGGTGAGCACCTGCGCGATCTTGGCCGGGTCGCCGTGCACCAGCTCCGGGATGCCGGGACCGACGGTGCACTTGAAGAACAGCCCCTTCCGCTCGGCCGACGGGCCGCATCAGGGCTGCGACCTCACCGACCAGCAGGCGTACGTCGAACGGCACCGCGTTGCCCCCGCACTTGCCCACCTCGAACCGGGAGAACTCCATGATCTGGTTCACCAGGGCCAGCAACCGCTTGCCGGAGCGGTCCATGGCGTCGACGAAGCCCACCTGCCCGTCGTCGAGGCCGCTGTCGCGCAGCAGCTCGGTCGTGCCGAGGAGGCTGCTCAGGGGGCTGCGGATCTCGTGGCTCACGTTGGCCAGGAACAGCGACTTCGCCTCGTTGGCCTGCTCGGCCTCCACGCGGTGGCGCACCAGCTCCCGGCGTACGCGCTTGGCCTCGGTGATGTCCTCGGCGATGCCGTAGACGCCGACGACGACGCTCGTCGACCACGACGGGCAGTCCGGTGATCGCCAGCTCCACGAGGTGGCCGTCGGCGTGGATGACCGCCGCCTCGAGCTGCTGCGGCTCGCGGCCGAGGGCGCGCTCGAACGCCGCCTCGGTGTCCGTCGACGTAGCCGCGGGCGAGCAGGTCGTAGAAGCTCATCTCGCGCAGCTGGTCGGCGTCGTACCCGGTGATCCGCTCGCACGCCGCGTTGGTCGCGGTGAAGCGACCGGTGAAGTCGACGGAGAACACCGCGCTCGGGTGGAACTCGAACAGCGACCGGTACCGCTCGGTGGTCACGGCCAGGGCGCGCTGCGTCCGGTCGAGCTCGCGCGCCTCCCCCAGCCCGTGCAGGTAGCGCCGCCAGGCGATCAGGGAGAGTCCCAGGAACCCGGCGAGGAGCAGCACCAGCAGCTCGCCGAGGCCCGAGGCCTCGTGGCGTCGGGTCCAGCGGAGCAGCGAGACGCTCAGGTCGTAGTGCAGCGCGAGATCGAAGCACCACAGGCAGACGACCACCAGGATGAGCAGCTCGCGCCGGGCGATCGACTCGCGCGGCGTCGCCGCCGTCGTGCGGCGCGGGATCGCGGCGTACGGACGGGGCGGCTTCAGGCGCCGTCAGATGACCTGTGGCCGATCCCCCGTCCATCCGGCAAGCATGCCGCATCGTGTCCGGATTCGGGCGGTTTGTCCCGATGGGCGGCCCGGTCGGGGTCGCCCATCGGGGCGCCGTCACTTGTTGAAGATGCTCACCCCGCCCGGACCCACGAGCAGGCCCGACGATGATCAGCAGGATGCCGAACAGGACCTGGCCGCGTACGAGCGTCACGATTCCGCTGATGACCAGCACGACCGCGATCAACCACAGGATGAAAACCATTCGTCCCTCCCAGAACTTCGATGTGCTGTCCCGTGTACCCCAGAAGCCCGATGTGTGAAACCTCCTGCGCGCCGGGACTCATCGACGAGTGGTGGCCGCATCCCAGATGACGGCGCCCAGTTCGTCCGGATGGTGAGCGTCATAAGTGGATTAATCCGGACGAACCGCGCATGTCACATCAATGGTTCGTGACAACCCTCTTCGGACGTCGTTTCGCTTGGTGACAACGGATCTTCGTTGGGGGACGAATGCGAGACATGCGAGCGCAGCCTGCGGGCTGGTACCGGGACACGGAGCGGCCGAACCTGCACCGTTACTGGACCGGCGAACGCTGGGGCGACCGGGTGGGCGAGGAGCTCGCCGTGCTGGACCGGGCGCGCGTGCCCGAGCAGAGCCACGAAGCGCGCCGCTACGACGAGCGCGCCTGCGGCTGAACCGCGCCTGCGACTGAGCGCGCCTGCCGGACGGTGCCTAGGTGGCTTCGCGAGCCGTGGGCTGACGCGGCAACGCCCACCGCTCCTGGCCGGCGGTGTGTCGCCCGCCGACGAGTCCCGGCTCGAGCCCCTGACGAGCGATGTACTCGTGCTCGGTCATCACCTGGCAGGCGATCGACTCTGCGCCGGTCGCGGCGCGCGCCACGGCGGCCGCCTTGGTGCAGGCGTGGGCGAGTCCGGTCGCCATGAAGCTCATCTGGACCTCGGCCCAGCCGCGCGGCGAGGTGCCGATGATGGGCCGGTAGTCGGCGAGCTGCCGCTTCGCCTCGTCGAGATCGATCTCGTTGCGGGTCGCGACCTCGACCACGGCGACGTACATCGTGCGCACTTGCAGCCCCTATCTGCTCATGGTTGCGCCCCATCGTCAGTCACGGGACCAGTCGGGGCAAAGTATTCGGCCTACGGACGGCAGGGGTGAACTAGACCAAGTAGGTGGATTGCGTCACCACTCGCCGCCGGTCGCGTTGACCGGGGTGTTGGTCGCCACAGCTCTGCGCACTCAGCTCGTGCCGTTCAGTCGAGGCGGCGCTCTCGCGCCTGCTCCTCGTCCTTGATCTCGCGGAAGTGGACGTAGCTGTAGACGACCATCGCGCCGGCCAGGATCCCCGAGCCGATCAGCGTGGCACCGGTCCCCCAGCCGCCGACCAGCCACCACTTGTCGTCGATCGGCCACCAGGAGGGCGCCGCCGGGTCGATGACCCAGAGGATGCCGAAGCCCACCAGCCAGAGGACGCCGAAGGCCGAGAGCGCGATCCGCGGCCACGACTTGACGCTGTCGGCCGCCGTGCGGAGCGCGGCCCTCTTCACCGGCTCGACGCGACGCTCGGCCCACTCGTACTGGGTCGCGAGCAGCGCCACTCCCGCGAACAGCGCCAGCAGCCCGGGACCGGGCAGCACGAGCGCGGCGATGCCCACGACGACCAGGATCCAGCCGAGCACTTCGAGGACGATCCGCTTGACGGCGCTCTTCACGCGGTCAGCCTACGAGTCGCCGCGAACCGGTCGGCGAGCCGCTCACGGCTCGTCGTCGCTGGCGTCCTCGTTGTGGGTGCCGGGCCGGGGTGCCCACGGCAGCTCCTTGGCGGGGCGTACGACGATCAGCTGGTCGCCCCGGGCCAGCAACGTGACCGTCGGGTCGAAGTAGCGGTAGACCTTCTCGTCGCGGACCACCGCGATCACCTGGTCGGGCAGCGACTGCGGCGCCTTGCCCACCTCGCTGACCATCAGGTCGCGCTCGGCGACCTCGAGCCCCTCGCCGTGGGTGAGCAGGTCCTCCATCACCGAGCCGAGGTTGGGCGAGAACGACGCGAGACCGAGCAGGCGGCCGACCGCGTCGGAGGAGGTGATCACCGAGTCGGCGCCGCTCTGGCGCACGAGCGGCACGTTGTCCTGCTCACGCACCGCCGCGACGATGTAGGTGTCGGGGTTCAGCTGACGCACGGTCAGCGTGGCCAGCACGGTCGTGTCGTCGCGGGCGGTGGTGATGATGACCTGCTGGGCCCGGTCGACCCCGGCACGACGCAGCACCTCGCGGCGCGTCGCGTCGCCGGTGACCACGGCCAGTCCGTCGGCGTGGGCCTCCTCCTGGGCGACCGACCCCGGGTCGACGACCACCACCGAGTCACGCGAGAGCCCGTTGCTCACCAGGGTGTCGACGGCGCTGCGGCCCTTGGTGCCGTAGCCGATGATGACGACGTGCTTGTCCATGTTCTTCCTCCATCGGGCGGCCCGGAACATCTCTCGCCCCTGCGAGGCGAGCACTTCGAGCGTCGTACCGATCAACAGCACCAGGAACGCGATGCGCAGCGGCGTGATGATGAACGCGTTGACCAGGCGCGCGCCGTGTCCGAGACCGGCGCGATGTCGCCGTACCCGGTCGTGCTCAGCGTGACGGTCGTGTAGTAGATCGAGTCGACCAGGCCGACCTTGTGCGGTCGGGTCCGTCTGCGTCGATGTAGTCGCTCGCGGTCGAACCAGACACGATCAGCCACCGTGAAGACCAGGATGCCGATGGCGATCAGCAGCCGGATCGCCAGCCGCCACCACGGCGACCGGGTGGTCGCCGGGAGCTTCAGCAGGCCGGAGAAGCCCTGCGCGGTCTGGTCGTCAGCCACGGGACCTCAGTTGACCACGGCGCCGTAGATGACGACCTGCTGCTTGGGCTTGCCGTCGACCTCGCCGGAGGTCTCCACGGAGACGAAGCGGAAGTCGTCACCCTTGGCGGGGACCTGGGAGCCGGGCGCGCGGCGCAGGGTGCCGCAGAGCTGGCCCGAGGAGTCGACGCCGTCCTGGTCCTTGATGGCGTCCCCCTTCAGGCAGAGCTTCTCGGTGCCGGAGTCGAAGCTGACCACCTCGGCGGTGGTGCGTTGCGGGGTGCCGGGTCCGGTGACGGTGCCGGCGAGGTATCCGGCCACGAGGCACAGGGCGCCGCCGGCGAGGAAGACGGGGGTCGGCAGGGTCACGTTTCCCACGGGTGCAGCATGGCACGCGGGGCGTGGCGGTCCGGGCAGCGACCCTCAGGTGCGGGGCCGGCGCAGGGGCACCACGGGCGCGATCCGGGACGGTCGGCGGGTGAGCACGGACTCGACGGTCACCGGGCCGTCGTACCACCGCCGGAGGACGACCCACTCCCCCGGCTCCGGGACCCGTGAGCGGTCGCGGGCGATCTCGGCGAGCATGCGGGCGCCGTACGACGCACGCACCGGCCCGACGTCCGTGAGGACGACGAGGACCCCGATGTCACGAGCAAGCACGCAGCCAACGGCTTCCTCGGCACGAGGAGCGGGTACCGCGGTCAAGGAACGGCCTCCATGACAGGAATGTACGTCGCACCCCGCCGGCCCCGCACCGCAATATCGCGGGTGGGCACGCGGCTCAGGCCCCGGGCTGCTTCCCCTTCGCGTCGGCCGGCGGCGTGTCGTCGCCGCGGATCACTGGCCTCGGCGGAGCGCTCCTCCTCCGGCGCGGCCGACGCTGCGCGCTCCAGCGACGAGCGCCAGGGCAGCACGTTCTCGAGCTTGAGCCGCCTGAGCCGTTCCAGACGGGCCGTGGTGAGCTCCTTCTGCGGCCAGAGCTGGTCGAAGGCAGCGTTGAGGGCCGCGCCGATCAGCACGGCGATGGAGAGCAGGTAGAGCCAGAGCAGCACGGCGATGGGCGCCGCGAGAGGACCGTAGATGGAGGTCGAGCCCTTCGCCGTACCGACGAGGACGAGCCGGAGCAGCGCGGAGCCGAACACCCAGCAGAACATGGTGAACACCGCGCCGGGGAGGTTGTAGCGCCAGCGCGTCCGGACCGGCACCGAGACGTGGTAGAGCGTCGCGAGGAAGAAGATGCCGAGCACGAGGACGGTCGGCCAGTACAGCTGGTTGAGGACGTCGAAGCGTTCCGGGATCCACTTCCGGATCAGCGTCGGGCCGGCGACCACCAGCGGGATGGAGACGACTCCGGTGATCATGCCGAGCACGTAGAGCAGGAAGGACAGCGCGCGGGTCTGGATGATCCCGCGGTGACCGCCGAGGCCGTACATGATCGTGATGGTGTCGACGAAGACGTTCAGCGCGCGCGAACCCGACCACAGCGCCAGGATGAAGCCGATCGAGACCACGTCGTAGCGGCCGCCGCCGCTGAGCACCTGGTTGAGCGTCGGCTTGATGATGCTGTTGACGGTCTGCGGAGTCAGCGCCTGGCCGGCGATGTCGAGCACGGTGTGGCGCACCTCGCCGACCTGGCTGTCGCTGAACTGGGCGAAGATGTAGCCGATCGACCCGGCGAGGGCGAAGATCAGCGGCGGCAGCGAGAGCACCGCGAAGAAGGCCGCCTCGGCCGCGAGCCCGGTGACCCGGTTGCGCATGCAGGTGCCCACGGTGGACACGATCAGTCGCCACAGCGTGCTGCGGACGGTCTCCCACGAAAGCGTCCGCGCCCGGGGCCGCGAACTGCTTTCGGCTGCCATGAGAACTACGGTAAGGCCATGACGATCGACAACCGGGTAGCCCGCAACCAGGCTCCTCCGCTCGTTGGACACAACACCGTCACCTCCGACGCCGCGCTGGTCGAGGCCATCGAGCGGCACGCGTCGGCCGAGACCCTTTCGTCACTGCTGGCGCTGGGCGACGAGGCGGGTTCGGCCGAGGCCCGCGAGCAGGGCATGCTCGCCAACGAGTACCACCCCGAGCTGACTCCGTTCGACCGCTACGGCAACCGCATCGACGAGGTGCGCTTCCACCCCTCGTGGCACTGGCTGCTCGAGCGCGCAGTGGGTCACGGGCTGCAGGCGGCGCCGTGGGAGTCCGACGACCCGCACGCACACCTACGCCGCGCGGCCGGGTTCTTCGCCTGGCAGACCGAGCCCGGGCACGGCTGCCCGATCTCGATGACGTACGCCGCGATCCCCGCGCTCCGGGTCGATGACGCGATCGCGAAGGAGTGGACGCCGAAGCTGGCGGCCCGTTCCTACGACCCCGGTCTGCGGCCGCTCGCGGAGAAGTCGGGTGCCCTCGCCGGCATGGGCATGACCGAGAAGCAGGGCGGGTCCGACGTACGCGCCAACGAGACCGAGGCGCGGCCGACGTCGGTGGACGGCGAGTACACCCTGCACGGCCACAAGTGGTTCACCTCCGCGCCGATGAACGACGTCTTCCTCGTGCTCGCGCAGGCGCCGGGCGGTCTCTCCTGCTTCCTGGTGCCACGCGTGCTTCCCTCCGGCGAGCGCAACCGGCTCGACGTCGTACGCCTCAAGGACAAGCTGGGCAACCGCTCCAACGCGTCCTCCGAGCTCGAGTTCGACGGCACCTGGGCGCAGCGGCTCGGCGACGAGGGGCGCGGCGTACGCACGATCATCGAGATGGTCGCGGCCACCCGCCTCGACTGCGTGCTGGGCTCGTCGTCGCTGATGCGGGCCGCGCTCGCGCAGGCGTCGTGGCACGTCGCCCACCGTTCGGCGTTCGGCGGGCTGCTCGCCGACAAGCCGCTGATGCAGAACGTGATCGCCGACCTGGCCGTGGAGTCCGAGGCGGCCACCGCGCTGGCGATGCGGCTGGCCTCGGCGGTCGACAACCGGTCCGACCCGCACGAGGCGGCGCTGCGCCGGATCGCGCTGCCGCTCGCGAAGTTCTGGGTCTGCAAGCGCACCCCGATGATGGTCGCCGAGGCGCTGGAGTGCCTGGGCGGCAACGGCTACGTCGAGGAGTCCGGCATGCCGCTGCTCTTCCGCGAGTCGCCGCTGAACTCGATCTGGGAGGGCTCCGGCAACGTCAACGCCCTCGACGTGCTGCGCGCCCTCGGCCGCGAGCCCGAGGTGCTCGAGGCGTGGCTCATCGAGGTCGGGCTGGCCCAGGGCGAGGACCCGCGCCTGGACCGCGCGATCGAGGGCGTGCTCTCGATGCTCGCCGACACGACCACGCTCGAGGTCTCCGCCCGTCGGCTGGCCGGCCAGATGGCGGCCTGCCTGCAGGCCTCGCTGCTGGTGCGGTTCGCTCCCCCGGCGATCGCCGACGCCTTCTGCGCGACCCGGCTCGGTGGCGACTACAACGGCACCCTCGGGACGCTCCCGGTCGGGACGGACCTGAAGCTCGATCGTGGAGCGGACCACCCCGGTCATCTGATCGCTCGAAGCGGACAGGGCTGGCGGGCAATTCTGGAGGCTGACGGGCGAAGTTTCGGCCTACCGGCTCCAGTTTCCCCGGACGCCCGGGGAAACCCGCCCCTCAGCCGCCCAAGCGCCGCGCGACACGACCTCCCGGGCCTCGTCCTGCACCAGGTGCAGGTGGTCGGCGCCCTTGAAGGACTCGGCGTAGATCTTGTAGACGTCCTCGGTGCCCGAGGGGCGGGCGGCGAACCAGGCCGACTCGGTGGTCACCTTGAGGCCGCCGATCTTGGCGCCGTTGCCGGGGGCCTCGGTGAGCTTGGCGGTGATCGGCTCGCCGGCGAGCTCGGTCGCGGTCACGTCGTCGGGCGAGAGGGCGGCGAGCTTGGCCTTCTGCTCCCGGTTGGCGGCGGCGTCGATGCGGGCGTACGCCGGGTCGCCGTGCCGCTCCACCAGGTCGGCGTAGTGCTGGCTCGGGGTCTTCTCCGTCGCGGCGAGGATCTCCGAGGCGAGCAGCGCGAGGATGATGCCGTCCTTGTCGGTCGTCCAGGTGCTGCCGTCGCGGCGCAGGAACGACGCGCCGGCGGACTCCTCGCCGCCGAAGCCGAACGAGCCGTCGATCAGGCCGGGCACGAACCACTTGAAGCCGACCGGCACCTCCACCATCGGCTTGTCGAGCGACGCAGCGACCCGGTCGATCATCGACGAGGAGACCAGCGTCTTGCCGATCTGCGCGCCCGACGGGCCAGTCGGGACGCGCACCGCCGAAGAGGTAGCCGATGGCGACGGCCAGGAAGTGGTTGGGGTTCATCAGCCCGGCGTCCGGCGTGACGATGCCGTGCCGGTCGGAGTCGGCGTCGTTGCCGGTGGCGATGTCGTACTCGTCCTTGCGCCCGATCAGCGACGCCATCGCGGACGGCGAGGAGCAGTCCATCCGGATCTTGCCGTCCCAGTCGAGCGTCATGAACCGCCACGTCGGGTCGACCAGCGGGTTCACCACGGTCAGGTCGAGGCCGAGCCGGTCGGCGATCTCGCCCCAGTAGGCCACGCTCGCGCCACCGAGCGGGTCGGCGCCGATGCGTACGCCGGCCGAGCGGATCTTGTCGATGTCGAGCACGGAGGGGAGGTCGTCGACGTACGTCCCCATGAAGTCGTACGACGAGGCCGCGGCTCGGGCCCGCGCGAACGGGATCCGCTTGACCTCGGACAGCCCGCCCGTGATCAGCTCGTTGGCCCGCTTCGCGATCACGCTCGTCGCGTCGGTGTCGGCCGGGCCGCCGTGGGGCGGGTTGTACTTGAAGCCGCCGTCGGTGGGCGGGTTGTGCGACGGGCGTGACCACGATGCCGTCGGCCAGGCCGGACCCTGACTGCAGGTCCTTGCCGCGGTTGGCGCGGATGATCGCGTGCGAGACCGCCGGGGTCGGGGTGTAGCCGTCGCGGTCGTCGACGAGCACGGTCACGTCGTTGGCGGCGAGCACCTCGAGCGCCGAGGACCACGCCGGCTCGGAGAGCCCGTGGGTGTCGCGGCCGATGAACAGCGGGCCGTCGTACCCCTGGTCGCGGCGGTAGTCGCAGATCGCCTGCGTGGTCGCGAGGATGTGCGTCTCGTTGAAGGACGTCTTCAGCGACGTACCGCGGTGGCCGCTGGTGCCGAACGCGACCTGCTGGTCGACGTCGTCGGGATCGGGCTGGCCGGTGTAGTACGCCGTGACGAGGTGGGGCACGTCGACGAGATCAGACGGCTGGGCCGGCTGACCTGCTCGAGAGTCGTTCACGGCTTGGGGACCTCCTGACCCTTGGCGAGCACGGTCAGTCCCTCTTCGACGACGAAGCCTCGCTCCAGGTCGTCCTCGGGCGAGACGCCGATCTCGGCGCCGGGCGGGATCACCACGTTCTTGTCGATGATCGCGTTGCGTACGACGGCGCCGGCTCCGACGGTCACGCCCGGCAGCAGCACCGAGCCGGAGACCTCCGCACCCTCGTCGACGTAGCAGGCCGGCGAGAGCACCGAGGTGTTCACGGTGCCGCCGGTCACCACGACTCCCGGCGACAGGATCGAGTTGAACGTCGTCAGCGGCTGGCCCGGCGTGGCCCTCGACCAGCTTCGCCGGCGGCTGCGGTCCGTAGCTCGTGTAGATCGGCCACTTGGTGTTGTAGAGGTTGAACACCGGCAGCGGCGCCACGAGGTCCATGTGGGCGGCGTAGTAGGAGCTCATCGTCCCGACGTCGCGCCAGTAGCCGCGGTCGCGCTCGTTGGAGCCGGGCACCTCGTTGTCCTTGTAGTCGTAGACGGCCGACTCGCTGCGGTCGACGAACCACGGCACGATGTCGCCGCCCATGTCGTGCTTGGACCGCTCGAGCTCGGCGTCGCGCGTGACGGCGTCGACGAGTGCGTGGGCGTCGAAGACGTAGTTGCCCATCGAGGCGAGCACCTCGTCGGGCGAGTCGGGCAGCCCGACCGGGTCCTTCGGCTTCTCCAGGAACGCGCGGATGCGGTCGGGCGACTTCGGGTCGACGTCGATGACGCCGAACTGGTCGGCGAGCTCGATCGGCTGCCGGATCGCGGCCACCGTGCAGCCCGCGCCGGACTCGACGTGCTGGTCGACCATGTCGGAGAAGTCCATCCGGTAGACGTGGTCGGCGCCGACCACGACCACGATGTCGGGCATCTCGTCGGTGAGCAGGTTGAGCGACTGGAAGATCGCGTCGGCGCTGCCGAGGTACCAGCGCTTGCCGACGCGCTGCTGCGCCGGCACCGGGGTGATGTAGTTGCCGAGCAGCGTGGACATCCGCCAGGTGGTGGTGATGTGCCGGTCGAGGCTGTGCGACTTGTACTGCGTCAGCACGACGACCTTGAGGTAGCCGGAGTTGACGACGTTGGACAGGGCGAAGTCGATCAGCCGGTAGATGCCGCCGAACGGCACCGCGGGCTTGGCCCGGTCGGCGGTGAGGGGCATCAGTCGCTTGCCCTCGCCGCCCGCCAGGACGACCGCCAGGACGTTCTTCCTGCTCGGTGTCACAGTCATGCCAACGAACGTAGTGGGGATCGCGACCAGAATGCGAGGGACTACGGTGACCGCATGCGCATCGACGTGCTGAGCAGGGAGTATCCGCCAGACATCTACGGCGGTGCCGGCGTCCACGTCGCCGAGCTCGTCCGCGCGCTGCGCTCGGTGGACGGCGTGGACACGCGCGTGCACTGCTTCGGGTCCGAGCGGCCGGAGGAAGGCACCACCGGGTACGCCGACCCGCAGGAGCTCGTCGACGCCAACGCGGCCGTGCGCACGCTCGGGTGTCGACCTCGAGATGGTCGGCGGCTGCGCCGGGACCGACGTGGTCCACTCGCACACCTGGTACGCCAACATGGCCGGCCACCTCGCCAAGCTCCTCCACGGTGTCCCCCACGTCGTGACCGCGCACAGCCTCGAGCCGATGCGGCCCGTGGAAGGCCGAGCAGCTGGGCGGCGGGTACGCCGTGTCGAGCTGGGTCGAGCGCACGGCGTACGACGCAGCCGACGCGGTCATCGCCGTCAGCGCCGCCATGCGCGACGACGTGCTGCGCAGCTACCCCGACGTCGACCCGGCGCGGGTGCACGTCGTGCACAACGGCATCGACACCGACGACTGGAAGCCGGTGCCGAACCCGCAGCGCGTCCGCGAGCTCGGGCGTCGACCCGGACCGGCCGAGCGTCATCTTCGTCGGCCGCATCACCCGCCAGAAGGGCCTGCCCCTGTTCCTGAGGGCCGCGGCCCAGCTCCCGCCCGAGGTGCAGCTCGTGCTGTGCGCCGGCGCGCCGGACACCAGGGAGATCGAGGCCGAGGTCCGCGGCCTGGTCGACGGGCTGGCCGCCGAGCGCGACGGAGTCGTCTGGATCGCGGAGATGCTGCCGCGCCACGACGTGGTCGCGCTGCTCACGGCGGCCACGGTGTTCGCCTGCCCGTCGATCTACGAGCCGCTCGGGATCGTCAACCTCGAGGCGATGGCCTGCGAGACGGCCGTGGTCGCGACGGCGACCGGCGGCATCCCCGAGGTCGTCGTGCACGGCGAGACCGGCTGGCTGGTGCCCATCGAGCAGGCCACCGACGGCACCGGGACGCCGCTGGACCCGGAGCGCTACGTCGCCGACCTCGCGGCCGCCCTCGTCGACGCCGTCAGCGACCCCGACCGGGCGCGCGAGCGCGGGCTCGCCGGTCGACGCCGGGCCCAGGAGTCCTTCAGCTGGCCGGCGATCGCGGACCAGACGATGGAGATCTACCGCTCACTGCTGGAGGGCTAGGTCCTCGAGGACCTTGCGGAAGGTGCGGTAGCGACGTTCCCCGACGCGATCGGCCCAGTCCTGCTCGATCTGCAGCACGCGCTTCGTCACGGCCGCGATGGTGCGCTCCCCCTTCGGCGTACGACGCACCCGGCGGACGCGGCGGTCCGACGGCTCCTGCTCGACCTTGAGATGACCGGAGTCGACGAGACTCGTGACGAACTGGCCGCAGCCCTGCTTGCGTCATGCCCACCCGCTCCGCGAGGTCGGTGACGCGAGATGCCCTCGGGCGGCACGGACGAGATCACCCGGAAGTGCGACTGCCGCAGGCCGTCCCAGTCCTCGCGCTGCGAAGGTGGCGCTCACCTCGACGGAACAGCAGGCCCATCAGCAACGCGACCTGGCGCTCCTCGCTGGGGAAAACCCGCTTGACCGAACTCATAAAGCAAGTTTACCTTCTTGGAAGTGGTAAACCCACTTTCCCACCAGGAGTTCCCATGCACGACCGCAGCGCCCTCGGACCCGCCGACGTCTCCGACGAGCAGCTCAGCGAGATGGTGGCCGGCCTGCTCGGTGCGGATCCAGCGCGAGACGACGGTCCTCGACTCGGTCGCGGAGGAGTTCCCCTACGACCTGCCGGCCATCACCACCGCCGGTCGCTACTGGGTCAGCGGCACCGCGGAGGTCGGCGGCGCGCCGAAGCCGTTCCGGATGTTCGTCAAGCACGTCCAGAGCTGGGCGCGGCACCCGTTCTTCGCGATGGTGCCGCCCGAGCAGCGCGAGTGGGCCGCCGCGAGTGTCCCCTGGCGGACCGAGGCCTGGCCTACCGCTCCGACCTCGGCGAACGGCTCCCCCACGGCCTCAGCATGCCGCGCGCGCTCGGCGTCTTCGACCTCGACGAGGAGTCCAACGCGGTCTGGCTGGAGGAGATCCCGGTCGTCGCCCGCGAGTGGGACCTGGCGCGCTACTCACAGGCGGCCAGGCTGCTCGGACGGCACGCCACCAGCGCGCGCGTGATGGAGCTCCTCGACAGCGTCGGGCACACGATGACGATCCAGACCTACCACGACGGACGCCTGTCGATGGCAGGTGCTGCCCGATGCTCCGCGACGACGGCGTCTGGCAGCACCCGCTCGTCGCCGGCGCGTTCGACGACGACCTGCACGGCCGGCTCCTCGAGGCGGCCGACCGTTCGGCGGAGTACGCCGAGGAGCTGAGCAGCAGGCCGATCGTCGCCTCGCACGGCGACGCCTGCCCCAACAACCTGCTCGCGCGCGTGGGCTCCGACGACTTCGTGCTGATCGACTACGGGTTCTGGGGGCCGGGTCCGATCGGCTACGACCTCTCCCAGCTGCTCGTCGGCGACGTCCAGCTCGGACGGCGCAGCAGCGACGACCTGGCCGCAGGTCGAGGAGGCGATCTTCGCCGGCTACATGGCCGGGCTGCGTGACGAGGAGTGCTGGATCCCCGACGACGTCGTACGACGCGCGCACGCACTGCAGCTGCTGATCTTCACCGGCCTGTCGGCGCTGCCCTTCGACCTGCTGGACGCCGAACCGACGCCCGAGCTCCATCGCGTCGCCGAGCACCGGGCCGCGATCGCCCGGTTCAGCCTCGACCTCGTCGAGCGCACGGCCTACCGGTCGGGAAGGTCTGAGTGCCCGCGCTCTGTTGGAGCGCGTATGACTGTCATCGCTGTCACCGGAACCACCGGCAAGCTCGGGATCGCGGGTGTCGCGCCTGCTCGCGGAACGTGGGGTCGCGCAGGTCCTCGTCGGACGCGACCCGACGAGCCATGCCGGAGCTGCCCGGCGCCGAGAGGCGTGGTCCGGCGGCGTACGACGACACCGACGGCGATGCGGTCTGCCCTCGACGGGACCGACACCGTGCTCGTCGTCTCGGCCAGCCTGTCGGGGCGTCGTCTCGAGGAGCACGCGAGCGCCGTTCCGGGCCGCCCAGGAGGCCGGTGCGACGCGGATCGTCTACGTGTCGTGGTCGGTGCCGATCCCGGATGCGACGTACGTGAACGCCCGCGACCACGGGGACACCGAACGACACCTCGCGACGCTGGACGTGCCCGTGGACCAGTGCTGCGGTCCCGGCTTCTACGCCTCGATGCTGCCCGGCCTGCGCGGGCGACGACGGCGAGATCCGGGCACCGGCCGAGGACGGCCGGGTGGCTGCCGTGTCGCACGACGACATCGCCGAGGTCGCCGTCGAGGTCCTCCTCGACGAGTCCGGGCGGCACGACGGCCGAGGTGCTCGGACGGTGACCGGGCCCCGAGGCGCTGACGCTCGACGACGTGGCCGACGACTGACCCGGCTACACCGGCCGTCCGCACCGCTACGTGCGCGAGACGCGTCGAGGACGGCCTCGCCGTGGCGCCGCGCGCTCGGACGACGCCACCGAGGAGCAGGTGCAGGCATGGATCTCCTGGCACCGAGCGCATCGCCCGGCGACGAGGTCTCGGTCAGGTCACCGACGTCGTACCCACGCTCACCGGGCACCCGGCGCGACCCGTCGAGGCGGCTGGGACATCCGACGAGCCCCAGTCTGCGGCTCAGGTGAGCTCGAGACCCGGGTAGAGCGGGTTCTTGTCGAGCATCTCCTGGGCCCGCGCCTGCACGCGGTCGGCGACCCCGTCGGCGAGGTTGTAGGTCGCCTTCGACGGCGCCCCCGCCTTGTTGGTGCCGGGCGTGGTGTTCGAGAGCACCTCGTGGACGAGGTCGGCGACCGTGTCGAACTCGTCGTGGCCGAAGCCGCGCGTGGTCAGCGCCGGCGTGCCGAACCGGATGCCGGAGGTGTACCAGGCGCCGTTGGGGTCCTGCGGCACCGAGTTGCGGTTGGTGACCACGCCGGAGTCGAGCAGCGCCGACTCGGCCTGGCGTCCGCTGAGGCCGTACGACGAGACGTCGAGCAGCACGATGTGGTTGTCCGTGCCACCGGTGACCAGCGTCGCGCCTCGCGAGTTGAACCCCTCGGCCAGCGACTTCGCGTTGTCGGCGATGTTCTGGGCATAGGTCTGGAACGACGGCTGCCGCGCCTCGGCCAGCGCCACGGCCTTGGCGGCCATCACGTGCGAGAGCGGACCACCGAGCACCATCGGGCAGCCGCGGTCGACGTCGCCGGCGAACTCCTCCTGGGCGAGCACCAGCCCGCCGCGCGGGCCGCGGAGCGACTTGTGCGTCGTCGTGGTGGTGACGTGGGCGAACGGCACCGGGTTCTCGTCACCGGTGAACACCTTGCCCGCCACCAGGCCGGCGAAGTGCGCCATGTCGACCATCAGCACGGCGCCGACCTCGTCGGCGATCTCGCGCATCTTGGCGAAGTTCACCCGCCGGGGGTACGCCGAGTAGCCGGCCACCAGCACCAGCGGCTTGAACTCACGCGCCTTCGCCGCGACCGCGTCGTAGTCGAGCAGCCCCGTCTCCGGGTCGGTGCCGTACTGCTGCTGGTGGAACATCTTGCCGCTGATGTTCGGACGGAAGCCGTGGGTCAGGTGGCCGCCCGCGTCGAGGGCCATGCCGAGGAGCCGCTGGTTGCCGAACTCGTGGCGCAGCTCCTCCCAGTCGTTCTCGGAGAGCTCGTTGACGTTCTTCGCACCCAGCCGCTCGAGCGCCGGGGTCTCCACGCGGTTGGCGAGGATCGACCAGAAGGCGACCAGGTTGGCGTCGATGCCGGAGTGCGGCTGGGCATAGGCGTACGGCGCACCGAACAGCTCGCGGGCGTGCTCGGCGGCGAGCGCCTCGACGGTGTCGACGTTCTGGCAGGCCGCGTAGAAGCGGTGACCGACCGTGCCCTCGGCGTACTTGTCGCTGAACCAGGTGCCCATCGTCAGCAGCACCGCGGGCGACGCGTAGTTCTCCGACGCGATCAGCTTCAGCGACGACCGCTGGTCGGCCAGCTCCTTGCGTGTGGCCTCCGCCACACGGGGCTCCACCGAGGCGATCACCTCCAGCGCGGCGTCGTAGGCCGCCGAAGCGGTCTTGGCCAGGGCTCCCGGGTCGCCCGTCACGCCTGAAACTGCAGATCCTGGGCTGGTCGCGTCCGTCATGGCGACAGACTAGGGGACCACCTCCGCGCCCCGTCCAGCCCCGATTCTGCGTATCCACATCATGGACAGCCGTCTCACGGCATGAGATCAGCGTTTGTGGAACGGGCGTCCGGAAGATGAGACTCGTCCCATGATCGCTGCTGACACGACCACCTGGCTCGTGGCCCGTCGCCACGTGGACCTCGGTCGTACGCGCAGCATGATGTGTCATCTGGCCGTCCTGAACCCTTTCCGGATTCACCGCCTGGCCGCCGCAGCGTCGAAGACAACGCAGTCCGTACGACGCCCGCCGGCTCCCCGAACACCAGGAACTGACTGATGACCAGTACCAGCCCGGCCCCGACCGAAGGACGAATCGGCCGTTCCGGACGAGCCCGTCCCAAGCGCGGCGAAGGACAGTGGGCGCTCGGCTACACCGAGCCGCTGAACAAGAACGAGCAGTCCAAGAAGGACGACAACCCGCTCAACGTCCGCGCGCGCATCCTGAACATCTACTCCAAGCGCGGCTTCGCCTCCATCGACCCCGCTGACCTGCGCGGCCGGTTCCGGTGGATGGGCCTCTACACCCAGCGCGCCCCGGGCTTCGACGGCGGCAAGACCGCGATGCTCGAGGAGGAGGAGCTCGACGACGAGTTCTTCATGCTCCGCGTGCGCAGCGACGGCGAGCTGCTCGACCCGGCGAAGCTGCGTGCCCTCGGCAGCATCGGCACCGACTTCGCGCGCGGCACCGCCGACATCACCGACCGCGAGAACATCCAGTACCACTGGATCGAGATCGAGAACGTCCCGGAGATCTGGGAGCGCCTCGACAACGCCGGCATGACCAGCCTCGAGGCCTGCGGCGACTCACCGCGTCCGTTCCTCGGCTCCCCCGTCGCCGGTGTCGCTGCTGACGAGATCATCGACGCCACCCCGGCGCTCGAGGAGATCAAGCGTCGCTACATCGGCAACCCGGAGTACTCCAACCTCCCGCGCAAGTTCAAGACCTCCGCCAGCGGTCACCCCAGCCTCGACTGCGTCCCGTCGGTCAACGACATCTCCTTCGTCGGCACGGTGCACCCCGAGCACGGCCCCGGCTTCGACCTCTGGGTCGGCGGCGGCCTGTCCACCAACCCGATGCTCGCGCAGAAGCTCGGCGTGTGGATCCCGCTCGACGAGGTGCCCGACGCGTGGGAGGCCGTCACCTCCGTCTTCCGCGACTACGGCTACCGGCGGCTGCGCTCGCGTGCCCGGCTGAAGTTCCTCGTCGCCGACTGGGGCGTGGAGAAGTTCCGCGAGGTGCTCGAGACCGAGTACCTGAAGCGCACGCTCGTCGACTGCCCCTCCCCCGAGGCCACCGGCCCGACCGGCGACCACATCGGCGTGCACCCGCAGAAGGACGGCAAGTTCTACGTCGGCGCCGCACCCGTGGTCGGCCGCATCAACGGACAGACCCTGACCAGCCTCGGCGACATCGTGGAGAAGCACGGCGCCGCCGGTGCCCGTCTCACCGCGCTGCAGAAGGTCGTCGTCCTCGGCGTCGACGAGGACGCCGTCGAGGGCCTCGTCGCCGACCTGGCCGGGATCAACCTCGAGGCCCGGCCCTCGAACTGGCGTCGCTCGACGATGGCCTGCACCGGCATCGAGTTCTGCAAGCTGGCGATCGTCGAGACCAAGCAGCGCGCGATCGACCTGGTCACGGAGCTGGAGAAGCGGTTCCCCGACCTGGACACCCCGATCACCGTCAACGTCAACGGCTGCCCCAACGCCTGCGCGCGCACCCAGGTGGCCGACATCGGCCTCAAGGGCATGCTCGTGATGGACGACGACGGCGACCAGGTCGAGGGCTTCCAGGTGCACCTCGGTGGCAGCCTCGGGCTCACCTCGGCGTTCGGCAAGAAGCTGCGCGCCCACAAGGTGACGAGCACCGGTCTCGACGACTACATCACCACCGTCGTCGGCAACTACCTCCACGACCGCGAGGACGGCGAGAGCTTCGCCTCCTGGGCCGTCCGGGCCGACGAGATCCTCCTCCGTGGAGAGAAGGCACTCTGATGAGCGCTCGCGCGGTCCCGTTCCACTGCCCCTACTGCGGCGACGAGAACCTCTGGCCGCACGAGTCCGACGACGGCCCGGGACACGGCCAGTGGGAATGCCGGTCGTGCCTGCGGGCGTTCAAGCTCAACATGATCGGACAACTGCGTCCCCCGGCCAACGTCACAGCCACTGCTCAGGCCGAGGGGGACGTCCGATGACCTCCCCCAACACGCTGGCCGCTCGCGCGCGACGCGGGTCCGAGACCGAGGGCCGCAGCACCGACGAGCTCCGCGCGATCGTCTCCCACGTCGGCGCCGAGCTCGAGCTCGCGCCGGCCGAGGACATCATCGAGTGGGCGCTGGCCACCTTCGGCGAGCGGTTCTGCGTGACCTCGTCGATGAGCGACGCCGTGCTCTCCCACATCGCCTCCAAGGTGGCTCCGGGGATCGACGTCCTGTTCCTCGACACCGGCTACCACTTCGCCGAGACGGTCGGCACCCGCGACGCGGTCGAGGCGACCATGCCGGTCAACCTGATCAACATCACGCCCGTGCAGTCAGTGGCCGAGCAGGACGCGACGTACGGCAAGGACCTCTACAAGCGCGACCCCGACCTGTGCTGCAAGCTGCGCAAGGTGCAGCCGCTGGCCGAGCGCCTGGCCGGGTACGACGCCTGGGCGACCGGCCTGCGCCGGGCCGAGACCCACAACCGCGTGATCGCGCCGGTCGTCGGCTGGGACGAGAAGAAGCAGAAGGTCAAGGTCTCCCCGCTGGCGCGGTGGTCCGACGAGGACGTGGAGAAGTACATCGCCGAGAACGGCATCCTCGTGAACCCGCTCCAGTACGACGGCTACCCCTCCATCGGCTGCTGGCCGTGCACCCAGCGCGTGGCCGAGGGCGAGGACCCCCGGAGCGGCCGCTGGGTCGGCAGCAACAAGACCGAGTGCGGCATCCACCAATGAACCGTGCTCAGCGCCCAACCCCACTGCCGAGGACGACGCCAACGGCGCCGGCGTCCGACGCACGAGCTCGAAGGGAGACGGATCGACATGACCGCTCCAGCCCTCATCACCCTCGCCCACGGCAGCCGTGACCCTCGTTCGGCCGCCACCATCAAGGCGCTCGTCGCCGAGACCCGCACGATGCGCCCTGACCTGCGCATCGAGCCGGCGTTCCTCGAGCTGTCCCGGCCCGCCTTCGGGAACGTCGTCGACAGGTTGGTCAAGGCCGGCTTCGACGAGATCGTCGTCGTACCCCTCCTGCTGAGCGAGGCCTACCACGCCAAGATCGACGTACCGAGCCAGATCGCGGAGGCCACCGGGCGCCACCCGGGCCTGCAGATCCGGATGACGAGCATCCTCGGTCTCGAGCCGACGTTCCTCGACGTGCTCGACCGTCGCCTGCGCGACGCCCTCAGCGCCGCGCGGGTGCGCGAGCTCGACGCCCTCGTGCTCGCCGCCGCCGGTTCGTCGGACCCGATCGCCAACCAGGCCATCGGCCGGCTGGCGCGGGTCTGGGGCGCCCGGCACAAGCTGCCGGTCACCGCGGCCTTCGCGTCGACCGCTCCCCCGGCCACCGGTGAAGCCGTGCGCGACGTTCCGCGCCGAGGGCCGCCGCCACGTGGCGGTCGCCTCGATGTTCCTCGCGCCGGGCTTCCTGCCCGACCGTGCCGCCGAGCTCGCCCTCGAGGCCGGCGCCGTCGCGGTGTCCGAGCCGCTCGGCTCCGACCCCGAGCTGGCCCGGACGATCCTGGCGCGCTACGCGGTCGGTGCCGTCGAGCTGGTGCCTGTCTGAGCGGCCGGGGTCTCGACGTACCAGACCTCGTGGATGGTCCGACGCATGACGAGCCGCTGCCGGGCCCCGATGAGGATGCCGCCGATGGCGAGCACCACCAGGAGCAGCGACCAGCCGAAGCTGTTCGAGACCGTGTCGGTGAAGTCGCCATTGCTGAAGTTCACGGAGTCGAGTGAGCCCACCAGCAGCATGAGGCCGCCGGTCACGCCCACGGCACCGGCGATGGAGCCGACGACGACGAGCACGAGCATCGGCACGTTCGTGAGCACCGACACCAGGCCGAGGATGAGGCCGACGACCAGGCCGACCAGGACGGCCACCCAGTTCCAGGAGATTCCGAAGGCGACGACGATGCCCGAGCCGATCGCGAAGCCGGCGGCTCCCATGGCCAGGACGATGGCGACGTAGTAGTAGAGGTAGGCCAGGACCGCGAAGATCACCGCGAAGACCAGACCGAGCACCCACCCGAGCACCGTGCCCAGGAAGTGCTCATCGGCGAAGGTGGCGACGATGCCGGCTCCGAAGGCGAACCCGGCGAAGAATCCCCAGATGGGGATCACGAACCGCAGTACGAACTGCCCTGCGACGAGCATGGCGCCTCCGGCGATGATCGCGAGGAGACCCAGAATGATGTCAGCCATGCCTGCAATGTAGGGCTCGCTGGCCCTCTGACCAGGGAAGACACGAGGTGGAGCTGGTTGCTCGACCGGACGCCAGGTTCCGCGTGAGCTACCGGGGTGGGCCAGATGGGGCGGTCAACTCGTCGCGCCGGCGTCAGCGCGGAACGCAGCAACGGCCTCCCCGACGGTTGGATAGATGTGGCGGTTGTCGAAGTCGGTGAGTGTGCCGTACTTCTCCAGGGTGGCCATAGGCCCGGGTCGACCCCAGCCAGCGCGAACACGCCACCATCGGCGTGCAGGGCCCCGATGAGTCCGGCCAGCGTCACACTCGCGGAGTAGTCGACATCCCCCATCGCGGAGCAGTCGAGGACGAGCCAGCGGACCTGGGTCGGAGCCGCGGCGATGAGCCCCTGGACATCGTCGGAGAAGCGGCTGGAGTTGGCATAGAAGAGACGGGCGTCGTAGCGAAAGACCAGCAGGCCGGGAAGGCTTTCCTTTCCGGGCTCGGCCGGGGTGTAGGTCGGTGAGCCGCCCTGGTCGACGCCGACCAGGAAGTCCTGCGGCGAGTAGGCCCTCCTGATGATCTCGATGACGGAGAGCACGATCGCCAAGATGATGCCCTGCTCCACGCCGACGGCGAAGACCACGACGGCGGTGATCGAGGCGATCACGAACTCACTCGTCCGTGCGGTCAGGATCCGCTTGAGACCCTTGATGTCGATCAGGCCGAAACCGATCAGGAACACGATCGCGGCGAGCACCGCGGTGGGCATGTCGGTGAGCCCACTCGTGAAGAACAGCACGACGATCAGCACGGTGAGCGACATCGTGATGTTGGAGACCTGGGTGCGGCCCCTCTGCTCATCGAGGATCTGGGTCTTGGTGGGGCTGCCGTTGACGACGAAGGTGCCACTGAGCCCGGCGGCGAGGTTCGCACCGGCCAGGCCGACGATGTCGCGGTTCACGTCGACGCGTTGGCTGTGCTTCATCGCGAAGCTTCGCGAGGTGGCCGCGCTCTGGGCGATGATGAGGACGAAGCAGGAGAAGGCGATGCCGAGGACCTTCGGGACGTCGCTCCACGTGATTCCCTGTGGCAGTCCGATCGGCGGGAATCCGCCGTGCACGGACCCGACGATCGCGACTCCGTGCGACGAGGCATCGAGGCTGCTCGACAGGATGATCGACAGGATCACGGCCACCACGGCACCCGGAACCACAGGCAGGAATCGCTTGAAGCCGAGGATGAGGGCCAACGTGCCGACGGCGAATGCGACGGTCCAGGCGTTTGCGTCGGACACATGGGTGATCGTCGACCACTGCTGCTCGAACCAGTTTCCCTTGCCCTTGGGGATGCCGAGCATGCCAGGGATCTGTCCCGAGAGGACCTGGATACCGACGCCGGTGAGGAACCCGATGAGTACCGATGCGCTGAGGAAGTCTCCCAGGAAGCCGAGCTTGAGCAGCCTCGCGAGGATCAGCAGTCCGCCGCAGACCAGCGCCACCAGACTGGTCCAGGCGAGCCACTCGGTCGTGTTCGGGTTGAGCCCAGCGATCCCGAGTCCCGCGAGACCCGCAGCAAGGATCGCTGCGGTGGCCGAGTCGGCGCCCACCACCAGGAGCCGCGACGAGCCGAGCAGCGCGAACACGATCGTGGGAAGGATGACCGTGTACAGGCCTGTGACGACCGGGGTCTGTGCGATCGACGTGTAGCCCATCGTCTCCGGGATCGCCACGGCGGCCAGCGTGACTCCGGCGACGACATCCCGAGACAACCAAGCGCGGCGGTAGCCCTGTAGCGACTCCGGGGTGAACTTCGACAATCCCGACATGGTCTACCTCTCAAGCTCGACGTCGTAGAGGTGAGGTACGGGCACAGGACGTGACGCCTGGTGCCAGGCCAGTTGGGCGTTCGACGGTCCGTCCGGATGGAACTCCTGTGCCAGGGCAGGCACTTCTGCATCGTTGCCCGGAAGCGCTGCCGGCGCCTCACCCGCCGCGTATGAAGTCCGGGCGGCAGCGATCCAGGCGATCGGCGGAGCTACGCCTTGGTGCCGCGACGGCCCGGAGGCCGGTCAGCCCTCGATGTAGATCGCGAGCGTGTCCGGATGTACGCCGTCGTACGCCATGGCAGCCGCGCCCGCCTCGCTCTGCATCACGGCCTCGAACGCCGCCATGTCGGCGACCTCCATGCTGAGACCGACCTGGTTCGGTCTGCTGGGGTCCACGAACGTGCTGATGTTGCTCGCGACCGAAGCGAAGACCTCTTCGCGCTTGGGGGACGACAGCCAGTGCGCAACGTCGTCGACTTCGTGGGTGGCAATCAGCTTGGGCATCAAAGGGTCCTTCACGTCGAGGGTGATCGGCTCTGCCCGAGCTGTCCCCCGTGGCCGTCGTGAGCGGGGTCGTTCTGGACGCTACTCAGGTCAGGTGGAGGGCGCCATAGCCCAACCGGGCGCAACGGAGCGCCTCCTGGTCACGCGTGAGCCAAGCACGGTGCCGCGGTTGGTCGCGAGGTGCAGCAGCCGCCGCCACGACGCACGCGCTCTGGGTGCCGCAGCACGGTCGCGACACTGTCACTCGCGTCGGTCGAAGCGGATCTTGCCGTTGGGGAGTCGGGTGGCACTGGTAGGCCGGGTCGTGGATGCGGCGGTGGTGGTGGGGGCAGAGGAACCGGCCGGGGTCGATGTCGGTCGGCTCACCGACCTGGGCCAGCGGGTGGGAGCGGCAGCATCCGGTCGGCACCGCCTGCTGGCCTCGTCCCGGACGCCGATGGCGTGATGGCTTCGGTGTGCTACGGCGTTCGGCCGCAGGACCGTCTTCCAGCCAGGGACCTCGGGATGTTCCCGGCCGAGCAGCCAGGCGACCGGCCTTGGCGGCGGAGATACGGCCGCTCCCCAGGGTGGTCAGACCATCGATCGAGCTGACGGTCACGATCGCCGGACTCCGAGAGCTCCGCCGCAGAAACGGGATCGCGGCACGGCACACGCGTGCCAGGCCGACCAGGTTGAGCTCCAGCAGCGCCGACCAGATCTCGTCGCCGATCTCCTCGAAGATCGCCGTGCGGGAGATCGGCCCTGGCGACGTGCCTTCCTCGTCCTGCCCGCCGAGCTCGACGCCGCAGCCTTGGCTTCCTCGCGTCCACGCTGGCCCGATCCGTCACGTCCATCGGCGGGCTCACCCGGACGGGCGACCCGGGAAGGTCGTCCGCGACGAGCTGGCCAGCTCCAGGTCGATGTCGGCTGCGGCCACGCTGGTCGCCCTCGGCCGCGAGCCGTTCGGCACTGGCCCGGCCAGATGCCCTGCCTGGCGCCGGTCACCAGGCCTGTCACACGCCGCGGAAACGTCCTGACTCGGTCATCGTCGATGTCCTCGCCAGCTTCAGGTCGGCACGGCGTCTCGGCGTACCTGGCGGGTCTCGATCGCTCACCCAGTCAGCAGCACTGCGGGCACCGGCGTCGACCGTGGCCTCGGACTGCCTTCGGCCTCCAGCAGCAGCCGGTGTACGCCGAGTGCTCCCAGCTGCGCCAGATCCTGGCTCAGGCAGCACCAGTGCGTCGCGCTTCTGCTCCGGCGTCATCGATCAACAACGGCGCCTCGGCCAGCGGTGTTCAGGCGCTCGAGCAGCCGGTGCGACGAAGTCGACCACCGGGTGCTCGAAGTGGTCGACCGCCTGACTGCTCATGACTCAATCCAAGCAGCCACCACTGACAGAAAAGGGCCTCTGACCTGCGGTTATGTCCGCCATCCGGGATGCCTGGCGACTACTGGTCAGAGCGAGCTCAGCCCGCTTTGCTCGCCTTGAGGTCGAACGCGAAGTGGACTCCGGCGTCGATCGAGCCATCTGGATTCTGCGGCTTGTACTCCAGGTCGACCTTGGCGAACGCGAGGGTGACGTCCTCGATCGGGCCGTCCCCGCCGGCAGAGCCGCTGTCGGAGACGCTCGTGACGAGCACGTCCGACATCGTGATGACGAGGTACTCGACCTGCCCCTCCCCTGCCTTGCGCACCGTGAGCGTCGCGTCCTTGATGTGCTGCCCTGTGGCGCACCGCGTCATCAGCACGGGCGAGGCCTTGTCGACGCGGTGAGTGAAGTTGAGGTCCTGGAAGTGCGCCTTTCCAGCACCCCCTCCACCTCCCTGGGCCACCGGGCCGGACTGGGCCAGTCCCCACGACCAGGACAGGACGTCGATCTCGTCCTTGTGCTTGGCGTCCAGGGACTCACCCTTGATCACACCGATCCTGGCGAAGATCGCGGCGGACATGGCGCCTCCCTCGTGCTGCATCGTTGCTGGTTGTTCACAACGTTCACCCGCGCCGCGACCCTGTCAACGTGTACGTGCGGTCACGACTCACTCCCGCGTGGCCACCCAGAGCTCCTCGGCCGGCCACTTGGTGGCCCAGGCACCCGAGACGATCTCGTAGAAAGGATGGTCCCGGCCGTCCGGCGGCGCGTACATCTCGCGCATCGCCTCGACCACGAAGCCGGACTCGCGCAGGAGCCGCACCCAGTCGCCGTGCGAGGGATGGAACTCGATCCCGCCCCCGGACCAGTGCACCCGGTAGGCCTCTCGCTGACCACGCACCAGGCGTTCCTCGGCGACCCCTTCCTCGGCAGGGACGCACAGCGCCGAGAGGTGGCTGTTGGTCAGGAAGACCAGCCGTCCCCCCGGCCTCAGGAGCCGGGCCGCCTCCGGCAGCCAGCGCTCGGGGTCGCACCACGCAGCCACGCCGTGCTCGCTCACGACCAGGTCGAAGCGACCGCTGGCCAACGGAACCTGCTCGGCATCCGCCTGGAGCAGTGGGAAGAGGGGCCCGTGCTGGTCCTGCAGCCTCCGCGCGGTGGTCAGCTGTTCGCCGGAGAGGTCCACGGCGACCACTGCTGCGCCCGCACGGGCGAGCCAGGCGGAGAAGTACGCCGTGCCGCAGGCCAGCTCCACCACGTCGAGATCGCGGACGTCTCCGAGAACGCAGAGATCCGTTTCGGCGATCGCGAAGAGACCCCACACCATCTCTGGTCGGTTCCACATCTCCTCGGCCGCAGCATCGGTGAACCGCTCGTTCATGACCGCCCAGAGCGCCCGGTTCAACGCAACCTCGGAGGCTCTGCCGTCACCCATCCGCTCATGCTAGGGCGCAGCGACCCACCGGCCCGGAGACTCAGTCGCCCCGAGACCTAGCGATCTGTGGCCTCGGGCTGTTCGGTCACGATCATCGAGTGCAGGTCGCGCGTCTCGCGGCTTGGCGAGACACCCAGCTCGGTACGGAGGACGTGGCACAGGTCGTCATAGGCGAGCAGGGCCTCGGCAGTGTTGCCGCGCTCGATCAGGGCGTGCATGAGCAGGCGATGCCCGGACTCGCGGAACGGCGCCGCGACGATGAGTTCTCGGCTGGCCCGCTCGGCGGTGGCGAGCTCGGTGCCCCCGAGCCCGAGCGCGGCGGCGGTGTAGGTCTCGAGAGAGCGCAGGTAGATGTCCTCCAGCTCGCGTCGGACCGGCGTCACCCAGGGCAGGTCCTCCTCTGGCAGGAAACCGCGCCGCGAGATGAACAGACTCGTCTGGGCCGCGGCCCACGCGCGACTCCAGTTCGACTGGGCCAGGGACGACTCGGCGCGGTGCGCGGCATCGCGGGCGGCCTCCAGATCGATCCACGCATCGCCGGGCAGGGTCAGCCGGACCGGTCCCCGCGCGGAGAGCAGCTGGGAGCCGAGGGCCGTGCGGCACTTCGAGAGGAGCGCGTAGACCGCGTTGTCTGCGGCCTCGGGCGGGTCGCCGGGCCACAGTGCGGTCGTGAGCTGGGCTCGCGAGACGAGCTCGTGCCGATGCAGGACGAGGTATGTCAGCAGCAGGCGCCCCTGTCGTCCGGGCAGCAGGTGGTCTCGACGTACGCCGCCCACTTCCGCAGCGAGCCGTCCGCAGATCTGCATCCGCGCCGAGCGCGAGGGCATGATTCCTCCAAGGTCGCGCCAAGGTGCACGACGTACACATTGTCGCGTCGAAGGAGTGTGGTGACGATGGCAAAGCTCATCCGATGCGAATGCGGGTTCATCGCTCGAGGGGACGACGACGAACACGTCGTCTCCGCGATCGAGACTCACATGCGCAGCGATCATCCCGCGGTGCTGGCCGGCATGGACCGGGCAGAGATCTTCGGCTGGATCGAGGAGGGATAGTCCCACCTCGGCTTACCGGAGGTGCGCAATGACGACGAAGACGTTCGACCCGGTCGCCTACAAGGAGACGACCCGATCCCAGTGGCAGGCCGCGGCAGGTGCCTGGCACGCCTGGGGTCCGTTCATCGAAGCCTGGCTCGGCGAATCGACCGACCTGATGCTCGACCTGTGCGATGTCGGACCAGGCGCGCCGGGTGCTCGATGTCGCCGCTGGCGCCGGCGGGCAGTCGTTCGCTGCTGCCCGTCGCGTCGGCGCGACGGGACGGGTGCTGGCCACCGACATCTCCGAGAACCTGCTGGCCCACGTGGACCGGGATGCCGCCGTGGCCGGGCTGACCAACATCACGACCCGGGTCATGGACGGTGAGCACGTCGAGACCGAGGCCGGACAGTTCGACGCGGTCATCTCCCGGGTGGGACTGATCTACTTCCCCGACCAGCACGGTGCGTTGCTCGGCATGCGCCGCGCGCTGCGGGCAGGTGGCCGGGTCGGCGCCATCGTGTACTCGACAGCGGAGGCAAACCCCTTCTTCTCGATCCCCGTCTCGGTCATCCGTGACCGGGCGCAACTGCCTCCGCCACTGCCGGGTCAGCCGGGACCGTTCAGCCTCGGTGCACCCGGTGCACTGGCACAGGCACTGAGCGCAGCCGGGTTCGTCGATGTGGACGTGCGCACTGTCGCCGCACCACTTGTGTGCCCGACGGCGAGCGACTGTGTGCGCTTCGAGCGGGAGTCCTTCGGTGCGTTGCACCAGATGCTGGCCGGACTCGACGAACCCGGGCGCGGGGCCGCGTGGTCCGAGATCCTCAGGCGGTTGCAGGACTTCGAGACGGCCGACGGGTTCGTCGGTCCCTGCGAGATGCTGGTCGCAGTCGGTACCAACCCGCGTTCGGCATGACCGGCAGTGCGACCGTCGCCGTCGTACAGGCGACGCCGGTGTTCCTCGACCGTGCTGCCACGACGGCGAAGGTCTGCCGGCTGGTCAAGGAGGCATCGTCGGCGGGTGCGTCGCTGGTCGTCTTCCCCGAGGCGTTCATCCCGGCGTACCCGGACTGGGTGTGGCGGCTGCCAGCCTGGCGGGACGGACCGTACATCGAGCGTCTCTACCGCGAGGCGGTCACGGTGCCGGGTGCCACCGTCGACCAGCTCGCTGCCGCTGCGCGTGAAGCGGGCGCCTACGTGGTCCTCGGGATCAACGAGCTCGACGGCGGCACCCTCTACAACACGTTGCTCTACCTCGGTCCCGAGGGCGAGGTCCTCGGCCGGCACCGCAAGCTGGTACCGACCGGTGGCGAGCGCACGGTCTGGGGAATGGGCGACGGGTCGACCCTGAACGTGGTGTCGACGCCGTTCGGGGTGGTCGGTGGACTGATCTGTTGGGAGAACTACATGCCGCTGGCGCGGGCCGCGATGTACGCACAGGGGGTCGACGTCTACCTCGCCCCGACCTGGGACAACTCCGACACCTGGCAGTCCTCGATGCGCCACATCGCGATGGAGGGCGGCTGTTACGTGGTCGGGGTGGCACCGCTGCTGCGTGGCAGTGACGTGCCGGAGAACCTCCGAGGCGAGGTCTACGACGCCGACGAAGACTGGATGAGTCGGGGGCGCTCCGTCATCGTCGGGCCGGGCGGCGACCTCCTCGCCGGGCCGCTGGTCGAGGAGGAGGGCATCCTGTACGGCGAAGTGGACGCCGACCTCGCCCGGTTGCAGCGTCGGAAATTCGATGCGATGGGTCATTACTCTCGCCCCGACGTGTTCGCCTTGTCGGTCGACACGACCCGTCGTCGACCGGTGACCTTCGGCCCGATCTGAGCTCGGGGGGCTCAGGGGCTGGCGAAGTCCCACGTGGCGCGATCGCTCGGACCCACGGTGATGCGCGATCGACCGAGCGTTTCGACGCGCTCCATGCCCGCGGAGTCCAGGGTGAACTCGACACGTTTCAGTTCCGTGGGACCGGGAGCGGTGTGCAGCTCGATCGTGGTCTCGGCGTCCTGGGCCACCACCAGGTCAGAGGTGGATTCGGTCTCGAAACCCGCGGCACTCAGCATCGACGCCGTGGCGGCGATGTTCGCGGCGGACATGGTCAGCTGGACCAGGCAGAGATCGCTGAGGACAGGTCCCGGCGGGTCTGGCGAGGAAGCGGGCGCCCTGGATCGGGCCATCCACGCTTCGAACGCGGCTTCCCGGATCTGGAGGTCGCTCGGGTCCTCGAGGAACTCCATCACCCATGCCTTGAAAGTGGGTGCGACGTCCGCCGCTTCCAGGTAGTCGAACCAGGACACCTGGTCGACACCTTCTTCCCGGGTCCTCCGACCGATGCGCACGCGCTCGCCCCAGCGCGCCATTCGCTCTGTGATGACGTCCAACCCCCCACGTTCGCGGGCGGAGAGCCCCAGGCCGGCGGAAGCCTCTGACGCGTCTGATTCGCTCAGGTCGTCCGGGCCGAACAGCTCCAGGTAGGTACGGCGTCCGAAGAGGTAGCGTCCCGTCCAGCTCTCCTCATCGGCGACCACCGTCGCGACCTCGAACCTGCCGAAGACCGGAAGGAAGTCGCTGCTGGCAACCGCGGTCGCTGTTTCGTCGTCGACGACGCCGAAGACGTGGTCGAGAAAGGCGACCTGGGGGTGACACGTGGGTACGCGCACTCCGTCAGGGTAGTTCGATTCCAACGACTCCAGCACGGCCTGCGGCTGCCGCAGCAGAATCATACTTGCCAACTTGGCAAGTAGCGGCCATACTTTCCACCATGGAAAGTATCCCGGTGCAGCAGAACCCCGACGATCCCCGCTCCGAGCTCGCTGTGGCGGACCAAGCGCGTCAGCGACTGGCCGCCGGCCTGCGGCTGCCCACCAGTCTGCTCCCGGCACTGGCCGCCGCGGTTGCGGTCCAGGTGGGCACCGCCGCCTACGGGATAGCCGCTCAGACGGTCGCCGGGCTCGCGGTGGCGCTGGCTGGGGCGGCGGTCTTCCTGGGTGCGGCCGCGATCATGCTGCACCAGTTCCGGCGGATCAACGGCGTCAGGGTCGATGGCCTGGGCAGCCAGATCATCCTGGGCAGCGGAACCATGTCGACTCCGATCTACGTGGCCGCGATCGCGGCAGCAACCTGGGCAGCGTTCGAGGCGCACTGGTGGCTGGTAGCCACGGCCGCCGTGGCCGGCGGAGTCGGCTACGCGTTCGCCACCCTCCGGTGGTGGCACGCCTACCGGAACGACCCGGCGGCCCACGCAGGCGGCGCCTCGCCGCAGGTGCTCGCCGCACTCGCCGTGCTCGCCTGCCTGGGACTCGTGGCCTTGCTGGTGGCCGGCTGATGGCCGAGCTCGACCCGCTGATCCACGCCCCGGCCCGGCTCCAGGTGGTCACGACGCTGTCCGCAGTGTCGGAGGCGGAGTTCGCCACGCTGCGAGCCGCTCTCGACGTCAGTGACTCGGTGCTGTCCAAACACATCTCGGCGTTGGTCGACGCCGGCTACGTCCGCAGTCGCAAGGGCGTCCGAGCGGGGCGGCGCACCACCTGGATCGCCCTGACCAGCACCGGCCGGAAGGCGCTGCACGAGCACGTCGCGGCACTGCGCCAGCTGATCGACGTGGTCGAGTGATCCCCATCCGTTCGTGTCGACGCCCTGGCAGGGTCCGCCGACGTCCGCGTCATTGATGCACAGGCGCAGTCAGCAGCACCGACGACTGCTGCACCAGACGCTTGGCCTCCCGTAGCCCGCTGGTCATCGCCCCGTCGGCATAGCCGGCGCGCTCGATGGTGGTGTGCTCACCGGCGAAGCAGATCCGGCCCAGGGGTTCGCCGAGGGTGGCGAAGTCCGCGGCGCGTTCACCGTGGCGGATGTGCGCGTAGGCACCGTGGGCGTACTCGTCGTGCAGCCAGTCGGTGGTCGCGCAGCCGGTCGGCGCGGCCGGGAGCGGCTCGCCGTAGACCGCCTCGAGCTGCTCGAGCGCCCAGGCCTGCGGATCACGATGCATCGTCGCGGCGGCACTGTGCGCGACGAGGAACATCAGGGTCGGGGAGAGTCCGAAGTCCCAGGTCCAGGTCGCCGCCTCGTCGCGGTCGGCGGGATAGATGATCGAGTGCTGCAGGCCGGGGTCCTTGTCGCGCCAGAAGGCTTCGGCGAAGGAGAGGACGACCTTCTCCATGTTGCCGAAGCCGGTGCGGTCGACGACGGCCTGTCGATCCGGTGGCAGCGGCGGCACGAACTCGATCGCCCCGCTCTTGAGCACCCCCAGCGGCACGGTGATGACCACATGACTGCCGGACTCCTGCCAGCCGTCACCGGACACGGTCACGCCGGCGTCGCTCTGCTCGATGCGACGCACCGGACGCCCCAACCGGACCGTGCTGTCGGTGGCGAGGGGCGCGAGGATCGAGCGGAAGCCATCCACGGGGACGTTGTCGACGACGTCGCCGACGAACATGTCCTCGGTCAGCGCCCACCGGGCGGAGATGACGTCGAACGGACCGGAGCCGTCCTGCTCGACCATCGCCGCCATCAGCTGTCGCAGCCGGTCCCGCTCGGGACTGGGTGGTGCTGACTGCGCGAGGTACTCGTCGACGACCTCGGCCACGGACCGGTCGGGTCGACCCTCGGCCTGGTCGGCCAGCACCCGCCGCGAGACGGGTTCGAAGACGGCGTACCCGACCTCTGCCAGCTCCTCGGCCGTCAGCCGTCGACGCTCGCCGAGATCGGCGCCCGTGAACCGCGTGCCGGTCGGATCGACGATCCAGGGCACGGACGCGAACTCGACCCAGTCGGTGAGGACGTTGCCGTCGGGATGGTGGATCCACGCTCCCCCGAGATCCGCCACGTGCCCGTCGACCTCGACGGTGTGCAGCCTCCCTCCGATCCGGTCCCGGGCCTCGACGACGACGCAGTCGACCCCGGCGGTGGTGAGCGCGTTCGCCACGGTCAGACCGGCGATCCCCGCGCCGACGACGATCACCCGCTGCGTGTCGCCGGGGAGTGGCTTCGGGATTCCCGAGGAACCGTCGTCAAAGGGGTGCGTGGGCATAGGTGAGGTTTGCACTCCCGCAGGTGCATGGCAACGTGCGTCAGGCTCAGCTGTCGACCGGCTCCGGCCAGACCGCGACCTGTCCGAACGTGCCCAGGACCGACACCTCGGACCCCTCGGGGAGGACCTCGAGCAGGCCCTCCTCGAGACCGGGGACGGCCGAGTCCACCTCGACCATGACGAGCAGGGACCAACGTCCTCCGGACTCGTCGCCCCCGAGCAACGTCACCTCGCTGACGTTGCCGAACCGCATGAGCGGCCCCCCCGGCAGCGAGGAGAGCAACGGTGTGACCGCATCGATCACGGCTTGCTGGTCCTGCTCGTGCCGGGCGAGGTCTTCGTCAGTCGTGTTCCCGCCTTCGGCCGGCCGTTCCGGCAGGGGTACCCGGAGCTCGGCGGTCACGAGGCGCATCTACGCCCCCGCGTCCGGGGTAGGCCATTCCTCGAGCGACTCGAAGGTGCCGCTGACGACGACCGTCGAACCCTCCGGGAGGATCTGTTCGAGCTCCTCCTGGAAGGGAGGAGTGCCGATGTCGACCGTCACGAGGACGGTGTAGTGGTTGAGGTTGGACCAGGTGTTCGCGCCGAGCAGCTCCACTCGGCTGACGTTCCCGGCCCGGTGTGGAGGACGCTCGGGCAGCGATGACAGGTACGGCCGCAGCACGTCGAGCGTCCGCTCGCGGGCGGCTGTCTCCTCGGCCGTCTGGGCGTCCGTGGGGTCGAAGCCCTGACCACTGAGCTCGAGCTCCCCGACGGGAGGTACGTCGATCTGCACGATGAGGTTGCTCATGGCGGTCACCCGTTGTCGATCTGGACCATGCGGGTGGCGTGGGCTCCCCCGGTCTGGGTCCACTCGATCTTGCCGCCCTGGAAGGTGCTCACGCGCCCTCCCGGCATGTCGTGCTCGTCGCTGGTGGGGTAGCCGAGCCAGGAACGCTCCCACCCCATCCCCTGCCACAGGTCGCGGATGGCTCCGTGGACCTCCTTGGCCCCCGTGTGCGGGGTCCAGTAGATGGAGCCGCCCTCGAAGTGGTTGAAGCGGCCGACGCCGTCCGGGGTGCCGGTCTCGTCGGTGATCGGGTAGTGGAGGAAGCCCCGATGTCCCCCGACCTTGCCGTAGTGGAGGCGGATGTCGCCGTGGATCTCGAAGGCACCCGTCTGCGGTGTCCAGTAGATCGAGGCGTTCTCGTAGTCCCGGGCCACGCCCCGTCCGTCGCCGAGGTCCATCTCCCCGCTGCCGGCACCGGCGTCCACCGGTGCCCCGATCCAGGGGATCTGCCGTGCCTTGTCGTCTATCGCAGTCATGTCACGCCTCCTGTTCGGCCAGACGCACGCAAGGGGCCGCCCTGCCGATCGTCCGGATCGCCGTCTAGGAGCCCGCGCCCGGCCCGCGTGATACTCGCGACCGTGCGCTGCGCACAACGGTCTAGGCCGCGGACGTGCCGACCTCGGACGGCGCGGATGCCTCGATGATGTCGAGAATGCCTGGGCGGCTACGTCCCAGCGACACGACCACCGACGAACACTGGAGGACAGCAGCGATGGCACAGGTGAAGCGTTTCGACCATGTCGGCATCACCGTCGACGACCTCGATCTGGTGACGGAGTTCTTCGTCGGGCTGGGCCTCGAGGAGAGCATGCGGACGTTCGTGGAGGGCGAGTTCCTCGACACGGTCTGCGGCCTGCCGGGCTCGCGCACCGAGATCGTCGGGCTGCAGGTGCCCGGCGGTGGGACCTGGCTGGAGCTGGCGCGCTTCGTCAGGCCCGATCATGTGCCCGGCTCCCCCGAGGCGATGGCGAACGAGCTCGGTCTGCGCAACGTCTGCTTCGAGGTCGACGACCTCCGGGCAGCCGTCGACGAGCTGGCTGCCGACGGCTACGGACTCGTCGGCGGCATCGGCGAGCACGAGGGCACCTGGCTGATGGCCTACGTGCGCGGGCCGGAAGGGATCGTCGTCTCGTTGACCGAGCGGATCGGCTGAGGTCGACAGCTTGCCCGAACGCCGATGAGTCTGAGTACGCTCCCGGGTCTGCACACGCATCCACCCTTCTGTGTCCGGACCTGGAGGACCTGTGAAGCTCTTGCTCACGTCAGGCGGCGTCACGAACCCGAGCATCCGATCGGCACTCCTGGAGCTTCTCGGCAAGCCGATCGCCGAGAGCCACGCCCTCTGCATCCCGACGGCGCAGTGGGGTCACCCGATGTGCGGTCCGACATCGGTGCGAGGTTTGCTGGCCGCGGAACCCGACTTCCAGTACCTGACCGGCCTGGGGTGGGCGTCGCTCGGTGCCCTCGAGCTCACGGCCCTCCCCTCCATCGGCACGGAGCGGTGGCTGCCCTGGCTCCGCGACGCCGACGTGCTCCTGGTCGACGGGGGCGACGCGACGTACCTGTGTCACTGGCTGCGCATGTCCGGGCTGGCCGACCTGGTGCCAGCGCTGCCCGACCAGGTCTGGGTGGGGGTGAGTGCCGGGAGCATGGTGATGACACCCCGGATCGGGGCTTCCTTCGTCGAGTGGCCGTCGGCGACGGACGACCGCACCCTGGGGATCGTCGACTTCTCGATCTTCCCGCACCTGGATGCGTTCCCCACCAACACGATGGCTGACGCAGAGCGGTGGGCCGCCGACCTCGGCGTGCCTGCCTACGCCATCGACGAGCAGACGGCCATCCAGGTCGTCGACGGCTCCGTCGAGGTGATCTCCGAGGGGCGATGGAGGAAGTTCGGGTAGCCCTCAGCCGACGAGTGCTCCCAGCAGCCGGTCGAGCTCGGCGGAAGGATCGTCGGTGAGTCCGCCGTGCACCGGGCCGGGCTGTACGACGGTCGAACGCGGCGCCTTGAGGAAGCCGAACCGGGTGCCGGGGTCCTTGGTCGCCACCGAGCCCGCGGCGGGATCGGCGCGACAGACGGCGTCGACGAACTCGAGTCCGTCGCAGACCGCGTCGACGTCGACGCCCGGGGCAAGGACGCCCAGCCGCTCGGGCGAGACCTCCCACCGGGCGGCGAGGTAGTCGGCCGCCTGGCAGTAGAGCACCACGCCGACGTTGACGAACTCCTCGCGCTCCACGCGCGGGACGCAACGCAGCACGACGTACTGGTACGGCTTCACGCCGCCGCCCTTCCCGGCACCCACACGCGCGCGCCCTCGAGGCGAGCCCGCAGGAAGGAGACGTACGCCGCCCGCACCTCGTCGGGCGACTCGGCACCCGGCCGTGGCTCGAGCCACTCGTCGGGCACCTCTGCGAGCACGTCGGCGAGCACGCTCCCGTCGAGGCGCTTCGCGAGCTCGGCGTCCACGGCAGCCGCACCCCCGGCTTGGGATCCCAGCACGTGGTCGCCCACGTCGTACGGCTGAGCGGCGAAGCGTGCAGGGTCGGTGATGCCGCCGCTCCAGGCGTGGTGGAAGTAGAGCGCGGCACCGTGGTCGATCAGCCAGAGGTCGCCGTGCCAGACGAGCAGGTTGGGGTTGCGCCAGCTGCGGTCGACGTTGGCGACGAACGCGTCCAGCCAGAGCGTCCGCGCGGCGATGTCGGGCTCGACCTGGAACGTCGGGTCGAAGCCGAAGGAGCCGGGCAGGAAGTCGACGCCCAGGTTGAGGCCCAGGCTGGCGTTGAGCAGGTCCTGCACCTCCTCGTCGGCCTCGTAGCGGGCGATCCCCGGCTCGAGCTCCAGCGCCACGAGCCGTGGCGTGCGCAGGTCCAGCCGCAGCGCGAGCTCACTGACGATCACCTCGGCGACCAGCACCGGCAGCCCCTGGCCCGCGCCACGGAACTTGCAGACATAGGTGCCCAGGTCGTCGGCCTCGACGATGCCGGGAAGCGAGCCGCCTTCGCGGAGGGGTGTCACGTAGCGGGTCGCGCGGACCTGCTTCAAGACGCGTCCTCGCCCTCGAGCCGGCTGCGCTGCTCGGCGACGTCGTACTCCGGCTTCGGCCAGTCCAGCCGCATCCCCCGGAGGGCCTCGAGGAGCAGCTGTCCGACGGCCCAGTTGCGGTACCACTTGCGATCGCTGGGGACGACGTACCAGGGGGCGGCGTCGGTGTTGCAGCGTTCGAGCGCGATCTCGTAGGCCTTCTGGTAGTCGTCCCAGAGCTCGCGCTCGTCGATGTCGTTGGGGTGGAACTTCCACTGCTTGTCGGGGTCGTCGAGCCGCGCCATCAGGCGCTCGGCCTGGACGTCGCGGGACATGTGCAGCAAGCACTTGATGACGACCGTGCCCTCGTCGACGAGGGCCTTCTCCCAGGCGTTGATGGCGTCGTAGCGTCGCTCGATCTCCTGCGCGTCCGCGAGCTCGCGAACGCGGCCGACGAGCACGTCCTCGTAGTGGGAGCGGTCGAAGACACCCACCATGCCCGCCTCGGGGAGCGCCTGGTCGATGCGCCACAGGAAGTCGTGCGCGAGCTCCTCCTCGGTGGGCTTCTTGAACGACTTCAGGCGGAAGCCGTTGGGGCTGAGCAGCCCCAACGCCTTGTCGATGACCCCGCCCTTGCCCGCGGTGTCCATGCCCTGGAGCACGACCAGCACCCGGCGTCGTCCCGCCGGTGTAGGCGTCGGCGAACATCCGCTCCTGGAGGTCCGCGAGCTCCGGCCCGATGTCGCGCAGCGCCTTCTCGGCGGCGCGCTTGCCCTGCTTGAAGCCGGGCGTGGCGGCGGGGTCACGGTCGGCGAGCGTGCCGGATCCCGAGGGCAGGCGGAGCAGGTCGGTGACGGTGTAGGCCATGCGGCCGAGTATGTCGCAGGCAGGCCGTCCTGCCACGCGGGTACGGTCGACCCGTGGACCTGCCAGTCATGCCGCCCGTCCAGCCGATGCTCGCGAAATCCGTGAAGGGCATCCCCGACCCCGCGAAGTTCGACGACGGGTTGTCCTTCGAGCCGAAGTGGGACGGGTTCCGGTGCATCGTGTTCAAGGACGGTGACGAGGTGGAGCTGACCTCACGCAACACCAAGCCGCTCTCGCGCTACTTCCCCGAGGTGGTGGCGGCGATCCGCGAGCAGCTGCCCGAACGCTGCGTGCTCGACGGTGAGCTGTTCGTCGCGGTCGGGCCGCGGCTCGAGTTCGAGGTGCTGCAGGAGCGCATCCACCCGGCCGAGTCGCGCATCACGATGCTCGCGGAGAAGACGCCGGCGTCGTACGTCGCCTTCGACATGCTCGCGATCGGTGACGAGTCCCTGGTCGACCAGCCCTTCTCGGTACGCCGCGCGCGGATGGAGAAGGAGCTGGGAGGGCTGACCGGTCCGACGTACCTCACGCGTACGACGACCGACGCCGAGGAAGCGCAGGGCTGGTTCGAGCAGTTCGAGGGAGCCGGCCTCGACGGCGTGGTGGCCAAGCCCCTGGGAGCGCCGTACCAGCAGAACGCCCGGACCATGCTCAAGATCAAGCACGAGCGCACGGCCGACGTGGTGCTGGCCGGCTACCGGCTGCACAAGACCTCGACCCCGGAGAGGCCGCTGCTCGGGTCGATGCTGCTCGGCCTCTACTCCGACGGCAAGCTCCAGCACGTCGGTGTCTCGGCCTCGTTCACCGAGGCCCGGCGGGCGGAGCTGCATGGTCGAGCTCGCCCCGCTGGAGTGCGACATCGCCGACCACCCGTGGGGTGAGTGGCAGGAGTGGGCCATCGCGAACCCCGACCGGGTCCCGGGCACGCAGAGCAGGTGGAGCCAGGGCAAGGACCTGTCGTTCACGCCGCTGCGTCCCGAGCGCGTCCTCGAGGTGAAGTACGACGCTCTCGAGGGTCGGCGGTTCCGCCACACGGCCCATTTCAAGCGGTGGCGACCGGACCGGGATCCCGAGTCCTGCGACTACGACCAGCTCGAGCAGCCGGTCAGCTACGACCTGACTACAGTTCTGGGTATGAACTCTTCGGGAGGTGGGTCATGACCGACTACAACGTGGTCCTGCTCGTTGAGCAGGCGTTCACGGCGAAGGACGCCGCCAACCTCCGTGCGCTGCACGAGAACATCGAGGAGCAGGTCGTCTACCACGTGCTGCTCCCGGTGGAGGACGCCTCCGCGCGGGTCGAGTCGGCGATGGGATCCCTCGCCACGGGCGAGGTGCTCAGCACTCCCGCCGTGGCCGTGGGCGACGCCGACATCGAGGGCCTGCGCAACGAGCTGCTCGACACCTGTCGCGAGAGCGTGAACACCACCATCGCGGCGATCGAGAAGGCCGGTGGCCAGGCCCTGGGCGACCCGGTGACCAACGACCCCATCCGCGCACTCGTCGCCAAGGTCTCCGAGGTGGACGCCCGCGAGGTCATCATCCTGACCCGCCCCCACGTCGTCAGCGAGTTCTTCCACGTCGACTGGACCTCACGCGCCCGACGCAAGCTCGGCGTCCCGGTCCTGCACCTGCTCGAGCACGAGACCTTCGACGAGCAGGCCGGCGAGGGCGAAGGCATTTCCGGCTTCTGACATGGGGCTCTTCAAGCGACGTACGACGTCCCGGCCGCCGGTGGCCGACCTGGAGACCGCCACGATCGACGTGGACGGACAGAGCCTCGAGCTCGCCAAGGCCCTGGTCGCGGCTCGCGTCGAGGGCAACGGCTTGTCGGTCATCGTGTATCACCCGGCTTTCGCCGACCTGAGCGACGAGCCACGCGCCCAGGCAGCGGTGGAGATCCTGGTCGCCGCGCTGGGCGAGGACGGCCTGCGGCGCGTGGTCGTGCAGGTCGACCCTGCGACCTACCCGCCGATCGACCCGTTCGACCTGACCGCGCTGCGCTCCTTCGTGCGCTCGCTCGGCGTCGCGGTCGACCCGCCGCAGCAGTAGCGGCTCACTCCCCGGTCGGACCGCCGGCGAGCTCGACGGCCACGTCGAGGTGGCCGACGTGCCGGGCGTACTCCTGGAGCACGTGGAAGCAGATCCACGACAGCGTCGGCGGGTCCTCGCTGAAGCGGCCGCCGACCGACGCGACGGCATCCAGGGGGTACGACGCGAGCACCGACCGGGTCCGCTCCCCCGTCGTCCTCAGCATCGCGACGATCTCGTCGACACCCCGGTCCGGCGGGATGCCCCAGACGCCATCGACCTCGTCGCCGCGCGGCTCGGCCACCGGTTCTGCGAGGAAGCCCCACACGAACCAGCGCTGCTCCATGAACGCGAGGTGGTGGAGCAGCTGCAGCGGCGTCCACACCGACGGCACCCGACTGGTGTCCTGCTCCTCCGGCGACAGGGAGGTCACCTTGTCGATCGCCTTCTCGCGGTAGTGGTCCAGGTACGCCGAGAACAGCAGCGCCGGGTCATCGCCGACCGTCCAGTGCGGCTCTCCACTCATGCGCTCCTCCCGTCACGGTCCTCCAGGGTGACGAGCAGCCGGGGCCAGTCCGCGCGCAGCCCCGGATGCAGGCGGCGGGTGGCCACCCGGTCGAGGTCGACCCACTTCGTGTGGTCGGCCTCCCAGGAGGTGCCCAGCCGGGGATCGTCGGGTCGCGCCGACTCGGCCAGCACGTAGGTGTAGGACCAGTCGCCGTGGTCGGTGCCCACGATCGTGTCGACCACGCTGATCCCCTCGGCCTCGATGCCGGCCTCCTCGTGTGCCTCGCGCAGCGCCGCCCGCACGGGATCCTCGAGTCCCTCGATCGCACCGCCGGGCACGCTCCAGGTGCCACCGTGGTGCACCATCCGCGACCGCTTCTGCAGCACCACGCCGGTGCGGGCGGGATCGGTCAGCAGGAGCCCGGCAGCGCCGTAGCGTCCCCAGTGCCGTTCCCCGCAGGCGCAGTAGGTCCACATCGCAGGCTCAGTCCTCGATCCGCTCGCCCTGCTCGTTCCAGTGCGCGGCGACCTTCTTCGACGGCTGCACGCGCGGCGGCTCGTCCGGCATCTTCGGGTAGTCGGGCGGGAAGTTCAGCTCGCCTCCCGGCAGCTCCTCCCACAGCTTCAGCAGCGGCTCCAGGGAGTGCGCGGTGTCGTCGATGCCGGCCCACGGGTCGCCGTCGGCGAGGCGGCCCGGCACGGTGAACAGGTTGAAGACGCGGGGGTCGGTCAGGGTGGCGAGCTCGTCCCAGGTGACCGGCGTCGAGACGGGGGCGCCGGGCTTCGGGCGCAAGGAGTACGCCGAGGCGATCGTGCGGTCGCGGTTGTTCTGGTTGAAGTCGACGAAGATGCGCTCGCCGCGCTCCTCCTTCCACCAGGCCGTGGTGACGCCGGGGTCGCGCCGCTCCAGCTCGCGACCGAAGCCGATCGCGGCGTGGCGCAGGTCGGTGAACTCCCACCGCGGCTCGATCCGCACGTAGATGTGCACGCCGCGGTTGCCGCTCGTCTTCGGGTAGCCGGTGATGCCCAGCTCCTCGAGCAGCTCGCGCGCGACGCCGGCCACGCGGACCGCGTCGGTGAAGGTGGTGCCGGGCTGCGGGTCGAGGTCGATCCGCAGCTCGTCGGGGTGGTCGTTGTCGCCGCTGCGGGTCGGCCAGGGGTGGAAGGTGATCGTGCCCATCTGGGCGCACCACGCGATCGTGGCCAGGTTGGCGCCGCACACCTCGTCGGCGGTGCGCCCGCTCGGGAAGGTCACCCGCGTGGTCTCGACGTACGACGGGGCGCCCTTGGGCACGCGCTTGCTGTAGAACGCGTCGCTCTTGTCGCCGCGACCGGTGGCGAGCGTGATGCCGGGGTGTACGCCGCTCGTCCAGCGCTCGAGCGCGGTCGGGCGATCGCCGAGGGCACGCATGATGCCCTCGCCGACCGCGACGTAGTACTCCGCGACCTGGAGCTTGGTGATCTCGGGCGTGGACTCGGTGGCCGGGTAGATCAGCCGGTCGGGGCTCGAGACCACGTCGCGGACGCGGCACTGTCGGCGGCGGCGACCCGTCGGCTGCACGGCTCGGCTCGCGGGAGTTGCCATGCCCGCAATCTACGCAAGATGCCCTCAGGACGACGGGCAGTCTGCGGTCCGTGAGCAGCGAGTTGGGCGAGAACACCGGGCGTCGATCCGTCCACTCCGGAGTGGGGCGGACGAACTCGAAGCCCGAGGTGGTGACCAGCGCCCACGACGACGGCGTCGACGGGTGGCCGAGCGACGCGGCGTACGACGTCCCCCAGCGCTCGAGCGCCGTCTCGGCGCACGCCACGTGCATCGGCGGGAAGTGGAACTCGTTGCGATCGGCCTCGAGCTCGCTGCCGAGGAACGCCACCGGACGTGCCAGGCTCTCGCCGCACACGCCGCAGATCCTGCTCAGCGCGCACTGCGTGACCTTGCGCTTGTCGAGCCCGAGGTCGCCCATGCTCGCGAACGGGATCTCGCCGATCCCGCCCACGGGTTGGTCGATCACGCGGTCACCTTCGAGGTCCAGCCGCCGGTCTCGGTGGCCCGCGAGTCGGGCGCTCGTCGTCGCGACGGCGTCCGCGGGGAACCTCCGGAGTCTCGGGGTAGTCGCGGCGGTCGGGCTTGGTCATCTTGTTGGGCAGCGACAGCTTCGTGATGGTGCGCAGCGCCTGGCCGTACTGCTTGTACAGCGGCCCCGTGGTGTAGGGGATGCCGTACTTGTCGGCCAGCGGGCGGACCTTGTCGCTGATCTCTGCGTAGCGGTTGCTCGGCAGGTCCGGGAACAGGTGGTGCTCGATCTGGAAGCCGAGGTTGCCCGACATGATGTGCAGGAACGGGCTGCCGGTGAAGTTCGCCGAGCCGAGCATCTGGCGGAGGTACCACTCCGCGCGGGTCTCGTCCTCGAGCTCCTCCTCGGTGAAGTGCAGCGCACCGTCGGGGAAGTGTCCGCAGAAGATGATCATGTAGGACCACAGGTTGCGGGCGAGGTTCGCCAGCCCGTTGGCGGCGGCCGTGTGCAGGAACGCCGGACCGGTCAGGGCGGGGAAGAAGATGTAGTCCTTGCCGATCTGACGGCGTACCTTGCGGCCGATCTGCGCGAGCTGCTTCTTCATCACCTTCGGGTCCTTCTCGCGCTTGCGGATCGCCTCGATGTCGAGGTCGTGCAGCGCGACGCCCCACTGGAAGAGCGAGGCCAGCAACGCGTTGTAGACCGGCTGGCCGAGGTTGAAGGGGTTCCACTTCTGCTCGCGCGCCATCCGCAGGATGCCGTAGCCGATGTCGTTGTCGTGGCCGAGCACGTTGGTGAACTGGTGGTGCACGTAGTTGTGCGAGTGCTTCCACTGCTCGGCGGGCTGGGCGGTGTCCCACTCCCAGGTGCTGGAGTGGATCTCCGGGTCGTTCATCCAGTCCCACTGGCCGTGCATGACGTTGTGGCCGATCTCCATGTTCTCGAGGATCTTGGCCGCACCGAGCAGCCCGGCGCCGATGAAGAACGCGGGCTTCCACTTGCTGGCGAACAGGGTGATGCGACCGGCAGTGGCGAGACGCCGCTGGATGGTGATCATCCGGTTGATGTACGCCGCATCGTCGTCTCCGCGCGACTCCTCGATCTCCTGACGGATCGCGTCGAGCTCACGTCCGAGCTCCTCCACCTCCTCCTTGCTGAGGTGGGTGTACTCCTTGACATCGGCAATAGCCATGCCGGTCCTCCTGGGGCGTCGTCGTACGGGTGTCAGATGTCGAGCGTGCAGTCACCGGCTGCTGCAGTGATGCAGGTCTGGATCGGTTCGTTGGGACCCGAGGTCTCCTCGCCGTTGCGCAGGTCGCGCACGGTCCCTTCGACGAGCGTGATCGTGCAGGTGTGGCAGATGCCCATGCGGCAGCCGTAGGGCATCCCGATCCCGGCTTCCTCACCCGCTTCCATCACGGTGGTGGCGCCGTCGGCCTCGGTGGTCTTGTTGGAGTTGCGGAAGGTGATGGTGCCGCCCTCACCGCCGTCGCCTCCGAGCTCGAGGCTGAACCGCTCGAGGTGGAGCTCGTCCTCGAGCCCCGCCTCCTGCCAGGTCTCCTCGGCGGCGTCGAGCATCGGGGCCGGGCCACAGGCCCAGGTCTCGCGTTCCTTCCAGTCCGGGCAGACGCGGTCGAGGTCCTTCATCTCGAGCATGCCGTCGGAGTCGGTGTGCTGCTCGTGGAGAGTCAGGCTGTCGTGCTTCTCGCTGAGCCCGACGATCTCGTCGCGGAAGATCATCCGCTCCTTGGTGGGCGAGCTGTAGGCGACCACGACGTCGGGCATGGTGTCGCGCCGGTCGAGCGTGCGCAGCATCGCCATCACCGGGGTGATGCCGCTGCCGGCGACCAGGAACAGGATCTTCTTCGGGGGCGGCTCGGGCAGCACGAAGTCGCCGTTGGGCTCGGCCAGCCGGATGATCGTGCCGGGCTCGAGGCCCTTGACGAGGTGGGAGGACAAGAAGCCCTCGGGCATCGCGCGCACGGTGATCGCGATGGTGCGGCCGTCGCGCTTCGGCACCGAGGAGACCGAGTAGGAGCGCCAGTGGAACTTGCCCTTGACCTGGATCCCGATGCCGACGTACTGCCCCGGCTTGTGGTCGTAGCGCCAGCCCCAACCGGGACGGATCACGATCGTGGCCGCGTCGTCGGTCTCCGGGATCACCTTCTCGACCCGACCGCGCAGCTCGCGCGCCGTCCAGAGCGGGTTGATCAGGGACAGGTAGTCGTCCGGGTGGAGTGGAGTGGTCAGCCGGGCACCGATCTTGCGGACCCCGGACCACGAGACCCTCTCTGCGACCATGCCTGTCCGTCTCCTGACGTTGACTACCTGAATCCCCCAGTGAACAGTCGTACACCGAATCCGTCAAGTCCTCGTGGCTGTCCGTCTCTTGGCGTGGTCACTACCGTGGGGGCATGACGCACCAGGTTGAGAAGAGCGACGCCGAGTGGCGCGAGGAGCTCACGCCCGAGGAGTTCAAGGTACTGCGCCAGGCCGGCACCGAAGCCCCTTTCGTCGGTGAATACACCGACACCAAGACCGTCGGCGTCTATCGCTGCCGTGCCTGCAAGACCGAGCTGTTCCGCTCGGAGACCAAGTTCGACTCCCACTGCGGCTGGCCGTCCTTCTACGCGCCGCTCGCCGAGGACCGGGTCGAGTACATCGAGGACCGCTCGTTCGGCAGCGTCCGCACCGAGGTGCGCTGCGCCAACTGCGGCTCGCACCTGGGCCACGTCTTCGAGGGCGAGGGCTACGGCACCCCCACCGACCAGCGCTACTGCATCAACTCGATCAGCCTGACGCTCGAGCCCGAGGACGGGCCGGAGGACGCCTGAGGGTTGTTCGGATGCCGAGGTTTCACAACTCCTGTTGTGAAACTGGCGCGATGCTTCGGAAAGTTTTCGTACGTACTGCGCCAGTTTCACTACTCCGGTTGTGAAACTTGAGCACTCCTGTGACCCCTACCGGAGCCCGTCGACCACCTTGGCGATCCGGCGCTCCCGGGTGGCCTGGGCCTTGGCCTCCTCCACCGAGCGGACGTGCTCCTTGCGGTAGGTGAAGGCGAGGGCGTCGAAGGCCGCGCGGACGCCGGCGTCGGCCAGTGCCGCGGCCAGGTCGTCGGGGACCTCGACGGTGCGCTCGGCCGTGTCGTGCTCGAGGGTGACCTCGTGGGTCTCGCCGCCGCTCACCCCGGCTGCCTCGCGGTGGCCTTCGCGATGCCGAGCAGGTACTTGCCGCCGTACACCGCGATCGTCGAGCGCCAGGTGTGGCCGTTGAGGGTGACCACGACCGGGACGCGCTTGCCGGCGCCGAAGCCGAGCACGATCTCCTCGGGCACCTCGATGCCGGTGTTGTTGCCGTCCTGGAGCACGGTCGTCGTGAAGGTGGGCATGTCGACGGCTACGGCATCGAGGTGACGAGCTCGGTCGGCGTACGACGGCGGCCGGTGTAGAAGGGGACCTCCTCGCGCACGTGGCGGCGGGTCTCCGAGCCGCGCAGGTGGCGCATCAGGTCGACGATGCGGTGCAGCTCGTCGGCCTCGAAGGCCAGCATCCACTCGTAGTCGCCGAGCGCGAAGCTGGCCACCGTGTTGGCGCGGACGTCGGGGTACTCGCGCGCCATCTGGCCGTGCTCGGCGAGCAGGCGGCGGCGCTCGGAGTCCTCGAGGAGGTACCACTCGTAGGAGCGCACGAACGGGTAGACGCACACGTAGGCGCGGGCCTCCTCGTCGGCCAGGAACGCCGGGATGTGGCTCTTGTTGAACTCCGCGGGCGGTGCAGCGCGACCTGTGACCACACCGGCTCGAGCCGGCCACCGAAGGACGTACGACGCAGCTGCTGGTAGGCGTCCTGGAGCTTCTCGACCTCCTCGGCGTGCCACCAGACCATCACGTCGGCGTCGGCGCGGAGGCCGCTGAGCTCGTACATGCCCGCGGACCACGACGTCGTCGGCCGCGAGCTTGGCGACCAGCTCGTCGACCTGTCGCGCCTCCTCGAGCCGGAACGCGTCCTCACCGAAGACGTCGCGCAGCCGGAACACCGACCACATCGTGTAGCGGATGGTGTCGTTGAGCTCGCGTGCCTTCTTGCCGCCGGTCATGGCTCCATTGTGGCAAGGTCACCCGCGACCTTCGCAGCCGCCATCTGTGCCGAGGCGATGCAGGCCGGGATCCCCACTCCGTCGTACGCCGAGCCGCAGACCGCGAGGCCCGGCAGCCGCTCCAGCTCGGCGCGGATCGAGGCGACCCGGTCGAGGTGGCCGACGGCGTACTGGGGCAGCGCGCCACCCCACCGCTGCAGGTGGCTGTCGACCGGCCGGACCGAGAGCCCGATCGCGTCGGCGAGGTCGTGCAGCGCCAGCTCGACGAGCTCCTCGTCGCTGCGCTGGAGCAGCTGCTCCTCCCGATGGCGACCGAGCGAGCAGCGCAGCAGGACCACCGGTTCCTCGGCGGAGGCACCTGCCTCGCGGACCCAGTCCCACTTGGCGAAGGAGAACGTCGACGCCTTCACCGCCCGCCCGTCGACCGGTGGCACCAGGAAGCCGGAGCCGGGCACCTCGGGGAACGCCGCTGCCGGGACGGCCAGCGTGACGATGGCCATCGAGGCGTACTCGACACGGGCCAGCGCGAGCGCGGAGGCCGGTGCAGCGTCGGTGAGCAGCCGGGACGTCGCCCGTGCCGGCGTGGCGAGCACGACGGCGTCCGCGACGACCAGCTCCGGGTCGCGGGTGGGACCGACGACGAGGCTCCAGCCACCGTCGGGCCGGCGCGCGAGCTCCCGGACCGTCGCACCGGTGCGAACGGTCGCCCGCGAGGCACGGGCGAGCTCCTCGGGCAGCCGCCCCACTCCCCCGCGCAGGCCGGCGAAGACCGGTGCTGCCGTCGAGTCGGGCGGTCGCGTGGCGGCTGCCGCCGCGTGCATCAGGGAGCGGTCGTGGCCGAGCCTGCGCCATGAGCTGGGGTACGGCGGCCCGGGCCGAGATCTCGCGGGCGTGCCCGGCGTACACCCCGCCGAGCAGTGGCTCCACCAGCCGGTCGACGACCTCCTTGCCCAGCCGTTCCTCGACGAGGTGGCCGACGCTGACGTCGCGGTCGCCGAGGTCGGGTCGCCGGCAGCACCGTGTCCATGGCCGCCCTGGCCCGCCCCTTCGCGGACAGCACGTCGTCGAGGCCGTGCAGGTCGAGCGGGACGCCCATCAGGGTGCGCGGCATCGGGACCAGCCGGCCGCGGTTCCACAGGCTGGCCGAGATGGTCGCCGGGTGCACCACGTCGTCGCCGAGCCCGATCTCGCGGGCGAGATCCACCCCCTCGGGACGACGGTTGAGGATCGACTCGGCGCCGACGTCGGTCACCACGCCCGCCACCTCGGCGGTGCGCAGGCTTCCCCCGATGCGCGGCGACGCCTCCAGCACCACGACCTCCGCGGTGGGCAGGAGCTGCTCCAACCGGTGTGCGGCAGCCAGCCCCGAGACACCGCCACCGACGACCGCGACGACCGGTCTGCTGCTGGGTTCGGGCACGTCGACAGCGTGGCACAGCGCTGTCGGGGAACCGATCCGGTGTCACCCGCGTCACAGCACCATGACGAAGAAGCGGGCCCTGCTGGCCACCACGGTCGTGATCGTCCTCGGCGTCGTCGCGACGGCTCTCGTGCTCGGCAACCGGGGCGGGAACGGCGGGCAGGACAGTGCCAGCTCCGGAGTCGCCTCCGATCTCGCGGCCGGCGGTTCCACCGCGCTGAAGGAGGCCCCGGACGCCGCAGTCCGCCAGGCCTCCGCGACCCAGCCGATGACCCGCGCGGTCATCTCGACCGGTCAGGTCACGCTGCACGCCAAGGACCTGGCCAGGGCCCGGTCCGAGGTCGTCCGGCTGGTCACGTCCTGGGGCGGGTCGGTCGCGGACGAGCAGAGCTCGAGCGACGACCACGGCCGCCTCTCGGAGAGCACCATGACCCTGCGGGTCCCGAGCGACCACTTCGACGAGGCGATGGACGCCTTCGGCACGCTCGGCGAGGTCGAGCAGCGCAGCCAGAAGTCCGAGGACGTCACCACCAAGGTGATCGACACCGACGCGCGGGTCCGCGCGGGTGAGCGCAGCGTCCAGCAGATCGAGGCCCTGCTCTCCCGCGCGCAGAAGCTCGGGGACGTCATCGCGATCGAGAACGACCTCGCCCGCCGGCAGGCCGACCTCGACTCGCTGAAGTCGCAGCAGGCGTGGCTCGAGGACCAGACCTCGCTGAGCACCATCACCGTCTACCTGAGCCGCCCGGTGGCGCACCACCACACGACCCACGAGGCCAAGGGGTTCCTGGCCGGGCTGGCGAACGGCTGGGACGCGTTCCGCGGCGCCACCGTGGCCGTGCTCACCGCGCTCGGTGCCGTGCTCCCCTTCGCCGTGCTGCTGGCGCTGCTCGGCGTACCCCTCTGGTGGGTGGTACGCCGTCGCCGGGTCCCGCCGACCCCGGTCGCCGAGGCCTGAGCCACGACTCAGCGAGCGGAGTGCTCCTGCACGAAGGCGGTCAGCCGGGCCAGCTGGTCGGGGTCGGTCGACGGGATCACGCCGTGGCCGAGGTTGAAGATGTGGCCCGGCGCCGCGGCACCGTCGTCGAGCACCTGACGGGCGCGGTCGAGCATCACCTCGGTGGGCGCGAACACCAGCGTCGGGTCGAGGTTGCCCTGCACCGCGCGGCCGCCGGCCCGCTCGATCCCCGCCGACAACGGCACCCGCCAGTCGACACCGACGACGTCGGCGCCGGCCTCGCCCATCAGGTCGAGGATCTCCCCGGTGCCCACGCCGAAGTGGATGCGCGGCACCCCGGTCTCACCGATGTGCCGGAGCACCTCGGCCGACCACGGCTGCACGTAGGTGCGGTAGTCGTCCCTCGTGACCGCACCCGCCCAGGAGTCGAACAGCTGGACGGCGGAGGCGCCTGCGTCGACCTGGACCTGGAGGTAGGCGGCGGCGATGCCGGAGATCTTGCGCATCAGCGCGTCCCACACGTCGGGGGCACCGAACATCAACGCCTTGGTCTTGGCGTGCTCCTTGGACGGCCCGCCCTCGACGAGGTACGACGCCACGGTGAACGGCGCACCGGCGAACCCGATCAGCGGGGTGTTGCCGAGCTCGCCGACCAGCCCCTGCACCGCCTCGGTGATGAACGGGACGTGCTCGGGGGTGAGGTCGGGGATCGCCTCGACGTCCGCGATGCGTGCGGACCGGCTCGGCCACGACCGGGCCGACTCCGGGCTCGATCTCGAGGTCGACCCCCACCGCCTTCAGGGGCAGCACGATGTCGCTGAAGAAGATCGCCGCGTCGACGCCGTAGCGCCTCACCGGCTGCATGGTGATCTCCACGACGAGCTCGGGTCGCATGCACGACTCGAGCATGGTGGTGCCCTCGCGGACCTTGAGGTACTCCGGCAGCGAGCGCCCGGCCTGACGCATGAACCAGACCGGCGTGTGGGGCGTCGGCTCGCTCCGCGCGGCCCGCAGGAAGGCCGAGTCGCGCAGCGCCGAATTGGTCGCGGAGGCGGCGGGCATGCGCCGATCTTCGCAGGTCAGGCGGCGAGTCGGGTCCCCGGGACCACCGGGTCGGCCTAACCTGTCGACATGGCGGCACCCGAGCAACCCCGCATCGAGCCACCGTCGGCTCCGCCCGAGTTCAGTCGCGCCGTGACGCAGATGAGGGCCGCGAAGTTCCGGTCCGAGCTCTTCGTCGAGGAGATGCCGGCACCCCAGCGGATCGCGCCGTTCGCCTCCGCGCTGTCGGCGGACGTGACCGTCGAGGGCGAGGACGTCGGGTCGGGCCGCATCGTCGTGCTCCACGACCCGGCGGGCAACGACGCCTGGCTCGGCACCTTCCGCTGCGTGGCCTACGCCCGCGCCGAGATCGACCCCGAGCTGGTCAGCGATCCCATGCTCGCCGGCGTCGGCTGGAGCTGGCTGACCGAGGCGCTCGAGGCCCACGGGGCGGACGTACGCCGTGCCGTCGGGCAGCGTCACCTGCGTCAGCTCCGAGAGCTTCGGCGGCATGGCCGACGAGCCGGCCACCGCCCAGCTCGAGATCAGGGCGTCCTGGTCGCCGACCGGCGACCTCACCCCGCACGTCGAGGCATGGGGTGAGCTGCTCTGCACCGCGGTCGGACTCCCGCCCGTGCCCGAGGGCGTGGCCACGATGCCCTCCCGACGCGGACAACGTGGCGGCTGATGTCGGGGCCGAGCAATCCGCCAGAGCCCACCGACGACCGCGAGACCACCGACACCCCTGACGCGACCTCCGCAGAGCCGGAGGCGCCTCCCGCCCCGCTGCTGACGCTGCGCGACGGCCTGCCCGACATCACCGAGACCGACGCAGGCCCTGGCCGACGTCGTGACCCGGGTCGCGGCCGGCACCGGCCCGATCGCGCTGGACGCCGAGCGCGCGTCCGGCTACCGCTACTCACCCCGCGCCTACCTGATCCAGCTGCGCCGCGAGGGGTCGGGCACCGCGCTGATCGACCCGACCGTGTTCGACGACCTCGCCTCGCTGAACGAGGCCATCGGCGACGCCGAGTGGATCCTGCACGCCGCCAGCCAGGACCTCCCCTGCCTGCGCGAGGTCGGGCTCACGCCGGTGCGCCTCTTCGACACCGAGCTGGCGGCCCGGCTGCTGGGCTACCCGCGCGTCGGCCTGGCCACCCTGGTCGAGGTCATCCTGGGCCGCTCCATGCGCAAGGAGCACTCCGCGGTCGACTGGTCGCGACGGCCGCTGCCGCAGCCCTGGCTGGAGTACGCCGCCCTCGACGTCGAGGTGCTCGTCGAGCTGCGCGACGTGATCGCCGCGGCGCTGGTCGAGTCGGGCAAGGACGACTGGGCCGAGCAGGAGTTCCAGCACCTGATCCACCACATCCCTCCGCCGCGGCAGGACCCGTGGCGACGTACGTCCGGCATCCACAAGGCGAAGGGGCGGCGTGCCCTGGCCGCCGTACGCGAGCTCTGGACGGCGCGCGACACGATCGCCGCCCAGCGCGACACGACGCCCGGCCGGCTGATCCCCGACTCCGCGCTCATCGTGGCCGCCAACACGATGCCGAGCACCACCTCCGAGCTGCTGGACACCCAGGGCTTCCACGGCCGCGGAGCCCGCCGCTACTCCGACCAGTGGCTCGCCGCACTGGTGCGGGCGAAGGCCCTGCGCGACACCGAGCTGCCGCCGCTGACGATCCGCTCCGACGGCCCGCCGGCACCGCGGGTCTGGGCCGAGCGCGACCCGGTGGCCGCCGCCCGCCTGGCGACGGCCCGGGCCCTGGTCAACGCCTTCGCCGAGGAGCACGACGTGCCGGTGGAGAACCTGCTGACCCCCGACTACCTGCGACGGGTGCTGTGGAAGCCGCCGGTGACGACCGGCGACATGGAGACCGCGGTCGTCGAGGAGCTCGAGCGCCTGGGCGCCCGGGCGTGGCAGATCCAGATCACGGCGCCGATGATCACCCAGGCGATCCTGGACCCCAAGACCCCGAAGGCCGACTGAGACCGCTCAGGGTGTGGCCGACGGCGACGACGAGGGCGACGCCTTCGGCGGGGTCAGCAGCGGCACCGACGCGGCGTCGATCGCCTTCAGGCGGTCGTCCAGCGGGAGGATCACCGGGTCGTAGAACAGCTGGTTCAGCGACTCGCCCGGTGGCCTCCTCCACCGACGGCCACGTGGTGGTGCTGGGCAGCATCTGGGCCCGGCGCAGCTCGCGCGCGAAGACCTCGGAGTGCAGCGGTCGCTGCCCGGTCTGCAGGAAGTCGTCGCTGTTGAGCACGTCGACGTTGGAGGGCATCACGTAGCCGGTGGCCGCGAGGATCCCGGCGTTCTTGTCGGAGATCAGCGCGGCGAGGAAGTCGGCGGCCTCCTTGGTGTGCTGCGAGCCGGCGGACAGGCACATGCCCGACATCCTGGCGATGGTGGCGCTGCTCCCGACCCGGGGCATCGGCATCACGTCGAAGGTGAGGTTCTGCTGCTCGCGCAGCACGGGCGTGAGGTCGCGGAAGCCGAGCATCATGCCGAGCTTGCCGTCCTCGAACCGCTGGAGCGCGGAGCGGTTGGCCAGCGCCCTCTCGTTGAAGGTCAGCGTCGGGTCGCGCACGACCTCGAGGAGCTTCTCCATGGCGCTCTCGGACGGGCCGTCGGACAGCGTCAGCGTGGTCGGCTCGTCGGTGTCGTCGACGACCTGGCCACCCCCGGACCAGATGAACGGGGCGATCTGCTCGAGCTCGGGAGCGACGTAGAGCCCACGGACGCCCGGTCGACGCGGCTGGAGCGCGGCCGTGCGGAACTGGTCCAGCGACCAGCCGCCCTCCTGGGTGACCGGCTTGGCTGCCCGGGCCGTTGATCCGGTCGAGCTCGATCAGCTTGGGGTTGTAGTAGACGACCATCGGTGCGACGTCGATCGGCATGCACTGCAGGGCGGCGTCCGCGCTGAACGCCTCGAGCCCGTTGCGGGTGTAGCCGTCGCCGAAGTCGACCTCGCGCTCGGCGAGCAGGTCGTCGACCCGGCGTACGGCCTTCTCCTCGGTGAGGCCCGCGAGGTCGTCGTGGTCCATCAGGAAGAGGTCCGGCGGGTCACCCGCGGCCCGCTCCTTCTGCAGCGCCACCATGGCGTCGTCGTGCGTGGGGTAGTCCTTGACGACGACCTTCACGCCGTTGTGCTGCACGGTGAAGTCGGCGGCGATGCGCTTGTAGGCGTCGATGACCTCCTTGGGCCCGTAGACCGCGAAGGTCACCTGGGTCCGCGCGTTCGGGGTCGGCGACGGCTTGGCCTTGGGCGGGCTGTCGTTGGAGGCGCATCCCGCGGCCGCCACGAGGATGACGGCGACGGCGGCCACACCTCGACGCAGCGACGACCTCACCATCCGCACAGCACCTTTCCCTCGCATCCGCCCGAGTCAGGCCGGGTGAGGGAGACGTCCTCGACCGCCGGCCACGCCACGATATCGGGACACGCCACACCGTTGTTCGGCGCGGTCTCGAGTGGGGTCCCGGCCTCTACGCTGGCGCCATGCCAACGACCAGGAAGCGCGGGGCCGCGGTCGCCGTCGCCACGCTCGGACTCCTCCTCAACGGCGCGCTCGCCGGCTGCTCCCTGAGCAAGGACGACGACAAGCGCGACACCTCCTCGGCGCCCGAGCCGACGCCGACCCCGACGGCGACCGACGAGGCGACCGAGACTCCGTCTCCGGCGACACCGACGCCGACCCCGACCAGCCCGGCCACCGCGACGCCCGAACCCGCGGCCGCGTTGCTGGGTGCCTCCGCAGCTGCCCCCGCTCAACGCCTCGACGCCGTGGACCGAGAAGGGCACCACCGTGCCCGGTCCGACGTCCTTCGGCGTCTGCCAGCGGTTCGACGCGCTCTCCATCGGCGCGCATGAGCGTCGTCGAGCGCAGCTTCGCCGGCAGCCCGGGCGACACCGCCGGACAGCAGGTCGTGGAGTACCCCGACGCGCAGAACACCGTGCGCGCCAGCAAGGTCTTCGAGGCGTGGCACGACAAGTGCAAGAGCCAGATCAAGGGCAGCAACATCAAGGTCGGACCGATCACGTCGGTGGCCGCTGCCCAAGGGCAAGGGCTGGTGGTACGTCGCCAGCTGGGAGCGCGCCGGCGCCGGGCACTTCCACTCGTTCGGGCTGGTCTACAACGGCAACCGGATGACGCTGCTGAAGATGGACCACGGCGGCCAGGACCACGACTACCCGCCCGGCCAGGACCCCATGGAGCTTGCCGTCAAGGCCGCATCAGCCAAGATGTGAGCGATGAGCACCGACCGGCACCACCACCGCCCCTCGATGCCGGGCGCCCAGGCGTTCGAGGCGATCGAGGGCGACGTGGACCCGGCGACGCTCAGCGAGGCGGCCGACCGGGCCGCCCACGCGCTGGTGCGCGGCGCCCGCAACCAGGCCGACGAGGCGCTGGTGGACCGGGTGGTGCACCTCGCCGACTCCGAGGGGCTCGAGACGCTGGCGGAGCTCTGGTCCGGGGCGTCGGCGGACTCGCTGGCGGGTGCGCTGTGGCGGCTCTACCTGCTCCGCAGCTGGGTGTACGCCGACCCGCAGACCGCCGCTGCCGAGTTCGACCGTGGCCGGGCGCACGTCCCGGTCGCCGAGGTCATCTCCGGCGTGGTCGAGCCCCCGGGACCCGACGAGGTGCGTGCGCTCGTCGACGAGGTGCTCGGCGGCGTGGTGGTGGGCGACTTCGCCGACACCCTGTTCCGCGCGGCAGCCTTCGCCCGCGTGGCAGCGGCGGGTCGCGTGCACGACGTACCCCTGGTCGTGCCGGAGGACGGGTCGTCGTACGCCACCGACGTGTCGGCCTCGCGCCTGATCACCCTGGCCGACCAGCTCCAGCACGCCGCTCACCTCGAGCTGTCCGGGTCGCTCGCCTGAGTCGCTCGAGCGAGTGACACTCACCACGGCGTTTGCCGTTGAGTCAGCGGGCTTGCGCTTGTAGAGTTGGCGGCGCGTCGGGCCGTGGCAGCCCCGGGTCCCAAATTAAGCCGCTTCGAGCGGCCACGCGCCGTGAGGCGCTCCCGGCCCGACGCACTACTTCTCCCGACGTGGAGGTGCCCCGATGGCGTTCCGCCTCCCGCGCCTGCGCCTGCGCAACCCGGCCACGCCGCGGCTGCGCTACGCGCCGAAGCCCGACGGGCTGCCCGACCCCGGTGAGGTCGTGTGGACCTGGGTCCCCTACGAGGACGACCCGACGCAGGGCAAGGACCGTCCGGTGCTGGTGATCGGCGAGGAGGGTGACCGGCTGCTCGCGCTCCAGCTCACCTCGCGCGACCACGACGTCGACGCCGCCCAGGAGCACCGTGACGGTCGCGAGTGGATGGACATCGGCACCGGCGCCTGGGACCGCGAGCGACGTCCGAGCGAGGTGCGGCTCAACCGGCTGCTGCGCATCGACCCGTCCGGCGTACGACGCGAAGGTGCTGCTCTCGACCGCGCGATGTTCGACGCCGTGATCGCTGCCGCGAAGCCGTACCTCTAGCCGCAGGGCCTTGCGGATCCGGGCGTCCGAGACCGGCTGGGCGGTGCCGAGCTGCTGCGCCCACAGGCTGACGCGGTACTCCTCGAGCAGCCAGCGCACCGACCGCAGCTGCGCCCCCATCGGGCGGCCGTCCGGCAGCGCGTCGACCCGGTGCTGCCAGGCCTGCTGGAGCTCCTCGACCCGGTCCATCAGCTCGCGGTCGCGGGCGAGCTCGCCGAGCCGCTCGATCCGCGCCGTCATCGCGTTGAGGTAGCGCGGGTACTCGCGCAGCGCCGGACCCGCCTCGCTGATGAACCCGTCGTGCACGAGCCGGGCGAGCTGGGCACGCAGGTCGTTCATCGCCGGGAGCTGCGCCATCTCCACCCGGCCGTGCAGCGCCTTGTCGACCGGGCGCCACTCGCCCAGCACGCGCAGCACCTGGTGCAGCACGGCCGCCGACCGCTCGGCCAGCTCGGCGGCTGGCCTTCTCGACCAGGGACCTGGAAGGCCTCCGCGTCACGCACGGTCGGGGTCTGGTCGACCAGCTCGCCGGCGGCCGCGACGACGCAGTCCGCCGATCAGCGCGCGCACGTTGGCGTACGGCGAGGCGGCCAGCCCGAGCTTGGCGGTGTTGTCCAGCCCGTCGACGAGCGCGGCCACCGGTGACGGGACCGCGAGCAGCACCAGGCGTCGTACGCCGAGCCGGTGCTGGGCCTCCTGCTCGTCGGCCGAGGCGGCCACCCGCAGCCCGACCGTGCTGCCCTCGTCGACCAGCGTCGGGTAGCCGTGCACCTCGTGGCCGGCCCGGGTCTGCACGAACGACGCCTCGATCGTGCCGAACGTCCACGTGGTCTGGCCGGTCGCGCTCAGGCCCGACTCGTCGGCGACCTGCTTGATCGCGCGGTCGAGCGACGGACGCAGCGGCTCCTTGAGCGCCTCGAGGTCCTTGCCGGCACCGACCTCCGCGCCCCGGTCGTCGAGCACCCGGAAGGTCGGCCGCAGGTGGGCCGGCACCTTGTCGAGGTCCCAGGCGCTCGGCGGGCACGTGCACCCCGTTGAGCGAGCGCAGGTAGCGCGACAGCGCGTCCAGCAGGGGCTCCTCCCCCGGCGGGACGGCCTCGAGGAACCGGCGGGCGACGTCGGGGGCCGGCACGAAGTTGACGCGCAGCTGCTTGGGCAGCGAGCGGATCAGCGAGGTGACCAGCTCGTAGCCGCAGTCCCGGCACGTTCCAGGTGAACGGCGCCGCACCGACCGTGTTGAGGGTGGCCAGCGGCACGTCGATGGTCACGCCGTCGGCCTCGTGGCCCGGCTCGAAGTGATAGCTCAGCGGCAGCGTCAGCCGACCTTCGTGCCACGTGTCGGGGAAGTCGTCCTCGTCGAGCCCGGCGCCCTCGTGCACGAGCATCGCCGGGTCGAAGGTGAGCAGGTCCGGATGGTCGCGGCGCTCCTGCTTCCACCAGGTGTCGAAGTGCGCGCCGGAGATCACCTCGGCCGGGATGCGCGCGTCGTAGAAGTCGAAGAGCGTCTCCTCGTCGACCACGATGTCGTGGCGACGGGCCCGGTGCTCGAGCTCGGCGGCCTCCTCGAGCAGCCGGCGGTTGGTCTCGAAGAAGCGGTGCCGCGCACGCCACTCCCCCTGCACGAGCGCGTGCCGGACGAACAGCTCGCGCGCGACGTCGGGCTGGTGCCGGCCGAGGGGTACGACGCGGTCGGCGACCAGCGGGACGCCGTACAGGGTGACGCGCTCGTGGGCGAGGGCGGACTCGCGCTTCTTCGACCAGTACGGCTCGGAGTAGGTGCGCTTCACCAGGTCGCCGCCGAGCCGCTCGGCCCACACCGGGTCGATCGCGGCGTTCTGCCGTCCCCAGAGGCGCGAGGTCTCGACGAGCTCGGCGGCCATCACGAGGTCGGGCTGGGACTTGAACAGTCCGGAGCCCGGGAAGATCGCGAACCTGCGCCCCGCGCGCGCCGAGGTAGTCGCGCCGGTCGACGTCGCGCAGCCCGATGTGGGAGAGCAGCCCGGAGAGCAGCGCCTGGTGGATCCCGTCGGCGTCGGGTGCCGTCGGCCGGCGTACCCGGCTTGAGCCCGACCTGCTTGGCCACCTGGCGCAGCTGCGACTCGAAGTCCTGCCACTCGCGCACCCGCAGGTAGTTCAGGTGCTCCTGGCGGCACAGCCGCCGGAACGCGCTGGAGCCCATCTCCTTCTGCTGGGTCTTGCAGGTGCCGCCACAGGTTCAGCCAGGCGAGGAAGTCCGAGCGCGGGTCGCGGAAGCGGGCGTGCAGCTGGTCGGCACGGGCCCGCTGCTCGACCGGTCGCTCGCGCGGGTCCTGGATCGACAGGCCGGCCGTGATCACCAGCACCTCGCGCAGGCAGCCGAGCCGGTCCGCCTCGAGGATCATCCGGGCCATCCGGGGGTCGATCGGCAGCCGGGCCAGCTTGCGACCCACGCCGGTCAGGCGCCGGCGGTCGTCGCGGCCGGGTGCCAGGGCGCCGAGCTCCTCCAGCAGCTGTACGCCGGCCCGCACCGCCCGGGTGTCCGGCGGGTCGACGAACGGGAACTGCTCGACCTGGCCCGAGGCCGAGCGAGGTCATCTGGAGGATCACGCTGGCCAGCGACGTACGCAGGATCTCCGGCTCGGTGAACTCCGGCCGCCCCTCGAAGTCCTCCTGGCTGTAGAGGCGGATCGCGATGCCCGCCTCGACCCGGCCACAGCGACCGGAGCGTTGCTGGGCCGAGGCCTGGCTGATCGGCTCGATCGGGCAGCCGCTGCACCTTGGTGCGCGTCGACCAGCGGCTGATCCGGGCGAGCCCGGTGTCGATGACCGCGGTGATGCCCGGGACGGTGAGCGAGGTCTCGGCCACGTTGGTCGACAGCACCACGCGGCGCCGGGTGTGCCGTTCGAAGACGCGGTGCTGCTCCGCGGCGGAGAGCCGGGAGTACAGCGGGACGATGTCGAAGCCCCTGGGCCCCTCGGCCTTGCGGGCCAGGGCGTCCGCGGTGTCGCGGATCTCGCGCTCCCCCGGCAGGAACACGAGCATGTCCCCGGCCGTGTCGGCGAGCAGCTCGTCGACGGCGGCCTCGATCGCCTCGGTCTGGTCGCGTTGGACCGGCTCGCCCTCCTCGTCGTCGTACGACTCCTCCAGCAGTGGCCGGTAGCGCACCTCGACCGGGTAGGTCCGCCCGGAGACCTCGATGATCGGCGCGGGCCGGCCGTGGGCGTCGGCGAAGTGGGCCGCGAAGCGCTCCGGGTCGATGGTCGCCGAGGTGATCACGACCTTGAGGTCGGGACGTCGCGGGAGCAGTCGCTTGAGGTAGCCGAGCAGGAAGTCGACGTTGAGGCTGCGCTCGTGGGCCTCGTCGATGATGATCGTGTCGTAGCGCTTCAGGTCGCGGTCGCGCTGCAGCTCCGCGAGCAGGATCCCGTCGGTCATCACCTTCACGCGGCTCTGCTTCGACGTACGGTCGGTGAACCGGACCTGGTAGCCGACCGTCTCGCCCAGCTCGGTGCCGAGCTCCTCGGCGATCCGCTCGGCGACGCTGCGCGCGGCGATCCGGCGCGGCTGGGTGTGGCCGATCATCCCGCCGCCCTTGGTGCCGGGTTCGCCGCGGCCCAGCGCCAGGCAGATCTTCGGCAGCTGCGTGGTCTTGCCCGACCCGGTCTCGCCGGCCACCACGACCACCTGGTGGTCCCGGATGGCCTCGGCGATGTCGTCACGACGGGCCGAGACCGGCAGGTCGGGTGGGAAGTGGATGCGCACAGCGCCGCCATTCTCCCCGGCACGTGCTCACCGGGCCAAGCGGGTTGTTGCGGTGTGCGGCTACGGCGAGGGCGTGGCCTTCGGCGGCGTGGGGACGGTCGGACCGTTCGGCGAGGTGCCTCCGCCGTTGCCGCCCTGCTGCTGAGGTCCGCGCCAGCGCGGCATCGGGTCGGTGCCCTGGCCGTTGCCCTGCCCGCTGCCCGGGCCGTCACCCCACTGCCACTGGCGCCCTCCGGGAGGTGCCATCGGCCCGCCGCGCTGGAACCGCATCGGACCACCGCGGCGGTCGTTGTTGTCGCCCGCGTTGGCCAGGGCCGCGCCCGCGAGGCCGCCGACGATGACCGAGGCCAGCGCCACCGCGATCAGCGCGCGGAACGACCAGAGCCGGTCGACGAAGCGCTGCTTGGGAGGCGCAGGCGGCTGGTCCGGCGGCAGCACGTGCGTGGAGGCCGGGTCGGGTTCGGGCGGCGGAACCGGGCGTGATTCCGGAGGTACGTCGGTCACGGCACTCATGGTGCGCCGAGAACCTGTGTTTGTCCTGTGTCTGAGCAACGAAACCGGCCTCACGCGTGCGCCGCGCGTTCACAGGAAACGCACAGCCACCTCATGGACTCCTCCGTGCCGCAACCACCAGAGTGAGGGCCATGAAGAGCGCTGAACCCGACCTGACCCGGCCCGACGGCAGCCCCCTGCGCGTGCTCGTCGTCGACGACGAGGAGAACATCGCCGAGCTGCTGCGGATGGCGCTGCGCTACGAGGGCTGGGAGGTCGAGGTCGCGCTCACCGGGTCCAAGGCGGTGTCGACGGCCAAGAAGCAGCGGCCCGACGCCGTCGTGCTCGACATGATGCTGCCCGACTTCGACGGCATGGAGGTGCTGCGCCGGCTGCGCGGCGACCAGGACGACGTACCCGTGCTGTTCCTGACCGCCCGCGACTCCGTCGAGGACCGCGTCGCCGGCCTCACGGCCGGCGGCGACGACTACGTCACCAAGCCGTTCTCGCTCGAGGAGGTCGTGGCCCGGCTGCGCGCGCTGATGCGGAGGTCCGGTGCGCAGCAGACCGCCACGACCTCGGCCCTGGTCGTCGGCGACCTGCAGCTCGACGAGGACAGCCACGAGGTGAGCCGGGCCGGCGAGGAGATCAGCCTGACCGCGACCGAGTTCGAGCTGCTCCGGTTCATGATGCGCAACCCGCGGCGGGTGCTCAGCAAGGCGCAGATCCTCGACCGCGTCTGGAACTACGACTTCGGCGGCCAGGCCAACGTCGTCGAGCTCTACATCTCCTACCTGCGCAAGAAGATCGACGCCGGTCGCGAGCCGATGATCCACACCATGCGCGGGGCGGGCTACGTGCTGAAGCCGACGACATGAGGCTTCCCCGTTCGCTCACCTCGCGACTGGTCATCACGACCGTGGTGCTGGTCGCCGTCACCTCGGTGCTGATCGGCACCGTGACGGCGCTCGCGATGCGCAGCTACCTCTACGGCCGGCTCGACGACCAGGTGCATGCAGAGCCTCGACCGCGGTCGACCTCCGGGGCGGCGACGGTCCCGGTCCCGGGCCCGACCTCGGCACGCGAGCTGCGCACGGTGACCGGGCGTCTACCCCGACGAGGGCACCGACCAGGCCTTCGTGCTCACCACCAGGACGACAACCGGGTCGGTCGCACGAGGCCGTCTCCACCACGGCCACCGACCAGCTCGACAAGGTGCCGCCGACGGCGACGTGCACGACGTCGACCTCACCGCGCTGGGCGACTACCGCGTCCATGCCCAGGACGTGACCGGCGGCAAGATCGTCACCGGTCTGCCGACCACCGAGGTCAACGACATCCTGTCCAGCCTGATCTGGTGGGAGGTGCTGCTCGGGCTGCTCGGCGTCGTGGCAGCGGGTGGCGGCGGGCACGTTCGTCGTACGCCGCCAGCTGCGTCCGCTCAACGACGTCGCGCAGACCGCGCACGCGGTCGCCGTACTCCCCCTCGAGTCCGGCGACATCGGCGTCACCGAGCGGGTGCCCGAGCGCCTCACCGACGAGCGCACCGAGGTCGGCCAGGTCGGGGCCGCGCTGAACACCCTGCTCGAGCACGTGGAGGTCTCGCTGGCGGCACGCCACCGCAGCGAGCAGCAGGTGCGCCAGTTCGTGGCCGACGCCTCCCACGAGCTGCGTACGCCGCTGGCCACGATCCACGGGTACGCCGAGCTGTCCCGTCGTACGCCGGACGACCCTGCCGCCCTCGCCAGCGCCCTCACCAAGGTCGAGACCGAGACCGACCGGATGTCGACGCTGGTCGACGACCTGCTCCTGCTCGCCCGGCTCGACTCCGGCCGGCCGCTCGACCGCGCCGAGGTCGACGTGACCCGGCTGCTGCTCGAGTCGGTCGGCGACGCCCGCGTGCTCGCCCCCGGCCACCGCTGGCAGCTGCGCCTGCCCGACGAGCCGGTGACCGTCACCGGTGACGAGCAGCGGCTGCACCAGGTGGTCACCAACCTGCTCAGCAACGCCCGCCACCACACCCCTCCCGGCACGACCGTGACGGTCTCGGCCGACGCCGACCGACGACGGCATCACCATCACGGTGCACGACGACGGGCCCGGGCCTCCCGCCCGGGCTGGCGGACCACGTCTTCGAGCGGTTCACCCGCGGCGACAGCTCGCGCACCCGCGCCAGCGGAGGCGCCGGCCTCGGCCTGTCCCTGGTCGCCGCGATCGTCCAGGCGCACGCCGGCACGCACCGTCGGTCCGGTCCGAGCCGGGCGACACCACGTTCACGGTGACCCTGCCGGCGTAGCGGGCTCTACGATCGGCGCGTGCTTCTGGAGCGCGATCAGCAGCTCGACGACCTGACCGCGTTCGCGGCCGGGTCGCCGGCGCACGGAGGCGGGGTCGCGCTGGTCGGCGGCGAGGCCGGGATCGGCAAGACCAGCCTGGTGCGCGCGTTCGCGACGCAGCACGACGGACCGGGTGCTCACCGGCGCCTGCGAGCCGCTCACCACGCCGCGGCCGCTGCAGCCGCTGCACGACATCGCCCACCAGACCGGCGGACGGCTGGCCGCGCTGATGGCCAGCGACGCCGGCCGGCACGAGCTGTTCACCGCCGCTGCTCGACGTCGCTCGCCGAGCGCCGACCGTGGTCGTCGTCGAGGACGTCCACTGGGCCGACGACGCCACCCTCGACCTGCTCGTCTTCCTCGGCCGGCGGCTCGCGGACACGCCGTCGACGCTGGTGCTGACCCTCCGGGAGCACACCCCGGACGCACCCCCGCGGCTCGCCGAGGTCCTCGGGCACCTCGCCCGCTCGGCAGCGCACCCTGCGGCGTCAGCGCTGCCGCCGCTCACCCTGGAGGCCGTCGCCCGCCTCGCCGAGGGCACGCACGTCGAGCCGGCGCGCGTGCACGCGGTCACCGCGGGCAACCCGTTCTTCGTGACCGAGGTGCTCGCCTCCGAGGGCGAGGAGGTGCCCGCTCGGTGCGCGACGCCGTCGTCGGTCGCGCGGCCGGGCTGTCGACGGGTGCCCGGGCAGCCCTGGAGACCGCGGCCGTGGTGCCCGACCGGGTCGAGCTCGACCTGCTGCTCGCGGTCAGCGGAGTCGACGCCCGCCGACCTCGAGGAGTGCGAGCGGGCCGACCTGCTCGAGATCGGCAGCCGGGTCGCGACGTACCGCCACGAGCTGGCCCGCAACGCGGTGCTCGACAGCCTCCCCGCCGTACGACGCCAGCAGCTGCACGCCGCCGTCGTGCGCGCACCTGATCACCCGCTCCGGGCACCACGAGGCGCGCATCGCCCACCACGCCGACCTCGCCGGCGACGTCCGCCACCGTGCTGACGTACGCCGTCACGGCGGCCGACCAGGCCGCCCGCCTCGGGCTCCCACCGCGAGGCCGCTGCCCAGATGGACCGCGCGCTGGCCCACCTCGACGCGGCCGACCCCGACCGGGCCGCCGACGATCCTCGGGCGGGCCGCCCTGCTCTACCAGTCCACCGGCCGGCTCGACGACGGCGCTCGACGCGTCCACCCGCGCCGTGGCGATCCGCCGGGAGCAGGACGACGACGACCTCGCCGTGCAGCTGGCCATCGCATGTCCCGGATGCTCTGGGTGCAGGCGCGCGGCGCCGAGGCGCGCGCGGCCGTCGACGAGGCGGTCGAGCTCGTCCCGGCCGCGCCCGGGTCTCCCGGCGAGGTGACGGTGCTGAGCACCGCCAGCGCGCTGTACATGCTCGCCCGCGAGATCCCACGCTCGCTCGAGACCGGTGGCCGCGCGGTCGCCCTGGCCCGCGAGCGGGGCGACGCGCCACGGTCTGGTGCGGGCGCTGAACGCGGTCGGCACCGCCAGCTGGTTCGCCGTACCCGACGAGGCCGAGCCGCTTGCTCGTCGAGTCGCTGCGAGACCGCCCGAGCGGCTGCGCGACGACATCGGCGTGGCGTGCCGCGATGGTCAACCTCGGCTCCGGGGCCGGCGAGGTACGCCGCTACGAGACCGCCCGGCACTGGCTCGAGGAGAGCCGTCGGTTCTGCGCCGAGCGCGACCTCGACCACAGCCGCGACTACGCCATCAGCTGGCTGGCCCGGATCGCCCTCGAGCAGGGCGACTGGGACCGGCCCTCGCGCTGGCCGACCAGCTGCTCCCGGACACGCCGACCCGATCTCGCGCATCGGCGCCCTGCACGGTCGCGGCAAGGTCCGCGTCCGGCGGGGCGAGCCCGGTGCGGACCGCGCTGCTCGACGAGGCCTGGGAGCTGGCCCAGCGCATCGGGTCACCTCCAGCGGCTCTGGCCGGTCGCCGCGGGTCGGGCCGAGGCCGCCTGGGCGCCGGCCGCCCGAGCAGGTCCCGGCGCTCGTGACGGAGACCCTCGAGCTCGCCGTCCGGCTGGACCATCCGTGGGCGATCGGCGAGCTCGGCTGGTGGTCTGTGCGCGTGCCGGCGGGACGCCGTCGACGACCGCCGATGGCGGCGCGCCGTACGCCGCCATGGTCGCGCGGCGACTGGCAGGACGCCGCCGCCTCTGTGGCACGAGCTCGGCTGCCCGTGGGAGGCGGCGCTCGTCGCTGGCCGAGACCGACGACGCCGACGCCCTCGCAGCGCGCCTCGGCCGAGCTGCACCGGCTCGGCGCCCGACCCGACGCCGCCCGCGTACGGCCCAGCGGATGCGCGGCCTCGGGCTCACGGTCGCCGCCCGGCCCCGGCGTACGACGGCCGCCAACCCCGCCGGCCTCACCGACCGCGAGCTCGAGGTGGCCCGGCTGCTCGGCGACGGGCGCGACCAACGCCGAGATCGCCACCGCGCTGTTCATCTCACCCAGGACCGCCGCCCACCACGTCTCGGCCGTGCTCGCCAAGCTGGGCGTCGCCAACCGACGCGAGGCCGGGCGGGCCGTGGCTGCCTGGGGCGACTAGGTCATCGGTCGGCGAAACATGGGCATCGACGACCGATGTCGGTCGTCCTCGGGTTGAACAGGATCGAGGCATCAGGTTCCACCCACACGCAAAGGACATCGCCATGCCTCGTTACCTCGTACAGCGCACCTTCCCCGACGGCCTGGAGATCCCGGTCGACCACACCGGCGCCGAGACCTGCCTCAAGGTGGTGGCCGGCAACGCCAGCCACGGCGTCACCTGGCTGCACTCCTACGTCTCGCCCGACCACCACACCACGTTCTGCATCTACGACGCCCCGGACCCGGCCGCGATCCGCAGCGCCGCCGGCACCAACGAGCTGCCGGTGGACGTGATCACCGAGGTGTCGGTGCTCGACCCGTACTTCTACCACTGAGGCGCGGGGCGCCCGTCCGCGTTCATGTCCGGGCGGGCGCCCACCCTCACAGCACCCCCACAGAACGACCACACGGCTGTCGCAGGCAGGTCGCCGAACCTCTTCGGCATGGACACCACCACCCTTCCCCGGCCCTCGGGGCCCACGACCTCGCGGGAGTCGCAGTCGCTCCCCTCCGACCGAACCCGTCGCTCCGGGCAGGTCCCCGACAAGATCGCCCGCCTCTGGCGCGGGCCGGCCGACGAGCCCGCCTGGGCCCGGCCGGCACTGCTCGGCCTGCTGCTCGCCACCGGCGTCCTCTACCTCTGGGGACTCGGGGCGAGCGGCTGGGCGAACTCCTTCTACTCCGCCGCCGTGCAGGCCGGCTCCGAGTCGTGGAAGGCGTTCTTCTTCGGCTCCAGTGACGCCGCCAGCTCGATCACCGTCGACAAGACCCCGCTGTCGCTGTGGCCGATGGCCCTCTCGGTGCGGCTCTTCGGCCTCTCCAGCTGGAGCATCCTGGTCCCCCAGGCGTTGATGGGCGTCGCCACCGTCGGGCTGCTGCACCGCCTGGTCCGTCGTACGACGGGATCGCCTGCGGCCGGCCTGATCGCCGGCGCCGACCATGGCGCTGACGCCCGTCGCGGTGCTGATGTTCCGGTTCAACAACCCCGACGCGATGCTCACCCTGCTGATGGTCGGCGCTGCCGGCGCGACCCTGAAGGCCGTCGACTCCAGCGGCCGCGAGGACGGCCACCCCGTCCGGTGGCTCTCCCTCGGCGGCGCCCTCGTCGGGCTCGCCTTCCTGACCAAGATGCTGCAGGCGTTCCTCGTGCTGCCGGCGCTGGCGCTCGCCTACCTGCTGTTCGCGCGGACCTCGTGGGGCAAGCGCCTCGGCCACCTGCTGGTGGCGTTCGGCACGATGCTGCTCGCGGGTGGCTGGTGGATCGCGATCGTCGAGCTGTGGCCGGCCTCGAGCCGTCCCTACATCGGCGGCTCGCAGAACAACTCGATCCTCGAGCTCACCCTCGGCTACAACGGCCTCGGCCGGCTCAGCGGCAACGAGACCGGCTCCGTCGGCGGTGGCGGCGCCGGTGGCACCGGCAACTGGGGTGCGACCGGGCTCTTCCGCCTGTTCAACACCGAGATCGGCGGCCAGATCGCCTGGCTGCTCCCGGCAGCCCTCGTCCTCGGCGTGGCCGCGCTCTGGTTCGGGCGTCGCCAGAACCACCTGCGCGCCGCGCTCACCCTCTGGCTGACCTGGCTGCTGGTGACCGCGCTGACCTTCAGCTTCATGGCCGGCATCTTCCACGCCTACTACACGGTCGCCCTCGCACCGGCCATCGCCGCGCTCGTCGGCATCGGCGCCTGGGTGCTGTGGCAGCACCGCACGTCGTACGCCGCGACCGGAGTGCTCGCGTTCACCACGGCGCTCACCTCGGTGTTCGGGTTCTACCTCCTCGACCGCGCCGACGGGTTCGTCCCCTGGCTGAAGTGGGTCGTCCTGGTCGTCGGCCTCGTCGCCGCACTCGCCCTGGCCGGCGTCGGCCACCTGCCCCGCAAGATCGCCCTCGCCGTGGCGGCCACGGCGCTGGTGACCAGCCTGGCCGGCCCGGCGGCGTACGCCGTCAGCACCGCCTCCACCCCGCACACCGGCTCCATCCCGAGCGCCGGGCCGACCACGGCCGGCGGGATGGGTGGTGGCCCGGGCGGTGGCCGGCGGACCTCGGGGCGGTCAGTTCGGCGCCCCGCCGACCCAGGCGCCAGGGCCAGACCGGCACCGCGCCAGGGCAGGCGCCAGACCCAGACCGCAGACACCGCAGCGGCGGCGGCGTGGGCGGCCTGCTCAACGGCAGCACCTCGAGCGCCGCGGTCACCGCGCTGCTGCAGAACGACGCGGACAGCTACACCTGGGCCGCCGCGGCCGTGGGCGCCAACAACGCCGCCGGCTACCAGCTCGCCAGCGAGGAGCCGGTGATGGCGATCGGCGGCTTCAACGGCAGCGACCCGAGCCCGACGCTCGCGCAGTTCGAGAAGTACGTCGCCGACGGCCAGATCCACTACTTCATCGGCAGCGGTGGCGTCGGCGGCGGACCCGGCGGGACGGGCAGCAACGACAGCAGCGAGATCGCCCAGTGGGTCGCGGCCAACTTCACCGCGACCACGGTGGACGGCGTGACGCTCTACGACCTCTCGGGCGGGATCCAGTGAGCGCGCTGCTGCAGCCGTCGCCCGGGGAACCCGCCACGGGGGTGGCCACGACCACCGTGCTGGAGGTGGTGATCCCGGTCTACAACGAGGAGGCGCAGCTCGCGGCGTCGGTCGAGCGGGTGCTCGAGCACCTGCGCACGATGCCCTGGTCCTTCCGGGTCACCGTCGCCGACAACGCGAGCACCGACCAGACCGCGCTGATCGCCCGCCGGCTCAGCCACACCAACCCGGAGGTCTCGGTCGTGCACCTCGCCGAGAAGGGTCGGGGCCGGGCGCTCAAGCGGGTGTGGAGCGCGTCGGAGAGCGACGTCCTCGTCTACATGGACGTCGACCTCTCCACCGACCTGGCCGCGCTGCTCCCCCTCGTCGCTCCGCTGGTCAGCGGTCACTCCGACCTGGCGATCGGGTCGCGGCTCTCCCGGCACTCGCGGGTGGAGCGCGGCGCGAAGCGGGAGTTCATCTCGCGCAGCTACAACCTGCTGCTGCGGCAGGCGCTGCGGGCCCGGTTCAGCGACGCGCAGTGCGGGTTCAAGGCGATCCGCCGCGACGCGGCCCGCGAGCTGCTGCCGCTCGTCGAGGACAACGCGTGGTTCTTCGACACCGAGCTGCTCGTCGTCGCCGAGCGCGCGGGGCTGCGGATCCACGAAGTACCTGTCGACTGGGTCGACGACCCCGACAGCAGCGTCGACCTCGTGCGTACGGCGGTCGACGACCTCAAGGGCATGGTCCGGCTGGGACGCTCGCTGGTGCGCGGCACACTCCCCCTCCGCGAGATCGGCGAGCGGCTCGGCCGGACCAGCTCGGAGGCGGGTCAGGGCCGGCTCGGCATGCAGCTGGGCATCTTCCTGGTGATCGGCGTCTGCTCGACGCTGGCGTACGCCGTGCTCTACCTCGCGCTCCGGTCGACGATGACGCCGTGGTGGGCGAACTTCAGCTGCGCTGCTGCTGACGGCCGATCGCCAACACGGCGGCGAACCGTCGGTTCACCTTCGGCGTGCGCGGTCCGCGGGACGTCGTACGTCATCAGGTGCAGGGGCTGGCCATCTTCGCGGCCGGGCTCGCGGCCACGACGGGCTCGCTCTGGCTGCTGCACGCGGTCAGCTCGCCCAGCCGCGGCGCCGAGGTCGTCGTACTCACGCTCGCCAACCTGGGCGTGACCGTGCTGCGCTTCGGGGCGATGAAGCTCTGGGTCTTCACGCCGCGGACCTGCGGCGCCAGGATCGCCGGCAGCGACGCCGCGAGGGTCTGCAGCAGCTCTTCGCGAGTGATGCCGCGGGGGTCGCGCACCCAGTCGACGACGACCTCCTCGGTGAAGGCCGACCAGCCGCGGACGATCAGCCGGACCGCCGGGGTGTCGACCAGGCCGAGCTGCGCGGCCTCCTCGGCGACCGGCCCCTCGAAGAGGCGGCCGGTGAGGGCCTCGCGGGACTCCTCGTAGATCTCGCGCAGGCCCTCGTGGCCGCCGGCGGCGCCACGGACCAGCGAGACGTAGCCCTCGTAGTTGTCCACGACGTAGTCGACGTAGCGGGCCAGCGATCCCTCGAGCTGCTCGAGCGGGCTGCCCTCGCCGTCGGGGGCGGTCACGGCGAAGAGGTCGTCCGCCGCCCGGCGTACGACGGCCGTGTGGAACTCCTGCTTGCCGCCGAAGTAGTGGTAGAGCAGCCCCCGCGAGATCCCGGCCTCCTCGGCCAGCGTCTCGATGGAGAGGTCCTCCAGCGACCGGGTCGCGAGCAAGCGCACGCCGAGCTCGATCAGCTGCTCGCGGCGGCTGTCGGGGCTCATCCGGACGCGGGTGGTGGACATGTGTCCCATGTTACTGAACTCGGGTCAACAACGCTATTGACGGTTGTTCAGTACGTTGGCAGGGTGGTCACATGACCTCGATCTCCCTCCCCGAGCGCGTCCGCGTGCTCGTCGTCGGCGCCGGGTTCGCCGGCCTCGGCACCGCGATCAAGCTCGACGAGCACGGCTTCGGCGACTTCCTCGTCGTCGACAAGGGCCAGAGCGTCGGCGGCACCTGGCGCGACAACACCTACCCCGGTGCGGCCTGCGACGTGCCCAGCCAGCTCTACTCGTTCAGCTTCGCGCCCAACCCCGAGTGGTCGCGGTCCTTCTCCCCGCAGCCGGAGATCCAGGCCTACCTCGAGCGCACCGCCCGCGACGCGGGCGTGCTCGACCGGTTCCGCTTCGGCGTCACCGTCGAGGACGCCGCCTGGGACGAGGAGGAAGGCGTCTGGCACGTCGGCACCGACCACGGCGAGGTCACCGCCGACATCCTGGTCACCGGGTCCGGCGGGCTCTCGGAGCCCAAGCTGCCGGAGATCGAGGGCATCGACTCCTTCGCCGGCGAGATCTTCCACTCGGCCCGCTGGAACCACGACTACGACCTCACCGGCAAGCGGGTGGCCGTCATCGGCACCGGCGCCTCGGCGATCCAGATCGTGCCCGAGGTGGCCAAGCAGGCCGCGCACCTCGACGTCTACCAGCGCACCGCTCCGTGGGTGATGCCGCGCGGCGACCGCCCCTACAAGGCGATCGAGCGGTTCGCGTTCCGGCACCTGCCGTTCGTGCAGAAGGCCTACCGCACCGGCATCTACTGGGGTCGCGAGTGCTTCGTCCCCGGGTTCACGATCAACCCCAGGCTGGCGGCGCCGGCGAAGAAGCTCGCGCTGCAGAACATCGAGCGCGGCATCTCCGACCCCGAGCTGCGCAAGGCGGTCACGCCCCACTTCCAGATCGGCTGCAAGCGCATCCTGATCTCCAACGACTACTACCCCGCCCTCGACTCCGACCACGTCGACCTGGTCACCGACGGCATCCGCGAGATCACGCCGACCGGCATCGTCACCGCCGACGGCACCGTGCGCGAGGTCGACGCGATCGTGGTGGCGACCGGCTTCTACACGACCGAGCAGCCGATCTCCGAGCACGTGAAGGGCCGCGACGGTCGCACGCTCGCGGACTCCGTGGCGCGAGACCGGCATGGCGGCGTACAAGGGCACCACGATCGCCGGCTTCCCCAACCTGTTCCAGATCGTCGGTCCCAACACCGGCCTCGGGCACTCCTCGATGGTGTTCATCATCGAGAGCCAGATCGCCTACATCCGCTCGGCGCTGCAGCAGATGGGCGAGCGCGGGATCGCCACCGTCGAGCCGACGCAGCAGGCGCAGGACGCCTGGAACGACGACGTGCAGCGGCGGATGAAGCGCACCGTGTGGAGCACCGGCGGCTGCGAGAGCTGGTACATCGACTCCCACGGCCGCAACACCACCCTGTGGCCACGCACCACGTTCGCGTTCCGCGGGCTGTTGCGTACCTTCGACCTCGACGCCTACGTCGCCACCGCACGCACCGCCACCCCCACCACCAAGGAGAACGTCGCATGAAGGACCTCAACGACAAGGTCGTCGTGATCACCGGCGCCGGCTCCGGCATGGGCCGCGAGATGGCGCTGCTGGCGGCCCGGCGCGGAGCACTGCTCGCCGTGTCGGACTGGAACGAGGAGGCCCTCGCCGAGACCGTCGACCTGCTCAAGGAGGCCGGCGCCCGCGAGCTGCGCAGCGACGTCGTCGACGTCTCCGACCGCGCCGCCGTCGCCGACCTCGCCCAGGCCGTCGTCGAGCAGTTCGGCCGCGTCAACATGGTGGTCAACAACGCCGGCGTCACCGTGACCGGCGACTTCGAGGAGATGTCGCTACGACGACTTCGACTGGATCGTCGGGGTCAACTTCATGGGCGTCGTCAACGGCACCAAGGAGTTCCTGCCCCACCTGATCGCCTCGGGCGACGGCGCCGTGGTGAACATCTCCAGCCTCTTCGGCCTGATCAGCATGCCGGGCCAGACGGCGTACAACGCGACCAAGTACGCCGTCCGCGGCTTCACCGAGGCCCTGCGCGAGGAGATGCTGATCAACGGCCACGACGTGACCGTCACCTGCATCCACCCCGGCGGCATCAAGACCGGCATCGCCCGCAACGGCCGCAAGACGGCCAGCCAGGACGCCGCCGCGATCGACTCGTTCTTCGACAAGAAGCTGGCCCGGATGACCGCCGAGAAGGCGGCCCGGATCATCCTCGACGGCGCGCAGGCCGGGAAGGCGCGCGTGCTGGTCGGCATCGACGCCCACGCCATGCACCACTTCGCCAAGCTGCTCGGCTCGCGCTACCAGGACGTCGTCGCCCGACTCGCCCCGAAGACGATGCCGAACCGCAAGCACTGATCCCTTGCGTCATACGAATCGTGGCCTTGAACCCACGATTCGTATGACGCATCACGGTCTGTGCGGGACGTGTTGGCACGATGGGCGCATGCCCTTCGAGCAGGAGACCGAGCACCTGCGGCTGCGGCGACCCGTGCCCGAGGACCTGGCCGCCTTCACCGCGCTGCACAGCGACCCGCGCACCTACGCGCACGCGCCGGCGAGCATGCCGACGCCCGAGCAGTGCCGCGAGCGGCTGGCGTCCTACGTCCTGGACTGGGAGGAGTTCGGCTACGGGTACGTCGCCGTGGAGGAGCTCTCGACCGGGCGGCTGATCGGCTGGGGCGGGGTCAAGCCGACGCCCGACGAGACGGTCGAGAACCTCTACTACCGCCTGGCCTTCGACTCCCTCGGCCGCGGCTACGGCCGCGAGCTCGCCCAGGCCATCGTCGCGGCGGTCCGCGAGGAGCTGCCCGGCCACACCGTGCGGGCGATGGTGAAGCGGCACAACAGCGCGTCGATGGCCACCGCCCTCGCGGCCGGCCTGGTCGAGGTCGGCGAGCGCCGCCACTCCGAGGACGGACCCGACGACCCGCCGTCGGTCATCCTCGAGTGGCGTCCCGACGCCTGAGCCTCAGAGCCCCGCCGGGTCCGCGTTGCCGCCGCAGACCACGACGCAGACCCGCTCGCCGTCGGCCGGCACGTAGGCACCGGTGAGCAGGGCCGCCAGCGCGGTCGCACCGGCTGGCTCGGCCGCGACGCGGGCCTCGCGCCACAACCACCGACGGGCCTCGACGATCGCGTCGTCCTCGACGAGCAGCGACGTGGTCCGGTGCTCGGTGACCGCCGTGAAGGCGATCTCGCCGAGCCGGGAGGCGCCCAGCGCGTCGGCCGCGACTCCGCCGACCTGTACGTCGACGGGTGCGCCGGCGGCGAGCGCGTCGTGCAGGGTCGGGCAGGTCGTCGGTTCCACGGCCAGCGACGCGTGCCGCCGGTCGTGACCCGGCCAGGCCCAGCGTCACTCCGGAGCAGAGGCCACCGCCGCCGACCGCCAGGAGCACGGTGTCGACGTCGGGCACCTGCTGGCCGATCTCGACGCCGAGCGTGCCCTGGCCGGTGACGGTCGCCGAACGAGTCGTAGGCGTGCAGGGCCAACGCCCCCGGCCGCTCGGCCGCCTCGCGGCTCGCCAGGAACGCCTCGGCGTAGGTGGAGCCCACCCGGTTGACCTCGGCCCCGAGCGCCGCGATCGCGTCGACCTTGACCGCCGGGGCGGCCTCCGGCACGAAGATCCGCGTCGGGATGCCCAGCCGGTGGCCGACGTGGGCGACGGCGAGTCCGTGGTTCCCACCCGACGCGGCGACCAGGACGGCCGGCGGCTCGGGCGCGGACAGCACGCTGTTGAAGGCGCCGCGGGCCTTGAACGAGCCGGAGTGCTGGAACAGCTCCAGCTTCAGCGTGACGGGCCGCCCGTCCACCTCGACCTCGAGGACGCGGCGTACGGCGTACCCAGGGAGCGATCAGGGCCACCGCAGCCCTGATGTCGTCGTACGTCGGGACGGGACTGTCGGCCACGGGCCCAACGTATCCTCGGCCCATGTCCTCTCGGCCCAGCCGGTCCCCGCGTCCCGTGCGCGTCGAGTGCCGCAAGTGGCCCGACGACCCGCACTGGGAGTTCGACGGGGTGCGGCTCGGAGTCGATGCCCACGGGACCTGGATCGGCATCACCGCGGGCACCCTGCTCGCCAGCCCGGTGCGTGCCTTCCACGCCGCCGCCGACCACGTGACGCTGGTCCCCCACGACGCCTGGTGGCTCGGCACGTTCTACGGCGACGACGCCAAGCGACCCTTCGACACCTACGTCGACATCGCCACCCCCGCGGTCTGGCACGGCGAGGACCTCGTCCGCGCCGTCGACCTCGACCTCGACGTGATCCAGGGGACGACCGGACGCATCTGGGTCGACGACGAGGACGAGTTCGCCGCGCACCGGGTGGCGCTGGGCTACCCCGACGAGGTGACCGAGCAGGCCGTCACCAGCTGCCAGGAGGTGCTCGCCTCGGTCACCGGCCGCGCGGCGCCGTTCGACGGCGTCGCACCGGGACTGGCTGGCCCGGCTGCGCCAGCTGACCGGCGGACCTGTCTAGTCCGGTTGGAGTAATAACGCCTGTTTTGGGCGTTATTGGGGCTTTCTGGACTGAGTGGTCCGTTTTGGTACCTACGCTGGAGACTGCCCGCCCGAACGCTCACGAAAGTCCCGCGATGAAGTACGCCTGGGTGCTCGCCAGCCCCCTGATCCTGGCCCTCGTCGGTCTCGGCGTCTCCCCGGTGAGCCACCAGCAGGCCGCGTCCGCCTCCGAGGTCAGCGCCACGACCCAGGTGGCCTCCTCCGCCCCGGCCGCCACTCCGCTCGGCTTCTACTGGCAGCTGACCACGCTGCAGCAGGTCGTGCCCGGCACCAACCTGGTCAGCCGCGGGACGCACCACGACTCGCACGGGACCCGCAGCGACAAGCAGTTCTTCGAGATCAGCAGCACGGGCAGCAACGACGTACCCGAGGCCGCGCTGCGCGCCTACCACCACGCCGAGAAGGTGATGGCCACCGCCGACCCGGGCTGCGACATCTCCTGGACCCTGCTCGCCGCCATCGGTCGGGTCGAGTCCAACCACGGCCGCTTCGGCGGTGCCCAGCTCGGCTCCGACGGCGTCTCCCGCCCGGAGATCCGCGGACCCCAGCTCAACGGCGCCGGCGCCTTCGCCGCGATCAAGGACAGCGACCACGGCGTGCTCGACCATGACGTGGTGTGGGACCGGGCCGTGGGCCAGATGCAGTTCCTGCCCCAGACCTGGAACGCCGTCGCCCGCGACGGTGACGGCGACGGCCAGAAGAACCCCGACGACATCGACGACAGCGCCCTCGGTGCAGCGGTCTACCTCTGCGGCGCCGGCGGCAGCCTGGCCGACCCGGCGGGCGTGGCGAGGGCCGCGTTCCGCTACAACCACTCCGACTACTACGTGCAGCTCGTGATGTCCTTCCAGACCGGCTACCAGACCGGCGTCTTCGCGGTTCCGTCCCCGCCGCCCCCGCCCGCGCCGAAGAAGAAGGCCGTCGTCCGGCACCCGGCGCACGCGCCGAAGACCAAGCACGTCGCCCAGCACGCGGCGACCCCGAAGCCGCACGACGCCCGACCCCGGCACCCAAGCCCACCCCGAAGCCCACGCCCAAGCCGACCCCCACGCCCAGCCCGACACCGACGCCCGCTGCACCGAAGCTCGACCGCGTCGACGGCACCTGGCAGGCCTGCGGCACCGCGTTCTGCCTGGGTACGACGACCCTCGACCTGGGTCCGCAGAACGCGTTGACCGACAAGGCGAGCGCGGACTTCGACAACGACGGCACCGTCGAGAGCAACGCCCAGGAGTTCGCCGGCCTCGTCGGCCAGCAGGTGACGCTCCAGGTCGTGCACGCCGGCGGCAACCTCGTCGTCTACGTGATCGGGTCCGACGGCTTCCGCAACGCCGACGGCTCGTTCGCCCGCACGCTGGCGGCCAGCCGCGGAGGCGACCACCGCCCCCTGACCGTGGAACGATGAGCCCGTGCCCATCGACTTCGCGGACTCCCCCGAGCCGACCCTCGGCGTGGAGTGGGAGTTCGCCCTGGTCGACAAGCAGTCGCGCGACCTGGTCAACGCCGCCTCGGAGCTGTTCGACCTCGTCTCCTCGCGGCACGGCGCCCAGCCGCGGATCCACAAGGAGCTGCTCCGCAACACCGTCGAGCTGACCACCGGCATCTGCCGTACGACGGACGAGGCGATGGCCGAGCTCGCCGGGCTGATCGAGCTGGTCCGACCCGTCCGCCGACGAGCTCGGGCGTCGACCTGTACTCCGCGGGCACCCATCCCTTCGCCGCGTGGTCGCACCAGCTGCTGACGCCGGGACACCGCTACGAGGAGCTGATCGCGCGGACCCAGTGGTGGGGACGGCAGATGCTCATCTGGGGCGTGCACGTCCATGTCGGCGTACCCCGCGAGCACGCGATGCCGATCGTCTCGAGCCTGCTCAAGTGGTACCCGCACCTGCAGGCGCTCTCGGCCTCCTCCCCCATCTGGGCCGGCACCGACACCGGCTACGCCAGCAACCGGGCGATGATGTTCCAGCAGCTGCCGACGGCCGGGCTGCCGTTCCAGTTCGACACCTGGGCCGACTTCGAGGCCTACGCCCACGACCTGCAGGTCACCGGGGTGATCGAGGAGATCGACGAGATCCGCTGGGACGTCCGGCCCGCGCCACGGCTCGGCACCGTCGAGGTGCGGATCTGCGACGGCGTCTCCACCCTCAACGAGATGCGTGCGCTGGTGGCGCTCACCCACTGCCTCGTCGTCGACCTCTCCGACCGGCTGTCCCGCGGCGAGACCCTGCCGACGATGCCGCCGTGGCACGTGCAGGAGAACAAGTGGCGTGCCGCCCGCTACGGCCTGGACGCGTGGATCATCCTCGACGAGCACTCCAACGAGTGCCTGATGCAGGAGGACCTGGCCGGCCTCCTCGAGCACCTCGCGCCCGTCGCCGAGCGGCTCGGCTGCACCGCTGACCTCGCCCTGGTCGAGGACATCCCGCGCCGGGGTGCGTCCTACCAGCGCCAGCGAGCCGTCGCCGAGCGCACCGACGGTGACCTGGTGGCCGTGGTCGACTCGGTCGTCAAGGAGCTGTGATCAGGCCGGTTCGGCGAGCTCGATCCGGTGCCGCCGGACCAGCAGCAGCACGGCGATGATCACGTAGGCGAGGATCGCTGCGAGCGTCCCGACGTAGCCTCCCTGGTCGACCACGATCGCGGTGCCGGTGATGATCGAGAGGTCGAAGAGCCCGTGCAGCACCGAGTTCAGGACGTTGCCGCCGGACACGCGTCGGGTCAGGTAGAAGAAGTAGCCGGCGAAGCTGACGGCCAGGGCCTGCGGGATCGCCTGCGCGCCGTGCCCGATGGCGTTGGTGAGGTGTACGGCGCCGAAGATCACGCTCGACCACAACGCCACCTTGCCTTCGCTGAGACCGTGGTCGCGCAGCACGGTCACGCCGATGCCGCGGAACATTCCCTCCTCCCCCCAGCCCACGAACTGGGTGCCGACGACGAGCAGCACGATGAACGTCACGCTCTTGTCGAACAGGCTCGCGTAGTCGATCGCCACCGCGATGCACACGACGAGGATGATCGGCACCGCCCAGACCCAGGACCGGACCCTCCGCTCCTCGCGCAGCACCGGGTCCCACCACCCCAGCCACGCGATGACCGCGTAGGTGAACACGAGGGCCGCTCCGAGCGGCACCCACATGTTGACGATCAGGTCACGAGAGGTCGCGAAGCCGTCGCCGCTGTCCCACACCCGGTGCGCCAGCTGGCCGCCGCCCTGGATGATCACGAGGTAGGCCACCACGATCGCCGCGAAGCCCTGCCAGGACAGCCGGCGGCGTCGGGTGCTCATTCGGGGGCCAGCGGGATCTGGTCGGTCGCGGCGAGCGGATCCATGCCGGTGACGGCGAGCAGGTCGGCGATCAGCGAGCGCACCTGCGCGAGGATCACCTCCGCGGAGAGGTCACGGGTGCGCTCCACGTGCGCCGTCTCCCGGCCCAGGTCGATCAGCCGGTCGCGCACGGCGGTGGCTGCGCGGCCGGCCCGCAGCTCGTCGGCGATGGCGTCGGTGAGGTTGGCGAGGTCGTCCAGCATCGCGGCGTACGACGGTGGGATCGGCTCGTGCCGGTAGGCAGCCACCGCGACCCGCCTGACCAGCACCCGGGTGTTCCGCAGCGCGAAGTCGAGGGGCTCGACCAGCTCGGCCATCGCCCGCACCCGGCCGCGGTGCCGGCGCCGGAACGGCGAGGACCGCACCACCGAGAGACCCTCGTCGGCGGCCGCGCGGAGCTCGCCGATCAGCTCGTCGGTGGCCCGCGCGTCGCGGAGCACCTCGAGCGCCCGGTCGACCTCGCCGTCCAGGATGCTCTCCGCGGCCGCGCGCAGCAGCGCGGAGATCTTGCGCACGATCACGCCGGCCTGCTCGCGAGGACGCCGCAACGGTGCACGGGGTACGACGGCTGCCGCGACCAGCGCGACCCCTCCCCCGATCACGGCGTCGGTCCAGCGGGAGAACGCCGCGCCCGGGTACGGCAGCAGCGTCGCCACCACGACCGCCTGGACGGCCGCCTGCGTGACCAGCAGGTTGCCCTGGTCGAGCAGCAGCGCCGTCGACATCGCCAGGGTCACGATCAGGGCGATCTGCCAGCCGCCGACGCCGAGCACCTGGATGATCATGTCGCCGAGGAAGACACCGAGGGCGACGCCGACGGTGACCTCGCCGACCCGCCGCAGCCGCTGCCCGTACGACGTGCCGAGGCACACCACCGCGGCCACCGGCGCGAAGAACGCTCGTGGGTGGTGGAAGACGTTCGTCGCGATCGCCCAGGCCACCCCGGCCGCGATCGCGCACTGGGCCACCTGCCACGACTTCGCCCGCAGCCGCGCCCGTCGCTGCCGCAGCGAGGTGCGGCCGCGGGTCATCGCCAGCTCGAGATGCGGGGCCGCGGCCGCCCCGTAGCGCGTCAGGTGCTCGCGCGGGCTACTTCTTGAGCGTGGATCCACGGCCGTGGAGCATCGTGACGATCTGGGTCAGCTGGTTGTCGGCCTTCGCGGTGCGGGCGAACGTGGTCAGCGCGAGCGCCGGCTTGAACCGCTGGCGGGCGATCGCCTTGGCGTAGGTGAACTCCTTGAGCCCGTCGGGCCCGTGGATCCGGCCGAAGCCCGAGTCGCCGACGCCGCCGAACGGCAGCGACGGGATGCCGGCGAAGGTGATCATCCCGTTGACCGCGGTCATGCCCGAGCGGATCCGCTCGGCGAGCTCCATGCCGCGCGCCTTCGAGAACACCGTCGACCCGAGTCCGTAGCGGGTGCCGTTGGCCTTGGCCACCGCCTCGTCCATGTCCCTGACCCGGGTGACGGTCACGGTCGGGCCGAAGGTCTCCTCCTGCACCGCCGAGGAGTCCTCGGGCACGTCGACCAGGATCGTCGGCTGCACGAAGCGCTCGCCGACGGCGTTGGGACCACCGAGCACCGCCCGGCCACCACGGTCGATCGCGTCCTGGATGTGCGAGCTGATGACGCCGAGCTGGCTGGGCATCGTGATCGGCCCGATCTTCGACTCGGGGCTGTCGTCGGCGGTCAGGTCGCGCGCCTTGTCGACCAGCCGGGAGAGGAACTCGTCGTAGACCCGGTCGTGGACGTAGATCCGCTCGACCCCGACGCAGGTCTGGCCGGCGTTGGAGCAGGCACCCCACAGGGCCGCGTCGGCGGCCGCCTCGAGGTCGGCGTCCTCGTCGACGAGCACGGCGTCCTTGCCGCCGGCCTCGATCACGACCGGCGTCAGCGTCTCGGCGCAGGCGGCCATCACCTTCTTGCCGGTCGCGGTCGAGCCGGTGAAGGCGAGCTTGTTGACGCCCGAGCGGCAGAGAGCGGCGCCGGTCTCACCGAGGCCGGTGACGACCTGGAGGACCGGGTGGTCGGGGACCACCTCGGCGAAGGTCGCGGCCAGCCACTGCCCCACACCCGGGCGTCAGCTCGCTCGGCTTGAACACGACCGCGTTGCCGGCCGCGAGGGCGTAGGCGATCGAGCCCATCGGCGTGAACACCGGGTAGTTCCACGGGCCGATCACGCCGATCACCCCGAGCGGGAGGTACTGCACGGTCGCCGCCTGGTTGGCCATCACCAGACCCGGAGGAGACCTTCTGGCGACCGAGGACCTTCTTGGCGTGCTTGGCGGCCCAGGACACGTGGTCGAGGGCGAGCGCGGCCTCGAGGGTGGCGTCGCTGTGCGGCTTGCCGGTCTCCTCGTGCACGACGTTGGCGAGCTGGGCGATCCGGCGGGTCATCACGCCCTTCCACAGGGTCAGCAGATCCGCGCGCTCGTCGTACGACAGGGAGGACCACCAGGCCGCGGCCTCGTGCCCACGGTCGACCGCGGCCTTGACCTCCTCGGCGGTGTGCACCGGGTGGGTCCCGACCACGTCGCCGGTGCGCGGGTTGAGCGAGTCGAAGGTCTGTCGGGTGGCGGTCATCTCGGCGGTCATTGCGCACTCCTGATCAGGTCGGACGCCTTCTCGGCGATCATCACGGTGGGGGCGTTGGTGTTCCCCCGGGGTACGGCGGGCATCACGGAGGCGTCCACGACCCGGAGGCCGTCGACCCCGTGGACACGGAGCTCCGGGTCGACCACGGCGTCCTCGCCCGAGCCCATCGCACAGGTCGAGACGGGGTGGTAGAGCGTCTGCGACCAGGTGCGCAGGTGCTCCACGAAGTCGTCGTCGCTCGGGTTGTCGGGCAGCTGCCAGGGCCGCACGAGGTGGCGGGCGAGCGGTCCCTGGCTGCAGATCTCCCAGACCCGCTTCATGCCGGCGAGCATCGCGTCGATGTCGCCGCCGTCGTCGTAGTAGGCCGCGTCGATGTCGGGATGCCAGGCCGGATCGGCAGAGCGCAGCCGGAGCGACCCGCGACTGCGCACGGAGACCAGCGTCGGAGCCGCGGTGAACATCCGCTCGGTGGGCTCGTGGAAGCCGTTGTCGTAGAAGCCGGCCGGGGCCACGTGGTACTGGATGTCCGGCGCCGGCAGGTCGTCGCGCGTGCGCAGGAAGCCGCCGCCCTCGCCGACGTTGGAGGTCGAGCGGGCCGGTGCCCCTCGCCTTCCACCGCAGCAGGCTGCGCACGTTGTTGTACTCCGCCAGGTCGGTGGTGCCGCGGGTGTACCAGAGCATCGGGATGACCGGGTGGTCCTGCAGGTTCTGCCCCACCCCCGACACGTCGGAGACGACGTCGATGCCGTGCTCCTTGAGGTGGGCGGCCGGGCCGATGCCGGAGACCATCAGCAGCTGCGGGCTGTTGATCGCGCCGCCGCAGAGGAGCACCTCGCGCGTCGCCGTGGCCGTGATCTCGCGGCCACCGGCGCGGTAGGTCACCCCGGTGGCGCGGCCGCCCTCGACGACGATGCGGGTGGCGAACGCCCCGGTCTCGACGTCGAGGTTCTCGCCGGTTGCGCACCGGCTTGAGGTAGGCCTCGTTGACCGACCAGCGCCGACCCTTGTTGCAGGTCACCTGGTAGCGGCCCGGCGCCCTCCTGCTCGGCGCCGTTGAAGTCGTCGGTCGGCTTCATCCCGGCGCTGACCGCACTCTCGACCCACAGGTCGGTGAGCTCGTGGGTGTAGCGGCGGTCCTCGACGTGGAGCGGCCCGTCGTGGCCGTGGTACGGCGCGCCGAGCCGGGTGTTGCCCTCCGCGCGGATGAAGTACGGGCAGCACGTCCTCGTGGCCCCAGCCCTTGGCGCCGTACTCGTCGCGCCAGGAGTCGTAGTCGGCCGCGTTGCCGCGGATGTAGATCATCGCGTTCATCGACGAGCACCCGCCGAGGGCCTTCATCCGCGGCCAGTAGGCCCGCCGGTTGTGCAGCTGCTTCTGCTCGGTGGTCGTGTAGTTCCAGTCCCACCGCGTCTTGAACAGCGCCGGGAACGCGGCCGGGATCGAGATCTCGTCGGCCTCCGCCTCGGGGCCGGCCTCCAGCAGCAGGACGCGCACGCCGGGGTCCTCGCTGAGCCGGGCCGCCAGGACAGCGCCGGCGCTGCCGGCACCGACGATGACGTAGTCGTGCCCGCCGAAGCGCGCGCTGGTCTGTGTCACGGGACCTCCCAGTGGTCGACGTCGCCCGAGGCCGAACCTATACCCCGTCTCGGTGCCCGGCTGCGGACGCCGGGTGTTCAATCGGCTTGAGACACGCGAGGATGCGCACACCTGTGAGAGGGGGCCCCTGTGGCTGTTCCGATGGACCCGACGTCGGCTGCATTCCTGTACGCCGAGAACCGGCAGATGCCGATGCACGTCGGTGGCCTGCAGCTCTTCGACAAGCCCGAGGGCGCGCCGCGCGACTACGTGCGCCAGATCTACGAGCAGATGTCCGAGGTCGACGAGATGGCGCCGCTGTTCCTCAAGCGGCCGACCCGCGGCATCACCAGCGCCGGCCAGTGGGCCTGGACGCAGGACGACAACTTCGACCTCGAGTACCACTTCCGGCACAGCGCCCTGCCCAGGCCGGGCCGCGTCCGTGAGCTGCTCGACCTCTGCTCGCGGCTGCACAGCACCCGGCTGGCCCGCGAGCGGCCGCTGTGGGAGGCGCACCTGATCGAGGGCATGCGCGACGGTCGGGTGGCGCTCTACACGAAGATGCACCACTCGCTGGTCGACGGCATCTCCGCGATGCGGCTGCTGCAGAGCGTGATGACCACCGACCCCGACAAGCGCGACATGCCCGCGATGTGGGCGGCGCGACCCAGCAAGAAGACCGAGAAGGCCCAGGACCAGGCCGAGCACAGCCTGGCCGCCGTACCCCTCGACGCGATGCGTACGGCGCTCGGCATCACCGCCGACGCCGCCGGACTGCCCGCCGCGCTGGTGAAGACCCTCAAGCACGGTCTGAAGAACGAGACCTCGGCGCTCTCGCTCTACGCCCCGCGCACGATGTTCAACACCACCATCACCGGCTCACGCCGCTTCGCCGCCCAGGGCTGGCCGATCGAGCGGCTGCGCGCGATCGGCAAGGCGAGCGGCACCACCCTGAACGACGTGGTGCTGGCGATGTGCTCGGGCGCGATCCGCACCTACCTGATCGAGCACGACGCGCTCCCCGACTCCGGGCTCGTCTCGATGGTGCCGGTGGGCCTGAACGCCAAGCAGTCGCACAACGCCTCGGGCGAGGGCGGCAACGCCGTCGGCGCGGTGATGGTCAAGCTCGGCACCGAGCTGCACGACCCGGCCGACCGGCTCGCCGCGATCCACGGCTCGATGAAGACCGGCAAGGAGGCGCTCGGCTCGATGAGCCAGCTGCAGATCCTGGCGATGAGCGCCCTCGGCATGGCCCCGTCGATCGTCACCCCGATGCTGCGGCTGCACGGCATCATCCGGCCGCCGTTCAACCTGATCATCAGCAACGTGCCCGGCCCGCGCTCGGTGCAGTACCTCAACGGCGCCAAGATGGTCGGCACCTACCCGCTGTCGATCCCGATCAACGGCATGGCCCTGAACATCACCTGCAACAGCTACGCCGACGACATGGACTTCGGCCTCACCGGCTGCCGCCGCAGCGTCCCCCACCTCCAGCGCCTGCTCACGCACCTCGACGACGAGCTGGGTGCGCTGGAGAAGGCGGCGGGGGTCTCGTAGGGCTGCGGCGGTTTCCCCGGACGCCCGGGGAAACCCGGAGGCGGCGGGCAATACTTCGCCTGCCAGCCCACAGACTCGCCGCCAGGCCTGACCGTTTTGCGTCCACAGGGCCTCGACGGAGCCAGTCGTCCACAGCTCGGCTGCGACGCCGCGCGACGATGCTGCGTGTTGGCACACCGTCGCCGCATGTACGACGAACTCAACGCCATCTGCGACAAGCACGGGATCTTCCTCCGCCGGGAGGCCATCGCCCTCGGATACACCGACAAGGATCTGGCGCGCGCCGTACGCATGCGGGTGCTCCACACGCGTCCGACACGGAAGCTACGTGCTCCAGCGACCGCTGGGATCCGCTCTCCGACCAATCGAAGGCACGCCGTGCGTGCGATGGCCGTGCTGCGGACCGCCCGGGCGACGCTGGTCCTGTCGCACACGCACCGCGCTCGTCCTGCACGGCGCTCCCACCTGGGAGCTCCCGCTCGACGATGTCCACGTCACTCGGACGGATCGAAGGAGGCGGGCGACGTGAGACCGGGCTCGTCCAACATCGAGGGCTGCTGCTCCCTGGCGACGTCGTCGACGTCGACGGCACGTAGGTCACGTCGCCGTGCCGCAGCGCCCTCGACCTGACCACCATCGTCGACGTCGAGCACTGCCTTCCGGTGTTCGACCACTTCCTGCACGCAGGCGTCACGACCAAGTCCGAGCTTCGCACGTGGCGCGACAGCGATGAAGCTCTGGAGCGGCACCCTCCACACCGACCTCGTCATCACCCTCGCCAACCCGCGCTGCGAGTCGGTCGGGGAGTCGCGAACGTCCTACATGTTCTGGCGGCACGGCGTGGTGGCACCCAAGACCGGCTACGAGTTCTTCGACGACCTGGGCAACGTCCTGTTCCGAGTGGACTTCGCCTGGCCCGAGCTCGGCGTGTTCCTCGAGTTCGACGGCAAGGAGAAGTACCTCAAGTACCGCAAGGCAAGGCGAGTCAGTGGTCGACGCCGTGCTGCGCGAGAAGAAGCGCGAGGAGTGGATCTGCCGGCTCACCGGCTGGCGCTGCATCCGGATCATGTGGGCCGACCTCTACCGACCCGAGCAGACGGTCGCCCGCATCAAGTCGGTCCTCGCCGGCGGCCCGGTGCACGTCTGAGAACGAATCGGACAGGGCGGCTACCGAATCTGGAGCCGGAAGGGCGAAGCATCGGCCTGCCGGCGCGCAGTTTCCCCGGGCGCCCGGGGAAACCGTCGACCTCAGGCAGCCGAGGCGACAACCCCACCGGGAGCAGCAGGCGCCTGGAGCGGCCTCGAGGGCGAGCTCCTCGTCGGCGACCTGGTCGCTGACTTCACGGAGTACGCCGGACAGGGGGACGTCGAGGGCCTCGCAGAGCGCGGCGAGGAGCTCGGAGGAGGCTTCCTTCTGGCCGCGCTCGATCTCGGAGATGTAGCCGAGGCTCACCCGGGCGGACGACGAGAGCTCGCGCAGCGTCATCCCCTGACGCATCCGCTCGGCCCGCAGCACGTCACCGAGCGATGCGCGGAACAGCAAGGTTCCCTGACCCATGTCGTGCTCCTTCTCCGGTGTCTTCCGCTGCAACGCTACCCAACCCGTGGTTCTTCCCTGCGTGCGCCCGGGTCACGGCGCGCCACCGGGCAGGCTCGGGTCGTCGAGATCGTCGTCGAGACCCTGCTCGATCGCGTAGCGCACCAGCTGCACCCGGTTGTGCAGCTGGAGCTTGCGCAGGGTGTTCTGCACGTGGTTCTGGACGGTCCGGTGCGAGAGCACCAGCCGCTCGGCGATCTGCTTGTAGGAGAGCCCCTTGGCGACCATCCGGAGCACCTCGGTCTCGCGCTCGGTCAGCCGCGGCGCGCCGTCCTTCGCCTCGGCCGGGGTGTCGGAGAGGCGGCGGTACTCCCCCAGCACCAGCCCGGCGAGGCCCGGGGTGAAGACGGTGTCACCGAGCGCGACGCGTCGTACGGCGTCGAGGAGCTCGCCACGCGAGGCCGACTTCACCAGGTAGCCGGTCGCGCCGGCCTTCACCGCCTCGAGCACGTCCTGCTGCTCGCCGCTCGCGGACAGGATCAGCACGCGCACGGCCGGGTTCTGCCGGACCACCTCGGCCGTGACGGCCACGCCGTTGGGCTCGGGGATCTGCAGGTCGAGCACGAGTACGTCGGGCCGGGCGGCCGGGAACCGGGTGATCGCCTCGGTGCCGTTGGAGGCCGTCGCCACGACGCGCATGCCGGCCTCGGTCAGGTCGCGGGCGACGCCCTCGCGCCACATCGGGTGGTCGTCGACGACCATCACCCGCAGCTGCTGGTCGTCCGCGTCCGAGGTCACGCGCGCACCCTAACCGGCATCAGCCGTCCTGGCGGCGATATCGCCCACGTCGGTGCACCAGCGGCTCGACGTCCTCGCCCAGGACGACGTCGACCACGCGGGCGACGACGAGGTCGGACCAGCCGACGGTCTCGGTCGAGTCGAGCTCGACGGAGGCCCAGGACGACGCGGAGAGCAGCCGCGGACCGTGCTCGGTCTGCTCCCACTCGCCCATCCGGAACGGACCACCCGGGCGACGGCAGCTGGCCGGCGAAGGCCTCGGCGAGGTCGCGGTGCTCCCACTCCAGCAGGTGTACGACGGCCCGGCCGGTCTCCTCCGAGCACGTCGGCCAGGTCCGAGTCGGGATCGAGCAGGGCCAGCACCCGGCCCGGTTCTCCGCCGGCCACCATCAGCGACGTCACGGTGAGGCCGGCCCACTCGTCCGAGCCGCTCGTCCAGAGCGTCACCGCCCCGCCGAGCCGACCCCTGAGGCGGCGTACGGGATCCGGGTCCGGATCGAGGAAGGGATGCTCGGTGTGGATCGTCATCGCGGCACGTCGAGCTCCCACTCGGTGCCCTGACCGGCCGCCGAGCGCACCGTCGCCGTGCCCCCGAGGTCCTGCAGCCGACCGACGATCGACTGCTGCACCCCGAGCCGCCCCTCGGCGGCCGACTCCTCGAGGCGTCCCTCGGGGATGCCGGGCCCGTCGTCGCGGACCGACACCACCCACCGGTCGTCGAGCTCCTCCAGCAGCACCCACGCCTCCGCGTCGCGGCCCACGTGGTGGCGCACGTTGCTCAGGCACGACTCCACCGCGGCGAGCACCTCGCTCGCCCGCTCGGCCGGCAGCATCGCGGGCGTCCCGGGAACGGCCACGTGCACGTTGCGCGCTCTGCAGCCCGGCGAGCAGCTGCACGAGGTCGCGGTCACCCAGCGGCGCCACCAGGTCCCGGGAGTCCTGCTGGACCAGCCCCCGGAGCTGCACCTCCTGCTCCCCCGCCAGCCGGCCCAGCTCACGGCCGTCGGGGCCGAGCTCCGGGGCACGCCGCTGCACGAGGGCGAGCACCTGGAGCACCCCGTCGTGCACCACGCGGGCCAGCCGCTGGCGCTCGGCCGCGGCGGCGGCGGCACGCTCGGCGCGATCCCGCTGCCCGGCCATCTGCTGGAGCAGCCCGGACAGGAAGCCGACGATCGCGCCGCCCGACGATGAGCAGGAAGATGTTGCCGTAGATCTTCTGGGTGATGTCGTCGCGGATGCTGATGTCCGCGATCGAGACCACGACGGCGGCCGTGCAGCCCGCCCACCCAGCGCCAGACGATCGCCCACGCGAGCACGGCGCCCATCACCCAGAAGCCGGGCAGGGTCGCGTTCAGCCCCTCGCCCTTGACGTACGGCGAGAGGGCGATCGCCGCGACCGCGACGAGCGAGGTCGGCGACCAGCAGCACGGGCGTACGACGGGCCGGTGCGGCGTACGCCCAGACGGCGAAGGCGGTCCACGCGACGAGGAGGCCCATCACCAGCCAGCCCGCGAGCCGGGTGGTCGTAGCCGTCGTAGCGCACCGCAGTAGATGCCGATGGCGTTGAGCAGCACCACGAACCGCAGCACCCCGAGGGCACGCAGCATCGTGTCCTGCACCGGCACGTGCCGCTCGATGCCGATCTCCGGGCCGATCTCCGGGTCGAACCGCGGGTCGGGGGCGGTCGCCGCCGGCGTCATCGGGTCAGGAGGCCTTCGCGTCCGGGCCGGACGTGCTCTCGCCGGTCCCGGCGGCCTTCTCGGACTTCGGGTCCGCCTTCTTCTGGTCGGCCTTCTTCTGCTCCTCCTTGGCCACGGAGGCGTACTGGTCGACGTACTCCTGGCCGGAGAGCCGCATGATCTCGTACATGATCTCGTCGGTGATCGACCGCAGGATGTAGCGGTCGTTCTCCAGGCCCTCGTAGCGCGAGAAGTCGAGCGGCTTGCCGAAGCGCACCATCGGCCGGGTGAAGCTGCCGAACCTCTTGCCGGGCGGCGCGACCACGTCGGTGCCCACGACGGCGACGGGGATCACCGGGACGCGCGGTCTCGAGCGCGAGCCGGGCGACGCCGGTCTTGCCGCGGTAGAGGCGGCCGTCGTGCGACCGGGTGCCCTCGGGGTAGATGCCGAACAGCTCGCCCTCCTCGAGCACCCGCTGGGCCGCGGTCATCGCACCTTCGGCCGCAGACGCACCGGAGCGGTCGATGGGCACCTGGCCGGCACCGGAGAAGAACCGCTTCTGGAACCAGCCCTTGATGCCCGGCGAGTTGAAGTACTCCGCCTTGGCCACGAACGTGACCCGGCGCGCGAGCGTGAGCGGCATGAACAGCCAGTCGGCGTACGAGAGGTGGTTGCTGGCCAGGATGGCCGGACCCTCGTCGGGGATGTTCTCCGAACCCGAGACCCGCGGGCGGAAGACCACCCGCAGGAGCGGACCGATGGCGATCCACTTCAAGAACCAGTAGAACACTCGGCACACCTCCCATTCATGCGGCCAGTCATGCTGCCCGGGCCCTCACGGACGAACCTTAGTGGCCGCACACGAACTTCGCTCCGCACCTCCGACCACGATCCCACTGGCCCCGCTCAGGAACGCGTGACACGATTGCCGCGCCCCCCGATCAAAGCCCGCCAGGAGACCTTCTGTGTCCGTGCACCCTCTCGCCGAGCCGTTCGTCGCCGACGGGGATGCCACGTCCCCCCGCGGACGGGTCGGCATCCTGCTCAGCCACGGGTTCACCGGCTCCCCTGCGTCGATGAAGCCCTGGGCAGAACACCTCGCCGCGCAGGGGTACGCCGTGTCGGTGCCCCGGCTCCCCGGCCACGGGACGACCTGGCAGGACATGAACAAGACGACCTGGGCCGACTGGTACGGCGAGGTCGAGCGTGCCTTCGAGGCGCTGGCCAACCAGGTCGACACCGTCGTGGTCTGCGGGCTCTCCATGGGCGGCGGGCTGGCGCTCCGGCTCGCCGCTGACCACCCCGACCGCGTCGCCGGCCTGGTGCTGGTCAACCCGGCGGTCAGGACCGACCGCAAGGACGTCAAGCTGCTGCCCGTCCTCAAGCACGTCATCCCGGCGATGCCCGGGATCGCCAACGACATCAAGAAGCACGGGCGTCGAGGAGTACGGCTACACCAAGACGCCGCTCCGGGCCGCGGACTCGATGTTCCAGGCCTACAAGGTGCTGGTGGCCGAGCTCGGCCGCATCACCTGCCCGATCCTGCTGTTCCGCTCCACCGAGGACCACGTCGTGGACCCCTCGAGCAGCCGCGTGATCCGCTCGACCGTCTCCTCGACCGACGTACGCGAGGAGATGCTGGAGGACAGCTACCACGTCGCGACCCTGGACAACGACGCCCAGCAGATCTTCGAGGGTTCCGTGGCGTTCGTCGAGCGCGTGGCCGGCCTGACCTCGGGTGCCGCCGGGGGCCGGGCCGAGCCGTGAGCACGCCCCGCGATCCCGACGACGAGACCCCGGGCGGTCAGGACGACCTCTCCGGTGGCGTCTCCGCCGACGAGGCGGCCTGGCGCTCGATCATCGACAACTACGGCGACCGTCCCGAGATCGCCGACGAGCCCGAGATCGAGATCCCGGGCTCGCCGCGCGGCGCCTTCCCCGACGAGGAGCCCGAGCCGCCGGAGCCGGTCGACGTCGAGGAGCACTTCGTCCCGCCGACGCCGCCGCCGCTGCCCCGACCCGAGCCACGGCGGCTGCTCGCGTGGCTGGGCCTCTTCGGCGTGCCGGCGTTCGTGCTGGTCGCGCTGATGACCGGGCTGAACCTGCCGAACTGGCTGGGTCTGATACTCATGGTCTGGTTCGTCGGCGGGTTCGTCTACCTGGTCGCCTCGATGCGTCCGGGAGCCGGCGACGACTACGACGACGGGGCGGTCCTGTAGCTCCGCCCGACACCCATCCGGGAGGACTACGCGTGACGTACAGCGAGATCGTCGAGATCAGGGGCCACCTGATCGACACGGCATCCCTGTCCAAGGTGCTCAACGACATCGGCGAGTACGGCGGCGACTACCAGGTCGAGCAGTTCGACATCGGCCACGGGTCCGGACGACCCGTCGTACTGCCGCATCAGCGTCTCCGCGGACAGCGAGGACACCCTCCAGCGGATCCTGATGCGCCTGCAGATCCACGGCGTCAACCAGGTCGACCCCGGCGAGGCCGAGGTGAGCGTGGCCGAGCTCGACGGCGTCTTCCCCGACGGCTTCTACTCCAGCACCAACCTCGAGACCCAGGTGCGGCTCGACGGCCACTGGATCGACGTGCAGAACCCCGAGATGGACTGCGGCCTGATCGTCGAGGGCGAGGGCGCCGGGCTCGTCGTACGCACCCTGCCGATGGCGGACGTCGAGAAGGGCATGAAGGTCGTCTGCGGGGCCGACGGCATCAAGGTGACCGCGCCGGTCGCCGAGGCGAGCGACGGCGACTTCGGGTTCATGGAGTCCGACGTGTCCAGCGAGAAGCCGCAGGCCGTGCTGGTCCGGCAGGTGGCCGACGGGATGCGCGAGGCCAAGGAGGCCGGCAAGAAGGTGCTGTGGGTCGGCGGCCCGGGCGTCGTGCACACGGGTGCGGCGCCGGCGATGGTGGCGCTCGTCGAGGCGGGGTACGTCGACGTGCTCTTCGCCGGCAACGCCCTGGCCACCCACGACATCGAGTCCTCGCTCTACGGCACCTCGCTGGGCATCGACCTGGCGCAGGGTCGCGGGGTCGAGCACGGGCACGAGCACCACATCCGCGCCATCAACACGATCCGCAAGGCGGGGTCGATCGGCGCCGCGGTCGAGCAGGGCGTGCTCACCAGCGGGATCATGCACTCGCTCGTCACCCACGAGAAGGAGTTCGTCCTGGTCGGCTCGGTGCGCGACGACGGGCCGCTGCCGGACGTCTACACCGACGTCATCGACGGCCAGCGGGCGATGCGCGCCAAGCTTCCCGACGTCGGCTACTGCCTGATGGTGGCCACCATGCTGCACTCCGTCGCGACCGGGAACATCCTGCCGGCCTCGGTGCCGCTCGTCTGCGTGGACATCAACCCGGCCACCGTCACCAAGCTGGCCGACCGCGGGTCCTCACAGGCCCGCGGCATCGTCACCGACGTCGGGCTCTTCCTCGAACAACTCGCGATGGAGCTCTCCCCCACCTACCGACGCGCCTGATCCGGCCGGCGGTCCTGCGCGAGGTCGGCGACGCCGACCACCCCGGCGAGCGGACCGAGCTCGGCACGCGAGCAGCTGCGGCAGGTCGCGGAAGCCGGCGCCGACCAGGCTCTCGGCCAGGGCGACCCGGGCGGGCTCGAGCAGCAGCTCTCCGGCGGCGGAGACGCCGCCGCCGACGACGATGACCTCGGGATCGAAGGCCGCGGTGAGGTTGGCCGCGCCGACCCCGAGCCAGTGCGCCACCTGGTCGTACGCCGAGGTCGCGACCAGGTCGCCCTCGTAGGCCGCCGTCGTCAGCGCCGGCCCGGAGAGCTCGGAGCCCTCCTCCTCGGCGGCCCGGGCCAGCGCGCGGCCGGAGCAGTACTGCTCCCAGCAACCCCGGCGCCCGCACTCGCACGGGCGTCCGTCCGGGACCACCTGCATGTGCCCGAACTCCCCGGCCATGCCGTTGGCGCCGCGGTGCAGCGAGCCGTGCACCATCAGCCCGCCGCCGATGCCGGTGCCGAGCGTGATCATCACGGCGTCGCGGGTCCCGCGGGCCGCGCCGAACCGCCCCTCGGCCCACAGCGCCGCCGTCGCGTCGTTGTCGACGAGGACGTCGCCCTGGATGCGGCCGGCGAGGCGCGTGTTCAGCCGCTTCGACAGGTGCTCGTCGCGCCACGGCAGGTGCGGGGCGAACCGCACGCGCTGTGCGTCCCGGTCGACGAAGCCGGCCGCGGCGACCCCGACCGGGCAGCGGCCGTAGACGGCGAGCAGCCGGCTGGTGACGTCGACCAACGCGTCCTCGACCTCGGCGGCGGTGGCGCCCTCGGGCCCCATGCCGGTGCCCGGCGTAGCCGTCGCCTCGGTGTCGAGCACCCGTCCGGTGCTGTCGACGACGGCGGCGAGCACCTTGGTGCCGCCGATGTCGACCCCGATCGACGGGATCACGAGAGCCACTCCGTGCTCACCGGTGTCTCGCCAGGTCTGCGACGCCGATCATGCCGCCGGCATTGCCGAGCTTCGCCTGCCGTATCTCCAGCATCGGCCGGTGTCCGCGGGCGGTGACGTGCCGCTCGAAGCTGTCGCGGATCGGGTCGAGGAGCAGGTCGCCGGCCTCGCTGACGCCGCCGCCGATCACCACCACGTTGGGGTCGAGCACGGCGGTGAGCGTGGCCACGCCCTGACCGAGCCAGTCGCCGAGCTCCGCCAGCCGCGCGATCGCGAAGGGGTCGCCCTCCTGCGCGGCCGCCGTGACCAGCGGACCGGTGATCCTGGCCGGGTCTCCCGCCGGCCCGCGCGACCAGTCCCTTCGCCGACTCGGGGTCGGAGCCCGCGAGCTCGCGGGAGACGCGGACCAGGGCCCGACCCGAGCCGTAGGACTCCAGGCAGCCGAGGTTGCCGCACCCGCACGGGACGCCGCCGGGCACCATCGTGATGTGGCCGACCTCGCCGCCCATGCCGAAGCCGCCGCGCACGAGCTCGCCGTCGATCACCAGCCCGCCGCCGACGCCGGTGCCGACGGTCAGCATCAGCAGGTCGTCGACGTCCTCGCCGGCGCCGAAGGTGAACTCGCCCCACGCGGCAGCGTTGGCGTCGTTCTCGACGACGACCGGGAGCTCGAGCTCCTCCTCCAGGAACCGCTTCAGCGGCTCGTCGCGCCAGGCGAGGTTGGGGGCGAAGACCACCATCGCGCGCGCCTTGTCGACGAAGCCCGCGGCGGAGACGCCCACCGCCTCGACGGTCTCGCTGCCGGTGAGGCTGCGCACCAGCTCGCCGATCGTGCGCACGATCTGCTTGGGGTCCGTGGCCGGCGACTCGGTCCGCTCGCGAGCGACCACCTGTCCGTGCTCGTCGACGAGCCCGGCCGCGATCTTGGTGCCGCCGACGTCGACGCCGACCGTGCAGCTCACGGTTCCTCGTCCCAGCTGCCGCCGTCGTCATCCTCGTCGAGGTCGATCTTCTGCACCGGCGAGGAGGTGGACGGGCTCGTGTGGGTCGCGAGCAGCCCGGCTGCGGCGTGCATCAGGGAGCTCGCCGCCACCGAGAGGTGCTCGCGCACCTCCGGGCTGGTCGAGCGCACCACGTGGATCACCTGGCAGACCGGGCAGTAGCGGCAGTCCGCGCTGTCGGTGGCGATGTGCTCGTTCACGTCGCGTACGGCGTTCGCGAACGTGCTCGCGGCGCCCGCGGCCGATGCCGGCGTAGTCGGTGCCCTGGTCGCGCGCCCACTCCGACAGCGCGCCGAGCAGCTTCGCGGCCTCCTCGCCCACGGAGCCCACGGGCTCGTGCTGCCCATGGGGTCCCTCACCGGCTCCGGGCGGCGGCTGCTGCCCGTCGGTGGGTCCCTCGGTGTCACTCACGGCTGTTCCTCCTGCTCGAACCGGAACCGTACCTGCAGGGCGCCGTCCTCGACGCGCGCCGCCGCCACGGTGTGCCGGCTGAGGGCCGCCGGGAGGGACAGCAGGCGGCGGTAGGACCCCACCGTGACGACCAGCTCGTCGCCGTGGCGAGCCAGGTCGACGTCCTGCCGCTGGGCGAACGGCAGGGCGATGCGGAGTACGGCGCCGGTGCTGGTGCGGGTGATCGTCAGCGGTCCCTCGCCGCTCTCGGGGATCGCGAGCGGGTCGTCGCCGTCGTACGCCGCCTCGGCGAAGCCCGCGAGGGCGTCGACCCCCATCGGCTCGTCGGCGCGGTAGCCGGAGCGCCAGATCGGCAGGTCGGCGAAGGACTGCCGCACCTCGGCGAGCACCGCCTTCTGGGCCGCCACCCAGCGCTCACGCCACTCGTCGCCCCCGCCCTCGGGGAAGACCCGGTTGGCGATCACGCCGTCGACGCGGTAGCCGTAGAGCGACAGGGTGGTCAGCGACCGCCGCGCCTCCGCGACGACGACGGTCTCGGGGGTGAGCACGAGCCGGACGGTGGCGTCCTTCTCGGTCAGGATCTGCTGGACCTGCTCGAGGTCGGCGTGCAGCCGCTCGACGGCCTCGAACACCGAGTCCTCCGGCATCGGCACCCCGGCGGCGCGGCTGAGCACCGGTCGCAGCGCCCGCACCACCCGACGCTGCACGCCGAAGACGCGGGTCATGTACCACCCGAGCGCCTCGGGCAGCGCCAGCAGCCGCAGGGTCTCGGCCGTGGGCGCGCAGTCGACGATGACGACGTCCCAGTCGCCGCTGACCACGTGGTTGCGCAGCTCGAGGAGCGCGAGCACCTCCTCGGCGCCGGGGATGACGGTGAGCTCCTCGGCGGTGATGGGATCGACCCCGGCGGCGTCGAGGACCGACATCAGGTAGCCCTGGATCTCGCCCCACGAGCGCTCGAAGCGGCGCTGGGCGTCGACCTGGTGCACCCACAGGTTCGCGGCCACCTCGACGGGCTCGCTGCCCACCGGGCGACCGAACGCGTCGCCGAGCGAGTGCGCCGCGTCGGTGGAGAGGACGAGCGTGCGCTGACCGGCCCGGGCGGCGAGCGCCGCCGTACCGGCCGCGCTGGTGGTCTTCCCGACCCCGCCCTTGCCGGTGAACAGGATGATGCGAACGCTCACGGCTCAGCCAGCTCCATCGCGCGTCAGCGCAGCGACTCGACGCGCTTCTTCAGGCCCTTCAGAGCGGTGTCGATGATGACCTTCTCGGCCTTGCGTCGCAGCAGGCCGATCATCGGGATGCTCAGGTCGACGGACAGGCGGTAGGTGACCTCGGTCCCCGACCCGGACGGCTTGAGCACGTAGGCCCCCTCCATCGCCTTGAGCATCTTCCCCTCGGTGAGCACCCAGGTGACCGAGGAGTCGCCCTTCCAGTCGTAGGCCAGCGTGTAGGAGTCCCTGATCGGGGTGGCGTCGAGCTCGAAGTGCACCTTGTCCGCGCGGCCGCTCGGCGCCCTCCTCGACGACCTCGGCCTGCTTCATCCCCTGGGCCCACTCGGGGTAGGCGGGGAAGTCGGCGATCACGGCCATCACCTCGGCCGCGGGGGCGTCGATGACGATGCTGGACGTGGTCTGCTCGGCCATCTGGTGAAGTCCTGACGTCGGGGCTGTGTGGGCGACCTCAAGGGTAGTGCCCCGGCTGCGAGCCCACCACCAGCCTGCACAGCTCCGGCACTGCCCCACCGCCGCGTGTCGGCTTCACCCTCCCGCAGGCGGCACGACGCGGACGCCGACGAGTACCGTGCAGGTGCAGTTCAGGCCTTCACCAGACTCCCAGAGGTACAGCGTGCGCGAGTACTCCACCGCTCAGCAGGTCAGCGTCCCCACGACGGGCAACCTGACCGACGACGTCGTCACCAACGGCACCGAGTACGCCGACGTCGTGGTGTTCTCGCGACGCGCCGGCAGCACCTGGGCGGACGTCACCGCGGGCGAGTTCCTCGAGGAGGTCCGGGCCGTGGCCAAGGGCCTGATGGCCGCCGGCGTCGAGGCCGGTGACCGGGTCGCCCTGATCTCGCGCACCCGCTACGAGTGGACGCTGCTCGACTACGCCATCTGGTTCGCCGGCGCCGCCACGGTCCCGGTCTACGAGACCTCGAGCTCGGCGCAGGTGGCGTGGATCCTCGAGGACTCCGGAGCCCGGGCCGCGTTCGTGGAGACCGCCGAGCACGGCTCGCGGGTCAAGGAGGCGCGCGACAACCTCCCCGAGCTGCACCACGTCTGGTCGATCGACGGCAACGGCATCGGCGTGCTGATGACGCTCGGGCACGACGTCAGCGACGAGCAGCTCGAGGAGCGTCGTACGGCGACGGGACCGGATGACCTCGCCACCCTGATCTACACCTCGGGCACGACCGGACGCCCCAAGGGCTGCATGCTCACCCACGGCAACTTCATGTTCGAGCTGACCGTCGCCATCGACGAGCTCGACCCGTTGTTCGCGCCGTCCGGCGAGCAGGGCGAAGGTGCCTCGACGCTGCTGTTCCTGCCGCTCGCCCACGTCTTCGCCCGCATCATCCAGGTGGGCTGCGTCAAGGCACGCGTGCGGATGGGCCACTCGGCCGACATCAAGAACCTGCTCGACGACTTCGCCGCCTTCCGGCCGACCTTCATCCTCGCCGTGCCGCGCGTCTTCGAGAAGGTGTTCAACACCGCCTCCCAGCGCGCCGTCGCCGACGGGCGCGGCAAGATCTTCGACCGGGCCGCCGACGTCGCCATCGCCTGGTCGCGCGGCATCGAGAGCGGCCGCACCAGCCTCGCCGTCCGGGCCCAGCACCGGGTGTTCGACCGGCTCGTCTACGCCAAGCTGCGGGCCGCGCTCGGCGGCCAGTGCGCGTACGCCGTGTCCGGAGGAGCGCCCCTCGGCGAGCGGCTCGGCCACTTCTACCGCGGCATCGGCGTCAACGTCCTCGAGGGCTACGGCCTCACCGAGACCACCGCCGCCCTGACCGCCAACCTCCCCGACGCCCAGAAGATCGGCACGGTCGGGCGCCCCCTCCAGGGCACCAGCGTGCGGGTGGCCGACGACGGGGAGCTGCTCTTCCGCGGTGGCCAGGTCTTCGCCGGCTACTGGCACAACGACGACGCGACGGCCGAGTCCAAGGACGCGCAGGGCTGGTTCCACACCGGCGACGTGGGCGAGATCGACGACGAGGGCTTCGTGCGGATCACCGGGCGCAAGAAGGAGATCCTGGTCACCGCCGGCGGCAAGAACGTGGCTCCCGCCGTACTCGAGGACCGCCTGCGGGCGCACCCGCTCGTCGACCAGTGCATCGTCGTCGGCGACGGCCAGCCGTTCATCGGCGCGCTGGTCACCATCGACGCCGAGACCCTGCCCGACGTGGGCCGAGCAGCACGGCAAGTCCGGCGACATCGCCGCCCTGGTCGACGACCCCGACCTGCGGGCCGAGATCGAGGCCGCGGTGGAGGAGGCCAACAAGGCCGTCTCCAAGGCCGAGTCGATCCGCCGGTTCGCGATCGTGCCGGTTGCGTGGACCGAGGAGGGCGGGCAGCTGACCCCCAGCCTCAAGCTGAAGAGGGGCGTCGTGATGCGCGAGCACCGCGACGACGTGGACGCCCTTTACATCCGCTGAAGTCCCAATTTTCCCAATTTGTGGACCAGTCTCGAATTTCCCGTACAAAACGGACTCTAGTGGGGCAATCTGTCTCATGCCGTGAAACTCGAGTTGTCTCGCGGTGCCAACGGGAGCAGCGAATGCAGGATCACGCGCTCCACGGACTAGAAAAGGCCACCGTTCATGGATCGCAGGAAAGCTCTGCTTCTCGTCGCTGCCGTCATCGCCGCAGTGGGCACCCTGCTGGTGTTCCTCTACGTGCGCGGTGCAGACACCCGCGCTGACCAGCGGTACGACGCCGTCCAGGTCCTCCGCGTGGTCAAGCCCATCGCCGCGGGCGAGACCGTCGAGGCGGCCCAGTCGGCCGGCAAGATCGAGTCCGGCTCGGTGTCGAAGAAGGACCTCCTCCCCGACGCCCTGACCGGGACCGAGCCGATCGCCGGCAAGGTCGCCACCACCAACATCTACCCCGGTGAGCAGCTGGTCTCCTCGAAGTTCGGCGCGACCGGCGCGACCAACGGCCTGGCCATCCCCAAGGGCAAGATCGCGATCTCGATCAACCTCTCGGACCCCTCGCGCGTCGCCGGCTTCGTGAACCCGGGCGACAAGGTCGCCATCTTCCTGACCAAGGGCGACAGCCGCCCGGCTGCTCCTCCCCAGCGTCACGGTGATCGGTGCCGGCACGACCACGGTCACCACCACCACGACCACGGACCCGAGCGGCGCCCAGAGCACCGAGCAGCTGCCCAAGACCCTGCTCACCCTGGCCGTCTCGCAGCAGGACGCCGAGAAGGTGCTGCTGGCCCAGAAGCTCGGCGAGCTCGCGTTCGGCCTGCTCAACGACGACTCCGTGGTGGCTCCCTCCCAGGGCGCCACCGACCTGAACCTCTTCCGCTAGACCCCGCGCGCTTTTCCCGGAAGGACCCCCATGCCCATCCTCGTGGAACCCGACTCCACCACGGCCGGAGTACTCACCTCGGCACTCCCAGGCGGCGCGCAGGTCGTCGCGCGCGCCGACGAGGTGGACGGCTGGCTCAACGGGCGCGGCGAGTACGCGCTCGTGATCGGGCCCACGCTCGACCTGACCGCTGCGGTGGGACTGGCCGAGCGAGTCCGGTCGGGGCACCCGGGTACCTCGATCGTGCTCACGCGACTGGAGCTCGAGCCGCAGGTCTACGCCCAGGCCATGCAGGCGGGCATCGGTGCCGTCGTGGCCGCCGACGACCACGCCGCTCTCGGCACTGCCGTCACCCGCGCCCGCAGCACCTGGGAGGCGATCCACGGCCCGACCGGCGTGGTCGAGGGCGAGCGCCAGGGCCAGGTGTTCATGGTGTTCTCCCCCAAGGGCGGGGTCGGCAAGACCACCATGGCGGTCAACCTGGGCGTCGCGCTCGCGCGCACCAACGTCGAGGTGTGCATCGTCGACCTCGACCTCGCGTTCGGTGACGTCGCGATCACCATGCAGCTGATCCCCGAGCACACGATCACCGAGGCCGCCGCGTCCGAGGAGGACATGGACTTCTCGCTGCTCCAGAAGCTGCTCACCCGCCACGAGAGCGGACTCACCATCCTCGCGGCGCCGACGCACCCCGAGGGTCGTGACCTGATCACCGCCTCGTTGGCACGTCGCGTCGTGCAGACGCTGCGCCGCCAGTTCGACTTCGTGGTGATCGACACCCCGCCCGGATTCGACGACCAGGTGCTCGGCGCCTTCGACGAGACCGACGAGTGCATCATCGTGGCCACGCTGGACGTGCCGACGATCAAGAACACCAAGGTCGCCATCGAGACCCTCGACCTGCTCAACCTGGTCCCCGGCAACCGGCACCTCGTGCTGAACCGGGCCGACGAGGAGGTCGGCCTCAACCAGGGCAACGTCGAGGACATCCTCGGGATCAAGGTCGCGGTCGCGCTGCCGAGCTCCCCGGCAGTCGCCAGTGCCACCAACCACGGCCAGCCCATCGTCCTGTCCAAGCCGGACCACCCCGTGTCGAAGGCCATCATCGGCCTCGCCATGCGGCTCGCCGGTGAGTCCGTGAACGCGAAGCCGGCTGAGTCGGCGAAGCGTGGCCTGTTCGGTCGCAAGAAGTAGCGGAAGAGAGCAACGCGATGAGCAGTCTCAGCGAGCGCCTGGCGGCCCTGAACCGGACGACGGTTCCGGCCAAGGACACCGAGCCCACGGAGGACGGTCAGCCGACGGCTCCCAAGCGGCGTGCCGACGTACCCACCGACGCCCCGGGGACCCCGGAGGCGACGCCGGCGAAGGCGCACACGTCCGTCCAGGGCACCCACGCAGGCAACACGACCCCCGGCCACGCGCCGTCCGCCGGCGGTTCCCAGGGCCACGGCTCGACCTCCGGCCCCTCGGGCCTCGGCAAGGCCGTCGGCGCGTCCACGCACCAGTCCCGGGCGGCCGCCACGACCGCCACCCGGACCGACGCCGCCAAGGACCGGTTCGAGGACCTCAAGGAGAACGTGCACACCGAGCTGCTCCAGCAGCTCGGGCCGCAGCTGTACGACGCCAACCTGGACGCCGAGGAGCTCGCCACCAAGGTCCGGGTCGTCCTCGCCGACGTGCTCGCTGCGACCAACCGGCCGTTGACCCGCGTCGACCGCGAGCGCATCACCCAGGACATCGCCGACGACATCCTCGGCTACGGCCCCCTCGAGCCCTACCTGCGCGACAACGACGTCGCCGAGGTCATGGTCAACGGCCCGTTCAGCATCTGGCTGGAGCGCAAGGGCAAGCTGACGAAGGTCGACGGCAAGTTCAAGGACGAGGCGCACCTGCGACGCACGATCGACAAGATCGTCTCCCGCATCGGCCGCCGTGTGGACGAGGCCTCCCCCATGGTCGACGCGCGCCTCCCCGACGGGAGCCGTGTCAACGCCGTCGTACCGCCGCTGGCGATCGACGGCAGCACGCTCACCATCCGCAAGTTCGCCGCCGACCCGCTGACGGTCAACGACCTGATCCAGTTCGGCTCACTGAGCGAGCGCACCGCGGACTTCCTCGACGCGTGCGTCCGCGGCCGCCTCAACGTGGTCGTCTCCGGCGGTACCGGTGCCGGCAAGACCACCACCCTCAACGTGCTCTCGTCGTTCATCCCCTCCGACGAGCGCATCGTCACCATCGAGGACGCGGCGGAGCTCCAGCTCAAGCAGGACCACGTCGTCCGGCTCGAGTCGCGTCCGTCCAACATCGAGGGCAAGGGCGCGGTGACCATCCGCGACCTCGTCCGCAACTCGCTGCGTATGCGCCCCGACCGCATCGTCGTCGGTGAGGTTCGTGACGCCTCGGCGCTCGACATGCTCCAGGCGATGAACACCGGTCACGACGGCTCCATCTGCACGGTCCACTCGAACGGTCCTCGCGACACCTGCTCCCGGCTCGAGACGCTGGTGCTGATGGCGGGCATGGACCTGCCGGTCCGCGCGATCCGCGAGCAGGTCGCCTCGGCCGTGGACCTGATCGTGCACCAGGCCCGGCTCAAGGACGGCACCCGTCGCATCACGCACGTCACCGAGGTCGAGCGGATGGAGGGCGACGTCATCACGCTGCAGGACATCTTCCTGTTCGACAACTCCGCCGGCTTCGACTCCGAGGGACGCTCGCTCGGCAGCCTGAAGGCCACCGGTCTGCGACCCAAGTTCCTGGAGAAGATGCAGCACAACAACGTGGTCGTCGACCCGCGGCTGTTCGCCACCGCGATGGACTTCCGATGACCCGGGCCGTCCACCGCGTCACCTCGGTCGTCCTGGGCCTGTTCCTGGGCCTGGCGTCGATCGCGCTGCTCGCGTCGTCCCCTGCCGTCGGCAGCCGACACCAACGCGGTGATCGACCACGCGCAGCCGGCCAAGGGCTCCGTACGCCTGCTCGTCTCGGTGCCCGGCACCGACCCGGTCGACTACGACAAGGTCGAGCGTCCAGATCGACGGCAACACCGTGGGTTCCGACGCGGTCGCGGCCTCCACGACGAACGTGGAGCGCACCTCGATCCTGGCGATCGACACGAGCAACAGCATGAAGGGCACCCGCATCGCGGAGGCCAAGAAGGCGGCGCTGGCCTACCTCGCCAGCGTGCCGGACAACGTGAAGGTGGGCGTCGTCAGCTTCGACGACACCGTGAAGACCCTGGTGGCGCCGACGCTCGACCGGGCCGCGGCAACCCAGGCCATCGGCGGACTGACCCTCACCCTGCACACGGCCCTGTACGACGGCGTGCTCGGTGCCATCAAGGCCGCCGGCCCCGGGGGCGCGGACTCCGGCCAACGCAAGATCCTGGTCCTCTCCGACGGCGAGGACACCACCGCCACGAACCTCACCGACGTGCTCGACGCGATCAAGGGATCCGGGGTCGGGCTCGACGTGGTCTCGCTGCAGCAGGGCGACGCCAACCAGCCCCTCGAGGCGATGGCGAGCGCCGGCAAGGGCAAGGTCTTCACCACGGCCGACCCGGCCGCTCTCTCGACTGCCTTCGCCAGCGAGGCCAACGCCCTCGCTCGGCAGATCGTCGTGACGGCCCAGGTACCTGCCGGTTACCAGCAGACCAGCTCCAACGTCGCCGTCACGGTGCCGGCCGGCGCGCAGTCGTTCACCGCGTCGGCGTACGTCCCCGTGCGCACTGCGGCTGACATCGCGGCCGAGAAGGCCGCTGCCTCGGCACCCCAGCCGGTGAAGGCCGGCCCGCTCACCGTCTCGCGCAACGTCGTCCTCGGAGCCGTCGGCGCCATCGGCGTGGGCCTGCTGGGCCTCGTCGGCGTGCTCGCCCTCGGCGGCGGCAAGCCCGCGCAGAACCTCACGCTCTCCGAGCAGATCGAGGCGTACGGCGTGATGGCGGTCCCCGGCAAGGCCGGCCCGCGCCGCGACGACGCCGGCCCCACTGCGCTGGCGGGTCAGGCCCGGCAGGCGGCGGAGAAGGCGCTGGCCAACAACAAGAACTACGAGGCCAAGCTCGCGTCCGCCCTGGAGTCCGCGGGGCTGGACCTGCGACCCGCCGAGTGGCTGCTGTTCCGGGCCGGAGCGGCTGTGGCCGGCGGCCTCGTCGGGATCCTGATCGGCACCGGCAACCTCGTCCTGGGCATCCTGATCGTGGCGGCCGTGCTGATCGCCCCGCCGATCTACCTCAGGGTCAAGGCCGCCAAGCGGCTGAAGGCGTTCGCGACGGCGTTGCCGGACACGCTGCAGCTGATGTCCGGCAGCCTCTCGGCCGGACTGTCCCTGGCCCAGTCGATCGACACGATCGTGCGCGAGGGCGTCGACCCCATCGCCAGCGAGTTCCGTCGCGTGGTCGTCGAGACCCGCCTCGGGGTCACCCTCGAGGACTCGATGGAGGGCGTGGCCGAGCGGATGCAGAGCCGCGACTTCGGCTGGGTCGTGATGGCCATCCGCATCCAGCGCGACGTCGGCGGCAACCTCGCCGAGCTCCTGCTGACCGTGGCCGCCACCCTGCGTGAGCGCGAGTTCCTGCGCCGGCACGTGCGCGCGCTGTCGGCCGAGGGCCGGCTCTCCTGCTACATCCTCGGCGGGCTGCCGCCCGGCTTCATGGTCTACCTGGCCGTGACCAAGCCCGACTACGTCGGCGTGATGTACACGACTCCGCATCGGGTGGATCCTGGTGATCATCATGGCCACGCTGCTGTTCGTCGGCATCTTCTGGATGTCCAAGCTCGCGAAGGTGGATGTCTGATGAGCCCGGTGGTGATCATTGCGTTCGCGCTGATCTTCCTCGCCCTCCTCCTCGTCTTCGGCGCTGTCGGCGGCATCTTCAAGGAGCAGGCCGGGGTGAACCGCTCCATCGCCGTCCTCGAGGCGCTCACCAGTGCCCCCGAGGAGATGAAGGGCGAGCTGGACCAGAGCTTCAGCGACCGCGTGCTCTTCCCGTTGCTCGCTCGCAGCCAGCGGATGGGCCGGCGCCTGACGCCCGAGGACGCCAGCGAGCGCATCCGCGAGAAGCTCGAGATGGCCGGCAACCCGGCCGGCTGGACCGTCGAGCGGGTGATGGCCGGCAAGGTCGTGGGCTTCGCGATCGCACTCGTCGTGTCGCTGGTGCTCGCACTCCTGATGGGCCTCGGCTTCCTGCCCACGCTGGGTTTCGTGGTCCTCGCCTCGCTCGCCGGCTACATGGCGCCGAACATGTACCTCTACCAGGCGACCTACAACCGCATGGACACGCTTGCAACGTGCCCTTCCCGACGCGATCGACCTGCTCACCATCTCGGTCGAGTCCGGCCTCGGGTTCGACGCGGCCTGCGCCCAGGTGGCGCGCAACACCGACGGACCCCTGTCCGAGGAGTTCGCCCGCATGCTGCAGGAGATGCAGATCGGTCGCGGACGCTCCGAGGCCCTGCGCTCGATGGGCGATCGCACCAACCTGCCCGACCTCCGCTCCTTCGTGAGCGCCATGGTGCAGGCCGACGCGTTCGGTATCCCGGTCGGCCAGGTGCTGCGGGTGCAGTCCTCCGAGATCCGGGTCAAGCGCCGCCAGTGGGCGGAGGAGGCCGCCCAGAAGGTGCCGGTCAAGATCCTGGTCCCGCTGATCTTCTGCATCCTGCCCACGCCTCTTCATCGCGGTGCTCGGTCCGGCGGGTATCCACATCATGGATAATTTCTCGGGCACACTTTCCAAGTGACCGATGTCGGTCGGGTCGCTCTCGCGGCCCGAGTGTTCACCGTTGCCGCCCTCACCTCGCTCGCCGCGGTGGCTGGCCCGCGGTACTTCGACGGCGCGCTCCTCGTCGTCCTGACCGCGGCCATCGCCCAGGCGGTGGCGATGATCGGGCGCGTGCCGGAGCACACCGTGGCGGTGTTCGAGGGTGGTGTGATCGCCGCGCTCGCGGTGCTGGCCCGGCCCGACCAGGCGACCGTGACGCCCTACCTGGTGATCCCGGTGCTCATCGCCGCGGTGGACCTCGGCCGCGTCGGCATGGTGCGCGTGATCGCCGCGGAGTTCGTCGTGCTGGTGGCGACCTCCGCGATCGTGATCCAGGGCTGGGACCGTCAGTTCGCCGCCAGCGGGTTCACCTGGCTCGCCTCGCGCCGTCGGGATCGGGCTGATGGGGATCGCCCTGCGACGAGCCATGAGCTCCATCCGACGCGGACGCCAGCTATCGCAGCGCCGTCGGGCTGATCCGGCGCCTGGAGGCGCTCTCCGGCAAGCTCAGCGGGGGTCTGGACGCCGTGGGCATCGCCGAGCAGGTCATGGGAGACGCCGACAGCGTGGTGCCGACGCGCAGCGCCGGGGTCTTCGTGCAGTCGGCCAACGGCGAGATGGCGCCGCTGCGCTACTCCGCCGGCACGCCCCCCGGTGCGATGGCCTGGGGAGGAGCGCTGGCAGCCAAGTGCTGGGAGTACGAGGCGATGGTGCTGCGGGAGACCCGCGTCGCCATCCCGCTCCTCGCGAACGACGAGATGATCGCGGTACTGGTGCTCGAGACGCTCGGCCACGTCGAGTCCACGGCGGCCGTCGCGCTGCGTGACCATCTCGGTCGGCACGCCGTACAGCTCCAGGCAGCGCTGCTGTTCGGTCGGGTTCGCGACACCGCCACCAGCGAGGAGCGCCAGCGGATCGCGCGCGAGGTGCACGACGGGGTCGCCCAGGACGTCGCCTCCCTCGGCTACCTCGTCGACAACCTGGCGGCCGGCACCTCGGACCCGGACCAGCAGGCCAGGATCGGGCAGCTGCGCAGCGAGGTCACCCGGGTCGTCACCGAGCTGCGGCACTCCATCTTCGACCTGCGCCACGAGCTCGCGGCCGGGTCCGGCCTCGGCGAGAGCCTCTCGGCGTACGCCAACCAGGTCAGCGCCACCTCGCCGATGGCGGTGCACGTCACCCTCGACGAGCAGGGTCCACGGCTTCCCGCAGACGTGGAGTACGAGCTGCTGCGCATCGCCCAGGAGGCGATGGCCAACGCACGCAAGCACTCCGAGGCGGCCAACCTGTGGCTGCGCTGCACCATCCGCCCGCCGTACGCCGAGATCGAGGTGCGCGACGACGGCACCAACGCGCACACCCCGCGCAGCGACTCCCAGGGCCTGAAGATCATGCGGGAGCGCTCCCGCACCATCGGCGCCGAGCTCGTCGTGACCGAGCCCACGGCCGACCTGCCCGGCACGCAGGTGACGGTGCGCGTCGGCTCCCCCACGCGCGAGCGGACCCGTTAGCCTGCGGGAGGAGGCCGGGAGCCGACATCCCGGAAGCCCATGACCACCGTCCTGCTCATCGACGACCACGAGCTGATCCGCCAGGGCCTCGCCGGCGCGTTCAGCCAGGCCGAGGGATTCGACGTCTCCGGCCAGGCGGGCTCGGTGGCCGAGGGCATCGAGCTGGCCCAGCAGCTGCAGCCCGACGTGGTGGTCACCGACGTACGCCTCCCCGACGGGTCGGGTCTCGACGTCGTCCGGGCCCTGCGCAAGGAGAACCGGCAGATCGGCCTCGTCGTGCTGACCATGTACGCCGGCGACGAGCAGCTGTTCGCCGCCATGGACGCCGGCGCGTCCGGCTTCGTCGGCAAGGACGCCCCCACCTCGAGCGTCGATCAGTGCCGCGCGCCAGGCCGTCGTCGCGCCGCTGACCTTCACCTGCACCGGGCTGGCCGAGGCGATGGTGCGGCGGATGAGCTCGGGAGCCCCCCGGCTCTCCGACCGCGAGCGTCAGGTGCTCGAGCTGCTCGCGGAGGGGCTCGGCGTCACCGCCATCGCCGCACGGCTCTACCTCAGCGAGTCGACCGCGAAGAGCCACATCGGCCGCATCTACGACAAGCTCGGCGCGGCCAACCGGGCCCAGGCCCTGGTCACGGCGATGCGGCTCGGGCTGATCTCCTCGGCGGCGCCCCCGGCCTGACACCGCGACACTTCCGCGCGATAATCCGGCGGGCCGACTAGTCCTTTCGGACTATGGCCAAAACCACCCATAAAGGTCACCCCGATCAAACCGGACGAATGATGTACCGATCTGTCCCTTTTGGAATACTTTCTACCTGTAGGACCGAATAGGTCGGTTCTCACGTCACATTCGATCCGCCGAGTTCCCGAGGGAAGGAACCCACCATGCTCGAGTTCATCCGCAACATCACCAGCCGCCGTACCGAAGACGGCGCCTCCGCCGTTGAGTACGGCCTGCTCGTCGCCGGCATCGCCGCGCTGATCGTCGCCATCGTCTTCCTGTTCGGTGGAGTCATCAAGAACTCCTTCGACAGCACCTGCAAGACCATCAAGGGCAACGGCACCGCCGCGCCACCTGCTCCTGACCGTTCGGCTCGACCCGGAGAGACCTGACCAGGTCTCTCCGGGTTCGCTCTCCGGGCTTCGCGACCGGTCTGCGCGAGGACACCGTGCCTCTCGCCGCATGCACCTGAGCACCTGGCGGGCAACCAGCTGAATCTCCTGCACTACCACGGAGTGCAGGTGTGGAGGTGGCTCCTCAGCGGGCACGCATGAGCAACGCGCCCGCACTGCCGGGGGGTGGTGAGCTACCGACACGGGTCGCCCGGCCCCGCCCAAGCCGGCAGGGGCCGGGCGCTCACCCGGTCAGAGATCCATCATTCCCAGAAGGGAACCACCACGATGCTCGAGTACCTCCGCTCCATCACCCGTCGCCGCGGCGAGAACGGCGCCAGCGCAGTCGAGTACGGCATGCTCGTGGCCGGGATCGCTGCCCTCATCGTCGCCATCGTCTTCGTCATGGGCGGGATGATCAAGAGCTCGTTCTCCAAGACCTGCGGCGTCGTGTCCAGCAAGGGCAACGCCAGCGCCACCTGCTGACCAGCACCCGTTCCGAGCGGCTGACCTGCACCACGCGGTCCGTCGCTCGTGGCGTCTCACCGAGCGTCGTGCTGCTGCTCGATCGCCCGCGCCATCCCGATCCGCTGCAACGCCGTCGGGTGCGAGCCGAACCAGAACTGGCTCAGCCACGGCGGGTCCGGATCGCTGAGCGAGCGCGTCGCGAGCTCCGCCTGCAGCTTCTCGAACCCGGCGTAGTCCCCCGTCGCCTGCAGCGACGCCCGGTCGGCGCGCGCCTCGATGGCCCGGCTGATCACGTTCTCGATCGGGCTGACCAGCAACGTCCCCACCGCCACCAGGGCCAGCAGCAGGGCCACCACCTCCGGCTGGCCGGGATCGGGTACGCCGGCGCGGTCCAGCAGCCTGCGCCGCGAGAACACCAGCCCGAGCAGCCCGCTGGCGAACACGACTCCCGTCGCCCCGAGCGCCGTCCCGAGCACGACGTCGTTGTGGTGGGCGTGCCCGAGCTCGTGGGCGACCACGACCAGCGTCTCGCGCTCGGGCACGTCGTCGACGAGGTTGTCGTAGAGCACCACGCGGCGGGTGCTGCCGAACCCCGAGACGTAGGCGTTCAGGGTCGTCGTACGACGCGACGCGTCAGCGACCAGCACGTCGGAGACCGTGCACGTGCTCCTTCTCGGCCAGGGCGAGGATCTTGGTGCGCAGCTCGCCGTGCGCCAACGGGGTGAAGTGGTTGAACAGCGGCTCCACGACGACCGGGTAGACCCACGAACCCAGCACGCTCAGCACGGCACCGGCCAGTCCCGCCCACAGCGGCCACCGACGCGGCGACCGACGGGCGGAGATCATCACGACCAGCACGGTGCCCGCGGCGAAGACCCAGCTGACCAGCAGGGAGAACGCCCAGTCCCGGAACCAGCCACCGAGCGACTGGCGGGTGAGGCCGTAGTCGAGGGCGTTGCTCCGGATCGCGAGGTCGAAGGGAAGCGTGGCCAGCTCGCCGACGAGCAGGATCGCCAGGGTCCCCAGCAGTGCCTGCACCCACCAGGGCCCGGGCAGCAGCCGCACCAGCCGGGCACCGAGCCGGGTCAGCCCGAGCACCGAGCGCCACGACGAGCGACACCGCGAGCGAGGCCCAGCCGAGGTGTCGTTGCATCGAGGAGTAGGTCTGGCCGCGACGGAGCTGCTCGGCGGTGAACACCTCGCTCCCCGGCACGTGGGCGACGTGGCCACCCGGCACCCACGACCACGGGACGAACACCGCGGCCAGGACGACGAACACGAGCGCCGAGACCCCCATCATCCACAGACACAGGGCGCGGCTGGGGGCGGGCGGTGTCACGCCAAGGGCGGGACTCCCAACCCCATGTCCTGCTGCGCGCCGCCCCACGGGCACCTCGCTTCGTTGTCGTCAGTCCCCGATGGACCCGCATCGCCTTCCTCCTCCGCCTTGCGAGGCACTCCGTGGGGCGACGCTCGCGACGGACGAGGGTTGGCAGTCACGCCCTACCCTGCCACCCCGGCAAGGCGGGCCAGGTCGGCGCGCCACCGCGTCACGAAGTCCCGCTGCGTGGTGTGCAGGACGGTCCGGAACGCCTGCTGCGTCGAGGCGCCCGCGTTGACGGTGCGGTAGAAGCGCACCATCGCCTGTTCGCCGTACTCCTGGGCCAGGAAGCGGCAGGCCAGCCACGCCTCCTCGTAGGTCGCGCCCAGCCCGTTGGCGGTCGGGTCGAGGTCCTGGCTCGTGGGCAGCCGGTCGGGCAGCCCGTTCTTGCGGATGCGCGGCAGGATCTGTCCCGCGGCGAGGCTCGACCGGGACGCCGGCGTGGTCGAGCGCGACGAAGTCGGCGAAGCCCTCGAGCAGCCAGGTGGGCATCGTGGCGAACGGAGCGTCGGTGGCCACGTGGGTGCTCTCGTGGCTCATCACCACCTGGGCGCCGCGCTGCTTCAGGTGGTCGAACACCTGCGGGTTCACGAACACGCGCACCGGCGCATCGGGCGCCAGCGAGCCGTCGGCGGTCGTGGTGACGGCCGCGATGTTGTCGTACTCGCCCGGCTGCGCGTCGAGGGCCGCGTTCAGCTCGTCCTCGGACGTCGGGCACCTCCACCTGCAGCCGGCCCTTCCAGTCCGGGAGCACGCGGGAGACCTGCCGCACCGCCTCGGCCACCAGGCCCGGGTAGCGGCCGGGCGAGGTCCCGGCGACCGCGAGCAGCGTCCGCGGGGTGCGTACGACGCTGAGCGGCTCGACCAGCCACAACGGCGTCCGTTCGCCCGGCGCCGCCGAAGGACGCGATCCGCACGTCGTCGCCGGTCGGCACGAAGGTGGCCGCGGTCTCGAGCCGGGCGGGTGCGGTGTCGAACCCGTCGTTGCGATAGGTGAGCTGGACGGTGCCGCGCCAGGCACCCGGACCGAGCTCGTCCTGGTCACTCTGGTCGAGCGGCGCCGCCTCGTCGACGTAGCGCAGCGAGAAGTCCCCGACGTGCAGGGCGGCCGCGTTGTCGTAGATCGAGCCCGAGCAGGTCCTTCGACGTGCTGGTCGCCGTGGCCACGGCGTCGTCCCGCGACCCGGAGGTCACCGCGTGGACGAGGTCCTCGAGCGTCTGTTGTGCTTCCTCGGCGTGCTGCGCGGTGCTGTCCTTCGACGCCGACGGTGGCGTGATGCTCTCGTCGTGGTGCACCCGGTGAGCCCGCCGAGCAGCACGGCAAGGACCACGAACAGCACGGAGCCGCCCGCCCGGAACGGGCGAGCGGCTCTGCTGGTGGAGTCAGGCTCCAGGGCGCACTGCACCGACGTACGGCATGTCGTGGAGTCCGGAGATGACGACTCCGGCGCCGGGGTTGAGCGCATTCACGATCTGCCCGTTGCCGATGTACATGCCGACGTGACTGATCGGGCTGTAGTAGAAGACCAGGTCACCGGGCTGAAGCTCGCTCTCGGAGATGTGCCGACCTGAACTGTACTGCGCGGAGGAGCTGTGCGGCAGGCTGACGCCGGCCTGGCTCCACGCCGCCATGGTGAGTCCCGAGCAGTCGAACACGCTCGGTCCGGCGGCGCCGTAGACGTAGCCGTTGCCGATCTTGGACTTCGCGTAGGCCACGGCGGGTCCGCCGAGCTCCTGCATCCGCTTGGCCTGGAGGTCGGCCAGCGTGGCCGAGGCCTTGGCCTGGCGGGTGTCGGCCACCCGCTCCATGCTGCGCGTGGCCTCCTCGCCACGGGCGAGCAGGTCGAGCTTGCCCTGCAGCGCCGCCTTGCGCTGGGCCAGCAGTCCGAGCTGCGTCGTTGGAACGCGCCAGCGCGTCGGCAGGGGCGCCTGCGTCCTGGCTGACGAGGACCACGTTGGACAGCAGCGCCGTCGAGTCCTTCTTCACCTGGGCGTCGAGCGCGGGGGACGAGGTGCTGACGGGGGCGGTCGACCCGGCGGTGCCGGCGTAGCTGTCGACGGCGGTGGCCGCGACCTGCGCGCGCAGGGCCTGGATCAGGCGCTGGTGGCGTCGCATGTCGGCAGCCGTCTGGCGCAGCTGCTTCCTGGTCTTCGCGAGCTTCGTGGCCGCCTGGTGATGCCGCTGGTCGGCGGTCTGGGCCTTGTGGGAAAGCTTGTCGACGCGAGCCTGTGCGGCGTCGAGCTTCTGGGCGGTGTCGGGGGCTGCAGACGCAGGGCTCATGACGAATCCGAGACTCATCGTGGCGAGCACAGCGGTGACTCCTGCAACCGCGCGGGCATGGTGGCGCTTCCGGCCGTCAAACACGAGCGGTCGGTCTCCTCTTTGTCTCAGACGCCTACCAGGTGAGCTGACGGGTTCGGGCCCAAAGAACGCCCTACCAGCGAGATCCGCCACGGTCGGTGGCAGGTCTTGCCGGATTCACCCCAAGGAACTTGGGTCCCCGGCTCCGGTGCAGATGTCTCCCCCGAGGGCACCTGTTCCAGACTCGGCGCTGCCCCCGAGCCCGCCTGGTCGGCGAGCTGGTGCGGGGGCACTAGGTTCGTCACCCTAGGAAAGATCGGGCCGCGCCGCCAACCGTGTCGCGGGTGGACACGGTGTGTTTTCGGCCACTCTGGGTCGCACCAGCCCCATCCGGGCACATCGGTCACACCGCCACCACGCCGGCAGCGCCCGCCTGCGGAGTTCTCTGCCGATTCTCAGGGCCGGACCTCAGGCACCTCGGCCGACCTCAGGCCGACTCCACGTCGGGTCCCGACACCGGGGTCACCATCCGCAGGGGTGGCACCAGACCGGAGTCGGCGAGCACCTCGAGCGCCTGCTGCTCCTCGCTGTCGAAGCCGAGCTCGGGTGGCGGGCCGAGCAGGACGGTCACCACGCAGTCATGACACGCGAGCCCGCGAACCAGGCAGCTGTCGCAGTCGATGCGCACGCTCATCGTCGATCTCCTCAATACCAGGGGAAGCCCGTACAAGACTTGGTTGCTGCGCACTCCACCAGCCCCCACCGACAGTTTCCGCAGGCCGGCACGACACACCGGCGCGCCGTACTCACCTGCACGGTTTTGTCGGTCCGGCTCCCTAGCGTCATTGGCATGAGCAGGTGGTCCGCGCAGATGAGCTTCGACGAGCTCGGGCGGCCCCTGCGCGACATCACCTTCTGCGTGGTCGACCTCGAGACGACCGGCGGCTCGGCGCAGGCCGGGCTCGATGATCACCGAGATCGGTGCGGTCAAGGTCCGCGGCGGTGAGGTGCTCGGCGAGTTCCAGACGCTGGTCAACCCGCACACCGCGATCCCGCCGTTCATCGCGGTGCTCACCGGCATCACCAACTCCATGGTCGCCTCCTCGCCGCCGATCGAGTCGGCGCTGCCGGCGTTCCTCGAGTTCGCGCAGGGCACCGTCCTGGTCGCGCACAACGCGCCCTTCGACGTGGGGTTCCTCAAGCACTTCGCCGAGCTCCAGCAGCGCCCCTGGCCCTCCTTCGAGGTCCTCGACACCGCACGGCTGGCCCGGCGCGTGGTCACCCGCGACGACGCCCCCAACTGCAAGCTCAGCTCGCTGGCCGTCGCGTTCGGGTCGGCCACCACGCCCAACCACCGGGCGCTCTCCGATGCCCGGGCCACGGTCGACGTGCTGCACGGGCTGATGGAGCGGCTCGGCGGGCTGGGCGTGCACACGCTCGAGGAGCTGCAGACGTTCAGCTCGCGCGTGAGTCCCGCCGTACGCCGCAAGCGGCACCTGGCCGAGCACCTGCCGCACTCCCCCGGCGTCTACCTGTTCCGCGACGAGCAGGAGCGGGTGCTCTACGTCGGCACCAGCCGCGACCTGCGCAGCCGCGTGCGCTCCTACTTCACCGCCTCCGAGACCCGCTCCCGGATGGGCGAGATGGTCAACCTCGCGGCCTCGGTCACCGGCATCGAGTGCGCCACGCCGCTCGAGGCGCGGGTGCGCGAGCTGAGGCTGATCGCCGCCCACAAGCCGCGCTACAACCGCCGCAGCCGACATCCGGAGAAGATGCACTGGCTGAAGCTCACGGTCGAGCCGTGGCCGCGCATGTCGCTCGTCCGCGTCGTCGCCGAGGACGGCGCCGACTACCTGGGCCCGTTCGCCTCCCGGCGCACGGCCGAGAAGTGCCTGGCCGCGCTGCACGAGGCCTTCCCGATCCGGCAGTGCAGCGACCGCCTGCCGATCACGCCCCACAAGTCGCCGTGCGTGCTCGCCGAGATGGGGCGCTGCCTCTCACCGTGCGACGGCAGCACCTCGGTCGACGACTACGCAGCCCTGGTGGCCGAGGTCCGCGACAGCCTGCTGCACCAGGCCGACCAGGTGGTCGAGGCCCTCGCCGCCCGGATGGACCGGCTCGCCGACGACGAGCGGTTCGAGGAGGCCGGCGTGCACCGCGACCGGCTCTCCGCGTTCGTGCGGGCGGCCTCGCGCACCCAACGCCTCGGTTCGCTCTCGTCCTGCCCCGAGCTGGTCGCAGCCCGACGCGAGGACGACCGACGCTGGGCCGTCCACGTCGTCCGTCACGGTCGGCTCGCCGCCTCGGGCGTGATCCCTCCCGACTCGCACGCCGGTGTCTGGGTCACCCAGCTCCGCCAGTCCGCCGAGTCGGTGGCCGGCGGTCCCGGCCCCACCCCGGCCGCCAGCGCGGAGGAGTCCGAGCAGATCCTGCGCTGGCTCGAGCAGCCCGGCGTCCGCCTGGTGCACGTCGAGGGCGAGTGGACCTGCCCCGTCCGCGGCGCCAGCCGCCACCTCGCCGTCCACGACGCCGTGGAGCAGTCGCGCACCCAGCTGGTGCCCTTCGACGAGCGCCGGGCACTCGCCACCGTCCACCAGCCCTGACCCAGTGGCGTCCCGAGCGATACCTTGACCACATGATCACCGCCATCGTGTTCGTGAAGGCCGACGTCGCCCGCATTCCCGAGGTGGCCGAGGCCATCGCCGCCCTCGAGGGCGTCAGCGAGGTCTACAGCGTGACCGGCCAGATCGACCTGATCTCGCTGGTCCGGGTCAGCAACCACGAGGACGTCGCCCGGGTGGTGGCCGACTCGATCAACAAGGTTCCCGGAGTGATGGAGACCGAGACGCACATCGCGTTCCGCACCTACTCCCAGCACGACCTGGAGTCGGCCTTCTCGCTCGGCCTCGACTGAGCCACGCCGCGTCGATGGATCCGTCGCTGCCTGCCGTCCCGCTCACCCGCCCGACGACGGACCACCGCGAGCTCGAGGCGGTCAACGAGGTCCTCGCGTCCGGCTGGCTGGCCGGGCAAGGGCCGCGGAGCACCGACCTCGAGCGGGCGTTCGCCCGGCTGAGCGGTCGTGCCCACGCGGTCGCGGTCAACAACTGCACGGCCGGACTGCACCTCTCGCTGGCCGCGCTCGGAGCCGGGCCCGGTGACGAGGTCCTCGTCGCGGACTACACCTTCCCGGCCACGGCACATGCGGTCCTCTACTGCGGGGCAACACCCCGCTTCGCCGACGTACGACGCGACACCGGCACGATCGACGTCGACCGCCTCGCCGAGCGCATCACCCCGCGCACCCGCGGCATCATCGGCGTCGACGCACTCGGCGTCCCCGCCGACTGGGATGCCCTCGAGGCGCTCGCCGACGAGCACGGGTTGTTCCTGCTCGAGGACGCCGCGTGCGCCGTCGGTGGCACCTTCGAGCAACGGCCGTGCGGCGCGTTCGGCGACGTCGCCGTCTTCTCGCTGCACGCCCGCAAGGGCATCACCTCCGGCGAGGGCGGCGTGGTGGTGACCGACGACGCCGAGATCGCCGACCGGGTGCGGAGCATGTCCTGCTTCGGCCAGCGCAGCGCCTATGCGCGGCAGGGCGCGGACCGTCTCGAGATCCCGGAGTTCGCGGCCGTCGGCTACAACTACAAGCTCTCCGACGTGCTGGCCGCCATCGCCCTCGTCCAGGTCGACAAGCTCGACGGCTTCCTGGCGCGTCGGCGAGCGCTCGCCGACCGCTACGCCGACCTGCTCGCCGAGGTCCCCGGAGTGGAGGCACCGCACTCCCCCGGCGACCGGGAGCCGACCTGGCAGACCTACGCGGTCACCGTCGACGACGACGTCGACCGGGACGCCACGGTCCTGGCCCTGCGGGCCCGCGGGATCGGGTCACAGATCGGCACCTACGCGCTGCACCGCGAGCCGGTGTACGACGCACCCGCCGACTGCCCGACCTCCGACCTGCTGTTCCGGCGCCACCTCGCGCTGCCGATGTACGCCGACCTCACCGACGCCGACCAGGACCGGGTCGTCGCCGCTCTCCGCGAGGCCGTCACGACGAGGTGACGTCGTCGACCACGTCGGCATCCCAGTCTCCGGACGACCTGCCGCCGATCCGGGTGAACGCACCTGGGCAGGGATGGGTCTGGGCGCGGATGAAGTCACGGATGCGCTCCAGGGCCACGTCCAGCGATCTCGCCGTCGCGAGCGTGCGCGGCCCGAATCATGCTCGAGCTGTGGTCCTGCCGATCGTCACGCCCATGCAGCACCACGGAGTCGTCGTTGCCGATGACCGTGTGATCCGCCGCTCGACGAGGCCGGCGCGCGACCTCGGTGTCGTGTCCTGCTCGATCGGTGACACAGCGGGCCGCGGTCGAGTGCGTGTAGACCTGCACCCCGGCGGCGAGGTCGCATCCCCGGCCGATGACCAGGCCGCCGGACCCGTCGAGCAGGCAGAACGGTCCGACCCAGGTGCCCTCGCCGACCTCGGGATCGCCGACCACCCAGGCCAGCGGGTTCCACGGGTTCGGCGTGGGCTCCGTCAAGCAGCTGGCCCTCGAGCGTGCGCTTGTGCCAGTCGAGGACGGAGGCGATGCCCTCCTCGAGGCCGACCTGCGGCCGCCAGCCCAGCACCTCCTGGATCCGCTCGATGGCCGCCTCTCGACGGGTCACCAGCACCTCGCGCGGCCGGAACACCGGCTGCGCGTCGCTGCCGAGCGATCGCACCAGCAGGTCGGCGAGGTCGGAGATGCTGGTCTGCTGGCCGGTGCCGACGTTGAGCACCTCGCCGGTCGCCTCGCGACTCCACCGCCATGCCCACGCTGCGCGCGCACGTCGGTGACGTGCACGAAGTCCATCGACTGGTCGCCGCGGCCGTCGATCACCGGAGCCTCCCCGGCCGCCAGCCGGTTCAGGAAGGTGACCACCACGGAGGTGTAGTAGGCATCGGTCGGCTGGCCCGGGCCGTAGACGTTGAAGAAGCGCAGGCCCAGCCAGGAGAGGCTTGGCGCGGCGGGCGTAGAAGTCGAGCATCTGCTCGCCGGCCAGCTTGGCGACGCAGTACGGCGTGATCGGCGCGAGCTTGTCGTCCTCGCGCATCGGCAGCTGGGTCGGGTTGCCGTAGACCGAGGCCGACGACGCGTAGACGATGCGGCGTACCGAGGCCCGCGACGCCGCGTCGAGCACGTTCTGGGTGCCCATCAGGTTGACGTCCAGGCTCTCGGTGGGGTCCGCGATGCTCTTGTTCATGCAGACCGCGGCGAGGTGGACGACGGCCTCGACGCCCTGGGTCGCGCTCTCGACCATGTGGGCGTAGCGGATGTCGCCCTCGACCACCTCGACGCCGTCGAGCGCCGCGAGCTCCGAGGCGGTGGTCGGGTCGCACCGGTAGCGGTTGTCGAGCACGCGCACCTGCCAGCCACGCTCGAGCAGGTCGCGCACGACGTAGGAGCCGATGTAGCCGAGCCCGCCGGTGACGAGCACCGTGCTTCGACGTGTCCTCATGGATTTACCCCTGATCCCCCGTGCCGGCCACCCGCCGGCTGTGTGTCACCCCACGCACGACGTAGAGCGGTCGGCGCCGCGTCTCCTCGACTGCGCGCCATACGTACTCTCCCATGACGCCGATCACCGTGAGCTGGATTCCGCCGAGAACGAGGACCACCACGAGGATGGTCGGCCAGCCCGACGGAGTGTGCACACCGAGCAGCGACCGGACCACCAGCACGACCGCGTAGACGAGGCCGAGAGCAGCCACCCCGAGGCCGGTGAAGGTGCACGCACGCAGCGGCATCGAGGAGAACTGCACGAGGGAGTCGACGGCCAGCTTCACCATCTTGCGACGGGTCCAGCGCGACTCCCCGTACTGCCGCGGCAGCTGGTCGTAGAGCACCCGGGTCTGGTGGAAGCCGAGCCACGCCACCAGCGCCAGCACGTTGCGGTTGCTCTCCTCGAGCCGGTTCAGCTCGTCGAGCACCGCCCGGTCGACCAGCATCCCCGACGGGCCCTCCGGTGGGTAGTCGGCGAGGTCGGCGTAGCTTCGTGAACAGGTAGGAGAACAGCTTCGAGGGCAGCTCGCGGCGCCAGGAACGGACCCGGTTGCGTCGTACGCCCCAGACGACGTCGGAACCCTCCTCCCAGTTGGCGAGGAACTCCGCGATCAGCTCCGGTGGCTCCTGGATGTCGGCACCGAGCACGATCGCGCAGTCGCCCGCCGTACGCCGCAGCCCGGCGGTGATCGCCTGGTGCGAGCCGAAGCTGCGCGAGAGCTGCACGACCGTGACGGGCACACCGTGCGGGCGCGTCGGCGATGGCGCGCTCGCCGGTGCCGTCGGACGAACCGTCGTCGACCAGCACCAGCTCGAAGTCGTAGGTCGGGGTGCGCCTTGCCGAGATCGACCATGCGCTCGAGGACCGCCGGCACGTTGTCGTACTCGTTGAGTGCCGGGATCACGATCGAGACGAGGCGTCGTGACGCGTCCGACCCGCGCGGTGGTTCGGTCATGGTCGCGTCCTTCTCCTCGGCGCCGGTCGGGACGTAGACCTGCAGCGGGCCACCGTCGTCGACCGTCACCAGTCTGTAGTCGCGGGTCAGCGAGAGCCCGCAGGCACGCAGGGCGTCCTGGTCGACGGTGCTCGGGCTCCGGTCGTAGACGACGACCGGGAGCGTGTCGCCCCACGGGCGCGGGCGGGTGCAGACGCTGCGGATGCCGGCTGCGTTCGCGCCGTGGTCGATGCGCGAGTACCACGCCTCCCCCACGGACCGGCCGTCGAGCAGCAGCACCACGCCGGCCATCTCGTCGAAGGCCATCACCGGGTCGCCCGCACGCCGGTTGCCGACGGCCGCCGGCATGGCGCGCAGCCGTGTCGCGCCGTCGCTGGCATCGACCCGCACGCTTCGCCAGCGGTCCGTCGCCACCGATCCGCGTGGTGGCGTCGGACCACGCAGCGGTCCGGTAGGGGTGCAGCAGCAGCCCGCCGGCCCCGGTCGTCGCGGCCACGAGGACGGCGCAGGCGGTCGCCGACACGCGAGGGCGCGGGCCGCGGCACCCGTACCGGGCATCGTGCAGCCGCCACCATCAGCGCCGTCCAGCACGCGAACTGGTTGACCGCGAGGTAGGCCAGCGAGTTCCCGGTGCCGGCCGCCTGCACGGCCGGCAGCAGGAGCAGCATCACGACCACCGCGACGTCCGCCGTCCGCGGCCGTCGCTCGCCCGGCGCCGTACGACGCCCGGGGACCCGTCACCGGCCACCGCCACCACCAGGGCCATGCCGATCAGCGGCACGACGTAGGCTGCGGATCTTCCGCACTGCCCCCGCCCGGGAAGCCCTCCGGTGCCCGGGGTTGGCGACGACCAGCCCCACCACGGGGCCGAGCACCACCACGGGCAGCCCGAGCGCCGCGAACCTGGTGCGACGGAGCAGGACTCCGAGCCCCGGCCACCAGCAGGGCAGACCACGACCAGCGACCGCCCGCCACCCCATGGAGGCGTGTGCGGACGTACATGCCGAGCAGCGTCATCGGCGAGTTGGTGTCCGCTCGCGACGAGACGGTTCACCTCGGTCAGCTGCGGAGGCGAGCGGCCGCAACGGCTGCACGAACGCGTTGACCAGCAGCAGCAGACCACGACGCTCGCCGACGCTCGTGACGACGTAGCGCAGCCAGCCGCGCGCCCCGAGCGACCGGAGGGCCACGACCCCCAGCACCAGCAGGAACACCGGATCAGCCCCGCGGACGCCCACTTCGCCAGCACGAGCGCCACCACGGGCGGCCCCGCGCAGCCGGCCGCCAGCACCGGCAGCCGGCCACCGCTCGGCGACGACCCGCATGGACCAGAGGAGCAGCGACACGAGCAGCAGCGAGGTCAGCAGGACGACGTCGTTGTAGCCGGGGCTCAACGGCAGCCAGCCGTAGGTGACCCCGGCCGAGGCGAGGATCGTGAGCGTCCCTGCCACCTCCCACCCCCGGCCGGGTGGTGCCTGCGGCCGTCGGGTCCGCAGCCACGTCATGAACGCCCAGCCGAAGGCCAGGTGCACGAGCACGATGCTCACGAGCCGTACGACGCGCAGGCCGGGGATGCTCCAGCCGAGCAGCTCGAAGACCGGGCCGTAGAGGTACTGGACTCCCGTGAACACGCGCGGCGTGGAGTCCCACCACCGGTAGGACAGCACGTAGAAGCCCTCGTCGCTGAGGTCGAACCCCCGGCTCGGCCATCATCAGCGCCGCGATCACCCAGGCGGCCGTCGCCAGCAGCGCCGCCCCGGCGACCCACGGCCAGGCTCCCCGACTCCCGGGACCCCAGCGAGGAACCTCCGGGGATCCCGACGTCATGGCGCGAGGCTAGCCGCCGGACACCCCCTCCGCAGGGGTACGCACCGGCGCGCAGCCGTCACGGGACGCACAGACCTCGCAATTCGGACCCAAACGCCCAGATCGTTCCCTATCCTCGTAACGACAGGAGGAGGGCCCCGCGTGTACAGGGACATGCGCGTCGCCGTCGTGGTGCCTGCCCACAACGAGGAGCTCCTCGTGGGCACGGTCATCGCGACCGCGCCGGATCTCGTCGACCACGTCATCGTCGTGGACGACGCCAGCACCGACGGCACCTTCCAGGCGGCCAAGTCGGTCGACGACCCGCGCCTCGAGGTGCTCAGCCTCCCGGAGAACCAGGGCGTGGGCGGCGCCATCGTGACCGGCCACAAGCGTGCCCTCGAGCTCGGCTGCGACGTGGCCGTGGTGATGGCCGGCGACGCCCAGATGGACCCGGCGTACCTCCCGGCACTGCTCGACCCGATCGCCGACGGCGAGGCACAGTTCACCAAGGCCAACCGCTTCTACGGCGAGGGCTCCTTCGAGGGGATGCCCCGGCACCGCGTGGTCGGCAACATCGGGATGTCCTTCCTGACCAAGGCGGCGTCCGGCTACTGGGGGCTCTTCGACCCGCAGAACGGCTACACCGCGATCCACCGGACCGCGCTGGAGCGGCTCCAGCTCGACCGGCTGGCCAAGCGCTACGAGTTCGAGAACGACCTGCTGATCAAGCTCAACGTGCTGCGCGTGCCCGCCCGTGACGTGCCGATCCCGGCCGTCTACGGCACCGAGGTCTCCGGCCTCAAGGTCGGCCGGGTCGCGCCACGGCTGCTGTCGATGCTCTGGCGTGGCTTCTGGCACCGGATGTGGTGGAAGTACGTCCTCCAGTCCTTCTCCGCCGTCGCCCTGATGTTCTTCACCGGTCTCTTCCTGGTCGCCATCGGGACTCGGGTTCAGCGTCTTCACCGTCGTCAACACCCTGGGTCCGCCCGTCGCCAGCCCCGGCACCGTCCTCCTCGCGGTCGCTCCCCTGCTCAGCGGTCTGCACTTCCTGGTCTCGGCGATGCAGCTCGACATCCAGGAAGGCAGTCGATGAGCCAGCAGGTCGAGGTCGACCAGGGCGCGCCGGCGGAGCCCGGGCATCGAGCGCTCCACGGTCTCGCCCGGGCGATCCCTGCTCCTCGGTCTGTGCGGGCTGTTCGCGATCTGGGTCCTCGTGGTCCCTCCGTTCGGCGGGATCGACGAGCACGACCACGCCTACCGGGCCGCGGCTGCGGCCCGTGGGCAGTGGGCCATCGACCCCGTGAACGCCACCCGTGGCACCGGGGCCTGGCTCGAGGTGCCCTCGGACATCGTCGACGCCGCCCGCCCGGAGTGCCAGGCCCTCAGGTACACCAAGGACCGTGACTGCGTCGGCACGCCCGCGGGCGAGGGAACGACACGTGTCGCCAGCGGTGCGGGCCGCTACCACCCGCTGTTCTACGCCGTGATCGGCACCGCAGCGAAGCCCTTCGACGGCGCCACCGCGCTCTACATGATGCGGATCGCGACCGCACTGCTGGCCGCGGCCTTCGTGTGGGTCGCCGATGCGCGCGGCGTCGACCTGGGCACGGACCCGGTGGCCGTACGTCGGCATCGTGGTCGCCTGCACGCCCGTTGCCGTCTACAGCTGCTGCGGTCGCCTCACCCAACGGCGTCGAGATGATGTCGGCCCTGGCCCTGTGGCTGTCCCTGGTCGGGCTGCTCGTCGCGCCACCCGAGCACATCCGCCGGCTGGCGGCGTACGCCGCGATCTCGGGCGCCACGCTGGCCACGCTGCGTCCTCTCGGAACCCTGTGGTGCCTGCTGATCCTCGCTCTGGTGCTCGTCGCGGTACGCACCGAGCCGGGCCGCGTGAAGTCGCTCCTGCGCCGTCCCGCCGTGCTCGTCGGTGCGCTGGTGGTGCTCGTCAGTGCCCTCCAGGCGACCGCCTGGGTCCTCGCGATGGACGCCACGAAGATCGGGGTCGAGGGGCACGGCCACACCTCCCTGGGACATCGGCTCTCGGTCTCCGCGATCCAGCTCCCGGCCTGGACCTTCCAGGCCATCGCGGCGTTCCCCCTGCGCGACCAGCCCACCCTGCCTGTCGTCTACGCCTGCTACTTCGTGCTGTTCGGGATCGTGATGGCCGTCGGCCTGCGCTTCGGGAGTCGCGCGGTCCAGGGTCGCGATCGTGCTCGTCGCGGCGTTCGCGCTGGCCTTCCCCTACCTGACGACCGTGCAGTCGCTCGACAAGTTCGGCGCCGCCTGGCAGGGACGCTACGGACTCCCGGTGGCGATGGGCATGGTCCTCCTCGCGGCGTACGTGCTCGACCGGCGCCGGTACGACCTGCCCGGACCCACGCGCCTGGGACTGTTGCTGCTGTTCGTGGTGGCCCAGACGGTCGCTCCGGCGTACGGCCTGGTCTACGAGGTCAGGAACAGCCCCGCGGGCGCGTCCGGCGCGTGGGTGCAGCCCTCGCTGATGCTGACGATCGTCGTTGCCGCCGCGAGCGCCACGCTGATGTGCTGGGGTGCCTTCGGACTCGACCTCCCACCGAAGGAACGCACTCGTGCCGAAGCTTGACCCTGCCGCAGAGGTCTCCGCCGACTCCGAGGTCGGACCCGCCGGTCGACGACTGCTCGACGAGGGCGAGGGCCGGTGGAGCCGCCCCGTCACTGGCGCGTTGTTCATCGAGTCCGGGGGGCACCTGCGCGAGTCTGGTGACCATGACTGAGCACGCGACCCCACGGGTCAGCGCGGTGCGGGTCCACGTCGGTGACGAGGAGACCGCCGCGGTGATGCAGGTCCTGCGCAGCGGCCGCCTGGTCCAGGGACAGGAGGTCGCGGCGTTCGAGGACGAGTTCGCGGCCATCGTCGGCGGCCACACCTGCGTGGCGGTCAACTCCGGCACCAGCGCCCTGCACCTCGGGCTGCTCGCCGCCGGCATCGGGCCGGGCGACGAGGTCGTCGTCCCCTCCTTCACCTTCGCCGCGACCGCGAACGCCGTCGCCATGACCGGGGCGACCCCGGTGTTCGCCGACATCGAGCCGGACACGTTCTGCCTCGATCCCGACGCGGTCGCTGCCGCCGTCACCTCGCGCACGGCTGCCGTGCTGCCCGTGCACCTCTACGGGCACCCGGTCCGGTGGGACGGGCTGGCCGGCGTCGCCGAGCGGCACGGCTTGCTCCTCCTCGAGGACGCCGCGCAGGCACACGGGGCGTCGTACGACGGGATCCCGGTGGGCGCCCTCGGGGACATCGCGGCGTTCAGCTTCTACGCCACCAAGAACATGACCACCGGCGAGGGCGGCATGGTCGTCTGCCGCGACGAGGCCACCGCTCGGCGCGTCCGGCTGCTGCGCAACCAGGGCATGGAGCAGCGCTACCGCAACGAGATCGCCGGCCTGAACAACCGGATGACCGACCTGGCCGCGGCGATGGGCCGCGTGCAGCTGCGCCGACTGGCGGGCTGGAACGAGGAGCGCAGAGCCGTCGCCGCGACGTACGACGAGCAGCTGACCGGCGTCGTCACACCGGCGGTCGCGCCGAAGGCCGAGCCGGTCTGGCACCAGTACACCGTCCGCTCCGCCGACCGCGATGCGCTCGCCGCCAGGCTCGACGCCCGTGGCATCGACAGTGCCGTCTACTACCCCGTCCCGACGCACCGGCTCCCGGCGTACGACCTGGACGTCGAGCTCCCCGAGACCGAGCGCGCCGCCCGCGAGGTGCTCTCGCTGCCCATCCGGCCCGGGCTCACCGACGACGAGGTCGCCCGCGTCGTGGCGGCCGTCAACGAAGGGACCGACCGTGGCTGACCTGCGCGCCGGACTCGTGGGCTTCGGCCAGATGGGCCGCCACCACGCCCGCGTCCTCAACTCGCTCCCCGGGGTCGAGCTGGTCGGCATCGCCGACCCGGCGCCCCGCACGGACCGCTCCACCCAGCACTTCACCTTCTTCCCCTCGGTCGAGAAGCTCGTGGCGGCCGGACTCGACCTCGCCGTCGTGTGCGTACCGACCACCGCCCACGAGGAGGTCGCCGTGCAGCTGGCCGAGGCCGGCGTGCACGTCCTCATCGAGAAGCCCGTCGCCCCCGATGCCGCGGCCGCCCGCCGGATCGCGGAGGCGTTCACCTCCCGTGGCCTGGTGTCGTGCGTGGGCCACATCGAGCGCTACAACCCCGCCCTGCAGGAGCTGCGCCGGCGACTGGCCAACGGCGAGCTCGGCGGGCTCTACCAGATCGCGACCCGCCGCCAGGGTCCCTTCCCGGAGCGGATCAACGACGTCGGCGTCGTGCTCGACCTGGCCACCCACGACGTCGACCTGACCGCCTGGGTCGCCAAGCGTCAGTACGCCACCCTCTCCGCGCGCACCGCCCACCGGTCGGGACTCCAGCACGAGGACCTCGTCGCGGCGGTCGGCACCCTGTCCGACGGCACGGTGGTCAACCACCTCGTGAACTGGCTCTCGCCGCTCAAGGAGCGCGTCACGGTCGTCACCGGCGAGCGCGGCACCCTCGTCGCCGACACCATCAACGCCGACCTGACCTTCTTCTCCAACGGCCTCGCACCCGTCTCCTGGGACACGATGGCGTCCTTCCGCGGCGTCGTCCAGGGCGACGTGATCCGCTTCGCGATCCCCAAGCGCGAGCCGCTGCTGGTCGAGCTCGAGGCGTTCCGCGACGCTGTGCTCGGCGAGGCCCGTCGCATCGTCACCATCGAGGACGCGACCCACACCGTGGAGGTCGCCGAGGCCATGCTCCGCGCCGCCGACACGGGCGAGACGCAGATCCCGGGATGACCCCCTCGCGCGGATAGCCTGCGGGGATGTCCTGGCTCGATCTCGTCGGCTGGTGCGGCTCCGCGCTGCTGGTGGTCTCACTGATGCAGGCACGGGTGCTGCGCTTCCGTGTCCTCAACCTGGTCGCCTGCGTCGTACTGACCGGGTTCAACGCCGCCCTCGAGATCTGGCCGATGGTGGCGATGAACATCGTGCTGACGCTGATCAACCTGTGGCACATCCGCAAGCTGGTGGCCACGCGGCACGACGACGCGGCGTTCGAGGTCCTCGAGGTCGGCCCGAACGACGAGTACCTGCGCCACGTCCTGCGCAACCACGAGGCCGACATCCTGAAGTACCAGCCCGACCTCGTCTGGGACGGCGCGGCACCCGACCGGCTGGCGTTCCTGGTGCAGCGCGGCGACGAGACCGTCGGCGTGGTGCTGGTGCGCGACGACGGCGACGGGGTGGCCAGGGTCCAGCTCGACTACGTCACCCCGCGCTACCGCGACTTCTCCCCCGGCGAGTTCGTCTGGCGCCGCAGCACCGTGCTGCGCGAGCGCGGCTTCCACCGCGTGGTCACCCCGGCGCACATGGTCGGGGCGTACTACGGACGCCTCGGCTTCGAGCGCGACGCCGAGACCGACGCCTGGTCGCTCGAGCTCTGAGCTGTCCCGCGCGCGGACGTCATACGAATCGGTGGCTATGGCGACCACAACGCATGACGTTGCGCGGGACGTCATACGAATTGGCTGCGATAGCGACCACAACGTATGACGTCCGGCCGCGACCCCAGGCGGTCAGCGGGTCGCGGCGACCCAGCGCTCGAGGGTGGCCTGCGCGGCTCCCGAGTCGACTGCCTCCGTGGCCCGGGCGATCCCGGCGGCCAGCTGCTCCTCGAGGGAGCCGGTCCCGGCCGCGTGCACGGCCAGCGCAGCACCCGCATTGAGCAGTACGGCGTCGCGCACCGGACCGGTCTCGCCGCCGAGCAGGCGGCGCACCACCTCCGCGTTGTACGCCGCGTCGCGACCGCGCAACCCCTCGGCGGTCCCCTGCGGGATGCCGAGCGAGGCGGGGTCGAGGGTGTGCTCGACGACCTCGCCCCCGCTGACCGTCCACACGCTCGACGTGGTGGTCGTGGTCAGCTCGTCGAGCCCGTCGTCGCCGCGGAACACCCAGGCGTCCACGCCACGCCGGGCGAAGACGCCGGCCATCACCGGGGCCATCCGCCGGTCGGCGCACCCGATCGCCTGCGCGGCGGGCTTGGCCGGGTTGGCGATGGGCCCGAGGAAGTTGAAGCTGGTCCCGACGCCGAGGTCGCTGCGGGCGCTGGCCGCGTGCCGCAGCGCCGGATGGAAGGCGGCGGCGAAGCAGAAGGTGATGCCGGCCTCCCCGGCGACCCGCCGCACGTCGTCGGCGGGCAGGTCGAGCCGGATCCCGAGCTGCTCGAGCACGTCCGCGCTGCCGGCCTTCGACGAGGCCGAGCGGTTGCCGTGCTTGACCACGGTGACGCCGGCGCCGGCAGCCACGATCGCGGCCATCGTGGAGATGTTCACCGAGAACGACCGGTCTCCCCCGGTGCCGACCACGTCGAGCACCCGGCCGCTCGACCACGAGCGGGGTGGCCGCGGCGTACATCGCCTCGACCAGTCCCTCCATCTCGTCGATGGTCTCGCCCTTGGCGCGCAGCGCCACCGCGAAGCCGGCGATCTGGGCCGGGCTCGCCTCACCGGCGAGGATCTGGCCCATCGCCCAGGCGGTCTGCTCGGAGCTGAGGTCGGCGCGGTTGATCAAGGACCCGAGCACCTCGGGCCAGGTCGACATCGACTTAGGCCTGGGCGGGGACCCGCGAGCGCAGCAGCCGGATCACGGTCTCGGCGAGCTCGATCGGGTCCAGCGGGTGTGAGACGACGCCGTCGGCGCGCGACCACGTCGCCAGCCAGTTGTCCTGGACGCGACCGGTGAGCACGAGCAGGGGCGGGCAGCGGTAGATCTCGTCCTTGAGCTGGCGGGCGATGCCCATGCCGCCGGCGGGGACGGCCTCGCCGTCGAGGATCGCCAGCGCGATCTTCCCGGAGTCCATCTGCTGGATGACGACCGGCTCGGTGGCCACCTCGACGTACTCCAGCTCGGGCAGGTCCGGGTGCGGCCGGCGGCCCAGCGCCAGGATGACCTGCTGGCGGGTGTCGACGTCGTCGCTGTAGACGAGCACCTGGAGGGATTCGGTCTGGCTGCTCACGCCGCAGATGCTACCGGTTGGGCGCGCCGTCCTCGCTCGTGGTCGGCTCGGCCGCCGCGGCGTTCGCGGCAGCGCGTTCGAGCCGGTCGAGGCGGCGGTCCTCGCGCTTCGCCTCGGCCATCGACGAGCGCACCCACTGGAAGAACAGGACGCCGAAGACCGAGATCCCGACGAGGTCGCCGGAGGCCCAGAGGATGCCGCCCGCGAGGTGCTGGTCGTCGTACGCGTTCGGCAGCCACGGCATCGCTCGCGTGCAGCGCGGGGTACCAGCCGTGCCCGATCAGCGTGTCCTGGCTCATGATCGTGACGCCCAGGAAGGCGTGGAACGGCAGCGTCAGCACCAGCAGCAGCAGCCGGAACGGGTAGCCCACCCGCCCCGGGACCGGGTCGATGCCGACGATCGGGGTGAAGAACAGCGCGCCCACGATGACGAGGTGCAGGTGCATCAGCTCGTGCAGGAAGTTCGAGTGCAGGGTCGCGTCGTACCAGCCGGTGAAGTAGAGCGCCCAGGGACTGATCACGAACAGCGCGAAGGTCAGCGGCGGGAAGGTCAGCACCCGGGCCACCCGGGAGTGCAGCACCGACAGCAGCACCGCCCGCGGCCGCTTGTGCAGGGTGCGCAGCGCGAGGGTCACCGGCGCCCCGAGCGCGCAGAAGACCGGCACCGCCATCGACAGCACCATGTGCTGGACCATGTGCACGCTCAGCAGCGTGTCGTCGTAGACCGCGAGGCCCGAGCAGGTGGCGAAGAAGAAGGAGCCCATTCCGCCCACCACGAACGACAGCGTCCGCCCGATCGGCCACTTGTCACCGCGGTCGTGCAGCCGCCAGACGCCGTACAGGTAGAGCCCGGTGGCCCACACCAGGAGCACGAACAGGACCGGCGAGATCTCCCACTGCGTGAAGACCGACGACGGCGTGAAGGGGGGCACGAATCGAGGTTAGGACGGGTATCTCGGCGAAACACCGGGGGTAGGGATGCCGTCCCGGAGGAGTGAGGCAATAATGGCCGCGTGGCGACCACAGCGGCTATCCCGGCATCCCGGCTCCATGGGCATCACGACCGTCCCAGCATGGTCAGCGTTGGCACGATCGTCTGGCTCGCCAGTGAGCTGATGTTCTTCGCGGCGCTGTTCGCCGGCTACTTCACGATCCGGGCGGTGAGCCCCGAGCTGTGGGCCCAGAACACCGCCAAGCTCAACGTGCCGTTCTCCACGGTGAACACCACGATCCTGGTGCTCTCCTCGGTGACCTGCCAGCTGGGCGTGTTCAAGGCCGAGGACGGCATCGTCGGCCGCACCGGGAAGGTCTTCCAGGTCAAGCTGTGGGGCCTGCGCGAGTGGTTCGTGCTCACCTACCTGATGGGCGCGATCTTCGTCGCCGGCCAGGCCTTCGAGTACGCCAAGCTCGTCCACGAGGGCGTCACGATCCCGTCGTCGGCGTACGGCACGGTGTTCTACCTGGCCACCGGCTTCCACGGACTGCACGTCACCGGCGGGCTGGTGGCGTTCATCTTCGTGCTCGGCCGCACCTTTGCCGCGCGCAAGTTCACCCACGAACAGGCAGTGACCGCGATCGTCGTGTCGTACTACTGGCACTTCGTCGACGTGGTCTGGATCGGCCTGTTCGCGACCGTGTACCTGATCAAGTAGCACTGACCTAAGGACTGCCTGGTGCGACTCATCACGAGCCTCATTCGCCGGACCGTCGGCCGCCTCTCGGCCGGCCGCCGCAGCCGCCTCGCAGCGCCGCTCGTGCTGCTGCTCGGGCTGCTGGTCACCGGTGGCATGTACGCCGCGCTCTCCCCCGCGTCCGCGACCAAGGCGGCCGACGAGGACCAGGTCGCGAAGGGCCGGGCGCTGTTCCTGGTCGGCTGCGCGTCCTGCCACGGCAAGAACGCCGAGGGCATCAACACCGTCCACGGCGGCCAGTACGGCCCCTCGCTGATCGGCGTCGGCGCCGCCGCCGTCGACTTCCAGGTCGGCACCGGCCGGATGCCGCTGGCCCAGCCCGGCGACCAGGCCCTGCGCAAGGCGCCCGTCTACGACCAGGACGAGATCGAGGCGCTGGCGGCGTTCGTCGCCTCGCTCGGCCCCGGCCCCGCGGTCCCCGAGAAGTCCGAGTACGACTACTCCAAGGTGTCCAACGAGGAGATGGTCCGCGGCGGCGAGTTCTTCCGCACCAACTGCACGGCCTGCCACAACTTCGCCGGCGCCGGCGGCGCCCTGCCACGCGGCCGGTTCGCACCCATCGCTCAACGGCGTCTCGGCCAAGCACATGTTCGAGGCCATGCTGACCGGTCCGCAGCAGATGCCGGTCTTCTCCGACGAGGTGCTCACCCCCGAGGACAAGCTGCAGATCATCTCCTACCTGAAGAAGAACGAGGCCACGCCGGCGTACGGCGGGTTCACGCTCGGCTCGCTCGGACCCGTCTCCGAGGGCCTGTTCGCCTGGCTGGTCGGCATCGGCGTGCTCGTCGGCTTCGCGGTGTGGATCGCGGCCAACCCAGCCCGTTCGACGAGGAAGAAGCCCACCGCATGAGCATCGACAAGCGCGAGGTCTCCCCGATCGAGGCCGAACCCATCGCGGACCCCGGACTCCCGGCGCACCAGCCGCGGCCGACGGACACCGACGAGCACCTCGAGAAGCGGGCCGAGCGGCAGGTCGCCACCCTGTTCGGCCTCTCGACGCTCTTCGTGCTCCTCTTCTGCGTCTCCTACTTCGTCTTCAAGATCGGCGACGACCCGACCGTGATCCTCGGCTTCGGCGCCTCCAACGTGGCGCTCGGCCTCTGCCTCGGGCTGGCGCTGCTGTGCATCGGCGTCGGCATGATCCAGTGGGCCCGCAAGCTGATGAGCGACCACGAGATCGTCGAGTTCCGCCACCCCGGCTCCTCCTCCGACGAGGACCGCACCGAGACCGTCGCGATCCTCCAGACCGGCCTCGAGGAGTCCGGCATCGGCCGCCGGCCGCTGATCCGCAACTCGCTGCTCGGCGCGATGGGCGCCCTCGGCATCGTCGCGATCCTGCCGCTGCGCGACCTCGGCCCGCTGCCCGGCGACAAGCTGAACCACACGGTCTGGAAGAAGGGCATGCGCGTCGTCCAGGACGTCGGCGGCAACCCGATCAAGCCCGCCGACATGGAGATCGGCCAGCTCGTCAACGGCGAGCCGGCCGTGTTCTTCGAGGAGAAGGACGGCGAGCCGATCTACGACGGCGTCGCGCTCCAGGTCCAGAAGGCCAAGGCCGCGGTCGTCATCGTGAAGATGCAGCCCGACGACATCACCCCGTGGCCCGGTCGCGAGAACTGGGGCGTCGACGGCATCCTCTGCTACTCCAAGATCTGCACCCACGTCGGCTGCCCGATCTCGCTGTGGGAGCAGCAGACCCACCACCTGCTCTGCCCCTGCCACCAGTCCACCTTCGACCTGGCCGACAACGGCAAGGTCATCTTCGGACCGGCCGCCCGGCACCTCCCCCAGCTGCCGCTGGCCGTGGACGACGAGGGCTACCTGATCGCCACCAGCGACTTCACCGAAGCCGTGGGCCCCAGCTTCTGGGAGCGCGACACGATTAAGACTGGAGAGTGAGTGCCATGAGTCGCACTGAGTCAGTCGCCCGGAGCAACGGCACCAAGGCCAGCAAGGCCGCCAAGTCCAACAAGGCCGGCGCCGCCGCCGAGTGGGCCGACGACCGCCTCGGGCTCGCCGACGCTGGCCAAGAAGAACCTCCGCAAGGTCTTCCCGGACCACTGGTCCTTCATGCTCGGCGAGATCGCGCTGTGGAGCTTCATCGTCCTGCTGCTCACCGGCGTCTTCCTGACCCTGTGGTTCCGGCCGAGCATGGTCGAGGTCGTCTACGACGGCTCCTACGCCCAGCTGCGCGGCATCCAGATGTCCGAGGCCTACGCCTCGAGCCTGAACCTCTCCTTCGACGTACGCGGTGGCCTGCTGATGCGGCAGATGCACCACTGGGCCGCCATGGTGTTCATCGCCGCGATGATGGTCCACCTGCTGCGCGTCTTCTTCACCGGCGCGTTCCGCAAGCCCCGCGAGCTCAACTGGGTGATCGGCAGCCTGCTGCTGCTCCTCGGCACGCTCGAGGGCTTCACCGGCTACTCGCTGCCCGACGACCTGCTCTCCGGCACCGGCATCCGAGCCGCCGACGGCTTCATGAAGTCGATGCCGGTGGTCGGCACCTACATGTCGTTCTTCCTCTTCGGCGGGGAGTTCCCGGGTGACGCGATCATCCCGCGGCTCTACACCATCCACGTGCTGCTGATCCCCGGCATCCTGCTGGCACTCATCGGCGCCCACATGCTGCTGCTCGTCTACCACAAGCACACGCAGTGGCCCGGGCCCGGCCGCACCGAGCAGAACGTCGTCGGCTACCCGATGCTGCCCGTCTACATGGCCAAGGCCGGCGGGTTCTTCTTCGTGGTCTTCGGCGTGCTCGGGCTGATGGGGGCGCTGATGACCATCAACCCGGTCTGGCGATTCGGCCCCTACAACCCGGCAGAAGTCACGGCCGGTTCGCAGCCGGACTGGTACATGGGCTGGCCCGACGGGGCGCTCCGCATCATGCCCAACTGGGAGACGCACCTCTGGAACAACTGGACCCTGTCCTGGAACGTCTTCCTGCCGATCATCGTGCTGCCCGGGCTGATGTTCACGATCGTGATGATGCTGCCGTTCCTCGAGCAGTGGATCACCGGTGACAAGCGCGAGCACCACCTGCTCCAGCGCCCGCGCAACGCGCCGACCCGCACCGGCCTGATGGTCGCGCTGATGACCTTCTACGGCATCCTCTGGATGGCCGGCGGCAACGACATCCTGGCGATCAGGCTGAAGCTGAGCATCAACCAGATCACCTACTTCAACCGGGCCGCGGTGTTCATCGGGCCGGTGATCGCGTTCTTCATCACCAGACGCTGGTGCATCTCGCTGCAACGGGCCGACAACGACAAGCTGTTGCACGGCCTCGAGAGCGGCGTGATCATGCGCGACGCCCAGGGTGGCTACACCGAGAAGCACGTCGCCGCTCCCGGTCGACAAGGCCTACACGCTCACCGCTCGTGCGCGTGACGAGGTCTACGTCCCCGACTCCGAGGCCGACGCCAACGGCGTCGCGGCGCCGGGCGCACGCATGAACAAGCTGCGGTCGCGCTTCTCCCGCCTCTGGTACGGCGACAACATCCAGAAGCCGACCAAGGCCGAGCTCGAGGAGGCCCACCACCACGCGGAGCTCGAGCAGGCGCACGACGCCCCGCTCGAGGGCCACGCGGCGGACGGTCACCAGTTCGACGGTCGCCACGACGTCGACGACGAGCACCTCAGCCGGCAGCACGAGTAGCCGTACGCACAACGACGAGGCCCGGGACGACCGGGCCTTTTCGTTGTGTCCGGATACTGGTCTGACCACTTGACCACCTGAGCAGTGACCAGCGACCGTGGCGACATGGCCCTGAAACCCGTGGCGAGACGCCTGGTCCCCGAGGACGTCTTCGACCAGCTGCTCGGCGAGGTCGTCGACGGCGAGCTGTCCGCCGGTGACCCCCTGCCCAGCGAGCGTCGTCTCGCCGAGGTGCTGGGCGTCTCCCGGCCCGCCGTACGCGAGGCCCTCCAGCGGCTCTCCCAGGCGGGGCTCGTCGAGGTCCGCCACGGCGGCAGCACCACCGTGCGCGACTTCCGCACCTCCGCCGGGCTCGACCTCCTCCCCCGCCTGCTCGTGCGCGACGGCAACCTCGACCCCGGCGTCGGGCGCAGCATCCTGCAGGCTCGTCAGGCGATCGCCCCGGCCGTGGCGGCGCTGGCGGCCGAGACCTCCGGGAAACGGCTCGCAGAGCCGCTGCGCGCCGCCGTGGAGGCCCTGGAGCAGGCCGAGGACGCCGAGGCCCGCCAGCACGCCGCGCTGCGGTTCTGGGACGCGGTCGTCGACGCGGCCGACTCGATCGTCTTCCGGCTGCTCTTCAACAGCCTGCGGCTGGCCTACGAGCCCGCCATCGCGGCGCTCAGCCCGGTGATGGAGGCCGAGGTCGACAACGTCGCGGGCTACCGCACCCTCACCGAGGCCATCGCTGCCGGCGATCGCCGACGCCGCGCACCAGGCCGCCGACGACCTGCTCCGACCGACCACCGAGGCGCTCGTGCACCTGCTCGGCCTCCTCGACTCCTGACTCTCCCCGACCGCTCACACCGCTACGGAAGGACGACCATGACCAAGCCCAGCCCGGAGATCGAGGCCAAGGCACGCGCCCGTCTCGCGGCCGACGAGGAGCGGTTCGCCGCGGAGCGCACGTCCGCGCAGGAGCCCTCGGCACGGATCACCGGCTCCCGGCGTACCTCCCAGAGCCTCGGTGAGGCCTGGCGTGCCTTCTGGAGCCACCCGTCGCCGTTCCTCATCGGCGCGTTCCTGCTCGGCTCGGTGGTCTACCGCGCGACCCTGCAGTCATTCGCGTGGACCGACCTGATCGCGCCGGTGGCGCTGGTGGCGTTCTTCCCGGTGATCGAGTGGGTCATCCACGTGGTGATCCTGCACTGGCGTCCCCGCAAGGTCGGCGGCGTCCCGGTGGACTCGCTGCTCGCACGCAAGCACCGCGCGCACCACGCCGACCCGCGCGTGCTGCCGCTGGTGTTCATCCCCTGGCAGGTCGAGCTCTGGCTGCTGCCGTCGTACGTCGTGATCGGGCTGTTCGCGTTCCCGGGACAGACCGCCGGGCCGACGTTCATGGTCGCCGTGGGTGCCCTGATGTTCAACTACGAGTGGGTGCACTACCTCGTGCACAGCGACTACCGCCCCCAGAGCAAGGCGTTCCGCGCGGTGTGGCGCAACCACCGGCTGCACCACTACAAGAACGAGCACTACTGGTTCACGGTCACCTCGTCGGGCACCGCCGACCGGCTGTTCGGCACCTACCCCGACAGCGGCGAGGTGCGCACCTCGGAGACCGTCCGCCAGCTGCACGCGCTCGAGGACGGCGCGCCGCGTCCTGACCCATCGATAGTCCGAACGAACGCCGCTCGGCGCGCAGCCGAGCGGCTTTCGTTCTGGACTATCCGGTCGTCAGCTGAGGGCGGAGCCGGTCTTGTACTGCGCGAAGGGCTCGTTCCAGTCGCCGAACCCGTTGGTCAGGGTCATCGGCTTGTCGGTGCCGGTGTACTCGACCACGTCGCCGACCTTGGAGAGGTTGTAGTACCAGGCGGCGTTGGAGGTGCTCATGCCGGTGCAGCCGTGGCTGACGTTGGAGCTGCCCTGGGAGCCCACCGACCACGGCGCGGCGTGCACGAACTCACCGGAGTAGGTCACGCGCATGGCGTACTCGACGTCGTCGAGGTCGTAGCCGTCGGCGCTGTTCGGGTCGATGCCGATCGTCTCGGAGTTCATCCGCTTGTGACGGAACTTCTCCACGATGACCTTGATGCCCGAGCGGGTGGTGAACTTGGGCTGCTGGCCGGTCGTGATCGGGATGGTGCGGATCAGCTTGCCGTTGCGGAACACCCGCATCTGGTCGGTCTGGGTGTTGACCTTGCTGACCATGGCGTCACCGACGTGGAACTTCAGGGTGCGGTTGGTCTGGCCGTAGATCCCGTTGCCGGCGGGTACGCCGGCGATGTCGGCGTTCACGGTCACGTTGGTGCCGGGGCGCCAGTAGGTGCGCGGGCGCCAGTGGACCTCCTGGCTGCTGACCCAGTAGAACGAGCCCGCCTGGGCGGGCTGGCTGACCACCTTGAGGTGCTTCTCGATGGACGCCTTGTCCGTCACGGGCACGTCGAACCGGATGATCACCGGCATGCCGACGCCGACCGTCTGGCCCTCCACCGGCACGAAGCTGGGGTAGGTCTGCTCGTCGAGCGTCAGGGCGCGGGTCTTGAAGCCGGCCTCGTAGCCCTTCTTGAGGCCGTCGGCGTCGACCGCGGTGCTGGTCACGCGGTAGCGCGAGGCCGCCTGGAGCGGGGTGGTGGAGACCCAGCGGGTCTTGTCGGGTGACAGCCGGCCCTCGACGATCCCGCCCTTGGGGCCGGTCATCTGGACCTCCTGCAGGGTGCCCGAGGCGACCCGCAGCCGGACCTTCTTGCCGATGTCGACACCCCGGGCGCCGGGGTGGACGTTGCTGGTCACCGTGGCCTTGGACTGCTGCGCGGCCTGGGTGGTGTCGCTGTGGGGCGCGGAGTCGGCGCTCTTGTCGTCGTTGCCGGTGACCGAGGCGGAGCAGGCGCTCACCAGCGCGAGCGCGAGGGCACCCCCCGCGAGGGAGAGGCGCTTGGAAAGGGTCCGGGTGGACATGGGTACTCCGCAATCATCCGAGGCGACGCTAGGCAAGGGGCACAGACCTCGTCAGCGTAACAACGGCTCCGCAGCAACACGCCCAGGTGACGCGTGGCACTGGTCACCGTGTCGCGCCGTACGAAAGGGGCACGCCGGGCCAGATCGCCCAGAGTGGGCGGTCAGTCGGCTCAGTGCGCGTGATCGGCTCGAGCTCGACGCGCTCGGCACTCAGTGCGCGTGCTCGCCCCGGTAGTACTCGAAGATCAGGCCGGAGAGGGCGACCGCCCCCAGCACGAGGCCGATGATGAACAGCCACCAGCCGATCGCGACGCCCAGGGCGATCGCGGCCAGGCACATGGCGCACCACATCGGCCACCAGCTGTACGGCGGGAAGAAGCCGAGCTCCCCCGCACCCTCCGCGATCTCGCCGTCCTTGCGGTCCTCGGGACGCGGCTCCATGCGCCGGGCGTGGAACCCGAGGTAGAACGTGATCAGCGTGGTCAGCAGGAACGTCATCGTCAGCGCGCTCGTGCCCGTCCAGTCACCGGCGATGAGCCAGTACGCCGGGGTCACGACCAGCAGGAAGATGCTGCAGACGGCGAAGATCCAGGCTTCGATCTTCATCAGCGATTGCCCTCCTCGCCGAGGGCTTCCCGGCGTCCTTCCATGTCAGGGGCGTCCGAGGGACTGTCGTCGTCCCCCAGCCCGTCGTTGTCGGCGTACTCGAGCGCCGCGATCTCGGGGTGGTGCAGGTCGAAGGCCGGCGACTCCGAGCGGATCCGCGGGATCGATCACGAAGTTGTGCCGCGGCGGCGGGCAGCTGGTCGCCCACTCGAGCGAGCGGCCCCAGCCCCACGGGTCGTCGACGGTGACCTGCGGCGACCGGCTCGTCTTGTAGACGTTGAGCAGGAACGGCAGCGTCGAGAAGGCGAGCAGGAACGCACCGACGGTCGAGATCTGGTTGAGCGTGGTGAAGCCGTCGGAGGCGGAGTAGTCGGCGTAGCGACGCGGCATGCCCTCGACACCCAGCCAGTGCTGCACGAGGAACGTCGTGTGGAAGCCGACGAACAGCAGCCAGAAGTGGATCTTGCCGAGCCGCTCGTCGAGCATCTTCCCGGTCATCTTGGGCCACCAGAAGTAGAAGCCCGCGAACATCGAGAACACGACGGTGCCGAAGACGACGTAGTGGAAGTGGGCCACCACGAAGTAGGAGTCGGAGACGTGGAAGTCCAGCGGCGGCGAGGCGAGGATGACGCCGGTCAGGCCACCGAACAGGAAGGTGGTCAGGAAGCCGAGGGCCCAGAGCATGGGCGTGTCGAAGCTGATCGACCCGCCCCACATCGTGCCTATCCAGTTGAAGAACTTGACGCCGGTCGGCACTGCGATCAGGAACGTCATGCCGGCGAAGAAGGGCAGGTCGACCGCGCCGGTGACGAACATGTGGTGCGCCCAGACGGCCACCGAGAGGATCGCGATGCCGAGCGTCGCGCCGACCAGGCCGATGTAGCCGAAGATCGGCTTGCGGCTGAAGACCGGCAGGATCTCGGTGATGATGCCGAAGAACGGCAACGCGATGATGTAGACCTCGGGGTGCCCGAAGAACCAGAACAGGTGTTGCCACAGGATCGCGCCGCCGTGGTTGGCGTCGAACATGTGGGCCCCGAACTTGCGGTCGGCCTCGAGCGCGAGCAGCGAGGCGGCCAGGATCGGGAACGCGATCAGCACGAGCAGGCTGGTGACCAGCGTGTTCCAGGTGAAGATCGGCATCCGGAACATCGTCATGCCGGGCGCGCGCATGCAGATGATCGTGGTCACGAAGTTGACCGCACCGAGGATCGTGCCCAGACCGGCGAGCCACAGGCCCATCACCCACAGGTCACCGCCGATGCCGGGTGAGCGCACGGCGTTCGACAGCGGCGTGTACGCCGTCCAGCCGAAGTCGGCAGCACCCTCGGGGCTGAAGAACCCGGACGCGGCGATGAGGCCGCCGAACAGGAAGAACCAGTAGCTGAGCATGTTCAGCCGCGGGAACGCGACGTCGGGCGAGCCGATCTGCAGCGGCATCACCACGTTGGCGAAGCCGAAGAACAGCGGCGTCGCGAACAGCAGCAGCATGATCGTGCCGTGCATGGTGAACAGCTGGTTGTAGAGCTCGTCGTTGACGACCTGCTGGCCCGGGAAGGCCAGCTCCGAGCGCATGATCAGCGCCATCACGCCGCCGACGAGGAACCAGGCGAACGAGGTGGCGAGGTAGAGCTTGCCGATCAGCTTGTGGTCGGTGGTGCTCAGGATGCGGGCGAGCTGGGTGCCCAGCCGGGGGTTGGGCGGCGCGACGCGTGCGCTTGACGGGGCGTCGGAGACGGCAGTCACTACTCTCCTCCAGTGCTTTCGGAGTCCAGGCCGGGCGTTCGTGAGGTCTGCGAGGCTCCCAGCGCAGGACCGGTGTTGCCCTGGTCGGCGAGCTGCTGCAGGTGGGCGTCGTACGCCGCCTGGTCGACGACCTTGACGTTGAACAGCATCCGCGAGTGGTAGACCCCGCACAGCTCGGCGCAGCGACCCTCGAAGGTGCCCGAGCGGTTGGGGGTCAGCGTGAAGTGGTTGTTGCGGCCCGGGACGACGTCCATCTTGAACAGGAAGCCGGGGACCCAGAAGGAGTGGATCACGTCGGGTGAGTCGAGGAAGAACGTGACGCTCTTGTCCTTGACCAGCCACAGCGTGGGCCGGTCGGCGGTGGTGCCGCCCTCGTGCACGACCTCGCCGTCACCGTCGTCGACGTAGCCGCCGTCGGTCTTGTCGGAGTGCTTCAGGTTGTAGTTGAAGGTCCAGGACCACTGCTGGCCGACGACCGTGACGTTCTGGTCGGGGTGGGCCGAGGTGTGCAGCACCTTGTTCTGGGTGTCGACGGTGAAGTAGAAGAAGACGATCACCATCATCACCGGGGCGATCGTGTAGAAGATCTCGATCGGCAGGTTGTAGCGCGTCTGCACCGGGATGTCGGTCTCGCTGCGGCGGCGGAAGCGGAAGGCCGCGTAGAACATCAGCCCCCAGACCACGACGCCGGTCACGATCGCTGCGAGCCACGACCACATCCACAGGTCGAAGGTGTGCGGACCTTCCTTGGTCGCGGACACCGGCATCGCGAGACGCTTGATCTGGTCCTTCTGTTCCTGCGAGCAACCGCTGAGGACGAACAGCGCGGTGACCATCAGGCCGCCGAACGCCACGCGGCGGAAGCGCTTGGGGAGCTCCAGACTCACAGACGAGCCCTTTCTTAGGCAGACGACGTCAACTTCTGAACAGCCAGGCCTTCTTCGATCAACCGAAACCCTACTACTGGTGACCCCCCTCCCACCGGGCAGGTCGCCGGTAGGTTTTGGCGTGTGAGCGAAGGCGTTTCGGGTACGACGGGCGGCGTTCCGGACGCCCCGGTTCCGGCGTACCTCGATCACGTGTCGGGTACGCCGCTCCACCCCGCCGCGCGCGACGTGCTGCTGCAGGCCCTCGAGCGGGGGTACGCCGACCCGCGGCGCCTGCACGGGACGGCACGAGACGCCCGGCTGATGCTCGACAACGCCCGGGCCGTGGTCGCCGACTGCCTCGACGTCCGTCCCGACGAGGTCACCTTCACCCCCAGTGGCACGCACGCCTGCCACCTCGGCGTGCTCGGCCTGCTCGCCGGGCGTGTCCGCCACGGCAACCTCCTGCTGGCGACGCAGGTCGAGCACTCCGCGGTGCTCCATGCCGGCCAGTGGCACGAGCAACGCGGAGGCCGGTTCGAGACGGTCCCCGTCGACCGCGCGGGTCGCGTCGACCTCGATGCGCTGGCCGCGGCACGGCGAGCCCGCCGTCCTTGCCGTCCAGTCCGCCAACCCGGAGGTCGGCGTCTGCCAGCCGCTCGACGAGGTCGCTGCCCTCACCGACGCCCCGCTCTTCGTCGACGCCTGCGCCTCGACGGGTCACCTGTCCGCTGCCGGACGTCTGGTCCGGCGCCGCGGCCTCGGCGCACAAGTGGGGCGGTCCCGCCGGAGTCGGGGTGCTGCTCGTGCGCAAGGGGGCCCGGTGGCGCAACCCGTTCCCCGGGGACGAGCGCGTCGACGAGCGCTCGACCGGTTTCGAGAACGTGCCGGCCGCGCTGGCGGCCGCGGCGGCGCTGCGGGCCACGCTCGACGAGCGGGAACGGCTGGCCGAGCAGCACCGCCGGCTGACCGAACAGCTCGCGCAGGCGGTGCGCGCCATCCCCGACACCGAGGTGTTCCTGGACGACGGGCCACGACTCCCCCACCTGGTCGCCTTCTCCTGCCTCTACGTCGACGGTGAGGCGCTGGTGACCGAGCTCGACCGCCTCGGCTTCGCGGTCGCGAGCGGCTCGGCGTGCACGGCGAGCACCCTCGAGCCGAGCCACGTGCTGGCCGCCATGGGCGCGCTCACGCACGGCAACGTCCGGGTCTCGCTCGGCCGCGACACCGACCCCGAGGCCGTGCACCGACTGGCCCGCGAGCTTCCCGGAGTCGTCGAGCGGCTGCGCACCGAGGCGGGAGTGCCGCGGTGACGCAGGTGGACGTCGACTGCCGGGGTCTGCCCTGCCCTCGCCCGATCATCGAGCTGGCCAGGGCGATGGCTCAGGTCGACGTCGGGGACACCGTCGCCGTGACGGCCGACGATCCCGCAGCGCGGGTCGACGTCGAGGCGTGGTGCCGCATGCGCGCGCAGGAGTACGTCGGCGAGGTGGTCGCCCCCGACGGCGTCCCGACGTACGTCGTGCGGAGGGTCAGCTAGACGGGTCTAGGCGAGCAGGTGCGGGCGTACGTCGGCAGCGGCTTCGTCGCCGTAGGCACCAGCCAGGCGCTCCACGAACTGCTCGTGCGTGAAGGTGTACTCCTGCGTCCCGACCTGCTCGACGACGTACGCCGCGAGCACGCAGCCCACCTGCGCCGCGCGCTCGTGCGAGAGCTGCCACTCCAGCGCCGCCAGGAAGCCGGAACGGAACGCGTCGCCGACGCCGGTCGGCTCCACCGCCGCCACGCCGGGAACGGCGGGCACCTCGATCTTCTCCTGGTCACGACCGACGATCCGGACGCCGTCGGGTCCGAGCGTGATGACCTGGGTGCCGACGCGCTCGAGGATCTCGTCGGCGGTCCAGCCGGTCTTCGACTCGATGAGGTGCGACTCGTACTCGTTGGAGAACAGGTACGCCGCCCCGTCGACCAGCTCGCGGATCATCTCGCCCTCGCCGAAGGCCAGCTGCTGGCTGGGGTCGGCGATGAACGCGTAGCCGCGCTGACGGCACTCCTGGGTGTGGCTGACCATCCCCTGCGGGTCGTCCGGTCCGACCAGCACGAAGGTCGGCTCCCCCACGCGCTCGGCGATGGGGGCCAGCTCGATCAGCCGGGCCTCGCTCATCGCCCCGGGGTAGAAGCTGGCGAACTGCGCCATGGTGGCGTCGGTGGTGCACACGAAGCGGGCCGTGTGCAGGTCCTCGGAGATGCGCACCGAGTCGCAGTCGACGCCGTGCTCCTCCAGCCAGTGGCTGTAGTCGCTGAAGTCCTGGCCCGCGGAGCCGACCAGGACCGGACGCAGGCCCAGCTGGGCGAGGCCGAAGCAGATGTTGCCGGCGCAGCCCCCACGCCGGATGTCGAGGTCCTCGACGAGGAAGGAGACCGACAGCTTGTCGAGCTGCTCGACGACGAGCGAGTCGGCGAACTTCCCTCCGAAGCTCATCAGGTGGTCGGTCGCGATGGAGCCCGCGATCAGCAGCGACATGTAGGTCCTTGAATGTCTGGGATGTTTCGGGCACGTGAGATCTTCGTGAGTTCTGCAGCCTACCGAGGCGTCCGCGTAGGAGTACCCGCTGGTAGCCCCTAGCGTCGTCGACATGAGCTACGAGCGCCTTGCCTACGACGACGCCGACACCGCCGGCCAGATGCACGACGACTGCGCGGCCTGCGGCTCCTCCCTGACCCTGCCGCGCCAGCGGATGGACGAGATCGCCCCGGAGCTCCGTCCTGAGCTCCACCGGGACTCGAAGCCCCAGATCGAGGTCAGCGACGCAGCCGCCTACCTCGCCTCACGGCTGCACCTGCACCTCGATTGATCGCGACCGCGCCAGCAGGGCGCGATCGATGGTGGTTGAGCAGCGACCGCGACTGAGGTACGAAGTCGCGACGGAGCGTGTCGAAACCCGGTGAGGCAAACGCCGACGGCGACGTGCTCTTCGGACATGACGAGAGGCGGCGCCCCATCGGGGCGCCGCCTCTCGTCGTGTCATGTCTGAGGTTGCTTGTCGGCTCACCGGGTCTCGACACGCGCCTTCTGACTTCGCAAGCTCAGTCAGAGCGCTCGCTCGACCGCCATCAGCGAGTCCGCTGACGCGTCCTCGCTCAGTGGAACGAGTCTCCGCAGGCGCACGAGCCGGTCGCGTTGGGGTTGTCGATCGTGAAGCCCTGCTTCTCGATCGAGTCCACGAAGTCGATGCTCGCGCCGTTGAGGTAGGGGACGCTCATCCGGTCGACGACGACGAAGACCCCGTCGAAGTCGGTGACGACGTCACCGTCGAGGTTCCGCTCGTCGAAGAAGAGCTGGTAGCGGAGACCGGAGCAGCCGCCGGGCTGCACGGCGATGCGCAGCTGGAGGTCGTCACGACCCTCCTGCTCCAACAGGCTCTTCACCTTCGACGCCGCGGTGGCGCTGAGGTTGATGCCGTCGGTGCGGATCTCCTGAGCGGTGTCGACCTGCTCGGTCATGTGGCTCTCCAGTGCTGATCGGGTACGCGTGACAACAGGTCCAATGGTCGCACACCGGCGGTTATTCCCCGTCATTCCGCCGTGAAAGCGCCGCTCAGCGGGACCAGGTACGCGCCGTGCGCTCGGCGAGGTCGGCCAGGGCGTCCGCGGGTGCGCCCAGGGCACGCTCCTCCCCCACCAGGTCGACCACCGAGTACGCCGACTCCACGCCCAGGGCTCGCATCTCGCGAGACCCGATCAGCACCTGCCCGGCGAGGGCGATGCACGGCACCAGCGACTGGCTCGCCACCTCGGCCACCCCGTAGGGCACCTTCCCCGACCGGGAGGAGAAGTCGAAGGCGCCCTCGCCGGTCACCGCGAGGTCGGCCGCCGCCAGGTGGTCGGCCAGCCCGACCGCGTCGGAGACGAGCCCCACGCCCGCCGTACGACGGCCGCCGAGGAGCATCAGCGCGAACCCCAGCCCACCGGCGGCGCCGGCGCCCTTCTGCGCGGCCACCTTGCGGTCGGTCAGCTCGGCGAAGTGCTGCAGCCAGCCGTCGACCGACCACGAGGCGCTCGTCGGGGAGCCCCTTCTGGGGGCCGTAGATCTTGGTGGCGCCGTTGATGCCGAGCAGCGGGTTGTCGACGTCGCTGGCCATCACGAGGTCGATGCCGTCGAACCGCTCGCGGACGTCCCCGAGATCGACCGCGGTCAGGTCGGCCAGCCCGGCCGGTCCCGCGTCGAGCGTGCCGCCCTCGGCGGTGGCGCCCAGCGCGGCCAGCAGCCCGGCCCCGCCGTCGTTGGTGCCGGAGCCTCCCAGCCCGACGACGATCCGTTCCGCACCGGTTGCCAGCGCGTGGTCGAGCAGCTCACCGAGCCCGCGGGTGTGGGCGTGCTCGGGCTTGCGGTCCTCGGGCTCGGCGAGGTGCAGACCCACGGCCTGGGCGCTCTCGACGTACGCCGTCCCGTCGGCCACGAGCACCGCAGCGGGGGTCGGCTCGCCGTACGGACCCGACACCGTGACGGCGTTCAGGTCGCCTCCGAGCGCCGTGTGCAGCACGTCGACGAAGCCCGGACCGCCGTCCGACATCGGCACCTGCACGAGCTCGTCGCCCGGTGATCGCCGGGCCCAGCCCCGGGCCATCGCGGCCGCTGCCTCGACCGCGGTGAGCGTGCCGGCGAACTTGTCCGGAGCGAAGACGACGCGCATGCGGGTCATCCTGCCGTGTCGGCCTTCGTCGCTAGGGTCGGGGACCGTGACCGACCTCGTGATCCGGCCGATGCGACCAGAGGACGTGCCTGTCGCCGAGGAGCTGTCGCTCGCCGCCTACACCGACGCCGAGAGGTTCGAGCCGCCGAGCCTCGTGCCCGCTTCGCCTAGACACAGCCCCACCCGGGCCAGTCGGTGGATCACCCGGACCAACCACCTGCTCGCCACCGACCCGGGCGGCTGCTGGGTCGCCGAGGCGGACGGTCAGCTCGCCGGCTTCGCGGTGTCGTTCCGGCGCGACCTGCTGTGGATGCTGGCGTCGTACGCCGTCCGGTCCGGCCTCCAGGGTCAGGGCATCGGGCGGCCGCTGCTCGAGGCGGCGCTGTCGTACTCGCGGGGCTGCCTGCGCGGCATGTTCGCGTCGAGCTCCGACCCGAAGGCCTACCGCGTCTACCGTCGCGCCGGCTTCACGCTGCACCCCGAGCTGCACCTGGCCGGGGTGCCCGACCGCAGCGTGATCCCGGTGGTCGAGCACGTCCGGGAGGGGACGCCCGCCGACTTCGACCTGATGGACTCGCTCGACCGCCAGCGGCGCGACGCCGCACACGGTCCCGACCATCCCCTGCTCGCGTCGCTCCACCGGCTGCTCGTCATCGACCGGCCCACCGGGTCCGGCTACGTCTACCTGCACGAGTCCGGGGCTCCCCAGCTGCTCGCCGCGTCCAACCGCCGCACGGCGTCCCGCCTGCTGTGGGAGGCGATCGCCTCCGCCCCGGCCGGTGAGCCGCTGGAGATCGCCCATGTCACCCCGGCCAACGAGTGGGCCGTCGACATCGGCCTGGAGGCCCGGCTCTCGGTGTCGACACGTGGCTACCTGGCGCTGCGCGGGATGAGCCCGCCGATGCCCTACCTGCCGCACAGCTCGCTCCTGTGAGCACTCGCCGACCCGCGTGAAAGACTTTCGAGCATGACGACAGTCGACCTTCCGCTGCTGCCGTTGGGGCTCGGCACCGACCGATCCTCCGAGCGTGGCGTGGAGTGCCCGGGAGACCTGCCGGCCGCCTCCGACCCCGATCTCGTCGAGCGGGCGCGGGCCGCCAAGGCGAAGCTCGGCGAGCGGGTCTTCGTGCTGGGTCACCACTACCAGCGCGACGAGGTCATCGCCTTCGCCGACGTCACCGGCGACTCGTTCAAGCTGGCCCGCGACGCCGCGGCTCGCCCCGACGCGGAGTACATCGTGTTCTGCGGCGTGCACTTCATGGCCGAGTCCGCCGACATCCTCACCTCCCCGCACCAGCAGGTGGTGCTGCCGGACCTCGCCGCAGGCTGCTCGATGGCCGACATGGCGCGCCTCGCCCAGGTCGAGGACGCGTGGGACGCGCTCACCGACGCGGGTGTGGCCGACGACGTCGTGCCGATCACCTACATGAACTCCTCCGCCGACATCAAGGCGTTCTGCGGGAAGCACGGCGGCGCGGTCTGCACCTCCTCCAACGCCCAGGCAGCGCTCGAGTGGGCCTTCGAGCAGAAGGGCCCCGGCACCAAGGTGCTGTTCCTGCCCGACCAGCACCTCGGCCGCAACACCGCGGTCCTCGACCTGGGCCTCGCGCTCGACGACTGCGTGGTCTGGAACCCGTTGCTGAAGGGCGGCGGGCTCGCGCCCGAGCGCCTGGGCGACGCCCGGATGATCCTGTGGAAGGGCCACTGCTCCGTGCACGGCCGGTTCTCCGAGACGGTGGTCGACGAGCTGCGGGCCACCATCCCCGGCGTACAGATCCTGGTGCACCCGGAGTGCCGTCACGAGGTGGTCACCAAGGCCGACCTGGTGGGCTCGACGGAGTTCATCATCAAGACCATCGAGGCCGCGCCGGCCGGCTCGAAGTGGGCCATCGGCACCGAGCTCAACCTGGTCAAGCGCCTGGCGGACGCCCACCCCGAGCAGGAGATCGTGTTCCTCGACCGGACCGTCTGCTACTGCTCGACGATGAACCGGATCGACCTCCCCCACCTGGTCTGGGCGCTGGAGTCGCTGGCCGAGGGACAGGTGGTGAACGTGATCGAGGTCGATCCCGACACCGAGCACTGGGCCAAGGTCGCGCTCCAGCGGATGCTCGACCTGCCCGGCCGCTCACACCGCGACTAGCGAATTCCCCGGCACGGGCAGCTCGAACCAGAACTGCGCGCCGCCGATCTCGGCGTCGGACACGCCGATCTCGCCACCGTGCGACTGGAGGATCCGCCGACAGGTGGCCAGCCCGATGCCGAGACCCTCGACGCCGGACTGCTCGGCCCCCTCGCCGCGGACCATCAGCGCGAAGATCGACTCACGCTGGTCCTCGGGGATGCCCGGGCCGTTGTCGCTGACACAGATCCTGGCCCGGTCGCCGGCGTCGTACCCGCTGATCCGGATGACGGGCTCGTCCACGTGCCCGGCGTACTTCAGGGCGTTGGCCACCAGGTTCTGCATCACCGCGCGCACCTGCACGTCGTCACCCCACACCGTCGGCAGCTCGTCGACCATCGACACGCGGCTCCGTCCCATGCGCGCGCTCAGGTCGTGCGAGGACGTCCTCGACGATCCCGTTCATCCTCAGTCGCACCGGCGTCAGGCTGCCGCCGACGACGGCGAAGTCCATCAGGCCCGTGACGGTGCTGCGCATGCGCTGGGCGCCGGACAGGGCGTTGTGCAGGAACATCCGCCGGTGCTCGGGCACCGCCGCGACGTCCTCCTCCAGGTCGTCGTCGAGCAGCTGCAGCGCCATCACCACGGTGGCGAGCGGTCCCTGGATGTCGTGGCTGACCTGCCCGGCGAAGGCCGCGAGGTGCTCGTTGGACCGCCGCAGCTCGCGCTGCCGGTCGGTCATGTCGGCCAGCGAGCCCTGGATCTCCTCGTGCTGCCGTCTGGCCTCCAGCACGTCGGCCGGCCGCGTTGGCCAGCTCGCGCGATGACCTCCATCGTGTTCGGCTCGACGGCCCGCTCGTCGGGGTCGAAGATGCACAGGGTGCCGATCGGCACCCCGGACCCGGTGACCACCTGGCTGGCGGCGTACGTCCGCACCGCGCCCGAGGTCGTGAAGGTGCTGTCCTTGAAGCGCTCGTCCCGGCGTACGTCGGGGATCACGTGGTTGCGGTCGCGCTCCCGCACGATCCGGGCGCAGTAGGAGTCCGAGGCCGGCCAGGGGTCGGGAATGTCGCCCGTGCTCGCCAGCGTGTGCTGCGCCGTGGAGGTGATCACATGGATCTCGGCGACCGCCGCCCCACTGACCCGCGTGGCGGCCCGCACCAGGTGCTGGAGCACGTCGGGCATCGGCCTGCCGATGAGGTGCAGCGCTCGGATCTCGGCGTCACGCAGGGCGGTGTCGGCGTCCACGTTCGGGATTTTAGGGCGTTTTCAGCGCATGCGTCCCGAATTTCGAGGCGCTGAGTCTCACGTGTCCTGGATCCCCCAGATCGGCATCCAGCGCGAGGTGTCCTCCTCGACGGGCAGGTCGCCGCCGAGGGCGTCGCGGACCTGGCGCTCCATCAGCGTGTCCCGGCTGGTCGGTCCGGTGGGGCAGAACGGGTAGAAGGTGCCCTGCTTGTAGAGGTAGACGACGAACACGGTGCGGCCCGCGTCGGCGCGGAAGCCGACCGTCGAGCAGAGCAGCCCGGAGCCGAAGCCCTGCACCTCGAGCGCGGAGTTCACCGCGTGCAGGTCGGTGACCAGGGCAGCGACGTCCGGCGGGTCGGTGCGGATGGTGAGCCAGGTGAAGCCGTACTCGTCGACCCGGCTCTCGGTGTGCGGGCCCCCGTCGACCGACACCAGGTCGGAGGCCTCCTGCTGGGTGAGGCTGGCGGCGCGGCCCTCGGCCGCCCGGAAGCAGACGGCACCGCTGCCGATGGGGTGCAGGCCCAGCGCGGCCTCGAGGGTCATGGCCGCGGACGGGACCGCGAAGAGGGCGTCGAGGTTGGCCTTGCGCGGCTTCGACTGACCGCGCAGCACGTCCCAGAGACCCATCCTCAGCAGGATGTCACAGGGTCTGGCCCAGGCTGGCGGCGATCTTGGCGAGCTGGTCGAGGCGCTGCTCGAGCGGCGGGTGGGTCGCGGTGAGCGTGCCGAGGGACAGGCCGCGGATCGCCGGGGCGAGGAAGAGCGCGTTCATCGGCTGGGCTGCGCGCAGGTCGCGCTCGGGCACGGCGTTCATCTGGCCGCTGACCTTGGTGAGGGCGGACGCCAGCGCGGCCGGCTTCTGGGTGAGGTAGGCACCCGACCGGTCGGCGCACAGCTCGCGGTAGCGCGAGAGCAGCCGCAGCAGCACGAAGCTGATCGCGTAGATGACGAGGCTGATCGACGAGCACGGCCGCGACGTAGGCACCGCTGGCCTTGTTGCGGCCCAGCGCCCCCCACGAGGCTCCGCGCATGGTCATTCCGGCGACGATGCCGGCCGTCGACGCCACCGTCATCACCAGCACGTCGCGGTGGGCGACGTGCGAGAGCTCGTGGGCGAGCACGCCCTCGAGCTCCTCGGCGGTCAGCGTCTGGAGGATGCCGGTGGTCACGCAGACCACGGAGCGCTCCGGCGAGCGTCCGGTGGCGAAGGCGTTGGGCAGGGCGGTGTCGGCGATCGCGACGCGCGGCTTGGGCATGTCGGCCAGCGTGCAGAGCCGGTCGATCATCCCGTGCAGCTCCGGCGCCTGCTCCGGGGTGACCTCGCGGGCGCCCATGGCGCGCATCGCGACCGTGTCGGAGCGGTACCACTGGAAGAACGCGACGCCGATGCCGCCGACACCGATCAGGAAGGAGAGTCCGGGGCTCTGCACGGCGAACATCAGTCCGACGACGATCGCGACGAACATGCCACCGAGCAGGAACAGGACGGTGGTCATCCGGACGGTGAGGCCGGTGTCGGGGAGGAAGCGGGTTCGTGCCATGACTGGTGAACGTGTGACGGGCGCCGGGAGTTTCAGCCCGGGATGAGTCCGTCGTCGTTGAGCAGGTCGCGCACCTCGGCGATGGTGGCGTCCGCGGGCGGCAGGATCAGGTCGGAGTCCTCGAGGGAGTCCTCGGCGAGCGGCTCTGCCGCTGCGTCGTACGCCGTCGAGGAGTGCTGCCAGCGCAGCCCCGAACGCCTCCTCGTCGCCGGCCGCGACCGCCGCCTCGACCTCGGCGTCGAGGGCGTTGAGGCCGTCGAGCTGGTCGTCGGCCAGCTCCAGCTGACCCTCACCCAGGATCCGGACGATCATGACCTGCTGCTCCGGCTTGGTCTCGAGCTCCGAGGGCGCTGCCGGGGCGGCGGCCGAGCTGTCCTCCGGCGCGTCGATGGCGGCCGGTGCGCTGCCCTTGAGCGCGGCGAGCTCGGCCTCGACGTCGGCCTGGGAGCTCATCGCGTCCAGCTCGCGGGTGATGTCGTCGCCCTGGCTGATCGAGCTCGCGTCGTCGAGCGCGCCGGAGGCGATCAGCTCGTCGATGGCGCCGGCCCGGGCCTGCATCTGCGCGGTCTTGTCCTCGGCGCGCTGCACCGCCATGCCGACGTCGCCCATCTCCTCGGAGATCCCGGAGAAGGCCTCGTTGATGCGGGTCTGCGCCTCGGCCGCGGTGTAGGTCGCCTTGATGGTCTCCTTGCGCGTGCGGAACGCGTCGACCTTGGCCTGGAGCCGCTGGGAGGCGAGGGTGAGCTTCTCCTCCTCGCCCTGGAGCTGGGCGTGCTGCGCCTCGAGGTCGCTGATCTGGCCGGTGAGCCCCGACTTGCGGGTCAGCGCCTCGCGGGCGAGGTCCTCGCGGCCCATCGAGATCGCCTTCTGCGCCTGGTCGGTGAGCTTCTGGGACTGGGTCTTGAGCTGGTTGACCTGGAGCTCGACGCGCTTGCGGCTGGTGGCCACGTCGGCGACCCCGCGACGCACCTTCGTCAGCATCTCCATCTGGCGCTGGTAGCTGTAGTCGAGGGTCTCGCGCGGGTCCTCGGCCTTGTCGAGAGCCTTGTTGGCCTTCGCCCGGAAGATCAGGCTGATCCGCTTCATCATGCTCATGGCCCACAACCTACCCAACGAGGCCCAGTCGAACGAGGGGCGAACGGGCTCGGGGCGGTCATCTCCCACAGGTAGTGTGACCACCTCAGAGACATCCCCCTCGCCACCGAGAAGGACCCGTGTTCCGCCGTACCAGCAAGACCGAGAGCCCAGCAGCCCGACACCTCCGAGAAGGGTCCCGGCGCCAAGGGCCGGCCGACGCCGACCCGCAAGGAGGCGGAGGCCGCAGCCCGCCAGCGGGCCAAGGCCCCGATGGACAAGAAGACGGCGCAGAAGGTGCTCCGCGAGCGCCGCACCGAGTCCAACGCCAAGGTGCGCGAGGGCATGAAGACCGGCGACGAGCGCTACCTCCCCGCCCGCGACAAGGGCCCGGTGAAGAGGTTCATCCGCAACTTCGTCGACGCGCGCCTGTCGATCGCGGAGTTCCTGCTCCCGGTGCTGGTCATCATCATGGCGATGCAGTACTCCGGGAACGCCAAGCTGATCCAGCTCGGCAGCGCGGTGATGACCACGACGATCCTGGTGGTCGCCGTCGACACGGTCTGGATGCTCTTCCGGATGAAGCGGGCGCTGCGCGCGAAGTTCCCCGACGAGTCCCTCAAGGGCGTCAACTTCTACACGATCATGCGGGTGCTCCAGCTGCGCTTCATGCGGATGCCGAAGCCGCAGGTCAAGATCGGCGGCGCCCCGCGCTGACCGCGCGGGTGGCTCAGCCGGCCTCGAGCGACATCGGGCCGTAGACCTCGCGGTCGCCCTCGAACAGGGTCACCGCCGAGACGCCGTCGTCGGCGAGGTCGGGGTAGGCCTCCCCCAGCCAGGACTCGGCGTCGCTGCGCGTGGGGAACTCGGTGCGCTCGGCACTGATCACGCGGCCGTCGGCGTCGAGCAGCTGCCACCACCAGGGCACCTGGTCCGACCTGCGGGTGGAGGCACCGAAGGCCGGCTCGGGAGTGTTGGTCATGGGGCTGCCTCTCGTCGGATGTCTGGGTGGTTCAGGACTCGCGTACGTCGGTCTCGACGAACGGCGGCGGCGTGACGACGAAGACCTCGGCGCGCCCGCGTACGTCGACCAGCACCTCGGCACCGACCTGGACCTGGGAGTTGAGCAGCGCCAGGGCGATGCCCTTGCGCAGGGTCGGGGAGAACGTCCCCGAGGTGATGTGGCCGACCGGCAGGTCCTCGGTGAGCTTGACGCTCATCTGCGGCCGGGCGATCCCGCGCCCCTGGGCCACCAGGCCGCGCAGGGTCACCCGGACCCCGGCCTCCTTCTCGGCGAGCAGCGGCTCCTTGCCCCAGAAGGCCGGCTTCGACCAGCCGACGGCCCAGCCGAGCCGGGCCTGGTTGGGCGTGACCTCGAGGCTGATGTCCTGGCCGTGGAGGGGGTAGCCCATCTCGGTGCGCAGCGTGTCCCGGGCGCCGAGCCCGCACGGGAGCATCCCGTGCTCCTCCCCCGCCGCGAGCAACGCGTCCCACAGCTGGGGTGCCACCGCGTTGGCGGCGACCAGCTCGTAGCCGCGCTCGCCGGTGTAGCCGGTGCGGCAGACCACGACGTCCTCGCCGTCGAACGGGCGTCACCTCGAAGGACATGTAGCCGTGGCCGGTCGGGAGGCCGAGCGCCGCGAGCACCTCGTCGGACTTCGGCCCCTGCACGGCGAGCACGGCGTGGGTCTCGTGCTGGTCGGTGATCGTGACGCCGTCGGGCGCGTCCGCCTCCAGCCGTCGGCGCACCTCGGCGGTGTTGGCGGCGTTGGGCACGAGCAGGACGTGGTCGTCGTCGTGCAGGTAGGCGATCAGGTCGTCGACCACGCCGCCGGTGGCCGCGTCGCAGGCGAGCGTGTACTGCGCCTGCCCGGGCCCGATCCGGCCGAGGTCGTTGCTCAGGCACCCGTTCAGGTACGCCGCAGCGCCCGGCCCGCGGACGTCGAGCTTGCCGAGGTGGCTGACGTCGAAGATGCCGACGGCGTTGCGCACGGCAGCGTGCTCCTTGAGCACGCCGGTGGGGTACTCCAGCGGCATCTCCCAGCCGCCGAACTCGGCGAACTTCGCCCCCAGCGCAGCGTGCCGGTCGTGGAGGGGCGACTGCTTCAGGGACATGCACGGCAAGTTACCGCAGCGACATCTGGCGTTCGCCTCGGGCAGATGGTCCTAGACATGACCCATCGTGACGACGTACACCCTCCGCAAGGGCAGCCCCGCGAAGACCCGGACCGACCTGGTGGTGATCGGCGTCGCCAAGACGTCCAAGGGCGACCTGGTCGCCTGCCCGGGAGCCGAGGACGTCGCCTCGGAGTACGGCCGCAAGTTCAAGCCGATGCTCAGCTCGATGGGCTTCAAGGGCGACACCGGCGAGGTGCTGCGGGTGCCGACCGGTGGCGCGATCAAGTCCGGCCAGCTGCTCGTGGTCGGAGTCGGCAAGCGCGACGCCCTCACCGTCGAGCGGGTACGACGCGCCGCCGGCGTGGCCGCCCGCAACGTCGGCAACGCCGCCTCCGTCGCGCTCGCCCTCCCCGCCCACGACGCCGAGCACGTGCGCGCCGTCGCCGACGGGTTCCTGCTCGGCAGCTACTCCTTCAAGCGCTACAAGTCGCGGTCGCGACGACGCGGGCGTCGCCGACGTCTCGATCCTCAGCGACGCCGCGCGGCGCCAGGACGCGATCGCGGCGCTGGACACGGCGCAGGCCGTCGCGGACGTCGTGCACCAGGCCCGCGACTGGGTGAACACCCCGCCCAACGACCTGACTCCGGCGATGTTCGCCGACGGCGTGCTGGCCTTCGCGAAGAAGCGCGCCGGCCGCGCGAAGCCGAAGCTCGAGATCGAGGTCCTCGGCCCCGACGACCTGGCCGAGCTCGGCTGCGGCGGCATCCTCGGCGTCGGCCTCGGCTCGGCCAACCCGCCGCGGCTGGTCAAGCTGACCTGGGCGCCCGAGGACGCGCGCGCGAAGGTCGCGTTCGTCGGCAAGGGCATCACCTACGACTCCGGCGGGCTCACCATCAAGCCCGGCAGCTCGATGGCGACGATGAAGTACGACATGGGCGGTGCCGCCGCCGTGATCGCCGCGACCTTCGCCATCGCCGCGCTCGAGCTCCCGGTCGCCGTCACGACCTACGCGCCGATGGCCGAGAACATGGTCTCGGGCTCGGCGATGCGCCCGGGCGACGTGCTCACCATGTTCAACGGCAAGACCGTCGAGGTCACCAACACCGACGCCGAGGGCCGGCTGATCCTGGCCGACGCGATCGCGATGGCCGCCGAGGACGCACCCGACGCCATCATCGACGTCGCCACGCTGACCGGGCCGTGCATCGTCGCGCTGGGCGAGAAGGTGGCCGGGCTGTTCGGCGACGACGAGACGACGGCCGCGATCTCCGCGGCTGCCGACGCGAGCGGCGAGATGCTGTGGCGGCTGCCCATCCCGGACGAGACCCGCGAGGACGTCCGCGACAGCAAGATCGCCGACGTCCTCCAGCACAACTGGGTGCGCTGGGGCTCCGCGCTCTTCGCGGCAGCGTTCCTCGAGGAGTTCACCGACGGCAAGCCGTGGGCCCACCTCGACATCGCCGGTCCGGCCTGGAACACGGGCGGCCCCTGGGGCCACGTGCCGTCCGGTGCGACCGGCTACGGCATCTCCACGCTGGTGGAGTACGTCGCGGCACTGGCGGCCGCCGGCGAGCCGGACTCCGACGAGTCCGAGTCGGACTAGGCGCCCGGCCCGTCGAGGTCGCGGTCGAGCTGCTGCTTGAGGCGTTCCTTCTGCGCGCGGTTGTAGGCGCGCATCCGGTCGGGGATGCCCGACCAGCCCCGCGTCGTACGACGGCACGCCGTTGCGGTTGGCGAAGTCGTGCGCCCACTTCTCCGACGGCACCCGGCGACGGGTCCACTCGCCGTCGTGGGCGACGAGCAGCAGGGTCACGTCGGTGATCGTGGTGCGCGGCTCGACGAACCCCTCGACGCCGCGGCGGGTGCGGATGAACTCGAGCAGGTGCTGCTGGTCGTCGTTGTCGGACCCACGCACGATCGCGCCCGTGGACCCCGTGCCGTGGCCGCGTCGGCGGAACCGGTCCAGCAAACCCATGGCCACCAGTGTGCTGCATCGGGGGTCGAGTCTCACGCGAACACGACGTCTTGTCCGGCCGCGTCGGACGGGGTGATTGGATGAAGGTCGTCAGTTCGAGGGAGTGGAGGCAGACGTGCCGGAGGGCTCAGACGAGGGCAACCAGTTCGACGTCGTGATCCTGGGAGCGGGGTCCGGCGGCTATGCCTGCGCGCTGCGTGCGGCCCAGCTCGGGCTGAGCGTCGCGCTCGTCGAGAAGGACAAGGTCGGCGGCACCTGCCTGCACGTCGGCTGCATCCCGACCAAGGCGCTGCTGCACGCCGCCGAGGTCGCCGACGCCGCCCGCGAGTCGGAGAAGTTCGGGGTGCAGGCGACCCTCGACGGCATCGACATGGCGGGCGTGAACTCCTACAAGGACGGCGTGGTGAGCCGCCTCTACAAGGGCCTCACCGGGCTCGTCAAGGGACGCGGCATCACCGTCGTCGAGGGCAGCGGACGGCTCACCGGACCGCGCACGGTCGAGGTCGACGGCACGTCGTACGTCGGCAAGGCGGTCGTGCTCGCCTCGGGCTCCTACTCGCGCACCCTGCCCGGACTCGAGATCGACGGCGAGCGGGTGCTCACCTCCGAGCAGGCGCTCCGGCTCGAGTCGGTGCCGCGGTCGGTGATCGTCCTCGGCGGCGGTGTCATCGGCTGCGAGTTCGCCAGCGTGTGGCGCTCGTTCGGCGCCGAGGTCACCATCATCGAGGCGCTGCCGCACCTGGTGCCGGCCGAGGACGAGCAGTCCTCCAAGGCGCTCGAGCGTGCCTTCCGCAAGCGCAAGATCGCCTTCGCCACCGGCACCCGCTTCGAGTCCGTCACGACCACCGACGACGGGGTCACGGTGACCGTCGAGGGCGGCAAGACCTTCGAGGCCGACCTGCTGCTGGTGGCCGTCGGACGAGGGCCGACCACCGACGGGCTCGGCTACGAGGAGCAGGGCGTGGCGATGGAGCGCGGCTTCGTCACCGCCGACGAGCGCTGCCGCACCAACGTCGACGGGCGTCTACGCCGTCGGCGACATCGTGCCCGGGCTCCAGCTCGCGCACCGCGGATTCCAGCAGGGCGTCTTCGTGGCCGAGGAGATCGCCGGCCTCTCCCCCGCCGCCGATCGACGAGACCGGCATCCCGCGCGTCACCTACAGCGACCCGGAGGTCGCCTCCGTCGGGCTCACCGAGGCCCAGGCGCGGGAGCTGCACGGCGACTCCGTCGAGACGCTCACCTACGACCTCGCCGGCAACGGCAAGAGCCAGATCCTGGCCACCGCAGGGTTCGTGAAGCTGGTGCGCGTCACCGACGGTCCCGTGGTCGGCGTACACATGGTCGGCGCGCGGGTCGGCGAGCTGATCGGCGAGGCCCAGCTGATCTGCAACTGGGACGCCTACCCCGAGGACGTCGCCTCCCTGGTGCACGCGCACCCCACCCAGAACGAGGCCCTCGGCGAGGCCCACCTCGCGCTGGCCGGCAAGCCGTTGCACGCCCACTCCTGACCTGCTGGACTCTGGGACTGGACTAGCCTCAAAACCGGACACGAGAAACGAAGAGCGAAGGAAGCCGATGTCGACACCCGTGAACCTCCCCGCACTGGGCGAGTCCGTCACCGAAGGCACCATCACCCGCTGGCTGAAGTCCGTGGGCGACACCGTCGAGGTCGACGAGCCCTTGCTCGAGGTCTCCACCGACAAGGTCGACACCGAGATCCCCTCCCCGGTCGCCGGCACCCTGCTGGAGATCAAGGCCGAGGAGGACGAGACCGTCGAGGTCGGCGCCGAGCTCGCGATCATCGGCGACGAGGGCGAGGGCGGCGGGTCCGACTCCGGCTCCGACTCGGCCGAGGAGGACTCCTCCGACGACGAGGCGGCCGACGAGCCTGAGGAGTCCGAGGACGCCGAGCGACGACTCCGACGACTCGGACGACTCCGACGACTCCGACGACTCCGCCGAGGACGACGAGTCCATGGCCGACGAGGAGGAGGAGCAGAAGCCGGCCGAGCCCAAGAAGAGCAGCGGCGGCGGTGGCGGTACGTCGGTCACCCTGCCCGCGCTCGGCGAGTCCGTCACCGAGGGCACCATCACCCGCTGGCTGAAGTCGGTCGGTGACGAGGTCGAGGTCGACGAGCCGCTGCTCGAGGTCTCCACCGACAAGGTCGACACCGAGATCCCCTCGCCCGTGGCCGGCACCCTCCAGGAGATCAAGGTCGAGGAGGACGAGACCGTCGAGGTCGGCGCCGAGCTCGCGATCATCGGCGACGGATCCGCCTCCTCCGGTCGGCGACGACGAGCCCGAGGACAAGTCCGAGGACGAAGGCCGAGGAGAAGGAAGAGCCCGAGCCGAGGAGAGCCGGAGCCCGAGCCGGAGCCCGAGCCCGAGCCCGAGCCGGAGCCCGAGCCGGAGCCCGAGCCGGAGCCCGCGAAGGCCGAGGAGAAGCCGAAGGAGCGAGCCGAAGCAGGAGCCGCCGACAGGCCGAGTCGCAGGCCGAGTCCACGTCGGGCGAGGGCGGCAGCTACGTCACTCCCCTGGTCCGCAAGATGGCCGCCGAGCGCGGTGTCGACCTGGCCAGCATCGAGGGCACCGGCGTCGGTGGCCGGATCCGCAAGCAGGACGTGCTGGCCGCCGCCGAGGCCGCCAGTCGAGCCAGTCTGCCGGCGAACCCGCCGCACCCGCTGCCGCGGAGAAGGCGGCCGCACCGGCGGCACAGCCGCCAGCCCGCTGCGCGGCAAGACCGAGCCGATGAGCCGGCTGCGCAAGGTCATCGCCAAGCGGATGGTCGAGTCCCTGCAGACCTCGGCCCAGCTGACCCAGGTGGTCGAGGTCGACGTCACCAAGATCGCGCGCCTGCGCGACAGCGTGAAGGCCGAGTTCCTGGCACGCGAAGGCGTCAAGCTCTCCTACCTGCCGTTCTTCGCCAAGGCCACGGTCGACGCGCTCAAGGTGCACCCGGCCCTGAACGCGACCCTGGACCTCGAGGCGGGCGAGGTCACCTACCACGACAGCGAGAACATCGCCTTCGCCGTCGACACCGAGAAGGGCCTGCTGACCCCGGTGGTCAAGGAGGCCGGAGACCTCTCGATCGCCGGGCTCGCCAAGAAGATCGCCGACGTCGCCGAGCGCACCCGCACCAACAAGATCGGCCCCGACGACCTCTCGGGCGGCACCTTCACGATCACCAACCTCGGCAGCGTCGGTGCCCTGTGGGACACCCCGATCATCAACAAGCCGCAGGTCGCCATCCTCGGGCCCGGCACGGTGGTCAAGCGCGCGGTCGTGATCGACGACGCCAACCTCGGCGAGACCATCGCCGTACGCCACATGGTCTACCTCGCGCTGACCTACGACCACCAGCTGGTCGACGGCGCCGACGCCGGCCGCTTCCTGCAGGACGTCAAGGCACGCCTGGAGGCCGGCAACTTCGACGTGTGAGCGTGATCCGGCGCCGCCCGCTGGTCTAGAACCGGTGGGCGACGCCGGACCATCTCCGGCCGAATGTGTCGTTCGCGAGCGGTTTGTCGGGGCAGAATGCGCACTATGTCGCTGATGCAATCGGCGCGCTCCACGCGCCGGTCCAACGCGTCGATTCCCCAGGTGGTGCTCGGCGCGCTCGTCTCCCTGTGGGGATTCTTCACGGTGCTGTTCGCGGCGGCTCACGGCGTACGCCGACGTCTTCGCCGGCCCGGGCGCGGTCACCCGGCAGCAGTACGACGAGCTGGGTCGTCCCTACGCCGGCTGGTCGCAGATCTGGCACGCGTTCGGCCCGCTGCTGTGGTTCGTGTACGCCGCCGGGGTGCTCTTCGTCCTCGCCCGGATGTGGCACATCATCCTGACCAAGCCACCCCGCGCCGGCTGGAAGTACCTGCCGTTCGTGCTGGCGGTGTGCGCGGTCTTCTGGGTGCTGAACTGGGACCGGTTCGACCTCGACGGGTCCCTCGACTGCGGGTCGCTGGACCCAGCGCGGTCCGGGCACTCACATGTGGATCATGTGACCGGCGATGCCCTCGATGGCCTCCTTGACGGCCTCGGAGAGGGTCGGGTGCGCGAACACGTTGCGCGCGACCTCGTCGGCGGTGAGGTCCCACTTCTGCGCCAGCGTCAGCGCCGGCAGCAGCTCGGTCACGTCGGGGCCGATCAGGTGGGCGCCGATGATCTCGTTGTACTTCGCGTCGGCCACGATCTTCACGAAGCCGGCCGTCTCGCCGAGTCCCTTGGCCTTGCCGTTGGCCGAGAACGGGAACTTGGCGGTCTTCACGTCGTACCCCTTCTCCTTGGCCTGGGCCTCGGAGTAGCCGAACGAGGCGATCTGGGGCTGGCAGTACGTCGCCCGCGGGATCATGTCGAAGTCGATCTCGATGGTGTCGTGGTCGGCGATGGTCTCGGCGGCGACGATGCCCATCGCCTCGGCCGTGTGGGCCAGCATCAGCTTGCCGGTGACGTCGCCGATCGCCCAGACGCCGTCGACGTTGGTGCGGCCGCGCTCGTCGACCGCGATGGCACCGCGGTCGGTCGTCTTCACGCCCGTCTTGTCGAGGCCGTAGCCCTCGAGCCGCGGAGCGAAGCCGATCGCCTGGAGCACCTTGTCGGTCTCGATGACCTCTTCCTTGCCGTCCTTGCTGACGGTGACCTTGACCTTGTCGCCCGTGTCCTCGATCTTCTCGACCTTGGTCTTGAGCAGCACCTTCACGCCGAGGTTCTTGTAGTGCTTGGCCAGCTCCTTGGACACCTCGGCGTCCTCGGTCGGCACCATCCGGTCGAGGAACTCCACGATGGTGACGTCGACGCCGAAGTTGGCCATCACGTAGGCGAACTCGACGCCGATCGCGCCGGAGCCGGCGATCACGATCGAGCCGGGCAGCTGGTCGCTGAGGATCTGCTCCTCGTAGGTCACGACGTTCTCGGACAGCTCGGTGCCGGGCACGAGCCGGGTCGTCGCGCCGGTGCTGATGATGATGTGGTCGCCGGTGACGGTGCGGGTCTTGCCGTCGTTGAGCTTCACCTCGATGGTCTTGGCATCGGTGAAGGTGCCCCAGCCGTCGATCTCCTCGATCTTGTTCTTCTTCATCAGGAAGTGGACGCCCTTGACGATGGAGTCCGAGACCTCGCGGCTGCGCGCGTGGGTCGGCTTGAAGTCCATCGTGGCGTCGCCGGTGATCCCGAACTTGTCCTTCTCGTGCTCGAGGATGTGCGCGAGCTCGGCGTTGCGCAGCAGTGCCTTGGAGGGGATGCAGCCCACGTTGAGGCAGACACCTCCCCAGTACTGCTTCTCGATCACGCCCACCTTGAGGCCGAGCTGCGAGGCGCGGATGGCGGCGACGTACCCACCAGGGCCCGCACCGAGGACGACGACATCGAAATCACTCACGGGAGCGAGCCTATTCCTCGGCACCAGTGCCGGGGCAACGGGTGCAGGCGTTCCCGGCTGCGTGCGACGGTAGGGACATGCGCTTCCTCATCGCCGGGTCGTCCGGCTTCCTCGGGACCCGGCTGGGCGAGCGGTTGTCGGCCCAGGGACACGACGTCACCCAGCTCGTACGACGGCCACCGGAGTCGGGTCAGGTCAGGTGGGACCCCTACGCCTCCCCGCTCGGCCACGAGGTGGTCGACGCCCACGACGTCGTGGTGAACCTGGCCGGCACCCCCACCGTCGGCAACCCGCACTCGAAGAAGTGGGCGGAGAACCTGATGCGCAGCCGGGTCACGACGACCCGGGTGCTCGCCGAGGCGATCGCGGCCAGCGACAGCAAGCCGGCCTTCCTGGCCGGCAACGCCATCGGCTTCTACGGCGACCACGGTGCCGAGCCCGTCGACGAGCACACCCGCTCCCGCAGCGACTCGCTGCTGGGCAACGTGACCCGCGCCTGGGAAGCGGCCACCGAGCCGGCAGCCAGGGCTGGAGCGCGCGTGGTCGTCCTGCGGACGTCTCCGGTCTTCGACCGACGCAGCCAGCCGCTCGGAGCGTTGCGGCTGCTCTTCAAGGCGGGACTGGGTGGCCCTCTGGGCGACGGCAGCCAGTACATGCCGATGATCTCCACGCGCGACTGGGTCGACGCCGTCGTGCACCTGGCTGACTCGGACGATCTCCGGGCCGGTCAACCTGTGTGCCGAGCGAGCACCGACCAACGCGGAGTTCACGCGGGAGCTGGCGCACCAGCTGCACCGGCCGGCCTTCGTCCGGGCACCGGCGTTCGTCATCCGCCCCGCTGCCGGTCCGGCAGCCGGCGAGCTGCTCGGGTCGGTGAACTGCGTTCCGGCCGTCCTGCTGAACAGCGGCTTCGTGTTCCGCGACCCCGACGTCGGCGCCGTGCTGCGCGAGGGCCTCAGCCCCAGCCGGTGACTCAGCGGGTCACGGTGGCCACCCGCCAGCTGCCCCGGCACGCGCTCGAGCACGATGCGGCGTACGACGGGTCTGGTGCTGGGCAGCGGCACGGACCCGTCCGGAGTCACGACCTCGCCGCCGGCGACCCGGTCGAGCAGGCGTACGACGAGCCGGTGCGGCGTGCTCCGCAGCACCCGGAGGCCGAAGACCTGCGTCACGATCCGGCGTACGACGAACCCGCGAGCCGTGTAGGAACGGAGCAGCCGCACGTCCGCCCGCGCGGCGGTCGAACCCCGCGCGTAGAGCGCGCTGCAGGGCCCGCTCGTCGGACCCGGCCCAGGCTCGAGCACGCCGCGCGTCCCACCCGTGCAGCACCGCGAGGGCGTGCCGGACCTCGGCCCCGCGGGAGGGCGACGCGACCGGTGCCCGCCGCCGAGGCACGGGAGCACCGCCAGGGCCACCACCAGCAGGACCGCGAACAGACGCATTCCCTCACCCTGCCGTCGATCGGCCGGCACCGTGCTGTTGTCCACAGGCAACCTGCGACGGGTTAGCCTCGAGACGTGAACGGACTGGTCTTCGAGGTGCTCTCCGACGGCCCGACCGACTATCTCGAGGCCTGGGACCGCCAGCGCGCGGTCCACGCCGAGGTCGTCGAGGGCCGGCCGGGCAGGGTCCTCCTGCTCGAGCACTCCCCCGTCTACACGGCCGGCAAGCGCACCGAGCCGCACGAGCGCCCGACCGACGGGACCCCGGTGATCGAGGTCGACCGTGGCGGCAAGATCACCTTCCACGGCCCCGGTCAGCTGGTCGGCTACCCGATCGTGCGGCTGCCCGACCACGTGCTCGTCGTCGACTACGTGCGTCGCCTCGAGGAGGCGCTGATCGCGGTCTGCCGCGACCTCGGCGTCACCACGGCACGCGTCCCCGGCCGCAGCGGCGTCTGGCTGCAGGCCGACCCGGCCGACCGGCCGCCCCGAGCGCAAGATCGCGGCGATCGGCATCCGGGTGAGCCGCGGCGTGACCATGCACGGCTTCGCGCTGAACTGCGACGTGGACCTCTCCTGGTACGAGCGGTTCGTGCCCTGCGGGATCGCCGACGCGGGCGTGACCACGCTGTCGGAGGAGCTCGGTCGCGACGTCACCGTCGCCGAGGTGCTCCCCCTCGTCGAGCAGCACCTGGCCGATCTGCTGGCGCTGGGCGCCGTACGAACCGACGCCCGACTACGAGCCACGTCCAGAACCTGGACGTCGCGCCCCCGGGGACCTGCGTGTCCCCGTGCTCAATCCGCGAGGCTGACCCCGGGTTGCGCCATGCTGGAGACCGGCCGAGACCGGTCTGCCGGAAGGGTGTGTCGACCAAGCCATGACTGACCTCGTGATCGAGACCAGTGGTCTCCGCAAGGTCTACCGATCGGGCGGCCGACGCACGGTCGCGGTCGACGGGCTCGACCTCAGCGTCCCCGCCGGCGGCGTGCACGGCTTCCTCGGTCCCAACGGCTCCGGCAAGACGACCACGATCAAGATGCTGCTCGGACTGACCCGGCCGAGCGGCGGCGAGATGCGTCTGTTCGGACTCCAGGTCCCGGCCCAGCTCCCCCAGGTCATCGACCGGGTCGGCGCCATCGTGGAGGAGCCGCGCTTCACGCCCACGTTCTCGGGTCGCAAGAACCTCAGCCTGCTCGCGCGCTCGATCGGCGTCCCCCGCAGCACCGTCGACGAGGTCCTCCAGCAGGCCGGCCTGGCCGACCGCGCCAAGGAGAAGTACGGCACCTACTCGCTCGGCATGAAGCAGCGGCTGGCCATCGCCGCGGCCCTGCTCAAGAACCCCGACCTGCTGATCCTCGACGAGCCGACCAACGGCCTCGACCCGGCCGGCATCCGCGGGATCCGCGACCTGATCCGCGACCTCGGCGAGTCCGGCGTGACCGTGCTGCTCAGCTCGCACATCCTCGCGGAGGTCCAGCAGGTGTGCCACTCGGTCTCCATCGTGGGCGAGGGAAAGCTGCTCGCGAGCGGACGGGTCGAGGACCTCCTCGGCGAGAACGTCTCGCGCACCCGCGTCGGCGTCACCGACCCGCAGGGCGCGCGCCACTTCCTGGAGGCCGCCGGCTACACCGTCGCCCGTGAGGGCGACCTGCTCGTCGTCGAGGGTCACGAGAACCCCGAGGAGATCACCAAGCTGCTGGCCGGCAAGGGCGTCTACGTCTCGGAGCTCTCCGCGATCCGGCCCACGCTCGAGACCTTCTTCCTCAAGCTCACCGGCCGCGCGCGCACCGAACCGCCGCCCCCCAGCGACCCGACCGACCCGAGCGACCCCGACGCGACGAGGAGGCGTCCTGATGCGCCTGCTCGCCGTCGAGCTCAACCGGTTCCGGTCGCGCCGCGCGATCGCGCTGCTCGTGCTGGCAGCGGCCGTGCTGGCCGTCGTCCTCGCGGGCGTGACCGCCTGGAACACCCGCCCGCTCAGCCACTCCGACCGCACCGACGCCGCGGCTCAGGCGGCCCTGGAGGGCGAGAAGCCGGAGCTCCTCCAGGAGGTGCTCGCCTGCAAGGCCGCCCCGAAGGACTTCCTCGGCCCGTCCGCCACGGCCGACCAGTGCCAGGACGCGCTCGTCCCCGGCCCGGAGGCGTACTACCCGCGCGACCCGCTCAGCTTCCGCCGGGCGCTGTCCACCTCGGGGCTCGGCCTGTCCCTGGCCGTGGTCGTGATCAGCCTGATGGTGATCGCCGGCTGCACCTTCGTGGGCGCCGACTGGGCGTCCGGTTCGCTGACCAACCAGCTGCTGTTCGTCCCTCGCCGGTCCCGTGTCTGGCTGGCCAAGGCCGGCGCCGTGACGCTTGAGCTCGGGCGTCGTGGCGCTGGTGGCGATCTCCGCGTTCTGGCTGATCCTGGGGCTCGTCGCGCAGGCACGCGGCATCTCGGTCCCGTCGAGCGACGTGACGCACGTGGTGTGGCACGTCCTGCGCGCCACGGTGCTGGCGATGGGCGCCGGCCTCGGCGCCTTCGCGCTGACCATGATCTTCCGGCACACGGTGGCGACGCTGGCGCTGCTGTTCGTCTACAGCATCGGCGGCGAGATCATCGTCAACCTGCTGCCGTTCGACGGGGCCGGTCGCTGGTCGGTGGGCAACAACGCGCTCGGCTGGCTGGCCACCCGCTACCACTACTTCGACGCGAGCATCGTGTGCACGCCGGGCGGGCGGTGCAGCTCGACCCAGATGATGACCCACCTCGAGTCGGGCACCTTCCTCGGCATCCTGCTGGTGATCGTGGTCGTCATCTCGCTGCTGTGGTTCAACCGTCGCGACGTGTGACCCAACAGACGCGAGAGTCGGTTTCGCCGGTTCGAGGTGAGCACCCGCTCCGACGTACAGTGGCCGGCGTGACTCAAGTAGCACCAGAGGGACGCAAGCTGCTCCGCCTCGAGGCGCGCAACGCCGAGACCCCGATCGAGCGCAAGCCGGAGTGGATCAAGACGCGTGCGCGGATGGGTCCGGAGTACCAGCACCTGCAGAGCCTGGTGAAGTCCGAGGGCCTGCACACCGTGTGCCAGGAGGCCGGCTGCCCCAACATCTTCGAGTGCTGGGAGGACCGCGAGGCGACCTTCCTCATCGGCGGCGACCAGTGCACCCGGCGCTGCGACTTCTGCCAGATCGACACCGGCAAGCCGCAGCCGCTCGACCGCGACGAGCCGCGCCGCGTGGCGGAGTCGGTGCAGAAGATGGAGCTGCGCTACGCGACCATCACCGGCGTCGCCCGCGACGACCTGCCCGACGGTGGCGCCTGGCTGTACGCCGAGACGGTGAAGCAGATCCACGAGCTGAACCCCGGCACCGGCGTGGAGAACCTGATCCCCGACTTCAACGGCGATCCCGACCTGCTGCGCGAGGTCTTCGAGAGCCGTCCCGAGGTGCTCGCCCACAACGTCGAGACGGTGCCGCGCATCTTCAAGCGGATCCGGCCGGCGTTCCGCTACGACCGCTCGCTCGACGTGATCACCCAGGCACGCGACTTCGGGCTGGTCACCAAGTCCAACCTGATCCTCGGCATGGGCGAGACCCGCGAGGAGGTCCACCAGGCGCTGGTCGACCTGCACGCGGCCGGCACCGAGCTGATCACGATCACCCAGTACCTCCGCCCGTCGGTGCGGCACCACCCCGTCGAGCGCTGGGTCAAGCCCGAGGAGTTCGTCGAGATGGCGGCCGAGGCCGAGGAGATCGGCTTCGCAGGTGTGCTCAGCGGACCGCTCGTGCGCTCGTCGTACCGCGCGGGGCGTCTGTACAAGCAGGCCATCGAGGCCCGCGAGAACGCCGACGCCACCCAGGCCTCCTGAACCGCCACCGACCCGCCTAGACTGAGGCGTTCCCCCTCACCACCACGAACCACGAAGGCACCACATCCATGGCGAGAAAGCCCAAGGCTCCGAAGGACCCCAACAAGGTGGGTCGGATCAAGCAGATCCGCCAGAGCTACACGATGACGAAGCAGTCCGATCCGAGGATCGGGCTGATCCTGCTCGGCACCTTCGTGCTCGCGGGTCTGGCCGGTTTCGCGCTGATGCTGCTGGCCTTCCGCGGCAACCTGATCTTCCCGATCGTCTTCGGCGTGCTCACCGGCACCCTGGCGGTGCTGATCATCTTCGGTCGTCGGGCACAGAGCTCCGCGCTGCGCCAGATCGAGGGCAAGCCCGGCGCCGCCGCGGCTGCCCTGGGCATGCTCAAGCGCGGCTGGAAGACCGAGCCGGCCATCGCCGTCACCAAGCAGCAGGACGTCGTCACCCGCGTCGTGGGTCCGCCCGGCATCGTGCTGATCGGCGAGGGCAACCCCAACCGGCTGCGGCCCCTGCTCACCTCCGAGCGGCGCAAGCACGAGCGGGTCGCCAGTGACACGCCCATCCACGAGGTGCTGGTGGGCAACGACCCCGGTCAGGTGCCGCTGCGCAAGCTGACCAAGCACGTCACCAAGCTCGGCCGCGAGATCAAGCCGGCCCAGATGACCGACGTGCTCCAGCGGATCAAGGCGCTGGACGCCAACCGTTCCGCCATCCCGATGCCGAAGGGCCCCGTGCCCACGTCGATGAAGGGAATGCGCGGTAATCTGCGCGGGCGCTGATTCGGTCTGAATCCGTATTAGCGACATTTAGTAACAAATGTCGTAAAGTGGAAATCCCCCGCCCCTCCACCCCGAGGTGTTTCCACCATGCGCCGTCGTCCGCTGGTTCTCTGCTCCCTGTCACTCGCCGGGTCACTCGCCGGCTCTGCTCGCGCTGCCTGTGAGCACCCTGCCCGCCGAGGGCGCCGTACCTGCCCGCCAGGCCGCGCCCGCGCGCGCCGTGACCGGCGTGTCCGGCCTCGAGAACGCCGTGCGGATCTCCTGGCGCGCTGCCGCCGGGGCCAACCGCTACCGCGTCAAGTGGGCCTACGCGCCGTGGGACAAGTGGCCGAGCACCACCAGGTACACCGCCTGGCTGCCGGCCTCGACGCGCTCGAGCACCCGCGCCGTGTCCACCGACGCCGCGCACGACTCCACGATGACCGCGGTCCAGTACGGCAACCCGGTCTTCGCGCGCGTCCAGACGGCGTACGGCTCCCGGCTCGGCCCGTGGTCGGCCACCCGTGCCATCTGGCCGCGGCTGCCGCAACCCGCTTCCGGTGACGCCGTGCGCCTCGGCACCTACAACGTGATGCTCGCCGGTACGACGAACTGGGCCAGGCGGATGCCTCGCATCGCCCGGAACATCGCGGCTCGCAGCCTGAACATGGTCGCCCTCCAGGAGACGATGAACACCAATGGCGGCGGCGTCGCCGCGCGGTTGACCAGCCTGACCCACCACACCTGGAAGGTCGCACCGACCGGGGTGTCCGAGGGCCGCATCCTGTACGACGCCACCCGGTTCAGCCTCCGCAGCAGTGGCTTGCTCAACAGCTACAGCCCCTCGGGCCAGTCGATCCACAGCTACCGCACCGGCAAGACCATCCCCACGCCGTACGCCCGCTTCCGGGCCGCCGGCTCGGGCAGGACCTTCACCGTGGTCTCGGTCCACTTCGGCCCCGCCAAGCCGCAGCTGGGACCCAACCGCACCGGCAACAAGCAGACCGGCGCCACGGCACGCGCGGTGCTGGCGGCGCTGGACCGGATGACCAGCACCTCCGAGCCGGCCGTCATCGCCGGTGACTTCGCGGCCGGGTACGGCGTGTGGGGTGACCCGAACCCGCCCCAGCCCACGTTCGTGCGCGCCGGTTGGTGGGACGCGATGGCCTCGCAGTCCAGGCTCGGGGTGCGCTACTCGACCACCAACGGCCGCCGCGTGCAGCGGCCCACCTCGACCGTGGCCAGCCGGGCCGACGGGATCTTCCTGCGCGGCATCCACGGCACCTCGCGCTACGTGAACGTCGCGAACTTCTTCATGCCCGGGACGCGGGTGCCGCCGAGCGACCACAACCTGGTGTTCGCCTACTTCCAGGTGCCGAGATGAGCGACCTCGGGCTCTGAGCGTCAGGCCCCCGGCATCGCCATGATCTGTGCGCGCGGCGGCGCGTCGACCTTCACGGGCTCGCCCCACTTCGACATCGTCGCCTCGAAGTGCTCGCCCGACATGTCGAAGCTCGTCCGGTGCAGGCGGTGCTGCTCGTCGAGCCACAGGTCGTAGGTGATGGTCTTCGGCACCTTGGCCTGGGCCAGCTGCGCGGTCGAGAGGCCCTTGACGAGCGCCGCGGTGTCGACGGTGAGCTTGTAGTGCTCGACGGTCACGCCGTCCATGGTCTGCGTGCCGACACGCTCGGAGCTGCGCACGGCCGACTCCATCGCCTTGATGCTCTGCAGCGGGTCCATCTGGTCGGTGGTGCCGGCGAAGCTCTTCGCCAGCGGGGAGTTCTTGTCGGCGGGGTCGATGGCGAGGAACTTGCCGGCCTGCGTGACACCGGGGATCTGCATGTAGAGCACCTTGCCGACGTAGCGCATCTCGATCCTGCCCTTGCCCATCTGCGGCATCGACATCGTCATGCTCATGCGGGGCTGCGCCTTGCCGTAGGCCACGTCGCCCTTGGCGGAGAGCGAGGACTTCCCGGTCATGGTGATCGCGACGTGTGCGGTGCCGGCCTTCTTGGCGGCGGCGTACGCGACGCTCATGATCTGGTCCTTGGTCGAGCTCCTTGTCGGCGTACGTCGGGCCGCCGGAGCTGCCGTTCGCGTAGCCCGGACCGGTGTTCTCGTTGCCGCACCCGGCGACGGCCAGCGTCACGCCGAGCGTCAGCGTCGCGGCCAAGCGCGCGCGTCCGAGCAGGTGTGTGCGCGGTGTCATGGTTCCCCCGTTTGTCCCGATTCTGCGATCAGGGTACGGCGCGCTGGGCCCGCTCCGCCGGGATTCCCCCAGTCAGGGCCGGACGTACGCCGCGGAGCGGGTCCAGCGGTCGTGCAGCCCCCGCCCGGTGGCGTTCTCGAAGATCAGCGGCGGGACCACCACGCAGATCAGCAGCGTGCGTGCGATCGCCACCAGCAGGCTGAGCGGACGACCGTCCGTGGTGAGCACCCGGATCCGCACGATCAGCTGGCCGAAGGACCCGCCGGCCAGGGTGGTCAGCACGGCGACCTCGAGGGCGAAGACGCCGAGCACCACCCAGCTGGAGTTGCTGCCCTGGCGCCCGTAGTCGCCGAGGCCGACGATGCCGATGGTGACGAGGCTGGAGACGAACCAGTCGATGACCAGGGCGGCGATCCGTCGCGGCCAGGAGGCGTACTCGAGCACAAAGCGACCCTATCCGGGCGCCGCTGGGCCGACTCCGGGCCCCGATGCCAGCCATCGGACCCCCGTAACATCGGCGAAACAAAGTCGATACGGTCGTGCAACGGCTGATCCGTAGGTTCGCGACGTCGCGCGCGCAATGTTGAGCGCGTGGCTGCTCACCACTTTCACGCGGTCGCGCCAGCGGCCAAGGAGGACGAATGTTCCAGAACAGCGAAGAGCTGCTGAAGTACATCAAGGATGAGGGCGTCGAGATGGTCGACGTCCGTTTCTGTGACCTGCCCGGCGTCATGCAGCACTTCACGGTGCCGATCTCCTCGTTCGACCAGTCGGTCTTCGATGACGGCCTCGGCTTCGACGGCTCCTCGATCCGCGGCTTCCAGGCCATCCACGAGTCCGACATGTCGCTGTTCCCGGACCCGACGACGGCGTACCTCGACCCCTTCCGCGTCGCCAAGACCCTGGTCGTGAACTTCTTCATCCACGACCCGATCACCGGCGAGGCCTACTCCCGCGACCCGCGCAACATCGCCCGCAAGGCGATGGCCTACCTCGCCAGCACCGGCATCGGCGACAAGGCGTACTTCGCCCCCGAGGCCGAGTTCTACGTCTTCGACAGCGTGCGCTTCGAGACCAAGGCCAACACCGGCTTCTACGAGATCGACTCCGAGGCCGGCGCCTGGAACTCCGGCTCCGAGGACAACAACCGCGGCTACAAGGTGAAGTACAAGGGCGGCTACTTCCCCGTCGCGCCGTACGACCACTTCGGCGAGCTCCGCGACGAGATGGTCATCGAGCTGGAGAAGTCCGGTCTCCAGGTCGAGCGCGCCCACCACGAGGTCGGCACCGCCGGCCAGGCCGAGATCAACTACAAGTTCGACGAGCTGCTCAAGGCCGCCGACGACGTGATGAAGTTCAAGTACATCGTCAAGAACGTCGCCTGGCGCAACGACAAGACCGCGACCTTCATGCCGAAGCCGATCTTCGGCGACAACGGCTCCGGCATGCACTGCCACCAGTCGATCTGGAACGAGGGCGAGCCGCTGTTCTACGACGAGACCGGCTACGCCGGCCTCTCCGACATGGCCCGCTACTACATCGGCGGCATCCTCAAGCACGCCCCGTCGCTGCTGGCGTTCACCAACCCGACGGTGAACTCCTACCACCGCCTGGTGCCGGGCTTCGAGGCGCCGATCTCGCTGGTGTACTCGCAGCGCAACCGCTCCGCCTGCGTCCGCATCCCGATCACCGGCTGCGAACCCGAAGGCCAAGCGCATCGAGTTCCGCTGCCCCGACCCGTCGGCGAACCCCTACCTCGCCTTCTCGGCGCTGCTGCTCGCCGGCCTCGACGGCATCAAGAACAAGATCGAGCCGTCCGAGCCGATCGACAAGGACATCTACGAGCTGCCGCCGGACGAGATGGCCGAGATCGACCAGGTGCCGACCTCGCTCAACGCGGTGCTCGACAACCTCGAGCGCGACCACGAGTTCCTCACCGAGGGCAACGTGTTCACGCCCGACCTGATCGAGACGTGGATCGACTTCAAGCGCACCCAGGAGATCCTGCCCGTGCAGCTGCGCCCGCACCCGCACGAGTTCGAGCTCTACTACGACATCTGAGTCCGTTCGGACGTACGAAGGCCCCGTCGAAACACCGACGGGGCCTTCGCCCTTTTCAGGGGCTCTACTCAGCTCAGCCGAGTCCCCAGAGCTTCGTGAACCCGTCGCGGTAGTCGGTCGAGCCGTACCACTCGCCGCTCTTCTCGGCCTCGGGCGTCAGCTTCAGGTCGCCGATGTTGTCCGCGGTGAACATCCGCTGGTAGGGGAAGGCCACGTTGGCGTTGCTGGGCTGACCGGCCATCATGCGTAGCGCCTGGTCGGCGGCGTACCACGACATGGCGTCGGCGTTGAAGCCGATCTCGCTGTGCACGAACTTGCCGCCCTTGAGCAGCTGGAGCGCCGCCAGGGTCCCGTCCATGCCGGCGATCTTGACCGAGGTGGCGTTGGCCGTCTGGAGACCTTCGATGGTTGGCTGCACGGCGAAGTCGACCTCGGTCTGCACGTAGTCGATGTCGGGGTGCTTGGTCAGCTCGCTGGTGACCAGGCTGGGCAGCTTGTCGAACTGACCGGTGTTGGCCTTGATGACCGTGACCTCGCACTTGGGGCAGGTCTTCTTGTACGTCGCCAGCGCGCCCTGCTCGGCCCAGATCACCGTGGCCGGGGTGTCGGTGATCTCGATGTAGAGCACCTTGGCAGCGGCGTTGGAGTCAGCGATGACCCAGTTCGCACGCCGCACATCTCGTCGACGGCTGACCCGTAGCGGCTGTTTCACCGCGTTGACGCCACGACACGCTCCCTCACCCGATGCGGAGGATGACCTCAGGCCAGGATGAGCGGATGGTTGCGTGCATGACACACCGACCTGCTGCCATGGGCCTCGCGGCTGCGCTCCTCGTCCTGGGCTCCTCGACCCTGGCAGGGTGCGGAGCAAGTGGCTCCAGCCAGACTCCCGCCATCTGCTCGGACGTCACCGCGCTCAAGACCTCGGTCGACGACCTGAAGAAGGTCGACGTCACCAAGGACGGGCTCAATGCGCTGAAGACCGGCCTCGCACAGGTGACGACCGACCTGAACAAGGTGACCAGCCAGGCCAAGAAGCAGTACGCCACCCAGGTCGACTCCGTCGACGCGTCAGCCTCCTCGCTCGACTCGAGCCTGAAGGCCGCCACCTCGTCGCCGTCCGCAGCAGCGGTGGCCGCCGTCGCCGCAGCCCTCAGGGCACTCAAGACCTCCGTGACGGAGCTGGTGACCGCTGTCAAGGATTCCTGCTGAGGGAGCTGGTCGGGGCGTGCCGCCGACACCTCGACCACCGCTGAGACGAGGAGCCGGAACCGGGCTCTGGCTCGATCAGTCGAGGTGGTAGGGGCTTGGGCCGGGCTTCCACGTGACATGCTGTCCGGCCACGTACGCATCGACTGCGGTGCGAATGGTCGCGTAGAAGCGGTCGTGGCTCAGGGCAGGGAGCTCGTAGCTCTCGATCCTCTGCCGTACGGCGTCCTTCAGCTCGGCGAAGACCAGTCGCGTGCCCACCTCTGCGAGGTCGGCGTCGAGATCTTCGAGCATGTCGGCTGCGGTGGTGTCGACGTCGGTGATCGGTTCGGCGGCGATGATGATCCACGTGGGGCGAGGCTCGATGGCTGCGACGCGGCGCACTTGGTTTCGGAAGGTGCGCGCGTTCGCGAAGAGCAGTGGCGCATCGAACCGGTAGATGGCCAGGCCGGGGAGGTGCTCGGTGGTCTGGCGGTAGGCCGTGTCGTGGTATCCGCGGAGGTCGCCGGCCCGTCCGAGCAGTGCCTGATGAGGCCACCACACTCGCCGGAACACGTTGAGGATGGACATGCCGACAGCCACCGCGATGCCGTACAGCACCCCGAGCAAGGCCACGCTGAGGAACGCGACGAGGGCGAGGACGAAGTCGGAACGGCGTCGGCGACGGAGCCGGCGGAATCCGCGGATGTCGGCGAGTGAGAGCGACGCGGCGATGACGACCGCAGCCAGGGCTGGCTGCGGAAGATTGCGGAGCAGGCCGGGTGCGACGAGGAGCATGGCGAGGATCGCCGCGGCTCCGACGAGTCCGGTGACCTGGGTCCGGGCGCCGCTCTGGAAGGCAACGGCGGTCCGCGACCCGCTGGTGCTGACGGGGAAGCCCTGGAAGAGCCCAGCGGCGATGGTGGCCGCTCCGACGCCGACCATCTCGCGGTTCCCGTCGATCGCTGCGCCGGTCTTGTCGGCGAACACCGACGCGGTGGAGATGGTGTCGGTGAGGGAGACCAGGGAGATGCCGAGCGCGCCGGCGAAGAGCAGGGCCAGGTCGCCGAGTGGCACGGTGGGGATGGTGAACGGTGGCAGCCCGGACGGCAGCGCGCCGACCAAGGCGACGCCGCGGTCCTCGAGGTCGAACAGGGTGACGGCGGCGATCGCGAGGACGACGGCAGCGAGAATGCTCGGGAAGACCGGCCACAGGCGCTGGAGGACCAGGATCAGGCCCAGACTTGCCACGCCGACCGCGAGCGCAGCACCCACGGTTTCGCCGTCCAGGACTCCCTTGGCGAACGCGACTGCCTCATCGATCAGCCCGTCTGCGTCAACGGAGAACCCGAAGAGCTTGGCCAGCTGGCTGACGAGGATCGTGAGCGCGAGGCCGTTCATGTAGCCGATCTGGGTCGGCTTCGAGAGAAGATCGGCGACGAAGCCGAGCTTGAACACGCCGGCGAGCACCGTGATCGCGCCGACCATGAGGGCAAGCGTCGAGGCGTACGCGATGGCGGTCTGCGAGCTGCCGTCGGCCGCCACCAGCGGTACCAGCGTGGCGGCGATCATCGGACCGAGCGATGAATCCGGCCCGAGGACGAGGATGCGCGACGGACCGAACACCGCGTAGCCGATCAACGCGAGGACCGTGGTGTACAGCCCGGTGATGACCGGCAGGCCCGCCAGCTCTGCGTACGCCATCCCTTGAGGGACCAGGAGCGTGGTGACGACGAGGCCGGCGACGAGGTCCTTGCCGAGGAGTGCGGGCCGATATGCCCGAAGCATCGCAAGGCCCGGCATCACACGCGAAAGTGCATCCAGGCGGGAGGGTGCTTCTGCTGTCACGCCCGCGCTCCTCCCGGTCGGCTCCATGCTCGCAGCAGCGCGCAGACCTGCGCGAACATCGCCTCAGCGGGCGAGTACCTCCTACTTCCCGTGTCCGGGGATCCGGCCGGCGTGGTCGTGGTCGACGGTGAGGTTCTCGCCGGTAGTCCGGGTCGAAGAGGTGGATCTTCGTCCCGTCGACCCAGATCTCGGCCTCCTCGCCCTCCTGGATCCGGCTGGCGCCGTCGAGCGACACGACGAGCTGGGTGCGCAGCGACTCGCCGTCGAGGTCGCGCTCGAGCTGGCGCAGCTGCTCCTCCACCTCGGGCGGCGCCTCGAACGGGATGTAGGCGTAGGTCTCGTTGCCGAGCCACTCGACGACGTCGACCTGCGCCCGGAACGTCGAGCCGTCGCGCCGTGGTCGGTCGTGACCGCGGCGTCCTCGAAGTACTCCGGGCGGATGCCGGCCATCAGCAGGCCCTTGCCGGCGGCCTTCTCCGCCTTCTCCGGCGGGATCTTGACCGTGCCGAACGGCAGCTTCACCGACGTGCCCTCGACGGTCGCGGGCAGGAAGTTCATCGGCGGCGAGCCGATGAAGCCGGCGACGAAGAGGTTGCCGGGGTTCTCGTAGAGCTCGCGCGGCGTCGCGAGCTGCTGCAGCATGCCGCGCTTGAGCACCGCGACCCGGTCGCCCAGCGTCATCGCCTCGGTCTGGTCGTGGGTGACGTAGACCGTGGTGATGCCGAGCCGCTTCTGCAGCCGGGCGATCTCGGTGCGCATCTGGCCGCGCAGCTTGGCGTCGAGGTTCGACAGCGGCTCGTCGAAGAGGAACGCGTCGGCCTCGCGGACGATCGCGCGGCCCATCGCGACGCGCTGGCGCTGACCGCCGGAGAGGTTGCCCGGCTTGCGCTCGAGGTGCTCGTCGAGCTCGAGGGTCTTGCGACGCCTCGCGGACCTTCTCGTCGATCTCCGTCGTCGGAGCGCCTTGGCCAGCCGCAGCGGGAACGCGATGTTCTCGTAGACGGTCAGGTGCGGGTAGAGCGCGTAGTTCTGGAACACCATCGCGAGGTTGCGGTCGCGCGGCGCCAGGTCGTTGACCCGCTTGCCGCCGATCATCATGTCGCCCGAGGTGATGTCCTCGAGGCCGACGATCATCCGCAGCAGCGTGGACTTCCCGCAGCCGGACGGCCCGACGAGGATCATGAACTCGCCGTCCGCGACGTCGATGCTGACGTCGTTCACCGCCGGGAAGCCGTCGCCGTACTTCTTGACGATGTTCTTCATCTCGATGGCAGCCATCGGGTCACCCCTTCACTGCGCCGGAGGTGAGGCCGGCGACGATCTTTCGCTGGAACAACAGGACGATGATGATGATCGGGACGGTGACCACCACCGAGGCGGTGGCCAGCTGTCCGTACGGCGGGTTGAACGGGTCGGGCCCGACGAAGAACGACAGCTGCGCCGGGACCGTGCGGGACGCGCGTCGTCGACGTCAGCGAGATGCGCGAGCACGAACTCGTTCCAGGCGAAGAAGAACGTCAGGATCGCGGCGGTGAAGACGCCCGGCGCCGCGAGCGGCACGATCACCTTGCGGAACGCCTGCCACGACGTCGCGCCGTCGACCTGGGCCGCCTGCTCCATCTCCCAGGGGATCTCCCGGAAGAACGCCGACAGCGTCCAGATCGCCAGCGGCAGCGTGAACGACATGTAGGGGATGATCAGGCCCGGCCAGGTGTTGAACAGGCCGAGCGTCCGCCACAGGTCGAACAGCGGCCCGACGAGCGCCACCACCGGGAACATCGCGATCGCCAGCGCGATCGACAGCACGAGCCGCTTGCCCTTGAACTCGAGGCGGGCGATCGCGTACGCCGCCAGCGTCGCGAGGATGACCGACAGGAACGTCGAGATCGCCGCGATGCCGAACGAGTTGATCAGCGAGTCCAGGAAGTCGGTGTTGTTGAAGATGTCGGTGTAGTTCTGGAGCGTCGGCTCCTTGGGCAGGAACTGCGGGCTGCCCGCGGCCGTCTCGGTCGGCCCCTTGAACGACAGCGAGATGATCCAGACGACCGGCAGCAGGCACCAGACGAGGATCAGCACGAAGCCGACCCAGGTGCCGATCTTGGTCCGGGTCTCGGTCCTCATCAGCCCTCACCCCGCGCCTGTGCCAGGTCGACCTTGAAGAGCTTGACGATCAGGAAGGCCAGCAGCAGCACGGAGAGGAAGAGCAGCACCGACAGCGCAGACCCGAGGCCGAGCTGGATCTGCTCGATCACCTGCCGGTAGGTCAGGAACGACGAGGACTCGGTGTCCTGCGCTCCCCTCGTCATGACGTAGATGTTGTCGAAGATGCGGAAGGCGTCGAGCGCCCGGAACAGCACTGCCACCATGATCGCCGCCCGCATGTTGGGCAGGATCACCTTGTAGAGCCGCTGCCACCACGTGGCGCCGTCGACCTTCGCCGCCTCGATCATGTCCTCCGAGATCTGCGCCAGGCCGGCGAGCAGCAGCAGCGCCATGAACGGCGTGGTCTTCCAGATCTCCGAGACCATGATCGCGAACATCGCGGGCCAGTGGCTGCCGAACCAGTTGGTGTCCGGCTGGAGCCAGGGCAGCCAGGAGAACCAGGCGTTCACCAAGCCGTTGTTGAGGCTGAACGCGAACTGCCAGGCGAACGCCGAGACCACGGTGATGATGCCGTACGGGATCAGGATCGACGTGCGGATGACGCCGCGCGCGAAAATGATGCGGTGCATCACCATCGCGAACGCGAAGCCGATCACCAGCTCCACCGAGACCGTGACCAGCATGATCAGCACGGTGTTCACGGTGTCCTGCCAGAACAGCGAGTCGGTGAGGACTGTCCAGTAGTTGCTCGAGGCCGACGAACTCCTTGTCGTCCGGGGACGTGAGCCGGTACCGGAACAACGAGAGGTAGAGCGCCTGGAGCATCGGCCACGCCGTGACGGCCAGCATCACGATCACGGCCGGTGCCACCAGGCGTCTGGCCGAGCCGGTTCTCGGCGCGTGCCCGGTCGCTCCGCTTCGTCGGTGTCTTGGGCGTTGCGCTCGTCGTCGCCGCGGCGGAGGCGCTCACCGTGCTCACAGCAGGCTCCTTCCGTGCAGCACGTCCTCGATGAACTTCTGCGAGTCCGGCGGGGTCTGGTTGTTCACGGCGTCCGGGGGTGCCAGGAGCTCTGCAGTGCGCCGGAGATGTCGCTCCAGTACGGCGTGACCGTGCGTGGAGCCGCCGCGTCGAGGCTCTCCTGGAACAGCGCGAGCAGCGGCTTCGGGTAGATCTTGGCCAGGGCCGGGTACTGGTAGCCCGCGGCGCTGGCCGGCATGTTGCCGGTGAGGTCAGCGTTGACGCCCTGGTTCTCGGGCGAGGTGATGCACTTGATCGCCTTCATCGCATCGTCCTTGTGGCGCGAGTACTGCGCTCGACGCCGACGCCGATGCCGCCGTACGGCGGGCGGGACGCCTCGCCCTTCGTGGACTCCGGGTACCGGGCGTAGCCGAGGTCCTTCTTCACCTCGGGCTGGGTCTTGTCGTAGTTCGTCCAGATGTAGGTCCAGTTGACCATGAACGCGCCCTGGGGACCGCCGAACGTGCCGCCCGCGGTGCCCTCGTTGGAGACCGAAAGGTCGGCCGGCGCGGCGGTGGAGCCCGCCAGCTTCTGGATGATCTTCGCCGCCGTCTGACCCGCCGGTGAGTTGACCTCGACGGTGAGGTCGATGCCCTTCTGCGGTGTTGGTGGCGATCGCGCCGCCGGCGCCGGAGATGAGTGCGTTGATCCACACCGAGTAGCCCTCGTACTTGTTCGCCTGTACGGCGACCTTCCCGTCGTTCTTCGCGGCGGCGTCGATGATCTGGTCCCAGGTGACCGGCTGGTTCATGTCGAGCCCGGCCTTCTGGGCGAAGGACTTGCGGTACCAGAGCACCTGGGTGTTGGACCAGAACGGCGCGACCACCAGCTTGCCGCCCCAGGTGGCGGCATCCACCGCGCCCTTGAAGGACTGCTGCTTCAGGGAGTCCTGCAGGTCCTCGGGGGATCGCGGCCAGGAATCCGGCGTTCGCGAACTCTGCGGTGTAGGGCGGGTCGATGCTCATGATGTCGATGTCGGGGTCCTCCGCCGCGAGTCGCCGAGCGAGCTGGATGCGCTGCTCGCTGGCGTTCTGCGGCAGGACCTGCACCTCGATCTTGTAGGCGCTGGTGCTGCAGTTCTTCGCGACCTTGGCCTGACCTCCGGCGTCGGGGTTGATGTACCAGAACAGGGTGTCAGAGGAGCTGCCGCCGGCCCCGCAGGCGGCGAGCAGCACGGAGCCGAGCATCAATACCACTGACGCGGCGAGACTGCGGCGTAGACGATCCATGCACCCTCCCTGGGAGTGCCTCCAACAGATGTACCGCCCCGCGTCGCTGTTGTAAACCGGCGCAGGGCGACACGGCCATTCTGGGTGGTGCCGACGCCGATGACTTCACCCGTTCTTGGTGGTGTTCTGGCCTTCGAGCACAACTCCGTGTGGCGTGCGAGCGTGGCGACGACCACCTGCGAAGTGGTCGAACTACTCCAAGGGTCTGGAAACCTTGTATCCCCTGGCGGCCCGAGCGCGGCCCAAGACCTCGAAATCCGAGCATTCATGCAGGTCAGCCAGCATGCCGAGGCAGTACTACGACATCTGATCAGATCGCGTCGCCGATCTCGCGGCGCCTTACCCGGGCTCCGGGGGTGGTTCCTCCACGTTGGCATCGATCAGGGGGGCGACCCACGAGGCACGGCTGTCGGAGTCGATGAAGATCGCCCGGACGAGCAGCGTCATCGGCACGGCGAGGAGTGCCCCCAGCGCGCCGAGCAGGAACGTCCACACGACCAGGGACATGAACGTGATCTCGCCGCTGAGCCCGACCGAGTTGCCGACGACGCGGGGCTGGATGAACGTCTGGATCGTGACGTTCAGGACGCTGTAGACGACGACCACGAGCAGCAGGCCCTGCCACCCGTCGTCGAGCAACCCCAGGAACGCGGGCGGGATGATGCCGATGACGAAGCCGATGTTCGGGATGAAGTTGGTGAGGAACGAGAAGAACCCCCAGACCAGCGGCAGCGGAATGCCGATGATCCACAAGGCTCCGGCGTCGAGCACACCGACGATCGCGCCGAACAGGGCGGTCATCAGCAGGTAGGTCTGGGACCCACTCAGGAACTTGGCCAGGGCGGCGGTCAGGTCAGGCTTCGAGCGCTGGAGAGCAGCGACGCGAGGCACGAAGCCCGGCACCGCGACGACGAAGAAGAACATCAGCGTCACGAGGAAGAACAGCGCTCCGGTCGCGTCGAGGATGCTCGCGATCACGTCGCCCAGCGCGTTTGCCAGCTTCGTCGGGTCCAGCTGTGACAGGACGTCCTTGGTCGAGCTCGTGCTCAGGCCGAGCTTGGAGAGGTCTGCCTCGACGTCGTTGGTCATGGACTTCGCGTCGGCGGCGTACGACGGAAGCAGGTTGACGAACTTGATCAGGCACACGACGCAGCCGACGATCATCACCACGAGGATGAGGTAGGCCGCGATGAGGGCGGTCAGCGTCGCCAGCCATCCCGGCCAGCGGTGCTTGCGCGCCCATCGGCCGATCGGCATCACGGCGATGGTCAGCACGAGGGCGAGCATCGTCGGCGCGACGATCCCGGCAGCCGCCTTGGTGCCGACCCCCAGCGCGACGACGCCCACGATGCCGAGCAGCACGACGATCGAGCGTGGCATGGTGGTGAGGGTGCCGGGCAAGGCGTTCTTCGAGCCGGCTTGCTCGTCTGCCGGTGATGACATGCGGTCACCGTAGTTCAGTGCGCGACGGATCTACCTCACCCGCACCATGTGTCGCAGTGGTGGAACCGGGCCAGCCTCCACCGTCGACGTCATCGAGCGATCTCGGGCTCGAGAAATGTCGTGAGCTCCCTGATGCGGCCGTCGGGCGCGAACGAGAGCACCATGAGGCAGTGGGAGAGGTAGGCGCCGACAGCGTCGTCCCAGATCCTGAAGGCCACGGCCGACTGCCCGTTCGCAGCGCAGATCTCGCCCTGCCAGCGGTTGCCGGGCGAGAGCGGCACCGCCTCGAGGAAGGCGCCGACGTCGTCGCGGCCGCGGTACCACTCGTCGTACGGCGGCATCGAGAGCTCCACGTCGTCGGCGAGCAGCGCCACCACACCGGGGACGTCGCAGCGCTCCCAGGCTGCCATCAACGCCGCGACGACGGCGCGAACCTGACGGTCGCCGACCTCACGCAACACCTCTTGCTGGGTGCGTTCGGGCAAGGCGGTCCGCACCGATCTGCGTGCCCGGGCGAGGGCGCTCGTCACGGAGGGGACGGTGGTCTCCAGGATCTCTGCGGTCTCGACCGCGGTGAACCCGAGCACGTCTCGCAGCACCAGCACACCCCGTTGGAGTGGCGGCAGGTACTGGAGTGCAGCGACGAAGGCGAGCTCGACGGCCTCCCGCTGCTCGTAGACCGCGTCGGCAGGCGTGGCTCCCCACGTGAGACCGGCGTCCGGCAGCGGCCCCAGCCACACGGTCTCGGTCAGCGGCGCTGCCAGTCCGTCCGCGGGATCCCTGGCCGGCCCCAGGTCGACCGGTGTCACGCGACGTCCCCGCCGCTCGATCTCGCGCAGGCAGACGTTGGTCGCCACCGTGTAGAGCCAGGTCCGCAACGAGCTGCGCCCCTCGAACCGGTCCACGCCTCGCCAGCCACGGAGCAGCGTCTCCTGGACGGCGTCCTCGGCGTCGTGCGAGGAGCCCAGCATCCGGTAGCAGTGCAGCAGCAGACCCGGACGCAAGGGGGCCACCTGTTCGGCGAAGTCCTCCGACGCGAGCGTCATCCGACGTACCTCCCGACGAGCGTCATCGTGTGCGCTTCCGGGGTGGTCTCGGCGCGGCCGGCGAGCAAGGTCGACGTGAAGCGTTGGAACGCCGCGGAGGACGAGAGCGACTCGGGGTCGTCCATCTGGTCGACCACGTGCACGAAGCTGACTCCGTCGTCGAGCAGGTAGACCGAGTAGCTGAGTCCCACGACCTGGCGATCGGCGAGCTCGGTCATCACGTCGCGAACGTACGCCGAATTCTCCTCGGCAGAACCCGCCCGCACCCGGTAGGTGACCATCCGCGCGGTCATGCCGGCACCACCTGGGTGAGGTCGGCCAGCTGTGGCCGACGGGTGGGCAGCATCGAGCCGGCGACAGCACCGAGCAACGACAGTGCGGCCGCCGCCAGCACGGCGCCGCGGAACCCGTCGACGAAGTTCTCGGGTGATGCGAAGCCTCCTACGGAGCCGAAGACCGCCACGGTGAGGGCGATGCCCAGCACGCCGCCCAGCTCGCGCATGGTGGCGTTGACACCCGAGGCGGTGGCGATGTCGACCTCCTCGACCGCGGCGACCACGGCACTCTGACCGCACGGGATGGCCAGGGACACCCCGATCCCGCCCGCGACGAACGGTCCGACCATGTCGAGATAGGTCATGTCGGTGCCGACCGTGGCGGCCAACCAGACCATCGCCGCGGCCTGCAGCCCGAGCCCGACGGTGACCAGTGGGCGCTCACCGATCCGGTCGGCCAGCGCACCGGCGGCCGGCGCGAACACGATGAACGTGCCCGTCCACGCCATCAGACGCACACCTGCGCCCAAGGGCGACTCCCCCATCACCACCGAGATGAGCTGGCCGTAGAAGAACACCCCGGAGAACAGCGAGGCAAAGGTCAGCGCGATGGAGAGGTTGCCGGCGTTGAACCCACGCAGGCGGACGAGCCGCACGGGAAGGAGCGGGTGAGCCGCTCGCCGCTCCCACGCTGCGAAGCCGGCGATCGCCACGACTCCCGCGAGTGCGGAGCCCAGGACCTCTACGCTCGTCCATCCCGCGACCTCACCGCGCACGAGGGCCCAGACGAGGGCGAACACAGATCCGCCGAGCAGGACGACACCGAGCGCGTCGAGCCGAGTCCCCGGAACCCTCGCCTCGGGCACCTTGGCGAGGACCAGCGGGGCGGCTGCCAGCCCGACCGGGACGTTCAGCCAGAAGATCCACTGCCAGGCGAGCCCGTCGACCACGGCTCCACCGACCAGCGGTCCACTTGCCACCGCGACTCCGGTCACGGCGCTGAACAGCCCCAGCGCGGCGCCGCGCCGCTCCGCCGGGAAGGCGGAGGTCAGCAGCGCAAGACCCAGGGTCATCACCACAGCGGCACCGGCTCCCTGGACGACCCGCATGGAGATCAACACACCCGCGCTACCGGCGAGGGCGCAGCCTGCCGAGGCGAGCGCGAAGAGGGTCAGCCCGGCGGCATACGTCCGGGCGCGGCCGACCCGGTCGCCGAGCACCGCCGCCGGCACCAGCAGCACCGCAAAGCTGAGGTTGTAGGCGTTGAGGGTCCACTCGAGGTTGCTGAGCGAGGCGCCCAGGTCGTGCCGGATCGTGCTCAGCGCCGAGGCCACCACGAGGGTGTCCAGTGCCGCCATGAACGATCCGACCGCAGTCAGTACGACGACCCAGCGCAACCGTGCGTTGTCCAACATCGCTTGCTCCTCGAGGTGATGAGGCGGCCCAGGTGCCGCTCTCATCAGGTGTGATCCGCACCGAGGGCTGGAGTGATCGGTCGTTCGCGGTCAGGTCGTGCACACACTGACCAGCAGGACCTACCGTGGGCTCCGTGCGCGCGAAGACGGTGGCCCCGGTCCCGAGCTGGCGGCGGCCGCCGGCCGTCCTCTCGACTGGCAACACGCCGCGTCGGTTCCCCTGGCCGGAGCACTCGATTCCGAGGCCCTGGCGCGTGCCTGCTTCGAGGGTGCCCCGCTCGCGATGCGGCTCTTCCTGACCGTCGGCTGGCGACTGCTGCTGCTCGAGGGCCGTCCTGTCAGCGACTCGGCGCACGTGCTGGGCTGGCCGGTCGTCGCGACGACCCCTGGATCCGCGGTGCTCCAGCGTCGGTCTCGCCTGGGGATCATCGCCACCCTGGTCTTCACGGTGACGGCAGGCACGGCGACCTTCGCGAGCGGCATGACGTTCGACAACCGGGCCGCGCGCGTCGTCTGGGCCGTGGTCGCGCCGACACACCGGTGGGCGGTGCGGGTGGCGCTGGGCCATGCGGCCCAGCGCCACTCCTCGCCACGCTAGGAGGCTGCCAGCACCTGCTCGGCGCGCTCCCCCGCACGGTCCTGCCGCCTGGCGACGATGACGGAGGCCGTGATCAGCCAGAACGGCAGCAGCAGGTAGGTCACCAGGCCGCCGGGTGGGATGCCGGCGTCACCCAGGGCTCCCAGCACACCGAAGACGACCGTGAGGATGGCGAACCACCTCGGCAGCACCGCGCCGCGCAGGCCACCCAGACCCATCGCGATGAAGGCGGTCGCCAGGCCGATGCCCACCCCGGCCCAGCTGAAGTACGCCGCGTACCCCAGCGTGTGCGCGGCGGTCTGGTCGTGGGCGTCAGCAGCCCCGTTGATCAGTGCCCAGCTCCACATCACCATCTGGGAGAGGCCGGCGACGACCACGATCCAGCCGCCGTACGCGACGCTGGAGTACGTCGCCTCGCGGGCCTCGCCCGAGCGGAGCAGGTTGCGCACCGCCGTGGCGAAGAAGAGCAGCGACATCCCCATCAGCACCAGGCACGCCACCGAGCCGTAGTTGAGGGCGAGGTGGTCGTGGATCACCGTGACGGAGGCGGCGCCGGGCACGTCCTTGGTGGAGGTGTTCTGCAGGAAGCTCTGGCCGATCCAGCACACGCCGGCGACGGCGCCGCTCCACGGCAGGAGCTTTTCGAACCTCGTGAGCGGCATGGTGCGCCCCTTCAACAGGTGGGACCGGTGGTCCCTCGGTGCACCGAACCTCTCCGGCTCACCGCCCCGGCCGCACGAGGCAGCGGTCCCGGGCAGCCCGGGAAGGTGTCCCGGGCGTCTGTCCACCGGCGGGCGCAGGCTCCAGACTTGCGGCATGAACCCGGTCATCGCCCTGGGTGTGGCCGCCGTCAGCGTCCTGGTCGGCCTGCTGGTGCTGCGCGCGCACCAGACCGCCATCGGTGCCCTGCTGGTGGCCCACGGGGTCTGCTTCGGCGCCCTGCTGTCGTTCACGGGCGAGAGCACGAGCCGGAGCGGGATGGTGGTGGACCAGCTCGCGGCGGGGTCGTGGGTCTTCCTGTTCCTGTGGCTGAGCCTGATCGCCTACCTCGTCCCCGACGGGCACACCCTGTCGCCGCGGTGGCGCCGCTGGGTTCGGCTGTGCCTGGTCGGGGTGGTGGCGTTCCTGGTGGGCGCGGCCGCCGACGCCGGCGGGTTCCGGGAGGCACACCACGGAGCCGATCCGCCGTTGACCCTGCTGCCCACACCCGTCTCCAGCATCCTCGGCGCGATCGGGCTGCTCCTGACCGTGCTCCTGCTCTTCGGCGCCGCCTTCGCGGTGCGGGCACGGTTGCGACTGTCCACGGGCGAGACCCGGCTCCAGCTGCTGTGGCTGGTGTGGGGGGCGACCAGCCTCCCGCTCGCCCTCGTGCTCGCGTGGATCGCGCACTTCCTCCTCGACGACAGCGTCGTCGGCGTCGACCTCGCGCTCACCCTGGCGGGGGTCGCCCTCCCCGTCACCATCGGCATCGCGATCCTGCGGTACCGCCTCTTCGACATCCGGCTGGTGCTCAGCCGCACGCTGGTCTACGGCGTCCTGCTCGTT
>CAWCQB010000018.1:0-59056 GCA_963797505.1 uncultured Actinomycetota bacterium | reverse complement strand
ACCGGCCGGGGTGCCACGGCGCGAGGCTCGCCTGGCGCACGACGAGCTCGAGGCCGAGGGCGTCCGCCACGACCCTGGCTGTCTCGATGACGTCGCTCCACCCGGCCTGGGCGTCCGGCGCCCCACCAGCCGGCGCGGTCGCGGTCACCGCAGACGGCGAAGGCGAGGTGCAGCGGCTGGTCGGGCAGCGCCTTGTTGAGGTCGTCCCACTCCCCCTCGGTCGGGCGGCGGTCGACGGGCAGGATCGGCGCGCCGACACCGGAGTGCGGCAGGGTGACGGTCGCGGTCTCGAACAGCGCGAGGTCGCTGGTGCCGCGGCTGACGTTGCGCGCCACGGTCCGCAGCAGGCCCGGCAGCAGCGTCGTGGTCATCAGCGGCTCTTCGTGCTCAGCGGGTTGGCCAGCCGGAGCGTCGTACGACGGGAGTCGGCGGCCTCGAGCCCGAGCCGGTCGAGGTCGGCCTCCCCGATGAACGGGAAGTTGAGCACCTCGACGTACCCCTCGCCGGCCAGCGTGCGGCCGACCCGGCGACGCATCGACTGGGCCTGGGTCAGGCCACGGCCCGACGGCGCCGGCGGGAGCACGCTCGGGACGTCCTCGTAGCCGACGATGCGCGCGACCTCCTCGACGAGGTCGAAGGGGTCGGACAGGTCGGGCCGCCAGGCCGGCACGGTCGCGGTCAGCTCGTCGGCACCGGCCTCGACCGCGCAGCCGACGGCCTCGAGGTTGGCGATGGTGGTGTCCGAGGCGATGTCCATGCCGGTGATCCGGGCGGGCAGGTCGATCGGGATGGTGATCGTGGGCGGCGCCGGCGGGGTTCCGACGACGGTCACGCCGGGCTCGATGGTGCCTCCGCCGTACTCCGCGAGCAGCTCGGCCACCCGGTCGGCCGCGGCCTCGCAGATCGTCGGGTCGACGCCGCGCTCGTTGCGCCTGCCGGCCTCGGAGGTGAGCTTGTGGCGACGGCCGGTGCGGAACATCGACACGGCGTCCCAGTGCGCGGCCTCGATCAGCACGCGGGTGGTGGTCTCGGACATCTCGGTGTCCTCGCCGCCCATGACGCCGCCGAGGCCGATGATCCCGGAGTCGTCGGTGACGACGAGGTCCTCGGGCGAGAGCGCGCGGTCGTTGCCGTCGAGGGTGGTGAGCCGCTCCCCCTCGTTGGCGCGGCGTACGCGGATCGGGCCGGTGAGCTTGTCGGCGTCGTACCCGTGGATCGGCCGGCCCAGCTCGAACATCACGTAGTTGGTGACGTCGACGGCCAGCGAGATCGGGCGCTGGCCGAGCCGCATCAGCCGACGGGCCATCCAGTCGGGGTCGGCGCGGTCGGGTCGAACCCGGTCACCGAGCGGGCCACGAAGACCGGGCAACCCTCGGGGTCGTCGACCACGACCGGGTAGCCGTCGCCGTTGGCCGACGGGGTCTCGCGGAGGGCCGGGTCGTGGAACGGCACGGCGTACGCCTGGGCCGCCTCGCGGGAGACGCCGCGCAGCGAGAGCGCGTAGGCGCGGTCGGGGTTGATCTCGAACTCGATGACCTCTTCGCGCAGGTGCGAGCAGGTCGAAGACGTCGTCGCCGGGCTCACCGGCGTCGGCGGGGAGCACGAGGATGCCGTCGTGGTCCTCGCCGAGGCCGAGCTCCTTGGTCGAGCAGATCATGCCGGCGGAGACGTGGCCGTAGGTCTTGCGCGCGGAGATCTCGAAGCCGCCGGGCAGCACGCCGCCGGGGAGTACGACGACCACGAGGTCGCCCGGCTCGAAGTTGTGCGCGCCGCAGACGATGCCCTGCGGCTCGCCGGTGCCGTTGGCGTCACCGACGTCGACGGTGCACCAGTTGATGGTCTTGCCGTTCTTCTGCGGCTCGGGCTCCATCGTCAGCACGCGGCCGATGACGAGCGGGCCGGTGATGTCGTGGCCGGGGCGCTCGAGCGACTCGAGCTTGAGGCCGAGCGCGGTCAGCCGGTGGGCGAGGTCCTCGGTGGTGACGTCGGCCGGGAGGTCGGCGTACTCGCGGATCCAGGAGACGGGGGCCTTCACAGGTCTGCTCCGAACGGGGTGGAGAAGCGGACGTCGCCCTCGAACATGTCGCGCATGTCGGCGACGCCGTGGCGGAACATCAGGGTGCGGTCGATGCCCATGCCGAACGCGAAGCCGGTGTAGCGGTCGTTGTCGACGCCGCACGCGGTGAGCACGCGCGGGTTGACCACGCCGCAGCCGCCCCACTCGATCCAGCCCTCGCCCTTGCAGGTGCGGCAGTCGTCGACGGCGGGGTGCAGGCCGCGGCAGACGAAGCAGCGCAGGTCGACCTCGGCGGAGGGCTCGGTGAAGGGGAAGTACGACGGGCGGAAGCGGGTGCTGATCCCCTCGCCGAACATCGACGCGGCGAAGTGGTCGAGGGTGCCCTTGAGGTGGGCCATGGTGATGCCCTGGTCGATGCAGAGTCCCTCGACCTGGTGGAACATCGGGCTGTGCGTGGCGTCGTACTCGTCGGTGCGGAAGACGCGACCGGGCGAGACGACGTAGATCGGCGGCGTGCGGGTCAGCATCGCGCGCGCCTGCACCGGGCTGGTCTGGGTGCGCAGCACGAGGTGGTGCTCGGCCGGCTCGGTCCAGAAGGTGTCCTGCATCGTGCGCGCCGGGTGGTCGGGGCCGAGGTTGAGGGCGTCGAAGTTGAGCCACTCGGCCTCGACGATCGGCCCCTCGGCGACCTCCCAGCCCATCGCCACGAAGACGTCGGCGATCTTCTCGTGCATCATCGTGATCGGGTGGCGGGCGCCCTTGGTGGCGCGGTCCCACGGGAGGGTGACGTCGACGGTCTCCTCGACGAGCATCCGCGCCTCGGCCTCGACCTCGAGCTCGGCCTGGCGCTGCGCCAGGGCCTGGCTGACCGCGCCGCGGGCCTGGCCGACGCGCTGGCCGGCGTCCTTGCGGGCCTGGGGCGGCAGCGCGCCGATCTCGCGGTTGGCCAGGGCGAGCGGCGAACGGTCACCGGCGTGCTCGGTGCGGACGTGCTTGAGGGTCTCGAGATCGGTGGCCGCGGCGATCGCCGCCAGCGCCTCCGCGCGCATCGCCTCGACGTGCTCCTCGTCGAGCGGGGTCACCTGGACCGGGTCGTACTCGGAGTTCGGGCCCGACATGGACTGCCTTTCGCGTGAGGCGCACGGATGCGTGCGCGGGCCAGTCTAGGAAGTGCGTCGTACGGCGGGCCAACGGGATTCGATCAAGCCGGATAGTCCGAGCGTTCGGACCCGTCCGGCGGCCTCCGAGCGGTCCATTCACTCGGGACTATCCGGTTGATCAGCGGCGGTCGTCGGAGGGCCAGCGGATCTCGAGGCGGGCGCCGCCGGAGTCGGAGTCGGCGATGCGGACCTCGCCGCCGTGGACGCGGGCGAGGCCGTGGACGATGTACATGCCCAGGCCGGTGCCGCCGCGGACGCCGTGCTTCCAGAACTTGGTGAACACCCGCGCGCGGATGGCCTCGTCGATGCCCTCGCCCTCGTCGTCGACGCGGATGAGCACGCCCGGGAACGGTTCGGTGATGCCCTCGACGCTGACCCGGACGATGCCCTCGCCGTGGCGGATCGCGTTGTCGACGACGTTGGTGACGACCTGGGAGAGCTTGTCGGGGTCGGCGAAGACCTGCGGCACCGGCTCGGCGTACGACGACTCGATGGTGCGCGTCGTGCCCGCCCGGACCGACTCGACGCACCGCTCCACGAGCGTCTGGGTGTCCACGTCGCGCGGGTACAGCGGCAGCCGACCGGTGTCGATGCGGGCCACGTCGAGCAGCTCGGTGATCAGCCGCGAGAGCCGCTCGGAGTCGGCGTGCACCGTGGTGAGCATCAGCTTCTTCTGCTCGTCGTTGAGCCGCTCCCACTTGCTGAGCAGGGTGCCGACGAAGCCCTTCACCCCGGTCAGCGGCGAGCGCAGCTCGTGGGCCACCGTCGCGACGAGGTCGGAGCGGTCGCGGTCGAGCCGGGCGCGGCCGCGGCCCGAGCGGATCACCAGGGCCACGCTCTCGACCGGGCCGAAGCGGCGCACGCGGTTGATCCGGCCGGTGACCAGCACCTCGGTGCCGTCGGTGGTCAGCCACGCCTGCTCGGTGAGGCCGACCCGGCTGCCGAGTCCCTCGTAGGGCTTGTTGCTGGCGTACCAGTCGCAGCTCTCCTGGTCCTGGAGGGCCATCACCTCCGACAGCGGCCGGCCGACCTCGACCGCGCTGCCGAGCAGCCGGCGGGCCTGCTCGTTGACCGTGCGTGACGATGCCGTCGGCGTCGGCGATGACCACACCGTCGGGCAGTGCGTCGAACAGTCCGTCGGACACGCTGGCGGCGGGTTCGGCACTCACGCCGCCAGCGTAGGTCACCGAGCCGGGTCGACGACCTCACTGCAGCCCGCACTCGCCGGGAGAACGAAGTCGTCGAGCGCCTCGCGACCGCGCACCCGGCCGAGGTTCCAGCCCGCCCAGGTGTCCGCGTCCGGGGACGTCTCGCCGAGCGCGCACGCGGCCTGCTCGGGCGGCAGCGTCGACCAACGTCGGGGCCGCGTCGAGGCTGAGGCGTGCGCAGGTAGGACCAGTCGACCTTGCCGGTGGTCTGGTAGCGGTCGACGTTGTGCCGGGCGATCCAGGCGTCCGGGTTGGCGATCGCCAGGCCGAGCAGCAGCGCGGCACCCGAGAGCAGTGCGGCGCGCGGCAGCCAGGCGCCACGCAGGCCGATGCCGGCGACGAGCACGCCGATCACCACCAGCCCGAGCCAGCCCTCGAAGAGGTCGACCACCAGCCGCAGCCGGGTGAACCCGTAGGCGTCCTGGTAGAGGTCCATCCGGTGCAGCGCCGAGGCGACCACGACCAGGGTGAGCAGGCACAGCGCACCGAGCGACGCCCGCAGCCAGGCCCGGTCGCCGGCCGTGTCCAGCCGGGCCTTGCGGGCGGCCGCGGACACGACGAGCAGGGTCAGCAGGGTGGCGATGGTGAGCTGCGCGAAGCCCTGGTGGACGTACTCCGCGTAGGTCAGCCCGGTCGCGCTCTGGATGTAGTCGTGCCCCCCGAAGAAGGCGGCCGCCTGCGCCACCAGGAAGAGCACGAACACCGCGTCCACGAGCAGCACCGGGGCGAGCCACTCGAAGCGGTGCTGCACCGGGCGTCGTACGGCGGGCCGCTCGACCTGGGGCGGGTTGATCGCGAGGTACGCCGCCGCGAGGACCGACCCGCCGACGGCGACCATCACGAACAGGCGCAGCGCCAGGCTGTCCTCGACGTTGGGCAGCACCGAGCTCACCCAGTGGCCGAAGATCGCGTCTCCGCTCGCGAACAGCAGTCCGAAGACGAGGATCCCCAGCACCGACAGCAGGATCGTGCGGGTGACCGCGGCCGCGTTGGTGCCGCCGCCCGACGCGCGGATGGTCCGGCCGAGCCACGGGAGCCCGCGTACCCCCGCGGTCGGCCAGGCCATCGCACCGAAGACCATCCCGAAGACGCTCCGGCCCGCGGTCAGGGCGGCGGTGACGAGGACGGCGCTGACCATCAGGCCGAGCACGGCGAGCCACTCCGCTGCGCGCAGGGTCAGCACCAGGGCGAAGCCGAAGGCCAGCACCGCACAGACCCAGGTGAACGGGCTGCGCCGGTGCCGGGTCAGGACCAGCACCAGCACTCCTGCCGCGACCAGCGTCAGCGTGGCAGCCAGGCCGATGTTCGAGAACGGCAGCGACAGCCCGGCGAAGACGCCGATGGCGACGCAGGTCAGCAGCACCCAGCGGCGCGGCGGGACCTTGCCGTCGACCCAGAGGGTGCCGAAGACGTCGTCCACGAGCGAGCCCGACCCGGCGGTCAGCGGGGTCGCGGCGGGACCGATCGGCGGCGGTGTCGACCGAGGCGGGCGGGTGCGTCCATGGGCAGGTTCCTCTCTGGGGGGTGACGGCCGGTGAACGGGGCAGCTCGACCCGGAAGCGGGCTCCGGTCTCGCCGGGCACGGGGTCGACGACCGTGATCCGGCCGCCGTGCAGGTCGGTGACCCAGCGGGCGATCGCGAGCCCGAGCCCGGTGCCGCCGCCGGAGTCCGGCAGGGTGCCGAACCGTTCGAAGACGCGCTCGCGGTCCTGCGGCTCGATGCCGGGTCCCTGGTCGGCGACCTCGAGCCGGAGGCTCCCGCCGACGACATCGGCGGACACGTGCACCACCCCGCCGGCCGGGCTGTGCCGGGCAGCGTTGTCGAGCAGGTTGGCGAGCAGCTGGTGCAGGCGGGCGCGGTCGGCGTACGCCGAGAGGTCGGGTGGCTCGACCCGCACGGCGAAGGTGACCCCACGCTGGCTGGCCCCCGGGCCCGACCTCGCCTCCGCCACCGCCGCCTCCACGACCGCTGCGACCGGCTGGTCGACACGCGGTCGAGCGCGACCACGCCGGCGTCGACACGGGAGAGGTCGAGCAGGTCGTCCACGAGATCGCTGAGCCGCTCGGCCTGGGCGCGAGCGACGTGCATCGTCTGCGGGTCGGGCGCGGTCACCCCGTCGTCGAGGTTCTCCAGCACGGCGACCAGCGCGGCGAGCGGGGTACGCAGCTCGTGCGAGACGCTCGCGATCAGGTCGCGCCGCTGACGGTCGACCGTGGCGAGGTCGGCCGACATCGTGTTGAAGGCACGGGCGAGCTGGCCGACCTCGTCGGTGGAGTCGCTCTGCACGCGCACCGCGTAGTCGCCGGCGGCCATCCGGCGCGCGGCCTCGGTCATCTGCCGCAACGGCGAGGTCATCCCGACCGCCAGCAGCTGGGTGACGGCCAGGGCGAGCAGCACGGTGACCGGGATGCTCAGCCACGCCGGCACCGTCCCCGCCCCGAGCGTCGCCAGCACGGCCGCGACCAGCACGCTGGCCGCGACCAGCAGCCCGAGCTTGACCTTGATCGAGGTGACCTGGCCCAGCGGCTCCCTCGGAGCAGCGACGCTCATCGTTCCTCGAGGGAGTAGCCGACGCCGTGCACGGTGCGCACCCGCTCGGCGCCGATCTTGGCGCGCAGTGCCTTGACGTGGCTGTCGACCGTGCGGGTGGCGCCGGCGCCGCCGTCCCAGCCCCACACCTCGGCGAGCAGCCGCTCGCGGCTGAGCACCTGGCCCTTCGCCGCGGCCAGGCAGGACAGCAGGTCGAACTCGGTCGGCGTCAGGTGGACCTCGTCGCCGACCAGCCACACGCGGCGTGCGCCCGGGTCGAGACGGACGTCCCCGACCGTCACCGGCGTCGGCGGCGTCTCGCGCACGAGCTGCTCGGCGCGCTCGACCCGTCGGAGCAGGGCGGCGACGCGAGCCACCAGCTCGCGCATCCGGAACGGCTTGGTCAGGTAGTCGTCGGCGCCCACGCCCAGCCCGACCAGCACGTCGGACTCGTCGTCGCGGGCGGTCAGCATCAGCACGGGGACGGGTCGCTGCTGCTGGATGCGGCGGCACACCTCGAGCCCGTCGAAGCCGGGCAGCATCACGTCGAGCACCACGAGGTCGGGGCGGTGCTCCGCGAAGGCCTCGACCGCACCCGGGCCGTCGTACGCCGGGACGACGTGGTGCCCCTCGGCCCGGAGCCGGTCCCCCACCGCCTGGTTGATCAGCGGCTCGTCCTCGACGACGAGGATCGTCGCGGTGGTCCCGGATGACTCCATGGCAGGAGCCTAGGGACGCGGAGGGGTGCGAGGGGTGCGCGAATCGTGAAGGTTCTGTGCAGGTCAGGCCGAGGTCGCGTAGGCGCCGGGAGTGACGCCGAGCATCCGCTTGAAGTGCCGGGTCAGGTGCGCCTGGTCGTGGAAGCCGACCTCGACGGCGACGTCTGCGGGACGGCCCCCGGCGAGCAGCATCCGCCGCGCGCGGTCGAGCCGCCGGCCGGTCAGGTAGCGATGCGGCGGGATGCCGACCTCGCGGCGGAAGGCACGGACCAGGTGGGTCGGGTGCGCGTCGAGCACGCCGGCTGCCGCGGCGAGGCTGATCCCGTCGACGACGTGGTCGTCGAGCAGGTCCTGCAGCCTCGCGGCCAGACCGGGGTCACGACGCGCGGGCGGATCCGGCAGCCGGTCGAGATGAGCACGCAGTCGTGCCGTCACCAGCGCCAGCCGACTCTCCGCCTCGAACTCGTCGCCGGGCTCGCGCATCGACTCGTGGAGCAGGTGGAGCTCGCCGCGCAGCGCGGGGTCGTCCCAGCCCGGGTGGTCGACGGCACGCCCGATCCGTCGTACGCCCAGGGTGTCGGCATCGAGGTAGACGACGCGTTTCCGGAAACCGTCGGCCGTCACGGAACGACCGTCGTGGGGCACGTACGGCGGCAGCAGCGTGACCCGTCGTCGCAGAGCGGCGTGCTCGTGGCGCTCCAGGTCGAACCGCACGGCACCGGTGTCGACCACGAGCAGCGTCCAGGTGTCGTGGGTGTGGAGCGGGTAGGCGTGCCGCGGGAAGTGCGCGTGCAGCACCTCGCTGACGCCCGGGACCGCCGGGCTCCAGGCCCGCACTGTCGGCTCGGGCTCCATGTCAGGAACGTACAAGACGGCGACACGCAGATCGGTCGACGATGAGGACGTGAACGACGCACTCACTCCCCCGTTCGACACCAAGGTCGCGGTCCTCGTCCGCGAGGACCTCGAGACCTGGCAGCGGCTCAACGTCACCGCCTTCCTGGCCAGCGGCATCGCGGCGGCCCACCCGCAGCTGGTCGGGGAGCCGTACGCCGACGCCGACGGTCAGAGCTACCTCGCGCTGCTCGGCATCCCGGTGCTCGTCTTCGAGGGAAGCAAGGAACACCTCGTCGCCGCACGCGAACGTGCGTTGCGGCGCGAGCTGCCGATCGCGGTGTACACCTCCGACATGTTCCGCACCGGTCACGACGAGGCCAACCGCGCGACGGTCAGTGCGGTCGCCGGCGCCGACCTCGATCTCGTGGGACTGGCCGTGCACGGGCCGAAGAACGCCGTCGACAAGATCCTCAAGGGCGCCCGGCTGCATCCCTGAGCCGTCGTACGCTCCCGTCATGGCGCCCAGGAAGAGCCGGAAGGCCAAGGTCGAGGACGTGCACCGCCTCGCCGGGGGCATGCCGCACGTGACCGTCTACCCCGACCTGAAGAACGCGGTCTACCAGGTCGGCGGCAAGTCCTTCGTGTTCTTCCGCAACCCGCGACCCGACGCGTTCGACCCGGAGACGAAGGAGCGGTACGACGACGTCATCGTCTTCTGGGTCGCCTCCGAGGACGACAAGCAGGCGATGGTGCTCGACCCGGACTCGCCGTACTTCACCACCCCGCACTTCGACGGCCACCCGTCGGTCCTGATCCGCGGCAGCCGGATCGGCGAGATCGACCTCGACGAGCTCACCGAGCTGGTGCAGGACGCCTGGCTCTCGCGCGCCTCACGCCGTCGGGGCGAGACCTGGCTGGCCGAGCAGGAATGATCGGCAGGCGGTCAGCGGCGAGCGCGGGCGGTCGCGTAGAGGCAGACGGCGGCGGCGGTGGACAGGTTGAGGCTCTCGGCGCGGCCGTAGATCGGGATCGACACCCGGTGGTCGGCCAGCGCCGCCAGCTCGTCGGGCAGCCCCCAGGCCTCGTTGCCGAACAGCCACGCGACCCGGCCGCCGAGCAGCCCCGAGGACTCGGCCTCGAACAGGTCGGTCTCCCCCGCGCCGTCGGCGGCGAGCACGGTGTAGCCCTCGGCCTGGGCGCGACGTACGACGTCCGCCGGGTCGTCGTGCAGGGCGAGCGGGACGTGCCAGAGGCTGCCGACCGTCGCTCGCACGGTCTTGTCGTTGTAGGGGTCGACGCTGTTGCCGGCCAGCACGACCGCATCGGCGCCGGACGCGTCCGCGCAGCGGATCACCGTGCCGGCGTTGCCGGGGTCGCGGACGTCGGCGCAGATGACGAGGACAGGTGGTTTCGAGACGCTCGTCCCTCGCTCCTCAACCACCGACGACAGGGGTACGTCGAGGAAGCGGCAGGTCGCGACGATCCCCTGCGGGGTGACCGCCCCGCTGAGGGAGGCGATCGCGTCGTCGTCGACGAGGGACCACGGGATCCCCGAGTCGTCGACGGCCTTGCGGAGCGCGGCGTACTGCTCGCTGGCCTCGAGGGTCGCGAACACCTCGACGACCCCGCCGGCGTGCAGCGCCTCGGTCAGCGCCTTGGCGCCCTCGGCGAGGAACAGCCGGTGCTCGGCCCGGGAATTGCGACGGGCGAGCCTCCGAGCCGTCTTGACCCGGCCGCTCTTGCTGGAGAGGGGCCGCGGGTCAGGACTTGCTGCAGGGAGGCTCGCCACCGTCAGGGGCGAGGATCAGGCCGACGCGGGAGCGTTGACGTCCTCGGGGAGGGCGGACTTGGCGGTCTCGACGAGCACGGCGAAGGCCGGCGCGTCGTTGACGGCCAGGTCGGCCAGGATCTTGCGGTCGACCTCGACACCCGCAGCCTTGAGGCCCTGGATGAAGCGGTTGTAGGTCAGGCCGTTGGCCCGGGCGCCGGCGTTGATGCGCTGGATCCAGAGCTTGCGGAAGTCGCCCTTCTTCTTGCGCCGGTCGGCGTAGCTGTAGACCAGCGAGTGGGTGACCTGCTCCTTCGCCTTGCGGTAGAGGCGCGAGCGCTGGCCCCGGTAACCGGAGGCGCGCTCGAGAGTGACCCGACGCTTCTTCTGGGCGTTGACCGCCCGCTTGACGCGTGCCATGTGTGTTGCTCCTAGCGTGTTCGTGAATGCCCGTCGCAGAGATGCACTGGGGCAGGTGGTGAGTGGGGGGTCAGAGTCCGAGCAGCTTCTTGGCGCGCTTGACGTCGGCCTTGGCCAGCTCGGTCGTGCCCGACATGCGACGGGTCATCTTGGACGGCTTCCGCTCCAGGTTGTGGCGCAGGCCCGCCTTCTGGCGACGGATCTTGCCCGAGCCCGTGACGCGAAAGCGCTTGGAGGCACCGGAGTGGGTCTTGTTCTTCGGCATGGGTGTCGTTTCCTTCTACTCGTTACGCGTCGATCTCGGGGTCGAGGTTCTCGGAGCGTCCGCGCTCCTTCTTCGGCGCCGGTGAGGCGTGGGCGGCGCGACGCTCGGCGTGCTCCTCGGCCCGTTCGGCCTCGCGAGCGGCAGCGCGCTCCTGCTTCTCCGCCTTCACCTCGGCCTTGGCCTCGGACTTCTTCTTGTGCGGCCCCAGGACCATGATCATGTTGCGGCCGTCCTGCTTGGGAGACGACTCGATGAAGCCCAGCTCGGTCACGTCCTCGGCGAGCCGCTGCAGCAACCGGAACCCGAGCTCGGGGCGGTGCTGCTCGCGACCACGGAACATGATCGTGATCTTGACCTTGTCGCCCTGGCGAAGGAACCGCACGACGTGACCCTTCTTGGTCTCGTAGTCGTGCTGGTCGATCTTCGGCCGGAGCTTCATCTCCTTGATGACCGTGTTGGTCTGGTTGCGACGTGCTTCACGGGCCTTCTGCGCGTTCTCGTACTTGAACTTGCCGTAGTCCATGAGCTTGCAGACCGGCGGCCGGCCCTGGGGTGCGATCTCGACGAGGTCGAGGTCGGCCTCCTGGGCCAGCTTGAGGGCCTGGTCCGTCGGCACGATGCCGACGGTCTCGCCATTGGGGCCAACGAGCCGGACTTCGGGTACCCGGATCCGGTCGTTGATACGCAGCTCAGTGCTGATGGGTCCTCCTGTGTAGGTCTCTTGGTCAACCCGCGGAGAACAACTTCACCGGCGCATTTCTGCCCCGACAACGAAGAAGGCCTCCGCGCGACGCACGGAAGCCTCAGTAACGGGAGTACGGCGACACCTGTCGCTGCATCCCGTGACCTGGACCCGACGACCTGGTGGCCCAGCATTACCGGCGGTCGATGCGGGTGGGAGGAGGCCTCCGCTTGTCAGATCGATCCTGCCCGTGAGGACATGACCGATCGGTCACGCACAAGGGTACAAGGGATGGCTGCTGAGGGAAAATCCAGCCCCTCGGTGGTTGAGGAGCGAGCGGCAGCGAGCGTCTCGAAACCACGTGATCAGGTGGTTTCGAGACGGCCTCGCTCCTCGGCCTCCTCAGCCCCAACCACCGAGACCACCGAGCGCCGGCGAGCGCGCGGAGGTCGGCGCCCTCGACGACGAACAGGGCCGGGCCGGCGACGTCGATGAGCAGGGCCGAGGCCTCGTCCTGGAGGGCGGACTGGGCGGCGTGCCTGGCGGTGACGGGGACCGGACGGGCGCTCGGGTCCCAGGCCTGGAGGGCAGCGGTGCCGGTGAAGGCGAGCAGGGCCTTGCGGCCGTCGCGACCGGTCATCAGCACGGCCGCCATGTCGCTGGTCTTGTCGTGGGCGAGTCCCTGCTCGTCGTGCTCGACCTCGCCGAGGATCGCCACCACGGGGACCAGCAGGCGCGTCTGCGGCAGCCTGGCGAGCACGGCGCGGTGCGGCCTCGGGATCGTCCGGCGCGGCGTCGTACGCCGCCAGCGCCGCGGCCAGCTCGGCGTCGACCTGACCGGTGTCGCCCGCGAAGCCGGGGTCCGGGATGGTGCGCATCCCGCGATGGTGCCAGAGGGGTCTTGGACGTGCGCATCTAGGCTGGAGCCATGCCCCTCGAGGTGACCATCGACAGCACTACCTGGGCGGCGCTCGCCCTCACCCTGACCATCATCGGTGGCGCCCTCAGCTGGGTGGCCTGGCGCCGGCGCGGCCTGGCCGCCGGGCTGCGCGGCCTGGCGTGGACGTTGGTCCCGGTGGCCGCGTGGCTGACCGGCACCCTGAAGCTCGCGGTGAACATCATCAACGACGTCGGCAACTGGGCGACCAAGCTGGTGTTCTCCCCCGCCGTGTGGATCGGGATCATCGTCGCCGGCGGGTCCGCCGCCCTGTTCGTGATCTCGGGACAGCTGCGGTTGCGCGGCATCGGCGTACGCGGCAAGGCAGCGGAGCGCGCCACCCGCAAGGCCGAGCGGCTGCAGGCGAAGGGAGCGGCCCCCGTGACCGCGAAGAAGCAGCCGAAGAAGCGCGATCCGGACGACCTCGACAACCTCGACGACATCGAGGCCATCCTGAAGAAGCACGGCATCTGACGTGGGCACCGAGGAGCCTCACGGCAGCGATGCCGCGCGCTACCAGCTCGCGCGACGCCTCAACCACGCCGTCGCCAGCCTGGAGGACCCCGCGACGCCGATGATGGTCGTCGACCTCGACGCCTTCGACGCCAACGCCGCGGACCTGGTCCGACGCGCGGCGGGCAAGCCGATCCGGGTGGCCTCGAAGTCGCTGCGCATCCCGGCCCTGGTCGAGCGCGCCCTGGCCAAGCCGGGCTTCTCGGGTGTCCTCGCCTACTCGCTGCGCGAGGCGACCTGGCTGGTGCGCAACGGGCATCACCGACGACGCCGTGATGGGCTACCCCACCGTCGACCGGGGCGGGCTGGCCGACCTGCTCGGCGACGAGGAGGCACGCGGGCGCGTCACCCTGATGGTGGACGACCCGGCCCATCTGTCGTTGATCGAGGCGGCCTGCCCCGAGCGGGGCGACGCCACGGGTGGCCATCGACATCGACGCGGGCCTGAAGATGGGTCGGTCACACGTCGGGCCCAAGCGCTCCCCGTTGTACGACGCCGCCGAGGTGGTCGACCTCGCCCGCGACATCGTCGACCGAGGCTTCTCCCTCGTCGGGGTGATGACCTACGAGGGTCAGGTCGCCGGTGTGCCGGACGACGTACCGCACCAGCGCGCGAAGTCGCTCGTCGTACGCAAGCTCAAGTCGGCCTCGATCGCCCAGCTCGAGGAGCGGCGTGCGCAGATCGTGGCGCAGCTGAAGGGCCTCACCGACCTGGAGTTCTGGAACGCCGGCGGGTCCGGCAGCGTCGAGTCGACGGTGGCCGACCCGGTGGTCACCGAGGTCGCGGCCGGTTCGGGCCTGCTCGTCCCGGGGCTCTTCGACCACTACCTGAGCTTCGAGCCGCGTCCGGCGGCGTTCTTCGGCGTCCCGGTCGTACGCCGCCCCAGCGACGGTGTGGTCACCGTCGCCGGTGGTGGCTTCATCGCGAGCGGCCCCACCGGCAAGGACCGCGCTCCCCTGCCCTGGGCGCCGCCGGACCTGCACCTGACCGGGCTCGAGGGAGCCGGCGAGGTGCAGACGCCGCTGACCGGCTCGGGCGCGCACCTGCTCCAGATCGGCGACTGGGTGTGGTTCCGGCACGCCAAGTCCGGCGAGCTGGCCGAGCACACCAACCGGGTGCACCTCCTCGCCGGGGAGGAAGTCGCCGAGACGGTGCCGTCGTACCGCGGTCTCGGGCTGGCCTGGTGAGCGCTCCCGCCACCGTGCTGGAGCTGCTGGCGCGAACGTCCCGCCGACGCTCGGCACGGGTCGGCTGGTCTGCATCGACGGCCCCGCCGGATCGGGCAAGACGACCCTGGCCGAGGCAGTCGCCGACGGTTTCGACGGCCACCAGCACGCTCGCGCCTCCTGCACATGGACGACATGTTCCCCGGCTGGTCGGGTCTCCCGCGCGTCGACGAGCAGCTCGAGGGGCTGCTGACTCCGCTGGCGGAGGGGCGGGCGGGCAGCTACCGCCGCTACGACTGGGTGGCCGGCGAGTTCGCCGAGACCGTGCCCGTGGAGCCGGTGCCGCTGCTGGTGCTCGAGGGCGTGGGCAGCGGCGCCTCCCGGTTCGCTCCCCTGCAGACGGTGCTGGTCTGGGTGGAGGCGCCGCACGACCTGCGCATGCGCCGCGGCATCGAGCGCGACGGCGACACCTTCGCGCCGTACTGGGAGCAGTGGGCCGCCGACGAGCAGGTGCTGTTCACTCGCGAGCGCACCCGTGACCGCGCAGATGTCCACGTGGACGGCACCCGTGCCCTACTGAGAGCATGGGCGCGTGGCGACGGCCATCCGCATCCAGGCCCTGCCGGCACGTCTGGGTGACTGCCTGCTCGTGGAGTGCCTGCGCCCCGGAGCAGCACCGTGGCGGATGCTGGTCGACGGTGGCCCGTCCGACACCTGGCCGCTGCTCGAGGCCCGGCTGGCGAAGCTGCCGAAGGCATCGCGGCAGATCGACGTCGCCGTGGTCACGCACGTCGACAGCGACCACATCGGCGGCTTCCTGCCGTTCGTGCGCAGCGACTTCGCACACGAGCAGGTCCACGACTTCTGGTTCAACGGCCGCCAGCACCTCGACGGCGTACGCAGCATCGAGCAGGGCGAGGACCTGGGCGCCGTGCTGACCGGCACGGCGGGTGGCGCCGTCCTCCCCTGGAACAAGGCGTTCGGCGAGAAGCAGATCGCCACCACGGCGGACGGTCTCGTCGAGGTCTCGGTGCCGCAGGGCGGGCCGCACATCACCGTGCTCTCTCCGGACGCCAATCGACTCGGCACCCTCGCGAAGACCTGGGCCTCCGTGCTGAAGAAGGCGCGCGACGGGACCCGCGAGATCGGCGGTCCCGATCGCCCTCGCAAGCTGGGCGACCTGGAGAAGCTCGCGGCCGAGCACAGCCCCAAGGACGACTCGGTGCCCAACGGCAGCAGCATCGGGCTGCTCGTCGAGCATCGGGGCGCGAGCGTGGTGCTCGCCGGGGACGGGTACGGCGACGTGCTCGCTGCCGGCCTCAGCGCCGTCGCGAGCGGCCCGTGGGCTCGAGCGACTCGAGATCGACGCGTTCAAGCTGCCGCACCACGGCAGCCGCGGCAACGTCCTCGAGACGATGCTGGCCACCGCGCCGGCACGGCACTACGTGTTCTCCAGCAACGGCGACACCTTCCACCACCCCGACGACGCCGCCGTGGCACGCACGGTGCTGACCGCGCCGCGTGGAGCGACGCTGTGGTTCAACTACCGCAACGCCCGGACCGAGCGCTGGGGAGACGCCGACCTGCGCAAGCAGCACGGCTACGAGGTCGAGTACCCCGCGGACGACACCTCCGGCGCCGTGCTCGAGCTGCCCGGCCCGTCAGTCACCCAAGAGGTAGCTGCTCCAGCGCTGGTCGGTGGCGAAGCCGATCGACTCGTAGAGCCCGAGCGCGCCGGTCGGGTTCTCCGAGTCCACGTCGAGCGAGGCGCGGCCGTAGCCGGCGTCGCGATAGCTCCGGACCGAGAGACGCAGCAGCGCTGCCGCCAGTCCCCGCCGACGGTGGTCGGGCAGGGTGCCGACCTTGTTCACGTAGGCCTCGCGGACGCCGGTCGCCTCGAAGAACGCGTCGAACTCGCTGGTCTGCACGTACGCCGCCACCCGCCCGTCGACGTCGCGAGCGACCAGGCTGAGCGCGGGCCGGGAGTTGCGCGTATCGACCACCCACTGCGCCCAGAGCTCCCGGCTCCACGGGACGAAGCCGGGATGGTCCACGAACGCCTCGTTGTGCGCGAGCCGCATCTCGTCCTGGTCGATGCCCTCCCAGGTCGACACGACGTAGCCCTCGGGCAACCCGTTGCCCTCCCCCTCGACGCGGGACAGGTCGCAGACCATCAGGAAGTTCCACCGGTGCGGGAGCATCCCGTGGCGGGCGAAGATGTCGGCCAGGTCGGTGTTGTCGGCCGGGGCGGTGGCAGCGATCACCGGCAGCAGGTCGCCCCGCTCGCGCACGTAGTCGCGTGCCCGGTCGATCATGGCCGGCACCAGCTGCGACCCGAGCCCCTGGCCGCGGTGGTCGGGGTGCACGGTCCCGCCGATCTCGACCTTGAGCGACCCGTCGTACGGCGCCCGCGGCGTGAGCTGGGCGTGCGCCACGATCCGGCCGTCGGCCTCCACGACGACCCAGTCCCGGGCCAGGTCGATCATCGGGTTGTCGAGCTCCTCGAGGACGTCCTCGACGCTGTAGTGCTCGTCGGTGCGGTCGACCGTCTCGGCGGCCGCCATCAGCTCGTTGATCGCCACCGCGTCGTCGCGGGTCGCGGGCCTGGTCACGAGTCGGGCACGCGGCGATCGTAGGGTGCCGTCGGCGCCCGAGGCACCGGGTTATTTCCTCAGTCAGGAGTGTTGGCGGCGATCGCGGCGCGGATCTCCCGGATCGCCCGGCGAGCGCGAGCGCCGTCGGAACCCTGGACGCCCATCACCGACACGGTGGTGCCGTCGGACAGGTCGAGCGTGCCCCACGGAGCACCGCGGCGCAGCGAGGCCTGGATGACCTGCGACCACTCGTAGGTGCGCTTGCGGTAGCCGTTGACCACCGTCAGCCCCGCCGTCGTCGCACTGACGCGGCAGCGCAACAGGGCGTAGTAGGCCGCGAACAGCATCAGCCCGATCAGCACCAGCGTGATGCGCTCGAGCACGGTGAACTGGGCGCGGGTGGCGTCGTCGAAGGCGAACCAGACGAAGCCGGCGATCACGATGAGCATCCCGCCGAGAACCCCGACCGCGATCCGTACGCCGAGGGGACGCCACGTGTGCGGCAGCGTCGGTGCCGTCACCCGGCCGGGTCCGGGGGCCGACCCGGGTCAGAGTCGGCAGGCATGGATGTCGGTGAGCAGGATGGCCCGCGCACCGATCTCGTAGAGATCGTCCATCAGCTTCTGCGCGCCGTCGCGCGGGACCATGGCGCGTACGGCGACCCAGCCCTCGCGATGGAGCGGGGACATCGTCGGGCCCTCGAGGCCGGGGGTCAGCGCGACCGCTTCCTCGACCCGTTCCTCGGGCATGTCGTAGTCCATCATCACGTAGGTGCGCGCCACGAGGACCCCGTCGAGCCGGCGCTTGAAGACCTCGAAGCCGTCGGGGTCGGCCGTGCCGGCGCGGGTGATCAGCACCGCCTCGGACTCGAGGATGACGTCACCGGCGATCTCCAGACCCGCGGCCTTCATGGTGCTGCCGGTCTCCACCACGTCGGCGATCACGTCGGCCACGCCGAGCTGGATGCTGCTCTCGACGGCACCGTCGAGACGGATCACCTCGGCCTCGATGCCGCGCTCCTCGAGATGACGGCGCACCACCCCGACGTACGACGTGGCGATCCGCTTGCCGGCCAGGTCGTCGAGCGAGGTCAGCTCGCCGGGACGGGCGGCGAACCGGAACCGGGACCGGCCGAAGCCGAGCTGGAGGGACTCCTCGGCCTTGGCGCCGGAGTCGAGCAGCAGGTCGCGCCCGGTGATGCCGACGTCGAGAGTGCCCTCGCCGACGTACAGCGCGATGTCGCGGGGACGCAGGTAGAAGAACTCCACCCCGTTGTCGCGGTCGAGGAGGCTGAGCTCCTTGGAGTCGCTGCGCTGCCGGTAGCCGGCCTCGCGCAGGATCTCGGAGGCGGAGGCGGACAGCGAGCCCTTGTTGGGGATCGCGATCCGGAGAAGCTGATCGGTCATGGAGGGTCCTAGAGGTGTGAGTAGACGTCGTCGAGCGAGACTCCGGCGGCGAGCATCAGCACCTGCGCGTGGTAGAGCAGCTGGCTGATCTCCTCGGCCGCCCTCGCATGCCCCTCGAACTCGGCCGCCATCCAGGACTCGGCGGCCTCCTCGACCAGCTTCTTGCCGATCTGGTGGACCCCGGCGTCGAGCGCCTTGACCGTCCCGGAGCCCTCCGGGCGCGACTCGGCCTTCTCGCTCAGCTCGGCCCAGAGCTCCTCGAACGTCTTCACGGGGATCAGCGTATGTCGTTGTCGGCGTCGACCTGACGCAAGGTCTGTGCGGTGAGAAGCGCTGCGGCGGTGGCCTCGTAGCCCTTGCTCTCGCTGCTGCCCTCGAGTCCCGCCCGGTCGAGCGCCTGCGCCTCGGTGTCGCAGGTGAGCAGGCCGAAACCGATGGGCACCCCGGTCTGCAGCGCCACCTGGTTGAGCCCGTCGGTGGCGGCCGTGCAGACGTAGTCGAAGTGCGGGGTGCCGCCGCGGATGACGACGCCGAGCGCCACGACGGCGTCGTACCCCGCGCGGGCGCAGGCCTGGGCGACGATCGGCAGCTCGAAGGAGCCGGGGACGCGGACGACGTAGGAGTCGGTGACCTGGTACGCCGTGAGTGCCTCCTGGGCACCGGCGAGCAGGCCGTCCGTCACCTGTTCGTGCCAGCTGGCGGCGACGACCGCGACCCGGAGGCCGCTGAGGTCGATGGGCTTGTCGGTGGGGATGCCGGCGCCGCTCATCGGTTGGCTCCTTGCTCGTCCGGAGTGTGGTCTCGACTGTTCGCTCGCTGCGCTCGCTGCTCGACCACCTGGTCTTCGAGTCCTTCGAGCTGGTGGCCCATCCGGTCGCGCTTGGTCAGGAGGTACTGCAGGTTGTGCCCGTTGGGGCGCGGCGTGAGCGGGACTCGCTCGGTCACCGGCACGCCGTACGACTCCAGGCTCTCGGTCTTGTCGGGGTTGTTGGTCAGCAGCCGGACCGACGCGACGCCGAGGTCGCGCAGGATCTGCGTGGCCGCACCGTAGTGACGGGCGTCCGCGGGCAGCCCGAGGTCGAGGTTGGCGTCCACGGTGTCGCGACCGCCGTCCTGGAGCTGGTAGGCCTGCAGCTTGGCGAGCAGGCCGATGCCGCGCCCCTCGTGTCCGCGCAGGTAGATGATCACTCCCCTGCCCTCGCTGACGATCAGGTCCATCGCCTCGTTGAGCTGCGGACCGCAGTCGCACCGCTCCGAGCCGAACACGTCACCGGTGAGGCATTCGCTGTGCACGCGGGTGAGGACGGGTTCGCCGCTCTGGATCGACTCGGGTCCGCCGTACACCAGGGCGACGTGCTCGCTGCCGTCCACCGTGATCCGGTAGCCGAACGCGGTGAAGTCACCGTGGCTGGTCGGCAGCACGGTCTCGGCGACGCGGACGATGTGGGACTCGGTGCGGCGGCGGTAGTGCACCATCTGCTCGATCGAGATCATCTTCAGGCCGTGCTCGTCGGCGAAGTCGCGCAGCTGCTGTCCGCGCTTCATGGTGCCGTCGTCGTTGACCACCTCGACCAGCACGCCGGCCGGGGTGAGGCCCGCCATCCGGGCGAGGTCGACGGCCGCCTCGGTGTGGCCACGTCGTACGAGCACGCCACCCTCGCGGTAGCGCAGCGGGAAGACGTGCCCCGGTCGGGTGACGTCCCACGGCTCGCTCGCCGAGTCGGCCAGCACGCGTGCGGTGTGGGCGCGGTCGGCGGCGGAGATGCCGGTGGTGACGCCGTCGCGGGCGTCGACGGAGATCGTGTACGCCGTCCGCAGCTTGTCCTTGTTGTGCGGCGTCATCAGCGGGATCTCGAGCCGGTCGAGCATGTCGGCGGGCATCGGGACGCAGATCACCCCGCTGCTGTGGCGGATGGTGAACGCCATCAGCTCCGGAGTCGCCTTCGACGCGGCGAAGATGATGTCGCCCTCGTTCTCGCGGTCCTCGTCGTCGACCACGACCACGGCCTTGCCTGCGGCGATGTCGGCGATCGCCTCCTCGACGCGATCCAGCCGGATCGTGCCCTGCACGGTGGGTTCGGTCATGCGGGTCTCACCATCTTCTCGACGTACTTCGCGATCACGTCCACCTCGAGGTTGACGACGTCGCCGGGTTGCTTGAAGCCCAGGGTGGTGCGGGCCAGGGTCTCGGGGATCAGGCTCACGGTGAACGACTCGGGACCCACGTCCACGACGGTCAGCGAGATGCCGTCGACGGTGATCGATCCCTTCTCCACCAGGTAGCGCTCGAGCTCGGTGGGCAGGGCGATCTCGACGAGCTCCCAGTGCTCGCTCGGCGTACGCCGGACGACGGTGCCGGTGCCGTCGACGTGGCCCTGCACGATGTGACCCCCGAGACGGGTGGTGGGCGTGACCGCCCGCTCGAGGTTGACCTGCGCGCCGGGCTCCAGCCCGCCGAGGCTCGTCTTGGCGAGCGTCTCGTGCATCACGTCGGCGGTGAAGGTCTCGCCCTCCCGGGTGGCGACGGTGAGGCAGCAGCCGTTGACGGCGATCGAGTCGCCCAGCCCGGCGTCGCCGGTGACGAGCGGACCGCGCACGGTCAGCCGGATCGCGTCGCCCTGGTCTTCGAGGGACTCGACGGTGCCGAGCTCCTCGACGATGCCCGTGAACATCAGTGGCTTCTCCTTCGGGGGTCATGGTCAGTCGGACGTTCGTCTCAGCGGCGGTGCCGACCGTGGTCACATCGGCGATCCGGAGCCGCAACGCGTCGGCGATCGTGCTGATTCCGAGGTCACCGACCGCACTCGTGCCGGCGCCGAGCAGCGCCGGGGCGACATAGGCGACGACCTCGTCGACCAGCCCGGCGCGCACGAACGCGGCCGCCAGCTCGGGGCCGCCCTCGAGGAAGACGTGCTGGCGGTCGAGCTGGTGCAACCGGTCGAGCGCCTCCCGCGGGTCGTGCGTCTCCAGGCGGATCGTCTCCGCGCGGTCGTTGAAGATGCGCCGCTCGGGGTCGAGGTCGCGCAGGCCCATCACGGCACGCAGCGGCTGGTGGGCCAGCGGTTCGTCGTACTCGTCCCGCACGGTCAGCTCGGGGTCGTCGGCCTCGACCGTCCCGGTGCCGACCAGCATCACGTCGCACTGCGCCCGCAACCGGTGGGCGTCGACCCGCGCGGCGTGGGAGGTGACCCAACGGCTGCTGCCGTCGGCTGCTGCACTGCGACCGTCGAGCGTGGCGGCGAACTTCCAGGTGACGAACGGACGGTGGTGCTCCATGCCGAAGGTCCAGGCCCGGTTCAGCGCCCGCGCCTCGCGCTCCATCAGGCCGAACGCGACCTCGACACCCGCCTCGCGCAACGTGGTCTCGCCACCGGCCGCGATCGGGTTGGGGTCGGGCTGCGCGAACACGACACGCGCCACCCCGGCCTCGACCATGGCCCGGGCGCAGGGCCCGGTGCGGCCGGTGTGGTTGCACGGCTCGAGCGTGACGACGGCTGTCGCCCCACGGGCGTCGGCCCCCGCCTCCGCGAGAGCGGCGGCCTCGGCGTGCGGGCTCCCCGCGCCGCGGTGGTACCCCTCCGCGATCTCGGCCCCGTCGGCGTCCAGCAGGACGCACCCGACCCGCGGGTTCGGGCCCAGCGGGACGCCGGGCGTGCGCGCCAGCTCGAGCGCGCGACGCATCGCCCGCTGCTCGCTTCCGCTGAACTCCATCTCGCCTCTCCGGATCGTCCGCTCACGGACTCCGGGGCGAGGACGCGTCGACCGGGTACGCCGGCCGCGCGACTCGTGCGTGCTTCTTCTCATCCGGACTTTGACCGTCGGTCCAGGAGTTCCACCTGGTCAACCGGACGCCTTCCACCTGGCGGTGGAGTGCGGCCGGGTCGCGGACTTCTGAGCGAATCGTGCTGACTTCACCCAGTCACCGCCGGTGCGGAGTTTCACCGCCCCCAGAGCACGCGAGCATTTCTGCTCGTCACGCCAAGCCTGCCACAGGCCGACACATCGGGAGGTGTGAAGCGGCTCACGCGGGCACGGCCGAGTGTTCCGGGTTGACGGATCGTTCCGTCAAGAGCGGGTTTGATGGAACGATCCGTCAACGCCCAAGAGCGGTCGGCGACCACTTCCATCCCGGCACTTGTGGATGGAAGCTCGCGGAGGAAGCTTCGTGTCAGTTCGAGGTGATGATCTGCTGCCATGCCATTGCTGATCGATACGGAGTCGCGCACCGGCCTCTTGGTGCACGCGATCAACGACATCCTGATCGAGTCCGGACCGGCCGGGCTCACGGTTCGCAACATCGCCCAGGTCAGCCGAGTCGGCCCATCGTCGATCTACGGGCAGATGGGTAGTCGCGAGCATCTGTTGCGAGTGGCCGCTGGAACCACCTGCCGGGCTCGCCTGACGTCCCTTCGCGTGGAGACTGAAGTCGACGGGATCTTGGCGTTCTTGCCACGGGACGCCGACGAGATCCTCGAGACGCGCGCCTGGCTCGCGTGGCTCGAGCTGTGGCGCGTCGAGGACTTCCTCGAGTCGTTGGATTGCGGAGTGCCGTGCGGACGAACGTGGTCTGCTCGCGCGGGTCACCGACTTCCAGCTGCTCCGAAACGAGCTCGATGAGCTGCTCGCCCTCATCGACGGCCTGCGGACCGCCATCTGCGCGCCGACCGAGCCGATGCGGCTCGAGACTGCCCGCGAGATCCTGTCGAGCCGATGTCACACCCTGACCGGCTCGCGTGTCTCCCGTGCACAGACTCAGTCGAGGAGGACGGCATGACCACAGAATGTACTCACACCAGGCGACCGGGGACGGATGACCGACGAGACCTTCGAGCAGCACCGTTCGACGCTGATCGGGGCGGCGTACCGGATCCTGGGCAGCCGCTCCGATGCGGAGGACGTCGTCCAGGACGCGTGGATCCGCTGGTCGGGCGTCGACCACGACACCATCGACGAGCCGCGGGCGTTCCTGCTGACCGTGACCACCCGCCTCGCCCTGAACCGGCTGCGGCAGCTGGCCACGCCGCAAGGAGAGCTACGTGGGGCCGTGGCTGCCGGAGCCGGTGGCCACCGACCCCTCGGCGGACGGCGAGGCCGCGGCCCAGCTGGCCGACGAGGTGTCCATGGCGATGCTGATCGTGCTCGAGTCGCTCAGCCCGCTCGAGCGGGCGGCGTTCGTGCTGACCGAGGTGTTCGGCATGTCCGCGCCCGAGGTGGCCGATGCGCTCGACCGGAGTCCGGCGGCCGTCCGGCAGCTGGTGCACCGGGCGCGGTCGCACGTCGAGGCCCGGCAGCCGCGCCACGTGGTCGACGAGAACCGGCACCGCGAGATCACCGAGCGGTTCATGGCAGCGGCCAAGGGCGGCGACCTGAACGCCCTGATCGAGATCCTCTCGCCCGACGTCGTGCTCGTCACCGACGGCGGCGGGATCAAGCAGGCGGCGCTGCGGCCGATCCACGGGGCCGACAAGGTGCTGCGCTGGTTCGCGGGCGTGCTCGAGAAGCCGGAGAGCGCGACCATCGACTTCGAGCTGCGCCAGGTCAACGGCGAGCTCGCGATCGTGGCCAGCACCGCCGAGGGACTCGACGGCGTCATCTTCGTGACCGTCGAGGACGACCGGATCACCGCGCTGCACGGCATCCGGAATCCCGAGAAGCTCGGTGCCGTCTGACCCAGTCCTGGGCTGACGGCACCGAGCTCCCGGTTCTTTCGCGGTCCCTCCGCGGGTCTGGGGTCAGCGGATGGCTGCCGCGGCGGCCACCACGTCGACGAGGCCGTAGCCCTTGTCGAAGCTGGTGGTGCCGAGCGGGCCCGACTCGTACGGCGCACCGTTGGTGAACTTGTACGCCGTCGACTTCAGCGCGTTCTCGACCTGGGCCGGGGTCGCCGACGGGTTGGCCTGGAACAGCTGGGCGACGATGCCGGCGATGTCCGGGGCCGCCATCGAGGTGCCGCTGATCGTGTTGAACGTGGCGATGTCCGTCGGGCCGGGGCCGTTCTGCGGGTCGAGCCCGGTCGAGCAGATCGGCAGGTAGGCACGGCAGGACGACGTGATGTTCTCGCCGGGCGCCGAGATGTCCGGGTAGGTCGACTGGTCGCCGGCCTTGCCGCGCGAGGAGTAGTCGGAGACGGTCCCGTCGCGGGTGCCGTTGTCCTGGTCGTAGTACGACGCCACGGAGATGATGCCGCCGGTCGGGTCCTTGCCGGGCGGGTTGGACAGGTCCGCGGACCCGTCGCCACCGTCGTTGCCGTTGGCCCACACCGTCACGACGCCCTCGGCCGCGAGGGCCTCCTGGATCTTGGCGGTCGCCGAGTTGGGGTCGAACGCGCCACCGCCGGTCGGGCCGTAGGAGTTGTTGGTGACCTTGATCGGCGGGCAGGTGCTGGCGGGGACGCCGGCGCCACAGGGGGCGTTGTGGTTCTCGAGCACCCAGTTCAGGGCCGCGTCGGCGCCGATGATGAACAGGCCGGCGCCGGTCGAGAGGTCGACGAGCTTGGCGCCGGGAGCCGCGCCCTGCTGGACGACGCCGCCGACGGCGGTCGGGCGACCGGCGACGATGCCGTTCACGTGGGTGCCGTGGCCGCCGAGCGACAGGGTGTCGGTGTCGATCGTGTTCGGCACCTTCAGCACCGTGCACTGGGTCTCGGTCGGGTCGCACAGCGTCTTGTAGCTGGCCACGACGGCGCTGCTGCCGTCGGCCTCCTTGAAGTACGGGTGGGTCGGGTCCACGCCGGAGTCGATGACGCCGACGGAGACACCCTTGCCGGTCAGCGCGCTGCCGTCGGCGCCGGTCAGCGTCTGGGTGGCCTCGAGGCCGCGGGTGGCCTTGTTGGAGGTCTCGGCGAAGAAGCGGATCGGCTGGGCGCCGGCCTCGACGTAGGTGACCCCCGGCTGGCTGCGCACCGACTGGATCTGGGCCTTGGTGCCGCGGGCGCCGACGACGCCGATCTTCTTGAAGGTGACCACCTTGGTCAGCCCGGAGGCCGAGACGGCGTTGTTCGCGTCGGCGAGGGTCGCGCCGTGGACGAGCACCACGGTCTTCCCGGAGAGCGAGGTCAGCTGCTTGCTGAGGTACGGCGAGACGGCGGCCAGGTCAGGTGAGGCGGTCGCCGGGGTCGGCATGGCGAGCCCCAGCGCGATGACGGCGGCCGCACCTGCGGCCAGTGAGGTGAGGATGCGAGCACGCACTCGAGGATCTCCTTGCCCAGCCACCCCCGCTGGGCGGCACTGCACCCACAACGACCGTTTCGTCCCCGGGCTACGTCGCGAGCTCGCGCAGTTCCTTCACCATCGCGTCGGGGTCCTCGGCCGAGTAGACGGCGGACCCCGCGACGAACACGTCGGCCCCGGCCTCGGCGCAGCGGCCGATCGTCTCCAGGGAGACCCCGCCGTCGACCTGGATCCAGAGCTCGAGACCGGCCTCGGAGACCAGCTCGCGTGCCCGCCGGATCTTGGGCAGGCACGCGTCGAGGAACTTCTGTCCGCCGAACCCCGGCTCGACGGTCATGATCAGCAGCATGTCGAGCTCGCCGAGCATGTCGGCGTACGGCTCGACCGACGTCGCGGGCTTGAGCGCCATCGACGCCCGCGCTCCCTTGGCGCGCAGCTCGCGGGCCAGGCGGACCGGCGCCTTCGCCGCCTCCGCGTGGAAGGTGACCGAGCCGGCCCCGGCCTCGGCGTACGCCGGTGCCCAGCGGTCGGGGTCCTCGATCATCAGGTGGGCGTCGATCGGCAGGTCGGTGGCCTGGGCGAGGCTCTCCACGACCGGCAGGCCGATGGTCAGGTTCGGCACGAAGTGGTTGTCCATCACGTCCACGTGCACCCAGTCGGCGCTCGGGATGCGCGCGACCTCGTCGGCCAGGCGCGACAGGTCGGCGTTGAGGATGCTCGGCGTGATCTGGACGGTTCTCGGGTGACTGGCCATGGTGCGCCAAGCCTAGAGAACTGCGAGCCCGACCTGGCGTGTCCCCGGCTTCGGTTCGCCTCCGGGTCTATTGTCTAGTATCTTGCTTGACTTAAGAGACTGACGAGGAGGAGCCCATGCACGTGCTCACCATCGACGTGCCCCACCTGGGCAACCGCACGCACCTGGTGCACGACGGCCGGGTCGGCGTGGTCATCGACCCGCCGCGCGACCTGACCGCCGGTCGAGTCGGCCGCGGAGGAGGCGGGCGTGGACATCGTCGCGGTGGCGGAGACGCACATCCACAACGACTACGTCTCCGGCGGCCTGCGCCTCTCCAACCGCCACGGGGCGGAGTACCTCGTCGCGGCCGACGAGGAGGTCGAGTTCGACCGCATCGGCGTGCACGACAACGAGACCCTCGCCTTCGGCGACATCGACCTGCGCGTGATCGCGACTCCGGGGCACACCCCGCTGCACGTGGCCTACCTGGCGAGCGACGCAGGAGACGCGGACGGCGTCAGCGCACTGTTCAGCGGCGGCAGCCTGCTGCACGGCACCGTCGGGCGCACCGACCTCGTGGACCCCGCCCTGTCCACCGCACTGGCACGCGCCCAGTGGCTCTCGGCGCGACGCCTCGGAGCACTGCCTGGGAGACCTCGCTGCATCCCACCCACGGCTTCGGCAGCTTCTGCGCCAGCGCGCCGGCGACGGAGACGACGGGTGTGGTCACGATCGCCGACCAGCTCGAGACGAACCCGCACTGACGACAGCGAGGGACACCTTCGTCACCCGTCTGCTCGACGAGCTTCGGGCCGGTCACCGCGCCACTACGCCCACATGGCGCCGCGCAACCGCTCGGGCCCGTGGACGCCACGGCCGGGGATCCGGCTCGAGCGCGAGTACGTCTTCGACGCCCTGGCCCGTGGCGCGCAGGTCGTGGACGTACGCAGCAGCTGCGGCCTACGCGGCCGGCCACCTGCGCGGCACGCTCGCGATCCCGACGGGTGCCCAGTGCGCGGTGTACGCCGGCTGGGTCACGCCGTGGGGCGCCGAGCTCGTGTTCCTCTCCGACTCCGACGACGTGCTCGAGGCACTGGAGAGCGAGCTCGCCTCGATCGGCATCGAGGGAGTCTCGACCTCGCTGCTGCCTCGGGCCGTCGGGCGCGACTGGACCGCCCTTCGTCGTACGGACTGGGCAGGGTTCGCCGCCGCCCCTCCGGCACCGAACGCCGTCGTCCTGGACGTACGCCGCCCCGAGGAGTGGCGCGCCGGGCACCTCGCCGGCTCCCTCAACATCGCCGTGCACGAGCTTCCCCGCCGGCTCGACGAGATCCCGCCGCGGCGAGGTCTGGGTGCACTGCGCCGCCGGCTACCGCGCGACGGTCGCGGCCGGCCTGCTCGACCGCGCGGGCCGCGACGTCGTGCTGGTCGACGACGAGTTCGCGAAGGTCGGCGAGCTCGGAATTCCCTTGCTGGGTGCGCGCCCCGCGGCGTGAGCCGCTGAAGAGCTGCGGGGTCCGGGCGTTCGGGGTCCGGGCCCCGCTTTCTTCATTCGGTGGTTGAGGAGCGAGCGACAGCGAGCGTCATCGAGACCACGCTCGCGATCAGGTGCGCGCAGCAGCGCCAGGAACATCGCGTCGGTGCCGTGCCGGTGCGGCCACAGCTGGACCGCCCCGGCGAGGTGCGCCGACGCGGCGTCGTCGGCCTCGGGCACGAGCGGAGCCGCATCCTCGAGGCGTACGTCGCTCCCGGCCGGCCAGCACGTCCTGCACCACCCCGGCCGTCTCGGCGACGACGGGCGAGCAGGTCGCGTAGAGCACCACTCCCCCGGGCCGCACCGAGTCGATCGCACTGTCCAGCAGCGCGCGCTGCAGCGGCACGAGGTCCTCGATGTCCTCCGGGCGTCGCCGCCAACGGCTCTCCGGCCGCCGGCGCAGAGCACCGAGCCCGGAGCAGGGCGCATCGACGAGCACGCGGTCGAACGGTGCCGGCCGCCCACGGAGGTCGGGTCCCGTCCGCCACGACCACCTCGCCACCCGTGGCGCGCAGCGCCTGGGCGACCAGCAGGGCGCGGTGCGGCTGGCGCTCGTTGGCCAGCAGCCGAGCACCTTCGCTGGTTGGCCAGCGCGGCGAGCAGCGCGGCCTTGCCACCGGGTCCGGCGCAGAGGTCGAGCCAGCGCTCGTCGCGGCCCTCGACGGCGTGCCCGGGTCAGGGCCAGGGCGACCAGCTGCGAGCCGGCGTCCTGCACCCCGGCGCGTCCCTCCCGGACCGCCGGGATCGCACCCGGGTCGCCGGACTCGAGGGTCACCCCGAGCGGCGACAGGGTCGGGGAGCCCGCCGAGCTCCTCGACGGTCGACAGGCCTGGTCGGGCCACCAGGGTCACCCGCGGGCGCTCGTTGTCGGCCGCGAGCAGGGCCTCGAGCTCGTCGGGCCGGCCGAGGGCACGGGCCAGCTCGACCACGATCCACGCCGGGTGCGAGAACCGCACGGCCTGCGAGGCGTCGAGCAGGTCCATCCACGCGTCCAGGTCGCGCTCGACGATCCGGCGCATCAGCGCGTTGGTGAAGCCGGCCGGCTTGTGGCCGATCCGCTCGCGGACCAGCTCGACGGTGCTGGCGACGGCGGCGTGGTCGGGCACCCGCATCGCGAGCACCTGGTGTGCACCGAGCCGGAGCGCGTCGCGGACGGCCGGGTCGGGTGGCCGCCCGGCGAGATGGTCGATGATCGCGTCGTACGACCCCTGGCCGCGGAGCGTCCCGCCGACCAGCTCGGTGACGAAGGCGGCGTCGCGGCCCTCGATCCGTCGCTCGCGCAGCAGCTGCGGCAGCACCAGGTTGGCGTAGGCGTCGTCCTCGCGGACGGCCCGCAGCACGTCGTACGCCGCCAGCCGGGGTGCGTCGATGCGGCTCACGCGAGGAACTCTTTGACCAGCTTCTTGGGTGCCGTCGCGACCCAGGCGTCGGTGATCACCTCGGCCAGCTCGTCGCGGGTGATCTCGCCGAGCCTGGCCTGCTGGACGAGGACGGCGTTGTAGCCGCTGAAGTGGTCGATGGTGAAGAACGGCCCGTCCCCGTCGACGAGCGCCTGCTTGTCGTCGGCGTTGGAGGTGCGGATCACCAGCAGGTCGTCGTACTCCTCGCCGGTCTCGGGGTCGACCGCGGTCTTGTGCGGCTTGCGGTAGAGCACGAAGCCGCGGCCCTTGTCGCCCTTGACGCGCAGCGGCACCAGCCAGGTCGGTACGTCGCCCCAGGAGGTGCCGAACCAGGTCTCGGGCAGTCCGCCGCAGATCTCCTCGACGTCCTCGGGGCGGGCGGGCCTCGTCGAATCCCCGGTCATGACCCCAGCATGGCCCCGTCGGGGAACTGCACGCCACGGGCCCAGTCGGCGGCGTCCATCTCCTTGCGGCCGTGTGGCGTGACCCGGCCGAGCCGCACCGGGCCGGTGGCGGTGCCGACGAACACGTCCTTCTTGGTCACCTCGAGCACTCCCGGGTCGAGACGCTCGCGGCCGACGGTGCGCACCGGTCCGAGCTTGATCCGCTCGTCGGCCCACGTCGACCACGCGCCGGGTCCGGGCGTGCAGGCACGGATGCGCCGGTCCACGGCGATGGCCGGCTCGGTCCAGTCGACGTGCGCGTCCTCGACGGTGATCTTCGGGGCGAGGCTGGTGCCTTCGCCCGGCTGCTCGCGCGCCTCGAGGGTGCCGTCCTCGATCCCGTCGAGGGTCTGCACGAGCAGGCCCGCGCCACCCTCGGCGAGGCGTTCGAGCAGGTCGCCGGCGGTGTCGTCCGGGCGCACGGTCTGGGTCATCAGCCCGAAGGTCGGCCCGGCGTCGAGCTCCTTGACGATGCGGAAGGTGGTGGCGCCGGTGACCTCGTCGCCGGCCCAGATGGCGTGCTGCACGGGGGCGGCGCCGCGCCACGCGGGGAGCACCGAGAAGTGCAGGTTGACCCACCCGTGCTCGGGGATGTCGAGGGCCGACTGCGGCAGCAGCGCGCCGTACGCGACCACCGGGCAGCAGGCCGGGTCCAGCGCCCGCAGCGCCTCCTGGAACTCGGGGTCGCGCGGGTGGTCGGGCTTGAGCACGGGTACGCCGAGCTCCTCGGCGCGCACGGCGACGGGCGAGGCCACCAGCTTGCGACCACGACCGGCCGGTGCGTCGGGACGGGTGACCACGCCGACCAGCTCGTGCCGGCTGTCGGCGACCGCGTCGAGGGCCGGCAGGGCGACCTCGGGGGTGCCCGCGAAGACGACTCGCACTAGAGCCCGAGGCCGTTGGTGGCGTGGGGGGAGAACTTCACCTGGGGCTTCGGGCTCGCCGAACCAGTCGGCCTCGCGGATGTACCGCATCGCCTCCTTGCGGGCCTCGCGGTCGAGCCGGTCGACGAAGATGATGCCGTCGAGGTGGTCGGTCTCGTGCTGGATCGCGCGGGCCAGCATCTCCGAGCCCTCGACGAGCATCGGCTCGCCGTACATGTCGAAACCGTGGGCGACCACCGACAGCGCCCGCTTGCAGTCGATGCTGAACCCGGGGATCGACAGGCAGCCCTCGGGGCCGTCCTGGATCTCCTCGGAGAGGGTCAGCTGCGGGTTGACCAGGTGGCCCAGCTCCCCGTCGACGTGCCAGGTGAACACGCGCAGGCCGACGCCGATCTGCGGCGCGGCGAGGCCCGAGCCCGGCGCCTCGATCATCGTGTCGGTGAGGTCCTGCACGAGCGTGCGCAGCTCCTGGTCGAAGTCGACGACCGGGTCCGCTGCCGTGCGCAGCACCGGGTCGCCGAAGAGCCGGATGGGCCTGGTGGACACGAGTTCTCCTCCTCTGGACGGGCGGGGCCAGTCTAGGAGCGATGAGTTCACGACCCCATCCCGGTCGACACTGGAGAGCACCCACCACTCGGGAGAGGACGCATGCGCACACTCGCGATCACCCAGAACATCACCCTGGACGGCTCGATCGAGTTCCTGGACAACTGGTTCGACCCGCAGGCGCGCGGCCTCGGCGACATGGCCGACCTCCAGGAGGAGGTGCAGCGGCAGAGCGCTGCCTCCGACGCGATGCTGCTCGGGCGGCAGACCTTCGAGGACTTCCGCTCCTACTGGCCGCACCGCGAGGACGACACGACCGGGACGAGCGCCTACCTCGACGGGGTGGCGAAGTACGTCGTCTCCAGCACCCTCACCGAGCCGGGTGGGAGAACACCACGGTCCTCGCCGGCGACCCGGTCGAGGAGGTCGCCGCCCTCAAGCAGACCGACGGGCGACGACATCGTGCTGACCGGCAGCATCACGCTCGGCCACGCTCTTCTCGACGCCGGGCTGGTCGACGAGGTCCGGCTGTTCACCTACCCGGTCGTGCAGGGTCGGGGCCGTCGGCTGTTCCCGGACGGGTACCAGGTCGACCGGCTGCGGCTGCTCGGCACCCGCTCGTTCGCGTCGGGGATCGTGCTGACGACGTACGCCGTCTGAGTCATCCGAGCTGTCAGCCGAGCTCGGCCGGGTCGACCTCGATGCGGAGGTGGGGCAGCTTGCGCGCCGAGCGCTGCGCCTGCAGCTGCTGGAGCGCGGTGGACAGCGCGGGCCCGGAAGCGCGCGGGACGCGGACGACGTAGCGGACCTGCTCCTCGTCGCGCGCGTCGCGGGTCTCGACGGGCACCGGACCGAGCACCTCGGCGCCGGCCGGCAGCTGGAGGGTCGGCAGGGCGCCCTCGAGGTCGTCCGGCTCGCCCGTCACGGTCGCGACCCGGGAGGCGGGCGGCAGGTGGGCGGAGACGCGTTCGTCGATCTCGCGGCGGGCCAGCCCGGCGGGGTCCCAGCGGATCAGCGCCTGCAGCCCCGGGTGAGTGGACTCCCCCACGGCGAGCACGGCGCCTCCCGCCGCGGGCGAGCGAACCAGGGCCGCCGCGTTGGCCCAGCGGCGCAGCGCCTCCTCGGTCGCCCGCAGGTCGGCCCGGCCCAGCAGCAGCCAGGTGTCGAGCAGCAGCACGGCCGCGTAGCCGCCGCGGGCCACCGGCTCGGCGCCGGGCGTGGCCACGACGATGGCGGGCTGGTCGTCGACCTCGGCGATGCACCCGCTCCCCCGACGACGACTGGCGCACGAGGACTCCGGGCAGGGCCCGGCCGATCTCCTCGGCGGTGCGGGCGTCGCCGAGGACGGGTGCCCGCAGTCCGCGCCCGCCGCACTCGGGACAGGTCCAGCCGGGCGCCTGGGTCGCGCACCACGCGCACTCGGGCGGGCGGGAGGGTCCGCGCAGGCGCAGGGGTCCGTGGCAGACCGAGCACAGGGCCGGCGTACGGCAGTGGTCGCAGGCGAGCCGGGTGGCGTAGCCGACGCGCGGCGCCTGCACCAGGACCGGCCCGTGCTGCACCGCCTCGCGCAGCAGCTGGAGCGCCTCGCTCGGCAGCCGCGCCGAGCGGGCGGCGGCGTCGCGGGCGAGGTCGCGCTCGGAGTCGCCGGTGAGGCCGACGGAGATGCGCTCGCGGACGAGGTCGCGGGGCGCGGCCACCTCGGTGGCCCAGCCGGTGCGCAGGAGGTACTCCGCCTCGACGCTGCGGGAGTGCGCCGCCAGCACGGCCGCGCAGCCGGTCTCCTGGGCGCGCATCAGCAGGACCTCGCGGGCATGGGGGTACGGCGCCCGCGGCTCGTCGTGCAGGTCGTCGCCGTCGTCCCAGATCGCCACCAGGCCGAGGTCGCGGACGGGCGCGAACGCGGCCGCGCGGGTGCCGATCACGACCCGGACCGCTCCGCGCGCGATGGCCAGGAACGCGCGGTAGCGCTTCGCCGGGCCCGCGTCGGCCTGGAGCACGACGTGTCGGCCCTCGCCGAGCCGCGTCGTCAGCGCAGCGTCGAGCCGGTCGAGGTCGCGGTGGTCGGGGACGCACACCAGGGCCCCGCGGCCGGCGAGCGCGGTGGCGACCACGGCCTCGGCCAGGATCGCGGCCCAGTCGTCGCCGGGCACCACGGTCCAGACGGCCCGCGGCGAGCCGTCGGCCAGCCCGTCGAGGACGTCGATGCCGCCCGGGTAGTGCTTGACGAGATCGGTGTCGACGCTCGTCTCGATCGGCGGGCGCCGGCTCGCTCGGCTGCTTCTCGACGGTGGCGTGCCGCGGCGGGACGGCCAGCCGCAGCACGTCGGAGCGGGTGCCGGCGTACCTCCCGGCCACGGCGCCGGTCAGCGCGGCCACGTCGGGGGTGAGCACCGGCTCGGCGCTGACCACGCGCCGCAACGGCTGCAGCCGCCCGGTGTGCTCGGTGGTCGCTGCGCGCTCGATGACGAACCCGTCGACGTCCTGCCCGGCGAAGCGCACCTTCACGCGCACCCCCGGCTGGGCGTCCTCGGCCATCGTCGCGGGGACGGTGTAGTCGAAGGGCCGGTCGAGGTGGGCGAGGGGGACGTCGACCAGCACCCGCGCGACCGGGTCGACCTCGGCCGGCTCGATCGGCTTGCGCTCCTTGGGCGGCTTGGCCTTGCGGGCCACCGCCCGGACCCGCGCGGGGGCAGGCAGCAGCTCGAGCTGGTCCTCCCCGTCCGCCTCGGTCACGGGGTCATGCTTTCACCCGGGTGGGACAGCCGCGCGCGTCGTACACAGGGACGAAGCGGACAGGGCTGGCGGGCGAAACTGGAGCCGGGTGGGCGAAGTATCGGCCTGCCGGCGTGCGGTTTCCCCGGGCGCCCGGGGAAACCGCCGGCGACAGCCCTCAGACGCCCGCAGCAGCCCGCAGGGCGTCGGCGCGGTCGGTCTTCTCCCAGGTGAAGTCGGGGAGCTCGCGGCCGAAGTGGCCGTAGGCCGAGGTCTGGGCGTAGATCGGGCGCAGCAGGTCGAGGTCGCGGATGATCGCGGCGGGGCGCAGGTCGAAGACCTCGAGCACGGCCTTCTGGATCGTCTCGTCGTCGACCTTGCCGGTGCCGAAGGTCTGCACGAAGACACCGACGGGCTGGGCCTTGCCGATCGCGTAGGCGACCTGGACCTCGGCGCGCCGGGCCAGGCCGGCGGCGACGATCGTCTTGGCCACCCAGCGCATGGCGTACGCCGCGGAGCGGTCGACCTTGGACGGGTCCTTGCCGGAGAACGCGCCGCCACCGTGGCGGGCCATGCCGCCGTAGGTGTCGACGATGATCTTGCGGCCGGTCAGGCCGGCGTCGCCCATCGGGCCACCGACGACGAACTTGCCGGTCGGGTTGACCAGCAGGCGGTAGTCCTCGGACGGGATGTCGAAGCTCGCGAGCACCGGGTCGATGACGTGCTGCTTGATGTCGGCCTCGAGCGTGTCGAGGGTGACGTCGTCGGCGTGCTGGGTGGAGAGCACGACCGTGTCGACGCGGACGGGACGGTCCTGCTCGTCGTACTCGATGGTGACCTGGGTCTTGCCGTCGGGACGCAGGTAGTCCAGCGTGCCGTCCTTGCGTACGTCGGTCAGCCGCTCGGAGAGCCGGTGGGCGATGGTGATCGGCAGCGGCATCAGCTCGGGGGTGTCGTCGCTGGCGTAGCCGAACATCAGGCCCTGGTCGCCGGCGCCCTGCTTGTCGAGCGCGTCCTCGGAGGAGCCGACCCGGGCCTCGTGCCCGTCGTCGACGCCCTGCGCGATGTCGGCGGACTGGCCACCGATCGCGACCTGCACGCCGCAGGACTTGCCGTCGAAGCCCTTGAGCGAGGAGTCGTAGCCGATCTCGAGGATCTTGGCGCGGACCAGCTCGGCGACGGGGGCGTAGGCGTTGGTGCGTACCTCACCCGCGACCACGACGAGCCCGGTGGTCAGCAGCGTCTCCACGGCGACGCGGAGCTCCTGCTTCTTCGGGTCGTGCTCGAGCAGGTAGTCGAGCACCGTGTCGCTGATCGCGTCGGCGATCTTGTCGGGGTGACCCTCGGTCACGGACTCGGAGGTGAACAGACGTCCGGTCAACTTCTCTACTCCTGCACAGATTGGTCTTGCTGGTGGTGTGGGCTGGTTCGGGGGGCCGATCAGGGCCGCCAGCAGCCTATCTGAGACTCCTGAGCGTCCCGACAGGTCTCACGGTGTGTCTGCGGCCCCTGGGGCGCGGGTGGCGAGGACGCGGTCCCAGATGACGTGGGCGAGCGCGGCCTTGGATCCCAACGGGACGCTCACCGCGCTGCCGTCTGCGGCGAGCACGACGGCCTCGTTGTCCTCCGAGCCGAACACGGCTCCCCCGCCGACGTCGTTGACGACCAGCAGGTCGCAGCCCTTGCGGGCGAGCTTGGCCCGGGCGTGGTCCATCACCGAGCCGGTGCTCGTCGCCGGTCTCCGCGGCGAACCCGACGACGACGATGTGGTCGTTGGGCCGCTCGTGGGCGAGGCCGGCGAGGATGTCGGGGTTCTGGGTGAGCTGGATGTCCGGGCTGCTGCCGTCGTCGGACTTCTTGATCTTGGACACGGCGGTGCTGGTCGGGCCGGAAGTCGGCGGGCGCGGCGGCCATCACCACGGCGTCGGCGGCGGCGCACGCCTCGAGCACGCGCTCCTGGAGCTGGGCGGTGGTCTCGACGCGGACCACCTTGACCCCGGCCGGGTCGGGCAGGCTCACGTTGGCGGCGACGAGGGTGACCTCGGCGCCGCGGGCGGCCGCGGTCCGGGCCAGCGCGTAGCCCTGCAGTCCCGAGGACCGGTTGCCGATGAACCGCACCGGGTCGAGGTACTCCCGGGTGCCGCCGGCGGAGACGACCACGCGGAGGCCGGAGAGGTCCTGGGTGGTCGCGCCGCCGTGCTCGTCGCGGCGGGCGAGGATGTCGGCGGCGAGGGCGAAGATCTCCGAGGGGTCGGGCAGCCGGCCCTTGCCGGTGTCGGCGCCGGTCAGCCGGCCCTCGGCGGGCTCCAGCACGATCGCGCCGCGCGAGCGCAGCGTGGCCACGTTGGCCTGGGTGGCGGGGTGCTCCCACATCTCGGTGTGCATCGCCGGCGCGAACAGGATCGGGCAGCGGGCGGTGAGCAGGGTGTTGGTGAGCAGGTCGTCGGCGAGGCCGTGGGCGGCCTTGGCGAGCAGGTCGGCGGTGGCGGGCGCGACCACGAGCAGCTCGGCCTGCTGGCCGATGCGGACGTGCGGCACCTCGTGCACGTCGGCCCACACGTCGGTGCTGACCGGCTTGCCGGAGAGCGCCGCCCACGTCGGGGCGCCGACGAACTCCAGGGCGGCAGCGGTGGGTACGACGGTGACGTCGTGGCCGGACTCGGTGAACCGGCGGAGCAGCTCACAGGCCTTGTACGCAGCAATCCCGCCGCTCACGCCGAGAACGACGCGAGGGCGGGACTCACCGTTGACCATGGCCAGAGTTACCGGCCTGCTGGATCTACTCGACGGTCGGTTCGGCCGCGGGGGTCGCGGGCTGCGCGGCGGCCGAGGCGGCGAGCGCCTCGGCGGCGGCCTCCTCGGGGTCGATGTCCTCGCAGGTCAGCAGGTCGTCGTTGATCTCACGCAGGGCGATGGAGAGCGGCTTCTCCTGCACGTGGGTGTCCACCAGCGGGCCGACGTACTCCAGCAGGCCCTCGCCGAGCTGGGAGTAGTAGGCGTTGATCTGGCGGGCACGCTTGGCGCTGTAGAGCACCAGCTTGTACTTGGAGTCGGTCTTGGTCAGCAGATCGTCGATCGGGGGGTTGGTGATCCCCTCGGCGACGGGCTGGTTGCCGGACACGCTCATTGAGCCTCACTTACAAGGATTGGGGTCTGCGACGGGACTCAGGTGGTCCCGGACCGCATCAACTCTACCAATCTCTCGCCCGCATCGTGAATCCGCTGGTTGACGACGGTCACGTCGAACTCCGGCTCGGCGGCCAGCTCCTCGCGCGCGGTCTCCAGCCGGCGTTCCCGCTCGGCCTCGTCCTCGGTGCCGCGACCGACCAGGCGGCGGACCAGCTCCTCCCAGGACGGGCGGCGCCAGGAACACGAACAGGGCCTCGGGCATCCGCTCGCGCACCTGCCGGGCGCCCTGGAGGTCGATCTCCAGCAGCGCCGGGCGGCCGGCGGCGAGGGCGTCGAGGACGGGCTGGCGCGGGGTGCCGTAGCGCGCTCCCTTGTGTACGACGGCCCACTCCAGCAGCTCGTCGTCGGCGACGAGCCGGTCGAACTCCTCGTCGGAGACGAAGTGGTAGTGCACCCCGTCCTGCTCGCCGGGACGGCGTCGCCGGGTCGTGGCGGAGACGGAGATCCAGATCTCGGGGTGCTGCTCACGCACCCAGGCGGTGACGGTGCCCTTCCCGACGGCGGTCGGACCGGCGAGGACGGTGAGCCGGGAAGGCGTCGGTGCGGGCTGCGGTGCGGGCTGCTGGGCCGACTTCTGGGCCACCAGTCACTCGGCGAACTCGTTGACCAGGGCCGCGACCTGCTTGGCGCCCAGCCCGCGCACCCGGCGGGTCTCGGAGATCTTGAGCTTCTCCATCACCTGGCGCGCGCGGACCTTGCCGATGCCGGGCATCGACTGGAGCAGCTCACTGACCCGCATCTTGCCGATCACCTCGTTGACCTGGCCGTCGGCGACCACGTCGGCGAGGGAGGCGCCCGAGTGCTTCAGGCGGTTCTTCACCTCCGCACGTTCCCGACGGGAGGCGGCCGCCTTGTCGAGCGCGGCCTGGCGCTGTTCGGGCGTGAGGGGCGGCAGGGCCACGGAGGACTCCTCGACTTCCTGCTCGAAGCTGTGAGCGGGTGGGGGAAAGTGTGCGTCAGCCCGGCTCACGAACGGATCCGGCCGGACACCGGCAATCTAGTCACGCGGCTCGGCCTGCTGCAACGCGAGGGCCGCCCACATGGGCATGCGGAGACCAACGTCACTGTCCGGCTTCACCGATCGCCGCCGACGGACCCTCCCGGACCGCGTCACAGGCCCAGGTTGACCTTGCAGACGTCGCGGCCCTCCTGCTCGATCCCGTTGGCCGCCTGGGCGACCTCGTCGGTGGTGATCGCGTCGGCCGCGTCGACGATGGCCTGGCGGTCGGCCGCGCTCAGCCCGGCGGGCGGCTTGCCGTCCTCGAACTCCGAGGGCTTCACCCCCGCGTCCTTGAGCGCCTTCTCCAGGTGGTCGAGGGCGCCGACGAAGGTCTGCCACTCGTCGGCGAGGTCCTTCGGGGCCTTGTCGGCGAGGTCGTGCAGCATCGGCAGGTGGCTCAGCAGCGCCGACGAGGAGGCGGAGTCGATCATCTCCGACATCTCCTTCTGGTGCCGCTTGAGGTCGCCGCAGTAGGCGTCGTAGTCGTTGCCGCCGCAGCCGGCCAGCGGCAGCAGCACGGCCAGGGTCGAGCCCCACCAGGACAGGACGCAGCCGTGCCCTCATCGGCCGGCCCTGCAGCGCGGCGAAGGCGTCGACCGACCGGCCGACCGCGTCGTGCAGGGCGCCGGCGTCCGGGCCGGCCGACAGGATCTCCCGCGAGCTGGAGGGCAGGACCTGGTCGAGGACGCCGCCGAAGATGCGGCGTACGTCGTCGGCCGTGCCGCCCTGGGCGCCGATGCCGGGCACCAGCAGCGGACCGTTGATCGCGAGGTCCTCGTCGGTGTCCTCGATGGTGGCGCCGACGACCGCCCCGAAGGAGCCCATCGGCGCCACGTCCTTGTTCAGCCCGGCGAGCTCGGCCAGGACGGTGCCGGCGACGCTCGGGCCGGCCGCGGTGCGGGCGTGCTGGAACGGCGGCGCCTCCGGGTTGGAGGTCAGCGCCAGCACGAAGACGCCGGCGCCGTGCTCGCGGGCGGTGGCGATCATCGGGTCGAGGCTGCCGAAGCCGAGGTACGGCGCCGCGGTGATCGCGTCGGCGGCGATGGGCGAGCGCGGGTCGAGATAGGCATCGGCGTAGGCCTGCGCGGTCGAGCCGATGTCGCCCCGCTTCACGTCCAGCACGACGAGGGCACCGGCCTCGCGCGCGGTGGCGATGACCTGCTCGAGGACGGCGATGCCGCGCGAGCCGAACCGCTCGAAGAACGCCGACTGCGGCTTGACCGCCGCGACCTGGGGCGCCAGCACCTCGGTGGCCGAGAGCGCGAACTTCTCCAGCCCGTTGACCGAGTCGGTCAGCCCCCACGCGTCGAGCAGCGCGGCGTGCGGGTCGATGCCGGCGCACAGCGGCCCGCGACCGTCCATCGCTGCCCGCAGGCGGGCGCCGAAGGGCTGGGCTGGCGTCGGTCATCGGGTCTCCTGACGCTGAGCGGGCTGCGCTGGCGAGCGCGGCGTTGATCCGGGCGGGCCACCGCGGGCCCTCGTAGATGAACGCGGTGTAGCCCTGCAGCAGGTCGGCGCCGGCCGCCAGGCGCTCGGCGGCGTCCTCGGGCGTGCTGATCCCGCCGACCCCGACGAGCACCATGTCCTGACCGACCCGGTCGCGCAGGAGCCGGAGCACCTCGGTGGCCCGGGCACGCAGCGGTCGGCCGGAGAGCCCGCCGGCGCCGGCCGCCTCGACCTGCTCGGGCGTGCTGGCGAGGCCGTCCCGCGCGATCGTCGTGTTGGTGGCCACGATGCCGTCCAGCCCGAGCGAGGTCGCGAGGTCGGCGACGGCGAGCACGTCGTCGTCGCCGAGGTCGGGGGCGATCTTGACCAGCAGCGGGACGTGGCGGTCGGAGAGGTCGTCGGCCCGGCTCGCGCACGGCGACGAGGAGCGGCTCGAGCTTCTCGACCGCCTGGAGGTCGCGCAGCCCCGGCGTGTTCGGTGAGGAGACGTTGACGACCAGGTAGTCGGCGTACGGCGTGAGCAGGGTGGTGCTCTTCTCGTAGTCGCGGACGGCGTACTCCTCGGGCACCACCTTGGTCTTGCCGATGTTGATGCCGAGCGGCACCGCCTGCGCGACGGCCGGTGCGGTCGAGCCGCCGCGCCGCCAGCCGACGCGCGACCGCCTCGGCGCCGTCGTTGTTGAAGCCCATCCGGTTGACCACCGCCCGGTCGGCCGTGAGCCGGGCCAGGCGCGGCCGCGGGTTGCCGGGCTGCGGCTCGCCGGTGACGGTGCCGATCTCGACGAAGCCGAACCCGAGGTTGGCGAGCGCGTCGATGCCGACGCCGTTCTTGTCGAACCCGGCGGCCAGCCCCAGCACGCCCGGGAAGTCGAGGCCCATCACCCGGGTGCTGCGTCCCCGGTGGCGGCGGGACACCAGCCCGGTGGCCGGTCGCGCCGCCCGGATCGCCCGGAAGGCCGCGTGGTGCGCCTTCTCGGGGTCGGTCCGGCTGAGCACCTTCTCGAAGAGCAGCTGGTAGGGCTGCACTCAGAACTCTCCGTCCAGCCGACGCTCCGCCTCGGGGTCGCGCTCGGCGCCGAGCCGGGCCCAGTCCTGCAGCGAGCGCACGCCGATGTCGGCGGCCCGCATCGCCTCGATCCCCTGCACCGCGGCGCCCAGCCCCTGGACGGTGGTGATGCACGGGATGTTGGTGAGGATCGCCGCCGTACGGATCTCGTAGCCGTCGAGCCGCGGGGAGCCGCCGCTGGTGGTGCCGTGCGGGGTGTTCACGACCAGGTCGATCTGGCCGTCGAGGATCATCCCGACGATCGTGCGGCGTCCGTCGGGTCCGTCACCCTCGCTGTGCTTGCGTACGACGGTCGCGGAGACCCCGTTGCGCCGGAGCACCTCGGCGGTGCCCTTGGTCGCGAGGATCTCGTAGCCGAGGTCGGCCAGCCGCTTCACCGGGAAGACCATCGTGCGCTTGTCGCGGTTGGCCATCGAGACGAACACCCGGCCCGACAGCGGCAGCGAGCCGTACGCCGCGGTCTGGGCCTTCGCGAAGGCCTTGCCGAAGTCGGCGTCGAAGCCCATCACCTCGCCGGTCGAGCGCATCTCCGGGCCGAGGATCGCGTCGACCGTCTTGCCGTCGATCGTCTTGAACCGGTTGAACGGCATCACGGCCTCCTTGACCGCGATCGGCGCGTTGCCGGGGAGCTCTCCCCCGTCGCCGGTCGCCGCCAGCACGCCCTCGGCGCGCAGGTTGGCGATGCTCTCGCCGAGCATCACCCGGGCCGCGGCCTTGGCCAGCGGCGTCGCGGTCGCCTTGGAGACGAACGGCACCGTGCGGCTGGCGCGCGGGTTGGCCTCGAGCACGTAGAGCACGTCGGAGCCGAGCGCGAACTGGATGTTCAGCAGCCCCAGCACGCCCACACCCCGCGCGATCGCCTCGGTGGCCTCGCGGATCCGGTCGATCTCCTCCTTGCCGAGCGTGATCGGCGGCAGCGCGCACGAGGAGTCGCCGGAGTGGATGCCGGCCTCCTCGATGTGCTCCATCACGCCGCCGAGGTAGAGCTCGGTGCCGTCGTACAGCGCGTCCACGTCGATCTCGACCGCGTCGTCGATGAACCGGTCGACGAGCACGGGGTGCTCGGGACTGATCTCGGTCGCGCGGGCGATGTAGCCGCGCAGCGAGTCGTCGCCGTACACGATCTCCATGCCGCGGCCGCCGAGGACGTACGACGGACGCACCAGCACCGGGTAGCCGATCCGGGCCGCGATCTCCTGGGCCTCCGTGAACGAGGTCGCCATGCCGTGCTTCGGCGCCACCAGTCCCGGCCTCGGCGAGCACCCGGCCGAACGCGCCGCGCTCCTCGGCGAGGTGGATCGCGCCGGGCGGGGTGCCGACGATCTGCACGCCGGCGTCCTCGAGGCCCTGCGCGAGTCCGAGCGGCGTCTGGCCGCCGAGCTGGCAGATGACACCGGCGATCGGGCCGGCCTTGCTCTCGGCGTGCACGATCTCGAGCACGTCCTCGAGGGTGAGCGGCTCGAAGTACAGCCGGTCGGAGGTGTCGTAGTCGGTCGAGACCGTCTCGGGGTTGCAGTTGACCATCACGGTCTCGTAGCCGGCCTCGTGCAGCGCCAGGCTGGCGTGCACGCAGGAGTAGTCGAACTCGATGCCCTGGCCGATCCGGTTGGGCCCGGAGCCCAGGATGATCACCGCCTCCCGCTCGCGCGGCGCGACCTCGGTCTCCTCGTCGTAGGACGAGTAGTGGTACGGCGTCTTCGCCGCGAACTCGGCCGCACAGGTGTCGACCGTCTTGTAGATCGGGCGTACGCCGAGGGCGTGCCGGACGCCGCGGACGACGTCCTCGTTCATGTCGCGGATCTTGCCGAGCTGCGCGTCGGAGAAGCCGTGCCGCTTCGCGCGCCGCAGCAGCGACGGGGTCAGCTCGTCGGCGTTGATGACCTCCTGGGCGACCTCGTTGATCAGCGCCAGCTGGTCGACGAACCACGGGTCGATGCCGGTGACCTCGTGGATCTCCTCGGGGGTCGCCTCGGCGCGGAGCGCGTCCATCACCTCGCGCAGCCGACCGTCGTGCGGTGTGCGGATCGTCTCGAGCAGGGCGTCCTTGTCGAGCTCGACGACCTTGTGGCTCCAGTCGAAGACGGCCTTCTTGTCCTCCAGCGAGCGCAGCGCCTTCTGCAGCGCCTCGGTGAAGTTGCGGCCGATCGCCATCGCCTCGCCCACCGACTTCATGTGCGTGGTCAGGGTCGGGTCGGCGGCCGGGAACTTCTCGAACGCGAACCGCGGCACCTTCACCACGACGTAGTCGAGCGTCGGCTCGAAGCTGGCCGGCGTCTCCTTGGTGATGTCGTTGGGGATCTCGTCGAGGGTGTAGCCGATCGCCACCTTGGCCGCGATCTTCGCGATCGGGAAGCCGGTCGCCTTGGAGGCCAGCGCACTCGAGCGCGAGACCCGCGGGTTCATCTCGATCACGATCACGCGACCGTCGTCGGGGTTCACCGCGAACTGGATGTTGCAGCCGCCGGTGTCGACCCCGACCGAGCGGATGATGCCGATGGAGAGGTCGCGCAGGTGCTGGTACTCGCGGTCGGTCAGCGTCATCGCCGGCGCCACCGTGATCGAGTCGCCGGTGTGCACGCCCATCGGGTCGAGGTTCTCGATGGAGCAGACGATCACCACGTTGTCGCGGGTGTCGCGCATGACCTCGAGCTCGTACTCCTTCCAGCCGATGATCGACTCCTCGAGGAGCACCTCGGTGGTCGGGCTGGCGGCGAGTCCGGCTCCGGCGATGCGGCGGAGGTCGTCCTCGTCGTAGGCCATCCCCGAGCCGGTGCCGCCCATCGTGAAGCTGGGCCGCACGACCATCGGCCAGCCGAGGTCCTTCGACGCCTCGAAGCAGTCCTCGAGGGTGTGGCAGATCGCCGAGCGGGCGACCTCGCCGCCGAGCTCCTCGACGATCTTCTTGAACGACTCGCGGTTCTCGCCGCGGTTGATCGCCTCGATGCTGGCGCCGATCAGCTCCACGCCGTACTTCTCCAGGACGCCGAGCCGGTCGAGGTCCATCGCGGTGTTCAGCGCGGTCTGGCCGCCCAGCGTCGCGAGCAGCGCGTCGGGCCGCTCCTTCTCGATCACCTTCTCCACGAACTCCGCGGTGATCGGCTCGACGTACGTCGCGTCCGCGAACTCCGGGTCGGTCATGATCGTCGCCGGGTTGGAGTTGACCAGGATCACCCGCAGCCCCTCGGCCTTGAGCACGCGGCACGCCTGGGTGCCGGAGTAGTCGAACTCGCAGGCCTGCCCGATGATGATCGGCCCGCGAGCCGATGACCAGGACGCTCTGGATGTCGGTGCGCTTCGGCATCAGACGTTCTCCCCGTTCTCGCTGATCGGTGGTTCGAGACGGTGCTGCGACCTCCTCAACCACCGAAGTCTCGGTGGTTGAGGAGCGAGCGCCAGCGAGCGTCTCGAAACCACCTGCTCGCTCCCCAGCAGCTCGCAGAAGCGGTCGAACAGGTACGCCGCATCGTGCGGTCCGGCCGCGGCCTCCGGGTGGTACTGGACGGAGAAGCTCTTCAGCTTCCCTTCGGCGTCGCGCAGCTCGAGGCCCTCGACGACGTCGTCGTTGAGGCAGACGTGGCTGACCGTGACCACGCCGTACGGCGTCTCGGTGGGTGCGTCGATCGGGCGCATCGACCGCGAAGCCGTGGTTGTGCGCGGTGACCTCGACCTTGCCCGTCGTACGGTCCATCACGGGCTGGTTGATGCCGCGGTGGCCGTACTTGAGCTTGAAGGTGCCGAAGCCGAGCGCCCGGCCGAAGAGCTGGTTGCCGAAGCAGATCCCGAAGTAGGGCAGCCCCCGCTCCAGGGCCGCCTGCAGCAGCTCGATCTGCGAGGTCGTCGCGGCCGGGTCGCCGGGACCGTTGGAGAAGAACAGCCCGTCGGCGCCGGTCGCGAGCACGTCGTCGAGCGACGCGGTCGACGGGAGCACGTGCACCTCGATGCCGCGCTCGCTCATCATCCGCGGGGTGTTCGCCTTGATGCCGAGGTCGACCGCGGCGACGGTGAAGCGCTTCTCGCCGACAGCGGGCACGACGTAGGTCTCGGCGGTGGAGACCTCGCCGGCGAGCTCGGCGCCGGTCATCTCGGCGGACTCCTTGACCCTGGCCAGCAGCGCGTCGGCGTCGGTGCCGTCGGAGGAGATCCCGACCCGCATCGCGCCCGCGCTCGCGCAGGTGGCGGGTGAGCGCGCGGGTGTCGATGCCGCTGATGCCGACGACACCCTGGTCGCGCAGCTCGTCGTCGAGCGAGCGCACCGAGCGCCAGTTGGACGGCACCCGGGAGGGGTCGCGGACGACGTACCCGCTCACCCAGATGCGCCGCGACTCCGGGTCCTCGTCGTTGATGCCGGTGTTGCCGACGTGCGGGCTGGTCATCACCACGACCTGCCGGTGGTACGACGGGTCGGTGAGCGTCTCCTGGTAGCCGGTCATGCCGGTCGAGAACACCGCCTCGCCGAAGGTCTCGCCGAGGGCGCCGTAGGACTCCCCGCGGAACACCCGCCCGTCCTCGAGGACCAGGATCGCGTCGGTCATGCCAGAGCTCCGTTCAGGACGGTCGGGGTGCCGCGCAGCACGGTGGCCACGACGGCACCGGTGAGCTTGCGCTCGTGCCAGGGGTTGTTGCGGGACAGCGAGGCCGAGGTCGCCGCGTCGACGACCACGACCGCCTCGGGGTCGACGAGCGTGAGGTTGGCCGGCTGCCCGACGGCCAGCGAGCCGCCGTGGCCTTCGAGCCCGGCGATGCGGGCGGGCGCCTGCGACATCACCCGGGCGACGTCGGTCCAGGTCATCGCGCCGGAGGTCACCATCACCTCGCTGACCACCGAGAGCGCGGTCTCGAGGCCGAGCATCCCGAAGGCCGCGTCGACGAACGCGTGCTCCTTGTCGTGCCGCGCGTGCGGGGCGTGGTCGGTGGCGACCGCGTCGATGGTGCCGTCGGCGAGCGCGTCGCGCAGCGCGGCGACGTCCTCGTCGGGACGCAGCGGCGGGTTGACCTTGTAGACCGGGTCGTAGCCGTTGAGCAGGTCGGTGGTGAGCAGCAGGTGGTGCGGCGTCACCTCGGCGGTGACGTCGATGCCCTGGGCCTTGGCCCACCGGACCACCTCGACCGAGCCGGCGGTGGAGACGTGGGCGACGTGCACGCGGCTGTTGGTGTGCCGCGCGAGCATCACGTCGCGGGCGACGATGGTCTCCTCGGCGATGCCGGGCCAGCCCGGGAGGCCGAGGCGCCCGGACAGCTCGCCCTCGTGGCAGCACGCCGTCGGACCGGCGAGGTCGGGGTCCTGCGAGTGCTGGGAGATGACGCCGCCGAACGCGCGGACGTACTCCAGCGCCCGGCGCATGACCCGCGGGTCGTGCACGCACTTGCCGTCGTCGGAGAAGACCCGCACCTTCGCGCGCGACCGGGCCATCAGGCCGAGCTCGGCGAGCTCCTCGCCGGCCAGGCCGCGGGTGACCGCCCCGACCGGCTGTACGTCGACCAGGCCGGCCGCCCGGCCGAGGTCGAACACCCGCTCGGCCGCCTCGGCGGTGTCGGTGACCGGCGAGGTGTTCGCCATCGCCAGCACGGCGGTGAAGCCGCCCAGCGCCGCGGCCCGCGAGCCGGTCAGCACGGTCTCGGCGTCCTCGCGGCCCGGCTCGCGCAGGTGGGTGTGCAGGTCGACCAGGCCCGGCAGCGCGACCAGCCCGTCGGCGTCGATGACCTCGGCCTTGGCCGGCTTCTCGTCCACGATCACGCCGTCGGCGACGTACAGGTCCTGCGGCTTCTCGCCGAGCGGCGAGACTCCCTTGATGACGAGCGCCGGTCACTGGACGCTCCCTTCCCCGGCGAGCAGGTGGTAGAGGACGGACATCCGGATCGCGACCCCGGCCGAGACCTGGTCGAGCACCGCGGACTGCGCGGCGTCGGCCGCGTCGGCGGCGATCTCGAGGCCGCGGTTCATCGGGCCGGGGTGGCAGATCGGCGCGTCGGGCTTGAGCACGGCCAGCCGTTCGCGGGTGAGGCCGTAGCCGACGGTGTACTCCCGCGCGCTCGGGAAGTAGCCGCCGCTCATCCGCTCGCGCTGGACCCGAAGCATCATCACGGCGTCGGCCTCGGGCAGCACCTCGTCGAGGTCGTAGGTCGTCGAGAAGCCGGCGTCCTTGGCCCAGGCCGTGACCCCCGCGGGCATCAGCGTGGGCGGCGCGACCACGGTGACGTGGGCGCCGAGCTTGGTCAGCAGGAGCACGTTGCTGCGGAACACCCGGCTGTGCGTCAGGTCGCCCACGATCGCGACGTGCTTGTCCTCGAGCGAGCCCATCCGGCGCTGGAGCGTGTAGGCGTCGAGCAGGGCCTGCGTCGGGTGCTCGTGGGTCCCGTCACCGGCGTTGATGACGACCGCGTCGGTCCACTGGCTGACCTGGGCGGCGGCACCGCTGGCCATGTGGCGGATGACCAGCCCGTCGACGCCCATCGCCGCGACGGTCAGGACGGTGTCGCGCAGGCTCTCGCCCTTGCTGACGCTCGACCCCTTGGCGGAGACGTTGATGACGTCGGCGGAGAGCCACTTGCCGGCGATCTCGAAGGACGAGCGGGTGCGGGTGGAGTCCTCGAAGAACAGGTTGACCACGGTGCGGCCGCGCAGCGCGGGCAGCTTCTTGACCGAGCGCTTCTGCACGTCGTGCATCTCGGCCGCCGTCTCGAACAGCGTGCCGACGTCGTCGACGCCCAGGTCGTCGATGGAGAGCAGGTGTTTCTTCATGCGGTGGCTCCTGACCCCGTGGCCGCTGTGGCGATCCGGACCTCGTCGTACCCGTCGGACTCCTCGAGCCGCACCATCACGCGTTCGCCGCGGGCGCTGGGCAGGTTCTTGCCGACGTGGTCGGCCCGGATCGGGAGCTCGCGGTGCCCGCGGTCGACGAGTACGGCGAGCCGCACCGTGTCGGGCCGGCCGAGGTCGTTCATCGCGTCGAGCGCGGCCCGGACCGTGCGGCCGGAGAAGAGCACGTCGTCGACCAGGACGACGACCTTGCCGTCGACACCGCCGGGCGGCATCACCGTGTGCTGGGGACCGCGGGTCGGGTGCTTGCGCAGGTCGTCGCGGTACATCGTGATGTCCAGGGTGCCGAGCGGCACCTCGATGCCCTCGACCTTGGCGATCCGCTCGGCGACGCGGCGGGCGAGGTGCACGCCGCGGGTCGGGATGCCGAGGAGGACGAGCCCCTCGGGTCCCTTGTTGCGCTCGAGGATCTCGTGGGAGATGCGGGTGAGTGCCCGGGAGATGTCACGGGCGTCGAGGACGGTGCGCCCTTCTGGGCGACCCTCGGGAAGGGGTGCTCGCTCGGGAGCAGGTGCATCGGAGGCTGGGTGCGCAGGCACCATCAGATCCGGACCTCCTTCTCCGCCTCACAGGACGGCTCGTTAAAGGATGTCGATCGTGGGCGACAGTAGCAGCCGGAACCCCGTCGCGGAGAACCGGCACGACGCTCTGAGACGTGTCGCTCAGGGGTGGTGCTCTGGGTGTCGCTCTGGGGGTGTCACTCAGGGATCGGCGGACCGACCACCTCGAGGCCGTAGCGGGGTCCGACCTCGTTCCAGCGTCCGATCTCCTCGGCCATCTCGAGCCCCTCGCCCTCACCGGGGAGGTGCATGGCACCTGCGGGGACACCGACCTCGTCGTAGAGGCCCATCAGTCCGCCGGGCGTGGTGAGCGCCAGGAATCTCGCCGGCCGTGAGCCGCGGATCCGGAAGGCGTGCGGCAGCTCCGAGGGGAGGTAGATGAACGCGCCGTCGGAGAGCTCGTGGACATCGTCGCCGGCCTGGTAGTCGACCCGGCCCTCGAGCACGAACCACGCCTCCGCCTCCCGGGTGTGCCGGTGCAGCGGCGTGGCGATGCCCGGCGGTTGCGTCACCAGCGACATGCCGAGGGTCCCGCCGGAGTCACCGGCCGTCACCAGGTGCTCGAAGAGGGATCCCATCGCCCAGGTGCCCGGGCCCTGACCTGCGTGGTGCACGACGACCTGTTCGACCATGACGGTCTTCTCTCTTTTGATCCGAAGTCGGTTCGGACGAATACTGCTAACGTACGTCCCGTGCCTTCCCCCGTCAATGGCCCCCAGAACGATGAGGAGTCCTCGCGCCCCTACCGGTCGCCGCGTCGCGAGCAGCAGGCGGCCGCGACCCGGCGAGCCGTGCTGCGTGCCGCGCGCGACCTGTTCACCCGCAAGGGCTATCCCGACACCACGGTGGCCGAGGTGGCGCGCCGGGCGAAGGTCTCGGTGGACACCCTCTACGCGAGCGTCGGACGCAAGCCCCAGCTGCTGCTCGCCGTGCACGACATGGTGCTCGGCGGGGCCGACGAGCCGATCCCTGCCGAGCAGCGCGCGTACGTCGTCGCCGTACGCGAAGCGGTCGGTGCGCGGGCCAAGCTGGCGACGTACGCCGAGGCCATGGAGCGCCTCCTCCCCCGGACGGTGCCCCTGGCCGAGTCGCTCCGGGTCGCCGCGCAGTCCGACCAGGACTGCCGCCGGGTCTGGGAGGGGCTCAACCGGAGGCGTGCGGACAACATGCTGCTGTTCGCCCGCGACCTCCGGGCGACGGGCGAGATCCGCGAGGACCTGACCGACGCGGACGTGGCCCACCTGGTCTGGATGACGAACAGCCCCGAGTTCTACCAGCTGGCCACCTCAGGCGGCCGTGGCCCGACGGACTACGCGCGCCAGGCGCTCGACCTCTGGACGCGCACGCTGATCGCTGACCCGGGGGCTGCTCGGATCTAGATGGGTAAGTCCAAGGGGGAGCACGCTGCGCCCCACTCATCACGCACCCCCCGGGACTTACCCATCTAGGCTGGCGCCATGGCCACCGGGACCCATGACCACGCCGACGATCCGCGCAACGCGTCGATCCTGATCTGGGTCAACGGCGAGCTGCTCCCCCGCGACCGGGCGGTGGTGTCGGTCTTCGACTCCGGCTTCGTGCTCGGCGACGGGGTCTGGGAGGGGCTGCGCGTCTCGGGCGGCCACCCGGCCTTCCTGGAGAAGCACCTCGACCGGCTCGAGGAGGGCGCGCGGGCGATCATGCTCGACCTCGGCCTGAGCCGGGAGCAGCTGACCGAGGCGATCTACGCGACGCTGCGGGCCAACGAGATGACCGACGGCGTGCACGTCCGGCTGATGGTGACGCGCGGCATCAAGTCCACGCCGTACCAGGACCCGCGCGTGACGATCGGACCCGCGACGGTGGTGATCATCGCCGAGCACAAGGAGCCGATGCCGGCGACGGTGACCGACGGGATCACCCTGTTCACCACGCACGTACGCCGGGCCACGCCCGACACGCTCGACCCGAAGCTCAACGCGCACAGCAAGCTCAACGACATCCAGGCCTGCATCCAGGCCTACACGGCCGGTGCCGACGAGGCGCTGATGCTCGACCCGCAGGGGTTCGTGGCCACCTGCAACAGCACCCACTTCTTCATCGTCACCCGCGACGGCGAGGTCTGGACCTCCGACGGCCGCTTCTGCCTCGCCGGCATCACCCGGGCCAACGTGCTCGAGGTGTGCCGTCTCAGCGGGATCCCGGCGCGCGAGACGACGTTCAGCCTGACCGACGTCTACAGCGCGGCCGAGGCGTTCGTGACCGGGACCTTCGCCGGCGTGGTGCCGGTGCGCACCGTCGACGGCCGCACGATCGGGTCGGGCGCGCGCGGCACCGCTCACCCACCGGCTGCAGGAGCTCTACCAACGGCACGTGGCCGAGGACGTGGGGGCGCGATGACCCTTCGAGAGGGCCTGGAGGCCCTCCTCAGGGACCACCCTCCGGGTGGCGATGTGGTCCGGGCCGCGGAACATCTCGACGGCGATGATGCGGTCCTGGGAGAACCGGCCCGACACCGAGGTGGTCGACGAGCCGTTCTACGCGGCGTACCTCGAGGCGACCGGGCTCGACCACCCGGCGCGCGAGGAGGTGATCGCCTCGCAGCCGACCGATCCCGAGGAGGTCGTCCGCCGGCTCCGCGAGGACGAGTCGGCGCCGGTCCAGTACGCCAAGCACATGACCCACCACATCCTGCGCGACTGGCCGCTGGACTGGGTCACCGACTTCCGCAACATCCTGCTGATCCGCGACCCCGACGAGGTGGTGGCGTCGTACGTCCGGTCGCGGGAGGCCTGCGAGCCCGAGGACATCGGGCTGCTCCAGCAGGTGCGCCTGCTCGACGCGCTGCCCGAGGACCCGCCGATCATCGACGCCGGCGACTTCCTCCGCGACCCCGAGGGCTACTCGCGCTGGATCTGCGACTGGCTCGGTGTCGAGTTCACCGACCGGATGCTCGCCTGGCCGGTGGGCCCGCGGAAGTCCGACGGCGTGTGGGCGCCGTACTGGTACGGCGCGGTGGTGCGCTCCACCGGTTTCGAGCCCTGGCGCGCGCGACAGATCGAGCTCAACGAGCACGACGCTGCGGTCGCCCGCGCCTGCCGACGCGCCTACGACACCCTCTGGTCGCAGCGAGTGGTGCTCTGAGCCGTCTCGCGCTTTGATGGTCGTCTCGGGTCTGGAGCAGCACGGAACCGACCACGGAGGCGACAGCGTGAGCGAGACCCCGCCCGTGCTGCGCGTCGTCCTGGTCGACGACGCCGTGGAGATTCGCGAGCTGTTGAGGTTCATGCTCGACCGGGAACCGGACTTCACCGTGGTCGCAGAAGCAGCCGACGGCGCCGCGGGCGTCCAGGCGGTGATCGACACCGTGCCGGACCTCGTGCTCCTCGACGTCGGCATGCCCGTGATGGACGGGATGGAGGCGTTGCGCATCATCCGCGTGCAGTGCCCGACGGCCGTGGTCGTGATGTTCTCCGCGTTCGGGGATCCCGTCCGCTACGCGCGGGAGGCGGTCAGGTTGGGGGCGCAGGGCTACATCCGCAAGGGCGACACCCTGTCCGGTCTCACCGACCAGCTGCGCGCACTGGCCGCCACGGCGCGCGGCGCCGGCGAGCGGTCCGGCTGACGACACCGCGGAGGCCCCCGGAAGCGGCCCTCCTGGTGACCAGCCGGCGGCTGTGGAGGTTCCACGACCGATGACACCGGGAGTCCCCGGCGCCGGGGACTACGAGAGGTCCGCGAGCGCGCTGGACACGGCCCGATGCAGGGTCGGGTAGGCGTAGATCATCGACTCGAGCGTCGCCGTCGGGACCTCGGCGTGCACCGCGGTGCTCAGCATCCCGAGGATCTCGCCGCCGGCCGGTCCGACGACGTTGGCGCCGACGAGGACGCCGCGGTCGGCATCCTCGACGAGCTTGACGAGTCCCTCGGCCTTGGCGATCCAGCCGCGTGTCGACGCGGCGAGGTCGGTGCTGCCGACCCGCACGTTCAGGCCGGCATCCCTGGCCTGCTTCTCGGTCATCCCGACGCCGCCGACCTCGGGGTCGGTGAAGGTGACGTGGGGTACGGCGCGGTAGTCGGCGGTCGGGCCGTCCTTGCCGAGGATGCTCGCGACGGCGATCGCGGACTGGTACATCGACATGTGCGTGAAGGCGCCGTGGCCGACGACGTCACCGATCGCCCAGAGCCCGTCGGTGGCGAGCATCCGCTCGTCGGTCTCGATCGTGCGCGCGCTGCGGGTCGAGACCGACCGTGTCGAGGCCGAGGTCGTCGAGGTTCGGGATGCGCCCGGCGGCGACGAGCAGCTTCTCGGCGGTGACGTCCTGGTCCCCCAGCGAGACGGTGAACTGGCCCTCGTCGTACGAGACGCTGGAGATGGTGATGCCCGTCAGCACCTGGATGCCCTCGCGGCCGAACACGTCGGCCACGACGGCCGCGGCCTCCGGCTCGACCGGCCCGAGGATGTGCGGTCCGAGCTCGAGCACGGTGACCTGCACGCCGAAGCGGGCCACGGCCTGCGCCAGCTCGGCACCGATCGGGCCACCGCCGATGACCGCCAGCGACGAGGGCAGGGTGTCGGTGCGCAGGATGTCGCGGTTGGTCCAGAACGGCGTGTCCGCCAGCCCCTCGATCGGCGGCGTGGCCGGGCGGGTGCCGGGGTTGAGCAGCACGCCCTTGCGACGCCTCGTAGGTCTCGCCGTTCACCTCGACGGTCCGCGGTCCGGCGAGCCTGGCGTGGCCACGGACGAACCGGGCACCGGCGTCCTCGAGCCGCTTCACGGCGACGGCGTCGTCCCAGTCGTCGGTGGCCTCGTCGCGGATGCGTGCGTGCACCGGCGTCCAGTCGGCATGCACCTCGGCGCTGCCCGCCAGGTCGTCGATGCGTCTGCCCTCGGCGAGGGCGTCGGCTGCGCGGATGATCATCTTGCTGGGGATGCACCCGTAGTAGGGGCACTCCCCTCCGACCAGCCGCTCGTCGATCGCGACGACGTCGAGCCCCGCTCTCGCCAGGTCGCCCGCCGCCGCCTCACCTCCAGGTCCGAGCCCGATCACCACCACGTCGCACTGGTTCGTCCCATGGCAGCAGTCAAGCACTGGATCCTTCGACCGTCGTCACGATCGTGGTGACCGACGGGGTCCGCGGAGTGGACCCGAAGCCGAACCCCGGCTCGGGTGCCACGGGCGCGAGCGCGCCGAGGTCGGCGCCGCGCCACGAGCCGGTGAGCGAGGTGATCCGGTGCACGTCGGTGGCGCCGTAGAACTCGCGGCGCCCGTTGCCCGCCGTACCCCGGGTGCGTACGCCGCGGAGCAGCAGTCGCGAGACCGGGTCGGTCACCCGCGTCCAGCCGGGTGCCGTGGCCAGCCGGGCGGGGACCAGCCGCAGCAACCGGCCGAGCAGGTGTCCGCGGCCCGACGCCGCAGCTGCAGGTCCAGCCCCGGCGCGGTGACCTGCCAGTCACGCGTCACCAGCACCGGGCCGATCTCGACGCGGTCGAAGCGGTAGGTCGCCGACACGAACTCGGCGACGCGCTCGTCGGGCGCCAGCAACACCCGGGTGCCGTCCGGTTCGCGCGACCATCACGTCGGCGAACGCACCGAACGGCGAGTCGTCCCACCGGCCGACCACGACGCGGACGCCGCTGCTCGACCCGACGCCGGCGATGGCGCCGGAGAACCGGTCGCGGCTCCCGGTCACCTGTCGAGGTGGCGTGCGCGTGCGAAGCAGAACAGGCCGTAGCAGGCGATGCCCACGCCGATCGGCGATCAGCATCACCGGCCCGAAGGGCTGCTGGAGGAGCGTCGAGCAGGGCCTCGTCCAGGCCGCCGGACTTGCCCGGCTCGTGGGTGACGCCGGCGTAGCAGAACAGCACGCCGACGATGGCCAGCGCGATCCCCTTGGCGATGTGGCCGATCTTGCCGAGGAGGAGGTACGTCGCCCCGGAGTAGCCGAGCTTCCCCTCGGTGTCGAGGTGCTCGGCGAACTTCTCCGTCCAGCCGCGGCGGGCCAGGTTCACGGCGTACCCGATGATCACCAGGCCGATGGCCGCCACCAGCCACTGTCCGGCGGGCAGGTCCATCACCTTGGCGCTGAACGTCTCCGAGCCGCTGGACCCGCCGGTCGAGCCGATCGCCACCTTGGTCGCCGTGGCCGCGACGACGCCGTACACCCCCGCCTTCACCAGCGACATCAGCCGCTTGCGGACCCGGTCGCCGCCCTCCTCGTCGCGGTGCCCGAAGGCGGCCTCGAGGAGTCGCCAGAGGACGAGGAGGTACATGCCGACGGCGACCGCCCACACCAGCACCTCGCCGAACGGCTGCTGGGCGAGCTCGGACATGGCGCCCTTGGCGCTGGCGCTCTCGCTGTGGTCGCCGAGGGCGAGCTGGATCGCCAGCCAGCCGATCAGCAGGTGGACGACGCCGTACGCGACCAGGCCGATCCGTACGGCGTGGTCGAGCCAGTCACTCTGCTCGGCCTGTCGCCCGAGAACTTCAGGATCACTCACGCAAGGGACTCTGCCACCAAAGCGGCGATCAGTCGCCGACCTCGAGCTCCTTGAACCAGGACTCGATCACGTAGTCGGTCTCCCAGCCCATCGAGCGGTAGAGCCCGTCGGCTCCCGTGGGCGAGTCGGCGTCGACCTCGAGGCCGACCCGGTCGCGGCCGCGCTGGGCGGCGTCGGCGATCACGGTGTAGAGCAGCGACTTGGCGATGCCGCGGCCGCGGGCGTGCCGGTGCACGCCGATGTAGTCGATGTAGCTGCCCTCGTGGCCCTCGGCAGTTCTCGGGCAGCACGGTGCTGACCACTGCACCGGCGGCAGCGGCTGGCCGTCGTCACCCTCGACGAACGCGAGCCACCAGTGGTCCCAGCGGTGGCCGGGGTCCTCGCGCAGGCGCTGCAGGAACTCCGGGAAGCTCTCGCGGTAGGAGTTGAAGTGGTCCTCGAAGGAGAACTCCAGCATCTCGTGGACGAGGTGCAGGTCGCTGGCGACGGGCAGGCCGTTCTCGTGGGTCTCCACCCGGCGGATGGTCACGCCCTCGCGGGTGCCGGGGAGCGAGGTGGCCTCCTCGGGCTCGACGGGCCGGGTCATCTGCGGCCAGGTGCGGCGCTTGGTGTAGCCGGCGTCGGCGAGCCACTGCTGCTGGACCTTGTCCTCGGCGAACGGGCTGGCGTCGAGCCGGGTCTCGGTGACCTCGCGCAGCAGGCGAGATCTCGCGGGCCTGCTCCTCGGCCCAGGCGTAGAACTCGCGGGCGATCACGGCGGCTTCGTCGACGGTGCGGTCGACGTACAGCATCACCATCGTGCGGCGCGCCGCGCGGTCGTGGACCATGATCCACGCCGCGCGGCCGGCCGTCGGGATCGATGGCCAGCAGCTGGCGGCGGGTCCAGGACGCCGGACCGGCGACCTCGGACTCGATCTGCTCGCGGTCGACCGACGCCGAGCCGGTGTAGGGCAGCCGGTCGGCGCCGCGCAGCTTCACGAGGACGGGGAGGTCGTCGAGCGCCGGCACGCGGACGGTCCACCCGGGAGGAAGGCCCGTCGGCAGCGGGACCTGGGACGGCTCGTCGACTCGGGAACTCACGCGACCATTTTGCCCGATCGGCGTGCTCACCCGGCCAACGTCTCGCGGTCGCGGACGATGTTGCCGAGCACGCCGTTGACGAAGGCGGGCGACTCGTCGGTGGACAGGTCGCGGACCAGGTTGAGGGCCTCGGAGACGGCCACGGCGTCGGGCACGTCGTCGACGTACAGCACCTCGTAGGTGGCCATCCGCAGCACGTTGCGGTCGACGGCCGGCATCCGGTCGAGCGTCCAGCCCTGGACGTACGACGAGATCACCTCGTCGAGCCGGGCGCGGTGCTCGGTGACGCCGCGGACCAGCTCGGCGGTGTACTCGTTGACCTGCGAACCCTCGGCGTGCTCCTCGAGCGCCTCGAGCGCGGAGCGGTTGCGCATCTCGGAGGCGTAGATCAGGTCGAGGGCCCGCTTACGGGCCTTGGAGCGAGCACTCAACTGGAAGACGCGCCCCAGGTAGGAGGAGTCGCGGGTGTCGACCTTGATCTTCTCGCCGGTGACGATGAACAGCGGCACGGAGACCGTGGCGCCCGTCTCGACGGTGGCGGGCTTGGTGCCGCCGGTGGAGCGGTCGCCCTGGAGGCCGGGCTCGGTGTAGGTGACCTCGAGCTCGACCGACGCCGGCAGCTCGATGTAGAGCACGCGACCGTCGTTGGTGGCGACGATCGCCTCCTGGTTCTCCAGCATGAAGTTCTTCATGTCGCCGACGATCTCCGGCGCGACCTCGAGCTGCTCATAGGTGCCGGTGTCCATGAAGACGTAGGAGGTGCCGTCGTTGTAGAGGTACTGCATCGTCCGCTTGTCGACGTTGGCCACCTCGACCTTGACGTCGGCGTTGAAGGTCTTGTCGACGGTCTTGCCCGACTCGATGTTCTTCAGCTTCGTGCGCATGACCGCCCCGCCCTTGCCGGGCTTGTGGTGCTGGAACCAGATGACCTGCCAGAGCTGGCCGTCGAGGTTGAGCACCATGCCGTTCTTCAGGTCGTTCGTCGTAGCCATGCGTCTGTTCGCGCCTTCACGTGTCGGGAGATGAGGGGCCCACGCGCTCCGCTTGTGCCGGGGCGGGGACAGCCGCCGAGTCTAGCGGGGATCAGGTCGCTGCTAATTCCGCCGACCGGGCAGTTCTGGTTGGCACGCAGTACGCCGCGAGCGGGCAGTTCTGGTTGGCGTCGAGCAGCCGATGTACGCTGCACCGGGCATCGATGTCCCGTCGCGCGCGTCGAGCGCAACGTGCCCGAGTCCGCGTCGTACGACCAACCAAAATCCCCGGTCGGCGACGTACAGCCAACCAAAAGTCCCCGGTCGGCGGGCTACTTGCTGAGGATGAGGCCGGAGGTGGGGACGCCGGTGCCGGCGGTGACGAGGACGTGCTCGGCGTCGGGGACCTGGTTGACCGAGGTGCCGCGGACCTGGCGGACGGCCTCGGCGATGCCGTTCATGCCGTGGATGTAGGCCTCGCCGAGCTGGCCGCCGTGGGTGTTCAGCGGCAGCCGGCCACCGATCTCGATGGCGCCGTCGGCGATGAAGCCCGGGGCCTCGCCGCGGCCGCAGAAGCCGAGCTCCTCGAGCTGCATCAGGACGTACGGCGTGAAGTGGTCGTAGAGCACCGCCATCGCGATGTCGTCGTGGCTGAGCCCGGACTGGCGCCACAGCTCGCGCCCGACCACGCCCATCTCGGGGACGCCGATGTCGTCGCGGTAGTACGACGTCATCACGTACTGGTCCGACGCACTCCCCTGCGCCGCCGCAGCGATCGAGACGGCCGGCTGCTGCAACGAAGCTGCGCGCGAGGGCGAGGTGACGACCAGCGCGACCGCACCGTCGCTCTCCTGGCAGCAGTCGAGCAGCCGCAGCGGGTCGGCGATCATCCGCGAGGACTGGTGGTCCTCGATCGTGATCGGCTTGCCGTAGAAGAACGCGTCCGGGTTGTTCGCGGCGTGCCGCCGGTCGGCGACGGCCACGGCACCGAAGTCGGCCGAGGTGGCGCCGTACTCGTGCATGTAGCGCCGCGCCTGCATCGCCACCGTCGCCGCCGGCGTGGAGAGCCCGTGCGGGTAGGTCATGGCGTTGTCGAGACCGTTGGTGTTCACCTGCGCGGCCGCCCAGTTGGAGACCTGGCCGAAGCGCTGGCCCGACCGCTCGTTGAAGCCGCGGTAGCAGACCACGACGTCGGCGACACCGGTCGCGACGGCCATCGCCGCCTGCTGCACGGTCGCGCACGCCGCGCCGCCGCCGTAGTTGATCCGGCTGAAGAACCGCAGGTCGCCCATGCCGAGCTCGCGCGCCAGCGCGATCTCCGAGCTGTTGTCCATCGTGAACGTGGTCAGCCCGTCGACGTCGGCCGGTCGTGAGCCCGGCGTCGGCGAGCGCCGCGAGAGTCGCCTCGGCCGAGAGCTGGAGCTCGGAGCGACCCGACTCCTTGGAGAACTCCGTGGCCCCGATCCCGACGATCGCTGCCTTGCCGCTGAGGCGTCATCGGCTGATCGCCACCTTCGCGGTCACGTGGTCGCCGAGCGGCACCCGCCCGACGACGTCGATGGTGAGCACCCCGTCGGTGTCGTCGACGACCTCGCCGGAGAAGCTCAACGTGTCGTAGGGATGGGCCGGAGCACCGAGCCGCAGCGCACACGAACGTACGACGAACTCGGGTCCGACCGCGTCACGAGCCCAGTCCCCGACGTACTTCTGCACCAGCCCCGTCGTGCTCAGGATGTTCACGAAGATGTCCTTCGAGCCGTGCGACTGCGCGAGGTCGCGGTCGTGGTGCACGTCCTGGTAGTCGCGCGTCGCGATCGCCGTCGAGGTGACGACCGTCGGCGTGATCGGCAGCTCCCACGCGGGCAGGCCAACCGATGTTGGTCCCTTCATCGGGCCAGCTCCCAGATCGGCAGGGTCAGCTCGTCGTCGACCTTGTCCCAGCCGACGACGACGGGGTCGCCGATGGCGAGGTCCTCCGGGTTGCCGCGTACGTCGGCCACGACCCGCACGCCCTCCTCGAGCTCCACGAGCGCGATGGTCAACGGCAGCTCACGCCCGGGCATCTGCGGGGCGTGGTGCACGAGGAAGCTGAAGACGGTGCCGCGTCCGCTCGCGACGACGTACCCCCGGTCCATCGCGTGGCACGACGGGCAGACCGGCCCCGGTGGGTGGCGCAGCTCGCCGCAGGCGTTGCACTTCTGCAGCCGCAGCTCGCCCTGCTGGGTGCCCTCCCAGAAGAACGCGGTGTCCTGGTTGACCACCGGACGGATGATCTTGGAGCGGTCGGGCTTGCCGGCTGTCGGTCTCGACTGATCGCTCGCTGCGCTCGCTCCTCAACCACCTGATCTGGCTTGAACTTGAGCACCCGGAACTGCATCGAGGCGACCTCCTCGTCGCCCACGCGCCAGACGTTGCGGGTGGTGACGAAGTAGCCCTCGCCGACGCCGGTCTGCTTCGGTCCGGCGACGTCCACGAGCCGGGTCGTCACCGACACCTGCTCACCGACCTTCAGGTAGCGCTCGTAGACCTGGTCGCAGTTGGTGCCGAGCACCGAGGTGAAGCCGGCGGCGTCGAGCATCTCCATCGCCTGCGACAGCGGGTCGTCGGCACCGCGCGTGCCGCGCAGCCCGGGCATCGTCCAGACCTGCGCCATCGCCGGAGGCGCCAGCCCTTCGGTGAACCGCGGGTCGGTCTCGTCGATCGCGTCCAGCCAGGCGTTGATGATCGGCTGGCTCACCGGGTCGCGCGCGAGTCGGGGTGCGGTCTCCCCCAGGGCCTTGATCCGCTCGGTCTCGGCC
>CAWCQB010000017.1:0-15504 GCA_963797505.1 uncultured Actinomycetota bacterium | reverse complement strand
CGAGGTGATCTACGTCGTGATGACCGCCGGCACCTACGACGTGCTCTGCGAGGTGGTCAGCACCGGCGACGAGGAGCTGCTCGACCTGGTGTCGGGCCGCATCCGCGCTGTCCCCGGCGTACGCACCACCGAGACGTTCGTCTACCTGAAGCTCGCCAAGCAGACCTACTCGTGGGGCGTCCGCTGACCGACTACCGCTCGCTCTCGCTGTGGCACGCCACGGCCGACGACGACTTCGCCCCGCGTCCGTCGCTGCCCGGCCCCGCGTCGTACGACGTCGCGATCGTCGGCGCCGGGCTCACCGGGCTCTGGACCGCCTACTACCTGCGCCGCGCCGACCCGTCCCTGCGGATCGTCGTGCTCGAGGCCGAGGTGGCGGGCTTCGGCGCCTCGGGTCGCAACGGCGGCTGGTGCAGCGCACTGTTCCCCACCTCGTGGCAGAAGCTGGTCGCCGCATCGTCCGAGGACGGCGCCAGACGGATGATCCGGGCGATGCACGAGACGGTCCGCGAGGTCGGCCGGGCCGCCGAGGCCGAGGGCATCGACGCCCACTTCCACCGGGGCGGCACGGTGACGCTGGCCAGCTCGCAGGTGCAGCTTGAGCGGATCCGCGAGGAGGTGGCCAGCGCCCGTGCCCGCGGGTTCACCGAGGACGACGAGCGGCTCCTCGAGCCCGACGAGGCCTCCGCCATGCTGGCCGCCGACCCGGTGCTGGGCGGCTCCTTCACACCGCACTGCGCCGTGATCCACCCGTCGCGACTCGTGCGTGGCCTGGCGCGCGTGGTCGAGGCGAGCGGGGTGACGCTGTTCGAGCGCACGCGCGTCAGCTCCATCGCGCCCGGCCGGGTGGAGACCGACGCCGGCACGGTCCGGGCCGAGATCGTGCTGCGCGCGACCGAGGGCTACACCGCCCAGGTGGCGGGCCTGCGGCGAGCCGTGGTGCCGGTGTACTCGCTGATGGTCGCGACCGAGCCGCTCACCGACGCGATGTGGCAGACCATCGGGCTCGCGGACCGGCCGTCGTTCACCGACGCGCGTCACCTGATCATCTACGGGCAGCGCACAGCCGACGGGCGGCTGGCGTTCGGCGGTCGCGGGGCGCCGTACCACTACGGCTCCCGGATCCGGCCGTCGTACGACGGTGCACCGCGGGTCTTCGCCGAGCTGCGCACGGTGCTCCGCGAGATGCTCCCGCAGCTGCGTGGCGTCGAGTTCACCCACCAGTGGGGCGGCTGCCTGGGCATCGCCCGCGACTGGTCCGCCTCGGTCGGACTCGACCGGAGCACGGGGCTCGGCTGGGCCGGCGGGTACGTCGGCGACGGGGTCGCCACCACCAACCTGGCCGGACGCACGCTCAGCGACCTGGTCACCGGCGCCGACAGCGACCTGGTGACCCTCCCCTGGGTCGGCCACCGGAGCCGTCCCTGGGAGCCCGAGCCGCTGCGCTGGCTGGGCATCAACGCAGGGCTGCGGGCGATGTCCTTCGCCGACGTCGAGGAGCGCCTGACCCGTCGGCCGAGCACGGTGGCCCGCCTGATGGCGCCCTTGACGACCGGCCACTGAGGCCGCGACCCTCGCTGGAAAGCCGCCAACGCGCCGCGCTCTACGACTATGGTTTGCCGGGGACTCGGGCAGTCCGGGAGGCAATGGTGATCAAGGGTGAGATGGGCCGGGACGGGGACCATCCCCTCGTGAGCCGCCGCCCCATCCGCAACCCGCTCGACCCTGTCTCGAAGTCGATCATCGAGATGCTGCAGGTCGACGGGCGGCGGGCCTACGACAGCATCGCCGCCGAGCTCGGCATCAGCGAGGACTCGGTGGTCCAGCGGGTCAAGCAGCTGACGGACGCCGGGGTCATCCAGATCACCGCCGTGTCCGACCCCCTCCAGCTCGGCTTCGCGCGGCAGGCGATGCTCGGCATCAACGTCGAGCCCAACCTGACCAAGCAGGTGGCCAAGGCGCTCGCCGACATCCCCGATGTCGTCTACGTGGTGATCACCGCCGGCGGATTCGACATCCTCGTCGAGGTGGTCGGCGAGAGCGACGCCCACCTGCTCGAGCTGGTGACCGCGATCAGGCCGATCACCGGCGTGGTGTCGATCCACACCTTCCTCTACCTCGAGCTGGAGAAGCAGACCTACACCTGGGGCGTCCGCTAGCCCTTCGCGTTCTCCACGTCGATCTCGTGGTCGGCGTACCACTTGCGGATGACCTTCTTGTCGAACTTGCCGACGCTGGTGCGCGGCACCTGGTCGATGAAGGCCCAGGACTCGGGCAGCTGCCACTTGGCGAAGTCGCTGCTGAGGAACTCGACGAGGTCGGCGGGCGTCAGCGTGGCGCCCTCGCGTACGACGACCGACGCCAGCGGGCGTTCGCCCCACTTCTCGTCGGGGATACCGATGACGGCCGCCTCCACGACGTCGTCGTGCGCCATCAACGCGTTCTCGAGGTCGACCGAGGAGATCCACTCGCCGCCGGACTTGATCACGTCCTTGGCGCGGTCGGACAGGCGGATGTAGCCGAGGTCGTCGATCGAACCCACGTCGCCGGTGCGCAGCCAGCCGTCGTGGAACTTCTCGTCCACGTCCGGGTCGTCGGAGTTGTAGTAGCCGCCGGTGACCCACGGGCCGCGCACCTCGAGCTCGCCGACCGCCGTCCCGTCCCAGGGCTGCTCGTTGCCGTCGTCGGCGACGATCCGGCCCTCGACACCGCAGGCCAGGCGGCCCTGGCTGCCGCGGTAGGTCCACTGGTCCTCGCCGTCGGCACCGACCGGAGGCAGTCCGGCGGACGCGACCGGCGAGGTCTCGGTCATCCCCCAGGCCTGCAGGATCTTCAGGCCGTGCCGCTCCTCGAGGGCCTTCTGGAGGGAGACGGGTACGGCGGACCCGCCGCACAGGATCAGCCGCAGCGACTCCGGCTTCTTCGACGGGTCCTTGTCGAGGTAGCCGAGCACGTCGTTCCAGACGGTCGGCACCGCTCCGGACAGGGTCGGCTTGCTCTCGTTCATGAACCGGCACAACGGCTCGGCCTGGAGCCAGCGGTCGGGCATGCACAGCGACGCGCCGCTCATCAGGGCGGCGTACGCCAGGCCCCAGGAGTTGGCGTGGAACATCGGCACGATCGGCAGCACCCGGTCGTGGAAGCTGATCGAACCGATGTTGCCCGTCGTGACCATCTGGGAGTGCAGCCAGGCGGAGCGGTGGCTGTAGACGACGCCCTTGGGGTTGCCCGTGGTGCCGCTGGTGTAGCACATGGCGGCGGCGGACCGCTCGTCCACGTCGGGCCACTCGAACTCGTCGGACTGGTCGGCGAGCAGGTCCTCGTAGAGCAGCACCTCCTTGCCGCTCGCGCGCAGCGAGTCGAGGTCGGCCGACGCGGCGTCGGGGCCGGCGACGATCACGTGCTGGACGGTCTTCATCTCCGGCAGGTGCGGGGCCAGCAGGCCGACGAGCGAGTCGTCGACGATGACGATCTGGTCCTCGGCGTGGTTGGCGATGTAGACGAGCTGCTCGGGGAACAGCCGGATGTTGAGGGTGTGCAGCACCGCACCCATGGACGGGATCGCCAGGTAGGCCTCGAGGTGCTCGGCGTTGTTCCACTGGAAGGTGCCGACCCGCTGGTCACCGTCGATCCCCAGCGAGCGCAGCGCGTTGGCCAGCTTCGCGGCCCGCTTGCCGAGCTCGGCGAAGGTCTCGCTGCGGGTGCCGTCGGCGGTGGCCGTCACGACCTCGGAGTCCGCGTGGACGGTGGTGCCGTGCTTCATCAGGCCGCCGATGGTGAGCGGGAAGTCCTGCATGGTGCTGCGCATGGGGGTCGCCTCCAGGGTTGCGGTGTCGCTCAGAGCCTGTCCTACCGGACAAGCGATATCCAGACCCTGATCGCTCCTCCGACATTCCAACCCTGTCTCCTAGGGTCGGGGGCATGCGTCCACGAAGGCGACCCAAGAGACTGCGCCGGCTCGACGGGTTGAACGTGTTCATCACCGGTGCCGCCAGCGGCATCGGCCGGGCCACCGCGGAGGCGGTGGCCGCCGGCGGTGGTCGGCTGTTCCTCACCGACGTCCAGGCCGACCTGCTGGCCGAGACGGCCGCGTCGATCCGGGACAGCGGCGGAGCGGTGGTCGTCGCCGAGCCCGTCGACCTGACCGACCATGACGGCGTACGACGGTTGGCGCGGCAGGTCACCGCGGACCACGGCGCGATGGACGTGGTCATGAACATCGCCGGCATCTCCGCCTGGGGCACGGTCCAGTCGCTCTCGCACGAGACCTGGCGCCGGCAGGTGGAGGTCAACCTGATGGGCCCGATCCACGTGATCGAGGAGCTGGTGCCACCGATGGTCGAGGCCGGTCGCGGCGGCCACCTGGTCAACGTCTCGTCGGCCGCCGGGATCATCGGGATGCCGTGGCACGCGGCGTACAGCGCCAGCAAGTTCGGCCTCCGCGGCGTCTCCGAGGTGCTCCGCTTCGACCTCGCGCGCCACGGCATCGGCGTCTCGCTGGTCTGCCCGGGCGCGGTGCACACCCCGCTGACCGGCACCGTCCAGATCGCCGGCGTCGACACCACCGGCCCGCGGTTCCGCAAGGTGCAGGCCCGCTTCCACGAGCGCGCGGTGTCCCCCGAGACGGCGGCTGCCGCGATCCTCGAGGGCGTACGACGCAACCGGTACTGGGTCTACACCTCCCCCGACATCCGGCTGATCCACGCGGTGCAGCGGTACTGCCCGCCGGCGTACTCCGCCGCGATGGGGGTCCTCAACCGCGGCGCCAACCGGGTCCTCCCCGAGGTCGGCCGCGCGCGCCGGGCAGACACGTGAGCACCCCACGCATCTCCCCCGGTGGGCTGCGCGAGCTCGGCCTGCCGATCTGGGCGTTCACGAGGCTCGCCGGGCGAGTGACCCGCACCGACCCACCACGGATCTTCACCACCCTCGGCCGCCACCACGGCCTGTTCTGGGGCTGGCTGCACTTCGCCGGGAAGCTGATGCCCGGCGGCAAGCTGCCCCGGATCGACACCGAGCTGGTCATCCTGCGGGTGGCGGCTGCGCGCGGCAGCGACTACGAGTTCAACCACCACGCGCTGCTGGGTCGACGGGCCGGTCTGGCCACGGCCGACATCGAACGGGTGCGGCTGGGCTCCGACGCCGCCGGCTGGAACGACCGCCAGTCGCTGCTGCTGCGCGTCACCGAGTCGCTGCTCGACCGACGTGACCTCGACGACGCGCTCTGGCAGGAGCTGCGCGCCGCCGAGGACGAGCGCGCCTGCATCGAGCTGCTGATGCTCGTGGGCCACTACGACATGCTCGCCACGACCCTGCACACGCTGAGGGTCCAACCGGAGGACCGATGACCTTCACCACCCGACCCACTCTCGAGGGCACGTTCGGGATGGTCTCCTCGACGCACTGGCTCGCCTCGCAGTCCGCGCAGCGGATGCTCGAGCTCGGTGGCAACGCCTTCGACGCCGCCGTTGCCGGCGGCTTCGTGCTGCACGTCGTCGAGCCGCACCTCAACGGTCCCGGCGGCGACCTGCCGGCGATCGTGGCAACGGCCGCCGACCCGACCCCGCGCGTGCTGTGCGGCCAGGGCCCGGCCCCGGCCGGCGCGACACCCGAGGCGTACGCCGCCATGGGCCTCGACCACGTCCCCGGCTCGGGACCGCTGGCCGCGGCCGTCCCCGGGGCGGTGGACGCCTGGCTGCTCCTGCTGCGCGACCACGGCTCGCTCCCGTTGGCGACCGTCCTCGAGCCGGCGATCGGCTACGCCCGCGACGGCCATCCGCTGCTGGCCAGGGTCGCCGCGACCATCGACCGGATGCAGGACCTGTTCCGCGAGAGCTGGACCACCTCGGCGGACCTGTGGCTGGGCGACGGGCGGGTCCCGCGGGCGGGCGAGCTGTTCGCCAACCCGGTCTACGCGTCGGTGCTCGAGCGGCTCGTCGACGCGGCGGAGGCCGCGGGCACCGACGTGGCCGCGCAGGCCCAGGCGGCCCGCGACGCCTGGGGGCACGGGTTCGTGGCGGAGGCGGTCGAGGCGTTCCGCAGCACGGCCTGGCGGCACTCCGGCGGCGAGGTGCTCCCCGGGCTGGTGGGCGGCGACGACCTCGCGGCCTTCTCGGCCACCTGGGAGGAGCCGGTCACCGCGGAGTGGCACGGCGTCCAGGTCGCGAAGACCGACCTCTGGGGCCAGGGCCCCGCACTGCTGCAGGTGCTGGCGATGCTCGACGTGCTCGGGCCGCAGGCGCTGGACCCCTCCACCGCGGCGGGCATGCACGCCGTCGCCGAGTGCTGGAAGCTGGCGATGGCCGACCGGGAGGCCTGGTTCGGCGACCGCAGCCCGGTCTCGGTCGACGACCTGTTGGCCGCCGACTACGTGGCCGAGCGCGCTGCCCTGGTCGGGGCGGTCGCCGACCTCGGCGTACGACCAGGGGCGCCGGGTGGTCGCGAACCGCGGCTGTCGCGCCACGTGCAGCGCCTGCTGGCCGGCGAGGCCACCGGCCGGGCGGCCGACGTGACCACGGGCGAGCCGACCGTGCAGCGCGACGGCACGGTCAGCGGCGACACCTGCCACATCGACGTCGTCGACCGCTGGGGCAACATCATCTCCGCGACGCCGAGCGGCGGCTGGCTGCAGAGCTCGCCCACCATCCCCGAGCTCGGCTTCTGCCTGGGCAGCCGAGCGCAGATGTTCTGGCTCGACGAGGGGCTGCCCGTCCTCGCTCGTGCCCGGAGCACGCCCGCGGACGACGCTCACGCCGACCCTCGTCCTGCGCGACGGCGTGCCCGTCCTCGCCTGCGGATCACCGGGCGGCGACCAGCAGGACCAGTGGCAGTCGCTGTTCCTGCTGCGCCACGTCGTGGGCGGGATGGAGCTCCAGCAGGCGATCGACGCCCCGATGTTCCACAGCACCAGCTTCCCGGGCTCGTTCCACCCGCGCGAGATGGAGCCCGGCGTGCTCGTCGTCGAGGACCGCATCCCCGGCGAGGTGCTCGAGTCGCTCCAGCAGCGGGGTCACGTGGTCATGTCCGCGGGGCCGTGGGACCTGGGCCGGATGTGTGCGGTGAGCCGCGACCCCTCGACCGGCGTGCTGCGGGCCGGCGCCAACCCGCGCGGCATGCAGGGGTACGCCGTCGGGCGCTAGTCTCGGCCCTGTCTTTCGTGGTTCCGGGGGAACCATCACGGCGTTGAGCGCGAGTGCCTTGGTGCGGTCGCCCTTGACCTTGAGGGCGCCGGTGAGCACCCCGCGCACCGGGTGCAGCTGACCGGTCGCCAGCCGGAGGAAGTCCGCGCCCTCGACGGTGATGGTCGCGTCGCGGCGCTGTCCCTCGGGTGGGCTGGTCTCGATCGTGCAGACCCCGTCGGCGACGTGTACGACGTAGCGGTCGACCTCGCCGTCGGCGCGACCGCCGATCCGGAAACCGACGGAGAGCTTCAGCTCGCCGGCCTTCTCGGCGTCGATGAAGTCGGGGAACCGACGGAAGACCTCGGCCAGCACGATCGGCCGGAAGCCGCCCTCCATCACCGCACGCATGTGCTTGGTGCTGGTGGTGGCCACCGCCGTCGCCACGTCGACCGGGTCGAGCGCGCTCGGGTCGACGGCCGACTGACCGCTGCCGGGGACCGTGAAGACACTGCCGACCGCGAGGGCGAGCATCGCGTCGCCGTCGATGGCCAGCTCGGCGCCGAGGTAGAGCAGGGCCGCGTTGGACTGCCCCGTCACCAGCCGGACGAAGTCGACGATGTCAGCGGCGATGGTCACGTCGGGACCGGCGTCCTCGTCGAGCGTCACGGTGCCGGCCGTCGAAGCGGGCCGTGTGCCGCTCGACGTCCTTCTTCGACCGCGCGAGCTCGAAGCGCACCACGCCGGTGATCTCGGTGAGTCGCTGCGCGTCGGCGAACTCCGCGAAGCGATCGAGGATCGCGACGACCCCCTCGGCCCGGAAGTGGTCGAGGTCGATCAGCCGACGGAGCTCGTCGTCGCTCGCCGAGCGGATCAGCTCGGTGATCTCGACGACGTCGGAGGTGCGGAAGAAGTCATGGATCTCGGTCGCGGACAGGGCCGCGAATCGTTCGGTCACAGCGGACAAGCTCAGGTCTCTCCTCGGGGTCGCTGCTGCGACGTTAACCCGGGAGGTGCGTGCGCGGCGCCATCCGCGGGCCGCGTCGCGGACGGGAGTGGCCGGCGAGCTCCACGAGTCGCTGGACGCGGTGGCGGTGGCCGGCGTACGGCTCCAGCAGCGCGGCGAGCCCCTCGTCGTCGACGGGCTCGCCCGTCAGCACGTAACCGATGTTGGCGGGGATGTGGTAGTCGCCGAAGCTCACCGCGTCGGCGTCCCCGAGCGCCCGGAAGCGCACCTCGGCGCTGGTCCACACCCCGATGCCCGGGAGCGTGCGCACCCGTCGGTCGAACTCGGCCGGCTCCTGGCGACCGGCCCGTTCCAGTGACGACGCGACCCGGGCAGCGTGCTGGATCGCTCGCGACCGCGCCCCGTCGACGGGCAGGCGCAACCACTCCCAGGACGGGATCGCGCGCAGCTGCTCGGGAGTCGGCTGGATCCACAGCCGCACGGGCGGGTCCGGCTCGCTCGGCGGTCCCGGCGCACGCTCGCCGAAGCGCCGCACCATCGCCTGGAAGGCGCCGAGCGCCTCCTGGCCGGTCACCTTCTGCTCGATGATCGTCGGCACCAGCGACTCCATCACCAGGTCGGTCGCACCCAGCCGCCAGTGCGGGTAGCGGCGCCACGCGTCGGCGATCGGCTTGTGCAGCGGCTCGAAACCCGTCGGGTCGTCGTCGGCACCGAGCATCCGGGGCAGCCGGTCGAGCACCCACTCCGCGCCGTCGCCCCAGGCGTCGCCCGTGACGGTGCCGTCCGACGGGTCGGACTCGAGGCGCAGGGTGGACGGGCCCTCGGGCGTGCGGATGCCACGCCAGATGGCGCCGTCCGGCGTACGACGGTAGGTGGGGTCGTTCGGTCCGCGGCGATGGTGCGAGAGCACGAGTCCCACCGGGCACGGCCAGTCGGGGCGCCACACGCGGGTGCGCGCGAGCGGTCGTGATCCCCATGGGCGCCCCCCTGTTCATGTGCAGAGTATGTCGGCAGCGGCTGACACGATGACCGGCATGTTGCTCGCCAGGCTCGTGGAGGTCTCGACGGCCGTCGCCGCCACCCGTTCCCGACTCGAGAAGCGTGACCTGATCGCCGACCTGCTGCGCGAGACCGCGTCGGCGGGTGGTGCCGACGAGATCGACATCGCTGCGTCGTACCTCTCCGGCACGCTGCGCCAGCGCCGCACCGGCGTGGGCTGGCGCGGACTCTCCGACACCGCTCCCCCGGCCGACACGGCCTCCGTGACGCTCACCGAGGTCGACAGCCACGCTCGAGGAGATCAGCGTGCTGTCCGGCTCGGGATCGGCCGGCGCGCGCAAGTCCGCCGTGGCCGGGCTGTTCGGCCGGCTGACGGCTCCCGAGCAGGACTACCTGCGCAACCTGATCACCGGCAACGTGCGCCAGGGCGCGCTCGACTCCGTGATGCTCGACGCGATCGCGTCGGCGGCCGAGCTGCCGGTGAAGGCCGTGCGGCGCGCCGCCATGTTCAGTGCGCCGACCGGGCCGATCGCGGTCGCCGCGCTGACCTCGGGCGAGGCGGCGCTCGAGGAGTTCAGCATGCTCGTCGGGCGACCCGTGCGGCCGATGCTCGCGGCCTCGGCACCAGACGTGGCCGCCGGAGTGGAGAAGGTCGAGGGTGAGTTCGCCGTCGACACCAAGCTCGACGGCATCCGCATCCAGGTGCACAAGCACGGCGACGAGGTGTCGGTGTTCACCCGCAGCCTCGAGGAGATCTCCGCCCGGCTGCCCGAGGTGGTGGCGGCCACCCGCACCCTCGTCGGCGACCGACCTGATCCTCGACGGCGAGGCGATCGCCCTCGACGAGACCGGCCGGCCGCGGCCGTTCCAGGAGACCGCGTCCACGACGTCGACCAAGGCCGGCGCCACCGGCATCCAGCCGTTCTTCTTCGACCTGCTGCTCCACGAGGGCGACTCGCTGATCGAGGCGCCGACCCGCGAACGACTCGCCCTGCTCGACTCCGCCGTCCCGGAGAGCCTCCGTGTCCGGCGGCTGGTGACCTCCTCGCCCGACGAGGCGCAGGAGTTCTTCGACCGCGCGGTCGCCGACGGGCAGGAGGGCGTCATCCTCAAACGCCTCGATGCGCCGTACGACGCCGGCCGCCGTGGCTCGGCCTGGGTGAAGGTCAAGCCGCGGCACACCCTCGACCTGGTCGTGCTCGCCGTCGAGTGGGGCAACGGCCGCCGGAAGGGCTGGCTCTCCAACATCCACCTGGGCGCCCGTGACCCCGCGACCGATGCCGGCTTCGTCATGCTCGGCAAGACGTTCAAGGGGATGACCGACGAGATGCTCGCCTGGCAGACCGAGCGGTTCACGGAGCTGGCCACGTCCCCGACCGACGGGTCGTCGTACGTCGTGGAGCTGCGGCCCGAGCAGGTCGTCGAGATCGCCTTCGACGGCCTCCAGCGATCGACCCGCTACCCGGGCGGCCTGGCACTGCGGTTCGCGCGGGTGCTGCGCTACCGCGACGACAAGACCGCCGAGGAGGCCGACACGATCGAGACGGTCCGCGCGCTCGGCGGCGTCACTGCCGAGACGCTGATCACGTCCTGGCTCATCCGCCTCGGCGCCGCCCGGAGGCCCGTGCCGGAACTCGCTGCCCTCGCGCAGCTTGCTCGGATGCCGCGAGGTGTGCAGGTCGTCGGGCAGTCGTCGGGAGTTGCGGCGCTTCACGTCGAAGTAGAAGGCGACGGCCAGCACGGCGACGATGGCAGCGCCGAAGAAGATGACCAGGGACATGGTGCGCTCCTCTCGACCCGAGAGAGACGGCTCTGCCTCCAGAGTGCGCCCGAAGGCCGTCAGCGCCATCCCCGACACCGAGCAGCGAGCCACGTCACACGTGTGTAAACGGGAGTTGCACTAATATGACGCCATGACGACCGCCCGTACGACGACCCGCCAGCCGGCCGCCGCGCGCCGCCGTGCGCGCGAGCGGGAGATCCTCCAGGCGACCCGCGAGCTGTTCGACGAGAGCGGCGTGCGCGACGCGCAGATCGAGGACATCGCCCGTGCCGTGGGCGTGAACCGCGCGATCATCTACCGCCACTTCAGCGGCAAGGAGGAGCTGTTCGCGCTCACCCTGGTCAGCTACCTCGACGAGCTCGAGACCGTGCTGTCCGACGCCGCCACGAGCAAGCGGACTCCCGCGTCGCGGCTGACCGCGGTGGTCGAGGCGTTCGTCGACTTCGGCGTGCAGTACCCCGCGTTCGTCGACTGCGCCCAGACCCTCATGCGGCGTCCGGGTCCCGAGCTGCTCGAGGAGATCAGCGAGAGCTCGCTGTTCCGCCTCGGCCGCGGCATCTCGGCCTGCCTCGCCCGCCTCAGCGAGGTGCTCGAGGCGGGCAACGCGTCGGGCGACTTCCACGTGGACAACCCGACGCTGCTGGCCAACCACATGTACGCCAGCGGCCTCGGCGCCCTCCAGCTCGCCCGCGTCGGCATGCTGGTCAAGGAGTCCGCCCCCGGCATCCCGGCGATCTCGCCGGTCTCCCCCGACGACGTACGCCGCTACCTGGTCGCCACCGCCAAGGCCCTCGCGGCCGGCTGATCGCGCAGGACGTCATACGTTCTGGCTGCTATGAGCGGCACAATCCGTATGACGTCCAGCCGGAGTTCCACGGACGTCCGATGGAGACCTCGTACGACGCAAGACCCGCTTACTTCTCCAGGATCGCCGTGACGCCCTGGCCACCGGCGGCGCAGATCGAGATCAGGCCGCGGCCCGAGCCCTTCTCGTTGAGGATCTTCGCCAGGTTGGCGACGATGCGGCCGCCGGTCGCGGCGAACGGGTGGCCGGCCGCGAGCGAGGAGCCGTTGACGTTCAGCTTGGACCGGTCGATCGAGCCCAGCGGGGCGTCGAGGCCGAGGCGCTCCTTGCAGAACACCGGGTCCTCCCACGCGGCGAGCGTGGAGAGCACCTGCGAGGCGAAGGCCTCGTGGATCTCGTAGTAGTCGAAGTCCTGGAGCGTCAGGCCGTTGCGCTCGAGCAGCCGCGGCACGGCGTACGCCGGAGCCATCAGCAGGCCCTCGCCGCCGTGCACGAAGTCGACCGCTGCGGTCTCGGCGTCGACGAAGTAGGCCTGCACGGGGAGACCGTGCTCCTCGGCCCACTCCTCCGAGGCCAGCAGCACCGAGGAGGCTCCGTCGGTCAGCGGGGTCGAGTTCGCGGCGGTCATGGTGGCCGCCTCGCCCTTGCCGAAGACCGGCTTCAGCTTCGCGAGCTTCTCGATCGAGGAGTCCGCGCGCAGGTTCTGGTCGCGCTCGAGGCCGTTGAACGGGGTGATCAGGTCGTCCTGGAAGCCGCGGTCGTACGACGCAGCGAGGTGGTGGTGCGACGCGACAGCCAGCTCGTCCTGCGCCTCGCGGGTGATCTGCCACTCGAGCGCGGTCAGCGCAGCGTGCTCGCCCATCGACAGCTTCGTGCGGGGCTCGCCGTTCTGCGGGATCTCGATGCCGATGTCGGTCGGGCGGATCGCGCCGAGCGCCTTGATCTTGCCGGCGGTGTCCTTCTGCTGGTTGACCTTGATCAGCTTCTTGCGCAGCTTCTCCGAGATCGCGATCGGCGCGTCCGAGGTGGTGTCGGACCCACCCGCGATGCCGGCGTCGATCTGGCCGAGCGCGATCTTGTTGGCCACGTAGACCGCCGCCTGGAGGCCGGTGCCACACGCCTGCTGGAGGTCGGTGGCCGGCGTCTCGGGCGCCAGCTTGGAACCGAGCACCGACTCGCGGGTCAGGTTGAAGTCACGGCTGTGCTTGAGCACCGCACCGGCCACGACCTCGCCGAGGCGCTCGCCCGCGAGTCCGAAGCGGTCCACCAGGCCGTCGATGGCGGCGGTCAGCATCTCCTGGTTGGAGGCCGAGGCGTAGACGCTGTTGGAACGGGCGAAGGGGATCCGGTTGCCGCCGAGTACGGCGACGCGGCGAGTGTTGGGCTGCATCTGGTGATCTGCTCCTACAAGTCTGGCCAAGTCGGGTTGGTCACCCCATCCTCCCGCCTGGAAGGGCCAGAACAAACCCGGTGAGGGGCAGATCACGAAATCTGGACGCCGAGTTACACCACTCGTTACATTCGACATCTACTGGCTGGTAGGCCGATGCCTGCGACCCGGCCGTACCGTAGTCCCGAAGCAGACTCCCGAGCACACCAGAGGAACGCAGAAGCTGATGACCGACCACTACCAGTCCTTCGTCTCCAGCCCCGTGGGCCAGCTGTTCGTGAAGAACCTCGGGCTGCCCAACCCCACCCAGCTCGAGCGGTGGACCGAGGGCGCACCCGTCGTCGACGGCACCGTCGTCACCGGCGGCAGCGGCCGCCTCGGCAAGGCGCTGACCGTCGCGCTGGACAACCTCGGCGTGAGCAACGTCGGCGTCGCGCCCGAGGGCGAGAAGTTCAAGGCGCTGGTCTTCGACGCCACCGGCATCACCCACTCCTCCGGGCTGATCGCGCTGCAGCAGTTCTTCACCCCGCTGATGCGCAGCCTCACCCCGAACGCCCGCGTCCTCGTGCTCGGCACCGTGCCCGAGCTCGTGGAGGACAACGACGAGCGCGTCTCGCAGCGCGCCCTCGAGGGCTTCACCCGCTCGCTCGGCAAGGAGATCGGCAAGGGCAGCACCGTCAACCTGGTGTACGTCGCCCCGGGGGCCGAGGAGACCGTCGAGTCCACCCTCTCGTTCTTCCTGTCCCCCAAGAGCGCCTACGTCTCCGGCCAGGTCGCCCGTCTCGGCGCGACCGGCACGACCGAGGCCGCTCCGGTCGCCGACCCCGCGAAGCCGCTGACCGGCAAGGTGGCCATCGTCACCGGCGCCTCGCGCGGCATCGGCGAGCAGATCGCCCGGGTGCTGCACCGCGACGGCGCGACGGTGCTCGGCATCGACGTACCCCAGGCGGCCAGCGAGCTCCAGTCGCTGATGAAGGAGCTCGACGGTGACCACCTCACCCTCGACATCACCGGCAAGGACGCGCCGCAGCGCATCGCCCAGCACGTGAAGACCAAGTTCGGCCAGGTCCACGCGGTCGTGCACAACGCGGGCATCACCCGCGACAAGAAGCTCGCCAACATGGCCGAGGACCGCTGGAGCTCGGTGATCGCGGTCAACCTGACCGCCCCCGAGCGGATCAGCCGCGAGCTGCTCGACCAGAAGCTGATCGAGGACAACGGCCGCATCGTCGGCGTCTCCTCGATCGCGGGCATCGCCGGCAACGTCGGCCAGACCAACTACGCCGCCTCCAAGGCCGGCGTGATCGGCCTGGTGGACAGCCTCGCCGCCGACCTCGACAACGGGATCACCATCAACGCCGTCGCGCCGGGCTTCATCATCACCCAGATGACCGCCGCCGTTCCGTTCGCGACCCGCGAGGTCGGCCAGCGGATGAACGCCATGAGCCAGGGCGGCCTCCCGGTCGACGTGGCCGAGGCGATCGCCTGGTACCTCTCCCCCGGCTCCACCGCGGTCAACGGCAACGTGGTCCGCGTCTGCGGCCAGATGATGCTGGGTGCCTGAGCCAACATGGCCGAGCGCACCATCGAGGGCCAGCCGAACCCGCTGCCGACCATGCTCAAGGCCGCACTGCCCGTGCTACCGGGAGTGAACCTGATCCCCGGCATCGGCAAGAAGGGCGGCGAGCTGCCCGACCTGACCCTGCGCCGCAACGACATCGAGATCGACGCCGAGCACGTGGCGGCGTACGCCGAGGTCTGCGGGTTCGAGCCGAGCCAGACGCTGCCGTTCACCTACCCGCACATGCTGGCGTTCCCCCTGCACATGGGGATCATGACCGACGCGTCGTTCCCGTTCCCCGCGATCGGCACGGTCCACCTCGGCAACACGATCACCCAGCACCGGCGCATCTCCCCCGCCGAGCGGCTCGACGTCTCGGCGTCCGCCGTGAACCTCCGGCCGCACGCCAAGGGCCGGGTCTTCGACCTGGTCACGACGGTGACCGCCTCGGGCGAGACCGTGTGGGAGTCGACCTCGAACTACCTGCGCGTCGGCAAGGGTGACGCCGACGCGAAGCCCGAGCGCGACCCGTTCGACGTCGTGGCCGGCACCGGCATCGTCTGGAAGCTGTCGGGCAGCCTGGGTCGCGAGTACGCCGCTGTGTCGGGCGACCACAACCCGATCCACCTCTACCCGCTCAGCGCGAAGGCCTTCGGCTTCAAGCGCCAGATCGCCCACGGCATGTGGAGCAAGGCGCGCTGCGTCGCGGCCTTCGCCAACCGGCTCGGCGACGAGGCGACCGTGGAGGTCGAGTTCAAGAAGCCGATCTTCCTGCCGGGCTCGGTCGCGTTCGGCTCACGGGTCGTCGAGTTCGACACCACCCACGGGCTCGACTTCTCGCTGACCAACCCCGGCAACGGTGCCCCGCACCTGGTCGGGCG
>CAWCQB010000016.1:0-113764 GCA_963797505.1 uncultured Actinomycetota bacterium | reverse complement strand
ACCTGACCAAGCAGGTCGCCAAGGCGCTCGCGGACATCCCCGAGGTCGTCTACGTGGTCATCACCGCCGGCGGCTTCGACATCCTCGGTCGAGGTCGTCGGCGAGAGCGACGCCCACCTGCTCGAGCTGGTCACCGCGCGGATCAGGCCGATCCCGGGCGTGGTCGTCGATCCACACCTTCCTCTACCTCGAGCTGCAGAAGCAGACCTACACCTGGGGTGTGCGCTAGGCGTCAGTCCTTGGCGTTCTCGACCTCGATCTCGTGGTCGGCGTACCACTTGCGGATGACCTTCTTGTCGAACTTGCCGACGCTGGTGCGCGGCACCTCGTCGATGAACGCCCACGAGTCGGGCAGCTGCCACTTGGCGAAGTCCTTGCCGAGGAACTCGCGCAGCTCGGCCGGGGTCAGCGTCGCGCCCTCGCGTACGACGACCGAGGCCAGCGGCCGCTCGTCCCACTTCTCGTCGGGGATGCCGATGACCGCCGCCTCGACGACGTCGTCGTGGCGCCATCAGCGCGTTCTCGAGGTCGACCGAGGAGATCCACTCGCCGCCGGACTTGATCACGTCCTTGGCGCGGTCGGAGAGGCGGATGTAGCCGAGCTCGTCGATCGAGCCGACGTCGCCGGTGCGCAGCCAGCCGTCGTGGAACTTCTCGTCGACCTCGGGGTCGTCGGAGTTGTAGTAGCCGCCGGTGACCCACGGCCCGCGCACCTCGAGCTCGCCGACGGCCGTGCCGTCCCACGGCTGCTCGCTGCCGTCGTCGGCGACGATGCGGCCCTCGACGCCGCAGGCCACGCCGGCCCTGGCTGCCGCGGTAGTCCCACTGCGTCCTCGCCCTCGGCGCCGACCGGGGCAGGCCGGCGGAGGCGACCGGCGAGGTCTCGGTCATCCCCCAGGCCTGCAGGATCTCCAGGCCGTGGCGCTCCTGCGAGCGCCTTCTGCAGCGAGACGGGTACGGCGGAGCCGCCGCACAGGATCAGCCGCAGCGACTCGGGCTTCTTCTCGGGTGCTTGTCGAGGTAGCCGAGCACGTCGTTCCACACGGTCGGCACGGCGCCCGACAGGGTCGGCTTGCTCTCGTTCATGAACCGGCACAGCGGCTCGGCCTGCAGCCAGCGGTCGGGCATGCACAGCGACGCGCCGCTCATCAGCGCGGCGTACGCCAGGCCCCAGGAGTTGGCGTGGAACATCGGCACGATCGGCAGCACCCGGTCGTGGAAGCTGATCGCCGCCGATGTTGCCGGTCGTGACCATCTGGGAGTGCAGCCAGGCCGAGCGGTGGCTGTAGACGACGCCCTTGGGGTTGCCGGTCGTGCCGCTCGTGTAGCACATCGCGGCGGCGACCGCTCGTCCACCTCGGGCCAGTCGAACTCCTCGGACTGGTCGGCGAGCAGGTCGTCGTAGAGCAGCACCTCCTTGCCGCTCGCGCGCAGCGAGTCGAGGTCGGCGGACGGCCGCGTCGGGCCCGGCGACGAGGACGTGCTGGACGGTCTTCATCTCGCGGCAGGTGCGGGGCGAGCAGGCCGACCAGCGAGTCGTCGACGATGACGATCTGGTCCTCGGCGTGGTTGGCGATGTAGACGAGCTGCTCGGGGAACAGCCGGATGTTGAGGGTGTGCAGCACCGCGCCCATCGACGGGATCGCGAGGTAGGCCTCGAGGTGCTCGGCGTTGTTCCACTGGAAGGTGCCGACCCGCTGGTCGCCGTCGATGCCCAGCGAGCGCAGGCCGTTGGCCAGCTGGGCGGCGCGCTTGCCCAGCTCGGCGTAGGTCTGGCTGCGGCTGCCGTCGGCCGTGGCGGTCACCACCTCGGAGTCGCGCGTGCACGGTGGTGCCGTGCTTCATCAGCGAGCCGATGGTGAGCGGGAAGTCCTGCATGGTGCTGCGCATGGTGATGGCCTCCAGGTGTCGGTGTGGTGCTCCGAGCCTGTCGCTACCGGGCAAGGGATATCCAGACCCCGTCTCGGCCACGCCTGCGACCCGTCCTAGGGTCGGGGCATGCGTCCACGACGGCTCCGCCGGCTCGACGGGTTGAACGTGTTCATCACCGGTGCCGCGAGCGGCATCGGCCGGGCGACCGCCGAGGCGGTCGCGGCCGGTGGCGGCCGGCTCTTCCTCACCGACATCGCAGGCGCGACCTGCTGGCCGCGACCGCGGCCGCGATCCGCGAGCGGGGTGGCGACGTGGTGCTCGCCGAGCCGGTCGACCTCACCGACCATGACGCCGTACGACGCCTGGCCCGGCGGATCACCGACGAGCACGGCGCCATGGACGTCGTGATGAACATCGCCGGCATCTCCGCCTGGGGCACCGTCCAGTCGCTCGAGCACGAGACCTGGCGGCGGCAGGTCGAGGTCAACCTGATGGGCCCGATCCACGTGATCGAGGAGCTGGTGCCGCCGATGGTCGAGGCCGGCCGCGGCGGCCACCTGGTCAACGTCTCGTCGGCCGCCGGGATCATCGGGATGCCGTGGCACGCGGCGTACAGCGCCAGCAAGTTCGGCCTCCGCGGCGTCTCCGAGGTGCTCCGCTTCGACCTCGCGCGGCACGGCATCGGCGTCTCGCCTGGTCTGCCCCGGCGCGGTGCACACCCCGCTGACCGGACCGTCCAGATCGCCGGCGTCGACACCACCAGCCCGCGGTTCCGCAAGGTGCAGGCGCGGTTCCACGAGCGCGCGGTGTCGCCCGAGACGGCCGCCGAGGCGATCCTCAAGGGCGTACGACGCAACCGCTACTGGGTCTACACCTCCCCCGACATCCGGCTGATCCACGCGGTGCAGCGGTACTGCCCGCCGGCGTACGTCGCTCGCGATGCGGGTGCTCAACCGCGGCGCCAACCGGGTGCTCCCCGAGGTCGGCCGCGCGCGCCGGGCGGACGCATGAGCACCCCGCGCATCTCCCCCGGCGGCCTGCGCGAGCTCGGCCTGCCGATCTGGGCGTTCACCCGGCTGGCCGGGCGCGTGACCCGCACCGGCCCGCCGCGCATCTTCACCACGCTCGGCCGCAACCGCGGGCTGTTCTGGGGCTGGCTGCACTTCGCCGGGCCGGCTGATGCCCGGCGGCAAGCTGCCGCGCATCGACACCGAGCTGGTGATCCTGCGCGTGGCGGCCGTGCGCGGCAGCGACTACGAGTTCGACCACCACACGCTGCTCGGCCGCCGGGCCGGGCTCGCCGACGCCGACATCGAGCGGGTGCGCGCTCGGGTCCGGACGCCGCCGGCTGGAACGACCGCCAGTCCCTGCTGCTGCGCGTGACCGAGTCGCTGCTCGAGCAGCGCGACCTCGACGACGCGCTGTGGGCCGAGCTGCGGGCGGCCGAGGACGAGCGCACCTGCATCGAGCTGCTGATGCTGGTGGGCCACTACGACATGCTCGCCACGACGCTGCACACCCTGCGGGTGCAGCCGGAGGAGCCAGACACTGATGAGCTTCACGACCCGGCCCACCCTCGAGGGCACCTTCGGGATGGTGTCCTCGACGCACTGGCTGGCCTCGCAGTCGGCGCAGCGGATGCTCGAGCTCGGCGGCAACGCCTTCGACGCCGCCGCGGCGGGCGGCTTCGTGCTGCACGTCGTCGAGCCGCACCTCAACGGCCCCGGCGGCGACCTCCCCGCGATCGTCGCGACCGCCGCCGACCCGACGCCGCGGGTGCTCTGCGGCCAGGGCCCGGCTCCGGCCGGCGCGACCCCCGAGGCGTTCGCCGCCATGGGCCTCGACCACGTGCCCGGCTCCGGCCCGCTGGCCGCCGCGGTGCCCGGCGCCGTCGACGCCTGGCTGCTGCTGCTGCGCGACCACGGGTCGCTCCCGCTCGCGACCGTGCTCGAGCCGGCCATCGGCTACGCCCGCGACGGTCACCCGCTGCTCGCCCGCGTCGCCGCCACGATCGACCGCGTGCAGGACCTGTTCCGCGACAGCTGGACGACCTCGGCCGACCTGTGGCTGCGCGACGGGCGGTCGCCGCGGGCGGGCGAGCTGTTCGCCAACCCGGCCTACGCCGTCCGTGCTCGAGCGGCTCGTCGACGCGGCAGCGGCCGCCGGCCCGGACGTGGCCGCGCAGGCGCAGGCGGCCCGCGACGCGTGGGGTCGCGGGCTTCGTCGCCGAGGCGGTCGAGGCGTTCCGCGCGCAGCGCGTGGCGGCACTCCGGCGGCGAGGTGCTGCCCGGGCTGGTCGGCGGCGACGACCTCGCGGCGTACTCCGCGACCTGGGAGGAGCCGGTCACCGCCGACTGGCACGGCGTGCAGGTCGCCAAGACCGACCTGTGGGGCCAGGGGCCGGCGCTGCTGCAGGTGCTGGCGATGCTCGACGCAGCTCGGGCCGGAGGCGCTGGACCCGTCGACCGAGCCGACGGCATCCACGCGATCGCCGAGTGCTGGAAGCTGGCGATGGCCGACCGCGAGGCCTGGTTCGGCGACCGGAGCCCGGTCGCGGCCGGCGACCTGCTGGAGCCCGACTACGTCGCGCCGCGGGCCGCCCTCGTCGGCGAGCGACGCCGACCGCGGCGTACGCCCCGGGACGCCCGGGCGGTCGGGAGCCGCGGCTGGCCCGGCACGTGCAACGCCTGCTCGCCGGCGAGGCCGACCGGCCGCACCGCCGACGTGACCACGGGCGAGCCGACCGTGCAGCGCGACGGGAGCGTCCGCGGCGACACCTGCCACATCGACGTCGTCGACCGCTGGGGCAACATCATCTCGGCGACGCCCAGCGGCGGCTGGCTGCAGAGCTCACCGACCATCCCCGAGCTGGGCTTCTGCCTGGGCAGCCGGGCGCAGATGTTCTGGCTCGACGAGGGACTGCCCGCGTCGCTGGCGCCCGGCGCCCGTCCGCGTACGACGCTCACGCCGACGCTCGTGCTGCGCGACGGCGTACCCGGTCCTCGCCTGCGGCTCCCCCGGCGGCGACCAGCAGGACCAGTGGCAGTCGCTGTTCCTGCTGCGCCACGTCGTCGGCGGGATGGACCTGCAGGAGGCGATCGACGCACCGATGTTCCACACCACCAGCTTCCCGGGCTCCTTCCACCCGCGCGAGATGGAGCCCGGCGTGCTCGTCGTCGAGGACCGGATCCCCGCCGACGTGCTCGACGTCGCTGCAGCGCCGGGGTCACGACGTGATGGTCGGCGGGACCCGTGGTCGCTGGGCCGGATGTGCGCCGTCAGCCGCGACCCGTCGACCGGCCTGCTCGCGGGCCGGGGCCAACCCGCGCGGGATGCAGGGGTACGCCGTCGGGCGCTAGCTCGCTACTTCCGCGGCTGGGGCGGCACCATCACCGCGTTGAGCGCGAGCGCCTTGGCGCGGTCGCCCTTGACCTTGAGCGCGCCGGTGAGCACGCCGCGCACCGGGTGCAGCTGACCGGTGGCCAGCCGCAGGAAGTCGGCGCCCTCGACGGTGATGGTCGCGTCGCGGCGCTGCCCCTCGGGCGGGCTGGTCTCGATCGTGCAGGCCCCGTCGGCGACGTGCACGACGTAGCGGTCGACCTCGCCGTCAGCGCGACCGCCGATCCGGAAGCCGACCGAGAGGCGCAGGTCGCCGGCCTTCTCGGCGTCGATGAAGTCGGGGAACCGGCGGAACACCTCCTCCAGCACGATCGGCCGGAAGCCGCCCTCCATCACCGCACGCATGTGCTTGCCGCTGGTCGTGGCCACCGCCGTCGCCACGTCGACCGGGTCGAGCGCGCTCGGGTCGACCGCCGCCTGGCCGCTGCCCGGCACGGTGAAGACGCTGCCCACGGCGAGCGCCAGCATCGCGTCGCCCTCGATGGCGAGCGCGGCGCCGAGGTAGAGCAGCGCGGCGTTGGACTGCCCGGTGACCAGCCGCACGAAGTCGACGATGTCGGCGGCGATGGTCACGTCGGGGTCGGCGTCCTCGTCGAGCGTCACCGTCCCGGCGTCGAAGCGGGCGGTGTGCCGCTCCACGTCCTTCTTCGACCGGGCGAGCTCGAAGCGGACCACGCCGTCGATCTCGGCGAGCCGCTGCGCGTCGGCGAACTCCGCGAAGCGGTCGAGGATCGCGACCACGCCCTCGGCCCGGAAGTGGTCGAGGTCGATCAGCGCGCGGAGCTCCTCGTCGCTGGCCGACCGGATCACCTCGGTGATCTCCAGGACGTCGGAGGTGCGGAAGAAGGCGCTGCAGTCTCGTCCGCGGACATGGCGGCGAAGCGGTCGGTCACGGCGGACAAGCACGGACTCCTGTTCGGGCGGTGGGCGTGCACGCTGACGTTAACCCGGAAGGTGCGTCCGCGGCGCCATCCGCGGCCCGCGTCGCGGACGGGAGCAGCCCGGCGAGCTCGACGAGTCGCTGGACCCGGTGGCGGTGGCCGGCGTACGGCTCCAGCAGCGCGGCCAGCCCCTCGTCGTCGACGGGCTCGCCGGTCAGCACGTAGCCGATGTTCGGCGGGGATGTGGTAGTCGCCGAAGCTGACCGCGTCGGCGTCGCCCAGCGCCCGGAAGCGCACCTCGGCGCTGGTCCACACGCCGATGCCCGGCAGCGTGCGCACGCCGCCGGTCGAACTCCGCCGGCGCCTCCCGGCCGGCCCGCTCCAGCGACGAGGCGACCCGGGCCGCGTGCTGGATCGGGCGCGACCGCGCCCCGTCGACCGGCAGCCGCAGCCACTCCCACGACGGGATCGCGCGCAGCTGTTCGGGAGTCGGCTGGACCCACAGCCGCACGGGCGGGTCCGGCTCGCTCGGCGGTCCCGGCGCGCGCTCGCCGAAGCGGCGCACCATCGCGCTGGAACGCGCCGAACGCCTCCTGGCCGGTGACCTTCTGCTCGATGATCGTCGGCACCAGCGACTCCATCACCAGGTCGGTCGCGCCCAGCCGCCAGTGCGGGTAGCGGCGCCACGCGTCGGCGATCGGCTTGTGCAGCGGCTCGAACCCCGTCGGGTCGTCGTCGGCGCCGAGCATCCGCGGCAGCCGGTCGAGCACCCACTCGGCGCCGTCGCCCCAGGCCTCGCCGGTGACGGTGCCGTCCGCGGGGTCGGCCTCGATGCGCAGGGTGGTCGGTGCCCTCGGGGGTGCGGATGCCGCGCCAGATCGCGCCGTCCGGCGTACGACGGTAGGTGGGGTCGTTCGGTCCGCGGCGATGGTGCGAGAGCACCAGCCCCACCGGGCACGGCCAGTCGGGTCGCCACACGCGGGTGCGCGCGACGGTCGTGTCCATGGCGCCCATGGGCGCAGAGTATGTCGGCTGCGGCTGACACGATGAGCGGCCATGTTGCTCGCCCGGCTCGTCGAGGTCTCCACGGCCGTGGCCGCCACCCGCTCGCGGCTGGAGAAGCGCGACCTGATCGCCGACCTGCTGCGCGAGACCGCCGTCGGCGGGCGGGCCGACGAGATCGACATCGCGGCGTCGTACCTCTCCGGCACGCTGCGCCAGCGCCGCACCGGCGTCGGCTGGCGCGGGCTCTCCGACGTGCCCGCCCCCGGCCGACGAGGCCTCGGTGACGCTCACCGAGGTCGACGCGCACGCTCGAGGAGATCAGCGTGCTGTCCGGGTCGGGGTCGGCCGGCGCGCCGCGAGCCGCCGTCGCCGACCTGTTCGGCCGGCTGACCGCGCCGGAGCAGGACTACCTGCGCAACCTGATCACCGGCAACGTGCGCCAGGGCGCGCTCGACTCGGTGATGCTCGACGCGATCGCAGCCGCGGCCGACCTGCCGGTGAAGGCCGTGCGCCGAGCCGCGATGTTCAGCGCCCCGACCGGCCCGATCGCGGTCGCCGCCCTGACCTCCGGCGAGTCGGCGCTCGAGGAGTTCAGCATGCTCGTCGGCCGGCCGGTGCGGCCGATGCTGGCGGCCTCGGCGCCCGACGTCGCGGCCGGCGTGGAGAAGGTCGAGGGCGAGTTCGCCGTCGACACCAAGCTCGACGGCATCCGCATCCAGGTGCACAAGCACGGCGACGAGGTGTCGGTGTTCACCCGCAGCCTCGAGGAGATCTCCGCCCGGCTGCCCGAGGTCGTCGCGGCCACCCGCTCGCTGTCGGCGACCGACCTGATCCTCGACGGCGAGGCGCATCGCCCTCGACGAGACCGGTCGGCCGCGGCCGTTCCAGGAGACCGCGTCGACGACCTCGACCAAGGCCGGCGCCACCGGCATCCAGCCGTTCTTCTTCGACCTGCTGCTCGCACGAGGGCGACTCGCTGATCGAGGCGCCCACCCGCGAGCGCCTCGCCCGGCTCGACTCCGCCGTCCCCGAGAGCCTCCGCGTCCGGCGGCTGGTCACCTCCTCCGCCGACGAGGCGCAGGCGTTCTTCGACCGGGCGGTCGCCGACGGGCCAGGAGGGCGTCATCCTCAAGCGCCTCGATGCGCCGTACGACGCCGGCCGCCGCGGCTCGGCCTGGGTCAAGGTCAAGCCGCGGCACACCCTCGACCTCGTCGTGCTCGCCGTCGAGTGGGGCAACGGCCGTCGCCAGGGCTGGCTCTCCAACATCCACCTCGGCGCCCGCGACCCGTCGACGGCGGCTTCGTGATGCTCGGCAAGACCTTCAAGGGGATGACCGACGAGATGCTCGCCTGGCAGACCGAGCGGTTCACCGAGCTGGCGACCTCGCCGACCGACGGCTCGTCGTACGTCGTGGAGCTGCGGCCCGAGCAGGTCGTCGAGATCGCCTTCGACGGCCTCCAGCGCTCGACCCGCTACCCGGGCGGCCTGGCGCTGCGGTTCGCGCGGGTGCTGCGCTACCGCGACGACAAGACCGCCGACGAGGCCGACACGATCGAGACGGTCCGCGCGCTCGGCAAGGTCGCGGACGAGCGCTGACGACCTGGCCCTGGCGTCATCCGCCCCGGACGCCGCCCGGAGGCAGGTGCCGGAACTCGCTGCCCTCGCGCAGCTTCTTCAGCTGCCGCGAGGTGTGCAGGTCGTCGGGCAGTCGTCGGGAGTTGCGGCGCTTCACGTCGAAGTAGAAGGCGACGGCCAGCACGGCGACGATGACGGCGCCGAAGAAGATGACCAGGGACACGGTGCGCTCCTCTCGACCCGAGAGAGACGGCTCTGCCTCCAGAGTGCGCCCGAAGCGCCGTCAGCGCCATCCCCGACACGAGCAGCGAGCCACGTCACACGTGTGTAAACGGGAGTTGCACTAATATGACGCCATGACGACCGCCCGTACGACGACCCGCCAGCCGGCCGCCGCGCGCCGCCGTGCGCGTGAGCGGGAGATCCTCCAGGCGACCCGCGAGCTGTTCGACGAGAGCGGCGTGCGCGACGCGCAGATCGAGGACATCGCCCGCGCCGTGGGCGTGAACCGCGCGATCATCTACCGCCACTTCAGCGGCAAGGAGGAGCTGTTCGCGCTCACCCTGGTCAGCTACCTCGACGAGCTCGAGACGCGGCTGTCCGACGCCGCGAAGAGCAAGCGCACTCCCGCCGTCGCGGCTGGCCGCGGTGGTCGAGGCGTTCGTCGACTTCGGGCTGGAGTACCCCGCGTTCGTCGACTGCGCCCAGACGCTGATGCGCCGCCCGGGCCCCGAGCTGCTCGAGGAGATCAGCGAGAGCTCGCTGTTCCGCCTCGGCCGCGGCATCTCGGCCTGCCTCGCCCAGCTCAGCGAGGTGCTCGAGGCCGGCAACGCGTCGGGCGACTTCCACGTGGACAACCCGACGCTGCTGGCCAACCACATGTACGCCAGCGGCCTCGGCGCCCTCCAGCTCGCCCGCGTCGGCATGCTGGTCAAGGAGTCCGCCCCCGGCATCCCGGCGATCTCGCCGGTCTCCCCCGACGACGTACGCCGCTACCTGGTCGCCACCGCCAAGGCCCTCGCGGCCGGCTGACGCCCAGGAATCCCCGGACGTCCGGGGATTCTGGGGGCTGGCAGGCGAAACTTTGCCTGCCAGCCCTGAGTTTCCCCGGACGTCCGGGGAAACCGACGGCACGCAGCGGCTTACTTCTCGAGGATCGCCGTGACGCCCTGGCCACCGGCGGCGCAGATGGAGATCAGGCCGCGGCCCGAGCCCTTCTCGTTGAGGATCTTCGCGAGGTTGGCGACGATGCGGCCGCCGGTCGCGGCGAACGGGTGGCCGGCCGCGAGCGAGGAGCCGTTGACGTTCAGCTTGGACGCGGTCGATCGAGCCGAGCGGGGCGTCGAGGCCGAGGCGCTCCTTGCAGAACACCGGGTCCTCCCACGCGGCGAGGGTGGAGAGCACCTGCGAGGCGAACGCCTCGTGGATCTCGTAGTAGTCGAAGTCCTGGAGCGTCAGGCCGTTGCGCTCGAGCAGCCGCGGCACGGCGTACGCCGGAGCCATCAGCAGGCCCTCGCCACCGTGCACGAAGTCGACCGCAGCGGTCTCGGCGTCGACGAAGTAGGCCTGCACCGGCAGACCGTGCTCCTCGGCCCACTCCTCCGAGGCCAGCAGCACCGAGGAGGCGCCGTCGGTCAGCGGGGTCGAGTTCGCGGCGGTCATGGTGGCCGCCTCGCCCTTGCCGAAGACCGGCTTCAGCTTGGCGAGCTTCTCGATCGAGGAGTCGGCGCGCAGGTTCTGGTCGCGCTCGAGGCCGTTGAACGGGGTGATCAGGTCGTCCTGGAAGCCACGGTCGTACGACGCAGCGAGGTTGTGGTGCGACGCGACGGCCAGCTCGTCCTGCGCCTCGCGGGTGATCTGCCACTCGAGCGCGGTCAGCGCAGCGTGCTCGCCCATCGACAGCTTCGTGCGGGGCTCGCCGTTCTGCGGGATCTCGATGCCGATGTCGGTCGGGCGGATCGCGCCGAGCGCCTTGATCTTGCCGGCGGTGTCCTTCTGCTGGTTGACCTTGATCAGCTTCTTGCGCAGCTTCTCCGAGATCGCGATCGGCGCGTCGGAGGTGGTGTCGGACCCACCCGCGATGCCGGCGTCGATCTGGCCGAGCGCGATCTTGTTGGCGACGTAGACCGCCGCCTGGAGGCCGGTGCCGCACGCCTGCTGGAGGTCGGTGGCCGGCGTCTCGGGCGCCAGCTTGGAGCCGAGCACCGACTCGCGGGTCAGGTTGAAGTCACGGCTGTGCTTGAGCACCGCGCCGGCCACGACCTCGCCGAGGCGCTCGCCCGCGAGACCGAAGCGGTCCACCAGGCCGTCGATGGCGGCGGTCAGCATCTCCTGGTTGGAGGCCGAGGCGTAGACGCTGTTGGAACGGGCGAAGGGGATCCGGTTGCCGCCGAGTACGGCGACGCGGCGAGTGTTGGGCTGCATCTGGTGATCTGCTCCTACAAGTCTGGCCAAGTCGGGTTGGTCGCTCCATCCTCCCGCCTGGAGGGGCCAGAACAAACCCGGTGAGGGGCAGATCACGAAATCTGGACGCCGAGTTACACCACTCGTTACATTCGACATCTACTGGCTGGTAGGCCCATGCCTGCGACCCGGCCGTACCGTAGTCCCGAAGCAGACTCCCGAGCACACCAGAGGAACGCAGAAGCAGATGACCGACCACTACCAGTCCTTCGTCTCCAGCCCCGTGGGCCAGCTGTTCGTGAAGAACCTCGGCCTGCCCAACCCCACCAAGCTCGAGCGGTGGACCGAGGGCGCACCCGTCGTCGACGGCACCGTCGTCACCGGCGGCAGCGGCCGCCTCGGCAAGGCGCTGACCGTCGCGCTGGACAACCTCGGCGTGAGCAACGTCGGCGTCGCGCCCGAGGGCGAGAAGTTCAAGGCGCTGGTCTTCGACGCCACCGGCATCACCCACTCCTCCGGGCTGATCGCGCTGCAGCAGTTCTTCACCCCGCTGATGCGCAGCCTCACCCCCAACGCCCGCGTCCTCGTGCTCGGCACCGTGCCCGAGCTGGTCGAGGACAACGACGAGCGCGTCGCGCAGCGCGCCCTCGAGGGCTTCACCCGCTCGCTCGGCAAGGAGATCGGCAAGGGCAGCACCGTCAACCTGGTGTACGTCGCCCCGGGTGCCGAGGAGACCGTCGAGTCGACCCTCTCGTTCTTCCTGTCCCCCAAGAGCGCCTACGTCTCCGGCCAGGTCGCCCGTCTCGGCGCGACCGGCACGACCGAGGCCGCTCCGGTCGCCGACCCCGCCAAGCCGCTGACCGGCAAGGTGGCCATCGTCACCGGCGCCTCGCGCGGCATCGGCGAGCAGATCGCCCGGGTGCTGCACCGCGACGGCGCGACGGTGCTCGGCATCGACGTACCCCAGGCGGCCAGCGAGCTCCAGTCGCTGATGAAGGAGCTCGACGGTGACCACCTCACCCTCGACATCACCGGCAAGGACGCGCCGCAGCGCATCGCCCAGCACGTGAAGACCAAGTTCGGCCAGGTCCACGCGGTCGTGCACAACGCCGGCATCACCCGCGACAAGAAGCTCGCCAACATGGCCGAGGACCGCTGGAGCTCGGTGATCGCGGTCAACCTGACCGCCCCCGAGCGGATCAGCCGCGAGCTGCTCGACCAGAAGCTGATCGAGGACAACGGCCGCATCGTCGGCGTCTCCTCGATCGCGGGCATCGCCGGCAACGTCGGCCAGACCAACTACGCCGCCTCCAAGGCCGGCGTGATCGGCCTCGTGGACAGCCTCGCCGCCGACCTCGACAACGGCATCACCATCAACGCCGTCGCGCCGGGCTTCATCATCACCCAGATGACCGCCGCCGTTCCGTTCGCGACCCGCGAGGTCGGCCAGCGGATGAACGCCATGAGCCAGGGCGGCCTGCCGGTCGACGTGGCCGAGGCGATCGCCTGGTACCTCTCCCCCGGCTCCACCGCGGTCAACGGCAACGTGGTCCGCGTCTGCGGCCAGATGATGCTGGGTGCCTGAGCGCCGAGGACTGGCCGAGCGCACCATCGAGGGCCAGCCGAACCCGCTGCCGACCATGCTCAAGGCCGCACTGCCCGTGCTGCCCGGGGTGAACCTGATCCCCGGCATCGGCAAGAAGGGCGGCGAGCTGCCCGACCTGACGCTGCGCCGCAACGACATCGAGATCGACGCCGAGCACGTGGCGGCGTACGCCGAGGTCTGCGGGTTCGAGCCGAGCCAGACGCTGCCGTTCACCTACCCGCACATGCTGGCGTTCCCGCTGCACATGGGGATCATGACCGACGCGTCGTTCCCGTTCCCCGCGATCGGCACGGTGCACCTCGGCAACACGATCACCCAGCACCGGCGCATCTCCCCCGCCGAGCGGCTCGACGTCTCGGCGTCCGCGGTGAACCTCCGCCCGCACGCCAAGGGCCGGGTCTTCGACCTGGTCACCACGGTGACCGCCTCGGGCGAGACGGTGTGGGAGTCGACCTCGAACTACCTGCGCGTCGGCAAGGGCGACGCCGACGCGAAGCCCGAGCGCGACCCGTTCGACGTCGTGGCCGGCACCGGCATCGTCTGGAAGCTGCCGGGCAGCCTGGGTCGCGAGTACGCCGCCGTCTCGGGCGACCACAACCCGATCCACCTCTACCCGCTCAGCGCGAAGGCCTTCGGCTTCAAGCGCCAGATCGCCCACGGCATGTGGAGCAAGGCGCGCTGCGTCGCGGCCTTCGCCAACCGGCTCGGCGACGAGGCGACCGTCGAGGTCGAGTTCAAGAAGCCGATCTTCCTGCCGGGCTCGGTCGCGTTCGGCTCGCGGGTCGTCGAGTTCGACCCACCCACGGTCTCGACTTCTCGCTGACCAACCCCGGCAACGGTGCCCCGCACCTGGTCGGGCGGGCCCGCAACGCCTGAGGCTCACTCCCCGGGGTGCACCCGGATGAGCCCCTCCTGCGCGACGCTCGCCACCAGCCGGCCGTCCTGGCTGAACACCCGCGCGATCGCGAGCCCGCGACCGCCGGAGGCCGACGGCGTGACCTGGTCGTAGAGCCACCACTCGTCGGCCCGGAACGGCCGGTGGAACCAGATGCTGTGGTCGAGCGAGGCCGCCTGCATGCCCGGCGAGCCGATGTAGCGGCCGTGCGGCACCAGCGTGGCGCCGAGCAGCGTCATGTCGCTGGAGTAGGTGAAGGCCGCGAGGTGGGAGAGCCGGTCCTCGGGCAGCGTCCCGTTGACCTTGATCCACAGTCGCGCGCGGCCCGCGACCGCGTCGTCGACGATCCCGCCGCCGGATCCGGAGTGGCCGGCGTGGCGCACCTCGAGCGCGGCCCACTCCCGCTCCCACTCCTCGGTGTCGCGGCCGGAGTTCGGGCTGGCCTCGGCCAGGCTCGGGCAGTCCTCCGGCGCGGGTACGTCGGGCATCGGGTCCTGGTGGTCGAGCCCGGGCTCGGGGACCTGGAAGTTCAGCGTCATCGCGAAGATCGGCCGGCCGTGCTGGCGGGCGATCACCCGACGGGTCGCGAAGCTGCGGCCCTCGCGGACCCCTTCCACGTCGTACACGATCGGCACGGCGGTGTCGCCGGGCCGCAGGAAGTAGGAGTGCAGCGAGTGCACCTGGTAGCGGTCGGGCACGGTGTGGTTCGCCGCGGCCAGCGCCTGGGCGGCCACCTGGCCCCCGAACACCCGCTGCAGCAGGGTGTCCGGCTGGCGTCCGCGGAACAGGTTGTCCTCGATGACCTCGAGGTCGAGCAGCGCCATCAGCTCGTCGACGGAAGCGGGCACGGCCGTCAGTCCTCGGGCTCTTCGAGGCGGGCGAGGAACTGTTCGAACTGGGCGCCGATCTCCTCCCCGCTGGGCAGGGGCTCGTCGTCGGCGAGCAGGTTGGCGGCCTTGCTGTGGTAGGCGTCGTACTGCTGCTCGAGCCCGGTGACCACGTCGCGGACGTCGTCGGAGTCGGCGATCTGGGTGGCGATCTCGACCTGGCGCGACTCGCCGGCCTCCTTGAGCGAGTCGAGGTCCCACTGGCAGCCCGGTGACGTCCTCGAGTCCCTCGAGCAGGGCGACGGCCGCCTGCGGGTAGTCGAACTGCGCGACGTAGTGGGGGATGTGCGCCACGAAGCCCATCGCGTCGTGACCCCACTCCCCCAGCCGCAGCTCGACCAGCGACTGCGCGCTCGCGGGCACCCGGATCTCGCCGCGCCACACGTTCTCCTGCACCAGCAGGCGGTGGGCGGTCGCGTGGTTGGTCAGCTGCACGGGACGCGTGTGCGGCACCGCCATCGGCACCGACCCCATCGAGACCGCGAGACGGACGTCGAAGTGCTCCACGACCGCGCGCACCGCCTTCGCGAACGCCTCCCAGCGGATGTCCGGCTCGGGCCCGCTCATCAACAGGTACGGCGAGCCGAGGCGGTCCTCCATCAGCCGGACCACCAGGCGCGGTGCCTCGTAGTCGGCGTAGTGGTCCTCGACGAACGTCAGCGGTGGCCGCCGCGCGCGGTAGTCGTAGAACTCGTCGACCTCGAAGCTCGCCACCACGCGGCCGGTCCCGCCGCCGATCAGGTGGCGCGCTGGCCAGCGCCGAGGCGTTGCCGGCGTCGAGGAACCCGTCGAGTGCGGTCACCAGCACCGGACCCTCGGCGCGCCCGGACAGCTCCGGTACGTCGTCGACGATGTGCACGAACCGTGCGTCGGTCACTGGGTCTCCTCCGGTCGTGGGTGCAGGCGTTGTCTCCACACTAGTCAGGCCAACAGCGGGGTCGTCCACGGTATGCCCCGGGCGAGTCCGTCAGCCCCGGACCGTCACAATCGGCGGGTGACCGCCCCCGACGCCGAGCTGGTGAGCTCGATCCGCGGCGCGCTCGCCGACGCCGCCGATCCGGCCAAGGCGGGGCCGATGCAGGCCTACATGAAGTCGGAGATGCCCTACCGCGGCATCCCGAGCCCGGAGCTCAAGGCGCTGCTCCGGCCGCTGCTCGCCAACCACCCGCTCGACGAGGAGACCTGGCAGGCCACCGTGCTGGCGCTCTGGGACGAGGCCGGCTTCCGCGAGGAGCGGTACGCCGCCCTGGCGCTGGCCCGCCACCGGCTGCACCGCGAGCACAGGCAGGCACACACGCTCGGGCTCTACGAGCACCTGGTCCGCACCGGCGCCTGGTGGGACCTCGTCGACGAGACCTCCACCCACCTGGTCCGCGAGCTGCTGCTCGCCCACCCGGCCGAGGTGAGGCCGGTCATCCAGGAGTGGGCGGTGGCCGACGACCTGTGGGTACGCCGCAGCGCGATCATCTGCCAGGTCGGGGCCAAGGATGCCCTCGACCAGTCACTGCTGGCGGAGGCGATCGAGGCGAACCTCGACGGGTCGACGCGCACCACGCCGGCCGTCTCGCCGTACGGCCGGGAGTTCTTCATCCGCAAGGCGATCGGCTGGGCGCTGCGCGACCACGCGCGCGTCGACCCCGGCTGGGTGAGTGCCTTCGTGGAACGCCACCACGACGAGCTCGCCGGGCTGTCACGGCGCGAGGCCCTGAAGCACCTTCAGCCATAGATGTTGCGGATCCGCGCGGCCGCCCGGCGCGCGAGCTCGTGGCTGTCGAAGCCGAGCACCTGGTCGAGGACGCGGTCCTGGTCGACGTCCGGTGTCCCCTGGCCCCCGTTGTGCATCGCGTCGATGAGCTCCCACATGCGGGACTCCCCGAAGGTGTCGGCGATGTAGTCGAAGGCCATCCAGCTGAGCGCGTAGTGCCACTCCTGGTCGCTGTCGTTGAAGTCCTTCGACGCGGGCATGGTCGCGTCGACGGTCTGGGCGCGCTGGAGGGCGGAGGTCGGGATGATCCGCTGGCGCACCGGCACCTCCCGCGCGCCGAGGTACTCCGCGATCCCTTCCGAGACCCACGTCGGCGCACCGTCGTCGCGCACCCCGATGGCGACGTGGCTCAGCTCGTGGCGGGTGATCCGCCCCAGGAACGGCTGGCCGGCCCGCACCGAGCTGGGCATCAGCAGCATCCGCGTGGAGGCGACCTGCGAGTGCTCGCCCTCGGCGTACGTCGGGAACGTCATCGCACCCAGGTGCTCGATCGCTCCGCCGGGCACGTCGCGGAAGGACGCGAGCACGCGCGGGTCCTCGACGCTGTAGACGACGACCTTGCCGGACCAGCTGAACGGCAGTGCCCGGTCGAGCTGGTCGATGCCGTCACGCACGGCCGCGACGACGGTCGCCGCCGAGCCCTTCGTACGACGGTCGAAGATGCCCAGCACTCCGGGCTCCTCGACGACGCTGATCGCGGTGAGGTCCCACGGCGCCGGGTTGCCGCGGAACAGCGGCCGGCCGGAGCTGGTGCGGTCGGAGACCAGCGTTGCCCGGCCGTTGTCGAAGGAGAACACGAACCCGACCGTGCGCTCGACGGGCACCGCGTCGAAGTCGCGCAGCTGCATGGTGAGCGCCACCTCGGGGACGGACACGTCGTCGCCCCAGCTCTTGGCGATGGTCAGGCCCGGCCACTGCTCGGAGGTCACCTTGTAGGAGAACCGGGCCAGCGGCAGCTGCACCAGGTTGCGGAAGTAGCGACGCTGCCGCGCCATCAACGCGGCGTCCTTGTGGTCGACCCTCCGCAGGAACAGGCCGAGGTCGTGGTCGCGTACGGCGCGCGCCCGCTGGCCGAGGATGCGTTGCTCCTGCGCCATCGCGTCGGCGGAGCTGATGCGGGTGCTGCCGACCACCTGGTCGTTCTGGTCGTCGCCTCCGCCACAGCCGGCGAGCCCGAGCAGCAGTGCGAGGACGGCCGCGACCGCGGCCAGCCGTAGTCGGCCGGCCCGAGGGGTGTCAGTCCAGGCGGCCGCGGTCAACCGGGGACGCGACATGGATGTCGCCCTCGGCTCCGGGGTGGCCCTCGCCGCGATCGAGGGCGGTGACGTCCTCGACGATGCCGCGCGCGAGCGCCTGGGCAGTGAGCCCGATGCGTTCGAGGATCGCATCCCGCTTGGCATGGTCGAGAAACTCCTGGGGAATTCCGTGCTGGCGGAAGGGGGTCTCCACCCGCTCGTCGTTGAGCAGCTGCAGCAAGGTCGAGCCGCAGCCACCGACCCTGCCGTTGTCTTCAACGCAGACCACCAGTCGATGGTCACGCGCCAGGTCCACGACGGCGGGATCCCACGGCTTCACCCAGCGCGGATCGACGACCGTGACGCCGATGCCCTGGTCGGCCAGTCGCTGGGCCACCTCGACGCTGACGGCGGCCATCGAGCCGATGCCGAGGATCAGCACGTCGCGGGCGCCGTCGCGCACGAGCACGTCCATGCCGCCCGCCTTGCCGACGGGCTCCATGTCGGCCGCGGGCGGCCCCTTGGGGATGCGCAGCACGGTCGGGGCGTCGTCCACGGTGACGGCCTCGCGCAGCAGCTCGGCCACGCGCGCTCCGTCGCGGGGGGCCGCGAGGCGCAGGCCCGGGACGACCTGGAGGATCGACATGTCCCACATGCCGTTGTGGCTGGCCCCGTCGTCGCCGGTGACGCCGGCCCGGTCGAGGACGAAGGTGACACCGCACTTGTGCAGCGCGACGTCCATCAGCACCTGGTCGAAGGCCCGGTTGAGGAAGGTCGCGTAGATCGCCACGACCGGGTGCAGGCCACCCATCGCGAGGCCCGCGGCGCTGGTGGCGGCGTGCTGCTCGGCGATGCCGACGTCGAAGGTGCGCTCGGGGTACGCCGCGGCGAACCGATCGAGGCCGACGGGGTAGAGCATCGCCGCCGTGATCGCGACGATGTCCTGTCGCTCGGCACCGAGGGCGACCATCTCCTCGGAGAAGAAGTCGGTCCAGATGCGGCCCTTGGGCGAGCCGACGCCGGTCTCGACGTCGAACGGCCCGATCTGGTGGAACTGGTCGGCCTCGTTGCGCTCGGCCGGGTCGTAGCCGAAGCCCTTGTGCGTGTGCACGTGCACGATCACCGGGCCGCCGAACTTCTTGGCCTGGGTCAGTGCCTGCTCGAGCGCCGGGCGGTCGTGGCCGTCGATCGGGCCGACGTACTTCAGGCCGAGGTCCTCGAAGAGACCCTGCGGGGCGAGCGCGTCCTTCATGCCCTTCTTCATGGCGTGCAGGGCGTCGTACACCGCCGGGCCGACGCCGCGGACCCCGTTGAGCCGGCGCTTGACGAGGTCGAGGATCTGCTCGTAGCGCGGGCTGGTGCGCAGCGAGGTCAGGTGGTTGGCGAGCCCGCCCACGGTCGGCATGTAGGAGCGGCCGTTGTCGTTGACCACGATCACGAGCCGGCGGTCGTCGCCCTCCGCGATGTTGTTCAGCGCCTCCCACGCCATGCCACCGGTGAGCGCGCCGTCGCCGATCACGGCCACGACGTGGCGGTCCTCGCCGCGGATCGCGTAGGCCTTGGCCAGCCCGTCGGCGTAGGACAGCGAGGTGGAGGCGTGCGAGTTCTCGACGATGTCGTGGTCGGACTCGGCCTGGCTCGGGTAGCCGGACAGCCCGCCCTCGCTGCGCAGGGTGTCGAACTGCGCCGGCACGCCCGGTGAGCATCTTGTGCACGTAGGCCTGGTGGCCGGTGTCGAAGACGACGCGGTCGCGCGGGGACTCGAAGACGCGGTGGATCGCGACGGTCAGCTCGACGACGCCGAGGTTGGGGCCGAGGTGGCCGCCGCGCGGGGCGCAGGTGCGGATCAGCTCGTCGCGGATCTCGGAGGCGAGCTCGGTGAGCGCGCGGTCGTCGAGGTCCCGGAGGTCCTGCGGACCCGAGATGTGCTCGAGACGGCCCATCGGCTGGCTGCTCCTTCCCGCTCCTGGTGGGTGATCCGGTCCGGAGACCGGCAAAATCTGAGTCTAGACGGCGACGGCCGGAAGGCTCACTACCGCCAGTGCGGCCTCCTGGAGGCTGCCCAGCCAGAGCTCGCCCTGGTGCTCCCGGACCCCGGTGACCATGTGGTAGCTCCCGGCGTCCGCGTCGACGTCGTGGACGAGTCGTCCGGTGTCGTCGTAGGCCTGCACCCGGACGGTCTTCTTCGGCTTCGGCTGGAGTGCCTGCGGGTATCCGCGTCGTGGCCTTCCGCACGGCCGACGGCGCCCGGTTGCGGATCGCCTCCACGACGGGGTCGACCGGCGAGGCGATCGTCACCCAGATCAGCCCGTCGCTGCCCCGCGCGATGTTGTCGGGGTAGCCGGGCAGGTCCTCGGCGAACAGGTCGCTGGTCCCGGCACGCTCACCCGTCAGCCACAGTCGTACGACGGTCCGGCGGGCCGTCTCGGCGACGCAGACGAAGGACTCGTCGATCGGGAGCGCCACCCCGTTGGCGAAGGCGAGCCCGTCGAGGTGCACCTCGACCGTGCCGTCCGCGCGACGGCACAGCAGCCGACCGGTCCGGGTGTTCTCGACGAAGTCGGCCTTCCACTTCGCGATCGGGTAGACGGTGCTGCTGTCGGAGAACCAGATGTCGCCGTTGGCGGCGACCGCGGCGTTGTTGCAGAACACCATCCGGTGCCCGTCGACCTCGGTCACCAGCCGCTCGACGACCCCGGTGGTGGTGCTCATCGTCAGCAGGCCGGCGTCGGCGTCGGCGATCAGCAGCCGGTCGGGACCGTAGAGCTCGATGCCGAGCGGGCGGCCACCGGTGCCGCCGACCCTGCGGACGCGCGCCGTCCTTGGCGACCCGCCAGATGCTGCCGTCCTCGGTGCCGGTCCAGGCGAACCCGTCGGCGTCGATGACGACGTCCTCGGCACCCATGGCGGGCACCTCGATCCGGCGCGTGCTCGGCTTCCTCATGGATGGATCCCTTCGTTGAGCCGGCGGTAGAGGTCGGAGGTCAGGAACAGCGGCAGGAAGTGGGCGCACGACTCGGCCTTGTCGAGCGCCGGAGTCTCGGCCGGGTCGACGAACACGATCGCCCGCCCCTCGCCGAGCACGATGTCGTCGTCGGTCAGGTCCACGCGCCCGGCGTACACCCGGTAGTCGCTGTGGTGGCCGTCGGAGTAGTCGAACTCGGTCGCCTGCCACAGGACGAGGTCCTCGGCGGCGATCTCGATCCCGGTCTCCTCGAGGATCTCGCGACGCATCGCCGCGTCGTAGTCCTCGCCGTCCTCGACGTGGCCCCCGACCATCCCCCACTGGTTGGCCGCCCGCGGCGCGTGCTCGTCGCGGTGCTGGAGGAGCACGTGCCCCGCGCATCGACGAGGAAGACGACGGCGATCCGGGGCATGCGTCGGCCACGCACGTAGACGGCAGGGCTCACAGAGCCGGGCCACGAACCGCCGTCCACGGAGGGCCTCCTCGACCAGACCGGCCGAGCGGCGTACGCCGAGCAGGCGCGCCGACTCGCGCTGCCAGGTCTCGACGGCGGCCTCGACGACCAGGCCGTCGGCGACCTCGCGCAGCCCGCCGCGCGCCTCGCTCAGCCCCTTGTTGACCGCCGCCTGGCAGGCCTCGACGTAGAGCACCGCGAACCGGGCCAGCACGACCGGGTGTCGGCGCACGGCGGGATAGGTGCGGTACTCGGGCGGGCAGAGGTCGAGCAGCCACGCCATCGCGGTCGTCTCCCAGTCGGGAGCACCCGGCGGCCGCACCGGCGCGGGCCACCCGGGAGGGGCGACGGGTCGGTCGGACATGGCCTCAGACTAGTCCGCGTTCGAACACCTGTTCGTACCAGTCCGTGAAAAGTAGACCACTAGTCCGGATTATGTAGACCACTTGGGGGAATCGTGTCATGGAATGAGACATGGCTCGTTGCACCACCACAAGGCACCACTCCAAGAACCAACGACCAGCTCGAGGACTCACGATGGAGAAGCACCCCGCCACCTCCGGCCCCACCAGCGACACCACGCAGGTCGTCCTCCGGACGGCCGTCCCCTTCCTCTCGGGCGAGAGTGCCACCGAGCACCTCGACGGCGAGTTCTCCTTCGACCCGGCGGATCCGTACGCCGTCACGATGAAGCTCGAGGCCCGGTCCGGCAGCGTCACCTGGACCTTCGCCCGCGAGCTGCTCGCCGAGGGGCTCTACCACCCCTCCGGCGACGGCGACGTCCAGGTCTGGCCCTGCCTGAGCAACACCGGCGACGCCGTGGTCATCGTCGAGCTGTGCTCCCCCGACGGCACCGCGCTGCTGCAGACCGGCTCGCGCGCCGTCCAGATGTTCGTCACCTCGATCTACGACGCCGTGCCGGCCGGCACCGAGAGCGCGCACGTGAGCATCGACGCGCTCGTCGAGCAGCTGCTCGCCCACTGAGCTCCACCGGCCCGCAGGGCCGGAGAAAACCCGATCCCCGGAACTGTCGATTTCCATGGCACCGGTTCGTCACAGTGGTGTGGCGACCAAGCCACGGACATCCGCGAGTGACAACTCTTCCGAGAGGACCGGCCATGACCGACACCTACATCTACCTGATCCGCGAGAGCGACTGGGACTCCGACCGCTTCCTGCCGGGCGGTGAGCCCGCCAGCCAGGAGGAGATGGCCGCCACCTTCGGCGAGCACAAGGCCTTCCAGGCCGCGGTCGCCGAGCTCGGGGCACGCATGGTCGGCGGCGAGGCGCTGCAGAGCGCCAAGCACGGCGGCGTGGTGACGCCCGGCAAGGGCGAGGCCAAGGTCGACGACGCCGTCTACACCGACAGCCCGTACGCCGACTCCAGCGAGCTGATCACCGGCTTCTACGCCGTCGAGGTCGACGACGAGGCGACCGCGCGCAAGATCGCGGCCCTGGTCCCGACGGGCGGCACCATCGAGTGGCGCAAGGTCTTCCCGATCATGTGATGCCGGCTGGCGACGCCGGCCCCGCTCGACACCTGCCGTTCGTCACCGGCATGGGCGAGCATGGGGCCGTGCGCCCGACCAGCCAAGCGAGTTCCGGGCCGCCTGGCCGCGCATCGTGCGCGTCCTGGCGGCATGGTCGGGCAGCCTGGACGACGCCGAGGAGTACGCCGCGGAAGCGGTGGCGCGGGCCGTGACCCGACGACGACATCGACGACCTGGCGGCCTGGTGCGTCCGCGTCGCCAAGCGCGCGTGGATCGACGACCACCGCCGGCGCGGCACCTTCGCGCGCCTGGCACCGGAGCTGGCATCCGAGGAAGCGATGGCTGCCGTGGAGACCGGAGAGCTGCCCGACGAGCTCGACGACCGGCTCGCCCTGCTGTTCGTCGCCTGCGACGAGGAGCTGGCGCCGGGCGCGCAGATGGTGCTCGCCCTGCGCGTGGTCTGCGGGCTCACCATCGCCGAGACGGCGATGCACCTCGGCATCCAGGAGAGCGCCGCCGCCGCCCGGCTGACCCGGGCGAAGAAGGCCCTCGCGCAGGCTCGGGGCGAGTTCCAGGTGCCCGACGCCGGCGAGCGACTGGTCCGGCTGCCGGTGGTCCTCGACTGCGTCGCCGGGATGTTCACGGTCGCGCACCGCACCGTCCTCGATCCTCGCGACCCGCTCGCCGACCTCGGTCGCCAGGCGCTCTCGATCGCCGACGCCCTGGTGGCGGTCTTCCCCGAGGACACCGAGGTGCGGGGACTGCGCGCCGTCATCCGGCTGGGGCTCGCCCGCCGACCCGCGCGGGTGGACGACGCCGGCGTGGCGCTCACGCTCGACGACGTCGACCGTTCGCGCTGGGACCACCAGCTCCTGCGGGCCGGTCTCGACGACGCCGCGTTCGCCGCGTCCGGGGACGGCCGGTTCGCGCTGGAGGCGGCCATCTCCGGCGTGCACAGCATCGCTCCGTCCGTGGCGGAGACCGACTGGCCGCGCGTCGTACAGCTCTACCGGGCGCTCGAGCAGGTGTGGCCCTCCCCTGCCGTCAGCGTGGCCCGGCTCACCGCCGAGGCGCAGGTGGCGCTGTCCGAGGGCGCCGACCTCGGCGGCATCGAGGCCGAGCTCGCCACGGATCGCCGACGAGGGTCCGTCGTACGCCCGGAGGGACGCGGCCTTCGCGCTGGCCGACCTGTGCTGGCGCACCGGTCGCCGGGAGGCAGCGGCCGCGCGCTACCGGGTCCTGGCGACGCACAGCACGAACGAGGCCGTGCGCCGGTTCTGCGAGAGCAGGAGCGAGGACACAGCCTAGGCGCGCATCGGGCCGCCGGGGCGGCCGTAGGACTCCGCCACGATCTCGGCCACCACCGAGAGGGCGATCTCGCCGGGCGCCTTGCCGCCGGTGTTCAGGCCGGCCGGCACGTGCAGCTTCTCGAGTCCGGCGACGCCTTCCTCGCCGAGCTCGGCGAGCACCGCCTCGGAACGTCGGCGGCTGGCCATCATCGCGACGTACGACGCCGGCGAGGCCAGTGCGTCGCGGAGCACCTGCGGCGCATCGGGGGCGTCGTGGTCGCAGAGCACGACGGCGTCACCGACTCGCAGTGGCAGGCCGGCGATCGCCGCGCGCCCGTGACCGTCCTCGTCGTCCGCGACCACGACGACCTCGCGGCCCGCCGTGCCGGCGATGGTCTCGATCGCCTCGGCGATCGGGTTGCGGGTCAGTACGACGATCCGCCCCTGCACCGGGTCGTCGGACCAGGGCTGCTCACGCTTCGTGGTCATGGGCCCAGACTGGCACGGCTCGCTAGACGAGGCTGCGCACCAGCAGCACCAGGGCGGACGCCGCACAGATCCCCAGGACGGCGTACCGCACCAGCCGGTCCGGCAGCACGGGCTGGAGCCGCGCCCCGGCCCAGGCGCCGATCACCAGGCACGGCGTCAGCAGCACGACCATCGGCCAGCGCGTGGGTGTCGAGGTGACCGCTGAGCCAGATGCCGACCAGGCTCATCGCGGCGCCCACGGTGAACACGACGGCGAGCGTCGACCGGATCATCTGCGGGGTGCGGTGCTGGTAGAGCAGCGCCACGGGCGGTCCGCCGATCGAGGTCGCCGTGCCGGCCAGGCCGGAGACCACCCCGGCCAGGCTGAGGGTGCTCCGTCGTACCGGCAGCTCCAGCGGCGCCAGGGAGAGCAGTACGGCGAACAGCACCATCACGGCCACGGCGACGGCCACCGCCTCGTCGGAGAACAGCGCGAGGAACAGCACCCCGAGCGCCACGCCCGGGCACGCGGAACGGCAGCACCCAGGCGAGCCCGCGCCAGTCGATCTCCGCGTGGGAGCGCGCGAGGGTGAAGAACGGCAGCAGCACGGCCAGCACCAGCGGGAGCTCGGGCATCAGCGACGGCGTCACCATCGTGACGATCGGCGCCGAGACCAGGTTGAGCCCCAGCCCGACCAGGCCCTGCATGGTCGAGCCGAGCAGCACCACGAAGGCGAGGAGCGCGACGATGCCCGCGCTGTACCCCAGAACCACCCCGGGTCAGCCGGCCAGGAAGGAGAACCGCACCTGCCGGTCGGGGTTGTCCACGTTGAGGTCGACCAGGCAGATGCTCTGCCAGGTGCCGAGGGCCAGGCGCCCGTCGAGCACCGGGACGGTCGCGTACGGCGGGACCAGCGCCGGCATCACGTGCGACCGGCCGTGACCCGGGGAGCCGTGCCGGTGCCGCCACCGGTCGTCGGCCGGGAGCAGGTCGCCCAGCGCCGCGAGCAGGTCGTCGTCGGAACCCGCGCCGGTCTCGATCACCGCGATCCCGGCGGTGGCGTGCGGCACGAACAGCTGGAGCAGCCCGTCGCCCTCGCCGGAGACGAAGCCGGCACAGTCGTCGGTGATGTCCAGGACCACCTCGGCGTCGCCGGTGCGGTAGTCGCGTGTCTCTGACTTCATCTCAGCAGCTCCTCGATCTCGGCCAGCCTCGGGTCGCGCAACCCGGCGGCGTCGTACCGCCACCAGATGTCGGGGTACACCAGCTGCCCGGTCATCCATTCCTCGTGCGTCTCGAAGCGAACCACCTGGAACGCCGGGGCCGGCGTCCGGGTCGTGGCCGGCGCGAAGCCGTGCAGGTCGGCGCGCTCGAACCCTCTGGTCCGTAGTACCCCGGATCGCCCTCGAGGAAGAGCAGGGGCGCGCCACCGTCCCGGGCAGTGTCCAGGGCGGCCGCGACGAGCCGGGTCCCGACACCGGCACCCTGTCGCTCGGGTACGACGCAGAGCGGGCTGAGCACCCACACGTCGACGAGCTCACGTCGCGCGTCGACCCAGGCGTGCGAGAGCCCGACGTGGCCGACGACCTCACCGTCGACCTCGGCGACCAGGCTGCCGAGCAGCAGGTCGGAGGCGGCGAGCTCGACCCACAGCGCAGCGACGTGGTCGCCCTCCTCGGCGAAGGCGGCGCGGATGACCTCGGCGACGGGATCACCCGTCGCGTTCCGGACGGACGACGGGCTCAGCCGTCACGCAGGTGCTCCTCGACCCGCTCGACCTTGGCGGCCAGCTGCCCGTCGTACCCCGGGCGGATGTCGGCCTTGAGGACCAGGCCCACGCGCGGGTAGCTCGCTGCCGCGACGTCCACCGCCTGCTTGACCACGGCCATCACCTCGTCCCACTCGCCCTCGATGTTGGTGAACATCGCGTTGGTCTCGTTGGGCAGCCCCGAGGCGCGGATGACCCGGACGATGTCGGCGACCACGCCGCTGACGCCGCCGTCCGCGTCCTCGGGGGGATGGTCGGCCCCGGGATCGGGTACGGGTTCGGCTGGATTGTCCGAAAGGTCGTGCCTACGTCCGGACGGGCTGATGCTGATCGCGACGAGCATGTCCTCACCCTTCCATGGGTGAGTTGGTCCACATACTGGGCCGTTCACGGCACGATGTGGGTGGCAAGCAGAGCCACGAAGGAGCAGGAATGTCCCGGAACGAGAAGCTGCAGTGCCTGCTGCTGCTCGTCCTCGTGACCATCCCCGTCTCCATCCCGAAGCTGCAGGCCACCGGCTTCGGCGGCTGGCCGGCGGTCGGGTTCTCGGTGGCCCTGTTCATCGTCGCCGGGCGCGGCCTGCGCTGGTGGGCGTTCGGCCTCCAGCTCGTCATCATGAGCGTGGCCCTGACCTTCAGCTACGACGTCTCGCTCCCGCTCGGAGCCGCCGGCTGCCTGGCGGTGATCCTGCCGGCGCTGTTCAGCGCGCACATGCTGCGCGCCGAAGGCGGCAGGCTCCGCCTCGACCAGGTCGACAACGTCCGCTACCACACGGTCACCGCGGCCTCCTCCCTGCTCTGCGGGCTCGGAGCGGCCGGCGCCGTCGCGGTCGGGCTGGCCCCCAAGGACGCCCCGATCGCCGGGCTGATGTCGTTCCTGGCGGCGCTCACCGCCCAGCTCGTCGTACTCCCGCTGGTGGTGCGCACCTCCGACCGACGCGCCGCCGCGGGCCGGCTCGAGCTGCCCTTCCAGCGGCTGCTCATGCTGGCGGTCACGCTCGCCGTGTTCTGGCCGAACACCCGCCTGACGATCGCCTTCGTCACCTTCCCGCTGCTGAGCTGGGCGGCGATCCGGGCCACCCGGCGGGAGGCGCACATCCAGCTGTTCCTCGTCTGCGCCGCCGCCTACGCCTTCACCTTCTCCGGCCACGGCCCGCTCGCCGGGAACATGCGCGGCGCTGCCCGACGACCTCACGCCGGCGCTGTTCTACCTGTACGTCGCGGCGGCCGCCTACCTCGTCGTACCGATCTCCCTGACCGTCGAGCAGCTCTTCACGCATGACCGGACAGGCGACCCGGTCGGCGACCACGCTCCAGCGACTGCTCGACTCGGCCGGCGGCACCGTGATCATCGCCACCGACGGCGTCGGCCGGATCACCCACTACAACGCCGGCGCCCAGCAGCTCCTCGGCTACGCGCCCGAGGAGGTGATGGGCCTCAACCCCGGCATGTTCCACACCCCCGAGGAGATCGCCCGGCACGCGACCCACTTCGGCGTACCCCCCGACCACATCCGCGTCGTGCTGGCGATGGTCGAGGCCGGTGAACGCCGCGACTGGGAGTTCACGCACAAGGACGGCAGCCGGCGGATGACGTCGCTGACGCTGAGCGCCGTCACCGAGCCCGACGGCACCGTGGTCGGCTACATCGGCGCCGGCGAGGACATCACCGAGCGGCTGCGGGTCCAGGACGCCCTGCTGACGGCGCTCGACCGCGAGCACGCCTCGGTGCTGCGGCTGGAGGAGGTCGACCACGTCAAGCAGGAGCTCGTCTCCAACGTCAGCCACGAGCTGCGGACGCCGATCACCAGCATCGCGGGTACGCCGAGCTGCTCAGCGACGGGATGCTCGGCGAGCTGACGGAGGGCCAGGCCGACGCGGTCGAACGGATCGAGCGGAACACCACGCGGCTCGGCCTGCTCGTGGAGGACCTGCTGACCCTGTCGAAGGCGGAGTCCGGCCAGCTCGAGTTCGCCCGCGAGCGGGTCGACCTGCGCCACGTCGTCCGCGAGGGCTACGAGCTGCTGGAGGAGCTGGTGCGCCTTCGCGAGATCGACCTGAGGTTCGAGCTGCCCGACGAGCCGGTGGTGATCCTGGGTGACGCGCCGGCGCTCGAGCGGGTGGTGATGAACCTGCTCAGCAACGCCATCAAGTTCACCCCGGACAGCGGCCGGGTCGCGGTCGCGCTGAGCCAGACCGGCGACGGGGCCTCGCTGATCGTCTCCGACACCGGCATGGGCATCTCCGAGGAGGACCAGAAGCACCTGTTCACCCGGTTCTTCCGGTCGACCGCCGCGACCGAGCAGGCCATCCAGGGCACCGGCCTGGGCCTGAGCATCGTGCACGCGATCGTGACCCAGCACGGCGGTGCGGTGTCGATCGACTCCGCACCCGGCCGGGGTACGACGGTCACCGTGCTGCTGCCGTACGGCGCCGCCGAGCCCGCGACTCCCTGACTAGACGATCGCCGCTGACGTCATACGTTCCGTGGCCTCGAGGCCACGAAACGTATGACGTCAAGGCGGGTGCTCAGCTCTTGCGGAGGTTGCGCAGCACGTAGGGCATGATCCCGCCGTTGCGGTAGTAGTTCGCCTCGCCGGGGGTGTCGATGCGGACCTTGGCGTCGAACTCGACGTCGCCTGCCTTGACCTTGACGGTCTTCGGCGTCTTGCCGTCGTTGAGCTCGGTGACGCCGGTGAAGGAGAACTCCTCCTCGCCGGTGAGGCCGAGCGACTCGGCGGTCTCGCCCTCGGGGAACTGCAGCGGCAGCACGCCCATGCCGATCAGGTTGGAGCGGTGGATGCGCTCGTAGGACTCCGCGATCACGGCCTTGACGCCGAGGAGCGCGGTGCCCTTGGCGGCCCAGTCACGCGAGGAGCCCGAGCCGTACTCCTTGCCCGCGAGTACGACGAGCGGGATGCCCTGCTCGAGGTAGTTCTCGGAGGCCTCGAAGACGGTGGTCTCCTCGCCGTCCTTGGTGAAGTCGCGGGTGAAGCCGCCCTCGGTGCCCGGGGCCAGCTGGTTGCGCAGCCGGATGTTGGCGAACGTGCCCCGGATCATCACCTCGTGGTTGCCGCGGCGCGAGCCGTAGGAGTTGAAGTCGCGCTGCTGGACGTCGTGCTCGGCGAGGTACTTGCCGGCCGGGCTGTCCTTCTTGATGGCACCGGCCGGGCTGATGTGGTCGGTGGTGACCGAGTCGCCGAGCTTGAGCAGCACGCGCGCGCCCTCGATGTCCTCGACCGGCTCCGGCTCGTCGGGCATGCCGTCGAAGTACGGAGGCTTCCGCACGTAGGTGGAGTCCTCGTCCCACTCGAAGGTGTCGCCCTCGGGGGTCGGCAGCGACTTCCACTGCTCGTCACCGGCGAACACGTCGGCGTAGTCGTTGGTGAACATCTCCGAGGTGATCGCGCTGGCGATGACCTCCTCGACCTCGGACGCGGTCGGCCAGATGTCCTTCATGAAGACGTCGTTGCCGTCCTGGTCCTGGCCCAGCGGGTCGTTGAACAGGTCGACGTCCATCGAGCCGGCGAGCGCGTAGGCGACCACCAGCGGCGGCGACGCGAGGTAGTTCATCTTCACGTCGGGGTTGATCCGGCCCTCGAAGTTGCGGTTGCCCGACAGCACCGAGACGACCGCGAGGTCGTTCTCGTTGACGGCGTCGCTGACCTCGGGGATGAGCGGACCGGAGTTGCCGATGCAGGTGGTGCAGCCGTAGCCGACGAGGTTGAAGCCCAGCTTGTCGAGGTACGGCGTGAGCTCGGCGCGCTCGTAGTAGTCGGAGACCACCTTCGAGCCGGGAGCCAGCGTCGTCTTGACCCACGGCTTGCGCTGCAGGCCCTTCTCGACGGCCTTCTTGGCCAGCAGCGCCGCGCCGATCATCACCGAGGGGTTGGAGGTGTTGGTGCACGACGTGATCGCCGCGATCGCGACGGCGCCGTGGTCGATCTCGACCTCCTCGCCGTCGATCGGTGATCGGTCACCGGGTTGCTCGGGCGGCCGCCGTCCTTCGGTGCGCTGGAGTGCCTGCGGCTTGCCGTTGCCGCCCTCGTGGCTGGGAGCGTCGGATGCGGGGAAGGACTCGGCGACTGCCTCGTCGTACCCCTCCTTCTTCGTGCTCGTCGCCGGAGACGTAGTCGGCCAGCGCGCCGCGGAAGGACTCCTTGGCCTCGGAGAGCGAGACCCGGTCCTGCGGCCGCTTCGGCCCGGCCAGCGACGGGACGACCGTCGCGAGGTCGAGCTCGAGACGCTCGGAGAAGCGCGGCTCGGCGTCGGGGTCGTGCCAGAGCCCCTGCTCCTTGGCGTAGGCCTCGACCAGGGCGATCTGCTCCTCGGTGCGGCCGGTGAGCTTGAGGTACTTGGTGGTCTCCTCGTCGATCGGGAAGACCGCGATGGTGGAGCCGAACTCGGGGCTCATGTTGCCGATCGTGGCGCGGTTGGCCAGCGGCAGCGCCGAGACGCCGGGGCCGTAGAACTCCACGAACTTCCCGACGACGCCGTGCTCGCGCAGCATCTCGGTGATCGTCAGGACCAGGTCGGTCGCGGTCGCGCCCTCGGGCAGGTCGCCGTTGAGCTTGAAGCCGACGACGCGCGGGATCAGCATCGAGACGGGCTGGCCGAGCATGGCCGCCTCGGCCTCGATGCCGCCGACGCCCCAGCCGACGACGCCGATGCCGTTGACCATGGTGGTGTGCGAGTCGGTGCCGACGAGGGTGTCGGGGTACGCCGTCAGCTCGCCGTCGATCTCGCGGGTGAACACCACGCGGGCGAGGTGCTCGATGTTGACCTGGTGCACGATGCCGGTGCCGGGCGGGACGACCTTGAAGTCGTCGAAGGCGCCCTGGCCCCAGCGCAGGAACTGGTAGCGCTCACGGTTGCGCTCGTACTCGATCTCGACGTTGCGCTCGAACGCCTCCGGGGTGCCGAAGACGTCGGCGATCACGGAGTGGTCGATGACCATCTCGGCCGGGGCGAGCGGGTTGATCTTCGACGGGTCGCCGCCGAGGTCGGCCATCGCCTCGCGCATGGTGGCGAGGTCGACCACGCACGGCACGCCGGTGAAGTCCTGCATGATCACGCGCGCCGGCGTGAACTGGATCTCCTTGTCGGGGTCGGCGTCCGCGTCCCAGCCGGCGATCGCCTTGATGTCGTCGGCGGTGATGTCCGCGCCGTCCTCGGTGCGCAGCAGGTTCTCGAGCAGCACCTTGAGGCTGAACGGCAGCGACCCGACGTCGAGACCGTCGCCCTCGACCGCGTCGAGTCGGTAGATCTCGTAGGACTTTCCGTTGACGTCCAACGTGCCCTTGGCACCGAAGCTGTCCGGCGTCTCTGGCTCGCCATGGTTCTCCTCAAGTCTGCGGGTGTTCCCGGTCTCTGTTCCCCATCTTGCCCATCCCGACGCGGGCCGGGAAGGTCAGGGAACCCTTAGTCAAAGTATCTTGACGTCAAGAGACTATCACGGGGTCCTAGGGTGGATCCATGCGCTATCGATCCCTGGGAAACAGCGGCACCGCGGTCTCCGAGCTCTGCCTCGGCACCATGACCTTCGGCAACGAGACCGACGAGGCGGGCGCGCACGAGCAGCTCGACCGGTACGTCGAGGCCGGGGGCAACCTCGTCGACACGGCCGACGTCTACACGCACGGAGTCTCCGAGGAGATCATCGGCCGCTGGCTCGCCGACCGGCCCAGCGACGTCACCGACCGGGTGGTGCTCGCCACCAAGGGACGGTTCCCGTTCGAGGCCGGGCCGAACAACGGCGGCTCCTCCGCCCGCCACCTCACCCGCGCGATCGACGCCTCGCTGGAGCGGCTCGGCCTGGACTCCGTCGACCTCTACCAGGTGCACGCCTGGGACCCGCGGACCCCGTTGGAGGAGACGCTGCGGACCCTCGACGGCTTCGTGCGCTCGGGCCGCACGCGCTACTACGGCTTCTCCAACTACACCGGCTGGCAGCTGACCAAGGCGGTCGGCCTGGCCCGCGAGCTGGGCCTGGCGGCGCCGGTGACGCTCCAGCCGCAGTACAGCCTGATCGTGCGCGAGATCGAGTGGGAGGTCATCCCCGCCGCGCAGGACGCCGGCCTCGGCCTGCTGCCGTGGAGCCCGCTCGGCGGCGGCTGGCTGACCGGCAAGTACCAGCGCGACCAGCGGCCCACCGGCGACACCCGCCTCGGCGACGACCCGGAGCGGGGCATGGAGGCCTACGACCGGCGCGGCACCGCGCGCACGTGGGACATCATCGAGGCGGTCCAGCGGATCGCCGAGGCGCGCGGCACCTCGATGGCGACCGTCGCGCTGGCCTGGGTCACCGACCGGCCGGGCGTCACCTCGACGATCCTCGGTGCGCGCACCCTCGAGCAGCTCGAGGACAACCTGTCCTCGGTCGAGGTGCGCCTCGACGACGACGAGCGCGCGGCCCTCGACCAGGCGAGCGACCTGCACGCCACCGACTACCCGTACGGCGACCTGGGCGTCGACCAGCGCGACCGCGACCTGGCGACTGGCTAGTCGGCGCCCCTCGCTCAGCCCTGGGCCAGCTGGGCGACGTCGTCCCAGGCCTCCCAGGTCTCGATGCGCGAGGCGTAGTCGGCCTTGGCGATCGACAGCGGGGCCGCGCCGAAGAACACCCGCAGCGGCGGCTGGTCCGCGTCCACGACACGGAGCAGTGCCTCCGCCGAGGAGACCGGGTCGCCGGGGCCGGAGGTGTTGCGCGTGGCGCGCGCCTCCTCGAAGGCCCTGCCGGACCTCGTCGTACGCCGGCAGCGGGGTGGTGTGCTTCGACGAGGGACCGGCCCAGTCGGTGGAGAAGCCGCCCGGCTCGACCAGCGTGACGTGGATGCCGAAGCTCTCGACCTCCGCGGCCAGCGCCTGGGAGAAGCCCTCGAGGGCCCACTTGGAGGCGTGGTAGGCGCCGATGTTCGGGAACGCGGAGATGCCGCCGATCGAGGAGACCTGCAGGATCCGGCCCGACCGCTGCTCGCGCATGAACGGCAACGCCGCCTGGGTCACCCACATCGCCCCGAAGACGTTGGTCTCCATCTGGTCGCGGAACTCCTGCTCGCTCAGCTCCTCGACGAAGCCGAACTGGCCGTAGCCCGCGTTGTTCACCACGATGTCGAGGCTGCCGAAGTGCTCGTGCGCCTGCTGGACCGCGGCGAAGTCGGCGTCGCGGTCGGTGACGTCGAGCTGGATCGGGAGCAGCGCGTCGCCGTACTTCGTCACCAGGTCGTCCAGCGTGGACAGGTCGCGTGCCGTCGCAGCGACGCGGTCGCCGCGCTCGAGTGCGGCGATGGCCCACTCGCGGCCGAAGCCGCGCGAGCATCCGGTGATGAACCAGGTCCGAGGGGTCTGTGAGTCCGTCATGTGTTCGACGGTAGGACTTCGAGCACACTCGAAGTCAAAGCACGGCGATCAGTGCGGCAGCCGGTCCTCGCGCGCCTGCACGAGGGCCACCGGAGCGGACAGCCGCCAGGCCTCGAAGGTGAGCTCCGCGAGCTCGTCGCGCTCCACGTGGTCGAGGTAGACCACCACCCAGCCGAAGCCGCCGGCGGTGAACTGCACCTCGAAGACGTCGGGCCGCTCCCCCACCAGCGCCGCCTGCTCGGCCAGGGTCTGCTTGAGCCCGACCGTCCGGGTCGGCTGCCACAGGTAGCCGAAGGTCCGGCCGGAGACCTCGAGCTTGGTGTAGCGCGAGTACTCCGTCAGCTGCACCTCGTCGAGCTGGCCCACCAGGTCGAGGAGGTCGGCGATCGTGGTCACTGCTCCTCCGGCACCAGCAGGGCCACGCACTCGATGTGGTGGGTCATCGGGAACAGGTCGAAGGCGCGCAGGTCCGCGAGCGCGTAGCCCTGCTCGGCGAAGTAGCCGATGTCCCGGGCGAGGGCGGCCGGGTCGCAGGCGACGTACGCCACCGCGCGTGGCTCGAGCGCCGCGATGGCCCGCACGACCTGGCGCTTGGCCCCGACGCGCGGCGGGTCGAGCACGACGAGGTCCGCCGTACCGACTCCCCGGTGCAGGACGCGGTCGACCCTGCCCGGCACGCTCCGCGCCCAGGGGTACGACGCCAGGTTGGCCTGCGAGTGGCGGGACGCGGCGCGGTCTCCCTCGACGGCCACCACCGATCCGTCCGGACCCACCAGGTGGGCGAGGAAGGCGGCGAACAGCCCCACGCCGGCGTACAGGTCGAGCACCGACTCCCCCGGCCGCGGCTCGAGCATCTCGAGCACGCACTCGACCAGCGTGCGGGGCGCGTTGACGTGCGGCTGCCAGAACCCGTCGGCCGCCACCTCGAGCACGCCGGTGCCCGACGGAGGTCTCGACCTGCTCGACGAGCGTGCCGCCCTCCGGCTCGCGCGCGTCCGGGTGGGCGATCAGGCAGCGGTCGATCTCCACCACGTCGTGCGAGCGGTGCTTGCGCAGCCCGCGCCCGCCGTCGGGCAGGTGGACGTACTGCATCCGGCTGCGCCACGCGAGCCCGTCGGACGGCGGCACCTCCTCGACGACGACGTCGCGCTCGAGGCCGGCGAGCCGCTGCAGCTGCTCGGAGACCACGGCCGCCTTGAGGCGTCGCTGCTCCTCCAGCGTCACGTGCTGGAAGTCGCAGCCGCCGCAGCGGCCCGGTCCGGCGTACGGGCACGGCGCCTCGACCCGCTCCGGGGAGGCGACGTGCACCTCGACGGCGTCGGCCCGCAGGAACCGGCCGTCGTCCTCGGTCACCTCGGCCGTGACCCGCTCGCCCGGCAGGGCGTGCCGGACGAAGACGACCTGGCCCTCGTGCCGGGCCACGAAGTGCCCGCCGTGCGCGACCGGGCCGATCTCGAGCTCGAGCCGCCTAGTCATAGGGACGCTCGGCCTCGCGGCGCCAGGCCTTCACCGACGCCTCGAGCCGCTTGACGACGTCCGGGTGCTGGCTGGCCACGTTCGTCCGCTCCAGCGGGTCGTGCACGAGGTCGTAGAGCTCCACCGGCTTGCGGTCGAGGTTGTCGATGAACTTCCAGGGCCAGTCCTGGACGCCCGTGCAGATGCGGTCGTAGCCGCAGTCGAAGAACTGCTGCCGGTGCGACGTGCCGAGGGGGCCGAAGATGTCGACCCCGGGGTACGACGTCCCTTCGAGCTCGAACCCGGCCAGCTTCGCGAGCGTGGGGAGTACGTCGACCTGGCTGGCCGGTGTCGGCACCGGTCCGGGAGGCACGCCCGGACCGGTGAACACCGCAGGCACCTTCATGACCTCGTCGTACGGCACCCCGGTGTGGAAGTCGAGACCGTGCTCCCCGAAGGCCTCACCGTGGTCGCCGATCACGAGCAGGTCGGTGTTGTCCCACCGGCCCGTCCGCTTGAGCATCGCCACCACGTCCGCGACGAACGTGTCGGAGTAGTGCACCGCACTGAGGTAGCGGTTGCGGGTCTCGTCGGGCACCCAGGAGCCGATCCAGGACGTGGGGATGTCGTAGTCGTGGTGGGTGGCCAGCGTGCTGTAGCCGAGCACGACGTGCTGGTTCTTCGGGATCTTGCGCAACCACGCCTCGCTGGGTGCGAGCGCCGCCTTGTCCTCGAGGCCGAAGTAGTTGACGCTCGCGAAGCCGTGCGTCCGACCGAGGTCCTCACGCCCGACGACGGTGTCGAAGCCGAGGTTCTTGAACATCTCGGTGTCGTTCTCGAAGTAGGTGTAGCCCGACTGGAACCAACCGGTCCGGTATCCGTTCCGGGCCAGCAGCTTCGGCAGGCAGACCCGGCTCGGCCCGGCCGAGGACGCTGCGGCGTTCTCCGAGGCCGGTTCGGGCCAGGTACCGCACATCACCGCCGTCGTCGCCTGGCTGGTGTGCGAGATGACCACGCTCATGTTCTGGACGTCGGCACCGGTGCGCGCGAGCCCTGCGAGGTGTGGGGTGGTGGCGAGCCCCGGGTCGCCGAGCGTGGTGGCTCGTCGCGAGGTCGACTCGAGGAAGATCACCACGACATCGCGAGCGGGCCCGTCCTCCACGGCACGTGCCGGACCGACCAACGCGCTGCCCTCGTGCCCGGTGACCGTCCGGGCCACGTCCTGGGCCATCGACTCCGCGATGCCGATCGGTGCGCTCTGGCCCGCGTGTCGATCGGGTACGCCGACGGGGAAGACGAGCGCGACCGCGACCACGCAGGCCGCGCCGACCAGCAGCAGCGAGCGGTTGACCGACGAGTCCGTGCCGCGCCGGCGCAGCAGCCACGCCACCACGGGTGCCGTGACGAGCGGTTGGACGACCACGGCCACCAGCAGGACCTGCAGGTAGCGCGGGGTGGCGACCGTGGCCATCGGCACCATGATGTTCGGGTGCTCCACGAGGATCTGGAGCATCGGCCAGTCGAGGTACGCCGTGGTGGACACCAGCACACCGACGCTGGTCAGCTCCAGGAAGTTCCAGAGGCAGTGGCACACCACGAGGCCGACGAGCCAGGCACGCGGATGCCGGCCACCGAGCACGGCGAGGGCGAACAGGGTCAGCGCGCTCCAGGTGGCGAGGTCGGCGACGGACAGGACGACCTGGTGTCCGAGCCCGGCATCGGGCGCGACGATCTGCAGCATCGCCAGCCGGCCCAGCAGGATCAGCACCATCGTGGGCAGGGCCAGCGCCCACAGGTACACCAGCTGGTACCTGTTCAGCTCCGAGAAGCGCTGCGTACGCGGCCGTGGTTCGAGGCTCATCTACCGCCCGGTCCGGGTGCGGCCGCGGCGTACGTCGCCCGGGCGTGCGCGCTGGAACTCCCACTCGTCGCGCTCCTTGGCCACCTCGGCCCCGCGCAGCTGGTAGGGCACCGACGTCACCATCACGCCGGGTGTGAACAGCAGCCGGCCCTTGAGCCGCAGGGCGGTCTGGTTGTGCAGGACCTGCTCCCACCAGCGGCCGACGACGTACTCCGGGATGTAGACGGCCACGACCCCGCGCGGGTTGGCCTCGCGGATCTCGATCGCGTAGTCGACGATCGGCCGGATCACCTCGCGGTACGGCGAGTACAGCATCTTCAGGGGTACGTCGATCCGCTGCGCGTCCCACTCGTCGAGGAGCTTGTTGCCGCTCACGCCGTCGGTGTCGACGAACACCGCCTCGAGGATGTTCGGGCGGGACGCCTTCGCGTAGGCGAGCGCCCGCATCGTCGGCTTGTGCAGCTTGGAGACCAGCACGATCGCGTGCACCCGCGTCGGCATCACCTGGTCGCTGTCGCCGATGACCAGCTCCTCGGACACGCGGTCGTAGTGCGCCCGGATCGAGCGCAGGATCGCGAAGAAGATGATCATCGCGAGGATCGCGATCCAGGCGCCGGCGAGGAACTTGGTCAGCAGCACGACCACGAACACCGACGCCGTCATCGCCAGGCCGAAGGAGTTGATCAGCCGCGACCGGAACATCTTGCGGCGTGCGGCGGGATCGCTCCTCGGACTTCAGGTGCCGGGTCCAGTGCCGGATCATGCCGAGCTGGCTGAGGTTGAAGGAGACGAACACCCCGACGATGTAGAGCTGGATCAGTCGCGTGGGCTCGGCGTCGAACGCGATGATCAGGACGATCGCGAAGCCGGCCAGGATCAGGATGCCGTTGCTGTAGGCGAGCCGGTCGCCGCGAGAGCCGAGCTGGCGGGGCGCGTACCCGTCCTGGGCCAGGATCGAGCCCAGCACCGGGAAGCCGTTGAACGCGGTGTTGGCCGCCAGGATCAGGATGATGCCGGTCATCGCGACCACGAAGTAGAAGCCCGGCGAGAAGTCGCTGAACACGGCGCGCGCGATCTGGGCGATCACGGTGTGCTGGTCGTAGCCCTCGGGCAGCGGTGAGCCGTCGGCGTTGGTCAGCCGGTCGAGGTCGTGCGGATCGACCATCCGCAGGCCCATGTTGCGGGCCAGGATGATGATGCTCAGCATCATCGTGATCGCGATCGCGCCGAGCAGGAACAGCGTCGTCGCGGCGTTCTTGCTCTTCGGCTTGCGGAACGCCGGCACGCCGTTGGAGATCGCCTCGACACCGGTCAGCGCGGCACAGCCCGACGAGAAGGCGCGTGCCAGCAGGAAGATCATCGCGGCCTGGGAGATGTCGCCGCTCGTAGCCGGGTGCCGGGTGGATGATCTTGTCGGCACTCTCCACGTCGGGCAGGGTGCCCTGGGCGGCGCGGATGGCGCCGTACACCGCCATCCCGATGACGCCGAGCATGAAGCCGTAGGTGGGGATCGCGAAGAACGCGCCCGACTCCCGGACGCCGCGCAGGTTCAGGGCGGCGAGCACCATCACCATCACGACCGCCACGGTCGCCTCGTGCCCGGAGAACGCCGGGATGGCCGAGGCGGCGTTCTGCACGCCCGAGGACACCGACACCGCGACCGTCAGCACGTAGTCGACGAGCAGCGCGGACGCGACGGTCACGCCGGCGTTCTTGCCGAGGTTGACCTTGGCGACCTCGTAGTCGCCGCCGCCGCTGGGGTAGGCGTGCACGTTCTGGCGGTACGACGCCACCACGGTCAGCATCACCACGGCGACGGCCAGGCCGATCTTCCAGCTGTAGACGTACGCCGAGGCGCCCGCGACCGAGAGCATGATGAAGATCTCGTCCGGCGCGTAGGCCACCGAGGACAGCGCGTCGCTGGCGAAGACAGGTAGCGCAATCCGCTTGGGCAGCAGCGTCTCGCCCAACTGGGAGCTGCGGAGCTTGCGCCCAAGCAAGATCCGCTTTGAGACATTTCCAATGCCCACGTAGCGAGGCTAGAGCACAAGTCTCCGCCGCGGAGCCGGACCTACTAGTGTTCGCCGTGTGCACGTCGTGATCATGGGTTGTGGCCGCGTCGGTTCGACGCTCGCCCGCAGCCTCGAGGACCGCAACCACACCGTGAGCATCATCGACAGCAACCCCGACGCCTTCCGTCGTCTCGGCCCGTCCTTCAACGGCACCAAGGTGACCGGCTACGGCTTCGACCAGGCCGTGCTCACCGAGGCCGGCATCGAGCGCGCCGACGCCTTCGCGGCCGTCAGCAGCGGCGACAACTCCAACATCATCGCCGCGCGCGTCGCCCGCGAGACGTTCGGGATCCAGCAGGTCGTGGCCCGCATCTACGACCCCGGCCGCGCCGAGGTCTACCAGCGGCTCGGCATCACCACGGTCGCGACGGTCAAGTGGACCGCCGACCAGGTGCTGCGCCGGATCCTGCCGGCCGGCGCCGAGCCCGACTTCCGCGACCCCTCGGGCACCATCCGCGTCGACCAGGTCCTCGTCCCCGACACCTGGGTCGGCCACCGCACCGTGCAGTTCCAGGAGCAGGCGCTGTGCCGCATCGCCTGGATCGACCGGCTCGGCGAGGGCATCCTGCCCAGCCGTGAGTCGGTGCTCCAGGAGGGCGACCTGATGCACATCGTGATGCGCGAGGAGAAGGCCAACGGCGTCTACGACGTGCTCAAGAAGGGTCCGGAGGACGATTAGGACATGAGAGTCGCCATCGCAGGAGCAGGAGCCGTGGGGCGCTCGATCGCCCGCGAGCTGATCGGCAACGGTCACGAGGTGCTGCTCATCGACAAGGAGCCCGCCTCGATCAAGCCCGACCGGGTGCCCGACGCGGAGTGGCTGCTCGCCGACTCCTGCGAGCTGTCCTCCCTGGAGGAGGCCCGGCTCGAGGACTGTGACGTGGTGATCGCGGCCACCGGCGACGACAAGGCCAACCTGGTCACCTCGCTGCTCGCGAAGACCGAGTTCGGCGTCCCCCGCACGGTCGGTCGGGTCAACCACCCCAACAACGAGTGGCTGTTCACCGAGGCCTGGGGCGTCGACGTCAACGTCTCGACGCCGCGCATCATGTCGGCCCTGGTCGAGGAGGCCGTGACGGTCGGCGACCTGGTGCGGCTGTTCACCTTCCGCAAGGGCAACGCCAACCTGGTCGAGATGACGCTGCCCGCCGACTCGCCGTACGTCGGGAAGCCGTCGGGCCTGATCCCGTTCCCGGAGAACTGCTCGCTGGTGACGATCCTGCGCGACGGGCAGGTCTACACCCCCGACCCCGACCAGCCGGTCGAGTCGGGCGACGAGCTGCTGCTCGTCGTACCCGCGGAGATCGAGGAGGAGCTCGAGAAGATGCTCGCCCCGACCGAGCACGGCGGCGAACGAGACAACTGACGTCCCGTCCACGTGGCGCACGTCCGCCCCGAAGCGGCGTAGCGTCCGACGGTCGGCGCCCAGCGTACGTCGAAGCGATGCTCACAGTGGAAGAGTCAGTCGTCATCGACAAGCCCCGGCCGAGGTCTTCGACTTCTTCGCGAACCCCGACAACGTCGCCGTCTACAGCAGCAACCTGGTCGACTACGACGTCGTCTCGGGCGGCCCGCACGAGGTCGGCCGCAGGCCAAGTTCGCGGTCAAAGTCGTCGGGGTCCGCCTGGACTACACCGACGAGCTCGTGGAGTACGTCGAGAACGAGCGCCCGAAGACCAGCTCCAAGGACGGCCGGATCCCCTACTCGATCACGCATGACCTTCGCCGACGAGGGCTCCGGCACCAAGGTGTCCTGGCTGCAGGAGGTCGGAGTCGCTCGGCGGCGTCTTCAAGTTCGGCGACGGCCTGGTGATCAAGATGTACTCCAAGGACGTGCGCTCCAACCTGGAGAAGGCCAAGGCCCTCCTGGAGGGCTGATCCGCTACAGCTGCGGCTCGGGCTCGCCGGGCCTGAGCGGCGTGGCGTTGCGCGAGAGCAGCCACACCATCACGGCCAGGGCGGCCACCTGCAGCGGCCAGCCCATCGCCAGCTTGGCGACGCCGAGCGCGGCCACGGCCGAGTCCTTCGACCACCAGCCGTTGCGGCCGGCGAGGTAGATCGGCCCCTGCACGACGACGCGCACGAGGCACGGGCAGGGCGAGCAGCCAGGTCAGCCGGCTGCACAGGCGCACGACGTTGCGGTCGTGGTGCCAGGCGGTCGGGTCGCCGGCCACGCTGCCCACGATGAAGCCGACCAGCGGCCAGCGGATCACGATGGTGAACACCATCACGACGGCGTAGCCGAGGTTGTAGAGCAGCCCGGGCAGGAAGTACGCCAGGGCCTGGTCGCCCTCGTCTCCCCCACCGCGCGCCGCCCGCCAGGCGAACAGCGCGCCGATGCCGATCCCGACGAGGGCGTTGAGCACGAACTGCACCGAGGACCGGTGCACCAGCCGCACCACGAGCAGCACGCCGGCGCAGCCGAGGCTGAGGATGATCGCCAGCTTCAGGTCGTGCCGGGTCAGGAAGACCACCGTGAAGACGATGGTCGGCACGGCCGCCTCGAGCATGCCGCGCACGCCGCCCAGGGCGTCGGAGAGCTGCTTGCGGACGACCTGCTCGACGGTGTGGGTCGTCGCGTCCGTCACCGGCAGATCACCGGTCGGATCATCGGGCGGATCACGGGGACCTCAGCTCGTAGCGCGGGTTGTACATGACCCGCTGGTGGTCCTGGACGCCGATGCGTCCCTCGACCCGGATGGCGCGACCGGGCGTGATGCCGCCGATGCGCCGGCGTCCGAGCCAGACCACGCTGATCGACCCGGACCCGTCGTACAGCTCCGCCTCGAGAGCCGGCACGCCGCCGCGCGGACGCAGCGTGACCGTCTTGCAGAGTGCCCTGCACGATGACCCGCTGGCGGTCGGGCGCGTCGCTGATCGCGACCAGCCCGGCCTTGCGGGTGTCCTTGCGCAGCTCGCGGGCCTCGTCGCGATCCTGGCTCGCCCAGCGACTGATCGTCGCGCGCAGACCGTCCTTGTGCTCCGCCATGCGCCGAGCGTAGTCACTCGGCGGTGAACCGCGGGTGACCGCGTTCAGTCGACCTGACGCGCGTCGGGCGGCAGCGTGAGCCGCAGCGGCGCACCCGGGGCCATCGCTTCGCGCCCCCGTCGTACGACGACCGAGCGGATCGTCTCCTCCCAGGGCCCGGCGGACTCGGGCTCGGCGGCGGGCTGGCCCATCAGCGTCGCGCGCAGCAGCCAGTTGGGGCCCTCGTGGCCGCTGATCCGGCTGACCTGCGTGCCCGGGCTGCCCGTCGGGCAGCTGCATCGGCACCTCGCAGACCAGCTCGGTGCCGAATGTGCCGTCCTGCTCGGTGGCGGTGCCGCCCATCCGCGCCGTCTCGGCCGAGATCCGGGGTCGCAGCTCGGCCCAGGAGCCACCGCCACGGGCCGCGGCGAAGGCGCGCAGCTCGAGCGCGCCCTGCCTCGTCGACCAGCACGGCGGCGATCACCTCGCCGCTGTCCTCGTCGACCTGGAGGCGCATCTCCATCGGACCGGCGGGCGTGATCACCAGGCTGCCGAGGTCGATGCCCTCACGCTCGTCGAGGTCCTCGACGTCCGTGGCGTCGAACGGCCCGGAGGAGGCGTCCTGCACGCGGATCGGCGTGTTGCCGGGCCAGTCCTCGTTGCCGTCGTCGATCGCGCTCGTCCTCGAGCGTCGCTCGAGGGCTCCTCGGCGGAGTCCTCTGACGCGTTCCTTGCGGCCGAACCTCACCGTGTCGTCCCTCCCGAGGCGATCCCCTCCGGCTGCTGCCGGGACTCGACGAAGCCTCCGGTCGAACCGTAGCCGCCGTCACCGCGGGCCGAGTCGGGCAGGTCGTCGGCCTCGACGAATGCCGCCGTCTCGAAGCGCTGGATCACCAGCTGCGCGATCCGGTCACCGCGGCGCACGGTGAACGGCTCGCGCACGTCGGTGTTGACCAGGCAGACCTTGACCTCGCCGCGGTAGCCGGCGTCGATGGTGCCGGGCGCGTTCACGATCGAGATGCCGTGCTTGGCCGCCAGCCCGGAGCGTGGGTGCACCAGGGCGACGTACCCCTCCGGCAGCGCGAGCGCGATGCCCGGTCGGCGACCAGCGCCCGCTCCCCCGGTTGCAGGGTCAGGTCGACGGCCGAGTGCAGGTCGGCGCCGGCGTCGCCGGGATGGGCGTACGACGGCAGCGGCAGCTCCTGCGTCGAGGCGCTTGATCGAGATCTCCACCATGGCTCGCGACCCTACCCGCGGGCGCGGGCGCGCCTGATGACAGGCTTTGCGCGTGGCATCCTCGACCTCCGCGCATGACGCCCGTGCGTCCGCGGGCAGCTATCGCGAGCGCCTGTTCGTGCCGCTGCGCTGGTGGGTCCAGGCGACCATGCTGCTCGCCACCCTCTGGCTGGCCTTCATCGTCTCGATGCCGGCCGCCGCCGCGTGGACGGCGACCGCCGTGCTCGTGCTGATCACCTTCGCGCGGTTCGCCTGGATCGGCAGCGCGCGCGTCGAGGTCCGCGACGGGATGCTGTACGCCGGCACCGCGCACATCTCGCGTCGCCCTGCTCGGCCCCGTCGAGCCGCTGGATGCCGAGGAGACCCGTCGGGTGCACGGTGTCGACGCGGACGCCCGGGCCTTCCTGGTGACCCGGCCCTACCTGAAGCGGTCGGTGCTGGTGCCCGTGCTCGACCCCGACGACCGCACGCCGTACTGGCTGATCTCGACGCGGCACCCCGACCGCCTCGCCGCCGCCCTCGGCGCCGGGCACGCTTCTGACTAGGCTGAATCGGGTACTCCCCGGAGTGACCCCGGAAAGGCAGGACATGGCCAAGGACAAGAACGAAGACGAAGAAGAAGGACAGCTCGAAGTTCTGGAGCGTCTTCTCGCTCGCCGCTGCCCTGATCGCCGCCACGATCGCGAAGAAGGGCCTGACCACGTCCTGGAAGGCCGCCACCGGCAAGAACCCGCCGGCCAACCCGGCCGACCCCGACGTGGACGTCTGGGAGGCGGTGCATGTGGGCCACGGTCAGCGGCACCGCCGTCGGCCTGGCCCGGATGCTGGCCACCCGCCGTGCGGCCATCTACTACGCGAAGTCGACCGGCCACCTGCCGCCGAACCTGCAGAAGGACGACCAGGACGCCGACGCCGCGCCCGCCGCGACCAGCTGAGCCGGCCGACAGCACCTGACGCCGACAGACACGCGAAGGGCCGCCCCCGTGGGGGCGGCCCTTCGTCGTTGTCGTCCTGAAGTTGCGTCAGGCGCAGTCGCGGCAGATCAGCTTCTTCTCGTCCGCGAGCTGGCTGCGGTGGTGCACGAGGAAGCAGCTCATGCAGGTGAACTCGTCCAGCTGCTTGGGCTTCACCTCGACCGCCAGCTCTTCGTGCGAGAGGTCAGCGCCGGGGAGCTCGAAGGACTCGGCAGCTTCTGCCTCGTCCTCGTCGACCTTCCCGGAGTTCTTGTCGTGACGCCGCGCCTTGAGCTCTTCGAGGCTGTCCTCGTTCTGCTCTTCCTCGGTCTTCCGAGGTGCGTCGTAGTCGGTTGCCATTCCTTCTCTCCTGCTCCCAAGTCCCAGTGGTTCTCGCGGCCTGCCCCCGTAGTCCGCGTGACGGCGCAGATTGTGCACCACTCAGAGCCTTTGTGCACACTCGAGCCACTCGACTGGTCTTCACGGCTGGCAGACCACACGAGAACGCACGCCGTCCCACGGTTGTTCCCGCGTCTGCCGAAGTCACGCACGCCGGGCCCTCAACGGGTCACGCAGACCCCGCTCCGAGGAAGTCGCAGGCGAGCACCAGATCGGAGAATTCGGACCAACCGAGCGCCGGAGCGCACACCACGACGTCGTGCTCGACGACGGAGGTCCAGATCTCCAGGGCCGCCCCGGCCTCGATCGCGATCAGGCCGCCGGCGGCGTAGTCCCAGATGTGCGGTCCCTCCTCGACGTACCCGTCGAGCTGCCCGGCGGCGACGGCACACAGGTCGAGGGCGCAGGACCCCTGACGACGGATGTCGCGGACCTGCGGCAGCATCCGCGCAACCGCTTGCGCGCCGCCGTTCGCGCACCTCGGTCTCGTAGCCGAAGCCGGTCCCGATCAGTGCCTGCTCGAGGGCCGGTGGACGTCGTACCTCGATGGGTTCGCCGTTGCAGGTGGCCCCGGCACCGAGCGTCGCGGCGTACTCCAGGCCGGCCACGGGGCTGAGCACCACCCCGGCCACCACCTCGTCGCCGCGCGTGGCAGCGATCGACACGGCGTAGTGCGGCATCCCGTAGAGGTAGTTCACGGTGCCGTCGATCGGGTCGACGATCCAGCGGATCCCGGACGTGCCCGGCGACGTCGTCGCCCTCCTCGCCGAGGAAGCCGTCGGAGGGCCGGGCGCCGAGCAACCGCTGGCGGATCAGCTCCTCGCAGGCCTGGTCGGCCTCGGTCACCACGTCGATCGGGCTGGACTTCGTGCCGGCCACGTCGACGCCGCGCTCGCGCATGCCGACCACCAGACGCCCGGCCTCCCGCGCGGTCTCGACCGCGAGGGCGAGCAGGTCCCCGTCCGAGACGCTCACCGGGTCACTCCTCGCCGCAGAGGGCCGGCCGCGGGCCGGCGGGGTTGGGGCAGCAGCCGACCGCACACCGGTCCCAGGCGGCGTCCGAGCCCGAGGGCCGCCCGTTCGGGTGACTCCCCCCGCTCGACCGCGCCGCGCTCGACGCAGCAGGTCGCGCACCATCGCCACGAACCGCGGGTCGACGCCGGCGGTGGCGGCCCGCGCGAAGGGCAGCCCGATCTCCTCGGCGGTCGCCTTCGCCTCGGTGTCGAGGTCGTAGATGACCTCCATGTGGTCGGAGACGAACCCGATCGGGATCACCACCACTCCGGGCACGCCCTTCTCGCTGCAGCGAGCGGAGGTGGTCGTTGACGTCCGGCTCCAGCCAGGGCACCTGCGGCGGACCCGACCGCGAGCAGTAGACGAGGGCCGAGGGGTAGCGGTGCCCGGTCTCCTCACGCACCCGCTCGACGATCTCCGCCGCGACCAGCCGGTGCTGGGCGACGTAGGCACCTCCGCGCGGGCCGCTGCCGTCGTTCATCGCGATCGGGATCGAGTGCGTGACGAAGGCGAGGTGCCCGCCGTGCCGCGCGTCCTCGGAGAGCTCGGCCAGGGCGGCGAGGGTGGCGTCGACCATCGGCTCGATGAAGCCCGGGTGGTTGAAGTAGTGGCGCAGCCGGTCGATCCGCGGCGCGCCGGGCACCGCCTCGACGGCGTCGGCGAGGTTCTCGCGGTACTGGCGGCAGCCGCTGTACGACGAGTACGCGCTCGTCAGCAGCGCAGCGGCACGGGTCACCCCGTCGGCCCGCATCTCCTCGAGGGCCTCGGTGAGGAACGGGTCCCAGTTGCGGTTGCCCCAGTAGACGGGCAGGTCGATGCCGTTGGCCCACAGGTCGGCCTTGATCGCGTCGACCAGGTCGCGGTTCTGGTCGTTGATCGGGCTGCGTCCGCCGAACTCGAAGTAGTGCTCGCCGACCTCCTCGAGCCGCGCGTCGGGGATGTTCCGCCCGGCCGTCACGTTGCGGAGGAACGGGACCACGTCGTCGGGCTTCTCCGGACCGCCGAAGGAGACCAGCAGGAGCGCGTCGTACGGCTGCGGATCGGACATGTTCCCCAGCCTAGGGTGCGTCTGATGGGCCTCGGTCGCGCAGCAGGCCACGGGCCCATCAGACGGGCCCTTGGGCGCCCTAGGGTGAGGCCTGATGCTCGCCACCTATCGCCGGGTGTACTCGCGCCCCGGCGCCTTCGCGTTCTCGGCCACCGCACTGGTCGCGCGGCTGCCGATCTCGATGATGACGCTGGGCATCGTGCTGCTGGTCAGCTCGCTGAGCGGCTCCTACGGGCTCGCCGGGCAGGTGTCGGCGGCGTACATCGTCGGCAACGCGGTCTTCGCCATCCCGCACGGCCGGCTGGCCGACCGGTTCGGCCAGGGCAAGGTGCTGTACGTCGACACGGTGGCGTTCGCGGTGACGACCACCCTGATGATCATGTCTCGATCGTCGAGGACTGGGCGATGCCGTGGCCGCACGTGTGGGCCGCGCTCGCCGGGGCCGCGATCCCGCAGATCGGCACCATGGTGCGCGCCCGATGGGCCCACCTGCTGCCGGTCGCCAGCGAGCGGCACACGGCGTTCGCGGCGGAGAGCGTCTTCGACGAGGTCGTGTTCGTGACCGGCCCGGCGCTGGTCACCCTCCTCGCGACGGCCATCGCGCCCCAGGCAGGCCTGGTGGCCGCCGTCACGGTCGGGACGGTCGGGACGCTCGGCCTGGCCGTGCAGCGGCGCACCGAGCCACCCGCCCATCCCCGGGACCCGACCACGCAACGCGACCCGATGCCGTGGGGGCTGCTCGTGCCGCTGACCGTCGCGGCGATCGCGCTGGGCAGCCTGTTCGGCGCACTCGAGGTCGCCACCGTGGCGTTCGCCGACGACCACGGCCACAAGGCGTACTCCGGCCTCATGCTCGGCGCGTTCTCGCTCGGCAGCCTGGTCGCCGGAGTCGTCGCGGGCACGATCATCTGGCGCGCGTGCACCGCTCGAGCGCGTCCGGATCGGCGCCGGCCTGCTCGCGCTCGGCACGCTCTCGCTGCCGTTCCTGCCCAACCTCCAGGTCGCCACGGTCGCCCTGTTCGTGACCGGGTTGGCGCTGGCGCCCACCCTGATCACGCTGTTCTCCCTCATCGAGGAGTCGGTCCCCCGGTCGCGGCTCAACGAGGCGATGGGCTTCGTGCAGACCGGGATGAGCGGCGGCATCGCACCCGGTGCGTGGCTGGCGGGCCTGGTCGCCGACGGGTCGGGCGGCTCCGCGGCGTACTGGGTGTGCACGGTCTCCGCCGGCCTCACCGCGGTTGCCGCCCTCTTCATCCGCAACGCGGAGCACTAGCATCCGGGCATGGCGACATGGACCAACTGGTCGCGGCTCAGCACCGCCCACCCGACGCAGGAGGTCTCGCCCCACGACGCGGGCGAGGTCGTCGACGCCGTCGTGGCCGCACGGCACCAGAACCTCACCGTGAAGATGCCCGGCACCGGGCACTCCTTCACCGACATCGCGATCACCGACGGACTGCTGCTCCGGCCGGGCGGCCTGCGCGGCATCGTCGGCGTCGACCAGGACGCGATGACCGTGACCGCTCTGGCCGGTACGACGCTCGCCGAGCTGAACAGCTGCCCTGGAGAAGCTCGGCCTGACCCTGCACAACATGGGCGACATCGACGAGCAGACCGTCGCGGGCGCCATCTCGACCGGCACCCACGGCACCGGCGGCCAGCGTTCGTCGCTGAGCGCGCAGGTCTCCGGGCTCGAGCTGGTCACCGGCAAGGGCGAGCTGATGCAGGCCGACGCCCGGCAGAACCCCGAGGTGCTCGACGTGGCCCGGCTCGGGCTGGGCGCGCTCGGCATCCTCACCGCGGTGACCTTCGACGTGGAGCCGATGTTCACCCTGGAGGCCCACGAGTCGCCGATGCTCTGGGACGAGGGCCTCGACCGGTTCGAGGAGCTGGCGACCGAGAACCACCACTTCGAGATGTACTGGTTCCCGCACACCGAGCGGCTGCTGACCAAGCGCAACAACCGCACCCTCGACGACCCCGAGCCGTTGTCGCGGATGAAGCACTGGCTCGACGACGAGTTCCTCTCCAACCGCGTCTTCGGCTGGGCCAACCGCATCGGGAACCGCCGACCGAGTCTCGTACGACGGATCAACGACATCTCCGGTCGCGCCCTGAGCGAGCGCCGCTACTCCGACGTGCCGCACCGGGTGTTCACCTCCAGCCGCACGGTGGTCTTCCGCGAGATGGAGTACGCCGTGCCGCGGACGGTCGCGATCGAGGCGCTGCGCGAGGTGCGCTCGACGATCGAGAAGAACGACTGGACGATCAGCTTCCCGATCGAGATCCGGGTCTGCCCGGCCGACGACGTACCCCTGTCGACGGCGTACCAGCGCGACTCGGTCTACCTCGCCTTCCACATGAACCCGCAGACCGACCACACCGCCTACTTCAAGGGCGTCGAGGACGTCCTGCGCGGCTACGACGGCCGTCCGCACTGGGGCAAGCTGCACACCCGCACCGCCGAGGACCTCGAGCCGGCCTACCCGCGCTGGGCGGACTTCCAGGCGATGCGCGAGCGCCTCGACCCCGACCGGGTCTTCACCAACGCCTACCTCGACCGCGTCCTCGGCCTCTGAGGCAGACCCACAGCTGCCCACCGCCAGGTGTGGTCGAGCCGCATAATGCGGGGATGGGTCTTGCGCAACAGTTCGGTCATCCCTCGGGGCTGCTGGGTGCGGTCGTCGGGCGTGGCATGGCCAGAGGCAACGCGGAGCTCAGCAGATGGGTGGTGCAGCAGGCCGCGGCGCATCACGGCGATGTGGTCAGCCGCGTCGCCGAGCTGGGTCCTGGACCCGGGGTGGGCCTGGAGGCGCTGCTCGCTCAATTCCCGGATGCGCAGGTCTGGGGCGCCGATGTGTCGTCGGTGATGCTGTCCCAGTCCAGGAAGCGCAACCACTCAGCGGTGACCGCCGGTCGCCTGACGCTCCTCGAGGGCGGCGTGCCAGCGCTGAGCGCGAGTGAGCCTGCGGACATCGTGATGGCCAACCACGTTCTGTACTTCTGGCGGGATCCCGTCGCTGAGATGGCCCAGATCCGCGGCTTCCTGCGACCCGGAGGGCTTCTCGCGTTGGGCTACCAGCTCAGGCAGCACATGCCGGCGATGGCTCAGCGGCGCTTTCCCCCCGCAGGGCATCAGCTCTACGAGACCGAGGACGACGTGACCCGGCTGGCGATCGCGGCCGGCCTCGGCTCCGTGACACACCTCGTCAAGGGTCGGGCCGAGGCGCCTGAGGGCCGGGTCATGCTGGCCACTGCCTGAGCTTCGCCTGCCTTGCTTGGCGAGTGCTCTGTAGACCTTCCACGTGGAAGGTCTACAGAGCGCTCAGGAACCGCGGTCACACGCTGGCGGATCCGCGCGGCAGCGGGGCGTGCCAGTCGCGGCGCAGGGCCAGCAGCCGCATGCCGAAGCAGATGGCGACGCCCGGCAGGGCCACCCAGCCCACCGGCAGCTCCCAGTAGTTGGCGAGCACGGCCCAGGTGGCGCCGAGCAGCGCGGGCGTCGCGTAGAGCTCGCTGGAGAACACCACCGGCACCCGGCCGGCCAGGATGTCGCGGATCATGCCGCCGCCGATGCCGGTCACCATCCCCATCAGCGCCGCGGGCACCGGTCCCAGGCCGTAGTCGATCGCCTTGAGCGTGCCGGTCACGCAGAACAGCCCGAGTCCGGCGGCGTCGAGCACGATGATGACCCGTTCCAGCCGCCCGAACGCCGGGTGGAAGACGAACGTCGCCAGCCCGGCGACGACCGGCACCAGCAGGTAGCGCCAGTCCGCCAGCGCGGCCGGCGGCGTCGCGTCGATGAGCACGTCGCGCAGGAACCCGCCGCCGAGCCCGGTCGCACCCGCGAGGACCAGGACCCCGAAGATGTCGAACTGCCTGCGCACGGCGACCAGCCCGCCGGTGATCGCGAACACGAAGATGCCCGCCAGGTCGAGCACCAGCAGCAACGTGTCCTGACCAGCCATGAGCGAAAGGGTAGGTGCGGCGAGTCGCCCTGCTCGAGGTGCGCCTCGCGCTGAAGTAGGCTCGGGCCGCAGGTGGAAGCGAAGGAGCGAGTTCGGATGCAGGACCTCACCCTGGTGGGGCTGAACGAGGACGGCACACGGCTCGTCCTGGTCAGTGCCTCGGGCGAGGAGTTCTCGGTTCCGGTGGACACCCGACTGCGCGCGGCTATGCGTGGTGAGAACGCACGACTCGGTCAGTTGGAGACGAAGATGGACAGCGCACTGCGCCCCCGAGACATCCAGGCGCGCATCCGCGCGGGCGAGTCGCCCGAGGACGTCGCGGCCGCCGCCCAGACGAGTGTCGACGCGATCATGCCCTTCGCCGGGCCGGTGATCGCCGAGCGCCAGCACGTCGCCAGCAACGCGCTCAAGGCGTCGCTGCGCCGGCCCGCAGCCGACTCGACCTCTCCCCGCACCCTCGGCGAGGCGGCCGAGCTCTTCTTCGAGGAGCACTCCCTGCACGACGAGGACGTCGAGTGGGACGCCTGGCGCCGGGCCGACGGGCGCTGGGCGCTGGTGGCGACGTACGCCGTCGGCGGCAAGCCCCGCCGTGCGGAGTTCACCCACGACCAGCCCGGCCGCTACGTGGTCGCCGACAACGACGACGCCCGGATCTTCACCGGCGAGCTGCGCGCCCCCGACCAGGCCGGCGCACCCGCTCGCCCGCAGGCGCGGCGGCTCAGCTCGGTGCACACCCAGGACGAGCTGCCCGCTCGGCGACGACGCGATCGAGCTGGTCCGCGACCCCGAGCGGGCGGTCGTCGCCCGACGAGGTGGTCGACCCGACGGCCGACACCGCCGACGCCGACTGGCTGGCCGACCCGACTCCCACGCCCGACGACGTGCCGCTCCCGGAGGAGCCGGCCGACGAGCACCGGCCGACGAGGCACCGGCCGACGAGCCGGCCGACGAGCCGGTCGACGAGCCCGTCGAGGAGCCGGCCGCCCGACGCCGACGAGGATCCTGACTCCGAGGACACCGTCGAGGTCAAGCAGGGCTCGTCGCGGCGCAAGGGACGCTCCTCGGTCCCGTCGTGGGACGAGATCATGTTCGGCGGCAGCGCCAAGGAAGACTGACCACCGATCTCGACGGCGTGAGCACGCCCACGTCCTGCGGGGACTGACAGCCGACGTTACCGACCGGTAATATCCGCTGCATCGCGTGACCGGAGGTGGCGCGACGAGTTGAATGGCTCGAAGGACACTCCCCCATCAGCGAGAGCGGTGTACTCACCATGGCCTACTTCGTCACCGGCGCCACCGGCTTCATCGGTCGATTCCTCGTGCAGGAGCTGGTGGACAACCGCGAGGGCGAGATCTTCGCGCTCTGCCGGGAGGGGTCCCGCGACCGGCTCGACCGGCTGACCGAGGAGTGGCTGCCAATGGTGGGGACGGCGACCGGGTGACGCCGGTGATCGGCGACCTGGGCGAGCCCGACCTCGGCATCGACCCGGAGTGGATCGAGTCGCACCGCGGCGACATCGAGCACTTCTTCCACCTCGCGGCGATCTACGACATGACCGCCTCCGACGAGATGAACGAGACGATGAACGTCGGCGGCACCCGCAACGCCGTCGCGCTGGCCGGCAAGCTCGACGTCGGCCACTTCCACCAGGTCTCCTCGGTCGCGGCGTCCGGCGACTTCCGCGGGGTCTTCGACGAGTCGATGTTCGACGAGGGACAGAGGCTGCCCTCGCCGTACCACCGCACCAAGTTCGAGTCCGAGAAGATCGTGCGCGAGGAGGCCGAGGTGCCGTGGCGCGTCTACCGCCCGGCGATCGTGGTCGGCCACTCCGAGACCGGCGCGATGGACAAGATCGACGGCCCCTACTACTTCTTCCCGCTGCTCAAGCGGATGCGGGACACCCTGCCGGGCTGGGTGCCGCTGGTCGGCGTCGACCTCGGCGACACCAACGTGGTGCCGGTCGACTACGTGGCGCGCGCGATGGACCACCTCGCGCACCAGCCCGACCTCGACGGCCAGGCCTTCCACCTGGTCAACCCCGAGCCGCTGAGCACGGTCGGGCTGATCAACTCCTTCGCCTCGGCCGCGAAGGCCCCGCAGTTCGCCGTACCCGTCGACCGCACCGTCACCTCCAAGCTGCCCACCGCCCTGCTCCCCCAGGCCCTGCGCCCGGCGGCCCTGGTCGGCGCGGCCCTGCGGCTGGCGCCGGTGCACGTGGCGCTCAACCAGACGATCGGCCGGATCGGCGTACCCCCGGAGGTGCTGGAGCACGCGTCGTTCCCGTCGGTCTACGCCTCGCGGTCGACCGAGAAGGCGCTCGCCGGGTCCGGCATCTCGGTGCCCGACATCGAGTCCTACGCCTCCACCCTGTGGTCCTACTGGGAGGAGATGCTCGACGACTCCATCAAGGGCCAGACCTCCGTCGTCAAGGCGCTCTCGGGCAAGACCGTCGTCATCACCGGCGCCTCGTCGGGCATCGGCCTGGTGACCGCGGTGCAGGTCGCCAAGGCCGGCGCCGTCCCGATCCTGGTCGCGCGCGGTGCGGAGAAGCTCGAGGCCACCAAGCGGCTGATCGAGAGCCAGGGCGGTACGGCGTACTCCTACCCGTGCGACCTCTCCGACCTGCACGCGATCGACGCGCTGACCAAGCAGCTCTCCGAGGACTTCGAGCACATCGACTTCGTGGTGAACAACGCCGGCCGCTCGATCCGGCGCTCGCTGCGGCTGAGCGAGGACCGCTTCCACGACTTCGAGCGCACCATGCAGCTCAACTACTTCGGCGCGATCCGCCTGGTGATGGGGATCCTGCCGAAGATGCGCGAGCAGAAGTCCGGGCACGTCGTGAACATCTCCTCGATCGGCGTGCTCACCAACCCGCCGCGGTTCTCGGCGTACGTCGCCTCCAAGGCTGCCCTCGACGCCTGGAGCAACGTCGTCTCGAGCGAGCTGGTCAGCGACGGCATCACCTTCACCAGCATCCACATGCCGCTGGTGCGCACGCCGATGATCGCGCCGACCAAGATGTACGACCGGTTCCCGGCGATCAGCCCGGCCCAGGCCGCCAGCAAGGTGATCACGGCGCTGGTCGAGAAGCCGCACGAGATCAACACCAAGACCGGCAACCTCGGGGCGCTCGCCCACACGCTCGCGCCGAAGGTCGCGTTCCGGGTGCTGCACGTCGCCTACCAGGTCTTCCCCGACTCCTCGGCGGCCCGTGGCGACAACCCCGACGCCCGCACCGAGAAGGTCAGCGTGCAGAAGGCCCTGGCCCGGGCGTTCCAGGGCGTGCACTGGTAGCCGATGGAGATCTTCCACATCGCCACCGCGTCCGACTGGGCCCGTGCGCAGCAGTCCGGCGCCTACACGACCTCGACCCGCGGCCGGACGCTCGAGGACGAGGGCTTCCTGCACGCCGGCACGACGCGACCAGGTGGCCGGGGTGTTCAACCGCTACTACGCCGACGCCGACGAGCCGCTGGTGCTGCTGACGATCGACACCGACCGGCTCGACGTCCCGTGGCAGGAGGACGCCGTCGGGGACGACACCTTCCCGCACATCTACGGAGCCCTCTCCCCTGCGGCCGTGACCAAGGTGCTGCCGCTCGACCCCACGGTCGGCGCCGAGTAGCTCAGTCGCCGGTGGCGACCGGCCTGGTCACTGGTCGGCCACCCACTCGCTCCACGAGCCGGGGTAGAGCGTCGCGTCGAGGCCGGCCACCGCCATCGCGAGGATGTCGTGGGCCGCGGTCACGCCGGAGCCGCAGTACGCCGCGACCTCCTCGTCCTTCGCCACCGCGTAGACCTCGGCCAGCTCGTCGGCGGGGCGGAACCGCCCGTCCGTCGCGGAGGTTCGCGCCGGTCGGCACGTTCACGGCGCCGGGGATGTGGCCGGCCACCGGGTCGACCGGCTCGACCTCGCCGCGGAAGCGCTCGGGGGCGCGCGCGTCGACGAGCACGTGCGACTGCGGCGAACGCGAGCACGTCGTCGGCCTCGAGGACCGGCAGCTGGCCCGGTGTCGCGCTGAAGTCGCCCAGTGGAGGGACCACCTCGTCGGTGGAGCACGGCGTGGCCGCCGGCCCGCCAGGCCGACCAGCCGCCGTCGAGCACGCGGACGTCGCGATGCCCCGCCCAGCGGAGCAGCCACCAGCACCGTGCGGCAGCCCGGCCGGCCCAGTCGTCGTACACCACGACCGGGCGGTCGTTCCTGACGCCGGCGACGCGCATCGCCTCCTCGAACACGGCGACCTCGGGCAACGGGTGCCGGCCACGAGGTCCCGGGCGTGCCGGCGAGGGCGGTGTCGAGGTCGACGTACGCCGCCCGAGGGATGTGGCCGGCGGCGTACTCCCCGGGGCCGGAGGGACCGCCCATCTGGTAGCGGACGTCGAGCACCGAGCAGTCCTCGCCGACGACCAGGCCGGCCAGCTCGTCGACGTCGATCAGGGGGCCGAGAGGTCGGAGGCTGCCTGCATGGCATGATCCTCCCCGATGGCTGAACTCCAATTCTTCACCGGCACGATGGATTCCGGGAAGAGCACCCTCGCGCTGCAGACCAACCACAACCACGCGGCGCGTGGACGGGTGGGCCGGATGTTCACCACCCACGACCGCGCCGGCGACGCGCTGATCTCCTCGCGGCTCGGCCTGACCCACGACGCGATCGAGGTCGACGAGGGCTTCGACTTCTGGACCTACGTCGTGCGCGAGCTCACCCACGGCGCCCGGATCGACTACCTGATCTGCGACGAGGCCCAGTTCTACACCGGCGTACAGATCGAGCAGCTGGCCAAGATCGTCGACGAGCTCCAGATCGACGCCTTCGCCTTCGGGATCCTCAGCGACTTCCGGACCGAGCTCTTCGAGGGCTCGCGGCGCCTCGTCGAGCTCGCGGACCGGATGAACGTGCTCCAGGTGGAGGCGCTGTGCTGGTGCGGCAAGCGCGCCACCCACAACGCCCGCACCGTCAACGGCGAGATGGTCACCGAGGGCGAGGTCATCGTCGTCGGCGACGTCGAGAACGAGGAGCTCCCGGCCGAGGTCGCCTACGAGGTCCTCTGCCGCGCCCACCACCGCCGCAAGATGACCGCCGCGCGGGCCCGGGCCATCTCGATGATCGCTGAGCCGCTGCCGTTCGCGTGAGGGGTCGGCGGTTTCCCCGGACGCCCGGGGAAACTGGAGGCGGGCGGGCGATACTTCGGCCCTCCGGCTCCAGAATCGGCTGCCCGCCCTGTCCGGTTCGTCCCCTACGCCCACCAGGATGGGGATGTTCATCTCCCGCGGGGTGAGCGAGCCGTGCAGGCCGATCAGGGTCATCTCGTACTTGAAGTCGACCGAGCTCATCAGGGCCCAGTTGTCGTGGGCGGCCACGACCACGTCGCCGAGGCGCAGGCGCACCTGGGAGTCGACGTCGCCGAACCAGCCCCGCGCGATCGCCTCGTCGCGGGTGAGCACGGTGGCCCGGTCGCCGAGTACGCCGCGCCAGCTGGCCGCCACGTCGTCGACGGCTCCCCCGCGGCAGTAGACGTGGCGGAACCGGGCCTCCCCACCGAGCAGCGTCACCCCGTCGCGCAGCTCCGGGTGCTCGTCGACGTCGATGTGCGTCTCCTTGGTCGAGTCGACCATCCCGTGGTCGGCCACCACGAGGAGGCGGACCTCGTCGGGCAGCTCGTCGCGCAGCTCCTGGACGTCCTCGTCGATGTCGCGCAGCTGGGCGCGCCAGCGCTGCGAGTCGACGCCGGCGCGGTGGCCGTGCCAGTCGAGGTCGCCGTCGTACACGTAGGTCAGCGACGGCCGCCGAGCGGCCCCGGCAACGGCTCCGGCGATCCGTTCGGTGACGTCGTCGGCATCGACGTACGCCGCACCCCGCTGGCCGCAACGGGTCAGCCCCGAGCTGCGGAACTCGCGCTTGCTGACGACGCTCGTGTGCACGCCCGCCCTCTCGAGCCGGGCGAACGCGGTCTGGTTCGGCTGCCACTCGAGCGGGTCGACCGGCTGGTCCCAGAACAGCGAGTTCAGCAGCGCCCCCGTCTCGGGCACGCGCGAGGTGAAGCCGACCAGGCCGTGCTGCCCCGGCGTGAGCGCGGTGCCCAGCGAGGTGAGCGAGGTCGCCGTCGTCGAGGGGACGCCGCAGGTCGCGGGCGGCTGGCCGAGCAGCGAGTGGAGGTACGGCGCCTGCACCCGGTGCTCGGCGAGCAGGTCGTAGCCGAGGCCGTCGACCAGCATCACGACGTACGCCGGCGCCGGGGGCAGCACGAGTGCGCTCGACTGGAAGCCGGGCACGCCGAGGGCCTGGGCCACCGCGGGCAGGACGTCGCCCAGCGTGCGGCCGGCGTAGTCGGGCTCGACGAAGCCGGGCTCGACCTGCGTCCCCGCCACCTCAGCCCTGGGTGCGGGCGGAGAGCGTCTCGGCGAACGCGAGCAGGCGTCGACCGCGTCCTGCCCGTCGGCGGCCGAGCTCAGCCGGAGGGAGAAGTCGTCGGAGGCGAGCACCCCGGTGTAGCCGTGGTCGGCGTCGCAGTCGGGGTCGGCACACGCAGCCGGCTCGAGGTCGATGCGGTTGACCCCGCCCCAGCCGACGGTGACGACCGCCTCGCTCGGGGTCGGCTCGCCGCCGCCGTCGAAGGTGGCCGGGTTGGCCACCATCCGGTTGACCACGACCGCACGCACCTCGGCCAGCCGGATGGCCTCGGTCGAGGTGGAGGTGTAGGGCTCGGGCAGCAGGTCGTCGGGCGCGTGCTCGTCGGTGTGGCAGAGGATCAGCCGGGTCGAGGTGAGCACCACGACGGTGATGTGGCGGCGTACCTCGTCGCGGTCGATGGTCGGCTCGTGGTGCACCAGGAAGGAGACGACCTCTTCGCCCGCCACGGCAGCCCGGACGCCCGCCGAGACCACCTGCGGGTAGTAGCCGGTCTTCTCGATCGCCACGACGAGATCGTCGAAGCTGTCCCTGGAGGCAACAGAACGCATGCGATCAGTCTGTCACGGCTCCCCCGCCCCGCCGAAGGAGCAGGCACAGACCGTTGCTAGCCCGGAAGGGTGTCGCCGGCGGGTGCGGTGAGGCGGCGTACGAACAGGTCCGAGCGGGCGTCGGCCACCTGCGCCACCCGGCCGGAGGCGTGCAGGACGCTCACGCCCTCGGCGGTCGCGTGCACGAGCATCAGGTCGATCTGGCTGACCTGCGGCAGGTCGATCTTGAGCTGCGACACCCGCCGGATCAGGTCCTCGACCGCGGCGACGTCGACCTGCTCGCTGCCGCGGTAGCCGAACAGCAGCGGCGCCGCCTTGATCGCGCGCACCGTCTCGGCGGCGTCGAGCGCGCTGATCGGCGGGATCCGGTAGACGCGGTCGCCGACGAGGTCGGTGAGGGCGCCGGAGATGCCGAAGGACACCGCCGGACCGAAGAGCGGGTCCTCGAGGCCGCCGATGGCGACGGGGACGCCGGGCGGTGCCGTGCGTTGTACGACGAACTCGGCGTCGGCCGGGTCGCTGATGATCCCCATCAGCGACTCCCAGGCGTCGCGCATCTCTTCCTCGTTGTCGATGTTGCGCCAGACGTGGGCCTGGTCGGGGCGCTGGCGCAGGCGCTCCGCGGTCGCCTTGAGCACGACGTCCCAGCCCAGCCGCTCGCCGGCAGCGATCGCCTCCTCGACGGTGCCGGCGTGCACCCGCTCCCACACCTCGCACGCCGTAGCAGCCGAGCAGCTCGGCGACCTCGTCGTCGGTGAGCTCGCGCCCCTCGGGGCTGTTCATCAGGACCTTGTTGGCCAGCCGCTTGGCGCCCTCGGGGTCGATGTCCTCGAGCACGCCCGCGGAGTCGTCGTGCCGCTGCAGCCACGCGGCGTACTCGACCACCCGCGCGAGCGCCCGGACGGCCGCCTCGACCGCCGGGTAGGACGGCACCGAGCCACGACCGGCGGTGTGGCCGGCGAGGTCGGGCACGCGGAGCAGCTCGGGGACGCCCTCGCGCCCGAGGAAGGTGGAGACCAGCGGCTTGTCGGACTGCTCCCCCACGGCCGCGAGCACGTTGGCGACGCCCTCGCCGCCGGCGTCGAGCGGCGGGATGTAGACCGCCACGACCGCGTCGACGTGGCCGTCGTCGATCGCCGCGTCGAGGGCGTCCTCGAAGTCCTCGGCGGTCGCGTCGGCGCCCAGCGCGGTCGCGCTGGTGACGGTGAGCCCGCTGGCCACGGCCGCGTCGACGGCCAGCAGGCCGAGGGCGTCGGAGTTGCCCACGATGGCCACCCGGGACCCGCTCGGCAGCGGCTGGTGCGCGAGCAGCTGGGCGACGTCGAACATCTCGTCGAGCGTGTCGACCTGGATGATCCCCGCCTGGCGGAACATCGCGTCCACGGCGGCGGGAGGAGCGGCGATCTGGCGTACGGCGTGGCCCATGGGCACGCCCTGCGTCGTACGCCCCGAACGCACCGCGATCACCGGCTTGACCCGCGAGACACGTCGGGCGATGCGGGAGAACTTGCGCGGGTTACCGATCGACTCCAGGTAGAGCAGGATCACCTCGGTGGCGTCGTCCTCCTCCCAGTACTGCAGGAGGTCGTTGCCGGACACGTCGGCGCGGTTGCCGGCGCTGACGAAGGTCGACAGGCCGAGCCCGCGGCCGCGCACCTTCTCCAGGATCGCCGTGCCGAGCGCGCCGGACTGGCAGAAGAAGCCCGCGCGACCACGCGGCGGCATCAGCGGCGCCAGCGAGGCGTTCAGCGAGACCTCGGCGGCGGTGTTGATGACGCCGAGGCAGTTGGGCCCGATCAGCCGCAGCCCGTAGGAGCGCGCCAGCCCGACCAGCTTGCGCTGCCGCTTGCGGCCCTCCTCGCCGGTCTCGGCGAAGCCGCTGGAGATGACGATCAGGCCGTGCACGCCCTTGGCCGCGCAGTCGAGCACGACGTCCTGGACCGCCTCGGCCGGGACCGCGACGATCGCGACGTCGACGTCACCGGGGATGTCGCCCACCGTGGGGTACGCCGGCATCCCCGCGACCGCGTCGGCCGCCGGGTTCACGACGTAGACCCGGCCCGCGTAGTCGCCGAGGACGAGGTTGCGCACCAGCGCCGCACCGATGGTGTCGCTGCGCCGCGAAGCGCCGATGACGGCGACGTTCTTGGCGTTCAGGAACGTCGCGATGGACGCCGCCTCGGACCGGTGCTCGCGCGCCGCGATCACTCCGATGGCGGTCTCGGTCGGGTCGATGTCGAACTCGAGGTGCATCACGCCCTCGTCCCAGCCGCCCTTGACCTTGTAGCCCTGCTCGCGGAAGACCTGCATCATCCGCCGGTTGTCGGGCAGCACCTCGGCGACGAACCTCTTGACGCCGCGTTCGCGGCCGGCCTGGGCGAGGTGCTCGAGCAGCAGCTGGCCGATCCCGCGCCCCTGGTGGGCGTCCTGGACGAGGAAGGCGACCTCGGCCCGGCCGGACTCGATCACGTCGTAGCGGCCGACGGCGATGATCCGCTCGGCCACCGTCATCACGAACGCGACCCGGTCGCGGTAGTCGACGTTGGTGAACCGCTGGACGTCGCGATCGGAGAGGTTGGGCATCGGGGCGAAGAACCGGAGGTACTTCGACTGCTCGGAGACGTGGGAGTAGAACTCGACGAGTCCCTCGGCGTCCTCGGGCACGATCGGCCGCAGGTGGGCGGTCCGGCCGTCGCGCAGCAGGACGTCGGCCTCCCAGTGCTCCGGGTAGTCCCGGGGCGTGGGCGTGGGTTCTGCGTCCTGCGCGGTCACCCGTGAAATGTACCGAAGGCACACGAACGGCGTGGCCCGGTGAGATTGCGCTTGGGCGTTGGGGAGAATCAGGCCATGGCACGCCGTACCGCCCCCACACCGGAGGACTTCGAGGAACACATCGTCGACATCGACGTCGGCGACGAGATGCGCACCAGCTTCCTGGAGTACGCCTACTCCGTCATCTACTCCCGCGCCCTCCCCGACGCCCGCGACGGGCTCAAGCCGGTGCAGCGCCGGATCCTCTACGCGATGCACGACATGAACCTGAGGCCCGACCGCGGCCACGTGAAGTCCTCGCGCGTCGTCGGTGAGGTCATGGGCCGGTTCCACCCCCACGGCGACGGCGCCATCTACGACGCGCTGGTCCGGATGTCCCAGTCGTTCTCGATGCGGCTGCCCACCGTCGACGGCCACGGCAACTTCGGCTCGCCCGACGACCCGCCCGCCGCGATGCGCTACACCGAGGCCCGGATGGCTCCCGCGGCCGTCGCGATGACCGCGTCCATCGACGAGGACACCGTCGACTTCCGGGCCAACTACGACGGCCGCGAGCGTGAGCCCTCGGTGCTGCCGGCCGCGATCCCCCACCTCGTCGTCAACGGCGCCGCCGGCATCGCGGTCGGGATGGCGACCAACATGGCGCCGCACAACCTGGTCGAGGTCATCCAGGCGCTGCGCCACCTGGTCACCCACCCCAAGGCCGACCTCGACGCGATCATGCGCTTCATCCCGGGGCCCGACCTGCCGACCGGCGGCAAGATCATCGGGCTCGACGGCGTCCGTGACGCCTACGAGTCGGGGCGCGGCAGCTTCCGGATGCGCGCCACCACCCGCATCGAGTCGGTGACCGCGCGGCGCAAGGGCATCGTCGTCACCGAGCTGCCGTACGGCGTCGGCACCGAGCGTGTCATCGCCGCGATCAAGAAGCTCGTGCAGACCAAGAAGCTGCAGGGCATCGCCGACGTCAAGGACCTCACCGACCGCGAGAAGGGCCTGCGGCTGGTGATCGAGGTGAAGAACGGCTTCCACCCCGAGGCGATCCTCGAGCAGCTGTTCAAGAGCACCCCGATGGAGGAGTCCTTCGGCATCAACGCCGTCGCCCTCGTCGACGGGCAGCCGCGCACGCTCGGGCTCAAGGAGATGCTCGAGGTGTTCCTCGAGCACCGCTTCGACGTCGTACGCCGGCGCTCGTCCTACCGCCGCGGCAAGGCGGCCGACCGGCTGCACCTCGTCGAGGGGCTGCTGCTGGCGATCATCGACATCGACGAGGTCATCCAGCTGATCCGGGCCAGCGACAACGCCGAGCAGGCGCGCGAGCGGCTGATGTCGGTCTTCGACCTGACCGAGATCCAGGCCAACTACATCCTCGACATGCCGCTGCGCCGGCTCACGAAGTTCTCCAAGATCGAGCTGGACAAGGAGGCCGACGAGCTCAAGCGCACGATCGAGGCGCTCGACGAGATCCTCGGCGACGACGCCCGGCTGCGGAAGGTGGTCGCCGACGAGCTGGCCGAGGTCGCGAAGACCTACGGCACGCCCCGTCGTACGGTCCTGCTCGAGTCGTCGGGCCAGACCACCACCGCCTCGGCCACGCCGCTCGAGGTCGCCGACGACCCCTGCTACGTGTTCCTGTCGTCCTCCGGCCTGCTCGCGCGTACGACGACCCTCGACCCTCCCGGCGACGGCGGCAGCCGCACCCGCCACGACGCGATCGTCTCCGCGGTCGCCACCACCGCGCGCGGCGAGGTCGGCGTGGTCACCTCGGCGGGCCGCGTGGTCAAGCTCGGCGTGCTCGACCTGCCGACCCTGCCCAGCACCGCCAACCACCCCAACCTCCAGGGCGGCGCGCCGGTCGGCGAGTTCCTGACCCTCGAGGGCGAGCGGGTGCTGTGCCTGACCGGCTTCGACCCCGACTCCCCCGGGCTCGCGCTCGGCACCCGCCAGGGCGTGGTCAAGCGGGTCAACCCCGAGTACCTCTCCAACCGCGACGACTGGGACGTCATCTCGCTCAAGGACGGCGACGAGGTCGTCGGCGCCGTCGAGCTGCGCACCGGCGACGAGACGCTCTGCTTCGTCACCAGCGACGCGCAGCTGCTCCACTTCGGGGCGGGCGGCGTGCGTCCGCAGGGGCGCTCCGGTGGCGGCATCGCCGGCATCAAGGTCGCTGCGGGCGCTCGCGTGGTCTCGTTCACCGCGCTCGACCCGGCCGACGCCGTGCTCGTGTCGGTCTCCGGCGCCTCGTCGGCGCTCCCCGGCACCGAGGCCGGGTCGGTCAAGGTGACCCCGTTCTCGGAGTACCCCGCCAAGGGCCGCGCCACCGGCGGCGTGCGCTGCCACCGGTTCCTCAAGGGCGAGGACGAGCTGGTCTTCGCCTGGGCCGGCGCCGCCCCGCCGCTCGCCGCGGCCGACAGCGGCGCGCCGGTCGACCTGCCCGAGCCGGTCAACCGGCGCGACGGGTCGGGCACGCCGGGCAGCCAGCCGATCATCGCCTGCGCCGGTCCGGTGAGCTGCGTCCCTGCCCGCCTCGGCGGGGAGCGACGTGGCAGGCTGACGCCATGCTTCCCGGTCCCCGCCCTGCCCGCGGTCGTCTGACGGCGCTGCTCGGCGCGCTGCTCGCTGCCGCGCTCCTGCTCTCCGGCTGCGGCGGCGGGAGCGACTCCAAGGACAGCCCGAAGGCCAAGAGCCCGACCGAGGTCATGCAGAACGCCAAGAAGCTCTTCGACGACGCCTCGAGCGTGCACCTCGTGCTCGCCACCGACTCGAGCCCGCCGGCCGGCTCCAACGGCGTCCTCGGCGCGACCGGCGACCTCACCCACGACCCGGCGTTCGAGGGCGACGTCAAGGTCGTGCTGAGCGGCCTCACCGCGACCGTCCCGATCACCTCGGTCGACGGCAAGGTCTACGCCAAGCTGCCGCTCTCGACCGGCTACGCCACCATCAAGCCCGGCCGACTACGGCGCCCCCGACCCGGCCGACTTCGTCGACCCGGACAACGGGCCTCTCCTCGCTGCTGACCCAGATCGACGGGCTGAAGAAGGGCAAGGACACCCGCTCCGGCGACCAGATCCTGACCACCTACACCGGCACCCTGCCCGGCGCGGCGGTCAAGCAGATCATCCCGAGCGCGAGCGCCAAGGAGACCTACGAGACCGCGATCGGCATCGACGAGAAGGGCTACGCGATCACGGTGAAGATCACCGGGATCTTCTTCAGCGCGGGCGACGACGTCACCTACAACGTGAAGTTCAGCGACTACGGCAAGGGTGTCGAGATCACGGCTCCCTCGGCCTGATCGGACCGTGATGCCGAGCGCCGGGCCCGAGACCGCCAGACCCGAGCGTTCGGCCCGGCTGCTGCTCGGCCTGGCCGCGGTCGCGGTGATGTTCGCGGCGGCGGACACCTACGTCGTGGTGCTCTCGCTGCCCGACATGATGGGCTCGGTCGGGCTGAGCGTCGACCAGCTCCAGCGGGCGGCCCCGATCGTCAGCGGGTTCCTGCTCGGGTACGTCGCGATGCTGCCGCTGATCGGCCGGATCGCCGACCTGCGCGGGCGCACACCGGTCCTCGTCGCGGCACTCGTCGTGTTCGCCTTCGGCTCGCTGGTCACCGCGGCGGCGTACGACCTCGGCTCGCTGGTCGTCGGCCGCTTCCTGCAGGGCGTCGGCGGCGGCGGGCTGGTGCCGGTCACGCTCGCGCTGGTCGCCGACCTCTACCCCGCCGAGCGTCGCGGCGTACCCCTCGGTGTGGTCGGCGCGGTCCAGGAGCTCGGCAGCGTGCTGGGTCCCCTGTACGGCGCCGTGGTGCTCGCCTTCGGCACCTGGCGCGACATCTTCTGGATCAACCTCGCCGTCGGCCTCGTCCTCGCCGCCGCCATCGTCACGCTGGGTGGATCAGCCAAGCCGGATAGTCCGAGCGTTCGGCCCCCGCCGACCGGCGTGTCGAGGGTCCGATCGCTCGGAACTATCCGGTCACGGCGGTTCGACTGGATCGGGCTCCTCCTGCTCGCGCTGACCCTGGTCTCGCTGCTGCTGGTGATGCGCCAACCCGAGGTCCTGGTCACCTCGGTCGACCTGGGCGGGCCGTTCGTGCCGTTCTCCGACGGCGGGTCGATCTGGGCGTCCCAGATCGGGGTGGCGACCGGCGGTGCTCGCCGTGCTGCTGCTGGTGCGGCTGCTGACCGCGAAGCGACCACTGGTCGACCTGCGCGACTGGTGGGGCTCGGTGCGCGAGGCCGACCTGCTCGGCGCCGGCCTGCTGTCGATCGCCCTCGGCGGGATCATCCTCGCCTTCGCCACGGCCGACCCCGAGGTGCAGGTGTTCAGCCCGGCAGGGCTCTGGTACCTCGCCATCGCCGCTGTCGCCGCCGTGCTGTTCGCCCTGCACAACCGCCGTTCGAAGGCGCCGCTGGTGCCGCACGGCGCCTTCGCCAAGCGGCCCGCCTGGGGCGCGATCGTGGTCAGCTTCTTCGTCGGCGCGGCGCTGATCGCCGCGCTGGTGGACATCCCGATCTTCGCGCGGATCACCGTCGCCGACGGCTCGCAGATCAAGGCCGCCCTGGTGCTGGTCGAGTTCCTGGTCGCGCTGCCGGTCGGAGCACTGCTGGGCGGCGTACTCATCCGGCGGCAGCCGTCCGGGGTGGTCGCGGGCGTCGGGATGGTGCTCGCCACGGTCGGGTTCTGGCTGATGTCCGGGCTGGGGCCACGACTCGCTGCACCACCTGTCGTCCTCGGTGGTGCTGGCGATGGCCGGCTTCGGCTTCGGTCTGGCCCTCGCCCCGGTGAACGCCGCCCTGCTCGCGAGCACGGCCGACCAGGTGCACGGCGTGGCCAGCGCGCTGCTCGTCGTCGCCCGGATGGTCGGCATGCTCGTCGGCATCTCGGCCCTGACCACGATCGGGCTGCGGCGCTACTACGCCGTCGAGTCCGGCATCCCGTCACCCAACAGCGTCTGCGGCGGCGACAAGACCCGGTGCGCGGCGTACACCCGCCTGATCGAGCAGGCCGGCATCGAGCAGCTGCAGGCGATCTTCCTCGGGTGCCGCCCTCTGCGCGATCGTCGCCGGGGTCGCGGCGATCTTCCTGCTTCCACGGCGCCCGCACCCGCGGCATTCCCGCCGACCAGGCCGTGCTGGGCACCCGGTAGTTTGCTCCCGTGGCTCACGACTTCGACGACCTCCTCGAGGCGAACCGTCAGTTCGCAGCGACCTTCGACCACTCGGGGTTCGACGGTGTCGCCCACGCCGGCATCGCCATCGTCACCTGCATGGACTCCCGGATCCTGCCGCTCGACATGCTCGGCCTCGGGCTCGGCGACGCGAAGATCTTCCGCAACCCCGGCGGCCGGGTCACCGCCCAGGCGCTGGAGGCCCTCGTCCTCGGCGTCCACCTGCTGCGCGTCGAGCGCATCCTGGTCATCCCGCACACCCGCTGCGCGATGGCCTCCGCCACCCTCGCCGAGCTGCGCGAGCGAGTCGGCGAGTCGGCCGGCCTGGACGCCACCTGGCAGCCGTTCAACGTGGTCGAGGACCAGCGTGGCGCCCTGCGCGACGACGTCGCCAAGGTGCGCTCGCACCCGCTGATCCCCGACACCACCAAGGTCGGCGGCTTCCTGTACGACGTCGACACCGGCCTGCTCGAACAGCTCGTCTGACCCCGGCTCCTTGCGTCATACGAATCGTGGCTCGAGGCCACGATTCGTATGACGCGAGCCGGTCAGTCCTCGCTCGGGCGCGATCGGCCACTCCTCGAATGCCTCGCACCGGCCGTCGTCGGCGAACCGGAGCACCCACAGGTCACGCCACCGTTCGCCGGTGGCGACGTAGTCGACCTCCGCCCGGACGACCGCGGTCCGGCCCTCGACCGCGACCACCTCCGAGCTCATCGTGAACTCCTCGTGCGGCCCGTCGCGCTCGGCGTCCCAGAACTCCGCGACCGCTGCGAGCCCCTCGAGCGGGTCGTCCCACGGGGACGCGAGGTAGCTGACGTCGTCGGTGAAGACGCCACCGAGCTTGTCGGTGCCGGGAGAGCGCCAGGCGGTGTCGTACATCCGCACCCAGCCCAGGACGTCCGCATGTTCCATGAGGTCATCATGCGCGACGCGGCAGACTGGACGCATGGACCTCGACCGTGCCCGTGACTTCGTCCGCTCCAACCCCCGCGCCGTGCTGGCGACGAGGACACCCGGCGGCATCCAGCAGAGTCCGGTGCTGGTCGGGCGTCGACGAGGAGGGTCGGCTGATGATCAGCAGCCGCGAGGCGGCGTACAAGACCAAGAACCTGCGCCGCGACCCGTGGGCGCAGGTGTGCGTGCTGACCGAGGGCTTCTTCGGCGACTGGGTCTACGTCGAGGGCGAGGCCGAGGTGGTCTCGCTGCCCGAGGCGATGGAGCCGCTCGTCGAGTACTACCGCGGCATCAGCGGCGAGACCGACTGGGACGAGTACCGCGCCGGCATGGAGCGCGAGCACCGGGTGATCATCCTGATCACCCCGACGAAGGCCGGCCCCGACCGCAGCGGCTGAGCGCGCTCAGGCGTCGATGGCGTCGGCGTCGACCTCGTAGGCGCCGGCGACGAGGAAGTCCTTGCGCGGCGCGACCTCGGTGCCCATCAGCAGCTCGAAGACCTCGGCGGCCTGCTCGGCGTCGTGGGCCGTGATGCGGCGCAGGGTGCGGTGGCGCGGGTCCATCGTGGTCTCCGCCAGCTGGTCGGCGTCCATCTCGCCGAGGCCCTTGTAGCGCTGCACGGGGTCCTTCCAGCGCACGCCCTTCTTGGTCAGCTCGGCCAGCTTCCGCTGCAGCTCGGGGTCGGAGTAGGTGTAGACGTACTTGTCCATCCCCTTCTTGGGGTTGGTCAGCTCGATCCGGTGCAGCGGGGGTACGGCGGTGAACACGCGCCCCTTGGTGACCAGGTCGGGCATGTACTTGAAGAACAGCGTGGCCAGCAGGCAGCGGATGTGCGCGCCGTCGGAGTCGGCGTCGGCCATGAAGATGATCCGGCCGTAGCGCGCCGCCTCGAGGTCGAAGGTGCGGCCCGACCCGGCGCCGACCACCTGGATGATCGAGGCGCACTCGGCGTTCTTGAGCACGTCGGCGACGGTGGCCTTCTGGACGTTGAGGATCTTGCCGCGGATCGGCAGCAGCGCCTGGAACTCCGAGTTGCGGGCCAGCTTCGCCGTACCGAGCGCCGAGTCGCCCTCGACGATGAACAGCTCGGACCGGTCGACGTCGTTGGACCGGCAGTCGGCCAGCTTGGCCGGCAGCGCGGAGGTCTCCAGGGCGTTCTTGCGGCGCTGGGTCTCGCGGTGCTGGCGCGCGGCGAGGCGGGTCTTGGCCGCGCCGGCGACCTTCTCCATGACCAGCTTGGCCTGGGCCTTCTCGGCGCGCTTGGTCGAGGTCAGGAAGCGCTTCAGCTCGGCCGCCACCACCTTGCGTACGACGGACCGGGCAGCCGGCGTGCCGAGCACCTCCTTGGTCTGGCCCTCGAACTGCGGCTCGGCCAGCCGGACGGTCACCACGGCGGTCAGGCCCTCGAGCACGTCGTCCTTGATCACGTCGGTGTCGTTGGCCTTGAGCACCCGCGTGCCGCGCATCGACTCGTTGAACGTCTTGGTCAGCGCCGCCTCGAAGCCGGCCACGTGGGTGCCGCCCTTGGGGGTGGCGATCACGTTGACGAACGAGCGCATCTCGGTCTCGTAGCCGCATCCCCCACCGCACCGCCACGTCGACGGTCAGCTCGCGCTCGACGTCCTGCGGCGTCATGTGGCCCTTGTCGTCGAGCAGCGGCACCGTCTCGGTGAAGACGTCCGAGCCCTGGAGCCGGAGCACGTCGGTGACCGGCTCGTCGTGGGCGAGGAACGTGCAGAACTCGGTGATGCCGCCGTCGTGGCGGAACGACTCGTGCAGCGGCTCGGAGCCGCGCAGGTCGGTGAGGTTGAGCTGGAGGCCCGGGACGATGAACGAGGTCTGCCGGGCGCGGGTGACCAGCTCGTCCCAGGTGAACTTGGCGTCCTTGGTGAAGATCTGGCGGTCGGGCCAGAACCGCACGCGCGTCCCGGTCACGCCCTTCTTGACCCGGCTGCCCTTGTGCAGGCCCGACTTCGCGTCGAACGAGGCCGAGGGGCCGTCACCGGAGAAGACGCCCGGGAAGCCTCGCTGGAAGGACATCGTCTGGGTCGCCGGCGAGCGGTCGACCTCGACGTCGAGGCGCGCGGAGAGGGCGTTGACCACGGAGGCACCGACGCCGTGCAGGCCGCCCGTCGCGGCGTACGAGCCACCGCCGAACTTCCCGCCGGCGTGCAGCTTGGTGTAGACGACCTCGACGCCGGACAGCCCCGTCTTGGGCTCCTTGTCGACCGGGATGCCGCGGCCGTTGTCGTGGACCTCGGCCGAGCCGTCGGGGTGCAGGGTGACGTCGACCTTGGTGCAGTGGCCGGCCAGCGCCTCGTCGACCGCGTTGTCGATGATCTCCCACAGGCAGTGCATGAGGCCGCGGGTGTCGGTGGAGCCGATGTACATGCCCGGGCGCTTGCGGACCGCCTCGAGCCCTTCGAGGACGAGCAGGTGCTGGGCGTTGTAGGTGTTGTCGATGGGTCTGACCTCTGTGAGCGTCGGTGGAGCGTGACGGAACCGGTGATCCGAATCTACCTACCCGGGCGCAGCGCCAATCCGCGACGCGCCACGTGTCGAATCACCACCGGGCAGTTGGACGGATGTGCTGAACTGTCCAGAACGGGCACTTCCAAGGTGAGTTGGTGGGTTTCGCTCCGTATTTACCAGGCGGGGAGCACACTCTTCATCAAGGACGTGTGAGGAGCACCACCCGTCTCAACGATGGGAGGCCTCCCGACCGGGAAGCATCCACCGTGGTTGACTGTTGTGACTGATGTAAGTCGAAAGAGCAGGGGAACCATCTCCCTGTTGATTCGTTGAGCAAGTCACCCAGATGAGAGTGAGGCCCGACGTGACCACTGCGACAGCCCCCACCGCCGCGCCGCTCACGGCGATCGATCGGTGTGACCGATGCGGCGCCCAGGCCTACCTCCGCGTACAGCTCAAGAGCGGCGGCGAGCTGCTCTTCTGCGCCCACCACGCCCGTGAGCACAGCGAGAAGCTGCGCGAGATCGCCGAGCACGTGCACGACGAGACCGGCAAGCTCGGCGACACGAACACGCTCCAGCACGGACGAGAGCTGAGCCACCGCCAGACTCACCGCACAGACGTTCCCGAGGCCCCGGTCAGCTGACCGGGGCCTCGGCGTCTGTCCCCCGAAAACGGCTGGCGGCTCGGTGAGAGAGTCCTCCCATGAGCGGAGTCGAGGTGCTGGTGGCCCTGGCCATCGCGATCGGCGTCGTCGGGGTGGTCGTGCCGCTGCTCCCGGGCTCGTTGCTCGTGCTGGGCGCGATCCTGGTCTGGACCATCTACGTCGGTGGCGGCACCGCCTGGACGGTGTTCGCCGTGGCCGCGATCGTGATCGGCCTCGGCGTGGTCGTGAAGTACGCCGTGCCGGGTCGCCGGCTCAAGGAGGTCGGGATCCCCGGCTCCACGATGGCGCTCGGGGCCGTCCTCGGCGTCGTCGGGTTCTTCGTGATCCCGGTGGTCGGCCTGCCCGTGGGCTTCGTGCTCGGCGTCTACCTCGCCGAGCTCAGCCGGGTCGGCGGATCGGCGGCATGGCCCGCGACCGTCCACGCCCTCAAGGCCGTCGGACTCTCGATGCTGATCGAGTTCACCGCCAGCCTGCTCGCCGCGGCCGTCTGGGTGACCGGAGTCGTTCTGACATGACCACCCCACAGAATCGCGAGCGGGGCTCGCTGCGCTCGCGGGGACCACGATTCTGCAGGGACCCCGGATGATCACGGTGCTCTTCTCGCTCGGGGCCGCGCTGGCCTACGGGCTCTCGGACTTCCTCGGCGGCGTCATCTCACGGCGTACGTCGGTCTGGCCGGTCGCCATGCTGGCCTGCGCCGGAGCCGGCCTCGGCACCCTCGTGCTCGCCTTCACCGTCCCCGGCACCCCGACCGGCGCCGACATCGCCTGGGGGCTGCTCGCCGGGGTGGGCAGCGGCATCGGCACGGCGTTCCTCTACCGGGGCTTCGCCAAGGGCCGGATGGGCGTGGTCGCACCCGTCTCCGCGGTCGGCGCAGCCCTGCTCCCCGCGGCGATCGCGGTGCTCACCGGCGAACGCCCCAGCACGCTCGTGTGGGTCGGGCATCGTCGCCGCGCTGCCCGGCATCTGGCTGGTCTCGCGCGAACCACCCGCCGCCGACGCCGACCGGCGGCCGGGCGGCCGGGTTCCTCGACGGGATCCTCGCCGGCGCCGGCTTCGGCGTGCTCTTCGCCGCCCTGGGCCAGGTCCCCGACGGCTCCGGCTACTGGCCGGTGATGGCCGCCCAGGTCGTCTCGCTCGTCTCCGTCGTGGTGGCGGCGCTGCTCCTCGGCGGGGATCCCACGCCCCCGCCAGGCCGAGGCGTGGTGGGGCCTGGCCGCCGGCCTGCTCGCCACCCTCGCCGTGGTCGGCTTCCTGCTGGCCACGCACGAGGGGCTGCTCAGCGTGGCCGCGGTGCTCACCTCGCTCTACCCGGCGTTCACCGTCCTGCTCGCCACCCTGCTGCTCGGCGAGCGGCTGCACCGCAGCCAGTCGATCGGGCTGGCCCTGTGCGCGGTCAGCGTGGCCTGCGTCGCCGCGGGCTGAGGTCGGTCAGGCGCGCGCGTGCCGCCGCTCCAGCACCGCCTGCAGCGGGTTGCTCAGGAACAGCACCAGCAGCGCCAGGTAGCCGACGTTCGGGAGCGCCAGCGCGAGCACCAGCGCCACCAGCAGCATCACCGCGACCGAGAGTGAGCCGGCCATGCTGGAGTAGTCGGGCCTGGCCCCCTCTCCCCAGATCACCGGGTGCCGGAGCACGACCAGGCTCATCGCGGTCATCACCAGGGCGTTCGCGAGCATGGTGCCGATGTAGACGACCGTCTGCAGGCGGTCGGTGTCCATCGAGCCGACCATCGCCGTGACCACCGGCAGCACGACCACCGTCAGCATCCACAGGATGTTGAGCACCATCAGCCAGCCGGTCCAGCGCTCCACGGAGTCGAAGAGCCGCTCGTGGCTCACCCAGAACCGCGCGATGATCACGAAGCTGAGCACGAAGGCGAAGATCTGGTCGCCGTGGTCGCCGAGGAACGTCGCCGTGTCGACGCCCTCCTTCGCGGCGTCGGAGACGCTCTCGAGCAGCGGCAGGATCAGCAGCGTCATCGCGATGGCGACGACCGCGTCGGTGAAGAACTTCAACCGCTCCGCGCTGTCCAGCCCCGTCGACTCGGCCATGCGCGGAATCTACCGGCAGGGCACGGCTCAGACGGGCACCGACAGCGACAACGCGAAGTCGCCGTCCGGGTCGGTCCACCAGTGCACGAGCCGGAGGCCGGCCGCCGCGAGCTCGCGCTCGATGCCGTCGCGACGGAACTTCGCCGAGATCTCGGTGCGCATCTGCTCGCCCGCCTCGAAGGAGACGTCGAGGTCGAGCGCAGCGACGTGCACGCGCTGGGCGCTCGATGGACTCCAGCCGCATCTCGATCCACTCGTGCTCGGCGTCCCAGACCGCGCGGTGCTCGAACGCCTCGGCCTTGAAGTCGGCGCCCAGCTCACGGTCGAGCACGGCCAGCACGTTCTTGTTGAACGCGGCCGTCACGCCCTGGGTGTCGTCGTACGCCGCGACCAGGCGCGCCGGGTCCTTGACCAGGTCGGTGCCGAGCAGGAAGGCGTCGCCCTCCCCCAGCGTCGCGCGGACCTCGGCGAGGAAGGTCGCGCGCTGCGGCCGGCTCGAGGTTGCCGATCGTCGAGCCGAGGAACGCCAGCAGCCGGCGCGGGTGGCGCGGCAGCTCGCCGAGGTGGCGCTCGAAGTCGCCGACGACCGGCTCGACCTCGAGCCCGGGGAACTCCTCCGCGACGGCGACGCTGGCCTCCTCGAGGACGACCGGGTCGACGTCGAAGGGCACGAACCGGCGCAGGGTGCCGGCGGTGGTGAGGGCGCGCAGCAGCAGCCGGGTCTTCTCCGAGGTGCCGCTGCCGAGCTCGACGAGCGTCTCCGCGGACGTCAGCCGGGCGATGTCGTCGACGTGGCGCTCCAGGATCGAGCGCTCGGTGCGGGTCGGGTAGTACTCCGGGAGCCGGGTGATCTCGTCGAACAGCTCCGAGCCGCGGGCGTCGTAGAAGTACTTCGGCGGCAGCGTCTTGGGCGTCGAGGTCAGCCCGGCCCGCACGTCGGTGGCCATCTGGCCGGCGAGGGCGCCCGGGTCGAGGTGGACGTGCGGCTGGACGGTCGTCATCGGTCCTCCAGGGCGGTCACGGCGACCCGGTCGGGGGTCGCCTCCAGCAGGTGTCGGTCGGGTACGTCGACCCAGCGCGGGTCGTCGTCGTAGGGCTCGCTCGCCACGACGACCCCGTCGGGCTCGACGAGGTAGCTCAGCGGGTCGCCCCAGGTCGTCGCGAGGATGCGGTCGCCGTCGCTGAGCAGCAGGCTGAGCCGGGCCGCCGGGTCGAGCCGGGCGACCTCGGTGACGATCTTCGCGAGGTGGTCGGGGCCCTGGGCGAAGACGTGGGCGGCGAGCACGGCGGAGTCGCACACCGACTCGGCCTCGGCGTACGCCGGCAGCACGGCGCGGTCGACCCGGCCGTTGTGGGAGAGCAGCCAGCGGCCGTCGGTGAACGGCGCCGAGGCGCTCTCGTCGGTCGGCATGCCGGGCGTCGCGGAGCGTACGGCGGCGAGCACGCAGCCCGAGCTCAGCACCGGCGCCACCGAGGCGAACGACGCGTCGCTCCACAGCGGACGCGACGAGCGCCAGCGCACCGGCTCGGCGCGGTCGGGCGCGAGCAGGCCGACGCCCCAGCCGTCGGCGTTCATCAGCCCGTGGGACTGCCGGCGCGGCTGGTAGCTCTGCCGCAGCAGCCCGAACTCGGGCTCGAGCACGAGCGAGGAGACGGTGCGCGGCTCGCCGAGCCAGGCGAGGTGCCTACACATCTGCGGGCACGTCCCAGGCCAGCCGCAGCCCGGTGAAGATCTGCCGGCGGATCGGCAGGTCCCAGTTGCGGAAGGACGGGCGGATCGACGCGCCACCCACCGCCCAGGACCCGCCGCGCAGGACCTTGTAGTCGCCGCCGAAGAACGGCTTGCTGTAGTCGGCGTAGAGCATCGTCTCGAAGCCCGGCCAGGGCTCGAAGTCCGACGACGTCCACTCCCAGACGTCGCCGATCATCTGCTCGACGCCGTAGGCCGAGGCTCCGGCCTCGTAGGCACCGACGGGCGCCGGACGCAGCCCGTCGCCGCCGAGGTTGGCGAGCGCCGGCGTCCACTCCGAGTCGCCCCACGGCCAGCGGCGCCGGCGTTCGCGCGACGGGGTCCCAGGCGCAGGCCTTCTCCCACTCCTGCTCGGTGGGCAGCCGGGCCCCGGCCCACGCGGCGTAGGCCTCGGCCTCGAAGAAGCAGACGTGCTGCACCGGCTCGTCGGCCGGGATCTCCTCGACGATGCCGAAGCGGCGCCGCGAGCCGTCGGCCGCCCAGAACAGCGGCCGGTCGAGCCCCGCGTCGACGCGGTGGCGCCAGCCGCGCTCGGACCACCAGTGCGGCTGGTCGTAGCCGCCGGCGTCGATGAACGCCTGCCACTCCCCGTTGGTCACCGGCACGCGCGCGATCCGGAAGGCGGGCAGGTCGACGGTGTGCGCCGGGCGCTCGTTGTCCAGCGACCACGGCTCGGTGTCGCCGTCGACGCCGAGGGTGAACGGCCCGGCCGGGACGAGCACCGAGTCGGCCGGGACCACCCGGCCCGGCGGCAGCGGCGCGCCGGGGCCGAGCAGCGGCTCGCCGACCCGGAGCTGGTGGGTGGCCAGCATCGTCTCGACGTGCTGCTGCTCGTGCTGCTCGACCATCACGTAGGGGAACAGCTGCGCCGGATCGGGGTCGTCGAGCCGGTCGAGCCCGTCGAAGACACGGCCCCGGACGTCGGCGATGAAGCTGCGCGACTCGCGGGGCGACAGCAGCGGCAGGTCGATCCGGCTGGCGCGCGGGTGCTCGAAGGCGTCGTACAGCTGCTCGATCTTGCACTCGAGCAGGCCCTGCGCGGCCGCGTTGCCGCCGCGCAGCAGCCAGAGGTCCTCCTGCTGGCCGATGTGGGCGAGGTCCCAGACCAGCGGGCTCATCAGCGGGCTGTGCTGGGTGGTCAGCTCGACCTCGTCGAGGTCGGTCAGCTGCAGGGTCCGGGCGCGGGCGGCCTCCAGGCCGCGTGCGGTCTGCTCACGCATGCGCTTCCTCCTCGAGTACGGCGAGCGGGCCGTCCTGCTCGACCCGGCTCCGCAGCTCGCCGCTGGGCGTGCGCCCGGACGCGATCAGCTCGGCGAAGTCGCTCGACCTCGTCGCGCAGCCCCTCGGGCGCCCGGCGTGCGGCCAGCTCGACGCAGGCCGTCACCGCCGAGCGGATCATCGGGTCGTCCAGACCGCGGCGCGCAGCGGTCTGCCAGGCGTCGGCCACCGGCGCACACAGCTCGGCCGCCTCGTCGGCGGCCACCGGGTCGTCGACGAGCGTGGCGACCAGGGCGGCCACGGCCGGCCACCAGCGGTCGGGCAGCGCGTCGAGGCAGCGGATCTCGACGTAGCCGCGCGGCCGCACCGGCGGGAACAGCGTGGTCAGGTGGTAGTCGAGGTCGGCCATCGTGGGCCGTCGGCCGAAGGGAGCCCGGCCGCCCGAGCCAGTCGGCGAAGGACACCCGCGACGTCACCGGCCGGAGCTGTCCGCCGGAGTCGACCAGCATCACCGGGGCGTTCAGCGCGTAGGTCGCCCACGCCTCGGTGGGCTCGCCCTCCGGCACCGGGTCGCTGCGGCCGTGGTCGATGCCCTGCCAGGTGCCCTGCCGCATGGAGTGCCACCCGGAGGTGTGACCGCCGAGGTAGGGCGAGGTGGACGAGGCGGCCACCAGCATCGGCACCAGGGTGCGGATCAGCGAGAGCCGCTCCGACCAGCCGGCGGCCGGCCCGGCGTCGAGGTTGACCTGGAGGGCGGCCGTGGCCGTCATCATCTCCTTGCCGGCGCCGGCGCAGCCGAGCGCGTCGAAGTGCTGCTCCATCGCGAGGTAGCGCGGCCCCGGGTTGATCCGCGCGACCGGCCGGGCGAGGTCGGCACCCAGGGGCGCGGCGCCGAAGCCCTGCTCGCGCAGGCGGGCGCGGAGGACCTCCCGGTCGGCCCGGAGCGCGGCCACGGCGGAGACCACGTCGTCACCCGGCGGCGTGGAGAGCTCGATCTGGCCGCCGGGCTCGAGCGTCACCAGGCTGCTCGACGGCAGCGGGCCGATGCCGTCGGCCAGCCGCGTGGCCTCGGCCCAGGTGGGCCGGCGAGCGGGATGCACGAGGTCGACGAGGTGGAACTCCAGCTCGAGCCCGACCCGGCCGACGGAGCCGTCGGTCAGCGCCGCCTCGGCGACGTGCTGCCGGGCGGTCTCGAGCGGGTCGGAGGACGCCAGCAGCGCGTCCTCGGGCAGGTCACGACCAGGGGTCGTTGCGGTGGTCAGACGTTGAGCGGTCATCCGCCCCCTCCAGGTCCGGACCGGCTGCTGGGGCAGCCGCGGGTCGGTGCGGGGGCGACCGTCAGGGTCCCGGCCGTCCTCGTGGTGCTTTCGACCCACCCTTGCAAAGGGCACTGACAATTCCAACCGGGGGCCGCTCCGGTCGGCGGTTGTTCACGCTTTCGTCAGGACTTCGCCGGGCGAAACGTCCCGGGATCAGGCGTCCTCGGACTTCGGCCGCCAGGCAGCGTGGCTGCGCTGCGGCGGTGGCCGGTACGGCTGCGGGGACTCCGAGGGCGCGTAGACCTCGGTGCCGAAGTAGCAGGCGACGTCCTCCAGCAGGTCGCGCGAGCGGGAGAAGAACACGTAGCGCTTGCGCATCTTCGGGCCGAGCATGGGAGCCCGGAAGTCGAGGTGGTAGCCGGCGTCGTTGGCGATCATCCGCAGCGACCGCGGCGAGTAGTACGACGTGTGGTCGGGGTAGAAGATGTAGCCGTCACGGGCGAGGTCGTTGCCGGCGTGGATGTTCGTCGAGGCGACGATCAGCCCGTCGTCCGCGACGTAGCCGAAGAGCCGCTCGAAGTCGCTGCGCGGGTCGCGGAAGTGCTCCACGACCTCGCTGGCGACCACGATGTCGAAGCGCTCGCGGGCCGGCTTGGTCAGGTCGACGAACTCCGCGTCGTCGCGCAGCTTCATGATGTCGCCGATCGCGACCCGCTTGACCTGGTCGAGCTGCTCGATGTGCAGGTTGTCGAGGTTGCCGCCGGCGCCGTACACCAGCACCGAGAGGCCGTCGCGCCCGAGGAGGTCGGCGGCCAGCTTGCCCATGTGGAACTCCCGGCCGACCCGCTCCGCGGTGCCGACGCGCCCGGAGGAGTGGTCGAGGCTGGTCTTCTCCTTCCAGATGCTCTCCTCGGTGCGCAGGATGGCGACGTAGCCGCAGTCGAGGCAGCGCCGGATGTCGCACTCCTTGGTGGGGTCGCGCACGAAGTTGAGGTGCCGGTGGCGGAGGTTCCCGCTGCCGCACACCCGGCAGCCTTCCGCGAGTGCTGCTGACGAGCGGCGCAGCAGTCTTCGCGCGAGGGATCGCGTGCGGGGCAACCGGGTCATGCGAGCGACCCTAACGTGACGGGTGCGCCCGTCAGGGCTCACACGGCGCGTCAGCGCCGCCGCTGTTCGTTCGAGGTCCTCGTCGGTGAGGTCGACGTGCGGGCTGAGCCGCAGCCACGGCTCGTCGATCCGCTCGCCCGGAGCACGCCACGGCAGGCAGACGCTGGTGAGGATGTCGTGCTCGTGGAGCAGCACGCTCGCGGACCTGCTCGGTGTCCTGACCCCGCGTCGGCCGCAGCGAGGTGGTCGCGCCGGCGGGTGCGTGCGGGTGGACGACCTCCCAGCCGTCCACGGTGGCGGCCATCTCGCGCACGGCACGGCCCACGTCGGCGAGGCGCTCGGCGACGGCGTCGGGTCCGAGGTCGAGGTGCTCGCGTACGGCGACCCCGAGCCCGACCCGTCCCGCGACGTGGGCCTCCTGCGACTCGAGCAGCTGCATGATCGGGACGTCGGGCAGCTTCGCGGGTCGTCGTACGCGCAGGTGGGGGCGGTGCTGCTCGGCCACGGCGACCATCCCGACCCCGCGGGGACCGGTCAGCCACTTGCGGCTGGTCGCGACGACGGCGTCGGCACCCGGCGGTACGGCGACGTGGCCCGACGGACTGTGCCGCGTCCAGCCAGACGGGTACGCCGTGCTCGTGGGCCAGCGCGATGATCTCGGCGGTCGGCTGCACCAGCCCGCGGTGGGCCGAGACCTGGTCGACCAGGACGACGTCGGCGGCGGCCGACCCGAGCCGACCGGCGAGCGCCTCCAGGTCGACCACCCCGTCGGCATCGGTCGGGATCGGCTCGGTGACCAGCCCGTGGCGCTCCAGCAGCTCCAGGTTGGGTCCCCACTCCGACGGCGCGACGAGCACGCGGGCGCCGGCTGCCAGCGGCCAGGCCTGCACCAGGACGTCCAGGGCCGCCATCGCGCTCTCGACGAACGCGACCCCGTCCGCGTCGGTGCCGAGCAGCCCGGCGACGTCACGCCGCAGGGCGTCCAGCTGCGCCGAGGCGCGGTCCTGGGCGACGTACCCCCCGACCTCGGACTCACGGCGGGCGTGGTCGGACGACGGCCTGCAGGGTGGCGTTCGACGAGCGCCCGACGGCGGCCGTGTCGAGGTGCAGGAGCGCGGTGGGCGGCCGGGCCTCCCGCCAGGCGGCCCACACGTCGTCGGTCACGCGCGGGCGACGGCGTACTTGACGTGCGTCACGCCGGGCGACGCCACCACCTGGACAGGTTCGAGGTCGGTGCGCGGCACGCCGTCGAACAGCCGCTCCCCCGGGCCGCCCAGCACGATCGGCGAGATGTGCAGGTGCAGCTGGTCGATGAGTCCGGCCGCGAGGTACTGGTTGGCCGTGCTCGCGCCGCCGGCGATGGCGATCTTCTGCTCACCCGCCGCGGCCCGGGCCTCGACGAGCGCGGCCTCGATCCCGTCCGTGACGAACAGGAAGGTCGTCTGCCCGACCTGGACCGACGCGCGTGGACGGTGGCCGAGGACGAAGACCGGCACGCCGTACGGCGGCTCGTCGCCCCACCAGCCCGTCCAGTCGAGGTCCCACTCGCCCCGGTCGGGACCGAACATGTGCCGCCCCATGATGTAGGCGCCCACACCGGTCTGCCACTCCTCGACGATGGCCGCGTCGGCGCCCTCGGGGTCGAAGTGCCACTGGTGCAGGCTCATGCCGCCTTCGCCGAGGGGTTCTCGACGGTCTGGTTCGGCCCGGCCACGTAGCCGTCCACGGACACGCTCAGGTCACACGTCACGATGCTCATGCGCTGTCGACCTCGTCAGGGCTTCGACTCGTCGGTCGCACGCGCTTCGGGCTCCGGTTCGCGGTCCGTACGCGACGGCTTGAGCACCTTGCCGTAGACCAGCTCGATGGCGAACCCGATGCCGGTGAAGGCCCAGCCGAGCGCGCGCGCCCACTCCTGGTGGCCGATGCCCCAGCCGAGGATGATGAACACCCCGCCGATGCCGATCATGATGAACTCGACCCGCCGCGCCAGCACCGCCCGCGCGTTCTTCTCGTTCGTCGTCGGGACCTCGGGTGCGTCGCTGCTCACGTCCCGCAGTCTAGGCGTCCCGTGGTCCATCCGGTGGTTCGCCTGGCGAGACGACGCGTGACCTCCGTCGTTCCCGTCGAGTTGTCAGGTGTCAGCACACTCACGAGACGCTCGGGAGCCAACCATGGAAGACAGGCCAGCCGGTCAGGATGTCGGGGTCGGGTCCGTGAGCGCGTTCATCGAGGTGCTGGACGAACCCGGGCTCGACAAGCAGCTCCCGCCGTGCCCGGACTGGCCGGACCTGAACTGACCCCACGCACCGACGAAGCCCTGATCGCCCATCCCCCCGGACGGACGATCAGGGCACATCTGCTCAACGAGCACCTGTGCTGTCCGGTACGAAGTTCTCACTGGCCGAAACGGGCGTCTCACGCCTGCGTTCTCCGGCTTCGGGCGGTGAGCGGTGGTGGAGTCGTCCGAGACCCATCAACCCGGAGTGGTCTCGGACGACTCACCACGCAAACGACTCATCGGTCTCATTGGTCACGCAGGACCCATCGAGGACTACTCGGCTCCCGCAGCGGGTAGGAGACCTGTGTCACGAGACGGGCAGCTGCCCGGATCCCTCCATGAGGGCGCCGCCCGCAGACCGGTCATCGTGACAACGGAGCCGTCCGTGCGCATCAACCCCGCGCGGGCGGCTCCGGCTTGTCAGGGACCTCAGTCGAGCAGGACTCAGTCGAGGTAGTCGCGCAGGACCTGCGAGCGGCTCGGGTGGCGCAGCTTCGACATCGTCTTGGACTCGATCTGGCGGATCCGCTCGCGGGTCACGCCGTAGACCTTGCCGATCTCGTCGAGGGTCTTGGGCTGGCCGTCGGTGAGGCCGAAGCGCATGGAGACCACGCCCGCCTCGCGCTCGGAGAGGGTGTCGAGCACGGCGTGCAGCTGCTCCTGGAGCAGCGTGAAGCTGACCGCGTCGGCCGGGACGATCGCCTCGGAGTCCTCGATCAGGTCGCCGAACTCGGAGTCGCCGTCCTCGCCGAGGGGCGTGTGCAGGGAGATCGGCTCGCGGCCGTACTTCTGCACCTCGATGACCTTCTCCGGGGTCATGTCGAGCTCCTTGGCGAGCTCTTCCGGAGTGGGCTCGCGACCGAGGTCCTGCAGCATCTGGCGCTGGACGCGGGCGAGCTTGTTGATGACCTCGACCATGTGCACCGGGATGCGGATGGTGCGGGCCTGGTCGGCCATCGCGCGGGTGATCGCCTGACGGATCCACCAGGTGGCGTACGTCGAGAACTTGTAGCCCTTGGTGTAGTCGAACTTCTCGACCGCACGGATCAGGCCGAGGTTGCCCTCCTGGATCAGGTCGAGGAAGAGCATGCCGCGGCCGGTGTAGCGCTTGGCCAGCGAGACGACGAGTCGCAGGTTGGCCTCGAGGAGGTGGTTCTTGGCGCGGCGGCCGTCCTCACAGATCCACTCGAGCTCGTCCTGGGCCTTCGGCGTGATCTTGCCGCCCTTGTTGAGCTTCTCCTCCGAGAACAGGCCGGCCTCGATGCGCTTGGCGAGCTCGACCTCCATCTCCGCGTTGAGGAGGGGCACCTTGCCGATCTGCTTGAGGTAGTCCTTGACCGGGTCGGCGGTCGCGCCGGCGACCATGACCTGCTGCTCGGGCTCGTCGGTCTCGTCGGCCGAGGAGACGATGAAGGTGGCTTCCTTCTCGTCCTCCTTGATCGTCGGATCAGCCTTGACGTCGACCTCGAACTGCTCGTCGGGGACGTCGGCGAGGACCTTCTTGCCGTCAGGTCCGACTGCGGCGACCTCGGCCTGGATCTGCTCGGCGGTCTTGGCAGTGGTGGCCTTCTTGGCTGCTGCCCTCTTGGCGGGGGCCTGACTTGGCCGGTGCCTTCTTCGCCGCTGTCTTCTTGGCGGTCGAACTAGCAGAACTCGAGGACACGAATACCTCTCGGGTTGTCCATTCAGGGGCTTCTCAGGAATCTACAAGGGCGCGACAAGACCCGTAGGTGTCAACAGCCGCAACGCCTATTGTGTCATGCCGCCCAAGGCGGTTCGACCACACCTCATGCGCGTGCGGCCGCCTTCTTCTCCTTCTTGTACGCCCGCACCTTCTCCAGCGAGGCGCCGTCGACGACGTCGGCGACGGAGCGGTAGCCCTCGAGGCTGTAGTCCCCGACGACCGCCTCCCAGCCCTCGGGACGTACGCCGAGCTGCTTGGCCAGCAGGGCCACGAAGATCTGGGCCTTCTGCTTGCCGAAGCCGGGCAGCGCGGTCATCCGCCGGAGCAGCTCCTTGGCATCGCCGGACTCGGTCCAGATGCGCTCGGCCTGGCCGTCGTACTCCTCGACCACGATGCGGGACACCGCCTGCACCTTCTGCGCCATCGAGCCCGGGAACCGGTGCACGGCCGGCGGCTCGGAGCACAGCGAGGCGAACTGCTCGGGGTCGGCGGCCGCGATCTCGGCCGGCTCGAGGCTGCCGAAGCGGTCCAGGATCTTCGCCGGGCCGCGGAACGCGTGCTCCATCGGGTACTGCTGGTCCAGGAGCATGCCGAGCAGCAGTGCGAACGGCGACCCGTCGAGGACCTCGTCGGCCTTCTCGTCGCCGGTGATGTGGATGGCCATCCGGACATCATGCCAACCCCTGTGGAGGAAGCGGTCGGCGCGGGCCGTCCTGGGGCAGGGTGGGCGGCATGCACGCCGAGCTCGCCGACGCGATCACCCACGAGCTGCGGGCGTTCGTGGCGGCGGCCGGGACCCGGCGGGCGCTCCCGACGCACCGTCCACGTCGGGCATCCGGCGGGAGAGCACGTCGTCCTGCCCGAGGTGGACGACCAGGGTCTGCGGACCGACCTCGTGGTGCGGGCGATCGACGGGCTCGCCGAGATCGAGGGCGCGTGCGGCGTGGGTCACCCGGGGCGGCGAGGTCGGGACCACCGACACCGACGCCGCCTGGTTCGCCGCGGCGCGGGCCGGGTTCGCGCGACACGGCCTCGTGCTGCCGGCGTTCGCCGTGGTGACCCGGACGGCGTGGCTCGACCTGGTCAGCGGCGAGCAGCGCGTCTGGAGTCGGGTCCGGACGCGTCGGCCGGCGGCGTAGACCGGCTGCGTGGATCGGCTCAGAGCGGCCAGGTGTGCACCGGCTCGTTGGCGTGCATCAGCTCGCGGTACTCCTGCAGGGTCAGTCGCAGCGCCTCGGCGCGGTCGGTGCCGTCCTCCTCGAGCGCGGTGACCCGGTCGACGTACCAGGAGGCGCCGTTGCGGCCGAGGATGCAGCGCTGCTCGATGATGCCGAGCAGCCGGGACGCCTCGTCCTCCTCGACGCCCCACCGCTCCAGGCCGGCATGGGCCATCGGCAGCAGCCGGCGCAGCACCAGCTCGGTGGCGTCGACCTCGCCGATGCCCGGCCAGTAGACGCGCGCCCGGATGCCGTGCTCGGCGGCCACGTGGAAGTTCTCCTCGGCCGCGGAGAACGACATCTGCGACCACAGCGGCCGGTCGTCCTCGGCGAGCATGCGGGTGAGCCCGAAGTAGAAGGCCGCGTTGGCCATCGTGTCGATGACCGACGGCCCGGCGGCGAGCACGCGGTTCTCCACGCGCAGGTGCGGCACGTCGTCGACGACGTCGTAGACCGGACGGTTCCAGCGGTAGATGGTGCCGTTGTGCAGCTTGAGCTCGGAGAGGCGTCGGCGTGCCACCGCCCTCGAGCACCTCCAGCGGGTCCTCGTCGTCGGTGATCGGCAGCAGCGCCGGGAAGTAGCGCACGTTCTCCTCGAACAGGTCGAAGATCGAGTTGATCCAGCGCTCGCCGAACCAGACCCGGGGCCGCACTCCCTGCTCCTTGAGCTCCTCGCTGCGGGTGTCGGTGGCCTGCTCGAACAGCGGGATGCGGGTCTCCTGCCACAGCTGCTTGCCGAGGAGGTACGGCGAGTTGGCGCCGACCGCGAGCTGGATGCCGCTGATCGCCTGGGAGGCGTTCCAGTACGCCGCGAAGTTGTCCGGGCTGACCTGGGTGTGCAGCTGGGTGCTCGTGCAGGCCGCCTCCGGCATGATCGAGTCCGACGTCGTCTGCAGCCGCTCGGGGCCGTTGATGTCGATGACGAGGTCCTCGCCGCGGGCCGCCAGGATCTGGTCGCTGAGCAGCTTGTAGCGCGGGTTGGGGCTGACGTTCGACGGGCTCAGGTGGCCGTCCTCGAGGGTCGGCAGGATGCCGATCATCACCATGTGGGCGTGGACCTCGTTGGACTTCGCCTCGGCGTGGTTGAGGCTGCTGCGCAGGTCGTCCTCGAAGCCGGAGACCCCGCGGGCACCGAGCCGGCGCGGCAGCACGTTGATCTCGAGGTTGAACTGCGCCAGCTCGGTCTGGAAGCTCGGGTTCGCGATCGCCTCGAGCGCCTCGGCGCTCTTCAGCGACGGGTGCCCCTCGTCGTCGACGAGGTTGAACTCGATCTCCATGCCGGTCATCGGGTCCTCGATGTCGAAGTAGGACTCGCGCAGCATGCGGGCGAAGACGTCGAGGCAGCGGCGTACCTTCTCGCGGTGCCGCGTGCGGTCGGAGCGGGAGAACTCCTGGAGGTCGACCTCGGTACCCATGCCGGAACACTAGACCGCTGAGCGGCGCCGGCTACGAGGGTCGATCGACTCCTGCCGGACGCCGACCGGCTCCCCGGCGAACACCGGCAGGTCCTGCTCGAGGATCGGCTCCCAGACGCTGGGCGGCACGGCCCCGGTCAGGATCTGCGCGACGCAGTGGGCCATCGAGTAGTCGGGGTCGACCTCGAGGCAGCGGTCGATGGCGCACCACGCCAGGGCGCCGTCGCCGTGCTGCCACGCGGCGAAGGCGAGCAACGAGCAGGCGCCCGGCAGCAGGTCGCGCGGGGCGCGGCGCACCAGCCCGCGCCACAGCTCGACGTGCCGGCCGGAGGACTCGCGGGTGATCTCGGCCCAGGCGACGTCGCGGGTCGCGATGATCGAGGCGAGCACCAGCAGCCGGCCGGCGTCGACCGGCGCGACGGCGGCCGTCGAGGTGCGACCGGATGAACCGCCTGCAGCCAGCGGGCCTCCGTGCGCGAGCAGCCCGGTCTCCGCCGAGCGAGCGAGCACCAGGTCGGCGAACCGGGTCGCGGCCAGCGCCACCTCGACGGCGTCCTCCTCGTCGGTGCCGACCAGGGTGTCGGCGAGCGCGGCCCGGTCGCGGTGCACGACCTGCCCGTCGTAGACGCCCTGGGCGGTGAACGGGTGCCCCTCGAGGTCGTACGCCGTGCCGGGTGACCCGTCCTCCGGGACCGAGTGCCAGCGCCCGTCGTCGACCCGGAGCACGTCGATGACCTCGACACCCCGGTCCAGCAGCCGGCCGAGCAGCAACGTGGCCTGGGAGTGGGCGACCTCGACGTCGTCGGTGTAGAGGAGCACGGCGACGCGCTCGACCCGGTTGGCGCCGACCGCCCCGACCAGCAGGTCGGCCACCTCCTCCTGCTCGGCCACGGCCGAGCGGGAGGTCGACCCGGGCATGGAAGGCGGCGCCCGATCTCGCGGCGTCCGCCGAAGGTGAGCACCACGACCGAGTCGCGCGGATGGAAGCCGAGCACCACCGGCACGATGGCGACGAGGTCGGTGGCGCTGCGGGCGACGAACGTGGAGGCAGCTGGCGGAGGTCATGGCGTCACCCTCGGAGCGCGCGGCGGACCTGCGGCAGCCACCGGCTCGGCGACCGGTGGACAACCACCGGCGGCGCGCGGCCTGTGGACGCGAACCGGTCGCGACGGCGACCGGGACGCGTCGGTGCCGCGTGACACGATCACGGCGTGCGCTCCGAGTCGACGATCCTGCACGTGGATCTCGACGCCTTCTTCGCGGCCGTGGAGCAGCGCGACAAGCCCTCGCTGCGCGGCAAGCCGGTCGTGGTCGGCGGCGTCGGCGGGCGCGGCGTCGTGGCCACCGCGTCCTACGAGGCGCGCACCTTCGGCGTGCACTCCGCGATGCCCACCGCCGAGGCGCGTCGCCGCTGTCCCAACGCGGCCTTCCTCACCGGCCGGTTCCACGCCTACCGCGACACCAGCCGGGCGGTGATGGCGCTGCTGCGCGAGATCAGCCCGCTCGTCGAGCCGCTGTCGCTCGACGAGGCGTTCGTCGACCTCGAGGCCGCCGACCTGCCCGACCGCTCGGTCACCTCGGTCAGCGCCCTGGGCCGCGAGCTCAAGGAGCGGGTCCACGAGGTGACCGGCGGCCTCACCGGGTCGGTCGGCATCGGGACCTCCAAGCTGGTCGCCAAGATCGCCAGCGACCTCGACAAGCCCGACGGCCTGGTCGTGGTCGCGCCCGGGCATGGAGCAGGACCTGCTGCGCCCGATGCAGGTCACCGTCATCCCCGGGGTCGGTCCGGCCACCGCCGAGCGGCTGCGCCGCGTCGGCGTGCACACCGTCGAGGAGCTCGAGCGGCTGACCGAGGACGAGCTGGTGCGGCTGCTCGGCCGGGCCCACGGCACGCGGCCTCTACGCGCTGGCGCGCGCCGAGGACGACCGCGAGCGTCGAGCCCGAGCGCGAGACCAAGTCGATCAGCGTCGAGGACACCTACGACACCGACCACGTCGACCCGCGGCTGCTGACCGCGCTGCTCGAGCGGCAGGCCGTCAAGGTCACCGAGCGGCTGCGCAAGGCACACCTCTCGGGCCGGACGGTCTCGATCAAGGTGCGGCTGCACGACTTCTCCACGCTGAGCCGCTCGGCCACCCTGTCCGAGCCGTCCGACGACGCCCGCCAGATCTCCCGGGTGGCGCGCACGCCTGCTCGGCGAGCTGGACACCTCCGGCGGCGTACGCCTCCTCGGCGTCGGCGTCTCCGGGCCTCGCCGACTGGATCCAGGAGGACCTCTTCGCCGACGACGACGAGCGACGAGGCCGAGCCCGACGAGGACACCGAGGCGGCCGTCGCCGCCGCGTCGCGTCACCGCGGCTGGGCGCCCGGGCATGGACGTCGTGCACGAGGCCCACGGCCGCGGCTGGGTCTGGGGCTCGGGCCGCGGCGTGGTCACGGTCCGCTTCGAGACCGCCGAGACCGGCCCGGGCCGGGTGCTCAGCTTCGCGGTCGACCGACCCGGCGCTGACGCCGTTCAGACCACCCGAAGAGTGACCTCGTCGCCCGGGCGCAGCTGGGCGCACACCGGCCAGGTCCTCGGGCACGCACGACCCCGATCACCGGGTAGCCGCCCGTCGTCGGGTGGTCGTTGAGGAACACCACCGGCTGCCCGTTCGGCGGCACCTGCACGGCGCCGAGCACCATCCCCTCGCTGGGCAGCTCGCTCCTCGCCGCGCCCAGCGGATCCGCTCCCCCTCGAGCCGCAGGCCGATCCGGTTCGACGCAGCTCCCCACGACGTACGCCGCCCCGTCCAGCGCCGTCGACCGACGCCGGGCTCGAACCAGTCGTCGCCGCGGCCCGAGCCGCAGCCGCAGCACGCCCGACGGACCGGCGGCGGCCGCACCGCGTCGACCGGCGCCGGCCGCCCGTCGGCGGCCCGACCGGCAGCACGTCGCCCTCCGCGAGCACGGCGCGGGCCCGAGCCCGGAGAGCAGGTCGGTCGAGCGCGAGCCCAGCACCGGCTCGACCGTCGATCCCGCCGGCCACCGCGACGTAGGCCCGCAGCCCGGTGGTCGCCGGCGCCGAGCTCGACCACGCGCGCCGGCCGGGACCGGCACGCGCGTTGCCCCAGTCGCGCGCGCCGGCCGTCGACGCGTGACCGGCACCTGGGCGCCCGGTGACCGCGATGCGTCAGCGACGTGCGCGCCGGAAGGCCACCCGGCCGCCGAGGCACTCCAGCGTCGCCGCCGACCTCGGGGTTGCCGACCAGCCGGTTGGCGAGCCGGTGCGCCGGGCTCGTCGAGCGCGCCCGACCGGGGCACGCCGAGGTGGGCCTAGCCCGGGGCGGCCGAGGTCCTGGACGGTCACCTGCAGCCCGGCGTCGCGTCGACCTCGAGCGACGCGCTCAGCGCATCGGCGGAACCGCACCCTCGTGCCCGGCGCCAGCAGCGCCGGCGGCTCCCGGTCGACGTCCCACAGCGTCTCCGTCGGTGCGCGCGATCAGCTGCCAGCCGCCGGGCGAGGCGCGCGGGTAGACGCCGGTGAACGTCGCCCGCCAGCCCGACCGACCCGGCCGGCACCCTGGACCGCGGCTCCTCGAGCCGCGGGCACCTGCGAGCTCCTCGCGGCAGCCCGGTGAGGTAGGCGAAGCCCGGCGCGAACCCGCAGAACGCCACCACGAACTCGCGTCTCGCGGTGCCGCGCGACCACCTCGTCGACCGTCGAGGCCGCAGTGCTCGGCCACCGACTCCAGGTCCGGGCCGTCGTAGGTCGACCGCGCAGCTCGACCAGTCACGCCTCGCCGCGCTCGCGGCGGCTCGGTCGGCCACCCGTCCGAGCCCGGCGCACGCGCAGCCGGGTCGGCCAGCCCGTCGAGCAGCAGCGTGCGCGGCCGCCGGGCACCACGTCGGTGCAGCGCGAGCTCGACCGGTCGTCGCGGCGGCGCAGGGCCTCGGCGTACGCCGCCCGCACCTCGGCGGTGCCGCCGCACTCGAGGAGCAGGGCCCGGTCGCCGAAGGACGCGCACGCATGTGGCGATCCTCGCAAACCGTTGTCGGCGCGGGCGCGGATGCGGGCAGTCTGAGGTGCGGCAGGACCAGCGGAGAATTAGACGTGGGGTCTGCGGAAAGTATGAGTTTCCGCAGACCCCACTCGCTGGGACGCGTGTGATGCCCCGTCCCGAACCAGGGACTACCGCGGATCCGGTCACCCCATCACTGGCAACCTCCGGCGAGTCTCCCCGCCAGACGGACCCGCTGTATTCATCCGGTCCCCCGCGGCCCTTGCGGGCTGCGGTGAGAGATTTCTACGCGACGCCGGGGCCGGGCACAAGAGGAATTCCGAAGTTGTTCCGACCATTTTCGCGCGACGGCCACCTCGCCCACAGATCCGCGTGATCCTCCACAGCGGAGGGCAGTTGTCCACACGTCGTCCACAGGATCCTGTGGACAACTCGGTCTGGACTAGCCAGGTCACCAGCGGGCGTACGTCGTACCCCGCCTCGGCAGCGCCGCCCGCACCGCGCGGGCCGCCTCGACCGCTCCCGGCGAGTCACCGTGCACGCACAGCGACTGGACCTCCCGGCGGCCATCGCGACGGCGTTGGCCGCGATCGCCTCGGCCCCCTCCACCAGCGCACCGGGCTGGTCGCGCGGCACCAGCCGGCCGTCGTCGGTGTAGCCGCGGTCCGGGAACCCCTCGTGCACGCCGGTCCGCCCGGCCGCCTCGGCCAGCCGCAGGATCGCCGAGCCCGGCAGCCCGAGCACCGGCAGCGACCCGCTGCCGGCGCAGCACCGCGGCCGCCTGCTCCTCGTCGTCGACCACCCGGTTGTAGAGGGCGCCGTGCGGCTTGAGGTAGGCGACCGGCGTCCCGCACTCCTCGGCGATCGCGGTCGAGCAGCGTCGACCTGGTCCCGCGACCCACGCCGGTCAGCACGTCGGCCCGGGGTCCATGTGCCGGCGGCCGAAGTTCTCCCGGTCGCGGTAGGACACCTGGGCGCCGATCACCACCCCGCGCGCGCGGCAGCGGTGCACACCGCGCGCATCGTGGCCTCGTCGCCGGCGTGGAAACCGCAGGCCAGGTTGGCGCTGGTGACCACCGCCAGCAGGCCCTCGTCGTCGGTCACGCCCTCGCCGAGGTCGGCGTTGAGGTCGATCCGGGTCCGACCGGTGAGTCGGATGCATGGATCCAGTCTGCCCGGGCACTGGGTCGTCACTCGGGCCTCACTGAGAAGTGCCTGAGAAGTCAGGTCCGGGTGCAACTTCACGAGGGGTCGGGCCGTCACTACTGGTGAGACCGCACGGCGCGGTCGCACCGACGGGACACCGTCCGTGGGGAATCCTCCGGCCCGGGACAACGTTGGACATGGCAGGACCAGTTCGCACCGGTCCACCCCTGTAGGAAGGGAGCACGTCACCCCCATGGCCACCACCGCCACCACCACCCGGAACGACCGCGAGATCGAGGGCCGCGACAGCGTCGGCCTCTACCTCGACGAGATCGCCCGCACACCGCTGCTCGACGCCGCCACCGAGGTCGAGCTCTCCAAGACCATCGAGGCCGGCCTGTTCGCCGCAGAGCTCCTCGAAGAAGGCCGCGTCGGCCGCAAGAAGGGCGGCGCGCCCAAGTACGCCAACGAGGCCGAGCTGCTCTGGCTGGTCGAGGAGGGCGAGCGCGCGATGCAGCGCTTCATCAACGCCAACCTGCGCCTCGTCGTCTCGATCGCGCGCAAGTACGGCCGCAGCCAGATGCCGATGCTCGACCTGATCCAGGAGGGCAACACCGGCCTGATCCGCGCGGTCGAGAAGTTCGACTACGCCAAGGGCTACAAGTTCTCGACGTACGCCACCTGGTGGGTCCGCCAGGCGATCACCCGCGGCATCGCCCAGCAGGCCCGCGTCGTACGCCTCCCCGTGCACGTCGTCGAGGAGCTCAACCAGGTCGGCTCGGCCCGCCGTACCCTCGAGCGCCAGCTGGGTCGCGACCCGGAGCCCGAGGAGATCGCCGCCGAGCTCGACATGGACATCGAGCGGGTCCTCGACCTGATGTCCTGGGGCCGCGACCACGTCAGCCTGGACACCCCGGTCGACGAGGACGGCGACACCTCGCTGGGCGACCTGATCGCCCAGGAGAGCTCGCCCGGCCCCGACCTGACGGTGCTCGACACCGAGTCGCGCGACCGGCTGAACACGCTCGTCGACCTGCTCGACGAGCGCTCGGCCGACATCGTGCGGTCCCGCTACGGGCTCACCGACGGACGCCAGCACAAGCTGGCCGACATCGGCGCCCGGCACGGCATCTCCGCCGAGCGGGTGCGCCAGCTGGAGCGCGAGGCGATCGCCAAGCTCCGCCGGCTGGCCGACCCCGACCTGGCGGCCTGAGCACGACCGACCACACGAGACCGCTCGGCGGGCTCGGGACGGCCTGACCGCTCAGCCGCCCGGTTGCTCCGCCGAGACCACCTCAGCGAAGACCTCCGCGACCCGCCCGCGGAGGTCTTTGCGCGTCCCGGTGTTCTCGATCAGGTGGGTGGCGATCGCACGCCGGTCCTCCCGCGTCGCCTGGGCGGCGATCCGCGAGCGGGCGTCCTCCTCGGTCCAGCCGCGGTCGCCGCGTCATCCGCTCGCAGCTGGAGCTCGGCGGGTGCGTCGACCACGATCACCGCGTCGAAGTCGCCCGCCGCGGCCGTTCTCGGCCAGCAGCGGGATGTCGTGCACGACGACCGCGTCGGCGGGCGCCTGCTCCTCGAGCTCGACGATCCGCTCGAAGACGAGGGGATGCACGATCGCCTCGAGCCGGCGCCGGGCCGACTCGTCGCCGAAGACCAGCCGGCCCATCGCGGGACGGTCGAGCTCGCCGTCGGGACCGAGCAGCTCCTCGCCGAACTCCTCGACGACGGCGGCCAGTCCCGGCGTACCCTTCGCGACCACCTCGCGGGCGAGCGCGTCGGCGTCGATGACGACGGCACCGAGCTCCGCGAGCATCGCCGCGACGGTGCTCTTCCCCGACGCCACTCCCCCGGTCAGCCCCACGCGCATGGGCGTGACGCTATCCGGTGCGGCTCAGTCCGTGGTCCCGGTCTCGCCGCGCTCCTGGCGCTCGCGCTCCAGCCGCTGCTCGCGGTAGGCGCGGCGCTGCTCCTCGGCACGCTCGCGGACCTTGCGCAGGAACTCCTCGTCGTCGTCCGGGCTGGTCGCGGCGGCGCGGCCGGGCCGGTCGTACTCCGGGTACTCCGGCACCGCGCGCTCGTAGCGCGAGGGCCGCGACGGCCCTGCCGGCCGGCCGGCCACCAGCCAGGCGACCGAGCCCGCGAAGGGGAAGAACAGGACGATCAACAGCCACCACACCTTGGGGAGGTGGCGGATGGCACCGTCGTCACTGCTGATCACGTCCACCAGGGAGAACACCCACAAGGCGAAGACGACCAGCCCGAAACCCAGCTCGAAGCGAATCACGGGAGAAGTGTGCGGTACGTCGATCGTCCTGTCCCGGTTTCGGGGCAACTGTGACCGGCTGACAGGATCGACGCGTGGATCCGCACGACCTCGCGCCCGGTGACCGGGTCGCCCTGCTCGTCCCCGGGTCCGTGGCGTACGCCGAGCTGGTGATCTCCCTGCTGCGGCGGGGCGTCTTCCCGGTGCCGATGGACGTCAAGCTGACCGCCAGCGAGCGCGACGCCCTGCTCGCCGATCTCGAGCCGGCGCTCGTGGTGACCACCCAGGACCAGCTCGAGGACCTGCTCGCCGCGCTGCCCGACGACCCGTCGATGGGCCCGCCGCAGGGGACGGCCGATCCACCTCACCAGCGGCACGACCGGCCGGCCCAAGGGCGTCTTCTCCGGACTGCTCGAGCCCGGCCGATGCGGAGGCGCTGCTCGCGGAGGAGCGCGAGCTGTGGGGCTTCGCGGCCGACGACGTCAACCTGGTGCTGAGCCCGATCCACCACTCCGCCCCGCTCCGGTTCGCGATGGGCACGCTGCTCGCCGGCGGACGGGTCGTGCTGCCGGGGCCCTTCGACCCGGCCACCGCGACGGCCGCGATCGCCGAGGAGCGGCCGACCTCGATGTTCTGCGTGCCGGCCCACCTGCAGCGGCTGTTCGCGCACTGGGACGAGCACGGGTCCCCCGACCTCTCGTCGTTCCGGCTGGTCGCGCACGCCGGTGCGCCCTGCCCCGAGTGGGTCAAGCGCCGGCTGATCGAGGAGTTCCCCGCCGGCTCGACGTGGGAGTTCTACGGGTCCACGGAGGGGCAGTTCACCGCCTGCCGCAGCGAGGAGTGGCTGGAGCACCCGGGCACGCTCGGTCGGGCGCGGCCGGGTCGGGAGATGACCGTCGACGAGGACGGCCACCTCTGGTGCGTCGTACCTGCCCATGCGCGGTTCAGCTACTTCGGCGACCCGGAGAAGACCGCGGCGGCCTGGCGCGGGGACGGCGTTCACCGTCGGCGACCTGGGACGGATCGACGAGGACGGCTACGTCTTCCTCGACGGACGCCGCGAGGACCTGATCATCAGTGGCGGCGTGAACGTCTACCCCGCCGAGGTCGAGCAGGTGCTCGGCGAGGTCCCGGGTGTCGACGACATCGCGGTCTACGGCGTCGACGACGAGCAGTGGGGCCAGCGGGTCTGTGCCGCGGTGGTGGGCGAGGTGGACGACGCCACCCTCGACGCGCACGCCCGCGAGCACCTGGCACCGGCGAAGCGGCCCAAGGAGTACCACCGCCTCGACGCGCTCCCCCGCACGCCCACCGGGAAGGTACGCCGGCTCGACCTGCCCGACCTGTTGGCCGTGGAGGACTGATGGGCTTCACCACCGAGGAGCTGCAGGCGTTCCGCGACGTCGAGGTGCCCGACCTGCTCCCGGAGCCACCCGACCCGCTGAAGCTGCTCTTCGTCGGCATCAACCCCGGCCTCTGGACCGCGGCCGTGCAGACCCACTTCGCGCACCCGGCCAACCGGTTCTACCCCGCGCTGCTCGGCGCCGGCATCGTGACCGAGCCGGTGAGCCCGTCGGACGGGATGACCGACGCCGACCGCGACCGGTTCCGCAAGCGTGGGCTCGGCATCACCAACCTGGTCAGCCGGGCCTCCGCCCGCGCCTCCGAGCTGACCGCGGCCGAGCTGCGCGAGGGCGGCGAGCACCTGCGGGCGCTCGTGCGCGAGCGGCGTCCCCGGGTGGTCGCGATCCTCGGCATCACGGCGTACCGCCAGGCGTTCGGGGTGCGCAAGGCCGCCCTCGGCCGCCAGCCCGAGCCGTTCGAGGGCGCCGAGCTGTGGGTGGTGCCCAACCCCAGCGGCCTGAACGCCCACGAGACGATCGCCTCGCTCACCGAGGCCTACGCCGAGCCGGCCCGCGCGGCCGGTGTCATCTGAGCCGGAGCTGTTTCGCCAAGCTCTGGCACGGCGACGTCCGACGCGTCACCATGGGCTGCAGGAGACCAACGAGGTCCACGATCACTCGGGAGGCCGGGATGCGCGCACTGATCCGGAGACTGTGGACGGAGCACCGCGCCCGTAAGTACGCCAGGCGCCGCTATCGCGAGGAGCTCACCGACCGGCGGGAGGCGGAACACCTCGAGCGCCAGCGCGCGGGGATCCGCGACGTTCACGGCCCGGGCGGCTTCTAGGCACCAGCGGGCACCGGTCTCGCCGCCGATCTAGAAGCTGTACGCCGCGAGGCACATCGCGTTCGCGGGAGCCCTCGAACGTCTTCGCAGCATCGGTCCGCTCGGCACCTGCGCTCATCACCCGGGAGGGCTGGCCGCAGCTCTGAGCGGTCCTGTTCACCGACGTTCACGACGTGGTTGGAACACTCCGGACCAGGTGTGATCGCGTGCCGCCTCGGGCCTGGGTCCTCGTCGTCGTCCACGCCCCAGACCAGCACGAACGATGCATGGGACCCGGTGTGGACCACGATTCCCAACCCGTCCACCGAGGACTACGTTCGCGAACGTACGGGCCGTTCCCGGTCCGTGTTCCAGCGGATTCGCCACCTATTTCGGGAGATCCCATGAGTAGAGTCCTGCGAGGTCTGGCCGTGCTCTCGGCCTGTTGCCTCCCCGTCCTGATGCTGGCAACACCGAGTCAGGCCACCAGCGGCACACCACGAACGACGCACCGGCTCACCGCCACTCAGGCGCGAGCGATGCGTGAGCGAGTCACCAGCGGCACAGCCGCCTCGACCACGCGGGTCCTGGACTTCTGTCACGCCCACAAGCTGCGTTGCCAGGCCTCGGTGCTCGCCTCGTCGGGCAGCTCGGTCCCGCTCAGTGCGTTCACGCCCTTCGGCTTCGGCGCCAAGGACCTCGAGTCGGCGTACGGCGTCTCCGGCACGCGCCGGCAAGGCAGGCACCATCGCGATCGTGGACGCAGGCGCCTACCCCACGATCGAGAGTGACCTCGGTGTCTACCGCCGCCAGTACGGCCTGCCGAAGTGCCTGAAGTCCACTGGCTGCCTGACGGTGCGCTCCTACACCGGAGGCCCCGAGCGCAAGCCGGCCACGACCGAGTTCAACCGTGAGGTGGAGGAGGAGGTCGCGGTCGAGACGGCCCTCGACATGGACATGGCCTCTGCCGCCTGCCCGAAGTGCAAGCTCCTGCTCCTGCAGATCCCGCCCAAGGACGCCGTCGCCTTCTCGTTCAAGGAGGAGCACGCCGCCGAGGACCACTTCGCCACCGCGGTGAAGACCGCGAAGGCACGCGGTGCCGACGCCGTCAGCATCAGCTACGGCTACGACACCGACACCTACGCCGCGAGCGGGTCGCCCGCCAAGACGATGAACGTCACCGGCACCGTCGTCAGCGCCTCGACCGGTGACTTCGGCTACAACGGGCTCTTCCCGCCCTGGCCACAGGTGCTCCCGTCCGTGGTCGCCGTCGGCGGCACGGAGCTCAGCCAGTCGCCCGACGGCTCCTGGAACGAAGCCGTCTGGGACGCGGGCGGCAGCGGCTGCTCGGCCGGTCTCACCCCGCCCGCCTTCGGGCAGCCGGCCTCGATCAGCAACCTGTGCAACGGGTCGCGCGCCAGCGCCGACATCTCCGCCGTCGCCGACCCGCAGACCGGAGTCGCGGTCTACGACACCTATGCACCGTCCTCGCACGAGCCGTTTGAGTGGATCGTGGTGGGCGGCACCAGCGCCTCCTCACCGCTGGTCGCCGGCCTGTACGCCCGCGCGGGTGTGCCGGCGAGTGTGCACGGGCCCAACAAGATCTACGCCAAGGCCGCGTCGGCGTTCCATGACGTGGTCGCGGGAGGCAACGCACCCAAGGGCGTCTGCTCGAGTGACGGCGTCAGCGAGCGGCTCTGCTTCGCCGGCCTCGGCTGGGACGGGCCGACCGGCCGGGGTACGCCGAAGGGCCTGGCCACCTTCCAGTAGTCCACCGGACAACGAGCACCACGACAGGAGCCCGGTCCCCCTCTGGGGACCGGGCTCTCTACCTGACGAGCTCACCGCTGGCAGGGCCCGACCGCTCCGTTCGGGAAGCACACGTACACCGGGGCACTCGTCGTCCTCGCCCCGCTGGCATCTGTGGCCGTGGCGCGGAGCCGCACGAGCCCGCTCCCTGGAGCGTGGGTGTCGTCCACGGAACTGTCCCCGAGAGTGCACCGTCGACTCGTGCCACTGGATGAACGTGTACGACCCGCCGGAGTAGTGCAGGAAATCCACGCTCAGCTGCACCTTGTCGGCCAGGCTCTGCTGGCTGTCCCCGTCGGGATCGCTGACCGTGACCCGCCAGGGCACGGCGCCGCCTGCGGCCACGAAACCGTTGGCCGGTGACGTGAGGGAGATCTGGGGAGGGCCACCGATGCGCTGCCAGGTGACGTCGGCAGATGCCACGGACTCATCGCCGTGCACGAGCTCAGCACGGATGCTGTGCTCCCCGCGTGCCAGCACGACATCGTGCTGCCGCGTGTCCTCGAGATCCCAGAAGTCGTTCGAGTAGAAGTCGTGCAGCAGCTCGTCGTCGACCCACAGGCGGATCCACTCGCTGCCCTTGACGGTGAAGCGGTAGGTGCCCGAATCGACGTCGATGCGTCCGCGCCACGCCGTGCCGTAGCGGTCACCGGGGTGAGCTCTGGTGTCCGGGTGCGCGGTCGTGGCCCATGGCGATCCAGTCGTGGGTGGCAGCTGCACCGCGGTCTCGCAGGTGGGATCGCCCAGCGCCTCGGCGGGCAGCTGTGCAGCGGCGTACGGGTACAACCACCGCCACTCGTCGTCGGGGAAGTCCTGGTCGAAGACTGAGTCCGGACCGTCCAGGTCGTCGAAGGTGCGACGGAACGAGCCGGCCGGACACCGGTCGGAGAGATCCCTCGCCCGTGTAGCGCAGCCGGCGCAACGATCCGGAGAAGATCGAGACGGTCCAGAGCAAACCATCGGGACCGGTCAAGAACTTGACGGGACCATCAGCCGCGGTGGAGTTCGCCAGCGTCGAGACGTCCGAGATCTCGCCTTCATCGGACAGGTCAGCGGTCCGGATGAAGTTCTGGGCATAGTCGCCGAAGAGGTATCGACCGCGTGCCGAAGTGGGATAGGACGACGAATCGAGGAAGCCACCGGCGGTCACCGACCCACCACCCGTGGCGTGCGGGTACACGTACGCAGGCGCCTCGGAGCCACCCTCTGCTCGCACCGACACGCACCCGTGCCAAGGACTGGCCTCCTGCTCGAGCCGGGCAGCGAGGTCGGAGTGTCTCCCTCGACGCACGGCCAGCCGTAGTTGGGAACAGCGCCTGCACCCGTCGGGAGAGGCACCGTGTCGAGCTCCTCGTAGGCACCGTCCCCGACATCGCCGAGGACGACCCGATCTCCGCGGACACTGAACCGGAACGGGTTGCGCAGTCCCATCGCGATGACCCGCGAGGCGTTGCTGCTGCCGTTTCCGATGTACTGCGGGTTGCCGGGTACGCCGCGTCCCGTCGTCGGGTCGATGCGGAGCAGCTTGCCGGCCAGGATCTCGCGGTCCTGGGCTCGCATCGCCTCGTAGCGATCGGCCAGCCCATGGTCGGTGTTGTAGAGGGAACCGTCGCCGACCCCGACGATCAGGTGGCCCTGGTCGTCGAACGCGAGATCGCCGATGGTGTGCGCCTCGCCGAAGAGCGGCACACAGTCAGGAGTGCGGAGATTGTCCTGGTCGGAGCAGGCGGGACCCGTGACCGAGCCGAGCACGATGTGCCGCGAGGCAGGCGTCAGGCGCGAACCGTCCCAGGTGTACCGCGCGACCTGTTGTGCCTGCGCTGCCCGGTCGTCCCGTCATCGAGCACATAGCTGAGGTACACGAAGCCGTTGTCGGCGAAGTCGGGGTCCACTGCTATTCCGATGAGCCCGGCGTCTCCACCGTCGATGACCTGGTCGGAGAGGTCGAGCACCTCTCGCGGCACGGACCACCCGGTCTCGTCCGTCTGGCTCGATCGCCTTGACCAGACCTCCCTTCTCCGTCACGAACACCGGGCCGGACGCAGGTGGCCGCCGCGCTCGTCGGCAGGTCGAATCCCGACTGCACGGTCTCGAGCGCGTACCCCTTGGCGAGCCCGGAGTCCACGCCGACGGTGGTGCTGGGCGTGACGATCAGCGAAGCCGGGCTGACGACGCTCTCCAAGGGACCGAAGGCACGCGCCATGACGTCGTGGCTCCCCGAACGCGGGCTCCAGCGTCGTCTGCCACGGCGCACTCGTGTCTTCAGCAATCAGTCGTCCCGTCGGCGTAGAACCTCACCTTCTGGACGGCACCGGTGGTGGTGGCCGAGAGCGCGACGTCGTCGCCCCGCGGCGTGCTGCTCATCGTGACCCGCGGCGGCAGGTGCGATCGGGGAGACGATCCCCGGCTGCGCCATGGAAGGGGAGCAGGTAGGCGCGCATGCGCAGGCCCGAGGCCTGAGCAGCCGTCATCACGTCGGCGAACTGCAGCACGCGCGAGGTGGTCATGCGACGCGACGCGACGGTGCGCCACGCGCCACCCGCGGCCTGGGTCTGCAGGTACGCCGTGCGCCCCGCGCGCAGCTGCGATGCCACCGATTGCGCGTCCACTCGCCCGGTGACGTCGCGGGAGACCGTCAGGGTTATCGACTGAGCCGCGGGGGTGATCGTGCGCAGGCGCGAGATCCGTTGGGCGTAGGTGTGACCCTTCGCGCGGAAACGAGGGGCCAGCACGCGGAGCGTCACTCGCGACGTTCCGGTGCGGTAGCTGAACCGGGCGATCCCGGCCGAGCTCGTCCTGCCACTTGCCACTCTTACCCAGGCGCCCTTGGCGAGTCGTTGCAGGCGCACCGGGCGTGACCACGCCGCTCCCGAAAGCAGCGCTGACCACTGCCGTCTCCCCTCGGATTGGCGTGGCCGGCGAGACGTTGAGCGTCGGTAGCCACAGCTGCATAGCCGGGAGCAGGCGACGAGGCGAAGGCCAGAGCAAGAGCGATGGCAAGGATGAGGAACGCCCGGACCGTCCTTCGATTCATGCGCGCAGCCTCTCACGCAGTCAACGGTTGCGTGGTCCAACCAGCGAACGTGTCCAGGCAGCACAGGAGCCCGGCCCCCTCTCGGGGACCGGGCTCCTGTCTCAGATCAACCGGAGGTCAGTTGCCGCCCTCGAGACGCTCGCTAGCGCGAGCTCCTCAGGACCCCACCGGTGAGCTTCTCGCGGAGCGCCTGCAGCGCCTCGTCGGAGGCGAGCGAGCCGCCCTCGGCCTCGCTGCTGCCGCCCTCGGCCGCGGGGGCGTCGCCACCGCTGGAGTAGGACGTGGCCTCGCCGGCCTCGACCTCGGCCTGAGCGGCCTCGGTCTGCTGCTTGACGTGGGCCTCCCAGCGAGCGTGCGCCTTGGCGTACTGGTCCTCCCAGAGCTTGCGCTGCTCGTCGAAGCCCTCGAGCCACTCACCCGTGTCGGGGTCGAAGCCCTCGGGGTAGATGTAGTTGCCCTGCTCGTCGTAGGTCGCGGACATGCCGTAGAGGGTCGGGTCGAACTCCTCGGCCTCGGCGGCGGTCGCGGTCTCGTTGGCCTGCTTCAGCGACAGCGAGATGCGGCGACGCTCGAGGTCGATGTCGATGATCTTGACCATCACGTCGTCGTTGACCTGGACGACCTGCTCGGGGATCTCCACGTGGCGCTCGGCCAGCTCGGAGATGTGCACCAGGCCCTCGATGCCCTCCTCGACGCGGACGAACGAACCGAACGGCACCAGCTTGGTGACCTTGCCCGGGACGATCTGGCCGATCTGGTGGGTGCGGGCGAAGTGCTGCCACGGGTCTTCCTGGGTGGCCTTCAGCGACAGGGAGACGCGCTCGCGCTCCATGTCGACGTCGAGCACCTCGACGGTGACCTCGTCACCGACGGTGACGACCTCGCTCGGGTGGTCGATGTGCTTCCAGGACAGCTCCGAGACGTGCACCAGGCCGTCGACGCCACCGAGGTCCACGAACGCACCGAAGTTGACGATCGAGGACACGACGCCCTTGCGGATCTGGCCCTTCTGGAGCTGGGTGAGGAACCCGTGACGGACCTCGGACTGGGTCTGCTCGAGCCACGCACGGCGGGAGAGCACGACGTTGTTGCGGTTCTTGTCCAGCTCGATGATCTTCGCCTCGAGCGTCTGGCCGACGTACGGCTGCAGGTCGCGCACGCGACGCATCTCCACCAGCGACGCGGGCAGGAAGCCGCGCAGGCCGATGTCGAGGATCAGGCCGCCCTTGACGACCTCGATGACGGTGCCCTCGACGACGCCGTCCTCCTCCTTGACCTGCTCGATGGTGCCCCAGGCGCGCTCGTACTGAGCCCGCTTCTTGGACAGGATCAGGCGGCCTTCCTTGTCCTCCTTCTGGAGAACCAGGGCCTCGACCTTGTCGCCGACCTCGACGACCTCGTTGGGGTCGACGTCGTGCTTGATGGAGAGCTCACGCGAGGGGATGACGCCCTCGGTCTTGTAGCCGATGTCCAGGAGGACCTCGTCGCGGTCGACCTTGACGATGGTGCCTTCGACGATGTCGCCGTCGTTGAAGTACTTGATCGTCTCGTCGATGGCGGCGAGGAAGTCTTCCTCAGAACCGATGTCGTTGACTGCGACCTGCGGTGCCGCGGAAAGAGTGGGGGTGATCGTCATGTGGAAGGAGATTCCTTGGATGGATGGATGTCGTGCGGGCACGCGCAGAAACCCTTTTCACCATCACGATGTGTTTCGCTGCCCATCACGGTTTCCCACGTTGGGCCGACAGCGAGCGAGAGGCTGCTCCGTCTGAGACTCAGGCAGACTTCTGGCGCACCGCCCAGTCTATCGGCCTGCGGGCGCGAGCGTCCAACCGAGCGCCCGCGCAGGCCGACGCCTGAGGGCCGGGGACTAGCCTGCGAGCGTGTCAGGTGTACGCCCCGAGCGGCGCGAGGTCGACGAGGCGGAGTCGCTGCGGGCCAACCGTGCCGACTGGGACGCGTACGCCGACGAGTACCAGTCCACGCACGGGGAGTTCCTCGGCGACCACGGCTTCCTGTGGGGTCCCGAGGGCGTCCGCGAGGACGATCTGCACGCGCTCGGCGAGGTCGACGGCAGGGACGTGCTCGAGATCGGCAGCGGGGCCGGCCAGTGCTCGCGCTGGGTCCTGGTCCACGGCGGCCGGCCGGTCGGCATCGACGTGTCCATGCGGCAGCTCCAGCACAGCCGGCGCATCGACGAGGAGCACGGGGTCGTCGTACCCACCCTGTGTGCGTCGGCCGCCGGCATGCCGTTCGGCGACGCGACGTTCGACGTCGTCTTCTCCGCCTTCGGCGCGCTCCAGTTCGTCGCCGACGCCGACGCCCTGGTCGCCGACGTCGCGCGGGTGCTGCGGCCCGGGAGGCGTGTTCGCGTTCTCGATCACCCACCCGACGCGCTGGATGTTCCCCGACGACCCCGGCGAGGAGGGGCTGCTGGCCTCGCAGTCCTACTGGGACCGGACGCCGTACGTCGAGGTCGACGACGTGACCGGCGAGACCAGGTACGTCGAGCACCACCGCACCCTCGGCGACTGGGTGGGCGCGCTGGCCCGGTGCGGCTTCCGGATCACCGACCTGCACGAGCCGGAGTGGCCGGCCGAGCACGACCGGACCTGGGGCGGCTGGAGCCGGGTGCGCGGCATGCTCACCCCCGGTTCGGCGGTCTTCGTGGCCCGTCTCGACGGACCCGGGTCGGGCTAGCCGACCCGGTCGGGCAGGTGGTCGTGCGCCCAGAGCGCGGCGCTGGTGCGGTCCGCGACGCCGAGCTGGCGGAACACCCGGCCGAGGTGGGCCTTGACGGTGCGCTCGCTGATGCCGAGGCGGCGCCCGATCTGCTTGTTGGCCAGGCCCTGCGCCACCAGCCGGAGCACCTCGAGCTCGCGCGGGCTCATCGCGTCCTCCGGTCGCCCACCCGCGTCCGGGAGCAGCACCCCGGCCACGCGCGGGTCGAGGGGTACGTGCCCCGCAGCGGCTGAGCGCACCGCGGCGAGCAGGTCGCTGGGCTCGCAGTCCTTGAGGAGGTAGCCGACCGCGCCGGCGCTCAGGGCGTCGCTGACCCGGCCCCGGTCGGAGAAGCTGGTGAGCACGACGACCTTCACCTCGGGCTGCTCGGCGAGGATCCGGCGGGTGGCCTCCACCCCGTCGACGCCCGGCATCGACAGGTCCATCAGGACGACGTCGGGGTAGGTGCGCGCGGCCTCGGCCGCGGCCTGCTCGCCGTCGCCTGCCTGGGCGACCACCCGGATGTCGTCGGTGGCGCCGAGCAGCGTGGCCAGGCCGGCGCGGACCATCTGGTGGTCGTCGACCAGCAGCACGGTGATCAGGCCGGGGTCGGGTTCAGTCATCGGGGTTGTCCTCCGGCTCGGTCGGGGTCGGGTTCGGGTTCGCGTGGCTCGGCTCGGCCTGCGGCACCCGCAGCCGCCAGTGCGTGCCGCGGCGGGGCACCGAGGCGACCTGGAGCAGCGCTCCCCCGGTGGCGGCGGCGTTGGCCAGCAGCTGCAGGCCGAAGTGGCCGGGCTCGGGGTCGGCGAGCTGGGCGTCGACGTCGAACCCGTTGCCGTCGTCGAGCACGTCGAGGACGACCTCGTCGCCGACCCGGTAGAGCGTCACGCTCGCCGTGCACGGGACGGCGTGCTTGGCCGCGTTGCGCAGCGTCTCCTGCGCGACCCGGTAGACGAGCCGCTCCTGCTCCGGGGTGAGCCCGAGCTCCTCCTCGTCGTCGTGGTGCAGCCGCACCTCGAGCCCGGGAGCGCGGACGGACTGCACGAGGTCGCCGAGGGCGGCGCCGAGGCCGGCCTGGGCGAGGCTCGCCGGGTAGATGTCGACGAGCAGCGAGCGCAGCGCGCGGATGCTGGCCCGCACCGAGCCGGCGACGTTCTGCAGCTCGTCGACCAGCCAGTGCTGCCCGGCCGCCTTGGCCCGGGCCGTGGCGCCCGCGACCACGAACGAGGTCGCGGCCAGGTCCTGGACGGGACCGTCGTGCAGGGACGCGGCGATCAGGCGGCGCTCGTTGGTGGAGGCGTCCACCGAGCGCTGCAGCAGGAGCTCGCGCTGGCGCTGGTTGCGGCGTACGCGCGACATCAGGTGCCAGAACAGCGGGGTGATCAGCAGCAGGAAGAGCAGCAGGCTGCTCAGCGTGACGCCGGCGAAGCCGCGCCAGAGCTGGCCGGTGCGCTGGCTGACCTGGTCGTACGGCGCGTAGATCTCGAAGAGCAGCTTCTTGCCGGAGTCGGTCCAGACGGGACGGTAGACCTCGACCAGCTTGTCGCCGGCCTTGCCGTCGAGCGTGTTCTCGTCCCGGTCGAGGTGGGAGATGTCGGCGCGGGTCTCGGACTTGTCGAGCGCCGCGATCTGGTCGTCGTCGAGGGTGAACGTCTTGCCGACCAGGCCGGCCTCGTCGGCGTACACGACCTTGCCGGCGGGGGTCCAGAGCTTGACGTGCACGGCGGAGGGCCCGAGGACGTGGGCACGCACCAGGTTGTCGAACGTCTTCCGTGCGGCGGGCTGGCCGGCGGCCAGCTGGTCGGTGAGCGCCGGGCGGATGACCGTCTCGGCGAAGACGTCGGTCAGGCCGACCGCGTCGTTGACCGCCTCGCGCTCGGCCAGCTTGCGGGCGGCCAGGGAGCCGCCGACCGTGACCGCCACGAGCACCACCACGATGCCGAGCACGAGCTGGGCGACCACCCGGCGTACCTGCATCGGCTCCTCGCCCATGACCTCGCGGTCGGGTGTCGCGATCGTGCGCCAGCTGACGTCCGACGCGCCGTCCTCCGGGGTGTCGTCGGCGCCCCTCTCCGGCGTCGCCGACGAGCCGGAGGGCTGGAGGTCAGTGGTCGGATCCGTGGCCACTGGACCCGCCGTCGTCCGAGCCACCACCGTGGCGGCCGTCGTCGCCGCCCGAGTGGTGCCCGCTGTCCCGCTGCGCCGCTGCCCGAGTGGGAGCCGCGGTCGTCGCCGGCGTCGTGGTTCGGCCCGTCGTCCGCGCCGCCTCCGCCGCTGCCGCTGCTGGTCGAGCCGGGACCGGAGTTGTCGTCGCCGCCCGCGGTTGCGGTCACCGCCCCGGTCGTCGTTCGCGTCGTGGGTGGGGCCGTCGTCCGCGCCGCCCCGGCCGCGGTCGTCGGCGGCGTCGTGGGTGGGGGTGCTGCTCGGCGTGGGCGTCGGGGTGGGCGTCGGGGTGCTGGTCGTGTCGTCGCTCGACACCCGGTCGGGGACCCGGACCGGGACCGACTGGGAGAACGAGGCGTTGCCCGTCAGACCGAGCACGGCCGGGATCAGTGCCACGACGATGCCGGCGACGTACAGGTAGATGCGCTTCATGGGTTCTCCAGGGTGTTCCCGAGGCGCGGTGCGCCTTCAGGGACAACCATGGATCCTAGGGCGGGCCATCCGCTATCGCGCGATGGTCGTAGTACCTCCGCCCCTGCGAACCTCCGCGTCAGACGTGTGCAGGTTCGCGGTGCTCCGCACTCGGTGTCTCGCGACGACGTCCTGAGAGCAGCAGGAACACCGCGATGCCGAGGCAGAGCAGCCCACCGACGATGCCCACGACCGGGACGATCCACTCGACCAGGTTGAGGAGGCGCAGGTTGCTGTTGGAGTCGTCGACGCTCTGCTGCTGCTGGGCGCTGGTGAAGGCGAGCTGCAGGTCGAGGACCTTGTCGCCGCTGTCCAGGAAGCGCTGCTGGTCGTCGGTCTGGTTGAGGATCGCGCCGGTGCGCGGCTCGACGTAGATCGTGGTCTCGTCGGTGTAGGTGCCCTTGACGCCCTCGGCGATGTCGATGGGCTCGTCCTTGGTGACGACCTTGAAGACGTAGGTGTCGGCGCCCTTCACCTTGGCCGTGCCGGAGTACTTCGCGTCGACGGCCTTGCCGAGCGTGCCGTCCCAGTAGGGGTAGGTCTTCTTCTCGGTGTCGAAGGGGAACTTGTTGACCAGTCCGTGGTGCTCGACGGCGTCGGCCGGCAGGTACTTGCTGTCGTTGACGGCCAGCGCGGTCACGCGGTCGGTGGCGAACACGTCGGTGCTGGCCGAGACGAGGCGGGGATCCTGACCGTCGACGCAGTCCGGGGGGTTGTCCTTGTCGATGACCAGGCAGCTGCTGTTGGTCCAGACGACGACCTTGTCGTCGGAGGCCTTGGAGTCCGTCTTGGTGATGCTGGTCGCGTTCACGGGGTTGGAGTCGAGCGCCCCGGTCGCGGTGTTGAGCTTCTGGGCCTGGCCGCTGAGGTGGGTGGTGGTGTTCACGTCGAGCGGCGTCTTCTTCACCACTCCCGGTGCCCAGAGCCAGCAGACAAGGCCTGCCACGAGAAGAAATCCCCCGAGTCCGAACAGCACCGGAATCGTCTTGCGCATGTAGTCCCTCCCAGAACTCGTCGCCGAAAGGTAGCGCACTCCGTGCCAGGGGCGCATCAGGCACCCCGATATCTGCCGGACACCCGTCTGGAAACCGCGACGTAAGATTCGGGCGCCCTACATGATGGCCTCCACGCGAAGCCACGCCGTACGTGCCACGCGTCGAAGCCGAAGGAGGACGGGGTGCTCGAGCCCTGGGCCACCGCCCGCCGTCGTCTTGCCGAGCTCTGGAGCCTCGTCGGCGTCGGGCGAGGAGTGACCTGGGCGGCGGCCGGGCCTGATCGTCGCCGAGCTCGCCTTCCATGCCTGGGCGGTCTTCCCGTCCTGGTTCTTCCTCGACGACTACAACTTCCTCTACGACGGCCAGCGCCAGCGGCTGGACCTCTCCTACATGCTGACCCCCTACTCCGGGCACCTCATGCCCGGAGGGCGGGTGGTGACCTGGATCGTGTCCAGGTCCGGCACCCTCGACTGGGGCCTCGCCGCGACGGGTTCGCTCGTGTTCCAGGCGCTGGCGAGCGTCGCCGCCTGGTGGATGCTGGTCACGCTCTTCGGTCACCGCAAGACGCTGCTGTTTCCGCTGGCCCTCTACCTCACCAGCCCGCTGACGGCCCCCACGAAGCTGTGGTGGATCGCCTCGGTCTCCCACCTGCCGGTGCAGATCGGCTTCTTCAGCGCGGTCGCCTGCTGGGTGATGTACCTGCGCACACGACACACCTGGCCCCTGGTCGGCACGGTCCTGGCGGTGCTGCTGGGGGTCACCTTCGACGTCCGAGGCATCCTCACGCTGCCGGTGCTGGCCTTCGTGGCGGTCGCCTACTTCGGGTCCGGCTCCCTGCCGCGGCGGTTGCTCCACGTGCTGCGCACCTACCTGGCAGCGTGGACGGCGTTCGTCGTGCTCGGCGGCGCCTACACGGCGTACTACGTCCTCGAGGTCCCGCCGATCGCGAACGGGTCGTTGCTCGGCGGCTTCCCGTCGGTCGCGTCCACCCTGCTGGGGAGAGGGTTCGGCGCCGGCGTACTCGGTGGCCCGTGGCGTTGGGAGGTGGTCGCACCGCCGACGGCGTTCGCCGACACGCCCACCTTCCTCGTCCCGCTCTGCTGGGTGGTCATCATCCTGGTGGTCGCCTACCTGGCGCTGCGCCGGACCCGCACGCTTCGCGCCTGGGCCCTGCTGCTGGCCTACCTGGTGGCGACCACCCTCGTGGTGGCCAGCGCGCGTGCGGCCGTCGGCTCCGTCACCGGGCGTGAGTACCGCTACCTCACTGACGCGGCCTGCGTGGTGACGCTGTGCGTGGCGCTGGCCACCCACACGCTGATCGGCGCGGTCGAGAGCAGCGAGCCTCGCGAACGGCCCGCGCTCGTGGTGGCCGCACCGCGGGCCCTGGTGGTGCTGCTCTGCGGGGTCATCCTGGCGTCAGGGATCTGGAACAGCGCGACCTACGCCCACATCTGGCACCACCAGAACGCGAGCGATCCGTACCTGCACCGACTCCAGGCAGACGCACGGAGGGCCGGTCACATCGAGCTGGCGCAGACCCCCACTCCCGAGGAGGTGCTCTCCAGGCTGGTGACTCCTCGCAACAACACCCACACGCTGGCGTCCCTGCTGGACACGCGCGTCGACTTCCCGAGCGTGAGCCGCCGGCTGCTCGTCGTGGGACAAGGTGGCGCCCTGCGCCGGGCCCACATCGAGCTGGGCGTGGCATCCAAGGAGGGACCGTCGGAGGGCTGCGGCTGGCACGTGACCTCGAAGGGACTCGACATCCCCCTCAACGGTCGCGCCTTCCAGGCGAAGTGGTGGATGCGGATCGGCTACCTGACCAGCGATCCGTCGAACGTGACCATCACCGCCGGCGACAGAGAGCGCCGGGTCCAGCTCCCCGGTGGTCTGGGTAACCTCTTCCTGCGGATGACCGGGACCTTCGACTCGGTCCGCATCGACGGTCTGGAGCCCGGCCAGACCATGTGTGTCGACCGCATCGAGGTCGGCCTACCAGTGGCAGGGGGAAGTCTGTGACGCACGAAGCGACGATCTCCTCCCCGTCCTCACCCCCGAGCAGGGTCCGGTCTTTCCCGCCCTCGACGCCCTGCGCGCGGTCGGCGCACTGGCGGTGTTCACCACGCACGCGGCGTACTGGGCCGGCGCCTACATCGGTCACGGCGTGTGGGGTTCCGTGCTGGCCCGCCTCGACGTGGGCGTGGCGATCTTCTTCGTGCTGTCCGGGTTCCTGCTCGCGCGGCCCTACCTGGCCCGCGCCCTGGACCGGCGGCCGGCGCCCGCGGTCGGGCACTACTACTGGAAGCGGGCCCTGCGCATCCTGCCGTTGTACGTCGTGACGGCGCTCCTGGCCCTGGGACTGATCACCAAGAACAACGACCTCGGACCACGCGACTGGCTCGTGACGCTGGGGTTCGGGAACACCTTCGTCGACCACCAGCTGCCGGACGGGCTGACGCACATGTGGAGCCTGGCGGTCGAGGTCAGCTTCTACGTCTTCCTGCCGCTGCTGATGCTGATCGCCGTCGGCCGGTGCGGCCGGCTCCACCCGCGCCGGGTGCTGGTCCTCGTGCTGGTCATGGTCGCGGTGACGGTCGGCTGGCTGCTGTGGGGATCGCCCTGGGCGAGCGGGTGGACGACGGGGCAGCCGAACGAGTGGCTTCCGGCGTACCTCGGCTGGTTCGGGGTCGGCATCATGCTGGCGCTCGTCGAGCTCCTCCACCGACGCGGCAGCACGTCGCGCTGGATCGCGCGCCTCGTGTCCCTCGCGGGACAGCCCGGCAGCTGCTGGGCGATGGCCGCCGGACTGCTGCTCGTCGCCGCCACGCCCCTGGCCGGCCCGTCGATGCTGGTGGCACCGACGCCCGGGCAGCTGCTGGCCAAGAACCTCGTCTACGCCGCCATCGGCGGCCTCGTGGTCATGACCGGGATCTTCCCCGCACCCGGCAGCGCCTACGCGCGTGTCCTGAGCCAGCGGTGGGCACGCCACCTCGGGTTCATCTCCTACGGCTTCTTCTGCCTGCACCTGCCCGTGCTGCACCTCGTCATGTGGATGACCGGCTGGCCGCTGTTCGAGGGCAGGTTCCTGGCCATCTGGGCGGTCTCACTCGTGCTCAGCCTGGCGGCGGCGGAGGTGGCCTACCGGCTCATCGAGGTCCCTGCGGCCCGCTTGCGGCCGCTCGGCCGGGGCGACAGCCCGATCAGCGCGGCCACCACCGGCGCGAGCACCAGGTAGTGCGGCCAGGACGCCTGTCCTGCCCAACCTCCGACGTTGCCCCAGGGCTGGAAGAAGTACCCCACCGAGGCCAGCAGGCACAGGCCGCCGAAGATCCACGGCGCCGCCTGCGCCAGCTGCCCGCGCAGCGCCGCTGACCCGACGGCCACGAGGGCGGCGACGAGCAGTCCCGCCCAGCCGGCCAGCAGCAGCGCTCCGCCCACGGCCAGGCCGTAGGCCAGCACCGCGGGCACGCTCGCCTCTCCGAGAGGGGGCAGCTCGGGCGCGCGGCGTCGCCGCAGCCCGAGGAGGACGGTGACCCCGATCAGCAGCGCGAGGCAGAGCAGACCCACGCCCAGCCCGATGCGGTAGAGGGCGTCCGGGCCGAACGTCGCCACCACCGGGCTCGAGTCGCGCAGGTGCCACCCCTGTTGCCATCCGTTGAGCACCACGCTCGGCAGCGCGTGCCCGTCCTGGGTGGCCTGCCAACCCGAGTTCGCGTTCTGGCCCAGGTTGACCAGGTCGTGGGACCCACCGACGGTCGGCTGGATCACGGTCCGCACGGCGTTGTGACGCGTCGACGGGGCGGCGTACGACGCACCGCCGGTGCTCGCCGCGTCGACATCGCGGAGCACCAGCGACTGGAACTGGAACGCGTCGCTTGCCTGTGCGGTGACCTGGTTGGTCCCCGCGGGCAGGTCGAGCTGGCTGACCGACGCCGGCGCGGGCGCCCCCACCCCACAGATCCTGGCCGGCACCGATCGCCCGGAGAACAGCCGCGCAGGGGTGGCGATGACTCGGGTCGCGTAGGTCGTGCCGTTGACGGACACCTCCGGTCCGGTGCCGCACCGGGTGCGCATGACGTGCGTCGACAGGACGGTCGGGACGTAGGGCAGGCCCTGGAGACGGAGCTCCTGGATGCCGACACCGATCTGGCTCGAGCGCCCGTCGAAGCCCACGTCGGTGGCGAACGCGGCCTCGCGGACCAGGATCCGCAGCTGGGCGGTCCGGATGGCCGGGAACCGCGCCTGGCCCTCGGCGTCCAGCGTCACCTCGCGACGCCCATGGGGCCAGATGAGGGTGATCTCTCGAGGTCGACGAGCGGCCGTGTCGTCGGAGGTGCTCATGCTCACGCCGGTGATGGCTCGTCGGCCGATCCAGCTCAGGTCGAGCGTGGGCTTGAAGTCCGCCACGTTCGCGGTCCAGGTGGTGGCCGGGTCACCGTCGATCGCGGCGATCGGCGAAGCCCGCGGGTCCGGGACGGCCGTCGACGACGCCGTGATGCTGATCGGTTGGTCGCGCATGATCAGCGCGTCGAGCGCCTCTCCGGCGAGCGGGCGCACCCTCATCCGGGGTGCGAACTGAGCCGCCTCCGGCAGGGTGAAGACGCGTCCGACGCCGGTGGCCTCCTCGCTGGGACGGTCCTTGTCCTGGGCGCACCGCACGTCTCCGTCGACCCGGGTGCACCCCCGGCGGGCATCGAGGTCGGCCCGCAGCACCACGGCGCTCGGGTCGCCCCACGAGTCGGGTACGCGTGGCAGCACGAGCTCACGGTGGACGTCGAGACCGGCGAACGACACGTCGGCCAGGGCCATCAGCCGGTGGTTGGTCCCGGGTGCCTCGACCTGCACCCAGCGCGTGCGTCCGGGTGGCGGCGTGAGGTCGACCGTCTCGCCGGGGCCGGTGGTGCGGGCCTTGCTGACACCGTTCTCGGTGCGCACCCGGACCAGGCCGTTGTCGGCCGCGCGCGAGCCCAGCGTCACCGACACCGGCCCCACGTCGGTCGCCTCGGGAAGGGTGACCCGCCACCAGATGTGACCCGACCGGGCGGGGTTGGAGACCCATTCGGACGTGCTCGATCCGTCGACCGCGGCGTACGGCAGCTCGCCGCGGCGGGAGCCGCCGGGCGCGTCGGAGTCCGATCCCGAGGAGGAGGCGGTGACCGACCGCGCCCCGTCGTACGCCGCGACGGTCTGCCAGCGTCGCTGCTGCGGGTTCAGGTAGTCCAGGTGCGGGTTGAGCCTGCGCGCGCGGTCGCCCTCGGCCTGGGTCGCGGAGTAGCCGTCGTGGATGCGCGCGTACGACCGCTCCCGTCGGCGCAGCCCGTCGGTGAGCACGTACGGCGCTCCGCCCGGTCCGACCTTGAGGTGCGGGTCGACGTCGGAGCCGAGCACCGTCGGCTCGCTCCCGATCACGTGGTAGTCAGCCAGGTCGAGGAGGTCCTCGGGTCCGCCGACCACCACGGTCGGGTTGCTCCCCGAGGTGGTCGACGAGACGCCCGGCACCCGGTAGATCTCGACCGCGGGGTACTCCGCCTGCCACCCGCCGTTGACGACGGTCCGGATCTTGTCCGTGGTGAGGTGCGCTCCCCCGCCGACGTCGGGCCCGAACTGGGCGACCCTGGTCAGTCCCGGTGACTGGTCGATCGTCTGGTGCACCACCACCGGGTCGGGCACGTCGCTGCTCGGGTGGAGGTCGTTGCGTACGACGAGGTACCCCACGCCGTTGCGCTGGAGGTACCTCGTGAACCCGATGGAGCCGTGGCCCTGGGCGAACCGGTCCTCGATGGTGTCGAGCATGCGGATGTTGTTCACGGGCGCGAGCGGGATGGCGTTGCGCACGGCCCACGGTGAGCGCGCCAGGAACTGGAGCGGCTCGTCCTTGGGCGATCCCCAGAGGTAGGTGGCGAAGGCCGATCCGGGCGCGAGCAGGGCGGTGCCGTCGTCGGGGTGGGCGGCGAGGTAAGTCGGCGGTCTGCTTCCAGTACGCCGGCACGCCGGCGACGGGGCTGGCCGGTTCGATCCGCCCCACCAGGACCGGGGTGATCGATCCGATGAGCCCCACCAGGACCAGGCCCAGCACTGCGGTCTGGTTGGCCCGGTCGAGCATGCGCCCCACGTCTTCCGACGACCGTGGGATGGCGCGCCGAGCGGCGAGGAGTCGCTCGATGACGAAGGCCATGCCCACCACGAGCGGGAGCCGGATGATCGGGTCGAACTTGTGCACGTTGCGCAGGGGCGCCAGCGATCCGTCGAGCAGGGCACGCACGTCACCGGCGAAGAGGCCGTGGACCGCTCCCGTGTGACCGGCGGTCACCATCAGCAGGCCGGTGAGCACGGAGATGGCGAGGAACGGCCGGTGCGAGTTGCGACGGTCGATGATCCCCGCAAACCCGGCCAGCAGGAGGACTCCGCTGTTGACGGCGAGGAATCCCGCCGTGACGAGGTCGTTGCCGGCCCTCGAGTCGGGGCTGACGTAGGGGATCCAGTTCGACGTACCGCGCAGCGAGTCGAAGATCGTGGTCGGGAACGTCGTCACCGAGGTCGTCTCGATGAAGTCGAGGAAGGGCGGGCTGTAGGACCCCATCACGAAGAGCGGGACCAGCCACCACAACGTCCCGACGAAGGTGAACGTCGGCCACCAGATCATCAGGCTGCGACGTCGCGGACCGCGTGTCCGGGTGAGGATCCAGATGACCCCGAGCGGCAGCACCGCGAACGTGGCCGAGGCGTTCACCCCTCCGACCAGGGCCACTGCGACAGCGGACAGCGCGGCCGCCCGCCGGGGAGATCCCGAGGTCGAGCCCAGGATCAGCGGCAGCAGCACCCAGGGCGCCAGTGCGCTCGGCCAGGCCTCGATGGAGATCGGACCGAGGACGGTGAGCATGCGCGGCGAGAGCGCGAAGGCGAGGCCGGCGGCGATGCTCGCCAGGTCGGAGCGCACACCGAGGGCGCGGACCACCCGCACCATGCCCAGGAACGCCACGCACAGGACGAGGGCCTGCCACAGCCGCTGGACGATCCAGCCGGGAACGGCCAGCGGCGTGGAAGAGCGCGAAGAACGGGCCCATCGGCCACAGGTAGCCGTAGGCCTGGTTCTGCAGCTGACCGAAGGCGCCCCTGTCGTCCCACAGGTGCAGCGCACGCTCCAGGAACTGCTGGGGAGACACCGCCAGGTCGAACTTGGTGTCCGCGACCAGGAAGCCGGAGTTCTGGATGAACGCCAGCCCGACGAGGAGCAGACAGACGGCGAGCAGACGCGGACTGCGGTGCGGAACCTCACTTCTTGCGCAACACGATCACGAGGTTCCACGTCACCACCTCTCGCACCAGCGGGACCCGCAGCAGCCACCGCGACCACCAGGGGTTGTAGCGCGGTGTCAGGTCGACCACGTCGGCGGCGGTCTGCTTCCGGGCCCAGCGCAGACCGGCCGCGACCGTGACGGGGAAGAGTGACTCGCCGTACCTGTTCTTCGGCTCATGACCGTGCGTGCGCCGGTAGCGGCGACGCGCGTAGCGCCCGCCGAGGTAGTGCCAGGGCCCGGTCTCGTGCCCGCCGTGGGGGCCGTACCAGACCGTGTAGCTGATGAAGACGGTCCCGCCGCTCCGCGTGACGCGCACCATCTCCTCGGCCATCAGCCAGGGGTCGGGCACGTGCTCGAGCACGTTGCTCGAGTAGCAGAGGTCCAGCGAGCCGTCCCGGAACGGGAGCTGCATGCCACTGCCGATCACCGTCCGGCTGGAGACCTCGCCGAGGCCGGCGAGCTCACCGACGTCGGCGTCGAGCGCGAGGTACGTCGCTCCGGCACCCTCGAACGCCGCCCGGAAGTAGCCCGGACCGCCGCCCACGTCGAGCATGACCGCACCGGCCAGGTCGGCGTAGCTGCTCAGCTGGGCGACCGAGTCCTCGGCGAGCGCGGTGTAGAAGCGCGCCGGGTCGGGCTGTTCGTAGCGGAACTCGCGCAACAGCCGGACCGAACGACCCAACGTCGCCCGCCACGACGACGCAGACGTGGCGGGCGGGCTGGACACGCGGGCGACCCTACCGGCGTGGTCCACAGACCGAGACGCGGGTTAGCGTGTCCGCCATGACCGAGCTGGAGCAGCTGGCCGGGAAGCGTGTCGTCTTCCTCAGCTGGCGCGACACGCACAACCCCGAAGGGTGGCGGCGCCGAGCTCTACCTCGAGAAGATCGCCGCGGGACTGGTCGACCGCGGCTGCGAGGTCACCATCTTCTGCGCGGCCCACGCGGCGGCGCCTCCCGACGAGACCGTCGACGGCATCCGGTTCGTACGTCGCGGCTCGAAGCTGTCGGTGTACCCCGCCGGCATGGCGGCGCTGCGACGTGGTGACCTCGGCGACCCGGACGTGGTCGTCGACGTGCAGAACGGCCTGCCGTTCTTCTCGCGCCTCGTCACCCGCAAGCCCGTCGTCGTACTCGTCCACCACGTGCACCGGGAGCAGTGGCCGGTCGTCTACCCCGGGCTGATCGGGCGCGTCGGCTGGTGGATCGAGCGCCGCCTGGCGCCGTGGCTCTACCGGCACGAGCAGTACGTCGCGGTGTCCCGCGCCACCCGCGGCGAGCTCCGTCAGCTCGGCGTCACCGGACCTCGCGTCGCCGTGGTCCACAACGGCACCGACCCCGCCCTGGCGGTGGACGTCACGAAGTCCGCCCACCCCGACGATCGCCGTGGTCGGTCGCGGGACGCCGCGACGTACTGCTCGCGCCGGTAGAGCCAGGGCGCCAGGCGGCGCTCGATCCACCAGCCGACGCGCCCGATCAGGCCGGGGTAGACGACCGGCCACTGCTCGCGGTGCACGTGGTGGACGAGTACGACGACGGGTTTGCGGGTGACCAGCCGTGAGAAGAACGGGGAGGCCGTTCTGGACGTCGACGACCACGTCCGGGTCGCCGAGGTCACCGCGACGCAGTGCCGCCATGCCGGCGGGGTACACCGACAGCTACGAGCCTCGCCGTACGAACCGGATGCCGTCGACGGTCTCGTCGGGAGGCGCAGCCGCGTGGGCCGCGCAGAAGATGGTGACCTCGCAGCCGCGCTCCCTCAGGTCCTGCCGCGATCTTCTTTTGGTAGAGTTTCGGGCGCCGCCCCCTTTGGGGTTGTGGGTGTCGCGCCAGCACAGGAAGACCACCCGCTTCCCGGCCAGCTGCTCCAACTAGGGTGATGACATAGACGCTAACCCGCGTCTCGGTCTGTGGACCACGCCGGTAGGGTCGCCCGCGTGCCCAGCCCGCCCGCCACGTCTGCATCGTCGTGGCGAGCAACGTTGCGTCGGTCGGTCAGGCTGTTGCGCGAGTTCCGCTACGAACAGCCCGATCCCGGGGCGCTTCTACACCGCGCTCGCCGAGGACTCGGTGGCCCACCTGAGCAGCTACGCCGACCTTGACCGGTGCGGTCATGCTCGACGTGGGTGGCGGGCCGGGCTACTTCCGGTCGGCGTTCGGGAGTACGAGGGCGACGTACCTCGCCCTTGATGCCGACGTGGGTGAGCGCCCAGGCCTCGGGCCAGAACTCCAGCACCCGCACGGTGATCGGCAGTGGCATGCAAGCCACCGTTCCGGGAGGGTTCGCTGGACCTCTGCTACTCGAGCAACGTGCTCAAGCACGTGCCCGACCCCTGGCTGATGGCCGAGGAGATGGTGCGCGTCACGCGGAAGCGGCGGGACCGTCTTCATCAAACTACACGGTCTGGTACGGCC
>CAWCQB010000015.1:0-253316 GCA_963797505.1 uncultured Actinomycetota bacterium | reverse complement strand
CTGCGAGCAACCAACCTTTCGCCGCGAGCGTGTTGAAGTTACGTGATTCCTTTTCGAACCGCGGCCAGACGCGATGATCGAATGCATGCCCCTGTCGTGGAGCTGCTTGTTCATGCCGGCGGGATCGGGGAACGCGCCGGATCGATGTCGAGCTGGCCCATCCGCGTCCAGTAGAACCAGTCGACCACCATCACGTCGAGCGGATAGCCGCTGTTGCGATAGCCTTTGGCGACGCGTCAGCTCGGCCTGGCTCTCGTAGCGCGCCTTGGACTGGATCAGGCCGAACGCCGCCTTGGGCGGGAGGCGTGCGCGCCGGTCAGGCGGGCATAACCTGCATAGATTTCGTCGGTGGTGGGCCGGTGATGACGAAGAAGGAGATGCGTTCGCCGACCTCGGACTGGAAAGCGTGCGGCCGTTGAGGCCGGCGAGACCATGGTCGGGGAGGGATTGTCCCAGACGATGCCGTAGCCCTTGTTGGTCACCAGGAACGGCACGCACACCTGCTCGCCCGCGGGCGCTCGTAATAGTGCCGGCAGTCGATCGTGCGGCCCCGCAGGTCGAGAAGCCTTCCTGTTCTGGCCGAGGCCGTAATATGCTCGTCCGGCGCTGCGAGAAGCTCGCGCCGACCCGGAAGGTTTTCTCGCCGTTGACACGTGCGGCGCCATCTCCCAGCCGGTCATCGTGGCCAACGTCTCGCCCTTGGCGTTCTTGATCCGCACAGCGACGGGCGGCAGTGAAGGTGCAAAGTAACGCTCCATCTGCGATGGCGGACCAGGGTAAGGTTGAGCGACGACCTCGACCTTCAGGCGATTGGATTGAAAAACATCGGCACCTTGTGCGGAGGTGTGCTGCCAGCCGCGATCGTCCGGCTTCGCGATAAAGCCGTATCCTGGCGGGGCGAGCGTGAGGGCTTTGTCGCTGCTGACCAGGTGATCCGCACGACATTGGGAGCGTAGGGCTCGACAACGACGAAGCTGCCATTACGATTCAGGAGCGGCGCATCGGCCGACGCATAAGTGCTCAGAAGCAGCTGCACAGCCAATGCCGGTAATAAGAATTTGAGCATCGCAGGGCGCGATGCGGATCGAATACTCAAGGTCATCAATACCCCCAAAAAACTCGGCGCTCGCAAAACTGACGCCGCGTCTGCTTCTTTGAATCGATCCCTGCCGTAGGAAGGATTTATTGGAATATAGCTTGCGTGCACGGGTCAGAAAACAAACATTTTGCGCGGGCCGAGCCCGGGCATCCGATTCCGTAGTTTGTAGGCTCGCCCTAGCGCTGGAGCCGCAGGCGATCGGCCATCGCTCGCCGTCTCCCTCGGCTGAACACTCAGCGAACGCAGGGTTGCATTTGAATTCTGCGCCCTGCAGGAGCGACTCCTGGGTGGAGATCGATCCCTGATCTTCTCCGCACCGGTGACCGGAGTGTTAGATCTCCTGGATCCAAACCTCCGATGCGATCGGCAGGTTTGCGTGTTTGTCTGGATTGTTTCTTCGAAACCGGCGACACCCGGAGGCGGGGACGGCTCGCGATTCATCCGCGCGAAGTTTGGGATCGCGAGGAGCGGCGAGCTATCGGCGAACTTGCCCGTAATCACCATGACTCCGTTCAAGAGGTCGTTGCGCCATTCAGTGGATTACGCGGCTGAAATGCATTGGCGATACACATTGGTGGAAAACACTGTCGGGACGCGCAGATCGGCTACGACAAGCTGAAAGAACTCGTCGATTGCGGTCGATCCAAAGGCGTGGAGATTCTGGTCTGGTACCACTCCGCCGGCGATTGGAACGAAGCGCCGCAGACCCACGCGATCGGATGCTGACCCATGCAAATCGCATTCGGGAATTCGATCGTTTGAAAGCCATGGGCGTGGCAGGACTGAAGATCGATTCTTCGGTGGTGATGGTCAATCGGTCATTGATTATTACGAGGACATCCTCGAAGACGCGATGCCGTACGGCTTCGTCGATGAATTTCCACGGCGCAACGTTGCCACACGGTTGGCAGCGGACCTATCCAAATCTAATGACTATGGAGGCGGTGAGGGGACTTGAGTTCGTCACGTTCGATCAGCGTAACGCCGAGGACGAAGCCCCACGCCGCGATGCTGCCGTTCGCCCGAAATGGTTTCGATCCAATGGATTTCACTCCGGTCGTGCTGGATCACATCAATGGCATCGAGCGACCAACGAGCACTGCGTTCGAACTGGCACTGTCGGTCATGTTCACCTCGGGAATTCAGCACTACGCCGAAATCCCTCAGGGGATGGCCAAAGCACCTGACTACGTTCGCGAGTTCTTGAAAGGCGTGCCCAGCATCTGGGATGACGTGCGGTTCCTGGCCCGCGATCCGGGTAACTACCAAGCGAACCAACCTCGAAATCTCTAAATCGCCTGCCAAGATCGAAATGCAAGGTCGCGGCGGATTCGTCATAGAAGCAGCGACGAAGTGAACGGCCACAGGGCGCATCAAGTCGTGTGTAAAAATGGCTCGATCACGCGTTTACCGCACGAGCGCTAAGCAGGCGACCCGACGCCTCCCGCTGTGGCGCTCTGGATCAGTAGTCTCGGTTGGTCGTATACACGCCCTGTGAAGTGGGCGGTGTAATTTCCGCTTGTTGATCCGAGCGAGAGGAGTCTCCTACCTTCGCTGTTGTTCGCGCAACACAGCCGGAGTTGCGCGATGGGCTGCATGTCGACCGCGCTTCGGCCATCTGAAACTAGAGCTCTCGATCTGTTGTCTTGACCGCTTCGCCACCCGACGGCGACGCGCCGTTGATAGGTTTTGTGCGGAAACCGCGGCTGTCCCAACTGTTGCGTCGTCACCGCGTGCGCATACCTCGATGAGGTACGTGCCTTGTGAACAGCGCTGTCATTGTCGACCATTAGTCTGAGTATTGACGCTCCTTTGCAACAGTGCTTAAGTACGAGGAATTAAGAAATGCCGTTCATTCGAGCGGTGGTCAAGGGGGAGTTGAAATGCGGAAGAAGAGGTATCAGAAGGCGCTCGCAGTCTCAGGATTGTTAGCGCTCGCAGGTCCTTCCATGGCGCAAGAACGCGCGAGCACTCCGAATCAGTCGGACACTCTGGAAGAAGTCGTCGTCACCGGTATCAGAGGTTCGCTGCAGCGCAACTTGGATATGAAGCGCGAATCCTCGGGCGTGGTCGACGTGATCTCGTCCGAGGATATCGGTAAGTTCCCGGATTCCAACGTCGCCGCATCGCTGCAGCGCGTACCGGGCGTGTCGATTCAGCGCAGCCGGTACGCGCGGCGAGCCGACCGGCATCACCGTGCGCGGCTTCGGTGGCGACTTCAACGAGACGCTGTTCGATGGCCGACGCATCTCGACGGCGACCGGCGGACGCTCGGTGGACTTCAGCACCGTCGGTGCCGACTTCGTCGGCGGCTTGACGTGATGAAGACGCCCGGACGTCACGCTGTCGAGCAGCTCCATCGGCGCGACGCATCAACATTCAGTATCCGAAGCCTTTCGATCACCCCGGCATGCACTTCGTTGCGCAGCGCGTCGGGCTCGATGCAGGATGAGTCCGGTGACATCGCGTCCGACGGCGTGGCTGCTGTTCAGCGACACGTTCGCGAACGACACGATGGGCATTCTCGTTCGATGCCATCTACACCGATCGCACCACGACGACCAATCGCGTGTTCGTCTCGGGCTGGGAAGGCGGCCATTTCGCGCCCTGCCAGCTCACCGCGACCTGCAGCACCGCCAGATCGGCGGCGGCCAACAAGACGATCGTCGGCTGGTGGCAGCAGCAGTACGGCGCCGAGCAGTCGCAAGTCATCGGATAAGCGCATCGATGGCCGCATCGCGTTCCAGTGGCGCCCTCCGACAACATGCTGCGTGACCATCGACGACAACTACTCGCGCCAGAAGATCGAGACCGAGACCTACGGCTTCGCCCTGTGGTTCGGATCTGGCGATCTGCGCAGCGTGCAGCTCGACGAACAATGGCACTGTGGTCGATTTCGTCCAGCCCGGCACGCCGATGGATCTCAACGCGAGGCTTCAACGAGCAACGTGCTCAAGACCAATCAGACCGGCCTCAACTTCAAGTTCGATGCGTCCGACAACCTGAGCTTCGACTCGACTTCTCCTATGCCAAGAGCGAAGCCGAATCCGGACGGCGAGGGTTCCGACGGCGCGCGACATCGGCTACGGCGGCACGCTCGGCACTGCGCCTTGGGTGTGCGAGTCACTGGGCGACAGCAGCGAGCACTTTCCCGCAGATGACGACCTTCGGTCCCGGCTGGTAATCAGGCGCGCTATCTAGATCCGTACCGCCATCGGCTCACACGTGCTGGTGCGCACGCGCAGGAGAACACCGACACGATCAAGCAGGCCCGCTTCACGACGACGTGGAAGCAGGATGACCTGAAGCTCGATCTGGGTCTCTCGTATCTGACGACGAGTTCACGCTGCAAGGCAGCGAACACGTTCGCGAACAACTTCTGGCAGGCCTACGCAGGATACGGCGCGCCTTCGGGCCGCACTTCCGGTGTTGTCGTTCCCACGAGCGCTGTATCACGGAACGATCAGCACCTCGCGGCTTCATCTCCGGCTTCTCCGGTGCGGGCTCGTTGCCGCCGTCCCTGCTGCGAGTACAACTCGCGTGACGCTGTACGGCTTACCTGCAAGGACTGGGCAATCCGTGAGCAGCAGCAGATCAACGGGTTCAACTACCGACGGGACTCCGACAACTCCGCCGCTGCATGCGCCGCTGCCAATCACCCTCGCTCTGTAATTACCACGGGTCGCTCGACTAGCGCTCGATCCCGGCAGCATCCAGGACATCACGGAGAAGACGCTGGTCGGGATTCGTCCGCGCGAGCGTTCGATACGCAAGTCGGGATCAATGCCGTTCCATTTCAGCGCTGGTGTTCGCGTGAAGAACGCACGGATCTGTCTTCGGCAGGTGTGGGTCGCGTGCCTGTCAGCGCTCGACGCTGAGCTCCGGCGGACCCGACGCTGCTGACCACGACGTTCTCGGCCGTCGCAGCCGATCACCACCAAGAGCAGCTACTCGTTCTTGCTGCCGAGCCTGGACTTGAAGCTGGAGCTCACCGATACGTTGCATCTGCGCTTCGATGCTTCGCGCACACTGACACGGCCCGCGATCAACTTCCTGACGCCAGTGCTGAACGTCGGCTCGTTGCCGCGCGTCGGGCGCTCTGACGGCGAACGGCGGTAATCCGAGCTGCAAGCCGTATCTGTCCGACAACTTCGACTTTGCGGTCGAGTGGTACTACCAGCAGCAACTCGTATGCGGCGGTCAATGTGTTCGTGAAGGATGTAACGAACTTCATCGTGCAAGGCACGCAGCGTCAGACGATCAACAACGTGATCGATCCGACGACGGGGCAGCCGGCGATCTACACGGTTTCGCAGCGTGTGAACGGACCGGATGCGACGGTGAACGGCGTGGAGCTCGCGTGGCAGCACGTGTTCGGCGACACCGGCTTCGGCTTCAATGCGAACGTCACGCTCGTCGATACCGAACAAGCCGTACGACCGGACCGACATCTCGCAGAGCGGCTTCGCGGTCACGGGACTTGCGAACTCGGCGAACTTCGTGGCGTTCTACGACAAGAACGGCTTCGAGGCGCGCGTCGCTGCCAACTGGCGTGATGAGTATCTGCTGCAGTTCGGTCAGAACCAGAACAACTCGGCCTTTGGAGCGGAGCCGACGTTCGTGAACTCGAGCCTGCAGATCGACTTCAGCACGAGCTATCAGTTCACCGACAGCTCAACGTGTTCTTCGAAGCGTTGAACGTCACGACGAAACGCTGAGCACGCATGGACGATTCGACAACCAGCTGCTGGATGTCTTCGCTACGGCCGCCGGTACGCACTGGGAGTGCGCTTCAGGATGTAATCGGTTGGTGGAGTAGGATAGGGAGTCGCCGGTCACATCGACGCCTCCACCTCTTCGACGTCGACGAACGTGCAAATGGTCCATCCCGTCAAGAACATCGTCATCGTCGGCGGCGGCACGGCCGGCTGGCTGACCGCCGGTGTCATCGCCGCCAAACATCGCAGCCGGATGGCCTGCGGGCTTCAGCGTCACGCTTGTCGAGTCGCCCAATACGTCCGATCATCGGCGTTGGCGAAGGCACGTGGCCGACGCTGCGCAGCACGCTCGCGCGCATCGGTGTCTCTGAGACGGAGTTCTTCCGCAATGCGACGCCGCCTTCAAACAGGGCGCGCGATTCGCGCGCTGGACGACCGGCGCCGACGGACGATTCGTACTATCACCCGCTGATGCTTCCGCAGAGTTTTACGCAGATCAATCTCGCTCCGCATTGGCTGGCCGAGGGCGACGGCCGCAGCTTCTGCGACGCCGTGTGCCCGCAAGGGCGCTCTGCGACGACGGGCTCGCACCCAAGACCATCGCGACCGCGGAGTTCGACGCAGTCGCCAACTACGCGTATCACCTGGACGCCGGCAAAGTTCGCGCCGTTCCTGCAGAAGCACTGCTGCGAGAAGCTGGGTGTCCGGCACGTGCTGGCCGATGTCCGGCATGTGAATCTGCACCGAGACGGCGACATCCGCAGCCTCGATACCGAGCAGGCCGGTGAGATCGAGGGCGACCTGTTCGTCGATTGCACGGGCTTCAAGGCGCTGCTCATCGGCGAAGACGCTCGGTGTGCCGTTCAAGGACTGCGGCGACGTGCTCTTCTGCGATACGGCGCTCGCCATGCAGGTGCCGTATGCAAAGCGAAACGAGCTCCGATCGCAACCCACACGATCTCAACCGCGCAATCCGCCGGCTGGATCTGGGACATCGGCCTGCCGACGCGGCGCGGCATCGGCTATGTCTACTCGAGCCGGCACATCTCCGGACGATGCCGCAGAGCGCGAGCTGCGCGCGTACATCGGCCCCGCGCGGCAAGGATCTGCCGCGTTCGCAAGATCCCGATCCAATGCCGGCCATCGCGAAACTTTCTGGAAGCGCAACTGTGTCGCGGTCGGGCTCGTCGGCCGGATTCCTCGAGCCGCTCGAAGCATCGGCGATCGTGCTGATCGAGATGTCGGCGAAGCTCATCGCCGAGCAGATGCCCGCCTGCCGCGAGGTCATGGACGTCATCGCGGCTCGCTTCAACGCGACGACCGCACTATCGGTGGGGCCGGATCATCGATTTCCTGAAGCTCCATTACGTCCTGACGAAGCGCGACGGACACCGCGTTCTGGCGCGACAACCGCTTGCCCGAGACGATTCCGGAACGGCTGCAGGATCTGCTGCTGCTGTGGCGCCATCAGTCGCCCTGGTTCCACGACGAGTTCGATCGGATCGAGGAAGTCTTTCCTGCGGCCAGCTATCAGTATGTGCTGTACGGCATGGGTTTTCGAACCGAAGTCGAACCGGACACTCTGGCTGGCGGATGCGAACAAGGCCGAGCGCGCGATGCGCGAGAACGCCGCACAGACCGAACGGCTGCGCGCGGGGTTGCCGCGTCACCGCGAGCTGATCCGCAAGATCATCGAGCATGGCCTGCAGCCTGTATGAGTCGCCTCCACGCCACCGACCAAATTCGAGTAAATCTGCTGAATCCTCAATCCGGCGATCACGGCATCTGCGCCTGCGTCCGTCGCATCGGCCTTGCCGCATTTCGTGCAGATCGTCGCCAGCGAGTTCGCGCGCGGCGGCCGCGCTGCCCGATCCTGTTCACTAAAGAGGCGACCACGGGCGATTTCTTCGCGGGGGCGATGTTGGGATTCAAGCCGGGCGAGACGTTCCTGCAATCGCTCGCGGATCGCGGTGGGTTTGAGCCGCTCAATTCGCAGCGCGATGGGTTCTTCGTTTCAGGCGAGCAGATCGCGATCGATCGGGACAATCCTCGCTTCAGCGAGACGGAGGGCGAACCCCTGTTCGACGACGACCAACCACCCAGCGTTAGGCGCCGAATGGTTCAGCGGGCCCTTGGCGATCTTCATGCCGGCATCGAAACGAAACCGTTCATTCAGGCACTGGTGGAACTTAAACTCATCGAGCCGATCGATATCTCGCTGCGATTCGATGTCGATGAGCAATTGAACCTGCAAGGTCTCTATACGGTGAGTCTGGATGCTCTGCGAGGACTGGGTGACGATGACGCTCTGCAGTTGTTCAAATCAGGCTATCTGCAGCTGGCCTATACGATGAACGTTTCGCTCAATCAGATCGGCGTCCTAGCGCACCTTCGTAACCAGCAGACGCTGCAGGCACCGGCGAAGGTGTAGTCCCGTTGATGCAGCTGGCCGACGGGCAGCGTGGACTTGTCATCGTCCTTATCTCCGTCTCGAATAAACAAATGCGCTAGAGCATCTCGCGTGCGAGCTACCAACCGATATACTGTTGGGTATGGCGAAAAGAAGAACCAATATCACTCAGCCGGTGTCACCGCAGGCCGGTCGGTCACGCCGTAAACGCCATTCCATCGCCGCGCCGCACCCGAAAGGGCGTGCTCGAATCAATCTGCGCATCCACGGCAGGATCGCTGATGATCTTGGCATAGCCATTCTCAGCGGTCGTCATGCACCTGGCTCTATTCTTCCCACGGAAGTCGAAGCCGCAGAAAAGCTGGGTGTATCGCGCACTGCGTATCGAGAGGCGATCCGCTTCTTATCGGCAAAGGGCTTGGTGGAAAGCAAACCCAAGGTCGGCACACGCGTCAGTGAACGCAACGATTGGCACATGTTGGATCCGGACGTGTTGCGCTGGGTATTTCAAACGGAGCCGAGCGAACAATTCATTCAAGAACTGTTTGAGTTGCGAGGAATTTTGGAGCCTCAGGCGGCAGCTTTGGCCGCTAAGCGGCGCAGCGTTGAGCAACTATCGCGAATGGGTCACGCGTTAGAAGAAATGGCGCGAGAAGGATTGGGCAATGAACTGGGCCGCGCAGCGGACCAAGCGTTCCACGAAGAGATCCTCAAGGCAACCGGAAACGCAACGCTGATGGCGTTGACGACGACCATCGGAGCCGCGGTTCATTGGACGACGGTTTTCAAGCAGCGTTCATCGAATCTGCCGCGCGATCCGATGCCCGAGCATCGCAACGTCTACGCTGCAATCGCAGATGGGGATGCCGATCGGGCGCTCGTCGCGGCTAACGAACTGCTCCAGCTTGCACTTCAAGATACGCGCGCATCGCTTAACTTGGGCGGGCCACATCTCACTCTCACGCAGGGGCGAGTCGTTCGAAGAAGCGTCGTCGCTAAGGTGGAAATCTAAACGTCGGGTCATCCTCGCAGTCCACCGGACTAGCCTCCGTCTTTTGGCGCCTCGACTGAGTCGGAGCCCGCCGTTCTTTCAAAGTTCGCATCGCTGGTCCGACAAATCGGCACAACGTGTTTCGGTGTGCCTATGCGAACAAATCTCTACACGGGTGGGTCTCTACGACCGATGAACTATGCGATAGTACGCGCCGAATTTCGTTCTTTCAGACAATTCCATGCGCCGTGAATTTGCACTGGTCATAGCTTTCTCTTATGCCTTCGCTGCAGGCGCGGCGCCCGAACGCAGCGATCAGCCCATTGCGGTGAGGATCGATGCGACGCAGGTAGGCGCTCCTATCTCACCTTATCTGTACGGGCAATTCCTCGAGCACATCGGTCCGATAGTCAATCACGGCCTGTGGTCGGAGATGATTGATGATCGCAAGTTCTTTGGTCCGATCTTCGGATCATGAGCCGCCGCGGAAACCGATCCGCGCCGAGCATTTCGAGGACGCACGCAAAGCTGGATGCGCATCGGAAGTGCTCAGCAGACGTTGCTCGACGAAGAGAAGCCCTACGTCGGAGAACATGCATTGTTGCTGCGGCCGAACGGTCAAACTGTAGGCGTGTGGCAAGGTGATGTGACACTCGCGAAAGGTAAGCAGTTCGACGGACACATCGTTATTGCTGCGGCACCGGACGCGCAGCTGAGCGTGCAGCTTGGTGTGGGGTGACGGTGTGAAAGATCGACAGAGCGTGAGCTTGTCGCAATTCAAGAAGCAGGGCTATGCCGAGTATCCGCTGCACGCTCAGCACCGATCACGACCGCAAAAGCTCGGTTCGAAATCACCGCGAACGGCCATGACGAAGATTCGAGTCGGCGTCTTGTCTCTCATGCCTGCAGATAACCTCGAGGGTTTCCGCGCGGAAGTCATTCACGCACTGAAAGAGCTCAACTCCGGCGTGTATCGCTTTCCCGGCGGCAACTTCGTGTCTGCGCACGAGTGGCGCGATGCAGTGGGACCTCGCGATCAGCGACCGCCCACATTGGATCCAGTTGACAAGGAAACCGCTCAGCCCAACGATGTCGGCACGGACGAATTTCTGACCTTGTCGAAACTATTGAATGTCGAGCCCTACATTACGGTGAACGCCGGCTTTGGCGATGCATGGTCTGCGGCGCAGCTTGTCGAGTACTGCAACGGCGCAGCGTCCACCCCGATGGGGAAGTGGCGCGCCGCGAATGGACATCCCGAGCCCTATCACGTCAAGTATTGGGGCATCAGAACTAACCCTGGGGCGACTGGCAGTTCGGCGCGATGGCGTCGACTCAATACGTTTGGAAGCACAACGCATTCGCGCGTGCGATGCGCAAAGTGGATCCGACAATTTTCCTGATCGCCGGCGGCGCGATGCCAAAGACGATGACAACCGCCAAGCAGTCGTTACGCTTCGGAACGAGCCTGATTCCTGAACCGCTCTCGCCCGCGGACTGGAACGGGCAACTATTCCAGCACTCGCTAGGCTACTTCGACGAACTGAGCGAACACTTTTACGCGTACGGGACGACGCATTTCGATTTGAAGCAGGCCGCACAAGTACCTGATGAGCCGGATTTGCCTCTGACGGAGTGGATGCGACGGCCAGCCAATCACGTGCGTGCGACGTACTGAGGTTATCAGGACTACTTGCGACGTCTTCCTGAACTGCACGACAAACACATCACGATCAACATCGATGAGTGGGCGATGATAGGAGGGCCGCCTGGGTCGTACAAACTCGTTCCTGCTTACGCCGAAGCATTCAACGAGATGTTTCGACACTCGGATCTGTTCCGCGCAGCTGCTTACACATTCGCGACCGCCATGCTCGTGTCGACGCGTAATCGAGCGCGGCTCAGCCCAGTCGGCGAGTTGTTCAAGCTCTATCGCGACCACTCGGAACGCTTCCTTTGAAGGTGACTGGCGATCATTCGCCGCCACCTCCGCGTTATTCTCCGGGTGGCGAGCAGCCTAAGGTAAACGCAGGCAGCGATACGTTTCCAATTGACGTCTCTGCGGCGTGGAGTCAGGACGGATCGTCACTTGCGATCGCGATGGTGAATCCGACTGAGACTCAGCAAACCGCTCAAGTTGCACTGCAAGGCGCAAAGTATCGCCCCACGCGACGATGTTCCGCTTGGCGCATCCCGATCTCAAATACGTTGTCGCACCGGGCCAGCCGTCGCAAGTGAAGTTGCAGCCGAAGCGCATCGCGAATGTCGCTGCGCCGTTAGTGCTGCCGCCTTACAGCGTAACTGTTTACTCGTACCCAAACGGTGATCAACGATGCAATTAAAGATGAGGGAAATCAGATGCTGAAAAAACTGCTGTTGGCATGTGCTCTCTTGACGACGCTCTGTCATGCGGAGGAGTCGAGCGATTTCAAACCTGCCTCATCCAATGTGATGGACGCGCAATATCCGCGTGTGGACAGTCAGGGCGCAGGGTGGAGTGCGGTTCAAAGCCCCGGAAGCCAACAAGGTGAAGCTGAATTTTTGGAGCGGACCGAAGGTCGACATGGAGAAGCAGGCGGATGGGTTTTGGACGGTCACGACGCACCCCGTCGTTCCGGGTCTGCACTATTACGTGATCATAGTCGATGGCGCAGAAGTCAGTGATCCAGGCAGCCGGCGTTTTTCGGTGGCAGCCGCTAGGCGAGCGCGGTGGAAGTCCCTGAGGCTGGTTCCACCTATTACTCCGCCCAGGATGTGCCGCACGGTCAGGTTCGCGAAGTGTGGTATCACTCGTATGTCACTGGAACTGGCGCCACGCGCTGGTGTATCTCGCCGCCCAATTACGACTCGCAGACCAAACAGCGCTACCCGGTTCTGTATCTGCAGCACGGCGGAGGCGAAGACGAAACCGGCTGGGTGCGTCAAGGCCAGGCGAACTTCATTCTCGACAACCTGATCGCCTCTGGCGAGGCGAAACCGATGATCGTCGTGATGGCGCTCGGTTATGCGCAACGCGCCGGCACCACGCCGCAAGATCTTGCTGGCAAGCCTTTCGGCTCTCCAGAAGTGATGAAGGCCATGCAAGACATGTTCACTACCTTCGATGACGAAATGACACAGGTCGCTCATTCCTTCGTGGACAAACCTTCCGCACGCTCACGGACCGCGACCATCGCGCGATGGCAGGTCTCTCGATGGGCGGAATGCAGACCTATCAAGTCACACTTCAACCACCTCGATCTGTTCTCGTATATCGGCGGATTCAGCGGAGCAGGTGGCACGTTAATGCTGGGCGGGCGGAAGCTCGATCCCAAGACGGATTTCAATGGTGTCTTCGCCGATCCAGCGGCCTTTGCTAAGAAAGTTCACGTGTTGTGGCTGGGCGTGGGCACGGCAGAACCCGAACGAATGCGCGATGGCATCAAGGCGCTGCATAGTTCACTTGACGAAGCCGGCATCAAGCACGTGTTCGTCGAATCGCAAGGAACAGATCACGAATGGCAAACGTGGCGACGCGCGCTGAAGGACTTCGCTCCGCGTCTGTTCAAGGCCAATCAGTAGGTTTCCCCGGTCGAGAGCACGGCGCGAGAGTGGATTCTCTCGCGTTCGTGCTCTCTTTTCTCAGCCAGAGTTCGACTCGCTAGCACTCAACGATCGCCTTGATCACCCCCGCTGCGGGATCCATCCACTCTGAGAAGATCTTCGGGATATCCGCGAATGCAGCGCGATGGGTGTTCAACTTAGCTGTTGGAATTCTCCCGGTGCGAATTGCGTTCATGACGCGCTCGACGTCGGCGACCGTCGCGTTGCGACTGCCCAGTAACGTTGTTTCGCGACGATGGAATTCAGGATCTGAAAACGTAATGTCGCCGTTGACGATCGAAACCAGCACGTAACTGCCGCCGTGGGCGACATATGTCGAAACCCGCTTGCATTGCCAAGCGATTACCCGTGGCGTCGAACACGACATCAAACATGTCGCCATCGGTAAGTTCGCTCAATTTACTGCTGGCTTGATCGTCCGCTTGCACGGCCACCTCGACTCCTAGTTCGTTGCGGCAAAATTCAAGACGATCGGCTCGTGTGTCGAGGACGAACACTCTTGCATCGCGCATCCATGGCGAACAACAAGACAGCAATGCCGATCGGGCCGGCTCCGACAACTAGCACACGCTGCTTCGGTTTTGGATTTCCTCGCTCGACTGCATGTGCGCCGATGGAGAGGAACTCGACCATCGCAATCTGATCGAGCGTGAGGCCGTCCGCTTTGAGCACGAACTCGCTCGGCACCGTTAGGTACTCAGCTAGGCCGCCGTCGCGATGCACGCCGAGGACCTGCAAGTTGCGGCAGCAATTGGTCTTGCCGACCCAGCACGCGGAACACTTTTTACACGCCAGATACGGCATCACGAAAACTCGATCGCCCGGCTTGAGTGCAGATCCGCCCGGCGCTTCAGCTACTTCCGCCGCGAGTTCGTGTCCCATCACGCGTGGATACGATAGATAGGGCTGCGTACCGCGAACGATGTGCATGTCGGTGCCGCAGATCCCCACGCGTCGAATGCGCAGCAGCACTTCCCCTTCTGCGCGTGTCGGGACGGGGCGGCTTCCATATCAGGTGACCGGGTGTTTCGCAGACGACCGCGTTCATCGTGGAAACCGAGTTTGTTGCACCCATGCTTATGCTGTTGCTCCGAGGATAGTGGTACCAAATCGATGTAGGAGAGCTCATGGAATGTAGCTGAAATCATTCCGGACGACACCTTTCCGATGCCGCCCTCGGATGCTATGGTCTGAGGAATAAAGACTTGAGGATGGGGGATCCGTGCCGCAACGAGTTTGCGCCCAAAACCTACTGCAGAACGACGGGCTCGGCGATGATGCTTGTCGCCGAGCGGCGGTCTTCAAAGGAGTTTCAGCCACTCACTCTTTAGAGCCCACGCGCTAACTTCGCAGAGCAGACATTTAGATGAGATCGAGGCGACTGCCGTGACCCCAAGCGAAATCGAAGCATCCAAGATCACGGACCCGGACAGTTTCGTTCGGGAAGTTGCGGAGGCTGGTCGTCCCGTCGTGGTGCGCCAACTGATTGCGAACTGGCCGGCAGTTGTTTGCGGCAGAGCATCACCGCCTCAGTTCAGGGACTACGTCGCACGGTTCCTCACTGGAAATGAAGTTGAAGCGTTCATTGGCGACTCAAGCATCCAGGGTAAGTATTACTACACGGACGATCTTAGATCCTTCAACTTCGAACGTAAGAGGATGCGGCTCGATGAAGCACTTGAGCGCATCGTCGCACGACTGGGAATTCTGAAGGGTCTTCTATGTACGTGGGCTCGCTTCCGACGGAGGTCTATTTGCCTGGCTTTGCCCAGCACAACTCGTTGGCTTTCTTGCCCGCGAGTGTTCACCCTCGAATCTGGATGGGTCACGCTTCGAATGTCTCAGCGCACTACGATACCTACGACAACATCGCATGCGTCGTCGCGGGGACGCGGCGCTTCACTATATATGCGCCCGACACCATTGATCGACTCTATGTCGGTCCTCTCGACTACACCATGGCGGGCCAGCCCGTAAGCCTCGCGGCGTCGTCTCCTTATGATGAGAAGAAATATCCGCGCTTCCGTGAAGTTCGCGAACAAGCATTCACGGCTCAACTCCAGCCTGGCGATGCAATCTACATCCCCAAGCTCTGGTGGCATCAGGTGGAAGCTCGCAGCCCGTTTAACGTACTCGTCAATTATTGGTGGGACGCGTTCGTGTTGGTTCCCGATGCGCCCTCGACGGCGCTGCTGTTAAGCATGATCACGATTGCGGAGCGTCCGCTGGCAGAAAGGCAAGCTTGGAAAGCATTCTTCGATCACTATGTGTTTCGACCGAACGGGCATCCACTCGCTCATCTTCCCGAAAATCACGGCATTCTTGGGCCGCTGAAGCCGCATAACTACGGCAGAATTCGCGCGCGGGTGATGCAGTTGCTCCGCGGCGAATAGCTATTCGCCCTGCGCCCTCGATCAAAACTTCGAGTTACTTTCCTATCCTCATACGGATCGGCATCAAATGATCAAAAGAAATTCTTCGAGTTCTAAAGTGCATCGACTTCTCATCACGCCGTTGACGACGGTGCTGCTCACAGCGCTCACCACCGTTTCTGCGCAAGCCAAGGAGAATGTTGCTTCAGTGCACCGTCAAAGTTCAGACGGAACAGTCCGGACCGGTCATCAGTCGGCACATCTTCGGGCAATTTGTGGGAATATCTTGGTGGGGGTATCTATGAAGGGCTTTGGGTTGGACCTGACTCAAAGATTCCGAACACGCGCGGCATTCGTAGCGACGTTGTGAATGCGCTCAAAGAACTTCACGTGCCCAACGTGCGTTGGCCAGGTGGCTGCTTTGCTGACGAATATCACTGGCGACGTGGCCGAGTAGTGTGATGAGCTCGCTGCAGTTCGAGTACGAGTCGACCCTCGGGGACGTCGACCAAGCGGTCGCTGTGCTTCGTGGACTGATCCGGGAGCGGGTGTCCCCATGAAGAAGCGAACGGCCTGGCTGGTGTCCGTGGCCTTGGCGTGTGTCTCGTCGCTGAGTGCCTGTGGGCAGGTCGACGACGGGAACGGCACGGCCGAGTCCGGGAACACGGCGAGCAGTTCGTCCGCGGCGGCGAGGTCGAAGCCGGCGCGGGCCACCCTCCAGCTGAGCCGGCTGCCGTTCGTGGCGAGCCAGGCCACTTTCACGCCCCGCCGCCCGCACGCCTGGGTCAGCATCCAGCGCCGGGACGGAGCCGTCTGGCGCACGGCCGTCTCGGGCCGGCAGAGTCGCGCCGGCACGTTTGCGTTCCGGCTGGACCCCAGGACGCCGGCCGGCCAGAGGTATCGCGCCGTGAGCCTGTCTCCGCGCGGTGCCCGGGTGGCCTCGAGGGTGGTGTCGTCCGCCACCCCCTGGCGCAAGGTCTGGGGCGACGAGTTCGGGGGCACCCGCCTCGACCCGGCAGGTGGCGCACCCGCGTGCAGGAAGCGACCGGACGGCGCCAGTGCGCGACTCCTGGCCCTTCCCTGGTGCACGTGCGCAGCGGGCAGGCGATCCTCGGGATCAAGCGCGTCGGCGGGAAGACGCGGGCCTGCCCCCACGGCGTGTTCAAGAACGCCATGATCGGCACGGGTGAGGACACCCCCGGGTTCAGCGCGACCTACGGCCTGTTCGCGGCACGTCGTGAAGTTCCAGGGCGGCCGCGGCCAGCACGGCGCCTTCTGGATGCAGGCGGCCGGGAGCGGCGGTGCGGAGATCGACGTGGCGGAGTACTTCGGCGACGGCCGATCCGACGGCGGCATCAGCAGCTTCGTCCACCACACGTCGTCCACGGGCAACTCACCAGCGTCGGTGGGAACCGGGGCCCGGTGAAGAAGGCGCTGGGCAAGCGGCAGACACCGTCCAACGGATGGCACGTCTGGTCGGTCGAGTGGTCCCCCGGGGCTACGTCTTCCGGATGGACGGACACGTCACCATGAGGACGAGCAAGGCACGCGTCGGCTGTCCGGAGTACCTCGTGCTCAGCCTGCTCACCTCCGACTGGGAGCTCCCGGCCCTGAACACCACGAAATCGACGATGAAGGTCGACTGGGTGCGCGCCTGGCAGTACTGACGGTCCATTTTCGAGACCGCTGGTGCCGTTTCCCCACGATCGGCGGCGCGGTCGGGTTATATGGTCGGGTACGTTCATCTGTCCGGTTTGGACGCTTTGATGACCGCCATCGCTTGGAGCCTCCCGCACATGAAGTCTCGTCTCGTCTCGGTCGTGTCGCTGTGCCTGGTGAGCCTCTCGCTCGTCGGCGCTGACGGAGACCTCGGCCTCGGCCGCTGCGTTCCCGGCGCGGCTCTCGCGCACCGCACCCATCGTGGGCGAGGTCGACCGCGTCTACGGCAGCGTGCCGCCGGCCACGCGCCCGGTGGTGCTGCAGAAGTACGCCGCGGGCCGCTGGGTGAAGGTCGCGGCCAAGCGCACCACCGCAGGCGGCCGCTACACCTTCAACGTCCGCGCCACCGCGAGCACGGTGACCTACCGGACCTCAGCCCCCGCGATCAAGGTCAAGCGCAAGAAGTGGCCGGCCCGACTGTCCAACCTGGTGCGGGTCCGCGGGGTGCGCCAGAGCCTGTCCCTCGCCTTCGTCGCGGCCCCGGTCGGGGCGGCGCCGACGGGCAACGGGGCCGTCTCCTCGCTGCTGACCCCGGGCGTGGCCACGTTCTCCCCGGCCCGGCCGGGCACGGGGGTGGCGCTCTACCGGCAGAACGGCAGCAGCTGGACGTACGTCGGCACCGCGGTCCAGGACGCCACCGGTCACGCTCGCTACAACGTGAACATCGGCTCCGCGGAGGCCCCGCAGACCTTCCTGGCCAAGGCCGCCCCGGGCTGCGGGCGTTCCCGTGACGTCGTCCTCGCCGGTCGTACCGACGTACCCGACCCGGGTCCTCTTCGACGACAACTTCGACGGGTACGGCCTGAACCCCGACAACTGGACCACCCGGTACCAGGACTACACCCCCGGACCCGGCCGCCACTGCGCCCGGCCGGCGGACGATCGTGTGGGAGTGGCCAGCGGGGTGGCGACCCTGAGCGTGCACCAGCTGTCGCCCGCGACGTCGGACTGCCCCCACGGCGTGTGGGACAACGCGATGATCGGCACGCCCGAGATGGCCAGTCCCTACGGCTACTACGCCGCGCGGATGATGTTCCAGGGCTCCCGCGGGATGCACGGGTCCTTCTGGCTGCAGGGCTCGTCTCCCGGCAGCACCGAGATCGACACCGCCGAGTACTTCGGTGACGGACGCAAGCTGGGCGGGCTGAGCAGCTTCGTGCACCACGGCACCAACACCGACGCCACCTCCGCCGGCGGCGAGCTCGCGAACGTCCCGGCCCTGCTCGGCAAGGGCAAGACGCCGTCCAACGGATGGCACGTCTACTCGGTGCAGTGGAGCCCGTCGGGCTACATCTTCCGCATCGACGGCATCCCCACGTTCTCGACCAACCAGCTCCTCTCCAGCGTGCCCGAGCAGATGGTGCTCAGCCTGCTCACCTCCGACTGGGAGCTGCCCGAGCAAGCCCAACGCCTCATCGGTGATGAGGGTCGACTGGGTGCGGGCCTGGCAGTGAGGCAGCCAGTCCCGAGGTGATCGACGTCACCGTCATGGTCACGACGTACGACGGCGCCGACCGCATCGGCAGGTGCCTGGACTCGCTGGCGGGCCAGACGCTGCCTCCGGAGCGGTTCGAGGTGCTGGTCGTCCAGAACGGGCCGCCGTGCGCCACGCCCGCGCGTGGTCGGCGAGTTCGCTCGCGCCGCACCCGAGGCTCCAGGTGCGGCTCGTCGAGCTCTCCCAGGCCGGTCTCGGGCACGCCCGCAACGTGGGCCTCGGGGCCGCCCGCGGCACCTACGTCACCTACGTCGACGACGACGACTGGATCACGCCCTGGTTCCTCGCGGGGCTGCTCGCGCATCGCGGCCGACGGCATCGTGCCCGTCGCGCTGGTCAGCGCCACGCACGACGACGCGACCGGCCGACCGACGACCCCGACCTCGACAACTACGCGACCCGCAGACTGCTGCCGTTCGCCGGGCAGACCGTCACGTGCGACCAGGTCGCCGCCGCCCTCTCCTACAACGCCGGCAAGCTGCTGCCCACCCGGCTCGCCCGGAGCCTGCGCTACGACGAGTCGCTGCGCAGCGGCGAGGACTTCGTCTACTGGCTGAGCTGCTCACCCGGCACCCCTTCCGGCTGCACGTCGTCAGCGTCGCCGAGGAGGCCGCCTACTGCCGCTCACTCCGGGAGGGCAGCCTCGGTCGCCAGAGCACCGACTACGACTTCCTGGTGACCCAGCGGCTCGAGTGCCTGGCGGCGCTCGAGCAGATCGAGACCGAGCGAGCCGGTCACGACCCGCGTGGCCCACCTGATGCGCTGCGGGCAGGCCGAGTGGATCAACCGCTACCTCCGCGCGCGCCCCGACGAGCACCAGCGGGTGGTCGCTCGACGCACGCCGTCGCGGCCTGCGACAGGTGCCGTGGCGCTCGGTGAACCGGGGGCTCGGCCGCGACCTCGCGCTCCAGTCCTGGAGTCGCGCCGCCTCGACAGCAGCGGACTCCTGCCGGCGGTCCGCGCTGCGCAGCCGCGGCGTCGTCTCCGACGTGATCGGCAACGACGCCGCGGACTTCCGCGTCCTCGACCGCCACTCGGACCAGGTGTCCGAGGAGTTCGTCGATCGCCGCCGAGCTCCTCGACGGCCTCGTCCGGCTCGGACCATGGGTCTCGACGAGACGCTTCGCCACGCGGGTCGAGGAGCAGGTCACGGCCTGGGAGGCGGACAAGGGGCCTACCGCACGGTGCACAGCCGCTCGACCGCTCTGGCCACGCACTTCGCCGCGGCGCTGGTCAAGGTGCGTCGCCCGGAGATGGTCTGGGTCGCGGACCTGTCCGATCCCGCCGCGTTCCACCCCGCGGCCGCCAGCTGCCGATGCCCGACGACGCGCTCAGCCGCGAGCTCCGCGGCGCCCTGGCCGAGCGCGGCGTCGAGCTCCCGAGTGCGGGCTGGGGGTCTTCGCGCAGCTGATGACCTACGCGCTCGCCGACCGATGATGTTCGCGGAGCGCGACGGCCTCGAGGCTGATGGTCGACGACTGCCGCGACCCGTGGCTCGCCGCCCGGGTGCCGGCTGCTGTCCAGGTCGAGCGACCACCTCGACGCTGCCGCCGGACTTCTAGGCAGCGTGCAAGTCGTCTCGACGTCCCCGAGCGACGGCCGCGTGCACCTCGGCTACTTGGCGCCCTGGACATCGACCGGCAGCTGAGCAGGCTGATGGAGGCCGTCCGCCGGCTCGGCCCGCGCGACCGCCGGCGGATCCGGGTCCACGTGTTCACGACCGCGTCGGAGCAGCTGCGCCTCGACGTCGCGCGGGCCGGTCTCAGCGACGTCTTCGTGGTGCGTCCGCTGGTCCCGCTGCTCGAGTTCCTCTCGCTGGCCGACCGGCTCGACGTCGTGCTCCTCGAGGAGGCCGGGCGAGGACTTCGCCAGCTCGTCTCCTCCGTCTCCGGACGGGCCCGCAGGTCTGGGCGATCGCAGGACGACGACGACGCTCGGGACAGCCGCTCTGCGACGCCGTGCTCGCCCAGGTCGGGGAGAGCGCCTGCGTTACGGTCCTGATGTCTCGGGACGAGCGACGTGCGGAGGACGGGGCCGATGCGAAGAACGTCCTGGTCGTCTACGGCACCCGTCCCGAGGCGATCAAGCTGGCGCCCGTGGTGCGCGCGCTGCGCGCCGACCCCGACCTCCGCACGCGGTCGTCGTCACCGGCCAGCACCGCGAGATGCTCGACCAGGTCAACGACCTCTTCGGCATCGCGCCGCGACGTCGACCTCGACCTGATGAGCCACGGCGCCTCGGTCGAGCGCGCTCACGCGCGCGGTCCTCGCGCGAGCTCGAGCGCGTGCTCGAGAGCCGACCGCCCCGACGCGGTGGTCGTCCAGGGCGACACCACCAGCGCGTTCGCCGCCTCGCTCGCCGCGTTCCTGGCCGACGTGCCCGTCGTGCACGTCGAGGCCGGCCTGCGCACCGGCAACCTGCGCTCGCCGTTCCCCGAGGAGGCCAACCGCCGGCTCACCTGCGTCGTCGCCGACCTCCACCTGGCCCCGACCGTCGACCGCCCGCGCGCAACCTGCGCGCGCGAGGCGTCGACCCGGCGCCGATCCTGGTCACCGGCAACACCGTGATCGACGCCCTGCACTGGGCGGTCGCAGCAGCCGGTCGCCTTCGCCGACGCCGGTGGCCTCGCTGGGTCGGCGACCGCGCGACCTGGTGCTCGTGACCACCCACCGCCGCGAGTCGTGGGGCGAGCCGATGCGCGAGGCGATGCGCGGGCTGCGGCGACGTGGCCGAGGCCCGCCCGACTCGACGTCGTGCTGCCGCTGCACCGCAACCCGGTGGTGCGCGACGCCGTGCGTCGAGGCGCTCGGCGACCTGCCCAACGTGGTCCTCACCGAGCCGCTCGCCTACGCCGAGTTCGCCCACCTGATGGCCGCGCTGCCGCCTCGTCGTCACCGACTCCGGCGGCGTGCAGGAGGAGGCGCCCGAGCTCGGCAAGCCGGTGCTGGTGCTGCGCGACACCACCGAGCGGCCCGAGGGCGTCGAGGCCGGCGTCGTCCGGCTGGTCGGCACCGACCGGCAGCGAGTCGCCGACGAGGTCGAGCGCCTGCTCGACCGACCCGCGGCGTACGCCGAGATGGCGCACGCGGTGAACCCCTACGGCGACGGGCAGCGCCGCCGCGCGCAGCGTCGGCGCGATCCGCTCGCTGCTCGGCCTGGGCGACCATGCCCGCGCCGTTCGTCCCCGGCGACTCGAGCCGCGCGCGAGCGCCGGTGGCCGTCGCAGCGAGCGCCCGTGACGGCGTACGAGCGTGGCGTCGCGGTCATCGGGCTGGGCTACATCGGCCTGCCCACGAGCGCGGTCCTGGCCGACCACGGCGTCCGGGTGCACGGCGTGGACACCGACCCGCGGGCCGTCGACGCGCGTCAACAGCGGCGACGTGCACATCGTCGAGCCGGACCTCGACGAGGTCGTCCGCCGGGTGGTCGGCGCCGGGCATGCTGCCGGCCTCCGCCGAGATGGTCGCGGCCGACGTCTACGTCGTCGCCGTACCGACCCCGTTCATCGGCGACCACCAGCCCGACCTGCGCCACGTCGAGCAGGCGACCCGCGCCATCGCGCCGCTGCTGCGCGGCGGTGAGCTGGTGATCCTGGAGTCGACCTGCCCGCCCGGGTCGACCGCGAAGATGAGCGCCTGGATCGCCGAGGAGCGTCCCGACCTGCGGCTGCCCCACGAGCACCCCGAGTCCCCGACGTGCATCCTCGCGCACTGCCCCGAGCGGGTGCTGCCGGGCCGCATCCTCGACGAGCTGGTGAGCCAACGACCGCGTCGTCGGCGGCCTGACGCCGGAGTGCGGCCGCCGAGCCGCGGCGCTCTACGAGCTCTTCGTCGAGGGCGAGATCTCGCTGACCGACGCGGCCAGCGCCGAGATGGCCAAGCTCGTGGAGAACACCTTCCGCGACGTCAACATCGCCTTCGCCAACGAGCTCGCCGCGGTGTGCGACCACCTCGGGCTCGACGTCTGGCCGGTCATCGAGCTGGCCAACCACCACCCGCGCGTGCAGGTGCTGCAGCCGGGTCCCGGCGTCGGCGGGCACTGCATCGCGGTCGACCCGTGGTTCATCGCCGCGGCGGCGCCCGAGCAGGCCCGGCTGATCCGGCAGGCACGCGAGGTCAACGACGCCCGCCCCAGCAGGTGGTCGACCAGGTCGCCGGGCTCGCCGAGCAGGGCGCCACCGTGGCGTGCCTGGGCCTGGCGTTCAAGCCCGACGTCGACGACATGCGCGAGAGCCCGGCCGTGACGGTCGTCCAGCGGCTGGCCGAGGCCCGGCCCGACCTGCGGCTGCTGGCCGTGGAGCCGTACGCCGAGAAGCTGCCCGCCGCGCTGGCGCCCTACGACAGCGTGGTCCTCAGCGACCTCGACGAGGCGCTCGACGCGCAGCGACGTCGTGCTGCTGCTGGTGCACCACTCGGAGTTCGTGCGGCTCGATCCGGCGCTGCTGAACGGCAGGCAGGTCATCGACACCCGCGGCGCGTGGCGGGAAAGCGGAACCGGTTGATGGCACCGCAGTCACGAGTCGGGGTGTTCGGCGCCAGCGGGCTCGTGGGCAGCGCCGTGACCGCGCACCTTCGCGGACGTGGCTGGGACGTCGTGCCACTGCGCGCCCCTCGGGGACCACGGCTGTCCCTGTCCGACGGCCGCGAGGCGTGGGTGGCTGCGGCGCAGGAGCAGTCCGAGGAGCTCGACCTGGGAGGGCTGGACCGCCGTCGTGAACGCCGCCGGCAACGCCGACGCCGTCTCCTCCGACGACGACGCCTTCCGGTGGCCCAACGCCGTGCTGCCGTTGTGCCTGCTGCGCGCGTGTGCACGCGCTGCGGTGCCCCGGTTCGTGCACGTCAGCAGTGCTGCGGTCCAGGGACGGCTCCGGCTCGACGACGGTGAGCAGCACCAGCCTCACTCGGCGTACGCCCGGTCCAAGGCGCTCGGCGAGGACCTGCTCCTTGCCGAACCGCCCGGCCCGACCCGGGTGGTGATCTACCGTCCGGTGGGCGTGCAGGTCGCCTCGCGTCCGACGACCCGTTCCCTCGTGCGGGTGGCCTCGTCCCGGCTCAGCGCGGTGGCGAGGACCCCCCAAGGACCGAGTCCGCAGCTGACGGTCGAGTCCATGTGCACGGCGATCGCGTTCGTGCTCGACCACGCCGATCCACCGGTGGTCGTGGCCCACACCGGCGACGGGCTCTCGCCCTACGAGCTGTCCTCGCTGCTGGGTGGACGACGCCCGCTCCGCCTTCCTGACGTGGTGGCGCGTGCCGCCGTCCGGGTCGCTGCGCTCCGTCATCCCGGGTGGGGGCGACGGGCCGAGGTCCTGCTCTTCGGCCAGCCCGTGGCCACCACCTGGTTGGACCGTCAGCTTCCCGCGGAGGCGGACGCGGAGGCCTGGCGACGCCTCGGTCGCGAGGTGCGAGGTGGCTGAGTCGTGGATCGCGTTCCTGGTCGCCGCCGTGTCGGCACTGGCGCTGGTCGGGCTGTCCGTCCCCCTGCTGCGCAGGTGGCGTGTGGTCGACACCGGCTCGGCGCGGTCCTCCCACCGAGGCGTGGTGCCACGCGGCGGCGGCGTGGCCGTGGTCGTGGCAGTGGTGGTCGCCTGCGTCGCGGCCGGCGCCGACCAGGTCGTGCTGGTGCCGCTGCTGGCCTTCGCGGTTCCGCTGGCCGTGCTCGGGCTGGTCGACGACATCCGCTCGCTGTCGCCCGAGATCCGACTGCTGGTGCAGGTCGTTGCGTGCGTCGCGCTCGTCGTCTCCTACATCGCGGCCGGTGCGTCATCACTGGACGGGGCGGCCGTGCTCCTGCGTGTGGTCGCCGCGGTCGTGGGCGTCGTACTCGTGCTGTGGATCGTGAACGCGGTCAACTTCATGGACGGCATCAACGGCATCTCGGCGCTGTTCGCGACGGTGTGCGGCGGGTGGTACCTGCTGCTCGGTCTCGAGGACGACCATCGCCTGCTGTCCGTCCTGGGGGCTGCGCTGGCGGGCGCGGCGCTGGGCTTCCTGCCGTGGAACGCACCGAGGGCACGGGTGTTCCTCGGCGACAGCGGCAGCTACTTCGTGGGCGCGGTCGTCGCCGTGCTGGCGGTCGGCACCTGGGCGGCCGGGAGCGGATTCCTCGAGCGCGGTCGCCCCGCTGCTCGTCTACCTCGCCGACGTGGCGGTCACGTTGGTGCGCCGGGTGGCGCGCGGTGCACCCCTGGCGCGAAGCCCACCGGCTGCACGTCTACCAACGCATCCTCGACGAGCGCCGGTGGCCGCACCTCGTGGTGGCGCTGCTGGTGGCGGCGGCCGGTGCGCTGTGCTGCCTCCTGGTCGCGGTGCTGCCCGTCGTCGTCGCCCTGGTCGGCTGCCTCGTCGTGGTCGTCGGCTACCTCTCCCTGCCGCGGATGCTGGGCGCTGCGTCGTTCGGCTGACACGGTCGTCAGGACACGAGCACGGCGCCGAGCACCGGGGCGTGCACGCGCTCGAAGTGGGTCCGGGCCGCGAGCACCTCGGGCTCCGTCGTACGCCCACGCACCACGGTCAGCAGCACGCCGTCGCAGCGAGCCGCCACGGCGGCGGCGTCGGTGCCCACGGTCGTGGCCGGAGCCGTCACGAGCACGAAGTCGTAGCGCTGTGCGGCGTCGTCGACGAGCCGGGCCAGCGCCTGCGAGTGGAGGGTGTCCGGCGGGATCCGCCGCCGGCGTCCCTGCGACGACGACGTCGACCCCGGATGCGTCGTGCCGGCGGGTCACCTCGTCGAGCGTGCTGGTGCCTCCGAGGTAGTCCGTCAGTCCGGCCGCACCGGCGTCGAGCCCGAGCAGCGAGGCCAGGCGTGGCTCGTGCAGGTCGCCTTCCACGAGCAGGACTCGCCAGCCGGTGTCGACGAGAGCCGCCGCGACGGCACTCGCCGTTTGCGGTACTCCGTCGACCTGGTGCGGGCTGCTCAGGGTGACGGACAGGCACGTGCCCGCACCCGGGTGCAGGAAGTACAGGCTGGTGCGGAGCTCACGGATGGCGTCATCGTGCTGCTCGGCCGGCCCGGGCAGTACGGCGAGCACGGGTGCCTCCAGGACATCGACCACCCGGTCCTCGTCGTGCAGCCGGCGGTCGAGCCTCGACACCACCACGGCCAGACCGAGTCCCAGGAGGAGTCCCCCGACCGCGCCGAGCACGGGGTTTCGCCACGCCGGTGAGGCGGTGCTCGCAACCGGTGGCGGTGCTGCGCCCACGACAGCGGCCCGGAGAACGGGCCGACCCTGACCAGGTGTGCTCTCGACCTTGTCGATGACCGCGACGATCGACTCCGCCGCCTGGGACGCGATCTGCTGCGCCTCGTCGGCATCCGGGTCGGTGACGCTGACCTTCAGCAGGGTGGTGCCGGTAGGTGCGGTGACGTCGATCCGGTCCTCGAGCTGGGCCACCGTGAGGTGCAGGTTGAGCCGGTCGACGACGTCCTTGGCCACGCTGTCCCCGTTGGCGATGGCCTGGTATGACGCCACCCGTTGCTGGGCGAGCAGGGCGGCCGAATAGGCCTCGGAGGAGGTGGTCTTGGCCGACCGCGTCGGGGAGACCAGGACCCCGGACGTCGAGGTGTACGTCGAGGTGGCCAGCTGGTCGAGCAGGAGAGTGAGGGCCGTACCCGCCAGCATGCAGAGCACGATGATCCACCACCCGCGCGCGAAGGCCCGCAGGTACTGGACTGGTGTCACCGGTGCCCCCCCTCGTCGTGGATCGACCTGCCTGGGTCGCTCGGGGCCCAACCCTAGGTGACCCGCGCAGGCCGACCTCGACGCACGCCGGGGGCGAGCGCACGTGGCGCCGGCGTTAGGGTCGGGGCCAGCCACCCACCGGGACGGAGGTCGTTGTGAGCAGCAACGCCGCCCGGGTGCAGGCGTCCGCTTCGGCGCAGCGTGCCGACGTCGGCTCCACTCTCCAGGCTCGGCTGGCTCCCTGGGTCTACGCCCTGTCACTGGCCTGGTGGGCCTCGAGCTGGAACCTGCGCAACTCGGTGCTGATGACCTGGTCTCCCGTCGAGCCGGTGTGGATCGGCACGGTCGCGGTCGCGCTGTGCGTCGTGCACCGGCTCGGCCAGCCGCTGCGCATCGACACCGCCGTCTCCGGGCCCCTGCTGCTCCTCGTGCTCGGCTTCCTCCCCGGCGCCCTCATGACCAGCGGTGACGGGTACGGGCCGACCAAGCTCGCCGCCATGGCGTTCGTGCTGCTGCCGGTGCTGTGCTGCCGCCACCGTGCTCCTGGACAGCGCCGTGGCCCGGTGGCGATGGGCATGGGCGCAGGCGATCGTGGGCGGCGCCGTCGCCCTGGGGGCGCTGGAGTTCAACGACCCGACGCGCATCCTCCAACCCGGTCGTTTCACGCTGGCGGCGGTCGACACGATCAGCTCCTCGCGGCTGGTCGGTGCGACCGTCGTGGTCCTGCTGGTGGTCGGCCTCGGCTCCCGCAGGAGAGCGTGGTGGGCGTTGCCCCTGGCCGCCGGCTTCGGCATGGTGCTGGTGCACATCGGCAGCCGGGGTCCGCTCGTCGCCGTCGTGCTGACCCTGGCGATCGTCGTGCTGACGGGCCGCTGCTTCGCCGGACGCCGCGCACTCCTGGTGGTGTTCGGCGGCGCGGTCGCGGTCGCGGCGTACGTGTACGCACGGCTGGCCGGAGGGTCGGGCGGTGCGCGGATCGTCGAGTCGCTGCAGTCGGGCCTCGCCGACAGCCTGCGCGCGCAGCTGCTGCGCGACGCGATCCACCTGGGGTCGGTGTCGCCCGCCGGCATCGGCTGGGGTGACTTCGCACTGCGCAGCGACACCGGCGGCCAGATCGCCAACGACGCGGGTGTCGCCTACGCGCACAACGTCTTCGCCGAGACGTTCTCCGAGGGTGGCGTGCTCGCGCTGCTGGCGTTCGGGCTGGTCGTCGTGCTCGCGCTGCTCCGGCTCCGACGCCTGACCACCGACCCGCGGGAGGCGGTGGTGTTCGCGACGGCCGTCTACTGGCTGATCAACGCCCAGGTCTCGAGCGACATCATCGGCAATCGCTTCATGTGGATCGCCCTGGCGTGCGGCCTGGCGTCGTACGCCGACGGTCGACGGCTCCGGCGGGCTCGAGCACACGACTGGCGGGCGTAACTCGCAAACAGCCAACATTCGGGCATAAGCCGGCGGGCTTTGGGAACGATCACCTGCGTCAGGGCCGAACCAGTTCGGCCCTGACGACGTTGCGTGGCCGTTGTTCACGAGCGCACGTGACATGTTGTGTTGAGTTCGTCTCATTCTCAGGGGCGCGAGGAGTTTGCGTGCGAGACATCTTGGTTCGGGCCAGGAGGGGCAGGGTCTTCCTGCTGGTGGCCTACGACTTCACCTGCTGGGTGGTCGGGTTCGCCAGCATGGCCGCCGTCCAGGTGGCGGTCGGCTACAGCAACGCGCAGAACCTCGGCGCCGCGACCACGGCCGGCGTCGTGTGTGGGCTCGGGTTCGTGCTGCTCGGACTGCCGCTGCACCTGCATCACGGGAGGGCCAAGATCGGGTCGTTCTACGACGCTGTCCTGGTCGTCGGGACTGGCGGCCGTGGTCGCCGCCGTCACGATGGTGGTGAACGTCCTCGTCGGGTCACCGATGCGCGTCTCGGTCACCGTGATCGGCCCGATGCGTGGCCTTCGTCCTGATCCTCGGCGCCCGGGCGGCCTACCGGCTGATGCGGGAGTGGGTCGAGGTGCACCCGCGCCGGCACCGCGGCCGCGTCGCCCGGTCGTGGTGATCGGCGCCGGCGACGGCGCGGACCCAGCTGGTCCAGTCGATGCTGCGCGACCCGGACTGCCCGTGGCGAGCCGGTCGCGCTGGTCGACGACGACCCCTACGAAGCGCCACCGTCGCCTCAGCGGCGTGCCGGTGGTGGGCGCGACCCGCGACTTCGCCGAGGTCGCGGAGGCGTCGGCGCCCGGACCGCGATCATGGCCGATCCCGAGCGCGTCGTCGGAGCTGGTCCGCGACGTTCAACCGGCATGGCCAACCGCGGCCGGGCTCGACCTCAAGGTGGTGCCCGAGCGTCAACGACCTGAGCAACCCCGCCCAGCGTGCAGATCGAGGACGTGCGCGACATCGACGTCACCGACTTCCTCGGCCGCACAGCCGATCGAGACCGACGTCGACGCGATCGCCGGCTACCTGACCGGCAAGCGGGTGCTGGTCACCGGCGCCGGTGGCTCGATCGGCTCCGAGCTGTGCCGACAGATCGCGCAAGTTCGGGCCCGGCCGAGCTGATCATGCTCGACCGCGACGAGTCGGCGCTGCACGCCGTGCAGCTCTCGATCCACGGCCGCGCGCTGCTCGACTCCGACGACATCGAGCTGGGCGACATCCGCGACGCGCGCTGCGTGCGCGAGCTGTTCGCGCGGCGCCGCCCCGACGTGGTCTTCCACGCCGCCGCGCTCAAGCACCTGCCGCTGCTGGAGGCGCGCGCCCGGTGAGGCCGTGAAGACCAACGTCTGGGGCACCCAGGCGGTGCTCGAGCGCCGCCGTCGCCGCGGGCGTCGAGCGGTTCGTGAACATCTCCACCGACAAGGCCGCCAACCCGTGCAGCGTGCTCGGCTACTCCAAGCGCCTCGCCGAGGGCCTCACCTCGGCCGCCGGCAGCGACGGCCGACGGCGCCTTCATGAGCGTGCGCTTCGGCAACGTGCTCGGCAGTCGTGGGTCGGTGCTCACCACCTTCACCGCGCAGATCGCCCAGGGCGGCCCGGTCACGGTCACCGACCCGCGGGTCACGCGCTACTTCATGACGATCCGCGAGGCGGTGCAGCTGGTCATCCAGGCCGGCGCCATCGGCGGCGACGGCGACGTGCTGGTGCTCGACATGGGTGAGCCGGTCGCCATCGAGGACTGTCGCCGAGCAGCTGATCGAGCTCTCCGGCAAGCCGGTCGACATCGTCTACACCGGCCTGCGCGACGGGCGAGAAGCTGCACGAGGAGCTGTTCGGTCCCGGAGAGGTCGACCTGCGGCCGCGACACGCGCTGATCTCCCACGTCCCGGTCCCGCCGTGCTCCGACGACGTGCTGCGTGACCTGGACCCGGATGCCGATGCGTGGATCGTGCGTGCCGGACTGCGTGCCGCCGTCGAGGAAATGCGTGCGTTGCCGCAGGGCGGTTACACCGCGGGCCTCGGGCGCACGTGAGCGAGCCACGGCGCATCCTCCATGTCGCAGCGGTCGACTACACCGCCGTCACGCTGCTGACGCCGCAGCTGCGGCGGCTGCGCGAGCTCGGGTACGACGTACGCCTCGCCTGCCGACGGACCGACGACCGGCACTGGGACGCGCTCCGGGAGTTCGACCCGGTCGACATCGCGTTCCCTCGCTCACCACGACCCGCAGCGATGCTCGGTGCCGCCCGCCGCCTGGCCAGGACGGTGGCCGCCTGGGAGCCCGACCTCGTCCACCTGCACAGCCCAGCGGCGAGCCTCGCCGTCCGCGCACTGCCCCGCCGGTCGTGGCCCCGCTCGACCCGCGTGTTCTACACCGTGCACGGCTTCCTGCACACCTGGCCGCCCAACGGTCCCGTCGAGCGTCTGGTGCAGCGCACCGAGCAGTGGCAGTCGAGACGCACCCACACCCTGCTCTTCCAGAGTGTCGAGGACTTCCGCGAGGCGCAGCGGCGCGGCTACTCGGGCCACCTCGTCCTGCTCGGCAACGGCGTCGAGGACGACTGGTTCGAGATCCCGCCGCGCACGCGCGACGAGCAGCTCCAGCTGGTCTTCGTGGGTCGCCTCGTGCGCGAGAAGGGCGTCGTCGAGCTGGCCCGCGCGATCGCCGGTCGGACCGACGTCCACCTGCACGTGGTGGGGGAGGCGCTGCCCTCGGACCGCGACCCCGTCGGTGCCGAGCTGGACCGCCTGGTCAGCGAGGCTCGCGCCGAGCACCGCGTCACCCGACACGGGATCCTGACCCACGACGAGCTGGCCAAGCTGATGGAGGGCATGGATGCGCTGTGCCTGCCCAGCCACCGCGAAGGCGTGCCGCGCAGCGTCATCGAGTCGCTGGCAGCCGGTCGTCCCGCGATCGTCACCGACATCCGTGGGTGCAACGAGCTCGTGGAGGACGGCGTCAACGGGCGGGTGGTCCCCGCCGGCGACGTCCACGCGCTCTCGGAGGCGATCGGCGACGTGGCTGCGCTCGGTGCCGGAGACCTGGCCCGGATGGGAGAGCGCGCCCGCGCGTCCGTGGATCCGATGCGTCGTGAGACCCGGGTGCTGGACCGGCTCGTCGAGGCCTACTCGAGCGCCGGCGTGCCACCTCCTGGGACGAAGGAGTCGAAGTGAACATCTGTGTTGAAATGGCCTGTACCGGGCGATCGGGTCGCGGTACACGACCTCGATACGAAGGAGCGCCATGAGGGTCCTGGTGACCGGCGGAGCCGGGTTCATCGGCAGCAACGTGTGCCACCGCCTGGTCTCCGATCCGGCGGTGGACGGCGTACGCGTGATCGACGACCTGTCGACCGGACACCTGGAGAACCTCGATGGACTCGACGTCGAGCTGATCGAGGCGAGCATCCTCGACCCCGGAGCCTTGGCGCGGGCGGTCTCCGACTGCGACGCCGTGATCCACCTGGCAGCGCTCGGCTCGGTGCCGCGGAGCATCGGCGATCCGCTCGCTTCGCACGAGGCCAACGCGACGGGCAGCCTTCGCGTGCTGCAGGCGGCGCATGAAGCCGATGCCTACGTCGTCCTGGCCTCGTCGTCGTCGGTCTACGGCGCGAACCCGACGCTGCCCAAGCACGAGGACCTGCACTGCGAGCCGATGAGCCCGTACGCGGTCTCGAAGCTGGCCGCGGAGAGCTACGCCGTGGCCTTCCACCACGTCTACGACATGCCGGTGCTGCCGTTGCGATTCTTCAACGTCTTCGGACCGAGACAGCGCGCCGGGCATGTCTACGCGGCCGTCGTTCCCGCGTTTCTCGACGCTGCGCTCCGGGGGGAGCCCCTGCCCCTCCAGGGCGACGGCGAGCAGAGCCGCGACTTCACCTTCGTCGGAACGGTGTGCGACATCCTCGTCGACGCCGTCAAGCGTCGCGTCGTGGGCGGCCCCACCAACCTGGCGTTCGGGGGTCGCACCTCGCTCAACGTGCTGATCCAGATGATGGAGGAGCAGCTGGGGCGCCCGCTGCCAGTGGACCGGCGTGCTCCCCGGTCCGGGCGACGTCCGACACTCGCAGGCGGCCAACGACCGCCTGCGCACCCTCTTCCCGGACGTGCAGCCCGTGCCGATCGAGGCCGGCCTGGCCCAGACCGTCGCCTGGATGAGAGAGGAGCTGGCCTCAGCTCGGTCGAGCTGCTGGCATCCCCGACAGATGAGCAACCCCGCAAAGATCGTCATCGTCGGCCAGGGATACGTAGGCCTACCCATCGCCATGCGGGCGGTCGAGGTGGGCTTCGACGTGGTCGGCCTCGACGTCGACCAGACCAAGGTCGACCGTCTGCGTTCCGGCCAGCAGCTACGTCGAGGATGTCGACAGCCACGACCTGAAGCTGGCCATCGCGTCCGGTCGCTACCGGCCGACCTCGACGTACGACGACGCCGCCGACTTCGACTTCGCCATCATCACCGTGCCGACACCACTCCGCGACACGTTGCCCGACCTCTCGTTCATCGAGGAGTCCGCAGCAGCACTGGCGCCGCACGTCACCCCGGGCTGCGTGGTCGTGCTCGAGTCCACGACGTACCCCGGCACGACCGAGCAGCTGCTGGTGCCGATCCTGGAGCGCGGCAGCGGCCTGCAGAGCCGGCAACGACTTCCACGTGGGCTACTCGCCCGGAGCGCATCGATCCCGGCAACGCCACGCACGGCTTCGTGAACACGCCCAAGGTCGCCTCCGGCGTGACGGAGAAGTGCCGCAAGCAGGTCGTCGGCCTCTACGAGCAGCTCGTGGACAGCGTCGTGGTCGTGTCCGACGCCGAAGGAGGCCGAGCTCACCAAGCTGCTGGAGAACACCTTCCGCCACGTCAACATCGCGCTGGTCAACGAGCTGGCGATGTTCGCGCGCGACCTCGGCATCGACGTCTGGGAGGCGATCGACGCCGCCTCGACCAAGCCGTTCGGGTTCATGAAGTTCACTCCCGGTCCGGGCGTGGGCGGGCACTGCCTCCCGGTCGACCCGTCGTACCTCTCCTGGCAGGTACGCCGCTCCCTGGGCCACAGCTTCCGGTTCGTCGAGCTGGCCAACGACGTCAACGAGCACATGCCCGACTACGTCGTACAACGTGTGATGGAGGGGCTGAACGCCCGCACGTTGCCGCTGCGCGGCAGCACGGTGCTGCTCGTGGGCATGTCCTACAAGAAGAACACCGGCGACGACCGCGAGTCACCGGCGCTGCGCATCGCCGACCTCCTGGTCGCGCACGGCTGCCTGGTCCAGGCAGCCGATCCCTACATCGAGCGGCTGCGCTCGGAAGGCGTCGAGCAGGTCGAGCTGGACGCGGCCGTGGTCGACGCCGCCGATGCGGTGGTCATCCTGACCGACCACGACGACTTCGACTACGAGCTCGTGGCGGCGGCGCCGGGCTACGTGCTGGACACCCGGCACCGACTCGGTGGCGCCCGCGAGACCCTCTAGGACACGGGGTGAGAGTGGCCTTCGTGCTGGGCGGCAACGGTCAGGGCGGCACCGAGACGCAGGCGCGCCTGCTGCTCGCCGGTCTGGAGGAGCGAGGCGTGCAGGTGGACATCTACCTGCTCGACGGCTCCGACGGCACGAGCGGTCTGCCGCCGACCACGAGGGTGCTCGGGCCGGGACGCGCCAGTGGTGCTGCGGGTGTGCTCGCCGAGGCGCGCACCGGTCTGCGGCTGCGGCGGGCGCTGCGCAGGGGCCGGTACGACGTCGTGCACTCGGCCCTCGCACGTGCCTACGTGCTCACCACGTTCGCGCTGGTCGGCCGACGCCGGGTCCGGCACGTGTCCTGGCGTCGCAACACGGGGTCGCACCTGGACGGCGGCTCACGCGCCAACGCCGTGCTCGAGCGACTCGCCCTGCGCCGGGCAGACGTCGTCGTGTGCAACGCCGAGGTGGTGGCCGAGCACTGGCGCAGCTTCGCGCCCGGAGCCCGCGCCGAGTCCGTCGTCATCCCCAACATCGTCGCCGGCTGGCGCTTCGAGCCGGTCGAGGTGGCCGACGACCTCCCGTCGACGTCGTCACCGCGGGTCGTGTCGGTCGGCGGCCTGCGACCCGTCAAGGGGCACCTCGAGCTGGTGGAGGCGCTCGCGGAGTCCGCGAGGCGGGTGCAGCTCGTGGTCATCGGTGAGGGGCCGCAACGTCGCGTGCTCGAGGAGACCGCGTCGCGCCTCGGGGTCGATCTGGTCCTCCCCGGGATGGTGGAGGACACCCGTCCCTACCTGGCCGTGGCCGACCTCTACGTCCATCCGAGTCACAGCGAGGGGTCCAGCAACGCGATCGCCGAGGCGATGGCCTCCGGGCTGGCCGTCGTGGCGACCGATGTGGGCGGTGCAGGCGAGCTGCTGGGTGAAGCCGGGGTGCTGGTGCCGGTGGGGTCGGCACGGCGGCTCGTCGAAGAGATGTGGTCGCTGCTCGACGACCCGGACCGTCGTACGCGCCTGGGAGCGGCCGCGCGCGACCGGATCCTCACCAGGTCGACCCCCGACGCTGTCGTCGACGCGCATCTCGAGGTCTATGGGGGTGCACCGTGTGCGGCATAGCCGGTCTCCTGGACCCCCGCTCGTCCGACCGTGACGCGCTGCTGGCGCAGATGACTGCGACGTTGTTCCACCGCGGGCCCGACGAGGCCGGCTACCACTGCGACGACCACGTCGCCCTGGGCATGCGACGGCTGTCGATCCAGGACGTGCGCCACGGGCACCAGCCCGCGCAGGACGAGTCACAGACGGTGTCCTGCGTCTTCAACGGTGAGCTCTACAACGTCGGCGAGCTCCAGGCGATGCTGCGGGCCCGTGGGCACCACCTGGCCAGCGAGGCGGACACCGACTGCATCCCGCACCTCTACGAGGAGTTCGGCCCCCGCTTCGTCGACCATCTCCGCGGCATGTTCGCGGTCGCCGTCTGGGACGCGCGGCGTCGCCGGCTCGTCCTGGCCCGCGACCGTCTCGGCAAGAAGCCGCTCTACTACGCGCACACCGGCGACCGCATCGCGTTCGCCTCCGAGCTGAAGGCGTTGCTGGTCGACCCGTCGCTCGAGCGTCGGGCCGACCCGGTGGCACTGAGCCACTACCTCACCCTCCAGTACGTGCCGGCGCCGTGGTCGGCCGTCGCGGGCGTCAGCAAGCTGCCGCCGGGGCACCTGCTCGTGGCCGACGACTCCGGTGTCCGGGTCGACCGCTACTGGCAGCTCGAGTACCTCGCCGAGGGAGCGGCGGACCCGCGCTCGGACGAGGAGCTGGTCGAGGAGCTCCGCGCCCACCTCCTCGACGCGGTCAAGGTCCGGTTGGTGGGGGAGCGGCCGCTCGGCGCGTTCCTGTCCGGTGGCCTCGACTCGTCCGCGGTGGTTGGTGCGATGAGCGAGGTCAGCACCCAGCCGATCAAGACGTTCTCGATCGGCTTCGAGTCCGAGGCCTTCAACGAGCTGCCGCACGCGGCCCGGGTCGCCGAGCGGTTCGGCACCGAGCACCACGAGCTGGTGGTGCGTCCCGAGGCGCTGGACATCGTGCCGCGGCTGGCCACCTACTTCGACGAGCCGTACGCCGACTCCTCGGCCATCCCGAGCTGGTACCTCGCCCAGATGGCCGGCGAGCACGTCGTCGTCGCCCTCAACGGCGACGGCGGGGACGAGGTGCTGGCCGGCTACACGCGCTACCAGCGCTACCTCGGCGCCGGCGACCATCGGATCCCGCGCGGGGTGGCGAAGGGCATGCTGCGGGCCGGCACGTGGTTCAGTGCACACAGCGCCGGCCGCGCGCCGGTCCGCAAGCTCGGCACCGGACTCACCCTGCTGGGGGAGGCAGACCCGGCACGGAGGTACGCCCGGTTCCTGTCCTACTTCCGCCCCGAGGAGAAGCTGCAGCTGTACACCGACGACTTCGCCCGGCTCGTCGCCGGGCACGACACCTACGACCTCGTGCAGGACGTGTGGCAGCGAGTACGCCGCGACCGACCGCGGTCAACCGGCTGCTCGCGGTCGACACGCACACCTACCTCCCCGGCGACCTGTTGCCCAAGGTCGACATCACCACCATGTCGGTGAGCCTGGAGGCGCGCAGCCCGTTCCTCGACCAGCAGCTCGTCGAGTGGGCCGCAGGGGTGGCCGGCGACCGGAAGCTGGCGGGGGGCACCAGCAAGGCGATCCTCAAGAGGCTGCTCGCCGGCTGGGTGCCCGACGACCTGGTGCACCGGCGCAAGCAGGGATTCGGGGTGCCGCTGGCCGAGTGGCTGCGTGGGCCGCTCCTGGACCTGATGAACGACGTCCTGCTCGACCGCACGGCGGCCGAGCGCGGGCATCCTGGACCCGCGGACCGTACGCCACCTCGTCGACGAGCACGTCGCAGGTGTCGACCGGAGCGCCCAGCTCTACGCGCTGATGATGCTCGAGCTGTGGCACCGGGAGGTGCTCGCGCGATGAGCCGCCGCATCCTCATGGTGATCGGGACCGCGAGCCTCGGCGGCGCGGAAGGTCAGATGACCCGTCTCGCCGTGGAGCTGCTCGCAGCGAGGCGAGGACGTGCGGATGGCCTTCCTCAACCGGGGCGGGCCGCTGACCACCCAGCTGGACGCGGCAGGTGTCTGGTGGCGCCTGCTGGGGACCCCGCGGTTGCCCTCCTCGACACTGCGGCGGATCGTGGCGCTCGTGCGCCTGACCTTCCTGCTGCTGCGGATGCGGCCCGACGTGGTCGTCGCATGGCTCCCGGGTGCCATCATGCCGACGCTCCCGCTGGCCCGCGCCTTCGCTCCACGAGCGCGCCGCATCGCCGGGTTGCGCGGCACCATCTTCGACGAGGAGTTCCGGCTCACCGCGCCCCTGCTCCGCAGCGCGATGCGTCGCGCACACGTGGTGACGGTCAACAGCAGTGCGCTCACGGACCTCGCGACCAGGTGGGGGGCGGTGCCCGCTCGGGTCCGCCTGCTGGTCAACGGCGTGACCCCGCCCGTGGAGCGCGCACATCCCGGAACCGATCCGCCGACGGCCGTCGTGGTCGCGAACTACCGCTGGTACAAGGGTCACGACACGCTGCTCAAGGCGCTCTCGACCGTCAGGCGCCCCTCCAGGTGCGGTTGTGCGGCGACGGCGACCGGTCGGCGGTCGAGCGGACCGTGGCCGAGCTCGGCCTCGGCGACCGGGTGCACCTGGTCGACACCCCCGCCGACGTGCCGCGCGAGCTGGCGGCCGCGCAGCTGGCCATCCATCCCTCCAACCTGGAGGGCATGTCCAACGCGATCCTCGAGCAGGTGGCGACCGGCCTGCCGATCGTCGCGACCGACGTGGGGGCCACCCGGTTGCTGGTGCTCGACGGCAGCAACGGGCTCGTCGTCGCGCCGGGCGACCCCGAGGCGATGAGCGACGCGATCGACCGGCTGGCGAGCGATCCTGCGCTGCGCACCCGGATGGGCGCGGAGAGCATCCGCGTCAGTGAGCAGTTCCTCTGGCCGGCGTGCGTCGCCGCCTACGAGGACCTGTTCGACGAGGTCACCGGAGCCAAGCGATGAAGGACCTCCGAGCCGTCAAGACGTTCCTCCAGCTGTTCGACGACCGGCTGCGCTCCTCGCTGCGCCGCGCGATCGGGCTGTCGGTCGCGGTGGCTCTGTGCGACTTCTTCGCGCTGCTGCTCCTGTTCCCCGTGCTGACCCAGCTCACCACGAGCGGCGGCTCGACCGGTGACACGGTGCAGCTGCCGGTGCTGGGCGAGCAGCGTCCGGGGGTGCTGATCATCGGCTCGATGACGCTGCTGGTCCTCCGGGCCATCACCGGCTTCCTGGTGAAGTACTGGTGGAGCAAACGCGTCGCCGAGGCGGAGGTCCGGCTCGGCACCCGGGTGCTGCGCGCGTACGCCGACGCGCCGTACCGCTTCCACCTCGGGACGAACTCCTCCGAGCTGCTCTCCAGGACCGTCGCCCACGTCAACCTGTCCACCAACAGCGCCCTGGTCGGCATGGTGAGCGTCGCGGTCGAGGCCACCAGTGCGCTCGCGATGATGGCGGCCCTGTTCGTCGCGAGTCCGGTGGCCGCGCTCACCGTCACGGCTGTCCTCGCCGTGCTCGCGTTCCTCATCCTGGTGGTGTCACAACGTGCAGTCCGTCGCGAGAGCGAGCTGTTGGGGCACCGCGTCTCGGCGGTCTACGTCCAGGCCGCCAACGTGCTGCGCGGCATCCGCGAGCTGACGGTGTCCAACGGCCGAGCGACAGCGGTTCGCGGGGTCGAGGCGGTCCGCGTGGAGATGGTGGAGGCGCAACGTCGCGTCCTGATCCTCAGCGAAGGACCGCGGCTGGTGCTGGAGGTGACGCTCTACGCGAGCGTGCTGGTTGCCCTCTTCCTCTCCTTGCAGTCCTCCGATCCCGGAGACACGCTCCCGCTCATCGCCCTCTACGTCGTGGCCGCGATGCGCCTGGTCCCGGGAGTGGCGCGGATGCTCGGCATTGCGACGCAGGTGCGCAGCTCGATCGAGATCGGACTGACCGTCCTGGGCGAGCTCCACGAGCTCGAGGAGATCGGTGAGCGCCACATCTCGCCCGCCGGCGACCTTCCTGACGCAGGTGACCTGGTCCTCGACGGTGTGAGCTTCGAGTACATCGAGGGAGTGGACGTGCTGTCCGGGATCACGCTCGAGGTGCCCCGCGGCGAGATGGTCGGCATCGTCGGTCCGTCCGGCTCGGGAAAGACGACCCTGGTCTCGGTCATGCTCGGCCTGCTGCCCCCGACCCGCGGGAGGGTGACCTTCGGCGGAGTGGGCATCGGCACGGCCGACCCGTCGTGGATGAGTCGCATCGCCTATGTCCCCCAGGACGTCTACGTCGCCGACGCGTCGGTCCGGGAGAACGTGGCACTCGGCGACGACGAGCCCGACGACGCACGGGTGTGGAACGCCTTGGCGCGTGCCCACCTCGACCGCGTCGTCCAGGAGATTCCCGATGGCCTCGACGCGCGCCTCCATGAAGGCGGCGCACGACTCTCGGTCGGCCAGCGGCAACGCCTCGGCATCGCGCGTGCGCTGTACCGCCGTGCGCAGGTGCTCCTGCTCGACGAGCCGACTGCCGCGCTCGACAGCGTCACCGAAGGCCAGGTGGTCCGCACCCTGCTCGAGCTCAAGGGCGAGCTGACGATGGTGGTTGTGGCGCACCGCCTCTCCACCATCGCTGACGCCGACCGGGTCGTCGAGCTCAAGGACGGAGCGCTGACCCTTGTCCCGTGAGCCGATGTCGCGTGCGTGGGTGTCCCGGGCGGTGGCCGCGGCCCTGTCCCTCCTGGCCGGCTTCGCCGTCTTCCAGAGCTTCGTCGGCAGCGTCGCCACGACCCACCTGCTGCTGACGTGCGCCGTCGTGACCGTGCTGGCCGGACTGGTCACGCAGCGGCCGTCGACGGCGACGTACCTCGGATTCGCCGCGGCGGTGCTGGCGCTCAGCTACGACCCGCAGGTGGTGCGGCGCAGCGGCACGGTGCTGCTCGCCCTGGGGCTGGTCGTCGGCTGGCGGGCCGCTGAGGCGCGCCGTCGGCAGGTCACGCTCCTGCTGCTCGCACTCCTGGGTGTCAGCCTGCTCACGGGTGCCCTCATCGCGCCGCCTGCCGTGTTCAAGGAAGGCACGGCCCTGGCTCTGACGTACGCCGTGCTGCAGGGTGCGAACGCCGCCCTGCACCACTTCCCGACCCGACACCTCCAGCTGTTGCTGATGGCCTGGGGATGCGCGGCCAGCGTGCCCATGCTCGTGCACCCGCCCGGCACCGAGGCCCGTTTCGGTGCCCTCGCGTTCGGCGAGAACGCCAACACGCTCGGGCTCCTGGCCGCGCTGGGTGCAGTGGCTGCAGCCTCGTGGGCCTGGGATCCCGAAGGGGCGTCCTGGTGGTGGACCATCCCCGTGATCGCACTGTGCGGCTACGGCGTGGTCCTGTCCGGGTCCCGGGCCGCCCTCCTGTGCGCCGCGTGCTCCGTCGCGGTGCTCATCCTTCGACGCTGGCTGCGCGACTCGCCGCGCAAGGTCGCGATGGTCTCGCTGGGCGGCCTGGCCGCCGTGTTCCTGATCGGGCCGTTGGTCACCGGCACGTTCCTGGCCGCGGCCGGCCGTGACATGAGCGTCACCCACGGCCTGGGTCTCCGCGGACACATCGCGGAGTTCGCGCTGGACGAGACCTGGCACCACCCGTTCACCGGCATCGGCCTCGGCAGGCTCTCCGAGCTGACGACCGCCGACCCCCGGCTCGGGATCGAGATCAGCGCCCACAACACCTACCTCGGGCTGCTGGCTGCCTGCGGCATCGTCGCCGGGGCGCTGTTGCTGGCGCTCGTGGTGATCGCGCTGGTGCGGACCCGACTCGCGTCCACGACCGGGTTGCTGCCACTCGTGGTGTCGGTGGTTCTCTCGGGGGTGGCGCTGGAGTGGTACGGCACCAACACGATCGGGCCCCTGTGCTTCTCCGTGCTCGCGATGGCGGCTGCCTGCACCGCTCCTAGCCCGCTCGTTCAGCCGGAGGCCGGCATGGAGAAGACGAACTGGTTGCAGCCGAGCCCGCCGCCGCACGTGAACATCTTCTCGAGCCTGAAGCCGCGCTCGCGGTAGAAGGCGAAGATCTCCTCGGGCTTGGCGACCTCGAAGGGCCACCCGCCCACCCAGTCGACGAGGTCACGTCCGCGATCCATTCCGCGGGGCGGCGCTCCGGGGGAGGGACGCCTGCCTCGAGCCAGGCGCAGGAGCGCCGGCTTGCCCCAGAGGTAGGCCTTGGATCCCTGGAGGAGCGCCCACCGACCGGCCGGACCGGACTCGTTGTAGCGGCGCTTCACCTGCTTCCACACCCGTGACTGCCGGCCCTGGTCGTTGTAGATGGCGAGGAACAGCCGACCGCCCGGCTTCACCAGGGGCACCACGTTGGCCAGTGCGGCCCACATGTCACCCGTGTGGTGGAGGACTCCCCACGAGTAGACGACGTCGAACGTGCCGAGTCCGCCGAGCATCTCGGGGTCGAGGGCGGAGCCCTGAAAGACCCGCCAGTCCGGGTCGTCGGGGAAGTACCGGCGTCGCAGCTCCTGGGTGCAGCCGACGCTGCCGGGATCGAAGTCGAACGAGGTCACGCTCGCGCCCAACCGGCGAGCGGCCAGGCTGGACAGGCCGCTGCCGGAGCCGATGTCGAGGAACGTCTTCGAGGCGAGTGCGCCGACGCCGAGGTACTCCTCGAGCGCGACCATCGAGCCGTCGATCCGGTCCTCGTCCAACACCTCCAGGAACGATCGCCAGTTGGAGCCGAAGGCGAAGCGTTCTCCGCTCGCAATCTCCTCCGCGGCACCCCGAGCCTGCATCTGTCCTCCTCTGTCGTCCGTGCTGGCGTGTGCGCCGAGCCACGAGTGGTCGCCACCGTACCCTTGTGGCTCGTGACCTCTCGGCTCGAGCCAAGGACGGAGAGCACCGGGCCGGGGTACGCCGTTCCGCGTGCCAGCCGGGAGAGCATCGAGGCTGGTGCCGACGCCCAGCGACGTCGCCCCGACATCCAGGGACTACGCGCCCTGGCCGTCCTGGTCGTCGTCGCCTATCACGCAGGGCTTCCGCTACGTGGCGGGTTCGTCGGGGTGGACGTCTTCTTCGTCATCTCCGGGTATGTCATCACCGCGCTGCTGGTGCGCCAGGCCGGGTCGGAGCGACGCGTTCGGTTCGCGTCGTTCTACGGCAGACGGGTCCGGCGTCTGGCTCCCGCCATGTGCCTGATGACGCTGACGACGCTGGTGATGGTGGCCTTCCTGTACTCACCCGTCGGACCCGATCAGGGAGAGGCGGCCAAAGCAGCTGTCGCGGCGACCTTCCTCTCGGCCAACGCCTACTTCTTCGCCACGACCGGTGGGTACTTCCAGCCCGACGCCAACTCCAACCCGTTCCTGCACACCTGGTCGCTCTCGGTCGAGGAGCAGTTCTACCTGGTGTTCCCGGCGTTCCTCGCGCTGCTGCTGACGTTCGGGCGACGCCTCGACGTGCACCGGGCTCGCCGCCTCCTGGTGCGGGGGTTCGTCCTGGTGGCGCTCGCGAGCCTGCTGCTCTGCGTGGCCCTGGTCGAGAACTGGATCCACATCGAGCACTTCACCTCCAGGTTCGCGGACCCGCAGGCCGAGCTGCGCAAGTTCGCGTTCTTCGGCACTCCGCCGCGAGCCTGGGAGTTCCTGGCGGGCGGGATCCTCGTGTTCCTGGGACCCGTACGACGCCGGGCGTCAGCGCTCCGTGTCGTCGGCCTGGTGCTCGTCGTCGGCTCGGTGCTCGCGCTACGCGACGGTGCCGGAGTCCCGGGATACCTCGTCGCCGTACCCGTGCTGGGGACGGCCCTCCTGCTGTCCGCCTCCACCGACCACCCGGACGCTGTGCACGCCGCGCTCGGCTCACGACCCCTGACGTGGCTGGGGGACCGCTCGTACAGCTGGTACCTCTGGCACTGGCCGTTCATCCTGTTCGCCGCCTACCTCTGGCCCCACGGGTCGTGGGTCAAGACGGGCGCGGCTGTCGTGGCGCTGGTCGTGGCAGCCGTCGCCTACACCTACGTCGAGCACCCCATCCACCGCGGACAGTGGCCGTCCTCGCGGCGCGCCCTGACCGCGGTGCTGGTGGCCGGGGTCGCGGCGTCGACCGTGGTCGGAGTCGGCATCTGGCAGCTGTCGGAGCACGGCTGGGGAGCGCCCGGATCCAGGCGATCCGTGCCGACGTGGCGCCTGAGCACCTCGACATCGCGTTACGGGTGCGCCAGCACCACCCCCCTCGGCAGCCCGGCGCGTCCGCCGTGCACCTGGACCGTCCCGCGGCCGCGGGGCACGGTGCTCCTCATCGGTGACTCGAACGCGGGTCACCTCAGCGAGCCGTTCATCGCGGCCGCACGGTCGATGGGGTACGACGCGACCATCGCCACGAGCGGCGGATGTCCCATGGCCGTGACGCCCCGACCGCTGACACCGGTGTGCACCGAGTTCGTCGAGGGGTCGATCGAGGACCTGGAGGCCCACCCGGGCAGGTACTCGGCGGTGATCGTCTCCAACGCCACCGCCGGCTATCTGGGCGGCCCCGAGAGCACGCTGTTCGGCGGCTCGACCGGCGAGGTGGTGGCGGCCTGGAACGCCACCATCGACCGGACGGTCCGACGGCTGCGCGCGGTCGCCCCGGTGATGGTGGTCGGGTCGGTGCCGCAGTACGACGACCTGCCGGCGTGCCTCGCCCCCACGATCTGGCGCTCACGATCGTCCTCGTGCGGTGAGCTGCCCACGGGCAGCAAGGCCCTCGACTTCCGCGACCAGGTCATCGACAACGAGCGACGGACGGTGCTCGACGACGGCGGCGAGTACCTCGACACGGCCAGCCTGCTGTGCCGGAGCACCGGCTGCAGCGCCTTCGTGGACGGAACCTCGGTCTACCGGGACGGTGCGCACCTGAGCGTGAGTGGCTCGATGCTCTTCGAGTCCCGCCTGCGTCAGGCCATCGACGAGCTGGTGGGCACCGGCTGAGGCCGTTCCGCCGGGGCAACTGCGCTGTTCCAGTAGCGGTAGAGGCAGTACGCCGACACCGCGCACAGCAGGTGCCAGGCCGCATGACCCTGCAGCAGCGAGTGCGGGTCGCAGAGCGGGGCGCCGTTCTTGGAGAGGTTCCACACGACGAAGGCGACGACGATCGCACCGACCGCGCCCCAGATCCAGCGCACGTCGCCGACCGCCGCCGCGGCGGCGCAGCCGCACCTCGATCACGATCGTGAGCACCAGCAGCGCCCCGAACACCAGGTTGCCGGCGTGCATCACGACCGGGAGCTCGGTGGGGATGCGCTCGACCAGCTCGCAGGCCAGCAGCGCGGTGACGAAGACGGCCGCGAAGAACGCGCGTACCGCGACCCACCGCACGCATCAGGGCGTACGCCGCAGCGAAGCTCGCCACCAGGAACATGCTGGTCATGTCGAGGTGACCGCCGAGCGTGGTCTGGGTGGCGTGCATCGCCATGCTGCCCGGACCGAGCAGCACCACCACGACGGCGTACGACGTCGCCAGGCCCGGTCGCGCCAGCCGACCCTCGGGTCGGCCCGCGTGCCAGCCGATCAGCACGCCGGCGACGACGAAGCCGAGGTTGCTCAACGAGTTGGCCGGCTGCTTGAGCCAGCCGCTGCGCGCGGCCTCGCAGAACTCGTTGCCGCGGCCGACGTCGGCGCCGAGCCACCCGCCGCGCGCGGCGAGGTACATCAACCCGAGGGAGACGAGTGCCTGTCCCGACGGCCAGGCCGACGGGCCGCAGGTCGCGCAGCTGGTCAGCTCCAGCGCTCGGAGGCCGGGACGAAGTCGAGGGTCCGCTCGCCGGTGTAGATCTGCTTCGGCCGGGCGATCTTCTGGTCCTTGTCCTGGACCAGCTCGAGCCACTGGGCCAGCCATCCCGGCGTACGGCCGATGGCGAAGAGCACCGTGAACATCTCCGGCGGGAACTGGAAGGCCTCGTAGATCAGGCCGGAGTAGAAGTCGACGTTGGGGTAGAGCTTGCGCTTGATGAAGTACTCGTCCTCGAGCGCGATCTTCTCCAGCTCCTGGGCGATCTCGAGGAGCGGGTTGACCCCGGTCACCTCGAAGACGTCGTCGCAGGCCTTCTTGATGATCTTCGCGCGCGGGTCGTAGTTCTTGTAGACGCGGTGGCCGAAGCCCATCAGCTTCTCGTTGCCGTCCTTCACGCCCTTGATGAAGTCGGGGATGTTCTCCTTGCTGCCGATGCGTCGCAGCATCCGCAGCACCGCCTCGTTGGCGCCGCCGTGGAGCGGGCCGTAGAGCGCGCCGACACCGGCCGCCACCGAGGAGTAGGGGTCGACCTGCGAGGAGCCGACCGAGCGGACCGCGTTGGTCGAGCAGTTCTGCTCGTGGTCGGCGTGCAGGATGAAGAGCACGTCGAGCGCCTTGACCAGCCGCTCGTCGGCGTCGAACTTCTGCTCGCTCATCTTGAACAGCATCGAGAGGAAGTTGGCGGTGTAGCTGAGCTCGTTGTCGGGGTAGACGTAGGGCTTGCCCTGCGCGTGCCGGAAGGCCCAGGCGCCGAGGGTCGGCATCTTCGCGATCATCCGCACGATCTGCATGTGCCGGTTGTCGGGGTCGGAGATGTTGCCCGACTCGGGGTAGAAGGTGGACAGCGCGCCGACGGAGGCCATCAGCATGCCCATCGGGTGGGCGTCGTAGCGGAAGCCCTGCATGAACGTCTTCACGTTCTCGTGGAGGAACGTGTGGTGGGTGATCTCGTGCACCCAGCCGTCGTACTGCGGCTTGCTGGGCAGCTCGCCGTGGATCAGCAGGTAGGCGACCTCGAGGAAGTTGGACTTCTCGGCCAGCTGCTCGATCGGGTAGCCGCGGTACTCGAGGATCCCCTTCTCGCCGTCGATGAAGGTGACCGCGCTCTTGCACGAGGCGGTGTTCACGAAGCCGGGGTCGTACGTCGCGAGGCCGGGAGTGTCGTCGTCGGTGCGGATCTGGCTGAGGTCTCCGGCCTTGATCGTCCCGTCGGTGATCGGGATCTGGTATTCCTTGCCGGTCCTGTTGTCCCGGACGGTGAGAGTGTTGGTGTCACCGGTGTCGGTCACGTCGGCTCCTTGCGTTCGCAGGTGCGGGTCGAGGTGGCGGTTCGGGGGTTCGGGCGAGGGGCGGTGCTGTGGCACCATGCCCACGTCCTCCCTCCTTTCAACCTATGCCCATGCCGGTGGAGGGGACCAGTGGGTCTCGTTTTGACCTAGCGCCGTCACCGCCCCGGTAATCTTGTCGGTCGCGCCTCCTGCCGCTTGAGCACCTCTTCGTTGTGGGGCTCTGGCAGTCCCGCCGCCGGCCGATCCAGGCCGTGTCGCGGGCAGTGTTCGTCAGAAGGCGCAGCACCACCACCAGCCGGGAATCAGCCCGGTTGGACACGAACGAAACAGATAGGCCAACAACGTTGCGTACCTACAGCCCGAAGCCGGGTGACATCCAGCGCGAGTGGCACGTCATCGACGCCACCGACGTCCGCCTGGGTCGCCTCGCCGTCCAGATCGCGAACCTGCTGCGCGGCAAGCACAAGCCCATGTTCGCCCCCCACGTCGACACCGGTGACTTCGTCATCGTCGTCAACGCCTCGAAGCTGTCGCTGTCCGGCGACAAGGCGACCAAGAAGATGTCCTACCACCACTCGGGCTACCCCGGTGGTCTCTCCGCCACCCCCATCGGTGAGCTGATCGAGAAGGACGCCCGCAAGGCCGTCGAGAAGGCCGTCTGGGGCATGCTCCCCAAGAACCGCCTCGGTCGTCAGATGATCAAGAAGCTGAAGGTCTACGCCGGACCCGAGCACCCGCACGCCGCCCAGAAGGCGAAGCCCTTCGAGATCAAGCAGGTCTCCCAGTGACGACCTCTCCCGAGAACACGCAAAGGAACAACGTGGCAGACGCAGAGAACGACTCCGCCGAGGAGACCTACCAGGTCGACGAGCAGGGTGTCGCCTACTCCTCCGAGAGCGCTCCCGAGCGCGGACGCCCCCGCCAAGCCGGCGACCATCGCCCCCGCCGCGGCCACCGGCCGTCGCAAGGAGGCCGTCGCCCGCGTGCGGATCGTCCCCGGCACCGGCAAGTGGCTGGTCAACGGCCGCGAGCTCGACAGCTACTTCCCGAACAAGCTGCACCAGCAGGTCGTCAACGAGCCGTTCGCGACCACCCAGCTCGAGGGTCGCTTCGACGTGATCGCCCGCATCCACGGCGGTGGCATCACCGGCCAGGCCGGCGCGCTGCGCCTCGGTGTGGCCCGCTGCCTGAACTCCATCGACGAAGAGGCCAACCGCCCGGGTCTGAAGAAGGCCGGGCTGCTGACCCGCGACGCGCGCGTCATCGAGCGCAAGAAGGCTGGTCTGAAGAAGGCCCGCAAGGCGCCGCAGTTCAGCAAGCGCTGATGCCCTCGTGGCTCGCCTCTTCGGCACGGACGGGGTCCGGGGTCTGGCCAACGGTGATCTCACCGCTGAGCTGGCCCTGGACCTTTCCGTTTCCGCCGCCCACATCCTCGCGGAGGCCGGCACCTTCAACGGTCACCGGCCCGTCGCGGTCGTCGGTCGCGACACCCGGATCTCCGGACAGTTCCTCGAGGCCGCCGTGGTCGCCGGACTCGCCTCGGCCGGGGTCGACGTACTCCTGCTCGGCGAGCTCCCGACCCCGGGCGTCGCCTGGCTGACCGGTGAGCTCGGCGCCGACCTCGGCGTGATGCTCTCGGCCTCGCACAACGCGATGCCCGACAACGGCATCAAGTTCCTCGCCCGCGGGGGAGTGAAGCTCGACGACGCCATCGAGGTCGCCATCGAGAAGCGGATGCGCGAGCCGTGGGACCGCCCGACCGGCGGCGCGTCGGGCGGGTGCGCACCCTGGACACGGCGGTCGAGCAGTACGCCGCCCACCTCGACTCGACGATCAGCCACTCCCTCGAGGGCATCAAGGTCGTGCTCGACTGCGCCCACGGCGCCGCCTTCGAGGTCGGCCCCCGCGCGCTGCGCGAGGCCGGTGCCGAGGTCGTGGCGATCTGCGCCGAGCCCGACGGGGTGAACATCAACGACGGCTGCGGCTCCACCCACCTCGAGGTGCTCCAGAAGGCCGTCATCGAGCACGGTGCCGACGTCGGGTTCGCCCTCGACGGCGACGCCGACCGGTGCCTCGCCGTGGACGCGAGCGGCGAGATCGTCGACGGAGACCAGATCCTGGCCATCCTCGCGCTGGCGATGCGCGAGGCCGGTGAGCTGCACGCCGACACGGTCGTGGCCACCGTGATGAGCAACCTCGGGTTCGTGCAGGCGATGAAGGCCGCCGGGGTCGGCGTACGCCAGACCAAGGTGGGTGACCGCTACGTCCTCGAGGCGATGAAGCTCTCCGGCTTCACCCTCGGCGGTGAGCAGTCGGGCCACGTGATCATGAGCCGCCACGCGACCACCGGCGACGGCATCCTCACCGCGCTGCACGTGCTCGACCGGATGGCCGCGACCGGCCGCACCCTCGCCGACCTCGGCGCCGTGATGACGCGGCTCCCGCAGGTGCTGGTGAACGTGCCCGACGTCGACAAGTCCCGCACCGACGAGGACTTCGTGCTCGCCGCCGCCGTCGCCGAGGCAGAGGCCGAGCTCGGCGACACCGGCCGCGTGCTCCTCCGCCCCTCCGGCACCGAGCCGCTCGTCCGCGTGATGGTCGAGGCCGCCAGCGCCGACCAGGCCCGCGAGATCGCCGACCGCCTCGCCGCCGTCGTCAAGCAGCAGCTCGCCCTCTAGTCCCGCTGACCGGGCTCTCTGGTTGGCTGCAGGCCGCTGACCGGCGGTTCTGACCGGCGCACTGGATGTACGCCGAGCGGGCACCGGAGCACTCGATGCACAGCGGTGGACTGCCACGGGTCGACGCCGACGTACATCGAGTGCCCGCTCGACGTCGACGGCGTACATCGAGTGCCCGCTCGGCGTGCTCCGACCAACCAGAAGTGCCCTCTCGGCGTACTCCGGCCAACCAGAAGTGCCCGGCTCGGCGGGACTAGCCCCAGACCTCCTGGGCGGTCTCGACGACGAGGCGGAGCTTGTCGATCTCCTCGCCCTCGGTGAGGTTGTTGCCCTCGACGGTGGAGGAGAAGCCGCACTGGGGGGAGAGGCAGAGCTGGTCGAGGGGGACGTACTTGGCGGCCTCGTCGATCCGGCGCTTGAGGTCGTCCTTGCTCTCCAGCTCGGGGCGCTTGGTGGTGACCAGGCCGAGCACGACCTGCTTGCCCTCGGGGACGAAGCGGAGGGGTTCGAAGCCGCCGGAGCGCTCGTCGTCGTACTCCAGGAAGAAGCCGTCGACGTCGAGCTCGCTGAACAGCGCCTCGGCGACGAAGTCATAGCTGCCGGAGGCCGCCCACGAGGAGCGGTAGTTGCCGCGGCACATGTGCGTGGTGACGTTCAGCCCCTCGGGCCGGTCCTTGATGGCCGCGTTGATCTGGCGGATGTAGCGCTCGTGCTGGTGCTCGGCGTCGCGACCCTGCGCGGCCACGTTGGCGCGCTGCTCGGGGTCGTTGAGGTAGGCGAGGCTGGTGTCGTCGAGCTGGAGGTAGCGGCAGCCGCGTTCGGCGATCAGCCGCACCTGGTGGGCGTACGCCGCCGACAGGTCGTCCCAGAACTGGTCCTCCTCGGGGTACACGTTCGGGATCGATCGCGGCCGTCCCGCCGCGGTAGTGGACCATGCTCGGCGACGGGATGGTCAGCTTCGGGGTCATCCCGTCGGGCGCGACCGACTGGAGGTAGTCGAAGGCGCCGCCGAAGATCGGCTCCTCGATCCGCACGGGTGCGTCGACCACGAGCCCGGCCGAGGTGAAGTCGAGGTCACCCTCCGCGTTGTGGAAGTGGACCTCCATCTTCTCCTCGGTACGACGGATGCCCTGGATGTTGTAGATGAAGTCCATGTGCCACGACGTACGACGGAACTCCCCGTCGGTCACCGTCTGGAGACCGGCATCCTGCTGCAGGCGTACGACGTCGGCGATCGCGGCGTCCTCGGTGGAGGCGAGCTGCTCGTCGGTGATCTCACCCTGGGCATGAGCCGCACGGGCCTCGAGCAACGGCTTGGGCCGCAGCAGGCTCCCGACGTGGTCGGCTCGGAACGGCGGTGTGGTGCGCAGGGACACGGGTTCTCCTTCGCTCGGCGACGGTCCCCGTCAGTCAAACACCGGCGCCCAACGAAAGCCCAGGCGTGTCAGCGTGGCCCAGACGGGAGCGACGTCCTTGCGGTAGCTGCGGCCGAAGAGCGTGGTGAGGATCTTCAGCACCGGTCCGGGCACGCTGCTCGTGAGCGCCTGCTTCTCCTCGGTGGTCGCGCCGTCGAGGATCCAGCTGAAGAACACGCCCGCCTTGGCCGGGCTGGTGCGGGAGAACTTCTTGCCCATCTCCTTCATCTCGGGACCCTCGGCGTTGGCGAGGTAGACCGGCTCGATCTCGCGCTCCTCGTGGTCGAGGTGCTCGATGGTCACGTCGCGCAGGCGCATCAGGGCCGAGAGCGCGGCCTCGGCCTCGCCCTGCCCGGCCGTCGACTCCAGCGAGCTCATCGCGGTGCGGGCCTGGGCCAGCGCGGCCGCCATGGTCTCGTGCTCGGCGTCCATCTGCGCGATCGTCTCGCGGGTCACCCCGACCGACTCGAGCGCCGGCCAGGCGATCTCGTGCTCGCCCTCGTGGTGGTCGGTCAGCTGGAGGTCGAAGTTGGCCCAGGCCCGCGCCCAGCTGCTGGGCCCGCGCGGTGTCGCCGGCGGTGAAGGTGGTGACGGCTCCGACGAAGCGGTCGAGGTCGCGCCGGATCGCGCCGTGGATGACGGTGTTCATGCTCATCTGTGCCATGCCGGGATGGTAGGGCCGAGGTCGGACAGCGTCGGGTAGGCCGGCGTACTGGTCCAGCCCGCTCAGCGGAGCAGGCTGTGCCGCGCCCGCACCGAGACCCGCTCCCAGACCAGCCGCTGGAGGCGCAGGGTGAGCGTCCCGGCCAGGACGATGCCGAGGAGGTTGAGGCCGAGCTGGGCGAGCGCGGAGCCGGCCTCCGACCAGATCCCGCAGGCCAGGCAGACGGCGATGGTGCCCACGGCCGGGATGGTCGTCACCGAGATGAACACGCCGACCAGCGGGCCCGACTTGGCCGTGGTGAGCGACAGGGTGCCGGCGACTCCCGCGAGGCAGGCGACCGCGAACGACCATCCGTCCGGGCGCACGATGAAGTCGGTGAGGTCTCCCGTCGACGCCTGCGTGCTGGTGAAGGCGCCCAGGGCGTAGGCGACGGCCCACACCGCGGTGGCGATCGCGGCCGCGGCTCCGAAGCCGGTCACCAGGGCGCGTACGGCGGCGGGGATCATCCCGAACCGAGGGTGGGCCAGCGCGAAGCAGATGGCGGCGATGGGGGCGAACTCCGGTCCCACGACCATGGCGCCGACGATCAGGATGGGCTGGTCGGTGATGCGCCCGGCGCCGGCGATCAGGGCGGCCAGCGTCATGAAGGCGATGAACGCGAAGGACAGCCGCGAGTCCTCGCGGAGGTGCTGCTCCACCGAGACCCAGACGACCCCGTCGTCGGGTGCTCCCGGGGCAGCCTCCTCCACCCGGGCCGCCTCGTCGGAGAGGATCGTGTCGATCTCCTCGATGCTGATCGAGCCGCGGTGCTGCACGTCGAGGTCGCGCAGCTGCTTGATCACCCCGGTCGCGTTCTCGCGGGCGACGTCGGCGAGGACCAGGCAGCCCTCCGGCTTGGCGAAACCGCCCGGGACGACGGCGACGTTGGTGACCGTCTCGTCCGCGGACAGCAGCTCGACGACCTCGTCGGTCAGGTCGCCGGGGATCCGCAGTCGCAGGTGCAGCACCGCGCCATCATGGCTCACCGACCGACTGAGTGCGCGTGCTGCTCGGTGCCGAGGCGCCACTCGACCGGCCGGAACGACGTCGGGCTCGTAGCGGTAGGTGGGGCCGGTGCGGATCGTCGTACGCAGCTCGTAGGCGATCTCGCCGTCGTGCAGCTCCAGGCGCGCGAGGGCGGTCCGCATCGAACGACGGATGGCGGACCGCGCCTGCTCGGACTCCTCCGTCGGCGCCCGGCACCTCGCAGCCGGGCCGCTCGACCAGGCGGCGGAGGTGCTCCAGCCCCTGCATGGACGGCACCGTCCGCGTCGCGCCCTCGCGGCCCACGCACCACAGCCGCGTCGGCCCCTCGGTGTCGGCCGGGTGGAGGTGCAGGATCCGGGTGCCCTCGGCCCGGCGGCGGGTTCGTGGGGCCGACCGAGCGGTCCGCGTCGGGCCCACCAGTCGGCTCCGAGTCGTCGGTACGCCGCCCGTGCCGCCGCGGCGTGCTCGCGGTCGCGGGTCGCGAGGGCCAGGTAGTCGTCGACGACGCCCGCGAACGCGGCCGCCCGTGGAGTCCAGCACCCCGCGTCCGGCGTACGGCGCGAGCAGTCGGGCGCACCGCTCGGCCGTGCCCCTGCGTCCGCTGCCGGCAGCCGCCTCGCACACCTTGCAGATCACCAGCAGCCAGTCGGCGTCGCGCGGCAGGTCGGACAGGGCGGGGGCGAGCTGGTCGGCGAGCCGACGCGCTCGCTCGGGCTCGCCACTCTCCAGCCAGAGCACGGCGGCCTGCGCGAGCAGCGAGGCGTCGTCGCGGGAGTGGCCACGCTCCTCGCACGAGGTCGCGTGCTGCACGAGTGCGGTGCGTTCGCCTCGCTGACGGGCGAGCTCGGCGCGCAGCGTGCGCAGGGTGGCGTCGGCCCCCGGCGCCTCGCCCGCGTCGCCGGCCTCGGCCAACAGCCGAGCAGCCCCGACGGTGTCACCCTCGGTGAGCGCGAACATGGCTCGGCGCGAGCAGGCGTGGAAGCGGTGGGTCGGGTCGCCCGTCTCGTCGGCGAGCAGGTCGAGGGCCGCCAGCTGGCGACGTACGGTGCTGAGGTCCAGCTGCTCCATGGCCGTCGTCAGGCGCCAGAGGTGGCCTCGAGGCGTACGCCGGGGTCGGGCGAGTGCCGCACCAGGCCGAGCAGCCGCAGGCTGGTGCCGAGCCGGGCGTCGAGGTCGTCGGGTCCGGTGTGGGTGGCCAGGCGCGCGCCCAGCGCCTCGGCGAGCAGGACCGGGTCGTCGAGCTCCTCGGCGAGCCGCACGGACTCGTCGGCGAAGGCAGCGGCGCGCGCGCGTCTCGCGGGCGTGGGCCGCCGACAGCCCGAGCGCCTCGAGCGCGCGTTCCCTGAGATCCCTCGCCCCCACCACAGTCGAATCCTAGGAGGGGCGAGCACCCACGTCACGGTTCGACGGCTGCCGACACGAGGTGGTCAAGCCCGGCTGAGCACCGCCAGCACGTAGTCGTCGTCCGGCGGCGTCAGGTCCCACGACCCGAAGCGGTGCTGCACCACGAGCCCGGCGGCCTCGACGTGACCCGCGAAGTCCTCGAAGGGGTAGTCGCGGCTGTGCCGTGGCCCCTTCACCGCGTTGTAGCCGACGAGGATCCGGCCGCCGGGTGCGAGCAGGTCGCGCAGCGTGGCGAGCGCGCGGGTCTCGGTGTCCTCGGCCAGGTAGATCATCACGTTGCCGGCCACCACGACGACGTCGTACTCCGCCGGCCGACCGTGCTCCGCGAGCAGGTCGGGTGACAGCGCCAGGATGTCGGCCTCGACGACGACCAGGTCGGGGAAGAGCCGACGCGACTGGGCGACCAGCTGGGGGTCCTTCTCGACGGCGGTGACGTCGTGCCCGCGCCGGAGCAGGCTCGCGCCCACCCGCCCCATGCCCGATCCGGCGTCGAGGATCCGGGCCTGACGGGGGGCGAGCACGTCCGCCAGCCTGGCCTCACCGTCGATGTCGGTGCCGTCGGCGAGCAGCTGCTCGAAGTGCCGGCCGTACACCGCGTCCTCGGCCACGAACAGCTCCCAGCGGGTCGGCGGGATCTCGCTCACAGCTTGCGCAGCCTCACCCAGCGCACCGAGTGGTCGTGGTCCTTGCGCAGCACCAGCGTCGCCCGCGAGCGGGTGGGCTGGACGTTCTGCTTCAGGTTCGGGCCGTTGATCTCGTCCCAGATGCGGTTCGCCTCGGCGACCGCCTCGTCGCGGGAGAGCGAGGCGTAGCGGGCGAAGTACGACGCCGGGTCGCGGAAGGCGGTCTCGCGCAGCCGCAGGAAGCGGTCGGTGTACCAGCGGCGGATGTCGCTGGTGGCCGCGTCGACGTACACCGAGAAGTCGAAGAAGTCGCTGACCGCGAGACCGGTCCGGCCGTCCTGGCGTACGCCGGCCGACTGGAGCACGTTGAGTCCCTCGACGATGACGATGTCGGGGCTGGACACGACGACCTTCTCGTCGGGGACGACGTCGTAGACGAGGTGGGAGTACGTCGGCGCCTCCACCTCGTCCTTGCCCGACTTGATGTCGATGACGAACTTCAGCAGCGCCTTGCGGTCGTAGGACTCCGGGAACCCCTTGCGGTGCAGGATCCCGCGCCGGCTCAGCTCGGCGTTGGGCAGCAGGAAGCCGTCGGTGGTGACCAGCGCGACCCGCGGGTGCTCGGGCCAGTGGGCGAGCATCTGCTGGAGCACGCGGGCGGTGGTGGACTTGCCGACCGCCACCGATCCGGCCAGCCCGATCACGAACGGGGTGCGCGGCGGCTGGCTCTGGTGCAGGAACTCCTCGGTGGCGCGGTGCAGCTGGCCGGCCGCCTCGACGTACAGGCTGAGCAGGCGGGAGAGCGGCAGGTAGACCTGCTGCACCTCCTCGAGGTCCAGCTCGTCGCCGAGACCCCTGACCCGGTCGATCTCCTCGGGGGACAGCGGCTGCTCGGCGGCTCCCTCGGCGATCGACTTGCCGAGCGCGGCCCACGCCTCACGGTCGAGCTCGACGTACGGCGAGCTCTCGCTCGCGTGCGTCCCGTTCGGCATGCGCGTCACGATAGTGGTGACCATCGCCACCTACACTCAGCCGCCATGTGCGGGATCGTCGGGTACGTCGGGGACAAGCAGGCTCGCGACGTCGTCATCGAGGGGCTGCGTCGCCTCGAGTACCGCGGTTACGACTCCGCCGGCATCGCCCTCGTGGACAACGGCTCGATCGTCTCGGACAAGCGGGCCGGCAAGCTGGCCAACCTCGAGAAGTCCATCGAGGAGACGCCGCTGCCGCCGTCCACGACCGGCATCGGGCACACCCGCTGGGCCACCCACGGCGCCCCCAACGACACCAACGCCCACCCCCACCTCGGCCAGAACGGCCGGGTCGCGGTGGTGCACAACGGGATCATCGAGAACTTCGCCCAGCTCCGCGACGAGCTCGAGCGCGAGGGCCACGACCTGCGCTCCGAGACCGACACCGAGATCGCGGCGCACCTGCTGGAGAACGAGCTCGAGCGCACCGGTGACCTCACCTCGGCGATGGAGGCGGTCTGCCGCCGGCTCGAGGGCGCGTTCACGCTGGTGGCCGTCGACGCCCAGGACCCCGAACGGGTGGTGGCCGCCCGGCGCAACTCGCCGCTGGTCGTCGGCCTGGGCGAGGGCGAGAACTTCCTCGGCTCCGACGTCGCCGCGTTCATCGAGCACACCCGTGAGGCGCTCGAGCTCGGCCAGGACCAGGTCGTGACGATCACCCGTGACGACGTACGCGTCACCGACTTCGCCGGCAAGCCCGCCGAGGGCCGTCGCTACCACGTCGACTGGGACCTCTCGGCCGCCGAGAAGGACGGCTTCGACTGGTTCATGCGCAAGGAGATCTTCGAGCAGCCGCGCGCGGTCGCCGACGCGCTGCTCGGCCGGCACGACGGCCGCGGCGAGCTCCAGCTCGACGAGGTGCGCATCACCGAGGACGAGCTGCGCGACGTCGACCGGATCGTCATCATCGGCTGCGGTACGGCGAACTACGCCGGCCTCGTCGCCAAGTACGCCATCGAGCACTGGACCCGCATCCCCTGCGAGGTCGAGCTCGCCCACGAGTTCCGCTACCGCGACCCGATCCTGACCCGCAACACGCTGGTCATCGCGATCAGCCAGTCCGGCGAGACCGCCGACACCTTGATGGCGATCCGCTACGCCCGGCGCCAGCGCGCGAAGGTGCTCGCGATCTGCAACACCAACGGCTCGACGATCCCGCGCGAGTCCGACGCGGTGATCTACACCCACGCCGGGCCCGAGATCGGGGTCGCCTCGACCAAGGGCTTCCTGACCCAGCTGATGGCCTGCTACGTGCTCGGGCCTCTACCTCGCGCAGGTGCGCGGGACCAAGTACGGCGACGAGATCAGCGCCGTGATCAACGAGCTCGAGCAGATGCCCGCCCACGTGCAGCGGATGCTCGACCAGGCCGAGACGATCTACGCGCTCGCGCGACAGAACGCCGAGACCCGGTCGGTGCTGTTCCTGGGTCGGCACGCGGGCTTCCCGGTGGCGCTCGAGGGGGCGCTCAAGCTCAAGGAGCTCGCCTACATCCACGCCGAGGGCTTCGCGGCCGGCGAGCTCAAGCACGGCCCGATCGCGCTGATCGAGGAGGGGCTGCCGGTCTTCTGCGTCGTTCCTCCGCGCGGACGCGACCAGCTGCACGACAAGATGATCAGCGCCATCCAGGAGATCCGGGCCCGCGGGGCGCACACGATCGTGCTGGCCGAGGAGGGCGACACCTCCGTCGCGGAGTACGCCGACGAGACGATCACGCTGCCCGTCGTACCCACCCTGCTGCAGCCGATCGTCGCGACCGTGCCGCTCCAGCTGTTCGCCTGCGAGCTGGCCACGGTGATGGGCCACGACGTCGACCAGCCGCGCAACCTGGCCAAGTCCGTCACGGTCGAGTAGCAGCCGTGGTGGTCGGACCGTGATCATCGGGGTGGGCACCGACGTCGTGGAGATCGCGCGGATGGAGCGCTCCCTCGAGCGCACCCCGTCGCTGCGCGAGCGGCTGTTCACCCCGGCCGAGGCGGCGCTGCCGCTGGAGTCGCTGGCCGCGCGGTTCGCCGCCAAGGAGGCGATCGCCAAGGCCCTCGGCGCGCCGGGTGACCTGGAGTGGCACGACGCCGAGGTGGTCAGCGACGTGAGCGGCTGGCCGTCCTTCGAGCTGCGCGGCACCGTCGCTGCGCGTGCGGAGCAGATGGGCGTCGAGCGCGTGCACCTGTCGATGTCGCACGACGCCGGAGTGGCGGTCGCGTTCGTCGTGCTGGAGTCCTGAGGGCTGACCCCACCGCTAGCGTGGCGGCATGCGCAGCGCACACACGGTGGAGCAGGTACGCGCGGCCGAGGCGACCCTGATGGCCCAGCTGCCCGAGGGCGCGCTGATGCAGCGCGCCGCGTCGGGCCTGGCGGTGGCGATCTCGGACCTGCTCGGGCGGGTGTACGCCGCGCGGGTGCTGCTGCTGGTCGGCGCCGGTGACAACGGCGGCGACGCGCTCTGGGCAGGGGCCATGCTCGCGCGACGGGGTGCTGCCGTCGAGGCGGTGCTGCTGTCCTCGAAGGTCCACGCCGAGGGCCTGGCCGCGCTGAGGTCGTACGGCGGCCGCGCCGTGCTCGCCTCGGAGGCCCATCACCCCGACGTCGTGGTCGACGGGATCGTCGGCATCGGCGGCCGCCCCGGACTGCGCGACGAGGCAGCGGACGCGCTCGCCCTGTTCGACGGGGTTCCCGTCGTCGCGGTCGACGTGCCCGTCGGGCGTCGACGTCGACACCGGGCAGCTCCCGGACCGGCACGTGCGCGCGGACCTGACGGTGACGTTCGGCACCCACAAGATCGCCCACCTCGTCGACCCGGCGGCCGAGGCGTGCGGGGTGGTGCACCTGGTCGACCTCGGCCTCGACCTGCCCGAGGCTCCCGTCGAGGCGCTGCAGCCGGTCGACGTGGCTCGCCTCGTGCCGACGCCGGGACCGTTCGGCCACAAGTACACCCGCGGCGTGGTCGGCGTACGCGCCGGGTCGGAGACCTACCCGGGCGCCGCGGTGCTGTGCACCTCCGGCGCCGTCTCCGGGATCGCCGGGATGGTGCGCTACTCGGGTTCGGCCGCCGACTCCGTGCGGGCACGACACCCGGAGATCGTCGCCTCCGAGGGGCGGGTGCAGGCGTGGGTGGTCGGCTCCGGCGGCGACACCGACGCGGAGGCCGCGCTGGCCGACGCGCTCTCCGACGGAGTCCCGACCGTCGTCGACGCCGACGCGCTGATGCACGTGCAGCAAGGCCCGCGCGGCCTCGTGCTCACCCCGCACGCGGGCGAGCTCGCCCGGATGCTCGACGTCGAGCGCGCGGCGGTCGAGGCGGACCAGCTCGGCTTCGCGCGACGCGCAGCCCGTGAGTACGACGCGGTGGTGCTGCTCAAGGGACGGCACACCCTCGTCGCGCGACCCGACGGACGGGTGCGCGTCACGACCAGCGGGGTGCCCTGGCTGGCCGTCGCCGGGGCCGGCGACGTGCTCGCCGGCGTGATCGGCTCGTTGCTGGCAGCAGGGCTCGACCCGTGGGACGCGGCGTCCGTCGGGTCGTGGCTGCACGGTGCCGCCGCCACGCAGGCGAGTGGTGGCGGGCCGCTCACCGCGACACGAGTGGCCGACGCCATCCCCGAGGTGGTGCGTGGGCTGACGCCCTGAATGGGAGGATGCTCCCCATGGCCAGTGCGCCCCCCAGCACTCACGCCGAGGTCGTCGTCGACCTCGGCGCGGTGCGTCACAACGTGCGCCGGCTGCGCGAGCTCGTCTGGGAGGACTCCCCGGCGGGTCAGCTGATGGTCGTGGTGAAGGCCGACGGCTACGGCCACGGGATGGTGCCGGTGGCCCGCGCGGCCCGGACCGCCGGAGCCGAGTGGCTGGGCGTCGCCACCTGCGCGGAGGCGCTGGCCCTGCGTGCAGTCGGGCGACGCCGGACGCGTGCTCTGCTGGCTGGCCGCACCCGGCACCGACTTCGCGCCGCTGGTGGAGGCCGGCGTCGACGTGACGGCCTCCTCGCTCGACCAGCTCGAGGAGATCGTCCGGGGTGCCCGCGAGGCGGGTGAGCGCGGCCGCGTGCAGCTGAAGGTCGACACCGGCCTGTCGCGCAACGGCGCGCCGCGCAGCGAGTGGCTGGCCCTGGTCACCGCCGCCCGGTCCGCCGAGGAGGACGGCGCGATCCGGGTGACCGGACTGTGGTCGCACTTCGCCTGCTCCGACGAGCCGCTCCACCCGGCCAACGCGGTCCAGCAGGAGGCGTTCGAGGAGGCGCTCGCGCTGGCGACCGATGCGGGTCTTTCGCCTGAGGTGCGCCACCTCTCCAACTCGGCGGGGGCGCTGCTCCACCCGCTGGCGAGGTACGACCTCGTGCGGGTCGGCATCGCCGTCTACGGCTTCAGCCCGGCCCCCGACGTGGTCAGCACCGAGCAGCTCGGGCTGGTCCCGGCGATGACGGTCCGCGGGACCGTCGTACTCACCAAGGAGATCGCGGCCGGCACCGGCGTCTCCTACGGGCAGACGTTCCTGGCGGAGGAGCCGATGCGGGTGGCGCTGGTGCCGATGGGGTACGGCGACGGCATCCCGCGCCACGCCTCCAACACGGCCGAGGTGCTGGTCAGCGGCGCGCGCGGCCGGGTGCTCGGGCGGGTGTGCATGGACCAGTTCGTGGTCGCCGCCCCCGAGACGCACGCCGGCGACGAGGTGGTGCTGTTCGGGCCGGGGTCTCACGGTGAGCCCACCGCGACCGACTGGGCCCGGTGGTGCGGGACCATCGACTACGAGATCGTCACCCGGATGGGCGGTCGCCAGACCCGCGTCTGGGTCGGGGAGGGAGACGGAGTGAGCACGCGTCGCTCGTTGGCCTACGCGGCCGGAGGTCTCGGCGCGGCCGCACTCGCTGCCGTCGCGACCGGAGTCGTGGTCGAGCGACGGGTCGTGAAGGCCCGGCGATCCGGTGCGGCCGCGGCCGACCGGCTCGGCGTACTCCACTCCGACGCGATCGACGTGACCTGCGACGACGGCGTGGTGCTGCACGCGGAGGTCGACGAGGTGGCGCCGTACGCCGACTCGAAGACCGCTCGTCGCCGCAAGCCGCGCGAGGACGTGACGCTCGTCTTCGCGCACGGCTACGCCCTCAACCTCGACTGCTGGCACTTCCAGCGCGAGGCGTTCCGCGGCAAGCACCGGATGGCGTTCTACGACCAGCGCTCGCACGGACGCTCCCAGCGGGGCGACCGCGAGCACGCCACCATCGACCAGCTCGGTGACGACCTCGCCCGCGTGATCGAGACGGTGGCGCCGAAGGGCAAGGTCGTGCTGATCGGCCACTCGATGGGCGGCATGTCGATCATCGCCCTCGCCGAGCGGCACCCGAAGCTGTTCGCCAAGCGGGTCGCGGGCGTCGCGCTGATCGCGACCACGGCCGGTGGCCTGCAGCCGCACCGCACGGTGAGCAGGTGGATCCCCGACAACGTCGGCACGCTCGTCGCGCCGCGGTTGATCGCCGCCCTCGCCAAGGCACCCGAGCTGGTCGACTCGGCTCGGCGGCCCGGGTCCAACATCGGCTTCCTGGTGGCCGACATGTTCGCGTTCGGCCGCAAGGACGTGCCGGCGGCGGAGGTGGAGTTCCTCGACGAGATGCTGGCCGGCACGAAGTTCGACGTGCTCGCGGAGTTCTTCCCGAACTTCACCCAGCTCGACAAGTTCGAGCACCTGGCGACGCTGTCCTCGGTGCCCACGACGATCATCTGCGGCACCAAGGACAAGCTCACCTCGATCGGGCACAGCCGCAAGATGGCCGAGCGGCTGCCGAACGCGAAGCTCGTCGAGTGCCCCGGCGCCGGGCACATGGTGATCTTCGAGTCGCGCGAGCAGGTCAACGAGGCTCTCGAGGAGCTCGTGGGGTCGGCCACCGACATGACCGAGATCCTGACCGTCGACTCCTCACGCGCGGCCGACGTACTGTCCGTCATCCACGAGGCGTTCGCCAACCGGCCACCGCTCGACCCGCCCGCGACCGCCCTCGACGAGACCCTCGAGTCGATCGGCGAGGCGCTGGACGCGCACGGTGGGCTGCTCGTCGAGCACGAGGGCCAGCCCGTGGGTGCGCTGCTGCTCGAGCCGCGTGGGCGACTGCTCGGGCTGCGCCGGGTCGGCGTACTCGACTCGGTGCGGGGGCTCGGCGTCGCCGCCCAGATGGCGAAGAAGGCCGAGGGCATCGCGGCCGCGCGCAAGTTCGGCGGGCTGGAGATCGAGGCGCGCGTCGAGCTGCCGAGGACGATCGAGTTCTGGCGTCGGCTCGGGTACGTCGAGTCCGGCCGCAACGGCAACCGGCTGAACATGCTCAAGATGCTGCCGATCACCCGCGTCCTGCGCACCGCCGAGGACACCCGGGCCTTCGGCGAGTGGCTGGCCACCCTGCTGCGGCACGGCGACCTGGTGATCCTCACCGGCGACCTCGGCGCCGGGAAGACGACGCTGACGCAGGGCATCGGCCAGGGGCTCGGCGTACGCGGCAACGTCACCTCGCCGACCTTCGTGATCTCGCGGGTGCACCCCTCCCTCGACGACGGCCCGCCGCTGATCCACGTCGACGCCTACCGCCTCGGCGGCGCCGCCGAGCTCGACGACCTCGACCTCGACACCGACGTGATCGACGCCGTGACGGTGGTCGAGTGGGGCGAGGGCCTGGCCGAGGCACTCTCGATCGACCGGCTCGAGCTCTCCCTGACCCGCAGCGACGACGACGTACGCACCCTCGAGCTGCGCCCCGTGGGCCCCCGCTGGCGCGAGCTGCTCATCTGAGAGGCTCGGACCCGTGCTGCTCGCCTTCGACACCGCCACCCCGCACGTGACCGTCGCGCTCCACGACGGGTCGTCGGTGGTGGCGACCTTCGAGTCGGAGGAGTCGATGCGGCACGGCGAGATGCTCGCGCCCGGGATCGAGCACGTGCTCACCGCCGCGGGCGTCACGGTGGCCGCGCTGACCGGCATCGCGGTCGGGGTCGGGCCCGGCCCGTTCACCGGCCTGCGGGTCGGACTGGTGACCGCGCGGACGCTGGCCCTGGCCCGGTCGCTGCCCGTCTACGGCGTCTGCTCGCTCGACATCCTCGCCGCGGAGGCGATCGACTCGGGGCTCTCGGAGTTCGTGGTGGCGACCGATGCTCGCCGCAAGGAGGTCTACCTCGCGTCGTACGCCGAGGGCCGGCGCGTGCACGGACCCGAGGTGATCAAGCCGGAGGATGCGGCGACGGGAGTGGCCGTGGTCGGACGCGGGGCGACCGCTCTACCCCGAGCACTTCCCCCACGCCGCCGGCCCCGAGCACCCCTCGGCCGCCGTGCTCTGCGACGTCGTCGCCCGCCAGCGCTTCGAGATCCTCGACCCCGAGCCGCTCTACCTGCGCCGCCCCGACGCCACCGAGCCCGGCAAGCCCAAGCGGGTCAGCTGACAGCTCGCCGGTGCTAGCGGGGTTGTGCCACTTGGAGTTGCATCAACGGCGCGAGCACCTGACCGGAAGTGGAGTCGGCTGCGCACTTCCCGCATGGGCGGGGTGCGGGTCGTGCCGCCCGGAGTTGCATCAACGGCGCGAGCACCTGACCGGAAGTGGAGCTCGGCTGCGCACTTCCCGCTGGCGGGGTGCGGGTTGTGCACCCGGAGTTGCATCAGCGGCTGGGACGTACATCCAGTGCCCGGTCAGCGGCGTGCGAGCGGGCCGACGTACATCAGCACCAGGTTCACCACGACGACGACGGCGAACAGCACGGCGAGCACGACCGGCAGTACGACGAACCCCGCCACCACCCCGGCTCCGAGGACGACGATCTTGGTGACCAGCCGCAGGCCGAAGGAGGAGACCGGCGCTCGAGGGGCGGCGAACAGTCCCCAGGCCACGGCCGCGACGACCGGGAGCCCGATGCCGCGCACCCAGCCGGCAACGCCGCCGGACTGGAAGCCCGCCCACGCCAGCAGCCCCAGCGCGACGAGCTCCACCAGGAACGCCACGACGTCGTTGGCGTTCACCCCGTCGAGAGGATCGTCCAGAGGTTGCTCGGGAGCCACCCGACGAGTGTCTCAGGCGCGCTTGGGAGGCAGCGGGAAGAACATCGAGGTGCGGGCGGCGTACTCCGGATAGCCGGGCCGCTCCATCATGCTGCGCTCGAGCAGCCTGGCGCCGGAGGCGAAGACGAGGAAGTACGTCATCACCGCGGGCGCCACGATCGTCAGCGCCGGCAGCCAGCCGCCGGCGAGCCCACCGGCCAGCCAGATGCCCCACCAGACGCTGGCGTCGCCGAAGTAGTTCGGGTGCCGGGTCCACGCCCACAGCCCGCGGTCCATGACCTTGGGACGGTCGGCGTCCTGCTTGTACGCCGACAGCTGGGCGTCGCCGACGGACTCGAAGACCATCCCGACGGCCCACAGCGCCACGCCGACCCAGACGAGCCACGGCCAGCGGGTGCCCTCGATCGCACCCACCTGGACGGGGAGCGAGACCGCCCACATCGCGAGGCCCTGGACGACGAACACGCGGCGTACGGCGACACCGAAGCCCTCGCCCTCGAGCATCGCGGCGTAGCGCGGGTCCTCGTGGGGGTTGGCCGAGCTGCCGCTTGCCGATGTGCCAGGCGAGCCGCAGTCCCCAGACGGCGACCATCACCAGCAGCACCCAGCGCACCGGCTCGTCGCCGAGGACCGCGCTCACCAGCGGCGACCAGGACGAAGCCGAGGCCCCAGACCACGTCGACGACGGCGACCCGTCCGACCCGACGTGAGACCAGTGCCGTGACGGCCATCAGCACCGCGACCGCGGCCAGGGAGGACGCGAGCAGCAGGGGCAGCGTCACCATGTCCTCACAGGGGGCAGCGTATGCGTACCCCCGGGGCGCACCATCAGGATCTGGTCGACGCCCATCCGCCCGTCACGGAACGCCATCGCCCCGCCGACGAGGTAGAGCCGCCAGACGCGCACGACCTCCTCGCCCACGAGCTCGGTGAGCCGCTCGAGGTTCGCCTCGAAGTTCTCCATCCAGCCCGCCACGGTGAGCACGTAGTGCTCGCGCAGCGCGTGCACGTCACGAACCTCGAGACCCCCGCGCTCGAGGTAGGCCACGGTCTCGCCGACCGGCCGCATGTGCATGTCGGGCGCGATGAACGACTCGATGAACGGCCCGCCGCCGGGGTGGCCGTTGCGGCCACCGGCGCGGGACATCTGCTGGATCAGCACCCGACCGCCGGGGCGTACGGCGTCGTGCAGGACCTGCGCGTAGGTGCCGTAGTTCTGCTCGCCGACGTGCTCGCCCATCTCGATCGAGGCGACCGCGTCGAAGTCCTTCTCCGGGAACATCGCGGTAGTCCTGGAGACGGATCTCGACGAGGTGCTCGAGCCCCCGCTCGCGGATCCGCTCGTCGATGAACTTCTTCTGCTCCGCGGCGATCGTCACGCCCGTGACCTGCGCGCCGTAGTGCTGGGCCGCGTGCAGCGACAGCGAGCCCCAGCCACAGCCGACGTCGAGGAAGCGCATCCCGGGCCCGAGCCCGACCTTCTGGCAGACCAGGTCGAGCTTGTCGCGCTGCGCGTCGGCCAAGCCGTACTCCGGGTCGTACGACGGGTCGCTGGAGCGCCAGTAGCCCGAGGAGTAGGCCATCGACGGGTCGAGGATCAGCGAGTAGAACTCGTTGGACAGGTCGTAGTGGTGGCTGATCGCGCGCCGGTCGCGCAGCTTGCTGTGCAGCCGTCCCCGCACCCGCGCCTGCGAGGCGGGCAGCGCCGGGGCCTTGCCGACCGCGCCGACGTCGACGGCCGCGCGCAGTGCCCGGACGAACGCTCCGGGCGAGGGGCGTACGCCGGCCAGGCCGCGCTCGGCCGCGACCGACCACACGTGGGTCAGTGCGTCGTCGAGGTCGTGGTGCACCTCGATCTCGCCGGTGACGTAGGCCTGGGCGGCGCCGAGCTCACCCGGGTGCCACAGCAGTCGGCGTACGGCGTCCCGCGACCGCAGCTCGACCAGCGGAGCGTCCAGCAGGACCCGCCTCGGAGCCGTCCCACGCCCGCAGCCGCACGGGCAGGTCGCCACCGACGAACGGGCGCAGCGCCGCCTCCAGCCGGTGGGCGACGCCGACGGGCGCCACGTGCTCGGTCGTGGTGCGCTGCTGCGTCGTCGCCATCACGCCTCCCGCGCGAGCGTCAGCTGCTGCACGTCGAGGTAGCCCGACGCGAAGCCCGCTCGCGAGTAGTCGAGGTAGAAGTGCCACATCCGCTCGAAGATCTCGTCGAAGCCGAGCTCCCGCACCTGGTCGCGGGCGGCCTGGAAAGCGGTGTCCCAGCGGCGCAGCGTCTCGGCGTAGTGCTGGCCGAACGAGAGCCGGTCGACGACCCGCAGCGAGGTGTCGTCGCGGGTCACCTCCTCGATCGCCTGCACGGACGGGAGGAACCCGCCGGGGAAGATGTACTTGTTGATCCACGTCCACGTGTGGCGGGTGGCCAGCATCCGGTCGTGCGGCATCGTGATCGCCTGGATCCCGACGCGACCGCCCGGCGCGAGCACGCGGTCGATGGTGCGGAAGTACGTCGACCAGTACTCGTGGCCGACCGCCTCGATCATCTCGACGGACACCACGGCGTCGTAGGAACCCTCGACGGCCCGGTAGTCGCTCAGCTCGACCGTCACCCGGTCGGAGAACCCGGCGGCCTCGATGCGCTCCTCGGCCAGGTCGAGCTGCTCGCGGGAGAGCGTCACCGAGTGCACCGTCGCGCCGCGACGGGCGGCGTGGATCGCCAGCTCGCCCCAGCCGGTGCCGATCTCGAGGACGCGGGTGCCCTCGCCGACGCCGGTCTGGTCGAGCAGCCGCTCGATCTTGCGCACCTGCGCCTCGGCCAGGGACTCGTGGTCGCGGCCCTCGGGCGGCGCGGCCACGAGGTGGTCGCCGCGGTCGACGACGGAGGTGTCGTAGAGCGCGGAGGAGTAGCTCAGCGTGTCGTCGAGGAACACCCGGAACAGGTCGTTGGACAGGTCGTAGTGGTGCGAGATGTTGTCCTGGGTGTTGCGCTCGTTGTTCTGGTGGGCGCGCGGGGGTCGGCGTACGTAGGCCGCGCGGAGCTTCTGCAGGGGTGCCGGGACCAGGTTCGGCAGCTCGGCGGCGAGCACGGTGAGGAAGCCGCCGAGGTCCGGGGCGTCCCAGGCGCCGGTCTGGTAGGACTCACCGAAGCCGATCAGGCCGTCGCGGCCGATGCGCGCGTAGAACTCGTCCGGACGGTGGAGCACCATGCTGGGCCCGCCGAGGCCGTGGACGGTGCTGCCGTCGTGGACCGAGACCGGGAGCCGGCGTACGGCCGCGCGGAACAGCTGGCGCGCGATCCGTGCGGAGACCTCCGCCTTGAAGCCGGTGGGGACGCTGTGCAGGCCGGGCCACGAGGTGGCCGGGCGTGAGGGAGTCGTCGTCATCTCAGACGCCTTCCTGTCGAGGGTGTGCGGGTCGGGTACGGATGCGCAGCCGGCGTGCCCACAGCCAGATGCCGTGGGCCCGGATGAGCAGGGCTCCGCGCAGCGCCTCGGGTGCGCTGCGCAGGGGTGAGGTCTTCGTGGTCACGCCGTCCAGCGAGGCGCTGAACACGGCGCCGTCGTCGCTGTGCAGCGTCACCGACACGTGCAGCTTCTTGCCGGGCCGCGGGACGGCGATCTCGTAGTAGCCGTCGGTGCCGTGGAAGGGCGAGACGTACATCTGCTTCTCGGTGCGCGCCCGCCCCTGCCCGTCGGGGTGGACGAGGTAGGCGTGCCGGTCGCCGTAGGTGTTGTGCACCTCGACGACGACGCCGGCGAGCTCGCCGTTGCGGCGGTGGCACCAGAAGACGCTGATCGGGTTGAAGCAGTAGCCGAAGGCGCGGGCGTTGGCCGCCATCAGGATCCGGCCGCCGTCGGTCTCGACGCCGTTGACGGCGAGGAAGTGCTCGACGTTCTGCTTCAGCGTCCGGTCGGGGTCGCCGAGGTGGTCGCGGGACTCGAACCGGGCGAGCACGCCGTGGTCGGGCAGGTGGTCGAGGTCGACCAGCCAGGTGCGGGACTCGTGGGTGAAGCTGCGCTTGATCGGCGTACGACGGGTGTGCCGGATCGTGGTGGCGTACGTCGTGGCCTCGACCGGGAGCGGCGACGGCCCCTCCCAGTTGGCCCCGAGCTTCGCGGCCGCGTGGACGCCGGAGCGGGCGCCGTCCTCGTGGAAGCCCCAGCCGTGCCAGGCGCCGGCGAGGACGACCCGGTCGGTGTCGCACTCGGGCAGCCGGCGCTGGGCGGCCACCGAGGCGGGCGTGTAGATCGGGTGCTCGTACTCCATCGTGTCGATGACCTGGCGCCTGGTCGACGAGGTCCTCGCCGCCGAGGGTGACGATGAACCGCTTGCCGTCGGCGCGCTCGGGCAGCCGCATCAGCCGGTGCATGTCGTAGCTGACCGTGACGGTGCGCTCCGCCGTCGACGGTCGGCGCAGGTAGTTCCACGACGCCCGGGCGCGCGGCAGCCGGGGCAGCACGCTGCTGTCGGTGTGCAGCTGGGCGGTGTTGGGGGAGAACTCGATCGCGCCGAGCACCTCGCGCTGGGCCGGGGTCGGCTCGGCGAGCATGGCCAGGGTCTGGCCGGGATGGGTGGCGAGCACGACGGCGTCGAAGGTGTCGACGTTGCCGTTGCCGTCGGTGATCTCGACGCCGTCGGGCGTCTCGAGGACCGAGGTGACCTTGGTGCCGGTGCGTACGTCGGGCAGGCGAGCCGCCACGCGCTCGACGTACTCACGCGAGCCGCCGGTGACCGTCCGCCAGGTGGGGGAGCCGAAGACGCCGAGCATGCCGTGGTGCTCGAGGAAGGTGAACAGGTAGCGCGCCGGGTAGTCGAGCGCCACCGCCGGGTCGCACGACCACACGCAGGCGACCAGCGACTCCATGAAGTGGGTGCGGAACAACGGCGTGAACCGGCCGCGCTCGAGGAACGCGCCCAAGGTCTCGTCGTCCTGCTCGGCCGCCCGGTCGGCGAGCAGTCGCTTCGCCATCCGGTGGAAGCGCGGGATCTCGACGAGCATCCGCAGGTACGACGGACGCATCGCGTTGCGCCACGAGGGGAACAGCCCGGACAGGCCGAGCGCGCCGGCGTACTCCAGCCCGCCCCATCGATCCAGTGGCGTGTCGTCGCGCACCGACATCGACATCTCGGAGTCCTGGGTCTGCACGCCGAGCTCGTCGAAGAGCCGGAGCAGGTGGGGGTAGGTGCGCTCGTTGTGCACGATGAAGCCGGTGTCGACGGCCCAGGAACCGCCTGGGCCGTCGACGAGATGGGTGTCCGCGTGACCGCCGAGGCGGCTGTCGGCCTCGAACAGGGTCACGTGGGACTGCTTGCCGAGCACGTGGGCAGCCGTCAGCCCGGCGACGCCGGAGCCGACGACCGCCACGCGAGCGGGGACGGGACGGATCACGCGTCGTCCTGCCCCAGCTCGAACAAGGCGATCGGTTCGGAGGTGGGTGACTTCGACCCGCCCTCCGGCTCGACGGTGATCCCGACCCCGGTCGCCTTCGCGGCGTCGCCCTTGAGCAGCACCTTGGCGTTGGGCGACTTGGGCATCAGCCCGGCCGGCACCATCGTGCCGGTGGAGTCCTGGAGCCACAGCTCGTAGACCTTGCCGGCCGGCGGCGCGGCCATGCCGTCGGTCAGGATGACGGCCTTGCCCTTGCTCTTCGAGCGGTAGACCGAGGCGCTCGACCCGTCCTTGAAGTCGAGGGACACCTTCTGGGCGTCCGCAGCGGCCAGCACCTGGTCGGCGGCCGAGACCGAGGAGGTGTTCTGGTCGTCCCAGGGGTGCCAGGTCACGCCCACCGCGACGGAGGCCGCAACGGCGGCTGCGGCGACGAGCGAGGCCACCCGAAATCGGCGACGGCGCATCGGCACCACGTTGCTGGGCGGCGCGGACTCCTCCGTGCGCTGCTGGCTGACCTCGGGCGGGAGCGGGCGGATGGTGGAGATCCCGGCCAGCACCGAGGTGCGCAGGGAGTCGGGGGGCGTCATGGCGGCGTCGTCGGCCATCAGCGCAGTCGCCTCGCGGAGGCTGGCGACCTCGGCCTGGCAGTCGAGGCACCGCGGCAGGTGCTGCTCGAAGGCCTCGCGCTCCTCGTGGTCGAGGGCGTCGACGACGTAGGCCCCGGACAGAGCGTGCAGGGACTCCTTCACTGTCCTACCCCCATCGTGTCTCGTAGTCGGATCAGGCCATCCCTGATCCTGGTCTTGGCCGTACCCACCGGAAGGTCCAACATCGAGGCGACCTCCGTGTGCGTGTAGCCCTTGAAGTAGGCGAGCTCCAGCGCTTCTCGCTGGACCTCGGTCAGTGAGTCCATGGCTTGCCGGACCCTCCGTGCCTCCATCGAGGCCTGGGCGGCCTCGGCGGTGGAGTCGTGCTCGATCTTGTGGTTGCCCTGGTGGTACGTCGTGTCGCGGCGGGTGCTCGCCTCGGCCGACCGGACCCGGTCGACCGCCTTGCGGTGCACCAGCGTGAGGATCCACGAGACCGCGCTGCCCTTGGCCTGGTCGAACCGGCTCGCGGTCCGCCAGATCTCCAGGAAGGCCTCCTGGGCGACCTCCTCCGCCTGGCTCGGGTCGCGCACCACCCGGACGGCCAGCCCGAACGCACGGGCCGCGGTGGCGTCGTACAGCCGGGCGAACGCCGCCTCGTCGCCCCGCCCGGAGAGCTTGAGCAGCTCGGCCAGGTCGGGCGCCGGATCGGCCCCGGCAGCCGCCGAGAGCGCCGTCACCCGGTCAGGGGGATCGGAGGCATCGGAGCTCGTCCGGGTCACGTGGCAACCTTCGCAGATCGGTGTTACTTGGACATCAAGAAGTGGATCCTTGAGTGATTCGGAGTATCCCGGGAACCGGATGGGTGCGGAACGAAGAAAATTTCCGAGCCCCTTCGTCAGTCAGGATGTGACCGTGGCCAGCTACACCGTGAACCCGGACGCCGTCGCGCACGCCGAGCGGCTGATCCGCAACCGCCAGTACGTCCTCGACAGCGACTGGGGCGACGTCCAGCCCGGCGCGGACGACCAGAACGCCTACCTGGAGAACCACTCCTGGGAGGAGTACGCCGCCTGGCACCTCGGCCTGACCGAGGGCGCGAACGACGAGACCAAGGCCCGCTACGCCTTCGTCTGCGGCGACTTCCGTCGGGTGCACCGGACCGCGCTGATCGCCTGCGTCTACCGCGCCTCCGAATGGCGGCACAAGGACGTCGAGCTCGCGGCGCACGACCTGCTCCAGCTGCTCGACAAGACCAGCGGATGACCGTGATCCGTCCCGCCGGGCCCGACGACGTCGACGCCGTGGCCCGGCTCGAGGACGAGTGCCTCGGCGCCGACGCCTGGAGCGAGGGCCTGGTCCGCGAGGGCGTTCTCGGCCGGCTGCCGACGGTCACCTACCTGGTGGCCGAGGCCGACGGCGAGGTCGTCGGGCACGCCGTCACCTCGAGCGCGGGCGACATCGCCGAGCTCCAGCGGATCGCCGTCGCGCAGTCGCACCGCCGTCAGGGGATCGCCGGCTCCCTGCTCGACGCTGTCGTCGACGCGGCCCGTCGTACGCCGGCCGACCGGCTGCTGCTCGAGGTGCGCGAGGACAACCGCGGAGCCCTGTCCTTCTACGCCGGCCAGGGCTTCGTCGAGATCGACCGCCGTCCGCGCTACTACGCCGACGGCACCACCGCGGTCGTGCTGCGGCGGCCCCTCGGCCGCGGCTGCGGCGGCTCCTAGGCCTGCGCCAGCGCCTCGAGCTTGCGCACGGCGAGCTCGGCGTACACCGCCGCCGCGTCGGGCAGCACGGCCGGGTCGAAGTCGGCACGAGGGCTGTGGTTGGTCGCCGCGGTCTCGTGGTCGAGCCCGGGCAGCACCGCGCCGATGGCGACGAACGCACCGGGGACGGCGTCGATCACCCGGCTGAAGTCCTCGGACCCGGCGATCGGCACGTCCATCTCCTCGTAGCGCTCCTCGCCGAGCACCTCCCGGATCACCGAGGCGCTGAAGTCGACCTCGGCGGCGGTGTTCACGGTGAGCGGGTACTCGTCGTTGTACTCGATCTCGACGTCCACCCCGTGTGCCTGGGCGACCCCGCGCAGCGTGTCCTGGATGCCCTCGCGCAGCCGGACCGCGCTGGCCTCGGAGAAGCGACGCACGGTCGCCTCGAAGCGCGCGGTGTCCGGGATGATGTTGCGGCGGGTGCCGCCCTCGATGATCCCGACCGTGATCACGACCGGGTCGAAGATGTCGAAGCGCCGGGTGACCATCGTCTGCAGCGAGGTGATCATCTCCGCGGTGGCCGCGATCGGGTCCTTCGCGCGGTGCGGCGAGGAGCCGTGACCGCCCTGCCCGCGTACGACGACCGACAGGTGGTGCGAGGCCGACATCATCGTCCCGGGACGGCTGAGGAACTGGGCGTGCGGGTACATCGAGGAGAACACGTGCATCCCGTACGCCGCATCGGCCCGTCGCCCGGCCGCGTCGAGGACACCCTCCTTGATCATCACGCCGGCGCCGTCCCAGCCCTCCTCGCCGGGCTGGAACATCAGCACCACGTCACCCCGCAGGTGGTCGCGGTGCTGCGCCAGCAGTCGCGCGCCGCCGATCAGCCCGGCGGTGTGCAGGTCGTGGCCGCACGCGTGCATGGCGCCGTTGCCCGACGCGAAGTCGAGCCCGGTCTCCTCGGCGACGGGGAGCGCGTCCATGTCGGCACGCAGCAGCACCGTCTTCGGGTCCGCCTCGTCGCGCGCACCGCCCCGCAGCACCGCCGTCACCGACGTGGTGCCGGTGCCGGTGGAGATCTCCAGCCCGAGCCCGTCGAGCTCGCGCAGCACCTTCTCCTGCGTGCGCGGCAGGTCGAGCCCGATCTCGGGGTCCTGGTGCAGCTCCTTGCGCAGCTCGGTCAGGTCGCCGGCCATGCTGCGGGCGTCGTCGTGCAGGTCCATCGGGTCTCCTCTTCTACGGCAGGTAGTAGGTCGGGTTCGGCAGCTTGATCGCCCGGTCGGCGTACCCGCCGATCAGGTCGCTGAACTGGTCACCGAGGTTGGCCACGATGCGGTGGCCCTGGGCGGCGACGTGCTTGCGGGTGAGCGACTTGTACTCGATCGTCGTGCAGACGCCGTCCGCGCACGGCGTGCCCGCCATCCACGGACGGTCGCTCGGCACCGTCCCGCTGACCCACTTGGTGTAGTAGTTCGGCGAGGTGAACCCGGTGTAGCCGACCTTGGCCAGGTTGCCCAGCGTGGCGTCCTTCTGGGCGTCGTTGCGCCCGGTGAGGCCGACCAGGTCGCAGCCGGCGGCTACTTGCTCAGCGCGACCATCCCCGGCGTGGCCGGGAACCGCTGCGGCTGGACCCACTCGTCGTTCTGGATGGTCGGGTTGAAGTTGAACTTCATCGCCCCGTCCTCCATGTCGTAGGTCCACAGCGTGGTGTCGTCGGCGTCGAGGACGACGACGGGGTGCTGGCCCTTCCGGTCGGCCGTGCGGCAGGCGCTGACCAGGCTCGGCGTGATCCGCTTCGTGGTGCGGTCCATCTCGCGGATGTAGGGCGAGTCGTTCTTGTCGGCGATGCCGCTGGTGGCCTTGTAGTAGGTGCGGATCGTGGTCTTCACGATGTCGATGTTGGGGATGCCCTCGCCGCCCTCGGTGGTGCCGCTGGAGCCGTCGGGCTTCATGGTGAACCGGCTGCGCGGCGAGAAGGCCCGGTCGGCCGGGGTGCCGTCGAGGTCGGGGCTGGCCAGGAAGTACGTCGGGTTGGGCAGCTTGAGCACCTTGTCGGCGTACCCACCCTGGAGGTCGGACGGCCGGCGTACGCCGGGGCGGTGAGCGTGACGGCGAGCGCGGCGGTCGGCGGCGCAGGGGCATGAGGACGGACTCCCGAGAGGTAGGTCAGTGACGACCTCGGCACGCTACCTCTGGCCCGGGGCCGGGGGAACCCCGGAGCACGCTGTGCACAATGGCGCCGTGACCTCATCGTTGCCGATCGTCGGCCGGACCCCTCGTCCTGGGCATCGAGACCTCGTGTGACGAGACCGGGGTCGGCATCGTCAGCGGGCAGACCCTGCTGGCCGACGCCGTGGCGTCCTCGGTCGAGGAGCACGCGCGGTTCGGTGGCGTCGTACCCGAGGTCGCCTCGCGCGCCCACCTCGAGGCGATGGTGCCGACCATCGAGCGTGCCTGCGAGACCGCCGGCATCGTGCTGAGCGACGTCGACGCGATCGCCGTCACCGCCGGTCCCGGCCTGGCCGGTGCGCTGCTCGTCGGCGTGGCCGCGGCGAAGTCGCTGGCGCTGGGACTGGAGAAGCCGCTGTACGGCGTCAACCACCTCGCCGCCCACGTGGCCGTCGACCAGCTCGAGCACGGACCGCTGCCCGACCCGTGCCTGGCGATGCTCGTCTCCGGCGGGCACTCGTCGCTGCTGCGCGTCGGCGACGTGACCTCGTCGGTCGAGCCGCTCGGGTCGACGATCGACGACGCGGCGGGGGAGGCCTTCGACAAGGTCGCCCGGCTGCTCGGGCTGCCGTTCCCCGGCGGTCCCTACATCGACAAGGCCGCGTCGTCCGGCTCGTCGGTCGCGATCGACTTCCCGCGTGGGCTGACCTCGCGACGCGACCTCGAACGGCACCGGTTCGACTTCAGCTTCTCCGGCCTCAAGACCGCCGTCGCCCGCTGGGTGCAGGCGCGGGAGGCCTCCGGGGAGCCGGTCCCCGTCGCGGACGTGGCCGCCTCGTTCCAGGAGGCCGTCTGCGACGTACTCACCCGCAAGGCCGTCGACGCCGCCGCGGCCGAGGGGATCGAGGACATCCTGATCGGCGGTGGCGTGGCCGCGAACTCCCGGCTCCGCGTGCTCGCCGAGGAGCGCGCCTCCGCGCGAGGCATCCGCGTCCGCGTCCCCCGACCCGGCCTGTGCACCGACAACGGCGCCATGGTCGCCGCCCTCGGCTCCGAGATGGTCGCCCGCGGCCGCACCCCCTCCCACCTCGACCTCCCCGCCGACTCCTCGATGCCGGTGGACGTCGTGCTGGTGTAGTCCCGGATAGTCCGGACGCACTTCGCAGGCGTACGACGGAAAGCGGTCTGCGTTGCAGTCCGGACTATCCGGTTCCTCGGCCCACTAGGTTGGTGCCACCCACCGAGAAGGAGTTGTAGATGCAGCAGGTGAAGGGCGTCGTGGCCCGCAGCAAGGGTGCACCGGTCACGATCGAGACGATCAACGTGCCGGACCCGGGGCCGGGCGAGGCACTGGTGAAGGTGCAGACCTGCGGGGTCTGCCACACCGACCTGCACTACCGCGAGGGTGGGATCAACGACGACTTCCCGTTCCTGCTCGGCCACGAGGCGGCCGGTGTCGTCGAGGCGGTCGGTCCCGACGTGACCGACGTGGCGCCCGGTGACTTCGTCGTACTCAACTGGCGAGCGGTGTGCGGCGACTGCCGGGCCTGCAACCGCGGCGAGCCGTGGTACTGCTTCAGCACCTTCAACGCCACCCAGAAGATGACGCTCGAGGACGGCACCGAGCTCTCGCCGGCGCTCGGCATCGGCTCCTTCGCCGAGAAGACCCTCGTCGCCGCCGGCCAGTGCACCAAGGTCGACCCGAGCGCCCGCGCTGCCGCCGTCGGCCTGCTCGGCTGCGGCGTGATGGCCGGCATCGGCGCGGCCATCAACACCGGCAACGTCGGCCGCGGCACGTCCGTGGCCGTGATCGGTTGCGGCGGCGTGGGCTGCGCCGCCATCGCGGGCTCGGCGCTGGCCGGCGCCGCGAAGATCATCGCCGTCGACATCGACGACCGGAAGCTCGAGACCGCCCGCAAGCTCGGCGCCACCGACACCGTGAACAGCAAGGAGTCCGACGCGGTCGAGGCGATCCAGGCCCTCACCGGTGGCTTCGGCGCCGACGTCGTCATCGAGGCGGTCGGCCACCCGGAGACCTGGAAGCAGGCGTTCTACGCCCGCGACCTCGCCGGCACCGTCGTGCTCGTCGGCGTGCCCACGCCCGACATGAAGATCCCCGACATCCCGCTGATCGACGTGTTCGGCCGGGGCGGATCGCTCAAGTCCAGCTGGTACGGCGACTGCCTGCCGAGCCGCGACTTCCCGATGCTCGTCGACCTCTACCAGCAGGGCCGCCTCGACCTCGACGCGTTCGTCACCGAGGAGATCGGGCTCGGCGACATCGAGGCCGCCTTCGAGAAGATGCACACCGGCGACGTGCTCCGCTCGGTCGTCGTCATCGACTAGCGAGCGCGGGTACGCCGTACGGGTCGTGGGTCTGCGAGCCGAGCGGCACGATCTCGCGACCCAGCGGGAGCAACGCCAGCGGGATCATCTTCCAGTTCGCGATCGCGAACGGGATGCCGATGATCGTCACGAACAGCAGCACCCCGGTGACCAGGTGGGCCAGGGCGATCTCCCAGCCGAACAGCACCACCCAGATGACGTTGCCGAGCACCGACCAGAAGCCGGCCTCGCGTCGCCACACCACGGTTCGTCCGAACGGCCAGAGCACGAACCCGGCGATCCGGAACGAGGCGATGCCGAAGGGGATCGTGACGATCAGGATGCAGGCGAGCACACCTGCGACGACGTACCCGATCGCCAGCCAGAAGCCGGCCAGCACCAGCCAGATGATGTTTCCGATCGTGCGCATGGGTCTAGTGTGACGCGGGTCACGTTCTCGGAAGACCAGGAGACCCCTGATGGTGCGTCGGCTCGGACTCGTCGTGTCACTGCTCGCGTTGGCGGCCGGGGTCCTCGGCCTCCCGGCGGCCCACGCCGCCACTCCGTCGTACGTCGCGCTCGGTGACTCGTACTCCAGCGGGGTCGGCACCCGCACCTACCTCAACGACGGGTCCAGCTGCCAACGCTCGGTCTACGCCTACCCGAGCCTGATCGCGGCAGCGCGCGCGTACTCGCTGAACTTCCGGGCCTGCTCGGGCGCGAAGGTGGCCGACGTCCGCAACACCCAGCTGAGCGCCCTCAGTGCCAGCACGTCCTACGTGACCATCTCGGTCGGCGGCAACGACGCGGGCTTCGCCGACGTCCTCACCGAGTGCGCCCTGCCCGGCTGGGCCAGCAACTGCAACGGTGCGGTCGACGGCGCCCAGCGCTACATCGCCAACACGCTGCCGGCGTCGCTCACGTCGTTGTACTCCTCGATCCACAGCATGGCTCCGTCGGCCAAGGTCGTGGTGGTCGGCTACCCGCGGATCTTCAACGGCGAGGACTGCAACGCCCTGACCTGGTTCTCGCCGAGCGAGGAGACGCGGCTCAACCAGACCGCCGACCAGCTCAACGCCCGGCTGAGCGCGGCCGCCTCGGCTGCCGGCTTCGGGTTCGCCAACCCGACCTCGGCCTTCATCGGCCACGCCGTGTGCGGGTCGCCGGAGTGGCTCAACGGACTCTCCAACCCGATCAGCGAGTCCTACCACCCGAACCGCACCGGCCACGCGAGTGGCTACACCCCGCTGGTCAGCCCCAAGCTGACCGGCGCCGTCGTCACCGCCACCGCGGCCACGATGCGCGCAGCGGTCGCTTCCGCGGGCGAGCTCGCCGCGCGCCAGCGGACGTACGCCGCCCGCGACGCCTCGATCGAGCCCGAGACGATCGGCGTCCCCGACCTGCACAGCCCGCGGGTGCTGCGGCTCGCCGAGAAGGCGGGCGTCGACGTCAACGACCGGAGCAGCGTGGACGCGGCCGACCGTCGCTACTCCCGCCAGCAGGCGAAGGCGTGGACGGCCCGCCACTGACTGCCGCCCACGCGCCCGTAGTCTCGGGCCCATGAGTGGAGTCCGCATCGACCATGCCGTCAGCAGCGGCACCTTCTCCCTCGACGGCGAGACCTTCGACGTCGACAACAACATCTGGGTGGTCGGTGACGACGAGGAGTGCATCGTCATCGACGCGCCGCACGACGTCGACGACATCCTGGCCGTCGTGGCCGGACGCAAGGTGAAGGCGATCATCGCCACGCACGCCCACGACGACCACGTGCGGGTCGCGCCCGACCTCCGCGAGCGCGTGAGTGCGCCGATCCTGATGCACCCGGCGGACAAGCCGGTCTGGGAGCTCACCCACACCGACCACCTCTGGGACGTCGACCTCGAGGACGGCCAGACCGTCAAGGTCGGCGGCGCTGCGCTCAAGGTGATCCACACGCCGGGGCACGCACCGGGCGCGGTCTGCCTCTACGTGCACGACCTCGGCTGCGTGTTCACCGGCGACACCCTGTTCGAGGGCGGTCCCGGTGCGACCGGTCGCTCGTTCAGCGACGAGGACCTGATCAAGGAGTCGATCCGCTCGCGCCTGTTCGACCTGCCCGACGAGACCGTCGTGCACACCGGCCACGGAGCCGACACCACCATCGGCGCGGAGCGCGCCAACCTCGGGTGAGGCCACAGCTCGCCCGCACGGTCTTCGCGCTGCTGCTCGGGATCAGCCTGGCGATGTTCCTGACGCCCGGAGACGACGTCCCGCAGGGCGGGCCCAACGACAAGGTCGTGCACGCGCTCATCTTCGTGGCGCTCGCCGTCGCCGGTCGGTGGGCGCAGGTGCCGTGGCTGCGCTCGGCCTCGGCCTGGCGGCGTACGCCGCGGTCACCGAGATCCTGCAGGCCACGCTGCCGATCAACCGCGACGGCAACGTGCTCGACTTCCTCGCCGACGCGGTCGGGATCGGCATCGGGCTGCTGCTCAGCCTGACCGCGACGCGGCTCGGCGCCCGCGCACGACCTCCCAGATCCCGATCGCTGTAGCGGCCGTCACGAAGCCCAGGGCGGTGATGACCGCGGCCTGCAGCGCGTGGGCGTACGCCGCCGGCCCGGACCCGACGACCGCGGAGAAGAACACCGCGCCGATCACGGCCTGCCCGATCGCGAGTCCGACGCGCTGAGCGGTCTGCAGCACGCCGCCGGCCGTGCTCCCGGCGACCGGGTCGACGTCCGCGAGCGTCAGCGCCTGGTTGGGGGTGATCACCGCGCCGCTGCCGAGGCCCATCACGAACAACGGGCCGGCGAGCACGAGGATGGCGTGCTGGTCGGGCGCGGTGTGCGCCGCGAGCGCCATCGCGATCGCGCCGGCACCGAACGTCGAGGTGCCCACGACGATCAGCGGACGGCCGATCCGGGTCACGAACCGGCCGGCCGTCTGGGCCGAGACCGCACTGCCGACGGCGAACGCCGTCACGCCGAGGGCCGAGTGCAGGGCGCTGAAGCCCAGCCCGCGCTGGAAGTAGAGCGCCAGCACCAGGGGAAGTCCCGCCATGGCGGGGAAGTAGGCGAGCGCCAGCACGACACCCGCGGTGTACGACGGCCGCCGGAACAGCCGCAGGTCGACCAGCGGGTCCAGGTCCTCACGGGTGAGCCGGCGCTCCCGCCGCCAGAACAGGAGCAGCAACAGCGCCGTCGGGATCACCAGCAGCACGACCGACCCGCCGAGCAGGTCGTACTGGACCGCGCCGAAGAGGACGCAGAACGTCGCCGTCCCCAGCATCAGCGAACCGATCACGTCCAGGCGGTGGCGACCGGTGGCCGGCGTCTGCGGCAGGAAGCGGCGGGCCAGCAGGATGACCGCGATCCCGACCGGGATGTTGACGAAGAACACCAGCCGCCAGCCGAGGTCCGGCCCGCCGAGCGCGATCAGGGCGCCACCCACGAGCGGTCCCAGCGCGGTGCCCATCCCGACCGTCGTGCCGAGCGCCCCGAACGCGCGGCCGCGTTCCTCGCCCCGGAACATCTGCTGGATCAGGCCCGAGACCTGCGGGTTGATCAGCCCGCCGGAGATGCCCTGGAACACCCGCGCGACGATCAGGATCTCGGCGGTCGGCGCCAGCCCGGAGAGTGCGCTGGTGAGGGCGAACCCGGCGACCCCGATCTGGAACATCAACCGGCGTCCGTGGTCGTCACCCAGCCGGCCGGCCAGCACCGGGACCAGCCCGAACGCGAGCGTGTAGCCGCTGACGATCCACTGCAGCTGCGAGGGTCCGGCTCCGGTCGACTCGCTGATCGACGGCAGCGCGACGTTGGTGACGCTGACGTCGAGCAGGGTCATGAACAGCGCGCTGCAGCAGACGAGCAGGGCGATCCAGCGGCTGCGGTCCGACTGCGCGTCGGCGGCCGCCTGCGCCTCGGGCGCCGGCACTCCTTCGTGGGGGAACTCGCTCATCCGGGGTCCCCTCGCCCTCTTTCACAGAACGGTTCGACCAGGAACGCCGTGCCCTTGCCGTCCACCCGCGTGAGCACCAGGGTCGACTCCTCGTCGCCGCGCAGGGCGAGCCGCTTGCGCAGCTCGTCGGGTACGACGGAGACGCCACGCTTCTTGATGGTCAGCCGCCCGATCCGGCGCTCCCGCAACGCGGCCCGCAGCGGCTTCTCGCGGAACGGCACCTCCTCGAGGACCCTGTACCCGCGGGCGAACGGTGAGTGGAAGGACTTCGCGGACGTCACGTAGGCGATGTGCTCGTCGAGCAGGTGGCCGTCGACACCGGCGGCGACCGCCGTCACCAGCCCGGCCCGGATGACCGCACCGTCGGGCTCGTAGAGGAACTCGCCGACCGGCCCGGTCGGGCGCCCGGGTCGTCCTCGTCGGTCAGGGTGGCCAGGCCGCCGTCGCCGATGACGGTCGCGCGCCGCCGCGTGGTGGCCAGCCGTCCGGACCAGAGCACGGCCTCCTTGACCTCCCGGTGGTCGCTGACCCACTCGGCCTCGACGCCGTCGGGCACCAGCTCGTGGGGGAGGCCCGGGGCCAGCTTCACGCAGGAGTCCCGGGCCAGCAGCGACTCGACGAACGACCAGGGCGGGGTCCAGTCGTCGACGTCGAAGCTGCGCCCCTTCGCGTTCCGGCGGGCCGGGTCGGCGTACGCCACGTCGAAGGGGGTGGTGTCGATGGCGGTGGCGTCGGCGACCGTCACGGCACCGCCGAGGCCGAGTGCCTCCAGGTTGGCGCGCGCGACCTCGACGCGCAGCGGGTCGAGGTCCACGCCCGCGCAGGTGACGCCGGCCCGGGCGAACGCGACCAGGTCACCGCCGATGCCGCAGCCGAGGTCGACCAGCGTGGTCGCGCTGGCGGCGCGCACCCGCGCAGCGCGGTGGGCCGCGACCGGGAGCCGGGTGGCCTGCTCGAGGCCGTCGCGGGTGAAGTACATCCGGCCGGCGAGGTCGCCGAACTTCGCCTCGGCCCGACGACGCAGGTCGGCCTGGGTCAGTGCGGCGGCGACCTGCTCCGGGCTCGCCGTACGACGCAACGCGGACTGGGCCGACAGCTCGGATCCCGCAGCCGCCTCCGCCGCCTCGAGGAGGCGCTGACCCGGTTCGGTCAGCAGCCACCGGAACGCGTCGAGATCCACCCGCCCATCCTCGCAGTCGACGGATCGCGGTCCGACCGAACCCGATCTGGCACTCGGTTGGTCTGAGTGCTAGTTTCGTCATTGGCACTCTCCCCGTGAGTGTGCCAGCGCTCGTGATCCGTACGACCCCCGCGACGGCGTACATCCCACGAGGCGCAAACTTCGAAAACCAACCAGTGTGGAAAGTGGAGGTCGATCATCGTGTCGGTCAACATCAAGCCCCTCGAGGACCGGATCGTCGTCCAGCCGCTGGACGCCGAGCAGACCACGGCTTCCGGCCTGGTCATCCCGGACACCGCGAAGGAGAAGCCCCAGGAGGGCGAGGTCCTGGCCATCGGTCCGGGCCGCATCGACGACAACGGCAACCGGGTCCCGCTCGACGTCGAACATCGGCGACAAGGTGATCTACAGCAAGTACGGCGGCACCGAGGTCAAGTACGCCGGCGAGGAGTACCTCATCCTCTCCGCCCGCGACGTGCTCGCCATCGTTTCCTGATCTACCTCGGTAGTCCGGGACGGACCGCACCTCGATCCGCAGTGATCGGCTGCGTTTCGTCTCGGACTATCGCCATTTTCTGACGAAAGGAGCATCCCGAGGATGCCCAAGATTCTGGAGTTCGACGAGAACGCCCGCCGCTCACTCGAGCGCGGCGTGGACAAGCTCGCCAACGCAGTCAAGGTGACGCTCGGCCCGCGCGGCCGCTACGTCGTCCTCGACAAGAAGTGGGGCGCGCCCACGATCACCAACGACGGTGTCACCGTCGCGCGCGAGATCGAGCTGGACGACCCGTTCGAGAACCTCGGTGCGCAGCTCACCAAGGAGGTCGCGACCAAGACCAACGACGTCGCCGGTGACGGTACGACGACCGCGACCGTGCTCGCCCAGGCGATGGTCCACGAGGGCATCAAGGCAGTGGCCGCGGGTGTGAACCCGATGGCGCTCAAGCGCGGCATGGACAAGGCCACCGAGGCCGTCAACGCCGCGCTCGACACGGCCGCCCGCGACGTGAACGACCGCAGCGACATGGCGGCCGTCGCCACCGTGTCCAGCCGTGACGAGGTCATCGGTGACCTGCTCGCGCAGGCCTTCGACAAGGTCGGCAAGGACGGTGTCATCACCGTCGAGGAGTCCAACACCATGGGCACCGACCTCGAGTTCACCGAGGGCATGCAGTTCGACAAGGGCTACCTGTCGCCGTACTTCGTGACCGACCAGGAGTCGATGGAGGCCGTCCTCGACGACCCGTTCATCCTGCTGCACCAGGGCAAGATCTCGGCGATCTCCGAGCTGCTGCCGCTGCTGGAGAAGGTCATCGCGGCCGGCAAGCCGCTGTTCATCCTCGCCGAGGACGTCGAGGGCGAGGCGCTCTCGACCCTGGTGGTCAACAAGATCCGCGGCACCTTCAACGCCGTCGCGGTGAAGGCCCCGGCCTTCGGTGACCGTCGCAAGGCGATGATGCAGGACATCGCCACCCTCACCGGTGGCCAGGTCATCGCCCCCGAGGTCGGCCTCAAGCTCGACCAGGTCGGTCTCGACGTGCTCGGCACCGCCCGTCGCATCGTGGTCACCAAGGACAACACCACGATCGTCGAGGGCGGCGGCAAGCCCGACGAGGTCAACGGCCGCGTCAACCAGATCAAGGCCGAGATCGAGAACAGCGACTCCGACTGGGACACCGAGAAGCTCCAGGAGCGCCTCGCGAAGCTGGCCGGCGGCGTGTGCGTCGTCAAGGTCGGCGCTGCCACCGAGGTGGAGCTGAAGGAGAAGAAGCACCGCATCGAGGACGCCGTCTCCGCGACGCGCGCCGCGATCGAGGAGGGCATCGTCGCCGGTGGCGGCTCCGCCCTCGTGCACGCGGTCTCCGCTCTCGACGGCGACCTCGGGCTCACCGGTGACGAGGCGGTCGGCGTGCGCGTCGTCCGCAAGGCCGCCGACGAGCCGCTGCGCTGGATCGCCGAGAACGGTGGCGTCCAGGGCTACGTCGTGATCGCCAAGGTCCGCGAGCTCGGTGTCGGCAACGGCTACAACGCCGCGACCGACGAGTACGGCGACCTGGTCGCCCAGGGCGTGCTCGACCCGGTCAAGGTGACCAAGTCCGCGCTGGTCAACGCCACCTCGATCGCCGGCATGCTGCTGACGACCGAGACGCTGATCGTGGACAAGCCCGAGGACGAGGAGCCCGAGGCCGCCGGCCACGGGCACGGCCACGGGCACTGAGGTACTGACGCTGCCGGTTTAACAACCGGTGTTGTGAAACTGGCACGGTGCGACCAAAACTTCGGTCGCATCGTGCCAGTTTTCGTATGGTCGGGATCAGCCGTCGAGCTCCACTGACATCGCCTCGGCGGCCTCCTCGATGAGCTCGCGCATCGCGCGCTCGGCCTCCTTCGCGTCTCCCGTGCGTACGGCGCGCGCGACCGTGTCGTGCAGCGCGATCGCCTCCGGGTTGGGTCGGTCCGGCATCAGCCCGTGATGGGTCCGCCCGGCGAGCACCTCGGCGACCACGTCGCCCAGCGAGCCGAACATCTCGTTGCCGCTCGCCTCGAGCAGCGTCCGGTGGAAGCTCACGTCGGCGACCAGGTAGGCCTCGAGGTCGCCCGAGTGGCCGTGCACCACCATGTCGCTGACGGCCCGGGCGAGGGTGCCGCACTGCTCGGAGGTCGCGGCGCTGGCGGCGAGGGAGGCGGCCACCGGCTCGAAGCCGCGGCGCAGCTGGCTCAGTGACTGCAGCTGGGCGCCCCGGTCGGAGCTGGCCAGTCGCCAGCGGATGAGGCGCGGGTCGAAGACGTTCCAGTGCGTCCGGTCCAGCACCGTCACGCCCACCCGGCGCCGCGACGTGACCATGCCCATCGACTCGAGCACCCGCACCACCTCGCGGGCCACGGACACCGAGACGGCGTACTCGTGGGAGAGCCGGTCGAGGGTGAGCACGGCGCCGGGCGCGAGCGCGCCGCCGACGATCCGGCCGCCGACGTCGTCGAGCGTCCCGCCGTGCAGCTGGCCCGAGATGCGGGTACCGGGAGGGCCGGGACGTTCTGGCACGTCGTCATCCTCGCAGAGATCCGGGAAAAGATCAGCCATTTCCGTCTGGGGTATTGCAAAGATCTGATCTTTAATCCAGACTGTGACGGCCGACACAGGCACCCACCGACCGCCAGGAGATCCGATGCCGCACCCCCCACCGCTGGTCGTGGCCATGGGCGTCTCGGGCTCGGGCAAGTCGACGGTCGGGGCCGCCCTGGCCCAGCGCCTGCGGGTGCCGTTCGCCGACGCCGACGACTTCCACCCGCCCGCCAACATCGCCAAGATGACCGCCGGGCGACGCGCTCGACGACACCGACCGGCACCCCTGGCTCGAGGCGATCGGGGAGTGGCTCGTCGCCCACCAGGAGACCGGTGGCGTGATGAGCTGCTCGGCGCTGAAGCGGACCTACCGCGACCAGCTGCGCGGTCACGCACCCGAGGTGGAGTTCCTCCACCTGCACGGCACCCGCGAGGTGATCGCGCGCCGCCAGGCCAGCCGCCCCGGGCACTTCATGCCCGCGTCGCTGCTCGACTCGCAGTTCGCCATCCTCGAGCCTCTCGCGCCCGACGAGCGGGGACAGGTCGTCGAGGTCGACCAGAGCGTCGACGCGATCGTCCAGGCCTACGTCGACCAGCACGCCCAGACGAACGACCAGAACAACAACGACCAGCAGCAGTGATGACAGGAGCAGCCATGTCCCTCGTTTCCCTCGACGCAGCACCGCTCGTCGAACCCGTCGCCCCCGGGTGGCAGCTGGTGCTCGCCGCGCTGCTGGCCATCGGCCTGATCGTGGTGCTGATCACCTGGGCCAAGGTGCACCCGTTCCTGGCGCTGATCCTCGGCGGCCTGACCGTCGGCATCGTGGCCGGGCAGAACATCAACGACGTCATCACCAGCTTCTCCACCGGCTTCGGTACGACGGCCGCGGGTGTCGGTGCCCTGATCGCGCTCGGTGCGATGTTCGCCAAGCTGCTCGCCGACTCGGGTGGTGCCGACCAGCTCGTCGACACCATCGTCGGTCACTCCTCGACCCGGATGCTGCCGTGGTCGATGGCCGGCGTCGGTGCGCTCATCGGCCTGCCGATGTTCTTCGAGATCGGGCTGGTGCTGCTGATGCCGGTCATCTACCTCGTCGCGCGGCGCTCCCAGATGTCCGTGATCACCATCGGCATCCCCACCCTGGCCGGCCTCTCCGCGATGCACGGCCTGGTGCCGCCCCACCCCGGTCCGCTCCTCGCGATCGACACCCTGGGCGCCAACCTCGGTACGACGCTGATGCTCGGTGTGCTCGTCGCCATCCCGACCGTGATCGTCTCGGGTCCGCTGTTCGGCCGGCTCGCGGGTCGCTGGGTCGACGTACCGCCCCCGGACCTGTACGAGGGCCGCGAGGACAAGGCCGATGACACCCGTCCCTCGTTCGGCATCACCCTCGCCACGGTGCTGCTGCCGGTGGCGCTGATGATGGCGAAGGCGATCGTCGACATCATCGTCGACGACCCGGACAACGGGGTGCAGAAGGTCTTCGACGTGATCGGCAACCCGTTCATCGCGCTGCTGATCTCCGTGTTCGTCGCCATGTTCACCTTCGGCCGCGCCTCGGGCATGAACAAGGAGACCATCACCAAGTCGGTCGCCGACGCCCTGCCGCCCATCGCCGGCATCCTGCTGATCGTGTCCGCCGGTGGCGGCTTCAAGCAGGTGCTCGTCGACACCGGCATCGGCACCCGGCTGGCCGACTGGGCCCAGGGCGCCAACATCTCGGTGCTGCTGCTGGCCTGGTTGCTCGCCGTGCTCATCCGCCTGGCCACCGGCTCGGCGACGGTCGCGACGATCACCGCCTCCGCGCTGATGGTCAGCCTGGTCAGGGTCTCAGCACCGGCGAGACCTCGCTCGTCGTGCTCGCCATCGGCTCGGGCTCGGTGTTCTTCTCCCACGTCAACGACGCCGGCTTCTGGCTGGTGAAGGAGTACTTCGGCCTGTCGGTCGGCCAGACGATCAAGTCCTGGTCGTTGATGGAGACCGTGCTCTCGGTGACCGGCCTCATCTGCGTGCTGCTGCTCGGGATCGTGATCTAGCGTCAGAGCAGGGGCACGAACCGGTAGGACCCGTGCTGGGTCACCTCGGTCTCCGCGCCCCGGCGTACGACGAGCAGCATCGTCCCGCGCACCGGCACCACCAGCCGTCCCTCGTCGCCCAGCTGGTCGACGAGGGACTGCGGCATCGTGGACGCCTCGGCCGACACCAGGATCCGGTCGTACGGCGCCGACTCCGGGACGCCGAGCACGTCCGGGACCGCCACCCGGATCGAGGCCCAGTCGTACGACGTGGCGGCGAGGTTCGCGCCACCCCACTCGGCCAGCTCCGGCACCAGCTCGACGCCGAGCACCGACCCGGACGGTCCGGTCAGCTCGGCGAGCAGCGCGGTCGTCCACCCCGAGCCGGCACCGACGTCGAGGACGTGCTGGCCCGGCTCGCACGTCGAGCAGCCGCAGCATCGCCTCGACGGTGCGGGGCTGGGAGCTGGTCTGGCCGTGGCCGATCTGGATCGGACCGTCGAACGAGGCCCGCGAGCGGGCGTTCCCGGGCAGGAACGCCGCCCGGGGCACCGCCTGCATGGCGTCGCCCACGACATCCATGGCCCCCACTCAACCAGCACGTAGCCTGACCCGCATGGTGCTGCGCCAGTCGAGCACGATGTTCGCGCCCGGTGGCGCTCTGGCTGTTCTGCGCCGTTGCGGTCGCCGACGCGGTCATCGAGGGCACCGCCGGCTTCACCGTGCAGGTGGTGGCGCTGATGAGCCTGCTCGCCTACGCCGCGTGGATGCTGCTCGCCAGCCCGTGCCTGGTGGTGGAGGCCGACGGCCTGCGGATCGTCAACCCGATGCGGGTGCACTGGATCCCCTTCGGCGCCCTGGACGACGTCCGGGTGCGCGGTTTGACCACGTTCGTCGCCCGCGAGGAGGGCGGGCGGCTGCGCAGCGTCACGTCGTGGAACGCGCCCGGCCAGCCGCGCAAGTACGCCGCCGCCACGCCCCCCGTCGCCGGGATCATCGAGCGTGCGCGGGTCTCCTGGGAGAGCCGGACCCGCGGCGTCACCACCACCGCCGTGATGGTCACCTCGTGGCGCGTCCGCGCGGCGGCTGGTGCTCGCGGCGCTGGTCGCCGTGAACATTGCGATTTGGTTTCGCTAGCGCGTCGCTCGTTCTCCTGACGGCCATCTCTTGGCCACGATGGTTAGCGTTGAACAACCACTTGCGATCTCGAGCGCTCCGTGGTCGTCAGGAAACAGAGGCGTCGAACGTGGCCGGATCGATGATGCAGGTGCAGGCGTGATCGTCTACGCCGTACGGCGCTTCATCAACTACCTGATCCTCACCATGATCGCCACGGTGCTCGGCTACATCCTGGCCAGCATCGTCCTCAACCCGGCCGCCCGGTTCTACGGGCGCAACCCGCGGCCCAGCGACGCCGCCATCGAGGCGTCCCTGCAGAAGCTGGGCGTCGACCCGAACGTGCCGGTGCTGCAGCGCACCTGGGACTGGATCTCGGGCATCTTCGTGCACGGCACCTTCGGCCTGGAGAACAACCTCGACCCGGTCGGGCACGACCTGCTGATCCGCTCGCTCGTCAGCCTGCAGCTGCTCCTGATCGGCTCGATCCTCGGCGCGATCCTCGGGGTCACGCTCGGCGTCTGGGGCGCCGTCCGCCAGTACCAGTTCAGCGACCAGGTCGTGACCTACGCGTCCTACCTCGTGCTGGCCACCCCGGTCTTCGTCCTCGGCGTGCTGCTGATGATCGCGGCCACCAGCTTCAACAACTGGGCCGGGTCGCAGGTCATCCAGTTCACCGGGCAGTACACACCGGGGATCGACGGCACCTGGAACCAGATAGTCGACCGGCTCAGCCACCTGCTGCTGCCGACGATCGCGCTGACCGCGCTCGGAGCCGCGGAGTACTCCCGCTACCAGCGCAACGCGATGCTCGACGTGCTCAGCGCCGACTACATCCGGACCGCGCGGTCGAAGGGCCGCACCCGCGGCTCGGCGATGGTGCGGCACGGCGTGCGGGTCGCGCTGATCCCGATGTCGACGTACTTCGCCTACAGCTTCGGCCTGCTCATCGCCGGCTCCACCTTCCTCGAGCTCATCTTCAGCTGGCACGGCATGGGTGAGCTGGCGCTGACCTCGATCACCCAGAACGACGTGAACGCGACCGCGGGATCGATCTTCTACCTCTCCATCCTGGTGCTCATCTCCTCCACCCTGGCCGAGATCCTGTACGCCGGCCTCGACCCGAGAGTGAGGATCTGATGGCCGTCACCGACCCGGTCGGACCCATCGAGGTCGACCTCACCGCCGACCTGATGGAGCCCGGCAAGGCGCCGCGCAAGTCCAGCCGCAGCATGCTCATCTGGTACCGCCTGCGCGCGACGCCACGCTTCTGGATCGGCGCGATCGTCGTCGTCGGGATGATCATCTGGGCGATCATCGGGCTCCGGCTCACGCAGTGGTCACCGACCGACCAGGACCTCATCAACGCCAGCACCGGACCGAGCTCGCTGCACTGGTTCGGCACCGACGACATCGGCCAGGACATCTACGCCGAGACGGTCTCCGGCCTCCGCAAGTCGCTGGTGATCGGCCTCATCGCCGGCCCCGCCAGCACCCTGATCGCCGCCTTCGTCGGGGCCTTCGCCGGCTACCTCGGCGGCAGGTCGGACGCGGTGATCAGCTGGTTCATCAACCTGCTGCTCGTGATCCCGGCGTTCTTCATCCTGGTGCTGCTCAGCCCGGTCTTCAAGAGCCTGTCGTTCCTCGTGCTGACCGCGTTCATCGCGCTGTTCACCTGGATGGTCATGGCCCAGGTCATCCGCGCCCAGACCAAGACCTTGCGAGACCGTGAGTTCGTCAAGGCCGCGCGGTTCATGGGCGTCGGGACCGGCCAGATCATCCGGCGGCACATCATCCCCAACGTGGCCTCGCTGCTGATCATCGACGCCACGCTCGGCGTCGTCGCCGCCATCGACAGCGAGACCGCGCTGTCCTACTTCGGCTTCGGCGTCCAGCGGCCGCGAGGTCTCGCTGGGGTTGCTGCTCGCCGACGGCACGCCGTCGGCCACCACGCGTCCGTGGATGTTCATCTTCCCGGCGATCGTGCTGATCGTGCTGCTGTTCGCGGTGAGCCTGGTCGGTGACGCGCTGCGCGACGCCGTCGACCCGACCTCGGGCAACTCCAATGAGTAGCGCCCCGCTCCTCGAGGTCCGCAACCTCTCGGTGAGCTTCCCGCAGTCCTCGGAGACGGTCCGGGCGGTGCGCGGGATCTCCTACACCGTCAACGAGGGCGAGTTCCTCGGGATCGTGGGGGAGTCCGGGCTCGGGCAAGTCGGTCTCCTCGATGGCGGTGATGGGCCTGCTGCCGCGCAACGCCGAGATCACCGGCGACGTCCTGCTCCGCGGGCAGTCGTTGCTCAACCAGGACGACCGTGAGCTCTCCCGCCTGCGGGGCAAGGAGATCGCGATGATCTTCCAGGACCCGCTGTCGGCGCTGACCCCGGTGTACTCCGTGGGCCACCAGATCGCCGAGGGCCTGCGGCTGCACGACAAGGCGCTCAGCGAGCAGGCGGCGAACGTGCGTGCCGCGGAGCTGATGAGGGTGGTCGGCATCCCGGCGCCCGAGCGGCGGCTGACCTCGTTCCCGCACGAGTTCTCCGGCGGCATGCGCCAGCGGGTGATGATCGCCATCGCGATCGCCAACGACCCGAGCCTGATCATCGCCGACGAGCCGACGACCGCGCTCGACGTGACCATCCAGGCGCAGATCCTCGAGGTGCTCCAGAAGGCCAAGGAGATCACCGGCGCGGCCGTCGTCCTCATCACCCACGACCTGGGCGTGGTGGCGGGCAACGCCGACCGCATCGCCGTGATGTACGCCGGCCGGCTGGTCGAGACCGGCTCGGTCGACGACGTGTTCAGCCGGCCGCAGATGCCCTACACGATCGGGCTGCTGCGATCCGTGCCCAACCTGGTCACCGCGGGACGCACCCGGCTCGTCCCGCTCGAGGGTCGGCCCCCGTCCCTGTCGAGCCTGCCTCCCGGGTGCCCGTTCGAGCCGCGCTGCCCGATCGCCGTCCCGGAGTGCACCACCACGGAGCCACCGCTCATCGAGCTCCGCGGCGGTCACTCGGCGGCCTGCATCCGCGCGCGCGAGCTCGAGTCCGGTGTCCTCCGGGCCTCCGACGTCTTCCCCCGACCCGAGCCCGTGGTGGCCGAGCCGCTGGCCGGCTCCGCGCGCGAGGCGATCCTGACCGTCAAGGGCCTGGTGCGGCACTTCCCGCTGACGACCGGGCGCGGTGTTCAAGAAGCAGGTCGGCACGGTCAAGGCCGTCGACGGCATCGACCTCGAGATCCGCACGGGCGAGGTGCTCGGCCTGGTCGGGGAGTCGGGGTGCGGCAAGTCCACGACCATCCTCGAGGTCCTCGAGATGGCGGGTCCGCAGGCCGGTTCGATCACGCTCGCCGGGCGCGACGTGGCCACCCTCTCGAAGTCCGACCGGCTGGCCCTGCGCAAGGACGTCCAGATCGTCTTCCAGGACCCGATGGCCGCGCTCGACCCGCGGCTGACGATCGAGGACGTCATCGGCGAGCCGCTGACCGTGCACGACGTGTCGAGGGCCGAGCGCCGCGCCCGGGTGGCCGAGCTCCTCGACCTCGTCGGGCTCGACTCCTCGATGGCCGGGCGCTACCCCCACGAGTTCTCCGGCGGCCAGCGGCAGCGGGTCGGCATCGCCCGGGCGCTCGCCACCAACCCCAAGCTGCTCGTGCTCGACGAGCCGGTCTCCGCCCTCGACGTCTCGATCCAGGCCGGCGTGATGAACCTGCTCGAGGACCTCAAGGTCGAGCTCGGGCTCTCCTACCTCTTCGTGGCCCACGACCTGGCCGTCGTACGCCAGATCGCCGACACCGTCGCGGTGATGTACCTCGGCCGCATCGTCGAGAGCGGCGACGTCGGCGACGTGTTCGCCCGGCCGCACCACCCCTACACCCAGGCCCTCATGTCGGCGGTGCCGATCCCCGACCCGGAGGCGGAGCGCTCGCGCGTCCGGATCCTGCTGGACGGCGACCTGCCGAGCCCCACCGACGAGATCAGCGGTTGCAACTTCCACGGCCGGTGCCCGCTGTACAAGATCCTCGACCCGTCGCGCCAGGAGCGATGCCTCACCGAGGACCCGCAGCTGCGGGTGATCGACACGACGTCGGCGGCGTGTCACCACGTCGAGCAGAACACGCTCCAGCTGCAGCTGGGCACCACCAAGGAGGAGACATGAACCGGAAGAGATCGCTAGGGCTGGTGGCACTCGCTGCCGCGGGCGCGCTCGTCGTCGCAGCGTGCGGGGGCGGTACGACGAACAACTCCAACAACGACTCCAACAACAACGGGGCCGTGCTGCCCAACACGGCGTGGACCAAGGCGTCCTACGACGACCTCAAGCAGGGTGGCACCGTCGTCCAGGCCGTCGACCAGCTTCCGTTCAACTTCAACGCCAACCAGGCCGACGACGGGCTCGGCGCCACCTACACGATCGAGTACCCGATGCTGCTGAGCGGCGTCGTCTACAAGCCCAACGGCGCGTGGGAGATCGACAAGAACACCGTCGAGTCGGCCAAGCTGGTGAGCAAGAGCCCGCAGAAGATCGAGGTCAAGCTCAACCCGAAGGCGGTCTGGAGCGACGGCAAGCCGATCACCTGGCAGGACATGGTCGACACCTGGAAGGCCCTGAACGGCTCGAACCCGAAGTACCAGATCATCAGCGACAACGGCTTCAAGGACATCTCGAGCATCGAGAAGGGTGACGACGAGTACAGCTACACGATCACCTACAAGAAGGTGAACGCGGACTGGCCCAACTACATGTACCCGATCGGCCCGTCCTCGCTGACCGCGGACCCGAACGCCTTCAACTCCGGCTACACGAAGAAGATGTTCCCGAGCAACGGGCCCTTCGTCGTCAGCAGCATCGACGCCAACGCCGGCGTGGTGACCGAGACGCCGAACCCGAAGTGGTGGGGCCAGAAGCCCAAGCTCGACAAGGTGATCTTCCGCGTGGTCAACCAGGACTCGCTGGGCCAGGCGTTCGCCAACAAGGAGATCAACGTCCTCGACACGCAGGCCAACCCTGACGTGCTCGCGCAGGCCAAGCAGCGCTCGGACGCCGAGATCCAGAAGTCCGGCGGCCTCACCTGGACCCACCTCACCTTCAACGGCACCAGGGCCCCGCTCAACGACGTGCACGTGCGTCGCGCGATCGCCCAGGCCATCGACCGCAAGACGATGGCCGCCGTCATCCAGAAGGAGCTCGACGTCACGCCCTCGGTGCAGGGCAGCGTCATCTACGTGCCCGGCCAGGCCGGCTACAAGGACGTCGCGGACGAGGAGCTGCCGTACAGCCTGAAGGACTCGGCCGCACAGCTGAAGGAGGCCGGCTACACCAAGGGCTCGGACGGGATGTACGAGAAGGACGGCAAGCCGCTGTCCCTCACGATCACGGTTCCGTCGGACACGCCGACCAACGCCCAGCGGGCCCAGCTGATCCAGGGCTTCCTGAAGAAGGCCGGCATCGCCCTCAAGCTCGACACCGTCCCGACGGCGAAGTACTTCGACGACTACGTCGCCATCGGGAAGCTGAACTTCGACATGACGTCGTTCAGCTGGCAGGGCACGCCGTTCCCGGTCTCGACCACGGAGTCGCTGTTCAGCCCGGCCAACGCCGGCCAGAACTACACGGGCATCACCGATCCCCGTCTGGCCGACCTCTGGGCCAAGGCGAACGCCGAGCTCGACCCGGTCAAGCAGCAGGCGATCTCCAACGAGATCGACAAGGTGATGTTCGACTTCGTGCCGATCATCACCATCGCCACCACGCCGACGATCTGGGCCGTGCAGAAGGGCATCGCCAACATCGGTGCCGCGCAGTTCCAGACGCCCGACTACAGCATGGTCGGGTTCACGAAGTAGGCAGCTCCACCGGACCGCCTCGCACCCTCGGGTGCGGGGCGGTCCGTCGGGTTTGTTGACACGCCTGCAACATGCGCGCATCGATCCCGCAACACGGCGCCGCGACAGTTGCGCCATGTTCTTCCGGGTGCGTGCGTCGTTGACCGAACGCCCGGGAGCACTAGCGCTGCTCGCCACACGGTGCGGAGAAGCGGGCCTGAACATCCTGGGCCTGCAGATCTTTCCCGACCTCGGTCGGGTCACCGACGAGCTGGTGATCAGCGCTCCCGAGGATTGGACCGCGGGGGCGGTCGCCGAGCTCGTGAGTGGTGCAGGCGGGGACGAGGTGAGCGTCGAACCCTGCACCACTCACGACCTGATCGACCAGCCGACGCGCTGGCTCACCGCGGCCCACGACGTGGTGATGGACCCGTCGCTGCTGCCGACCGTGCTGGAGAAGCTGCTGGGTCCGCACCCGGAGAAGTGGAGCGCCACCGAGCACGCGCGGGCCGCGGCGCTCGCTGCGCTCTCCGAGTCCGCGGACGGTCAGCCGGCTCCGTCCGGTCCCACGCCGGTGGAGTACGACGAGACGGCCAGCGGCATCGTCGCGAGGATCGGCGGCCACGTCGTCGGCGTCGCCGCCTTCGCCCTGACCGACGGCCGGGAGCTCACCATCGAGGTCGCGCCGGCGTGGCGCCGCCTCGGCATCGGCACCCAGCTGCTCACCCGGGCCGCCTCGCAGGCGGCGGTGGCCGGGATGGACGAGATGGTGCTGCTCGCGCCCGCGGAGGACGAGGGCTTCGTCTCGATGGTGTGCGGCGCCGGGCTCCGCGCCCGGATCAAGGTGAGCGAGGGGATGATGACCGCCAGGATCGTGGTCACCGGCGTACGACGCACGGACCCCGCAACGCCCGCGCCCGAGGGAAGTTCTGGCCGCGTCCGGTAGTTAGACTGGGGACCCGTCGCACCCACCGGAAGGTCCCCGGATCTGATGTCGTCAGAAGTCCCTGACAAGTTCGCCCCGCTCGGCCTGACCTACGACGACGTCCTGCTCCTCCCGGGCGAGACCGACGTCATCCCCAGCGAGGTCGACACCAGCACCCGCCTCACGCGCGGCATCAGCCTGCGCACACCGCTGATCTCCAGCGCGATGGACACCGTCACCGAGTCGCGGATGGCGATCGCGATGGCCCGCCAGGGCGGCATCGGCATCCTGCACCGCAACCTCTCGATCGAGGACCAGGCCTACCAGGTCGACCTCGTCAAGCGGACCCAGACCGGGATGATCTCCAACCCCGTGACGATCGGTCCCGACAAGACCCTCGAGGAGCTCGACCAGATCTGCGGCGAGTACCGCGTCTCCGGCCTCCCCGTCGTCGACGTCGACAACCGCCTCCTCGGCATCATCACCAACCGCGACCTGCGGTTCACCCCGGTCGCGGAGTGGGCCAGCACCAAGGTCGACGAGGTGATGACCTACATGCCGCTGATCACCGCGCCGGTCGGCATCAGCCGCGAGGACGCCACCGCCCTGCTGCGCAAGCACAAGCGCGAGCGGCTCCCGATCGTGGACGCCGAGGGTCGTCTGGCCGGGCTGATCACGGTCAAGGACTTCGTGAAGTCCGAGCAGTTCCCCAACGCCTCCAACGACGGCGACGGCCGACTGCTCGTCGGTGCCGCCGTCGGCTACTTCGGCGAGGCCTGGCAGCGGGCCACCACGCTGGTCGAGGCGGGCGTCGACGTGCTCGTCGTGGACACCGCCCACGGCCACGCCCGGCTGCTGCTCGACATGATCAAGCGGCTCAAGGACGACCCGGCCACCCAGCACGTGCAGATCGTCGGCGGCAACGTCGCCACCCGCGAAGGCGCCCAGGCGCTGGTCGACGCGGGTGTCGACGCGGTCAAGGTCGGCGTCGGGCCGGGCTCCATCTGCACGACGCGCGTGGTCGCCGGTGTCGGCGTACCCCAGGTGACCGCGATCTACGAGGCCTCGCTGGCCTGCGGACCGGCCGACGTCCCGCTCATCGCCGACGGTGGCCTGCAGTACTCCGGCGACATCGCCAAGGCCCTCGTCGCCGGCGCCGAGTCGGTGATGTTCGGCTCGCTGCTCGCCGGCTGCGAGGAGAGCCCGGGCGACCTGGTCTTCGTCAACGGCAAGCAGTACAAGTCCTACCGCGGCATGGGCTCGCTCGGCGCGATGTCGAGCCGCGGCAAGAAGTCCTACTCCAAGGACCGCTACTTCCAGGCCGACGTGCAGAGCGACGACAAGATCGTGCCCGAGGGCATCGAGGGCCAGGTCGCCTACCGCGGCCCGCTGTCCGCCGTCGCCCACCAGCTGATCGGCGGGCTGCACCAGTCGATGTTCTACGTCGGCGCGCGCAACATCCCCGAGCTCCGCGAGAAGGGCCGCTTCGTGCGGATCACCTCCGCCGGGCCTGAAGGAGAGCCACCCGCACGACGTACAGATCACCGCTGAGGCCCCCAACTACTCGTGGCGCTGATCCGCCCGATCGAGGAGCACGACTGGCCGCAGGTCCACGACCTCGTCGTCGAGGTCGCGACCGCGGGGGAGACCTACGCGATGGACGTGCCCTCCTCGGTGGAGGAGACGCGCGAGTTCTGGGCCGGTGAGCACGTCGCCGTCGCCGTCGACGGCGACACCGTCCTCGGGTCCGCCAAGCTGGGCCCGAACCGGCCGGCGCAGGGGTCTCACGTCGGGACCGCGTCGTTCATGGTCGGCTCGGTGGCCCGCGGTCGCGGCATCGGTCGCGCGCTCGGGGTGTACGCCGTGGACTGGCTCCGCGAGCACGGCTACCGCTCGATCCAGTTCAACGCCGTCGTGTCGACCAACACCGCCGCCGTACGCCTCTGGGAGTCGCTCGGCTTCGAGATCATCGGCACGGTCCCCGAGGCGTTCCGGCTCCCCGACGCGTCGTACGCCGACCTGCACGTGATGTACCTGCGCATGAAAGACTCCACCGCGTGACTGAGATCGAGATCGGGCGAGCCAAGCGCGGGCGCCGGGCGTACTCCTTCGACGACATCGCGATCGTGCCGAGCCGCCGCACGCGCGACCCCGAAGAGGTGTCCACGGCCTGGCAGATCGACGCCTACCGGTTCGAGCTGCCGATCCTGGCCGCTCCCATGGACTCGGTGATGTCGCCCTCGACGGCGATCGCGTTCGGGCAGTACGGCGGCCTCGGCGTGCTCAACCTCGAGGGGCTCTGGACCCGCTACGACGACCCGACCGACCTGCTCCAGGAGGTCGCCGAGCTCACCGGGCCCGACGCGGTGCAGCGGATGCAGGAGATCTACCTCGAGCCGATCCGGGCCGAGCTGATCACCGAGCGGATCCGGCAGGTCCGCGACGCCGGCGTCACCGTGGCCGGCAGCCTCAGCCCCCAGCGCACCAAGGAGTTCGCGAAGACCGTCGTGGACGCGGGCGTCGACATGTTCGTCATCCGCGGCACCACCGTCAGCGCCGAGCACGTCTCGTCGACGGCCGAGCCGCTGAACCTCAAGGAGTTCATCTACGAGCTCGACGTGCCCGTCATCGTCGGCGGCTGCGCCACCTACCAGGCCGCGCTGCACCTGATGCGCACCGGCGCAGCGGGAGTCCTCGTCGGCTTCGGCGGCGGTGCGGCGCACACCACGCGCACGGTCCTCGGCGTCGCCGTACCCATGGCCAGCGCGGTGGCCGACGTCTCCGCCGCCCGCCGCGACTACATGGACGAGTCCGGCGGCCGCTACGTGCACGTCATCGCCGACGGCTCGATCGGCCGCAGCGGCGACATCGCCAAGGCGGTCGCCTGCGGCGCCGACGCGGTGATGATCGGCTCGCCGCTGGCCCGGGCGAGCGACGCCCCCGGCCACGGCTTCCACTGGGGTGCCGAGGCGCACCACGCCGACCTGCCGCGCGGCGAGCGCGTCCAGTTCGGCACCGTCGGCACGCTCCAGGAGATCCTCTTCGGCCCCTCGCGGGTCGCCGACGGCACCATGAACCTGATGGGTGCGCTCAAGCGCGCCATGGCGACCACGGGCTACACCGAGCTCAAGGAGTTCCAGCGCATCGAGGTCGTCGTCCAGTAGGGCGGCTACTCGCGCTCGACCCGCTTCAGCCCACCGCTCGGCGTCCACCACTCGACCACCAGCAGCGTGGCCGCCTCGTTGAGGTGGGTGTGCACCACCTCGGTGATGTCGGCCCGGAACGAGTCCCCGTCGGGACCGTCGGTGATCGCGCCGGCGGCGATGGCCACGCCGGCGATCTTCGCCTCGCCCGGCCACTCCGCCTCGCGACCCTCCTGCGGGTCGACGGTGGCGCCGTGCAGCGCGAACCGCGGGTCACGCCGCAGGTCGGCCCCCTTGCGCGCGCCCGGCATCGAGCCGAAGGTCAGCTCGCCGTCCGCGAAGGACGCCTCGATCCCCGAGATGCGCGGCCCGCCGTCGGCGCGGACCGTGGCGATGGTCTTGTGCCGGTGGGCGTCGAAGAGTCCCTGCACCCGCCGAGCGAACTCCGGCTCGGCCTGCTCGATGTCTGCCCAGGAGCTCATGCGTCGTACTCGTCCGGCAGGCGCAGCCCCGGGCCGCCGACCTGACGGCCGAGCGGGGTCGCGCGGCCCTGCGGTTCCTCCCACTCCTCCTGGCGACCGAGGGCGGTCAGGTCGAGCCAGGGGTAGCCGTTGTGGAACTCCTCGATGCCGCGGCCGAACGTGGAGTAGGTGTGGAACACCTCGTCGTCCACGCGCAGGAAGGTGCTGATGCCGGGCATCTCCTCGCCGCGCATGTCCTCGGTCCACCCCCCGCTCGTCCACGGCGTACCGGCCTCGGCCAGCTCCTCCTCGGTGCGGAAGTGCAGCAGCACCGGCGCGACGCGATCGTCGAGGGTGGCGTGGAAGTCGTAGTTGAAGTCGCTGCCGTACGACGAGAACCAGGGGAACTCCCAGCCCATCCGCTCGCGATAGGCCGCGAGCTTGGCGTACGGCGCCCGCGACACCGCCACGAGCGTCGTGCTGCGCGCGTGCAGCTGTCGCAGCCGGCCGATCTGGTCGGCCGCGGACGAGCAGCTCGGGCAGCCGGTCTCCCAGTCCGGCGCGAACATGAAGTGGTGCATCACCAGCTGCGGCCGACCGTCGAACAGGTCGAGCAGGCTCGACCTCGCCGTCCGGACCCTCGAACGTGTACGCCTTGTCGACCCGCACCATCGGCAGCCGGCGTCGGTCGGCGTTGAGCCGGTCGCGCTGCGCGGGTCACCTCCTTCTCCTTGGCCAGCAGCTCGCGGCGCGCGGCGAACCACTCCTCGCGCGAGACCACCTCGGGCAGGTTCCCCATCGTGCTCATCTGAGGTTTCTACCCCATCGGGTCAGTGCGCTGCGTGGAACCGGCGGCGGCGGTACTGCGGCTGCTCGATCTCGTCGACGATGGCCCGCGCCAGGTCGGCGGCGGAGATCGTGGAGTTGCCCTCGTCGTCCTTGAGCAGGATCTCGTCGCTGAGCCGGTAGCTGCCCGTGTCGGGAGCGGGCACCCAGGAGCCGTACGACAGCGGCGGGCTGACGTAGAACCAGTCCACGTCCTCCGGCGCGGCCTTCAGGGTCTCCAGCAGCGCGAGGCCGGTCTCGATCTCGGGCAGCACCCCGGGGTCGACCTCGTTGACGTCGAACACCCGCGGCCCGCCCTCCTCGACCTTGAGCGAGGAGACGCCGCCGATCACGCCGAGTCGGGTGCCCGCCCGGGGAGCGAGCTCGACGAGCTGGTCGACGACGCCTTCGACCTTGCCGCTCATGTCGCCGCGTGGCGAGACGGCCTCGATGACCACGTCGTGGTCGGCGACGGCGGCGGCGAGCACGTCGCCGTCGAGGACCGACCCGATGACGTAGTCGACCCCGTCGATCCGCTCGTCGGGTTCGTGGCGGCTGACCGAGGTCACCTGGTGGCCGCGCCCGGCGGCCTCCTTCACGACGGCTCCGCCGCTGTAGCCGGTGCCGCCCAGGACGCTGATCCGTGCCATGGAGTCTCCTTCTCGAGGTGCAGGGGTGCTCTTGGCGAACCCCCGGGTCGCGCTCGTTATTTCGTGCGGGAAGCCTGAGGGCGGCGTACTGGTTGCACGAGCCATGAAGAACATCGGCTTCCTGTCGTTCGGGCACTGGAACGACTCGCCCCACTCGGGCACGCGGTCGGCCTCCGACGCGCTGCTCCAGTCCATCGACCTCGCCGTCGCGGCGGAGGAGATCGGCGTCGACGGCGCGTACTTCCGGGTGCACCACTTCGCCCGCCAGCTGGCCTCGCCGTTCCCGCTGCTGGCCGCGATCGGCGCCCGCACCAGCCGCATCGAGATCGGCACCGGCGTGATCGACATGCGCTACGAGAACCCGCTCTACATGGTCGAGGACGCCGGGTCGGCCGACCTGATCGCCGGCGGGCGGCTCCAGCTCGGCATCAGCCGGGGGTCACCGGAGCAGGTGATCGACGGGTTCCGCTACTTCGGCCACGTGCCCGCCGAGGGCACCGACCACGCCGACCTGGCGCGCGAGCACACCCGGGTGTTCCTCGAGCTGCTCGAGGGAGAGGGTTTCGCCGAGCCGAACCCGCGACCGATGTTCGCCAACCCGCCCGGCCTGCTGCGCCTCGAGCCGCACTCGCCCGGACTGCGCGACCGCATCTGGTGGGGTGCGGGCTCCCGGAAGACCGCCGAGTGGACGGCCGAGCAGGGCCTGAACCTGATGAGCTCGACGCTCCTCACCGAGGACACCGGCGTCCCGTTCCACCAGCTCCAGGCCGAGCAGATCCAGATGTTCCGCGACGCCTGGGCCGCGGCCGGCCACGAACGCACCCCGCGGGTCTCGGTCAGCCGCAGCATCTTTCCCGATCGTCAGCGACCTCGACCGCGCGTACTTCGGCCGCGAGACCCGCAGCCAGGACCAGGTCGGGCACCTCGAGGGTGGCCTGGCGCGCTTCGGCAAGACGTACGCCGGGGAGCCGGACCAGCTCGTCGCCGACCTCGCTGCGGACGAAGCCGTGGCTGCTGCGGACACGGTGCTGATGACCATCCCGAACCAGCTCGGTGTCGACTACTGCGCGCACGTGCTGGACAGCGTCGTACGGCACGTGGCGCCGGAGCTCGGCTGGCGCTGAGTACGCTGATGAACGTGTGGTCCCTCTGGTCGGAGAACTCGATCCTCTCGATCGGTTCCCAGGACTCCGTGCTCTCCGTGGGCAGCGTCGCGTCCTGTGCGTCGATCGGCAGCATCGCCTCGTTCGCGTCGGCCGGATCCATCTGCTCCTCGCTGTCGAGCCTCTCGGTGCTGTCCTTCATGAGCTCCGGCTCGGCCTTGTCGCACATGAGCAACGGGTCGTTGCTGTCCAGCCAGTCCGACCACGCCATGCTCGGGGACAAGGCTTCCGGCGGCGTGCCGCCGGGCCTGGTCACGGCCGGGGTGCTCGCCGTGCTGGCCGTTGCGGCCGTCCACCGCGCTCTTCGCTGAAGCTGCCACATCGTCGCCGCACGCAGTCCTACATTCAGGTCATGACTCGGGGCTCGAGAACGGCCGCGACTCGTCCTGGCGTGCTGTGCTGCGCTCACGGCGTTGCAGCGCCGGCACGGAGCCGGACGCCGCAGCGCCATCGATCCCGACCGCGGTCTCGACCAGCCCGACCCCGCTCTCGCCGGCGGAGGCCGGCGAAGCCGAAGCGGATGCCTCGATGCGCGCCGAGACCCGCGACCCGTGGCCCGCGGTGATGCCCGTGGTCCAGACGTACTCCAACGCGTTGCTGGGCGGCAGGCCGGTGCGTGCCTACGCGATGCTCTCGAAGCGTTGCCACGCGAAGCTGCCGCTGGCCGACGTCGCCCAGGCCGCGCTGGCAGCGCAGCGCACCTACGGCAAGCCACGACGGATCCGCTTCACCGCGCTCACCCAGGACGGTGACACCGCGGTGGTGCGCTTCGACTACACCCTGCGCGCCACGCACCCGACGCACCAGACCTGGGTGTTCCAGGGCGGGCACTGGAAGAACGACGACTGTTGAACCCTCGGAAAGCAGGAGCCATGCCCCTCGCGCTCGTCACCGGTGCCACGTCCGGGATCGGCAAGGCCTTCGCCGAACGACTGGCCGACGACGATTTGCCGCAGACCTGGCGGCTCTCGCCGCCCAGTCGCCGGAGCTGGCCTCGCGTTATCGGAACTGACTCGCACCTCGACGTCAGCCGTCGGGCGGGTCGGTCCCGGGTGACGACCGATCGCGACTGACGTCGAGCGTGCCGGTGTGGTCGCGGAGGAACTGGTAGCCGTGGGGGCTCGACCAGAGGTACGTGCCCGGGTCGAGCACGGTGTAGGTCCACGGACTGTGCGTCTTGAGGCGGTGGTGCCGTCGACACAGGGGAGCGGCGTTGTCGCTCGCGGTCGGGCCGCCGTCGGCGTACGGGACCGGGTGGTCGATGTCGCAGGAGCGCGCGGGCCGGAGGCACCACGGGAAGACGCAGGTGCCGTCGCGCAGCACTGCTTGCTCGCGGAGCCGGTCGGGGATCTCGTAGGCGTCGACCCGGATGTGCTCCGCGAGGTCGATCACCGGCTTGACCGTGATCTGGGCGTCGGGGTTGGCGCACCACGTGCGGACCTGCTCGGCGGTGAGGCCCTGGCGGTTGTTCTCCACGCGCGCCAGGTCGAGCGACCCGCCGGCGCCGGTGATGGCGGCCTCGGACAGGTGGACGTAGAGCACGACCTGGCGGGACTTGCGGTGGTGCGCGGGGCATCGGGCTGGAGGTCGAGGGTCGCCTGACGGCGGGCGAGCTCGCCGGCGGCCATCGCGCGGCGTACGTCGAGGGACTCGTCTGATCCCGCGACCTTCAGCTGCTCGGCACCGTGGGTGATGGCGGCGTCGAGGTCGAGGGCGTCGGCCAGGTCGAGCTCGGCCTCGACGAAGGTGGTGCCGTTGAAGCTGACCTGCTGGTGGTGGAAGGTGACGTGACGCCCGTCGGCGGCGCGTTCGGCGTTCTCGCGGGCGGTGTCGGGCATGAAGCGAGCGATGGCCTCCTCGACCAGCCGGTCGAGCTGCGCGGGACCGACCTTGTGGGCGAACGGCGCGAGCTGGACGTCGACGTGCTGCGCGGCCTCCCTCGAGAGACCCAGGGTCGCGGCCGCCACCCGGCGCGCCCTCCATGGCTCGAGCGTCCCGGACTGCACGCGGGCCCAGTGGCGGGCGAGGCGGTACTTCAGCTCGACCGCGTGCGCGATCACGGCCCGCCCGGAGTCGGTGGACCGGCCGATGGCCAGCGCGAACTCGGCGATGCAGAACTCCGCCACCAGCGGTGCGCCCTCGCCCGCGAGAGCCAGCTCGGACTCGGCTCCGGGCACGGGCCACATCGCGGCGCCGGCGATCGACTCCGGCGGGTGCTGCTCGGCCCACGTCACGGCCGCGAACATCACGTCGGCCTCGGCCCGGTCGGCAGCGACCTTGCGATCCCGCGCGAAGTCGAGCACCGCCGAGGCGGTGTCGAGGTCGGTCCGGGTCGTCGTCATACAGCGAATTCAAGCAGCGACCACTGACAGTTTCGGGTCGAGAATTCCCTGTGTGGACAGGGAATTCTGCGTCGAGATGCGGCATCTCCGGCGCACGTCTGCGGCACCATGTGCCCAGTGACCAGGACGCACCGGCTCTGGGCCGCTTCGCTGACGGCTCTCGCCCTCGTGGTGGTGGGAGTACTCGCCCAGCTGATGCACGTCCACGTCGAGACAGGTCAATGGGGTGTGTCGGTCTCGGCAGCCAGGGCGCCCTCCCGCGTGCACTTCGAGCACCGTGACTATGACCAGGCCGGAGAGGTGAGGGTGCCACGTGACGCGGTCCGACGGGGCCGCACCGATGGTGGCGGCACCGTCTACAAGCCGGCCGGGTCGGGAGACCAGCTGTCGGTCATCATCTACGTGTCCGACGGCAAGCGGGCCTGGATGTACGGCCTCTCCGGTGGTCCGTGAGCGGCTGCTCGTACCTCACCGATCTGAGTAGGAACGCGGATACGGCAACCCGGCGATTCGCGACGATTGTCGACATGAACGACGACCGCGTACACCGCCACCCACCAGCGCTCCCGGCATGACCACCGGGCGCCTGGATCGCGATCGCCGTGTGCACGGTGGTGCTCACCGTCCCGGCCGACCTCTTCATCCACCTGGTCTTCACGAGCTCGTGCAGCCAGCCGGCCGAGCCGGCGGACGTGCTGACCGGGCAGATCGCGACGCTGATCGTGCTGCTGGTCGCGGCGCTGCCCTGGCTGGTCGCGGTGCCGCTGTCGCGCAACAGCGGGAACGGCGCGCTCATCGGGCTGCGTCGCGCTGCTTCCGGCCATCGCGTTCGCTGTCTACGGCCTCAACGACGGTGCGTGGACGAGCACGCTCTGTCTCGGAGGCTGAACGCGGCACCGCCGCCCTGACAGACTGGGGGCATGAGCCTGACAGCTGACCTCGGACCGGGCTCGCGCGCGAAGGCTCTCGACGCGATGGCGACTGCCGGGTCGCCCAGCGGCGCGGACCTCGACGTGCTGGTCGTGGGGGCAGGCGTCGTCGGGGCGGGTACGGCGCTGGACGCGGTCTCGCGCGGACTCTCCACCGCCCTCGTCGAGCAGCGCGACTTCGCCAGCGGCACGAGCAGCCGGTCCTCGAAGCTGGTGCACGGCGGACTGCGCTACCTGGAGATGTTCGACTTCGGCCTGGTCAAGGAAGCACTCGAGGAACGCGGCCTGCTGCTCACCCGGATCGCGCCGCACCTGGTGCGGCCGGTGGCCTTCCTCTACCCGCTGCACCACACCTGGGAGCGGCCGTACGTCGGCGCAGGGCTCGTGCTGTACGACGGCATGGCGATGGCCGGCAAGTACGAGATGGGTGTGCCCAGGCACAAGCACGTCTTCCGCCGGCAGCTCGCCCGGATGGCACCCGACCTGAAGACCGAAGACCTCACCGGCGCGATCCGCTACTTCGACTGCCAGGTCGACGACGCCCGACTGGTCATGAACATCGCGCGCACCGCCGCGGCGTACGGCGCCCACGTGGCCTCGCGCACCAAGGTGATCGGCTTCCTGCGCGAGGGCGACCGGGTCGTCGGCGCGCGGCTGATGGACCTCGAGAACGACCGCGAGATCGAGGTGCGCGCGAAGGTCGTGGTCAACGCCGGGGGAGTGTGGACCAACGAGATCCAGGAGATGCTCGGCGGTCGCGGCGCGCTCGATGTCGAGGCGAGCAAGGGCGTCCACCTCGTCGTACCCCGCGACCGCATCCGCAGCGAGTGCGGCTTCATCACCAAGACCGAGAAGTCGGTGCTGTTCGTGATCCCGTGGGGCCACCACTGGATCATCGGTACGACGGACACCCCGTGGGACCTCGACCTCGCCCACCCGGCGGCGTCCCGCGCCGACATCGACTACGTGCTCGGCCACGTCAACAAGCTGCTGCGTACGCCGCTCGACCACACCGACGTCGAGGGCGTGTACGCCGGCCTGCGACCGCTGCTCAAGGGCGCCACCGAACCCACCTCGAAGATCTCCCGCGAGCACACCGTCGCGACGCCGATGCCCGGGCTGGTGATGATCGCCGGCGGCAAGCTGACCACCTATCGCGTGATGGCCCAGGACGCGATCGACGCAGCCGGCGAAGTGGCTCGACGAAGAGCCCGGCGAGAGCATCACCGACCGGGTGCCGCTGCTCGGTGCCAGCGGCTACGAGGCGCGCACCAACCAGCGGGTCGCGATCGCCCGGTCCAGCGGCCTCAACGTCGCGCGCATCGACCACCTGCTCGGCCGGTTCGGCGGACTGGTCGACGAGGTGCTCGAGCTGATCGCCCGTCGGCCCGAGCTGGCCGAGCCGATGCCGGGGTCCGACGACTACCTGCTCGCCGAGGTCGTCTACGCGGTCACCCACGAGGGAGCTCGCCACCTCGACGACGTGCTCGCGCGCCGCACCCGCATCTCCATCGAGACCTTCGACCGCGGCACCTCCTCCGCCCGCATCGCGGCGGAGCTGATGGCCGCCGAGCTCGGCTGGGACGACGCCCGCCTCGAGGACGAGGTCGACCACTACCTGCGTCGCGTCGAGGCCGAGCGGCAGAGCCAGGAGATGCCCACCGACCAGGAGGCCGACGAGGCCCGGGTCAGCGCACCCGAGGGGCCCTGGGCCGTCTAGCTCGTCGCAGGCGGGTCCGGCAGCCAGCCGTCGTCGGGGACGCCGCGGCCCTTGTACTTCTCCAGCACGGGCAGGAACTCCTCCATGCTGCCGTCCGTCGGCAGCGGCTCCCAGGTGCCGGCGACGACGCGGTCGAGGTGGCCCAGGCACATCTCCCAGCCCGCCGCGTTGCGCGCGCCCGCGCCGCTCGTGGAGAGCAGGTTGACCAGCTCGAGGCGGCAGCCGTCGTCGTGCTCGCTCAGCGTGAAGTGCAGCTCGTCGGTCTCCCACTCGAAGGAGAACCGGTGCGGCGGCTCCCACACGAGCACCTTCGTCGTGCGCGCGTCCGGGTGGTACGGGTCGCCACCGAGCGTGATCCGTGCCGCCGGCACGGGGCTCGTAGTCGATCTCGGGGGAGGGGAACCAGTGGCTCATCTCCTTCGGGTCCGTGATCGCCTGCCAGACGCGATCGACCGGGTGGTCGTAGATCCGCTCGAAACGCACCGCCGGGCGGTCGTCGATCTCGAGGTAGGTGCCTTCGTCGGTCGTCTGCATCACTTCTCCTTGTCCAGGTGTGCCCCGAGTCGGTCGAGGCTGGTGTTCCAGAGCCGGCGGTACGGCGCCAGCCACTCGTCGAGCTCGGCCATCGGGGCCGGCTCGACCGCATAGATCCGTCGCTGCGCCTGCTGGTCGACCCGCACCAGACCCGGCCTCGCGCAGCACGCGCAGGTGCTTCGAGGTCTGCGGCTGGGTCAGGCCGAGCCGTTCGACCAGCTCGCCGACCGACAGCTCGCCCTGGGCCAGCAGGTCCAGCACGGCGCGACGGTTCGGGTCGACCAGCGCGGTCCACAGCGTGTTCTCCATGGCGCCGAATATGCCTCACATGGAATATGCCTGTCAAGGCATGAGCGCTCGACCGGTCGGGTCACGGCAGGCTGGTCCCCATGACGTCGTACATCTCGCACACCTCGATCGACTGCCGCAACGCCTACGACCTCTCCGAGTGGTGGAAGCAGGTCCTGGAGTACGTCGACAAGCCGGACGACCCCAACGAGCCCGGTCACGAGGAGTGCTGGATCCAGCGACCCGACGGCGGCCACCCGCTGCTGTTCATCGAGGTGCCCGAGGACAAGGCGACCAAGAACCGGATCCACCTCGACCTGCGTCCCAGCGCCGGGACCCGCGAGGAGGAGCTGGCCCGCCTGCTCGCCCTCGGCGCCACCGAGGTCGACGACCGGCGCAACGACGACGGCACCGGCTGGGTGGTGCTCGCCGATCCCGAAGGCAACGAGTTCTGCATCCTGCGCAGCATGGACGAGGTCATCGCCGCGCCGGTGCAAGGATGACCCGCATGGGCAGCTCGGCACCGGCGGCGATCGACTACGTGGACAGCCACGCGCGCCTGCGCGGCGGCGAGGTGGAGGTCGTCCTCTGCGGGCTGGCCGAGGACGTGGGCGACCGGACGGCGCTGGTGCTGTCCCGGGCCGGCTCGACCATCTCCGCGCCGGCGCAGGTGCAGACGGCGGGTGACACCCGGAGGTGCGAGCCCGTACGCCGCGCGCCGGGCTGAGCGACGGCTACTGGTCGATCGCCCTCGCCGCCGACGAGTCCGCTGACGATCGACGCCCGCCTGCTCGTCCAGGGAGCACGGCCGGTCGTGCTCGTGCTCGGGGCGGCCGCGCCGCCGAGCGTGGTGCCCGCCAAGCTGTCCGCCGTGCGAGTCCGACGTCGCTCACGACCAGGCAGCGGGCCGCCGCGGCCGGCGGCCGGATGCTCGACGGAGCGCTCCGGGTGCTTCCCGCCGAGCGCGCGGCGCGAGCGCGCGAGCGGGCACGCAGCCTGGCTCGCTCCGTGCTGCGCTAGCCGACCGGCGCCTGCTGGGAGAGGTCCGCGAACGCGGTGCCGACGGCCGTCGCTGCCTCGGCGGGCGGGAGATCACGCAGCTCACGCAGGGTCCGCCAGCCGTCGCTGGCGAGGAGCACCTCGGGCTTGAACGCACGCGATCGGGTGAGGATCTCGTCGGGGACGTCCTGCGGGTCCGGGTCGAGCGCGATGTCCATCCAGTCGTCGTACTCCGCCATCACGCCGTCCCGGCTCGCGTCGGGCCGCAGCACCACGACGACACCGGTCGGAAAGGTGTCGACCTCGAGGACGATCAGGTCGGGCCGGTGGTCGCGGAGCGCCTGCACCGCCTTGTAGACGTCGCCGGTCCAGGCGGCCGTGTGCCGGTGCCGGGCCGCCTCGGCGACGGTGCGGGGCAGCATGTCGTCGAAGACGACGACGCTGGACGGGTGCGTGAACCGCTCGACGGCGAGGTAGTCGCGCAGGGCGTACTCCGCCAGGTGCATGCCGTCGATGAACGCGAGGTCCACCGTCGGGATCGGCAGGTGCGCGATCGGGTCCTCCCGCGCGAAGAACTCGTCGCTGGCGATCCGCGCGAGGTGGACGTCGGTGACGATCTCCTGGTCGATCTTGAACGCCGGGTCGATGCCGATGCTGGGCACCCGCGACAGGGTCATGCTCCGCCCGTCGGCGACACCGGTCTCGAGGTAGGTGCGCGGACGGACCTGGCGGTGCAGCCGGCGCAGGAACTGGTGGCGGTTCACCGTGGCACCCTAGCGTCGCCCTTTCCGTGCGCACGTAGACTCGGCAGCGTTCCACCACCCCCTCTCCGCACCGGTTGGGGGTCTATCGTGCGTGCCCGTGCACCGTTGAGAGAAGTGACCCGCGTTGAGCATCGCCGGCCTGGCCGACCTCGTCCTCCGTGAACCCGTGCTCGCCGAGGCGATGGACGACGCCAAGGCGGGCGTGAGCACGCTCGACCTCACCGGCCCCGCGGCGCTGCGGCCGTTCGTGGTGCGCGGGCTGGTCGACGCCGGTCGCACGGTGCTGGTCGTCGCCGCCACCGTGCGCGAGGCCGAGGACCTCACCGAGGAGCTCCAGGACCTGCTCGACCCCGAGTCGGTCGCGTTCTACCCGGCGTGGGAGACGCTGCCGCACGAGCGGCTGAGCCCCCGCAGCGACACCGTCGGCCGGCGGCTGGCCGTGCTGCGCCGGATCAAGCACCCCGGCAACGACGCCAACAACGGGCCGCTGAAGGTGGTGGTGGCGCCGATCCGTTCCGTGCTCCAGCCGCAGGTGAAGGGGCTGGCCGACCTCGAGCCGGTCGAGCTGGAGGCGGGCCAGGAGGTCGAGCTCGAGGACGTCGTACGACGGCTCGTGGGTGCGGCGTACTCCCGCGTCGACCTCGTCGAGAAGCGTGGCGAGTTCGCCGTCCGTGGCGGCATCGTCGACGTCTTCCCGCCGACCGAGGAGCACCCGCTGCGCGTGGAGTTCTTCGGCGACGAGATCGACGAGATCCGCAGCTTCGCACGTCGCCGACCAGCGCACCATGACTCTGACAGAGAGGGTGGGGTCGAGCGGCTCTGGGCACCGCCCTGCCGCGAGCTGCTGCTCACCGACGACGTACGACGACGCGCGGCCGAGCTCAGCGTGCAGCACCCCCAGCTCGCGGAGATCACCGACAAGCTCGCCGAGGGCATGGCCGTCGAGGGGATGGAGTCGCTCTCCCCGGTGCTCGTCGACGAGATGGAGATGCTCGTCGACCTGTTCCCGCCGGACACGCACGTGCTCGTGCTCGACCCCGAGCGCGTCCGCACCCGCGCGCACGACCTCGTCGCCACCAGCGAGGAGTTCCTCGGCGCGAGCTGGGCGGCGGCCGCGTCGGGCGGCAAGGCGCCGATCGACCTCGGCGCCGCATCCCTGCGCGGGATCGGCGAGGTCCGCAGCGAGGTGCTGGAGGCCGGCCAGGCGTGGTGGGGCGTCAGCCCGTTCGGCCTCGACACCGGACGAGGCGCACCCGCGAGGTGGCCGCGCAGCCGGCGGCGGCGTACCGCGGCGACATCGAGCAGGCCGTCGGCGACATCCGCGACCCACCTCGGCGCCGGTCGACAGGTGGTCACGGTCCACCAGGGCCACGGCCCGGCCCAGCGCATGGTCGAGGTGCTCGCCGAGCACGACATCGCCGCGCGGCTGGTCGACGAGGTGTCGAGCACCTCCGACAACGTCGTCCAGGTCACCCAGGGCTGCCTCGAGCACGGGCTGAGCCTCGACGACCCGGGCCTGGTCGTCCTCACCGGCGAGGACCTCGCCGGCCAGAAGGCCACCACGCGCGACATGCGCAAGATGCCGGCCCGTCGCAAGAAGCAGATCGACCCGCTCGAGCTGAAGGCCGGCGACTTCGTCGTGCACGAGCAGCACGGCGTCGGCCGCTTCGTGGAGATGAAGCAGCGCGAGGTGCACGGCGCGGTGCGCGAGTACCTCGTCCTGGAGTACGGCTCCTCCAAGCGCGGCCACCCGGCCGACAAGCTCTACGTGCCGGCCGACGCGCTCGACCAGGTGACCCGCTACGTCGGCGGCGAGCACCCCAGCCTCGACCGTCTCGGCGGCGCCGACTGGGCCAAGCGCAAGGGCCGCGCGCGCAAGGCGGTGCGCCAGATCGCGGCCGAGCTGATCAAGCTGTACGCCGCCCGGCAGGCCACCAAGGGCCACGCCTTCGGGCCGGACACCCCGTGGCAGACCGAGCTCGAGGACGCGTTCCCGTTCCACGAGACCCCCGACCAGCTGAGCACGGTCGAGGAGGTCAAGGCCGACATGCGTCGCGTCGTACCCATGGACCGGCTGGTCTGCGGCGACGTCGGCTACGGCAAGACCGAGATCGCCGTCCGCGCCGCGTTCAAGGCGGTGCAGGAGGGCAAGCAGGTCGCCGTGCTCGTGCCGACGACGCTGCTCGTCACCCAGCACCACGCCACCTTCGCCGAGCGGATGAGCGGCTTCCCGGTGACGCTGAAGCCGCTGAGCCGGTTCCAGAGCGACAAGGAGGCGCGCGAGGTCGTCGAGGGCCTCGCCGACGGCAGCGTCGACATCGTGATCGGCACCCACCGGCTGCTCAACCGCGACATCAAGATCAAGGACCTCGGCCTGATCATCGTCGACGAGGAGCAGCGCTTCGGCGTCGAGCACAAGGAGCAGATGAAGGCGCTGCGCACCAGCGTCGACGTGCTCTCCATGTCGGCGACCCCGATCCCGCGCACGCTCGAGATGGCGATCACCGGCATCCGCGAGATGTCCACGATCGCCACCCCGCCGGAGGAGCGGCACCCGGTGCTCACCTACGTCGGCGCCTACGAGGACCGCCAGGTCGCCGCCGCCGTACGACGTGAGCTGCTCCGTGACGGCCAGGTGTTCTACATCCACAACCGGGTGCAGTCGATCGAGAAGGCCGCCAACAAGATCCAGGAGCTGGTGCCCGAGGCGCGGGTCGCGACCGCGCACGGCCAGATGGGGGAGCACCAGCTCGAGCAGGTGATGCTCGACTTCTGGGAGAAGCGCTTCGACGTGCTCGTCTGCACCACGATCGTGGAGTCGGGCCTCGACGTGTCCAACGCCAACACGATGATCATCGAGCGCTCCGACACCCTCGGCCTCTCCCAGCTGCACCAGCTGCGCGGCCGGGTCGGGCGATCGCGCGAACGCGCCTACGCCTACTTCCTCTACCCGCCGGACAAGCCGCTCACCGAGACCGCCCACGAGCGGCTCGCCACGCTGGCGCAGCACTCCGACCTCGGCGGCGGCATGGCGATCGCGATGAAGGACCTCGAGATCCGCGGCGCCGGCAACCTGCTCGGCGGCGAGCAGTCGGGCCACATCGCCGACGTCGGCTTCGACCTCTACGTGCGCCTGGTCGGCGAGGCCGTCTCGGAGTTCCGCCAGGACGGCGCGGGCGTCGAGCAGCCCATCGAGGTCAAGATCGAGCTGCCCATCGACGCCCACCTGCCGCACGACTACATCGGCAGCGAGCGGCTGCGTCTCGAGATGTACAAGCGGCTGGCCGAGGTGCGCTCCGACGACGACGTGAAGCTGCTCCACGAGGAGCTCCTCGACCGCTACGGCACGCCGCCCGAGCCGGTCACCCGACTGCTCGCGGTGGCCAGCTTCCGGGCGCGGGCGCGCGACGCCGGACTGTCGGAGGTGACGGTGCAGGGCAAGTACGTGCGCTTCCACCCCGTCGAGCTGCCCGACTCGCGCGTCGTACGCCTCAACCGGCTCCACCCCAAGAGCCTCTACAAGGCCCCCGTGCGTACCATGCTGGTGCCACGGCCACAGCCGCCCGGCTTCGGTGCCCAGGCTCCTCGCGACGAGGAGCTGCTCGCCTGGGCCAGGCAGGTGATCGACGGCGTGATCCCGATGACAGTAGGAGACCGGATCGTGAGGACCCGTGCGGTGAAGCGTGGCCCGCTGGTGGCGGTGGCAGCGATGGGCCTGGCGCTCGTCCTCGGCGGGTGTGGCTCGGTCCCTCCGGGCACCGCGTCGGTCATCTCCGGCACCAAGATCAGCCGCAGCGACGTCGACGAGCTCACCGACGCCCAGTGCGCCGGCATCGAGCAGGCCGCCAAGAGCGGTCAGTCGCAGACCCAGGTGACCTCCCGCAAGCAGCTCGTCCAGCAGGCGCTGACGCTGCTGATGGACATCGAGCTGACCCTGCAGTTCGGCAAGCACGAGGACGTGTCGCCGCGGCCGCAGGAAGTCGCCGCGACGTACTCCCAGATCGACCCGCTGATCAAGACGCTGCCGAAGAAGTACCAGTCGTTCATGACCGACACCTTCCAGCGATGGGCCGAGAGCCGCGACATCCTCACCCAGATCGGCGAGCAGGCCACTGGCCAGCAGCCCAACGCGAGCAACGCCGATCAGCTGCTCAACGCCGGCTACCAGAAGCGTGAGCCCTGGTTGAAGACCGTCGACATCCACACCGACCCGCGCTACGGCCCGGCGGGCGTCGGCTGGCCCGGCGGCGCCGACCCGTCGGTGTCCAAGGCCGTCTCGAGCTTCGCCAAGAGCGGCTCGAAGGCGACGCCGGACCCCGCGTGGCTGGGCACCCTGCCCTCCGGCCAGAAGTGCGGCTGACCCCGTGACCGTCGGCGGGCCCGGAGCAGACTCTGCTCTGGTCGAGCTCGTCGAGATCATGGCCAAGCTGCGCGCCGAGTGTGGCTGGAAGGCTGCGCAGACCCACCGCTCGCTGGCCAAGCACCTGCTCGAGGAGACCTACGAGACGCTCGAGGCGATCGACACCCTCGACGACGGCGGCAGTCCCGACGACCTCCGCGAGGAGCTCGGCGACGTGCTGCTGCAGGTCTACCTGCACGCCGCGATCGCGGCCGAGACCGGCGCCTTCGACATCGAGGACGTCGCCTCCGGGCTGCGCGACAAGATGATCCGCCGCAACCCGCACGTGTTCGGCGACGTGCGCGAGACCGACCCCGCCCGGATCAACGAGACCTGGGAGGCGGTCAAGGCCGCGGAGAAGCAGCGCGACGACCTCTTCGACGGCATCCCGCTCGAGCTGCCCGCGCTGACCCGCGCCGCCAAGGTGCTCGACCGGCTCGAGCGTGCCGGCCGGGCCCTGCCCACGCCCGACCCGACGACCTCGGAGACCGGCTGCTGGCCCTGGTCGCCGAGGCGCGAGCAGCGGGGGAGGACCCCGAGCAGGCGCTGCGTGACGCCGTACGACGGGCCGGAGCGTGAGCCGACGGGCGGTCGGACTGCTCACGGCCATGCTGGTCGTGCTCGCTGGCGGGTGCGCCACCGGCACCGACGACGAGCTCGCACCGCCGCCCACGAAGACGGTCACGGCGACGCCGAGCCAGTCGGTCGCACCGGCGCCCGCCACCGTCCCCGTGGGCCAGGGTGACGTCTCGCCGTCCGACGTCGTGTGGGCGCAGGGAGGCGTGCTCCACGTCGGTGGCGACCAGGCCGACCTGGCACCCGTCGACATCGATGCCTTCGTGGTCGTGCACGGAGGCGTGTTCGTGCTCGCCGAGGGCGAGCTCTGGTTCACCGACCTCGCCCGCCTGCGCGGCACCGGCCAGACCGACGTGACCGGGGTGCAGGTCAACGCCGACGCCTCGCTGCTCAAGGTCGTCGACACTCGCGGGGGCACGGAGGAGATGCAGGGCTACGACACCCGCACGGGCAAGGCTGTCCGCGGCGAGGTCGACACCCTGACGCCCGGAGCAGAAGCGCCGGGGTCCGGGCCGGTTCGTGGTGACGACGTCTCCCGGCGGGATGCCGTCGGTCGTCGAGGCCGCCACCGGCGACCGGGTGCCGCTCACGGGAGCTCCGCACCACTTCCGGCTGGGGGGTTGGGCCGGGGACTCGGTCTTCTTCGGCGTCGGCACGGGCGCGGCTGGTGGGTCCCGCCACATCGTCCGCTGCGACGTCACGGCCAGGTCGTGCCGCCTGCTCGATCGGGTGGGTCCCGGCCCGGTCGTCTTCGGTTCCGGCAGGTAGGCGGGTGCTACGCGGGATCGCCGCCTGCCCCGGTTAGGGTGAAAGCGCCCCACCCCCCGACCCAGGAGCAGGTTCTTGGCTTCCATCGACACCGTCATCGCCCGCGAGATCCTGGACTCGCGTGGCAACCCCACGGTCGAGGTCGAGGTGCTCCTCGACGACGACGCGGTCGGCCGGGCCGCCGTACCCTCCGGCGCCTCCACGGGAGCCTTCGAGGCCGTGGAGCTGCGCGACGGCGGCAGCCGCTACGGCGGCAAGGGCACCGAGAAGGCCGTCAGCGCCGTCCAGGACCAGATCGAGCCGGAGATCATCGGCCTCGACGCCAGCGACCAGCGGCTCGTCGACCAGGCGATGCTCGACCTCGACGGCACCCCCAACAAGGCCAACCTCGGCGCCAACGCGATCCTCGGCGTCTCGCTCGCGGTGGCGCGGGCGGCGTCGGTGTCGGCCGGGCTGCCGCTGTTCCGCTACGTCGGCGGGCCCAACGCCCACCTGCTGCCCGTGCCGATGATGAACATCCTCAACGGCGGCGCGCACGCCGACACCAACGTCGACATCCAGGAGTTCATGATCGCGCCGATCGGCGCGGCCTCGTTCCGCGAGGCGCTCCAGCAGGGTGCCGAGGTCTACCACGCGCTCAAGGCGGTGCTGAAGAAGAAGGGCCTCGCCACCGGAGTCGGCGACGAGGGCGGCTTCGCCCCCGACCTGTCGAGCAACCGGGCGGCGCTGGACCTGATCGCCGAGGCCATCAAGTCCGCCGGCTTCAAGCTCGGCACCGACTTCGCCCTCGCCCTCGACGTGGCGGCCAGCGAGTTCTGCGAGAAGAACAAGTACACCTTCGAGGGCAAGAAGCGCACCTCGAAGCAGATGACCGACTACTACGCCGACCTGGTCTCGTCGTACCCCATCGTCTCGATCGAGGACCCGCTCGACGAGGACGACTGGGACGGCTGGAAGACGATCACCGCCGAGCTCGGCGGCAAGATCCAGATCGTCGGCGACGACCTGTTCGTCACCAACGTCGAGCGCCTCAGCCGCGGCATCGCCGAGCAGTCCGCCAACGCGCTGCTGGTGAAGGTCAACCAGATCGGCTCGCTCACCGAGACCCTCGACTCCGTCGAGCTCGCCCACCGCAACGGCTTCCGCTGCATGATGAGCCACCGCTCGGGCGAGACCGAGGACACCACCATCGCCGACCTCGCCGTGGCCACGAACTGCGGCCAGATCAAGACCGGTGCGCCGGCACGCTCGGAGCGCGTGGCGAAGTACAACCAGCTGCTGCGCATCGAGGAGGAGCTCGACGACGCCGCTCGCTACGCCGGTCGGGGCGCCTTCCCGAGGTACCAGGGCTGAGGCTGGACGATGCCGACACGTCGTACGCCGCAGGGCCGACCGCGCCGGGGATCCCGGCCCGACCAGGTCCAGCGCAACATCCGTCCCGGTGCTCGCGGCACCGACCGGGCGCGTGCGGCCGAGGCGACGGCGCCACGTCCCCGGTTCACCAACCGGATGGCGATCCTGGTCCTCGTCGTCGCGGTGCTGACCATCTCCTACGCGTCCTCGATGCGCGCCTACCTCCAGCAGCGCTCGCACATCAACGACCTGCGCGCCCAGATCGCCAGCTCCGAGCACGACATCAAGGCGCTGGAGCGCGAGAAGCGGCGCTGGGCCGACGATGAGTACGTCAAGGCGCAGGCACGCGAGCGCTTCGGCTGGGTGATGCCGGGCGAGACGAGCTACCAGGTCCTCGACCGCAACGGCCAGCCGCTCGAGCACGCCAACGAGCTCACCGATCCCAGCTCCGTGGCACGCAGCGTGCCCGACCCCTGGTGGGGCAAGGTCTACGGGACGCTCGAGGTGGCCGACCACCCCAAGAAGGCGCCCACCCCGGCGACGCAGATCACGCCGTCACCGACGCCCACTCCCGCCCCCGGCCAGTGACCCCGGTCGATACCGGTGACGAGGCCGTCGTTGCTGCCCAGCTGGGCCGGCCACCGCGGTCGATCCACGCCGTCGCGCACCGCTGCCCGTGCGGCAACCCCGACGTGGTCGCCACCGAGCCGCGGCTCGACGACGGCACGCCGTTCCCGACGACCTTCTACCTGACCTGCCCGCGGGCGGCCTCGATGATCGGGACGCTCGAGGCCTCCGGGCTGATGCGCGAGATGACCGATCGCCTCGGGCAGGACGAGGAGCTGGCCGCGTCGTACCTCCGCGCGCACGAGGCCTACCTCGCTGCCCGCGCCGCCATCGGCGAGGTGCCGGAGATCGCGGGTGTCTCCGCCGGGGGCATGCCCGACCGGGTGAAGTGCCTGCACGTGCTGGCCGGCCAGTCGCTCGCCCAGGGACGCGGGCGTGAACCCGCTCGGCGACGAGGTGCTCGACGAGCTGGGTGCGTGGTGGCAGTCCGGTCCCTGCGTCCGCTCCCGGGGAGACCTCATGACCCGCGTCGCCGCCTTCGACTGCGGCACCAACTCGCTGCGGCTCCTGATCGCCGACCTCGATGTCGACGCCGGCACCAGCAACGAGCTGGTGCGCGAGCTGCGCATCGTCCGGCTGGGCCAGGGCGTCGACCGCACCGGCCGGATCGCGGATGCCTCGCTGCAGCGGGTGTTCACGGCCGTCGAGGAGTACATGCAGATCGTGCTCGAGCACGACGTCCAGGCGACCCGGTTCTGCGCGACCTCTGCCGCCCGTGACGCCGAGAACGCCGACGAGTTCATCGCGGGCGTGCGCCAGCGCGTCGGTGTGGTGCCGGAGGTGCTCGACGGTCTCGAGGAGGCGCGGGTCAGCTTCGCGGGTGCCACGCGTGACCTGCCGCCGCTGCCCGAGCCGGTGCTGGTGCTCGACATCGGCGGCGGTTCCACCGAGCTGATCCTCGGCAACGAGGACGGCACCATCGTGGGCCGCGACTCCCTGGACATCGGGTCGGTGCGGCTCAACGAGCGCCACCTCGCCGGTGACCCGCCGTCGAAGGAGGAGATCCGCGCGGCGGTCGAGGACATCGACGCGGCCCTCGACGGTTGCTCGGTCGACCCGGCCGATGCCGGTGCCGTGATCGGCGTGGCCGGCACGGTGACCACGCTCGCGGCCGGCGTACTCGACCTGGCCACCTACGACCGCACCCTCATCCACCACAGCGTGCTGCGCCCCGACGCCGTGCAGGGCCTGGTCACGCAGCTGCTCACCATGCACATCGAGCAGCGCAAGGCCCTGCCCTACATGCACCCCGGTCGCGCCGACGTGATCGGCGCGGGCGGCCTGATCCTCGACCGCGTCCTGCGACGTACGACGGTCAACTCCATGTTGGTCTCCGAGCACGACATCCTCGACGGCATCGCCTGGTCACTGGTCTCGCCGTCCGACGGGAAGGAGAGCTAGATGTCCGACGACATGACCACCCCGGAGCGAGATCTACGACGCCTCACCGCCGAAGCGCAGCGCGTTGTTCGTGCTGAAGCGGACCGTGCCGCGAGTTCGGCGACGACGGCAGCACCGACTCCGCGGCGGCGCTGACCTACTTCTCCGTGCTGTCCATCTTCCCGGGCCTGCTCGCCCTGCTCTCGCTGGTCGGCCTGGTCGGGCAGGCAGACGGACTCGGTCGACAAGATCATGGAGATCCTCGCGCCGCTCGTCTCGCCCGAACGGCTCGACAGCATCACCGGCATCCTCAACGGGCTCGTCGACGTCGAGGGAGCCGGGGTCGCACTGGTCATCGGCATCGTGGGTGCCCTGTGGTCGGCCTCCGGCTACGTCGGTGCCTTCAGCCGCGTCATGAACAGGATCTACGAGGTCGACGAGGGCCGGCCGTTCTGGCGGATGCGGCCCGATGCAGCTGATCGTCACCGTCATCACGGTCGTGCTCTGCGCCGTTGCCCTGATCATCATGATCGTCTCCGGGCCGATCGCGGAGTCGGTCGGAAAGACGATAGGCGTGGGCGACGACCTGCTCACCGTCTGGAACATCGCCAAGTGGCCGGTGCTGGCGGTCGTCGTGATGATGATCGTCGCGCTCCTCTACTGGGCGACGCCCAATGTCTCGTTCACGCGGTTCCGGCTGATCTCGGTCGGATCCTTCGTCGCGATCATGGTCTGGATCGTGGTGTCGTTGGGGTTCGCCGACTACGTCGCCCGCTTCTCCTCCTACAACAAGACCTACGGTTCGGTCGCCGGCGTGGTCATCGCCCTGCTCTGGCTGTGGATCACCAACCTCGCGCTGGTGTTCGGAGCCGAGCTGGACGCCGAGCTCGAGCGTGGCAGGGAGCTGCACCTCGGTCTCGCAGCCGAGGAGACTCTGCAGCTCCCGGTGCGCGACAGTCGCGAGATCCAGAAGAAGGAGACCCGGCGGGCCAGGGACGTCGCCGTCCAGCGCGAGATCCGGCTGGCGGCCGCCGGTCCTGGCGACCCGAACGACCGGCCGTTCGGACGTCGGTGACCGTTCCGGTCGCGCGCTCGGCGGGCGGCGTGGCCCGGCTCGCCGCACGCGCCTCGCTGGCCGAGCTCGACGAGCGGGTCTGCGAGTGCCGGGCGTGCCCGCGGCTGGTCAGCTGGCGCGAGCAGGTGGCGCGCGAGAAGCGGGCGTCGTACGCCGGGGAGACGTACTGGGGCCGCCCGATCCCCGGCTGGGGCTCCACCGACCCGCGCGTGCTCGTCGTCGGCCTGGCCCCGGCCGCCCACGGCGCCAACCGCACCGGGCGGGTGTTCACCGGTGACCGCTCCGGTGACTGGCTGTTCGCCTCGCTGCACCGCGTCGGCCTCGCCAACCAGCCGACCTCGACCCACCTCGACGACGGCCTCGAGCTGCGCAGCACCCGGATCGTCGCGGCGGTGCGCTGCGCCCCGCCGCAGAACAAGCCCACGACCGAGGAGCGCGACACCTGCGCGCCCTGGATCGACCGCGAGGTGTCCCTGCTGCTGCCCGGGCTGCGTGCCGTGGTCTGCCTCGGCTCCTTCGGCTGGGACGCGGCCTTCCGGTCGCTCGCCGCAGCCGGCCTCCCGACTCCACGGCCACGCCCGCGCTTCGGCCACGGAGCGGAGGTCGTCCTCGGCGACCTGACCGTCCTCGGCTGCTTCCACCCCTCGCAGCAGAACACCTTCACCGGTCGCCTCACCGAGCCGATGCTCGACGCCGTCCTCGGCCGGGCGGCCGAGCTCGCGTCCCTATGATCGGGCTGCGGTGAAGCGGGAGCCCCGGTATCCCAATCGGCAGAGGAAGCGGTCTTAAAAACCGTTCAGTGTGGGTTCGACCCCCACCCGGGGCACCAGCAGGGCGAGGACGACGCATGTCCATCGAGGGTGCGGGTACCGCCCGTGTGTGGCGCGCATCACACGCCATCTCGGTACGGGGGCGAGCACGGACCAACTGGGAGGGAAACCAGATGGCAGGGAAGAACGAAAGACAAGGCCTGGTCGCAACGCTTGCGACCGGGATGAAGGACGTGCCCCGCAACGCATCCTGGTTGCTGGGCAAGGCGATCGGCACCAGCGACTCGTCGACCGACGGGGGCTCCGACCAACGGCGTGATCGACACCATGCGTCAGGCGGGTTCCGCCGTACGTGAGGCGCTGCCCGGCACCGACTCGGTCGAGGCACGCCTGCAGCGGGCGCGAGCAGCGGCCGACAAGGCTCAGCGGGCGGAACAGCAAGCCCTCGAGTCGGCTGAGCACGCCCGTGACCTCGCAGAAGAGGCGGAGGAGACCCGCAAGCGCGAGGAGTCCCGGATCAAGGCCGTCGAGTCGGAGCAGTCCGACGTCGTGGATCGCCGGGTGACCGAGGCGAGGGCGCGGGCGGACGAGCAAGTGGCCAAGGAACAGCACGAGGCCGAGCTGGACGCGCACGACGTCCTCTCCCGAGAGCGCGACGAGGCCGAGAAGCGCGTGGCCGAGGCCCGCTCGAACGCCGAGCAGGCGCAACGCGAGGCCGAGGAGGAGTTCGAGCGCGCCACCGAACAGCTGGCCGAGGCACGGTCCCTGGCTGACGAGGCCGCCACCGCCGCCAACGAGGCGGCGCGGGAGGCCCAGGCCGAGGCGGAGCGCATCGCCGATGACGCGCGCCACCAGGCCGAAGGGGCCGATGAGGCGGTGCACCGGGCTGAGGCGATGCGTGCCCGAACCGCCAAGACGGCAGCCGCAGTTGCGCACACCGCCAAGGACCCGCAGCTCCCGGGCAGCCTGACGGCCCTGTCGAAGGCCGAGCTGATCAAGCTCGCCTCGGCCCAGGGCATCACCGGGAGGTCAGCGATGTCGAAGAAGCAGCTGATCTCCGCGCTCGACACGAAGGGACGGTGAGGACGCCATGGGCATCCTCCGCAAGGAGTCCACGTGGAGCAAGGTCTCCAAGCCGCTGCGCAAGGCGCCGGGCACGTCCGTCGTGCGGTCAGGACTGACAGCCGGCGCCACCGTCATCGCGCTCTCCGCCGCCAGCGCCGCGGCGAGCGCGATCCGTCACAAGCAGGAGGGGACCAGATGATCGGCAAGCTCGGCCTGATCGGGGTCGGCTACGTCCTCGGCGCCCGGGCAGGGAGAGATCGCTATGAGCAGATTCGCGTGGTGGCGAAGCAGGCGGCACGCCGTCTCGAGAAGTACGGCGCCGGTGGGACGCTCGCGTCGCGTATCGCCGATCCCGGCAATCGCAGCCGTCCTTCCCGACAGTGACAGCCAGCTCTCCGACGGGATCGTCGTCGAGGCGAGGCTGAGGGCACGCGTGCTGGGGGCCCCGCTGCTCCGGGTCGACGGCGTCGTGCTGGTCTCGCCGGGTCGGCTGGTCGAGCCACCTGACACGCTCCCCGTCGCGCGGACCGCAGGAGCCAGAGGTCCGTCGGTGAACGGAGCCCCCGGCGTGAGCCTGGCGCAGGCGGCCCGCCTGCTCGCGGACAACGATGCCGACATCGAGCGGTGGCACCAGGACTGAGCGTGACTCACGCGCGCGTCGTTCCGAGCAGCCCTCGCCGAGGTCGAGCAGGTGTGGACCGGGTCGCTGGGCACGGAGGAGCGCGTCGTACTCGTCCCGTGACCCACGGAACGAGAACTCGTTCTACCTCACATGAAGAAGCTCGCCCTGCTGCTGGCTGCCCTGGTGGCGCTCACCGTCGTCCCGGTCTCCTCGGCGCTCGGCGGCGGACACCACGCCACGGTTGCAGCGAGAGGGGCGCTTCCTGGTCGACCAGTACGGCCGGGTGGTGATCGTGCACGGGCTCAACCTGGTGTGGAAGCGGGCGCCGTACGCCCCGCCGGACACCGCCGCCGGCTTCACCGCCAAGGACGCGGCCTGGCTGGCGAAGTACGGCTTCAACGGCGCCCGCCTCGGTGTGCTCTGGGCCGGTGTGACGCCCGACAAGCCCGGAGTCGCGGACCCGGCGTACTTCAAGCGCATCGACCGGATGACCAAGCTGCTGTCGGACAAGAAGATCTGGACGCTCTTCGACATGCACCAGGACCAGTGGAACGAGGAGTACGGCGGCGAGGGTGTCCCCGACTGGGCGGCGAAGCGGCCGATGCCGTTCGCGCTGACCCCGTGGCTGCCGGTGCCGTTCCCGGAGGGCTACTGGACGCCCGAGGTCTCGACCGTCTTCGACAACTTCTGGGCGAACAAGGACAACCTGCTGACCGGGTGGGCCGCGGCGTGGAAGCTGGTCGCGCAGCACTACCGCAACCAGCCCTACTCGATGGGCTACGACCTGTTCAACGAGCCGTGGGCCGGGATCGAGTGGCCGAGCTGCCTGACGACCGGGTGCCCGTCGTCGTACGCCTCCGAGCTGCAGCCGGCGATGACCCGCGGGCTCGACGCCGTGCGCAAGGCCGACGGCAAGAACATCGTCTGGTGGGAGCCGCAGCAGTTCACCGGTGGCCAGAAGCTCGACTCCTACTACACCTCGGTCGCGGGGGAGAAGAACCTCGGCTTCTCCTGGCACAACTACTGCCCCGACGTGTTCTTCGAGAGCCAGGGCATCCCGGGCAGCAACACCGACAACTGCAAGGACTACACCGCCAACCGCGAGACCCACGCCATCGACCAGGCCAACCGCATGGGCGCCGCCGCGCTGATGACCGAGTGGGGTGCCACCGACAACGTCAACGCCGTGGGCATCGACGCCGACGGCGCCGACGACTCGCTGATGGGCTGGACCTACTGGGCCTACAAGCACTGGGACGACCCGACCACCGCCGACGACTCCCAGGGACTGTTCACCGACGACGCCGACCTCTCGACCGTGAAGATGGACAAGCTCCGCCAGCTCGTGCGCACCTACCCGCAGGCCACCGCCGGCACCCCCACGAACATCTCGTACGACGCCACCACCGGCCTGTTCTCGATGACCTACACCCCGAAGCTCTCCGATCAAGCAGCCCACGCAGATCTTCGTCAGCCCGCTCACCTCGCCGCACGGGTACGACGTGCAGGTGACCGGCGGCACCGCGACCAGGAGCGGCTCGACGGTGCTCGTGAAGGCGACCTCGTCGAAGACGGTCACGGTGAAGGTCACGCCGAAGCGCCTGAGGCTCGTGGGAACACCGACCCCGGGGTGGTCGTTCAATCAGTGTCGCCTCGGTAGGATCCGGGGGACACGCGAACGCCCAAGGTGGGTGGTGCGCAGCGGCATCCATCCAAGGAGGACGCCATGGCTCTGACGAGCAGCAACCCGATCTTCGCCCGGTCCGAGGGCTTCAACGGACAGAACGCGACCGGCACACAGACCTACCCCAGCAACCCGTCCGAGTGGAGCGTGGGCACACCCGGTCAGCCCGGCACGCCGCTGACGCACACCACCGAGGGTCCGATGACCCTCGACTCGGTCGTGCAGAAGACCGGACTCACCCTGCTGGTGGTGTTCCTCGCCGCAGCGGCGACCTGGCTCGTCACGCCGGAGCTCACCAGCGAGACGGCGATGGGCAACCTCTACGCCATTTCGCTGGTCGGCGCCCTGGGTGGGTTCGCGCTGGCGATGGTGAACTCGTTCAAGAGGATCATCAGTCCCGCGCTCGTGCTCGCCTATGCGGCCTTCGAGGGCGTCTTCGTCGGCGCCTTCAGCAAGGTGGTCACGAACATCTTCACGCAGCCCGGTGAGTCGCCCACCACGCTCGTCATCGGTGCCGTGCTCGGCACGATGGCGGCAGTGGCCGGCACCCTCGCGGCGTACAAGTTCTTCAACATCAAGGTCGGCAGCCGGTTCTACAAGTGGGTGATCGCCGCAGGGCTCGGCTTCGTCGCGGTCTCGCTGCTCGACCTGGTGCTGGGCTTCTTCGGCAACAGCTTCGGCTTCAACGGCTTCGGTGCGATGGGCCTGCTCTCCAGCGTCATCGGGCTGGGCCTCGGCGTGCTGTTCCTGATCCTCGACTTCGACCAGGTCGAGCGCGGCATCGCGGCCGGCCTGCCGGAGCGCGAGTCGTGGCGCGCGGCCTTCGGCCTGACCGTGACGATCGTGTGGATCTACATCGAGATGCTGCGGCTGCTCGCGATCCTGCGCAACTGATCGCCTGACCAGCGTTACGCGGACGCCTCGGCCGAGTCATCGGCCGGGGCGTTTTCGTGTGGCGTCTCGACGTCGCCCGTGGGCAGCAGCCGGCGCCGCATCAGGGTGACCCAGCGGCCGCCGACGCCGCGCAGCGCGCCGCCGACCTCGGTGCCGTCGATCTCGGTGCCGGGGTTCTGGCTGGCCTGTACGGCGGCGTACCCGATCGGCATGACCGCCTCGCCGCGACCGACGCGTGGCGTCTCCTCCTCGACGTCACCCTCGCCGAGGGCCGAGAGCACCGAGGGGACCAGCAACCGGGCGAGCGCCTCGTAGCCGGCGGCCGAGGGGTGGAAGTGGTCGGGCCCGAACAGCAACGCGGGAGCCGCGGCGAACTCGGGGCCGAGGATCGAGCCGAGCGAGACGGTGCGCCCGCCGGCCTCCACGACCGCGATCGTCTGGGCGGCGGCGAGCCGGCGCGACCAGACCCGGGCGACCTGGCGCAGCGGCATCGGGATCGGCGAGATCGTGCCCAGGTCGGGACAGGTGCCCACCACGACGGCCACGTCGGCGTCGCGCAGGCGGCGTACGGCCTCGGACAGGTGGCGCACCGACGCGGCCGGGAGCACCGAGTGGGTGACGTCGTTGGCGCCGATCAGGATGACGGCGACGTCGGGGTCGAGCTGCAGCGCGGCGTCGGCCTGCGCCGCGAGGTCGCTGGACTGGGCGCCGACCACCGCGAACGAGCGCAGGTGGACGCGCCGGTCCACCCGCTCGGCCACACCGGAGCCCAGCCAGGCGCCGGGCGTCTCCTCGACGCTGCGGACGCCGTAGCCGGCGGCGCTGGAGTCACCGAGCAGCGCGATCTTGATCGCCGGCCCGGGACGGCCGCGGCCGTACCAGCCGGTGGAGTCCGGCACCCGGCCCTCGGCGTTGCCGATCGCCTTGCGAGCCAGGATGGCCTCGGTCCGGAGCAGCCCGTAGAGGGAGGCGCCGAGGACCGAGAGCCCTCCGCCGCCGTAGGCGGCAGCGGCTGCGAGCCTGCGTGCTGCCGCTGTCCTACCCATGGCGCAATTCTACTGACCGGTATCGCATCAGTCCTGCAGGTGTGCCCGGGCCTGCACGATCGGGTGGTCGCTGATGCGGGCCGACTGCGGGTAGGTGTCGCGCCCGAAGCTGGAGAACCGCACCTGGCCGGCCGCGAAGATCCAGTCGATCGACGACGGCTTGGGGTACGACGCAGGTCATCGACGGGATGCTGTTCGGCGTGATGGTGAGCTTGCCGGCGGTCAGCGGGCAGAACGCCTGCTGGCGGTCGTTGAAGTCACCGGTGAACAGCACCGGACGACCGGTGGCGCGCAGGTCGATGATCTTCTGCTTCTCGATGGCGATGGCGCGTGCCCGGTACGTCGCGGCAGGACCCTGCACGTTGGCCGGGTTGTGCACGTTCATCACGTAGACGGTGCGACCGCTGGACTTCTCCCGCAGCAGCACGACCGGCACGTGGCGGGTGTTGCCGTGGAAGTAGGGGATGTCGTACGTCGAGCCGGAGATGAGCTCCATCGTCGACTTGCGGTAGAGGATCGCGTTCTCGGTGTCGCGCTTCTTGCCGTCGGGGTCCCAGTAGTAGGCGCCCCACGTGGACCCGTTGCCGCGCGCGGTCCAGTAGTCGAACTGCGTCTCCTGGAACTCCTGGGTGCCGACGACGTCGATGTGGCGCGCGTTCAGCATGGCTCATCGTGCGGTTGATCCGGGCGTTGCCGCTGGCGAACTTGCTGCTGCGGGCCGTGTGGCTGGCGCCGAGGACGTTGAACGAGGCGATCAGGAAGCCGCGGGTGCCGAACAGGGCCGAGACGGGAGGCAGCTTGCCGACGTAGGCGTTCAGCCAGTTGCTGGGGTTGGTGTAGCGGCCGCCGTGCGTCACCGAGAAGTAGAGGCGGCAGCTCGAGGTGCCGGGTCGCTTGCCGACCTGGCCGATGGCCTGGCCGGACTGGATGATCTGGCCGTCGGTGACGAAGGCCCGGCCGAGGTAGCCGTAGGTCGTGGTGAGGCCGGCGCCGCCGTTGGCGCGGACCCGGACGTAGGTGCCGAGGTTGGGGGCGGTGTAGACGCTGGCCACGCCGGGGTGGGAGGCGAAGACGCCCGCGGTGCAGGGGCCGGTGATGTCGGTGCCGAAGTGCTTGCGGCTGCTGATCCGCAGGTCCTTGACCGACTTGAGGTTCCGCAGCGGATAGAACACGTTGGGTGCCGTCTGGACGCGCGTCTTGGGATCCTTGGTCTTGGCGGCGTCCGCAGCCGGGACGAGCGTCGGTGTCAGCACGACGCCGAGGGTCACGAGGCCGACCAGGGCTCTGAGCAGGATCTGCGGTCGGTTGGCAGTCATCTCGGCGTGTCTCCCTAGAAATTCGCGCGCGGTCGTGTATTGGAAATCTTGGGAAGTATGCACCAATTTTTGGGTCACGTGGGGCCGATGTGAAAAATGGTGCGACAAATCGGTGTGTCGGTTCTTGCCAAACGACGATCCGAGGCACTCGCTCGGGACGCCTGCCGGGCCGGTAGGTTTGCGGCATGAAGTACGCGAATTCCCTGCTCGAGCTCATCGGCAACACCCCGCTGGTCAAGCTCAACCGCACGGTCGGCACCACCTCGTCGCTCGTGCTCGCCAAGGTCGAGTACCTCAACCCCGGAGGCTCGGTGAAGGACCGGATCGCGGTCCGGATGATCGACGCCGCGGAGGCGTCGGGGGAGCTGAAGCCCGGAGGCACGATCGTGGAGCCCACCTCGGGCAACACCGGCGTCGGGCTCGCCCTGGTCGCCCAGCAGCGCGGCTACCACTGCATCTTCGTGTGCCCCGACAAGGTCAGCGAGGACAAGCGCAACGTGCTCCGGGCGTACGGCGCCGAGGTCGTCGTCTGCCCGACCGCGGTGGCCCCCGACCACCCGGACAGCTACTACAGCACCTCCGACCGGCTGATGCGCGAGACCGAGGGCGCCTGGAAGCCCGACCAGTACTCCAACCCGAACAACCCGCTCTCCCACTACGAGCAGACCGGCCCCGAGATCTGGGAGCAGACCGAGGGCCGGATCACCCACTTCGTCACCGGCATGGGCACCGGCGGCACGATCAGCGGCGTCGGGCGCTACCTCAAGGAGCAGAACCCCGACGTCGTCGTGGTCGGCGCCGACCCGGCCGGCTCGGTCTACTCGGGCGGCAGCGGGCGGCCCTACCTCGTCGAGGGCGTGGGCGAGGACTTCTGGCCCGAGACCTACGACCGCGACATCGCCGACCGGATCATCGAGGTCTCCGACGCCCACTCCTTCGCGATGACGCGCCAGCTCGCCCGCGAGGAGGGGCTGCTCGTGGGCGGCTCGTCCGGCATGGCGGCGTACGCCGCGGTGCAGCTCGCCCAGGAGCTCGACGACCCCGACGCGGTGATCGTCGTGCTCCTGCCCGACAGCGGCCGCGGCTACCTGACCAAGGTCTTCAACGACGACTGGCTGGCCCGCTTCGGCTTCCTCACCGGCTCGCGCAGCGGCGTGACCATCGGCGAGGTGCTGCACCGGAAGAAGGGCGACATCCCGGCCCTGGTCCACACCCACCCCAACGAGACCATCGCCGAGGCCGTCCAGATCCTCCAGGAGTACGCCGTCTCGCAGATGCCCGTCGTCCTCGCGGAGCCGCCGATCATGGCCGCCGAGGTGGCCGGATCGGTCTCCGAGCGGCGACTGCTCGACGCCCTCTACGCGGGGGACGCGCGGCTCGCCGACCAGGTCGAGCTGCACATGGACGAGCCGCTGCCGACGGTCGGTGCGGGTGCCGACATCGAGGACGCGATCGCGGCTCTGCGCGACGCCGATGCCCTGCTCGTGCAGGAGGACGGCCGGCCCGTCGGGGTGCTCACCCGGCAGGACTTGCTGGGGTACGTGGGGCGCGAGTGAAACGCCCGTAATATCCCATTCGAATTTGTCCCGTATTGCTCGCCAGACTGGCCCTGCGTGCCTAGTCTGGGGCATGCACATCGAACCCGTGGTTCCCGCCTCTGGTTGATGGCATCGTCCAAGGCATGGAATGCCCGCTCGCGGGTCCCTCCACTTCCATCCGCGGATGTCGAGTGGTGGGGCAGTCCTCCCAAGGCAGCCCCACCACTCACCCGTCTATCGGCCGGTCCGGCCGATCCTTAGCCGATCCTTAGCGCAGCCGTCGAGCCGCGTCCGCGGGCGGTGTCCGGCCCGCGATGATGCTGCGCGAGGTTCTCCACGCCGTCGACCAGGCGTGGACCGGGGCGGGCGAAGGACGCGTTCGCGTCGACCGCCCAGACCGGCAGGTCCGCGGGCAGCACCCCGGAGTCGAGCAGCTCGAGGCCGAGGGCGGCGGAGCCCTCGAGGTCGTAGCCGCAGGGCGCGCACACCACCAGCTCGGGATCGCCGGCGAGCGCCTGCTCCCAGGTCACCCGGACCGACTTCTCGCCCGCCGACCCGATGGTGGGCACTCCGCCGGCAGCCGTGATCATCTCCGGGACCCAGTGGCCCGGCGCGAACGGCGGGTCCGTCCACTCCAGCAGCAGCACCCGCGTGGGCCGGTCCGGTGCGAGCCGCCACCTCCTCGGCCACCCGGTCCAGGCGGCCCTGCAGCGAGTGCACCAGCTCCTTCGCCTCGGCCTCGTGGCCGGTGGCCGAGCCCAGGGTGAGCACCGAGTCCAGCACCTCCGCGAGGGTGTGCGGGTCGATCGTCAGCACCTCGGCGGTGCAGCCGAGGTGCGCCAGCGCGTCGTCCACCACGGACACGTCGACCGCGCACACGGCGCAGAGGTCCTGGGTGACGACGAGGTCGGCGTCGAGGCCGGAGAGCGCACCCTCGTCGAGGTGGTAGAGGTCCTCGCCGGCCCGCATCGCGGCCGTCACGAAGGCGTCGATGCCGGCCGCGTCGAGACCCTCGGGCATCGCGCTCGTCGAGACGATGGTGCGCTCGCGGGCCTCGGCCGGGTGGTCGCACTCGAAGGTGACCCCGACGACGTCGTCACCGGCGCCGATGTCGAAGAGGATCTCGGTCGTCGACGGGAGCAGGGAGACGATCCTCATGAACCGATCGTGCCAAACGATGCCTCCCCGTACCCTCGAGAGGTGGCTGTTGCGTCGTACTTCACGCCTGCGCGCGACGGGGTGGCCGAGATCGAGGTCGAGAAGTCCCGGTTCCTGTGCACCATCGCCCGGGTGCCCGACGAGGTCGAGGCGCGCGGGCTGGTCGACTCGGTGCGCAAGCAGCACTGGAACGCCGGGCACCACTGCAACGCCTTCATCGTCGGACCCGACCGATCGGTCGAGCAGGCCAACGACGACGGTGAACCGCACGGCACCGGCGGTGCTCCGATCCTCGGGGTGCTGCGCGGCCGGGAGCTGACCGACGTCGTCGCCGTGGTGAGCCGCTGGTTCGGCGGCGTGATGCTCGGGACCGGCGGGCTCTCGCGGGCGTACGCCGACGCGACCCGCGCAGCGCTCGAGGAGGTCGGCGTCGTCGAGCGGGTGCTCCAGGAGCTCTGCGAGGTGTCCGTCGACATCGCGGCGGTCGGTCGCCTCGAGCACGACCTGCGCTCGCGTGGCGCGCGGGTGCTGGGCGTCGAGTACACCGGCGAGGCCTCGCTGCGCTTCGCGATCCCGCCGCGGGCGCGGGCGGTCGCCGAGGAGATCATCGCGGAGCTGACCTCGGGATCCTCCGAGCTGCGCGTCATCGGCCAGCGCTGGGTGGACTCCCAGGCGCTGAGCCGCCTAGGCGTCGAGGTGCACCAGCCGCGGCCACAGCTTCGACCACGGCTCGCGGGGTGCGTCGCAGACGAACACCGGACCGCCGTCCTCGTCGTTGTCGGCGCCGTCGACGCGCGGGATGGTGGCCGCCTGACGGCACCCGGTGAAGTCATGGCTCGGGTCGTCGTAGCCGAGCACCACGACGGGGCCGGCACCGTCGGGCGGAGGTCCCCAGTCGCCCCACCCGTTGTGCCCGCTGTAGACCGGCGCACCCACGCCGTACCACTCCAGCGCGCCGGCCTCGCCGTAGTTGCCGGTGAACACGACCGCGCTGTCGGGCAGTGGGGCGAGCACCGTGCGGACGGTCGCGACGAACTCCGGCCAGCCGATCGTCTCGAGCTGGTCCTGGTCGATGGCGGTGTAGAAGGACGCGGCGTAGGTCCGGGTCGGCAGGACGGGGACCATGGCCGGCCAGGCGACCAGCGCCGACAGGGCGAGTACGACGCCGACGGCCACCACCCGGCGGAAGCGCTCGACGACCACCACGCAGCCGGCCGCGAGGAGGGGCAGGATCGCGCCGGCGAGGTAGTAGGACTTGCCGTGCGGACAGCAGGAAGAACACGAAGGTGACCACGAAGGTCCAGGCGAGCGGCCGCAGCAGCCGCCAGTCCTCACGCCGGAAGAGGTCGCGGAGGCCGGCGAGCCACACCACGGTCATCAGCGGGCTGAACATGACCAGGGTGAGCAGCACGAACAGCGACGGTGCCGCCGAGACCGCCGTACTCGTCCGCGATGTCGGCGGACAGCGCGAAGACCGGCCAGCCGTGCGCGGCCTGCCAGAGCAGGTTGGGCAACCACAGGACGAGCGCCACCAGGCCGCCGAGCCAGAGCCAGGGCGAGCGCAGGTGCCACCGGACGGGTCGCGTCAGCGCGATGCCGACCAGGATGCCCAGCAGGGCAACGGCGACGTCGTGCTTGGCGTTGAGCCCGACCCCGGCGATCAGCTCCGGCGAGCAGCCAGAGTCGCGGCCGTCCGTCACGCAGGGCGTGACCGGCGACGAGTGCGAGCGCCGACCACGCGACCATGTCGAAGGTCTGCGTGGTCAGCCGGTGACCGACGGCGATGACCACCACCGAGGTCCCGGTCACCACGGCGGCGAGCACCTGGGCGCGGCGGTCGCCGTCGCACAGGCGAGCCGTCAGCGCGGCGAGCACCACGAGGAGGCACACGGCCAGCAGGCTGGGGATCCGGAGCAGCACCAGGTTGTGCGGGTCGATCTCGTTGGCGACTCGGGCGAGCAGCGGCACCAGCGAGGGCTGGTCGGGGTAGCCCCACGCGAGACGGTCGCCCGCCGAGGAGAAGTAGAGCTCGTCGCGGTGCGGTCCGTAGAACGGCGCCATGGCGAGCAGCAGCGCGCCGATGGTCACGGCCACCAGCGCGACCGGTCCGCGAGCGAGCGCGGGTCGGGACGTCACAGACGAAGTGTGGCAGTCACGCCTCCGGATCACGTCGGCGTCGATCTTGAGCACCTCGCGGTCGTAGGTGAGCAGTCCGTTGAGCTCGTCCTCGACATCGCTGAGCTGGGTGTAGACGGTCGCGGCCAGTCCGTCGTCGTACGGCGTCGGCGAGCGGCTCGTGCAGCTCGGCGAACCCGTCGGCGAGTGCGGCACTGTCCTCGAAGTGGCGGTAGCCGAACTCGCGGGCGCTCCAGTCGTGGCCCTCGACGCGGAGGCTGAACCCGCCGTACTCGCTCAGCGCGACGGCCCGCCGGTCGCGTCGGCCGAGGCGCCTCGGCGACGGCATCCGGAACGGACGCAGGTAGCGGTGGAAGGCTGCGGATGTCGCCGCCGCCCTGGTCGACCCAGCCGCTGGTGTGGTTGACCTGCCTGGTCGGGTCGAGGTCGGCGATCCGGCGCGCGATGCCGTTGGCGTCGAACTGTCCCCAGGCCTCGTTGAAGGGCGTCCACACCGCCAGGGACACCACGTTGCGGAGCAGGTCGACCGTCTCGTCGCACCTCGCGCCGGAACTCCTCGCGGCCGGCGGCGTCGCCCCGGTCGTAGAGCCGGTGCAGGCGGTCGGGGATCCAGACCGGGAACCGCGCCGGACGCTGGGTGGTGAGGGCGCGGTAGCGGCCACCGCCGTTGACGACGTCCTGCCAGACGAGCATGCCGAGGCGGTCGCAGTGGGCGTACCAGCGCAGCGGCTCGATCTTCGCGTGCTTGCGCAGCATGGTGAAGCCGAGCGACTTCATCGTCTCGATGTCGTGGACCATCGCCTCGTCGCTCGGCGGGGTGAGCAGCCCGTCGGGCCAGTACCCCTGGTCGAGCACGCCGACGTGCGTCACCGGTTCGCCGTTGAGCAGGAAGCGAGTGTGGCCGTGCTCGTCCGGGCCGGTGCCGAACGAGCGGAGGGCGGCGTACGACGTGACCCGGTCGTCGCCGAGGGTCACCTCGACGTCGTACAGGTGGGGGTGCGTCGGGCGACCAGGGGCGTACGTCGGAGAGCGGGATCCGCACCGGCACGCCGGCCGGCACGTCGGCCTCGTCCTCGCCCACGACGACGTGCGCAGGTGTGCTGACCGGGTCGCCGGCGGCGACCACGGTCACCTCGAGCTCACCGGTCTCCAGGTGTGGGGTCAGCACCAGCCGTTCGACGTACGACGCCGGGACCGCCTCGAGCCAGACGGTCTGCCAGATGCCCGACTGCGCGGTGTACCAGATCTCCTTGGCGTCCAGACGCTGCTTGCCGCGGGCGTGCACGCCGGTCTCGGAGAGGTCGCGGACGCGCACCTCGAGGACGTCGTCGTCGCCGGCCAGGTGGTCGGTGACGTCGAGGGTGAAGGGCAGGTAGCCGCCGGTGTGCGAGCCGACCTCGGCGCCGTTGACCCAGACCGTGCAGCTCTGGTCGACGGCGCCGAAGTGCAGCAGCACCCGACCCGTGGTCGAGGGTGCGGTGAAGCTGCGGCGGTACCAGAGCCACTCGTCGGGCTGGAGCTGTCGCCCGACCCCGGAGAGCTCGGCCTCCGGGGAGAACGGCACCACGATGGGGCCGTCGTACGACGCAGGGCGCTCGGGCGCGTCGGTGAAGGCGTGCTCCCAGACCCCGTTGAGGTTGACCCACGCGTCCCGGACGAGCTGGGGGCGTGGGTACTCAGGAAGCGGGTGGTCGCGATCGAGCGCACGACCCCATCGGGTGAGCACGCCTCACCGACCTGCGGGACTAGTCGGTCGTCTCGACGTCCGCGCGCAGGGAGCGCATGACCGCGGCCAGCTTGGCGGCGTCCCAGCCCGGGACGGTGGGGATCAGCTCGCCGCCGGAGTCCTTGGTCGCCCAGGCGCAGATCGCGATCTTCTGACCGGCGTCCTGTGCCGCGCAGACGGCCTTGCCGCCGTTGTCGCCGGGCGAGACCGCCGCGACCTTGAAGCCGTTGCTGGTCGCCTGCTTCTTCAGGGTGTCGACGAAGGTGCTCGCGTTCTTGTCCGAGAGCTTGACCTTGGCGCCGAGGAAGACGAGTGCGCCCTCGGGGCCCTTGTCCTTGTTGGCCTGGGTGTAGACGCCGGACTTCACGTAGGCGACGTCCTTGAACTGGGTCTTGAACTGCGTCTCCGCGGCGTCGAGCTGCTGCTTGAGCGCGGTCTCGGACTTGGTGTCGCGCTTCATGCCGCCGGCGGTCGACGGGATGGCGATGGAGTGCTTGTCCTCGCCGTTGAGCACTCAGGATGACTGCTGCCGCGGCCACGATGAGCACGACGACGAGCAGCACGGCGACGCCGATGATCCACGGCTTGTGGGACCTCTTGGCCGGGGCGGCGGGGGCGGGACGTCCTCCGCGACGACGGTCTCGTCACCCTCAGGCGGCGGAGGCGGGGCTGCCTCGTCGCTCGCGGTCGGTCCAACACCCTCGACATGCTCTTCTTCAGGGGTGGGCTGGCCAGGTGGGTTCTGCTCACTCATGCGCCCCAGTGTGCCTGACCACCCTGAGTAGGGACTAAACGGACCGGTGCCGTGGACGCGTGCGCGCTTGCGTCATACGAATCGAGCGCTCGAGGCACCAATTCGTATGACGCAAGACACGTTCAGCCCTGTGGCGCCAGGTGAGTGAGCCGTCCGCGGAGAGTGCTACTCGGATGCCACTACCCGCACTCCGTCTGGGAGACGCGTGCTGTCGCCGACTGCATCGTCCAGCCACACCCCGATCACGCCGGCCAGCTCCATGGGATGACTGAAGTTCACCGCATGGGCCGCCTCGTCCACGATCGCGACCGTCAGGTGCTCCGGAGCGAGTCGGGCAACTTCGCGTACTCGGCCGGGTGACGGCATGAGTGGGTCGCGAACCCCCAGGACGGCCAGGGTCGGGATGGGGGTGCGCAGCAGGCGCTCCAGCGACGGGAAGCGTGTCAACTCCCGGAAGAGGCGCAGGCCGTTCAGTGGCCCGAACTTCACGATAGTCCGGTAGTGCGACGGGGAACATCTTCGGGCTCTCCCGAAATACGTCCCTCGCCAGCTGGCCGAGGGCGCGGCTCATGGGCTGGTTGTGCAAGCCTCCCGCTGGGGAGACCAGGACGAGGCGGTGAATCCGCTCGGGCGCCTCGTGAGCCACCTCCAAGCTGATGGCGCAGCCCATCGAGTTCCCGACCAGGACGGCCTTGTCGATGTCGAGGCGGTCGAGGACCGCCAGGGTCGTCTCGGCCAAGGCGGGGATGTCCAGAACGCGGTCGCGGCGCTCGCTGCGCCCGTAGCCGGGCAGGTCCGGAACCACGTTGACCCCACGCGTGGCAAGGGCGCGCGCGGTCGGCATCAGGTATGCCCCGGAGATCGCGAACCCGTGGATGTGGACGAGAGGGACACCGTCCTCGCCAGTGCTGCGCCGGCAGTAGACCGACGTTCCGCCCACCTGCAGCCTCTCGGTCACCCAGCCGTCGTCGGGCGCTCCATGACCTGGCATGAGCTGAGCGTAATGGGCCGCTCCCGGTCGGTCCCGCGGGATCTACAGCGAACGTCACTCACAGGCTTCGGTAGCCTGCGATCGTCCGTCACTGCGGGAGGGAGGATGGTGCGCATGGGGGTCGAGCCCGCCGATGATTGGCGCCGTGGTGTTGTCGTGAGTTCGCCTCCTCCGACGTCGCCTCCGACGTTCGAGCTGGCTCCAGAAGCCGTCTCTGGCATCCCGCTCTGGCCGGTCCAGGAGATCCTCGACGGCGTCTTCTTCGTGATCGGCACGGTGCTGGTGCTGTGGCTGGGGTGGATCGTGGTCACCGTCGGATTCGACGGCTGGTTCGCGATCGGCGCTGTCTTTCTCTTTTGGGTGTTGCTGGCCTACGTGGGGCTGCCTCGCCTGCAGGAGGTGCTCTCGAAGGTCTACGTGCCCGACTACTTCATCGGGCGATCGCTCACCGAGGTTGGTGTGCTCGGTGACCCGATCAACCTGGCCCTGGACGGCGGCGAGGCGGACATCCATGCCGCCATGACCCGGGCCGGATGGGTCCGTGCCGAGGAGCTCACGATCCGCTCCTCCTGGGGGATCGTGCTCTCGTCGGTGCTTCGCCGCCCCTACCCTGAGGCTCCGGTCTCCTCACTGTTCCTCTTTGGGCAGCGGCAGGCTTTCGCCTACCAGCAGGAGGTGGACGGCAACGCTTCCCAACGCCACCACGTGCGTTTCTGGCCGGTCCCTGACGGCTGGACGCTACCCGGTGGGTTCCAGGTGGGGTGGCTGGCCGCTGCGACATATGACAAGGCAGTGGGCATTTCCCTGTTCACCCTCCAGGTGACGCACCGCGTGGACGCCGACATCGACATCGAGCGCGACTACGTCATCAACACGGTCCGCTACGTCGAGCCGGAAGCTTCCCTGCGCGTCATCAAGGAGTACTCCAGCGCCTTCACCACGCGCAACGGCGGAGGCGACGTCGTGCGCACCGACGGAAGCCTGCCGATCCTGGACCTGACCAGCCTCCAGGCGCCGGAGCCGGCCCAAGCGGAGCCCGCGACCGATGCGTTGTCGCGTGCGGTGTCCCACCGGGTGCCGCCACCGGGCCTGCTCGCCGCGGGGGCGATGAGCATGGCCAAGGCCGCGGTCACACTGACCGCTGTCCTCGCTGCGATCTTCCGGGGGGATAGCCCCCCTGCTCCCGCGTCGACCCTCGAGCTGGCGGTGATGGGCGGCGGTGCGCTGTGCCTCGTCGGCCTGTGGGTGTTCATGCTCGCTCACCATGCCTGGGCTCGGATCGCCCTCATGGTCGTGTGCACCGTGGAGGCGGTCACGCAGCTGGTCGACCTCAGTGCCGTCGCCGAGGTCAAGTTCCTGGTGTTGGTGAGCACAGCGATCACCGTCCTCATTCTCATCGCGGTGAGCTCCGACGAGGCCAGGCGCTGGGTGAGACTCGGCCGGCGAGACTGAGGATCCGGCGCGCAACACGCGTGACGTCCTGCGTCAGTCCTGTGGGACCGGAACTCCGGTAGCGGAGTGGCAGCGGTAGCCGAAGGGGTTCTTCAGCAGGTACTGCTGGTGGTGGTCCTCGGCGTAGTAGTACGACGCCTCGCTACAGGTACTGCTGGTGGTGGTCCTCGGCGTAGTAGTACGCGTCTCACTGGCCGGCTTGAGCTCGGTGGTGATCGCGCCGTAGCCGCGCTTGGTCAGCTCGGGCTGGTACTTCTCGGTCACCCGCTGGGCGACCATCTCCTGCTCGGGGGTCGAGTAGTAGATGGCGGAGCGGTACTGCGTGCCCATGTCGTTGCCCTGGCGCATGCCCTGGGTCGGGTCGTGCACCTCGTAGAAGGTGGCGACCAGGTCGGCGTAGGACACCTTCTTCGGGTCGTAGACGACGCGGACGGCCTCGGTGTGGCCGGTGCGGCCGCTGCAGACCTCTTCGTACGACGGGTTCGGGGTGGTGCCGCCGGCGTACCCGACCGAGGTCGACCAGACCCCGGGGACCTGCCAGAAGACTTCCTCCGCGCCCCAGAAGCAGCCCAGCCCGAAGACGGCGACCTCGTAGCCCTCGGGGACCTCGTCGGTCACCAGCGGGGCGTCGAGCGCCTTGTGCTTCTCGGCCAGGGGGAACCACCGCTCGGCGCGGCCGGGCAGGGCCTCGGCGGGGGTGGGGAGTGAGGACTTGGTGCGCTGGAACATCGATGACCTTTCTGTGGATGCACCCACTGCAACAACAGGGGGGCCGGTCTCGTTCCCGAGAGTCCCAGTGTGGCTCAGCCGTGCGGCGTGGCAGTAGGTGTCGCGTGCGGTGGACCCGTCGCTCGACGCGAAGGTCTGCCGGATCAGGGCGGCCTGGCCGGCGGCGTACTGCTCGATGGCCTGCTCGGCGAGGGCCTTCTGGGCCGGGGTCTTCGCGGTGACGAGGTCCTCCGCGTGCCGCCAGACCATCTCGCGCCAGCCGCGCATGATCGCGCCGACACCGATGTCGTCGAGCGGTCCGACGTCGTACTGGTCGAAGGTCGGGTCGAACCGTTGCGGACTCCTCGTCGAACACCGGGATGTAGAGACTGTCGAGCCGGTCGTTGTAGGCGTTGTGGTCGGGTTTGTGAGTCGTGCCGTCCTTCGCGGTCAGCCCGACGGTGGCGAGGGCGTGCGGGAAGTCGTTGTTGATGTGGGCGTTCATGTTCAGCAGGAAGTCGCCGAGCCCGGTCATCGAGCGGTCGTCGCTGGCCTGCAGCGCGATCCGCCAGGCGGGTGCGACCTGGTCGTGGTGGCCGGCGTTCCAGGTGTCCATGGTCGTGAAGTACATGCCGCGCGAACACGGCGTCGAGCTGGGTCAGCCAGGTGCGGTCGTGGAAGTAGCCGGAGTCCGCGGCGGCCTTCACGTTCTGGGTCACGCGCAGGTAGGCCAGCGAGAAGATCGCGTCGTGGTCGCAGGAGGCCGCCAGCGGGGCGAGCCGGTCCTCCATCTTCGAGATCACCTCGACGATGCACTGCGGGTCGCCGTCGGCGCAGACGGGTCCGTCGTACGGCGTGTAGGGGACCGGCGCCGCCGGCAGTGCTCCGACCACCGGGTCGAGCGCGCCCGGGCCCGACCGGATCGGCCTGTGCGGGAGCGACCGTGAGGGTGGCCCCCAGCAGGGCTGAGCAGGCGAGGACGGTGAGTCGCAGGAGGCTCATGCGTGGGCAACGAGGCAGGTCAGCCGAGGGCTACGCCGACGAGTAGCCTCGCGGATGTGACTCAGGAGCACAGGAGCAAGTCCGGGTTCGAGACCCGAGCCATCCACGCGGGCTACGAGCCCGACGAGATGACCGGCTCGGTGATCCCGCCGATCTACGCGACCTCGACCTACAAGCAGGACGGCGTCGGCGGGCTGCGCGGTGGCTACGAGTACAGCCGGTCCGCGAACCCGACCCGCACCGCCCTCGAGGGCAACATCGCCGCGCTGGAGGAGGGGGAGCGCGGGTTCGCGTTCGCCTCCGGGCTCGCGGCCGAGGACACCCTGCTGCACGCCGTCTGCCAGCCGGGCGACCACGTGGTGATCCCCGACGACGCGTACGGCGGGACGCACCGGCTCTTCGACAAGGTGCTCACGCGCTGGGGTCTCGAGCACTCGACGGCGCCCGGTCAGTGACGTCGACGTCGTGCGGGCCGCGATCGAGCCCGGGCGCACCAAGGTGGTCTGGGTCGAGACGCCCACCAACCCGCTGCTGAACATCGGCGACATCGAGGCGCTCGCCGCCGTCGCCCACGACGCGGGTGCCCTGCTGGTCGTCGACAACACCTTTGCCTCGCCGTACCTCCAGCAGCCGTTGACCCTCGGCGCCGACGTGGTGGTGCACTCGACGACGAAGTACTGCGGCGGCCACTCCGACGTCGTCGGCGGCGCGATCGTCGTACGTGATCTGGAGCTGGCCGAGCGGATCGAGTACCACCAGAACGCCATCGGTGCCGTCGCCGGACCGTTCGACGCGTGGCTCACCCTGCGCGGCCTGAAGACCCTCGGCGTGCGGATGGACCGCCACTGCGACAACGCCGAGAAGGTGGTCGAGTTCCTCAGCGGGCACGCGGCCGTCGGCCAGATCTTCTACCCCGGACTCGCGGACCACCCGGGTCACGAGATCGCCAGCCGACAGATGAAGAGGTACGGCGGGATCGTCTCCTTCCGCGTCACCGGCGGGGAGCAGCACGCCCTCGACGTGTGCGCGAAGGCCGAGGTCTTCACGCTGGGGGAGTCGCTCGGCGGCGTCGAGTCGCTGATCGAGCACCCCGGCCGGATGACGCACGCGAGCGTGGCCGGTACCGACCTCGAGGTGCCCGACGACCTGATCCGGCTCAGCGTCGGCATCGAGACGGCCGACGACCTGCGTCGCCGACCTGGACCGGGCGCTGGGATGAGCGAGCCCGACGACCGGGCGCCGGACGCCCGCTTCACGCTCGCCAACGAGCGCACCCTGCTCGCCTACCAGCGCTCGGCGATCGGGCTGATGGCGGCCGCCATCGCGGTCGCGCACTTCTTCGGCGACGACACCGAGGTGCTGCTCCTCTCCCTCGCGCTGCTCGGCACCGGGGTGTTCGCCGCGGTCGGTGGCTACCTCCGCTACCGCCAGGTCGACGAGGCGCTGCGCACGGGCCGCACGATCTCGAGCGGCTCGGCCGCCCACATCGTGAGCCTGGCCGTGCTGCTCTGCCTGTGCTTCGCGGCCTTCTACGTCGTCACGCAGGCCGGCTGACCCGTGCTGCTGTGCGTGGACGTGGGCTCCACCTTCACCAAGGCCGCCCTCGTCGACGACGACACCGGCGAGCTGCTCGCGACCGCGGAGCACCGCACCACCATCGACACGGATGTGCTCGACGGGGTGGACGCGTGCCGTGCCTCGCTCCTCGCTGACCACCCCGAGGCGTCCTCCGCGGAGGTGCTCGCGTGCTCGTCGGCAGGTGGTGGGCTGCGCATCGCCGTGGTCGGCAACGAGGAGCTGGTCACCGCCGAGGCCGGACGTCGGGTGGCGCTGTCGAGCGGCGGCAAGGTGGTGGCGGTGCTCGGCCGGACGTCACCGGACGCGGCCTTCGGCGAGCTCGACCGGACGACCCGGCCCGACGTGGTGCTGCTGACCGGGGGCACCGACGACGGCGACGAGGAGGGGATCCTCGACGGCGCGCGTCGGCTGGCGGCCAGCGGCTGGCAGGGCCCGGTCGTGGTCGCGGGCAACGTGGCGGCGAGGAGCGCGGTCGGCGAGGTGCTGGCCGGGTGGCCGGTCGTGGTCACCGACAACGTGGTGCCGCGGATCGGCGTACTCGCGCCCGAGCCTGCCCGCCGGGCGATCCGCGAGATGTTCCTGGCGCACGTCATCGGCGGCAAGGGGCTGAGCAGCCGGGCCGACTTCACCGCGATGGTGCAGGGCGCGACTCCCGACCTGGTGCTGACCGGGGTCGAGGTGCTCGCCCGGGTCGCGGAGGCCGATGTCGTGGTCGTCGACATCGGGGGAGCGACGACCGACGTGCACTCCGTCGTACGCCTGGACCCGGAGGATGCCGGTCTCTCGCGCGAGGTCGTCGCGACGACGCCGGTCACCCGCACCGTCGAGGGCGACCTCGGCATGCGCTGGAGCGCGGTCAGCACCTGGGAGGCCGGGCACGAGGCCGGGCTGCTCGACGACGACTCCGCCCCCGCCGTACGACGCACGGCCGACCCGTCGTTCCTGCCGACCAGCGACACCGAGCGTCGCGAGGACGAGCTGATCGCCTCGACCGCGGCCACCCTGGCGCTGCGCCGGCACGTCGGCCGGTCGCGCGTCGTGGTCGGTCCGGACGGCCGGGTCGTCGAGCGCACCGGCAAGGACCTGCGCGAGGTCGCGCTGCTCGTCGGCTCGGGCGGCGTACTGCGTCACTCGGACCCGGAGTCGGCGGCCCGCATCCTCGGCGGGCTGGTCGGCACCTCGCCCGAGGGGTGGCAGCTGCCCGAGCATCCACGCGTCGTCGTCGACCACGACTACGTGCTCGCTGCGGTCGGCCTGCTCTCGGAGCGGCGGCCGCGGGCGGCGGCGGCGCTGGCACGTAGCCTGTCGACGTGCCTCGAGGACCACGCAAGCTGATCAGCGATTTCCGTGAGCGTTCGCGCGCGGAGGTGGAGTCCTCCGAGGAGCACGTGCGCGACCGGATCGCCCAGCAGTGGGCCGAGGTGAGGGCTGCTCGGCGCGCGATCGGGGTCGAGCCGGAGATCCTGGGCGGCCCGTCGAACTTCAGGCCCGCGCGCGTCCCCTACGGCATGGACCTCGCGGCCGCGTGGTCGTGGCGGTTCATCGTCGTCTGCGGCGCCCTGGCCATCATCCTGTGGCTGCTCAACCTGTTCCTCGTCGTGGTGCTGCCGGTGGTCATCGCGCTCCTGATCGCGGCGCTGGTCAGCCCGGTCGTCGTGTGGGGGGAACGGCTCGGCCTGCCGCGCAAGCTGTCCGCGCTGCTCACGGTCGTCCTCGGCATCGGCCTGATCGCGCTGCTGGTCACCTTCGTCAGCAACCAGGTCTCCAACGGGATCGGCGACCTCTCCAGCCAGGTCAGCGACGGCATCCAGCAGATCCGCAACTGGTTGCACGACGGGCCGCTGCACATCACCGACAAGCAGCTCAGCGACGGCCTCGACAAGGCCCAGGAGCAGATCAAGTCCTACGGGGAGGACTCGGTCGGCAAGCTCGGTGAGGTCGGTGCCACCGTCGCGGACGTGTTCGCCGGGATCTTCATCGTGCTGTTCTCGACGTACTTCTTCCTCGCCGACGGCAACCTCATCTGGGCCTGGCTGGTGCGGCTCTTCCCGCGCGCCGGCCGCCTCCGTGCCGACTCGTCGGGTCGGGTGGCCTGGAAGTCGCTGACCCAGTTCGTGCGGGCCACCGTCCTCGTCGCCGGCACCGATGCGATCGGCATCATGATCGGCGCCGCGATCCTCGGCGTGCCGTTCGTCAGCGCCATCGGTGTGCTCGTCTTCCTCGGCGCCTTCATCCCGCTGGTCGGTGCCTTCGTCTCGGGCACGGTCGCGGTCCTCGTCGCGCTCGTCGCGGTCGGACCCGTGAAGGCGCTGATCATGTTCGGCGTCGTGGTCGGCGTACAGCAGCTCGAGGCGCACGTGCTCCAGCCCTTCCTGATGGGCCGCTTCGTCTCGGTGCACCCGCTCGGCGTGATCATCGCGATCGCCCTCGGCGTGATCGTCGCCGGCATCCCGGGAGCCCTGATCGCCGTACCCCTCGCCGCCTCGCTCAACGCCGTCGTACAACACCTGGCCACGTACACCGAAGTCGGTGAGGACGCCGAGGAAGCCTCCGAGGACGAACCCGCCCCGATCGACGACGACGCAACCGGCGACGAGGTCGCCGACATGCACGACGAGGACGCGCCCGACGCCGGAGACGTGAGCCTCTGTCGTCGGTGGTGTGCTGCCCGTGCGCTCGGACTCGTCGGGCTCTGGTTGACGGGGTGTGTGGTCGTTGTCCGCTGTGGTTGCGGTGGCGTCCCGACGCCTTCGCTCGGCTTGCGGTCGCTCGGCTCGAGATCCTGTGGTTGCGGAGGCTGGGTTTCGGAGAGTGGGTCCGTCACGGTTGTTCGGTGGTTGAGGAGCGAGCCCTCGGCGAGCGTCTCGAAACCACGTGATCGGGCGTCTGGGCGTGCCGATGGCCCCGGCTGGGGCTGGCCGGGGTGGCGGGGGCTTCAGGTTCTTCGGGGTGGGCGGCGGCTGACCGGGGGCACTTCGTACTGGTGGCCGGTGGGGCTGGTCCAGACGTAGGTGCCGTCGTCGAGGCGTTTGTAGTCCCAGGCGGTGAAGGTCTTCATCCGGTGATGGGTCCGGCACAACGGCGCCAAGTTGAGTGGGTTCGTCTGACCGGGTGGTCCGCCGTCTTCGATGGGGATGTAGGCGGTGATGTGGTCGAGGTCGCAGGCTCGGGAGTCTCTGCGGCAGCCGGGGAAGACGCAGTGGGCGTCGCGCAGCAGGCAGAGCTCGCGCATCGCGGTGGGTGGGTCGTGCTGGTCCACCGCGGTCGTCGTCGTTGAGGTCGAGGACGGGTCGGACGATGACCTTGCCGCCGGCTGCGGCGTAGCGGGTGAGCCAGTCGGTGAGCAGCTGGTCGGTGGCGGCGCCGAGCTTCTCGATGGTGACGGCACCGGGCTGGTCGGGGTCGAGGTGCACGTAGAGGTTCACCGCACCAGGCACCCGCGCTGGGTGCTGCGTCGCGGCCGGACATGAGGTCCAGGGCGTACTGGGGGTCGGCGAGGATCCCGACCGCCCGTGCTCGGCGGACGTCGACCGGGTCGGTGTCGCCGAGGTGGCCGAGTTCGCCGGCGATGCGGCCGACGGTCTGGTCGAAGAGCAGGGCGTCGGGGGTGTCCAGGGTCATCACGACGTCGGTGGTGGCGGGGTTGCCGCGGTGGCGTAGCCAGACGCCGCGTCGGGTGAGTTCGTGTTCCTCGTCGGCGATGGCGCGGTCGGGGTCGAAGTAGAGCCGGGCTTCCTGGACCAGCCGGGCGGCGTCGACCAGGCCGATCTTCGAGGGGGTCGCAGCGATGAGCCGGTCCGCGAACGCGACCGCCTCGACCGAGAGGTCGTGGGTCTCGCGGGAGATCGCGCGGGCTCGCCACACCGGGACGGCTCCGCGTTCGACGAGGTCGAGGAGGCGGGGGAGTCGGTAGGTGAGCTCGAGGGCGTCGGCGAGCAGCTGCTTGGCGGCCTCCAGGGTGATGCCCAGGGCGGCGGCGAGGGAGGCGGGTGCGAACTCATCGACCAGCGGTGCACCGGCACCGGCCAGGGGTGCACCGGCGGTGAAGAGGCCGTGGTCGTCCTCCCAGCCGGCCGGGTACTCGTCGCGGCAGGGGTGCAGCAGCGCCCACTGGACGGCGAGCTGGAGCTGTTCGACGGCGCCTGGTGCTCGTTGGTGCGGGCGGTCGTGGACACGGTCGATCACCTCGGTGGCGGTGAGGGTGATGGTGGTGTCCATGAAGAAACTCTAGGCGTCGGCACCGACAGTTTCGATAGTGTGAGCGAAGATGTGGATAACTTCTCGCGCCCCGTCTGAACCGCCACCACAGGATCTCGAGCCGAGCGACCGGAAGGCGAACGAAGGCGTCGGGACGCCACCGCAACCCCACGCCTACGGCAACCACGACTCTCGATGACTCTGACCAGCCAACAGACCAGATCACGTGGTTTCGAGACGCTCGCTGGCGCTCGCTCCTCAACCACCGAGACGCGGGTCTCGACTACCGCTCGCTGCTCGCTGCTCGACCACCTTCATCCCGGCTCGGCCACGGTTCGAGCGCTCGCTGCCTCAACCACCGAGCCGTGGGCTCGACGTCCGCTCGCTTCGCTCGCGCTCGACCATCGCGGCCGACAGGCCTCGCTGGCGCTCGCTCCTCAACCACCGAGCGGCGTGTGGTCTCGACTATCCGCTCGCTTCGCTCGCTGCTCGACCACCTTTCCGTGCCGCCGACAGGCCAGATCAGTGGTTTCGAGAGCTCGCTGGCGCTCGCTCCTCAACCACCGAAAAGACACCCCTAGGGTGGCTCCATGACCGTCACGCTCGCTGACATCGAGGCCGTCGTTGATCTGGTCGACGAGGTGGCCATCCGTACGACGATGGAGGAGTCGCGCTGGCTGCAGACGCTGGTGGGCGGGCCGGTGCTGCTCAAGTGCGAGAACCTCCAGCGCACGGGGTCGTTCAAGATCCGTGGGGCCTACGTACGCCTCTCCCGGCTGACCGAGGAAGAGCGTGCCCGGGGTGTGGTCGCGGCGTCGGCGGGCAACCATGCGCAGGGGGTCGCGCTCGCGGCGCAGCTGCTCGGGATCCAGGCGACCGTGTTCATGCCGATGGGGGCGCCGATCCCCAAGATCAACGCGACGAAGGGGTACGGCGCGGAGGTGCGCTTCCACGGCGAGTACCTCACCCAGGCACTCGTGCGCGCCAAGGAGTTCGCCGACGAGACCGGGGCGGTGTTCATCCACCCCTTCGACCACACCGACATCGTGTCCGGGCAGGGCACGGTCGGGCTCGAGATCCTCGAGCAGGCGCCCGAGGCGGCGACCGTGCTGGTGCCGACGGGTGGCGGTGGACTGCTGGCGGGAGTGGCGCTCGCGATCAAGGCCAAGCGTCCCGACATCCGCGTGGTGGGGGTGCAGGCCGAGGAGGCAGCGGCGTACCCCGAGTCGCTCCGCACGGGCGCGCCGGTCGCCCTGGAGAAGATGACCACGATGGCCGACGGCATCGCGGTCGCGTGCCCGGGCGACGTGCCGTTCGAGGCGATCCAGAAGCACGTCGACGAGGTCGTCACGGTCTCCGAGGAGTCGCTGTCGCAGGCGCTGGTGCTGCTGCTCGAGCGCGCCAAGCTGGTCGTCGAGCCGTCGGGTGCCGCGGCGGTGGCGGCGATCATGGACAACCCCGAGGCGTTCGGTACGCCGGTCGTGGCCGTGCTCTCCGGCGGCAACGTCGACCCGCTGCTGCTGGGCAACCTGATCCGGCACGGCATGGCGTCGTCGGGTCGCTACCTCAACCTGCGCTGCGTGATCCCCGACCGTCCCGGCGGCCTGGCGCACCTGCTGGCCGAGCTCGCCGAGATCGGCGCCAACGTGCTCGAGGTCTCGCACGAGCGCACGTCGACCTCACTGAACGTCGGCGAGGTGGAGGTGCGCCTGCAGCTGGAGACCAAGGGCCCCGACCACGCGGAAGAGGTGCTCACGCGGCTGCGCGAGCACGGCTACCAGGTCGTCGAGTGAGCTACCCGACGTACGGAACGGCGTCGACGATCTCGACCTTGATCTGCTTGCCGTTGGGCGCTTCGTAGTCGACCGTCTCGCCCTTGCGGGCGCCGTTGATGGCCTGGCCGAGCGGCGACTGCGGGGAGAAGACGTCGACGTCGGTGCCGCTGCCGGCCATCTCGCGGGCACCGAGCAGGAACTTCTGCTCCAGGCCACCGAGCAGCACGGTCACGAACATGCCGGGCTCGACGACGCCGTCGTCGGCCGGGGTCTCGCCGACCTCGGCACGCTCGAGCATGTCGACGAGCTGCTGCACGCGGCCGTCGAGCTTGCCGAGCTCGTCGCGGGCGGCGTGGTAGCCGGCGTTCTCCTTCAGGTCACCCTCGTCACGGGCGTCGCTCACGCGCTTCACGAGCGCAGAGCGGGTGGGGCCGCGCAGCTCCTCGAGTTCGGCCTTGAGCTCGTCGTACTTGGCCTGGGTCAGCCAGACGACCTTGCTCTGGGTCGGCTCGGTCATGGGGAAACTCCTGTGGATCGATGAACCGGTGGTTGGGCAAGTAGACGATCTTACCAACGCAGCGCGCGCAGGCAGAATCGGCTCAGCGCGGCCTGGACTGGTCCTTCGTGGTGCAGCCGACCATCTCGACGCTCGTGGCCTCGCGTTCGGTGCGCAGCGTCACGTCGCGGTTGACGGTGCCCTTCACGCCGGTCACCACGAAGTTGAGCTCGCCCACGACGCTGTGGTCCGCGCCGACCGCGCGCACCAGGCAGTTGGCCTTCACGTCCTCGTTGGCGGTGCGTACGGCGACCGACGCGGTCGCCGTGTGGGTGTCCACCACGTGGAAGGTGTTCAGCGACGACGTGACGTCGGGGTTGCTCTGGAACCACACCGCCCACGCGAGCCACGCGAACGCGACGACCCCCACCACGCCCGAGATGGCGATGACCAGCCGACGGCGGCCGGGGGAGTCGGTGCCGTAGCGGTCGGACATCAGGTCGCTCACCTGTCGGATTCTCGCACTGGGCCCTATTCATAGGATGGTCGGCATGCTCCGGCTGATGCACGTGCACGCCCACCCCGACGACGAGTCGAGCAAGGGTGCTGCCTCCACGGTGAAGTACGTCAAGGAGGGCGTCGACGTCCACGTCGTCACCTGCACGGGTGGCGAGCGCGGCTCGATCCTGAACCCGAAGATGGACCGCCCCGAGGTGCTGGCCAACATCAGCGAGATCCGGCGGCAGGAGATGGACGCCGCGCGCGAGATCCTCGGCGTACGCCAGGACTGGCTGGGCTTCGTCGACTCCGGGTGGCCCGAGGGCGACCCGAAGCCGCCGCTGCCGGAGGGCTGCTTCGGGCTGGTGGACCCGCAGGTCGCGGCCGAGCCGCTGGTGAAGCTGATCCGCAGCTTCAAGCCACACGTGCTGACGACGTACGACGAGAACGGCGGCTACCCGCACCCGGACCACATCATGTGCCACAACATCTCGATGGTCGCGCTCGAGGCGGCCGCCGATCCCGAGCGCTTCCCGGACGCCGGTGAGCCCTGGCAGGTGCTGAAGGTCTACTACCAGCACGGCTTCAACCGGCCCGCGGATGATGGCGCTGCACGAGGCGATGCTGGCCGAGGGGATCGAGTCGCCGTTCACCGAGCGGATCAAGGAGTGGAAGCCGGACCCCGCCCACGACGCGCGGATCACCACGCGGGTGCCGTGCGGGGACTACTTCGAGGTGCGCGACCGCGCGCTGATCGCCCACGCGACCCAGATCGACCCCGACGGCTTCTTCTTCCAGGCGCCGCTGGAGCTGCAGAAGCGGGTGTGGCCGACCGAGGAGTTCGAGCTGGTCGACTCCAAGGTCGAGACGACCCTGCCCGAGGACGATCTCTTCGCCGGCATCCGGGGTCACGCCGATCTGGAAGCCTGAGACAATGGACGCATGACCACCCTGATCGTGTGGGCCGACAAGGTTCCGAACCCGAACGACGTGACGGCCGGCTGGGTGGCGTTCGCCGTGTTCATCGCTCTCGCGATCGCGGTGGCGTTCCTCGGTTTCAGCCTCACCAAGCACCTGCGCAGGGCCAACGCGAACGCCGAGAAGGGCGTCTTCGACCCGAGCGACGAGCCGCACAAGTCCAGCCCTTCCGCCCCCTGACGACACGCGCCCTCGGACCCATGACGCCTCCCGTCGCGACCGGCGCCATGCTGTGGTGCCGGGCGGCGGTGCTGTCGGTCGTGGCGCTCGGCGCCGGCGCCTTCGCGCACGTGCAGGCCGACGGTCTGCTGCCCGGGCCGGGGTGCTGGTGTTCCTCGTCCTCGGCGGGACCCTCGCCGGTGCGCCGATGCTGCGTCGCCCCGGTTCGACCCGGCGCATCGTCGTGCTGATGGTGGCCGGCCAGTCCGCCGTACACATGGCGCTCGCGGTGACGGCCGGACACCGCGGCGATCCCGTCGTACGCCACACCGCGTCGCCCGCCGTCCCGGTCGGCTCCGGCTCCCGCACCGGCTCGTACTTCGACGTGGCCTACGCCTCGCGCGTGGGTGAGCACGGCGGCGGACTGAGCGTCCCCGCGCCGCTGCTGCACGCGGTCCACGACATCTCCGCCCATCCCGCCATGGCGGTCGCGCACCTGCTCGCCGCTGCCGCGTGCGGCTGGTGGCTGGCCCGCGGCGAGCGGGCGATCTGGCTGCTGGTCGGGCTCGCCGCCCGCGGCTGGTCCGAGCTGGCCGCGCCCGCCCTGCGGCGCTGGGCGCAGGCCGCACGGTCCGCCGCGGCCACGGCGCACGTGCGTCGAGCTGCCGGTGCTCGTCGTCGCCGTCGCGACCCCACTGCCGCAGTCACAGGTCCGCAGCCGCAGCGTCTCCCGCCGCGGCCCGCCTCCGACCGAGTAGCTCCTCAGTCCCTTCGCACCCGCACGCTGCGCGTCCTCGAGACCGCGGCGCTGCGTGCGTTCCCCTCTCTCTCGTTCGGAGTCCTCGCATGTTCCTGTCCCTGTCCAGACCCGGCTGGTTCCGCGCCTTCTGGCGCTGGCACTTCTACGCCAGCTTCCTCGTGATCCCGGTGCTGCTCGTCCTCTCGGTCACCGGCCTGATCTACCTGTTCCGCTTCCAGCTCGAGCCGCTGCTGCACGCCGACGTCATGAAGGTGGCGCAACCGGCGGGCACCGACGTCGCCCAGCCGTACGCCGGCCAGCTGGCCGCCGTCGAGAAGGCCCATCCCGGACGCCACCGTCGTCTCGATGGCCGAGCCGCGCTCCGCAGGGCCGCAGCACCGTCTTCTCGATCACCGAGCCCGACGGCTCCGCCCGCGAGGTGTACGTCGACCCGTGGACCTCGAAGGTGCTCGGCGACCTCGACCCCGACACCACCCTGAGCGGTACGGCCATCCGGCTGCACGCCGACCTGATGTCGGGCGTGGTCGGCGACCGGGTGATGGAGCTCGGCACCTGCTGGGCGCTGGTGATGGCGCTGACCGGCTACTACCTGTTCGTGCGCGGGCTGGAAGGCCCGGCGACGCAACCGGAAGGCCGACCGCGCGGGGGCGAGGCTGCGCTCGCGGCACGGGCTGATCGGCGTCTTCGTCGGCGTCGGGCTGATCGGCATGATCGCGACCGGGCTGCCGTGGACCGGACTCTGGGGCGGCCAGGTCCAGAAGCTCGCCACCGCGAACGGCACCTCGTTCTGGAGCCAGGACCACGGCGCGCTGTCCAAGCCCGTCCTCGACGCTCGACGAGTCCCTGCCGCACAGCCACGGCGAGCTTCCGTGGGCGCTGGAGAAGTCGGACGGTGCCCGAGGGGCGAAGCCGGGCGACGACGTCTCGGTCGCCGAACCTCGACACCGCCATCGCCGTCGCGGATCGCGAGGGGCTGCGGCACCCGATGACGGTCGCGCTGCCCGACGGCGACCGGGGCACCTTCTCGGCGATCGGCTACGCCTTCGACCAGCCCAGCGACGAGCGCACCGTGCACGTCGACCGGTACGGCGGCAAGGTGCGCGGGACCTACGGGTACGACGACTACCCGCTCCTCGCGAAGGTGGTCTCCCAGGGGATCGGCCTGCACGAGGGCCGCAGCCTCGGTCTCGCGAACATGGTCGCCTCGGCGGCGTTCTGCCTCGCGGTGATCGCCCTGTGCGTGACCGGGCCGCTGATGTGGTGGCGCCGCCGGCCCCACGGGCGGGGATGGGCGCTCCCCGAGGGCGGCTGCCGATCGCCGGGACGCCCGTTCTCGCGGTCGGTCTGGTGGGTCTCGGGGTGTTCCTCCCGATGTTCGGGATCAGCCTGCTCGTCGTACTGCTGCTGGACCGGTTCGTGCTCCGGAGGGTCCCCGCGCTGACGGAGTTCTTCGACGTCGCCAGCCCTAGTTAAGGGTTCGCTTAGGTGCCGTTGACGGGGCCTGCCCGGGCGACCGATAGTCGTGTGACCCGCCTCACACGGAGGTTCCAGTGCAGGTACCCGCACCTTTCGACTACGAGCGCGCCACCAGCGTGGACGACGCCATCAGCAAGCTCGAACGACTCGGCGAGGAAGCACAGACTCGTGGCCGGCGGCCACAGCCTGATCCCGATGATGAAGCTGCGCCTGACCGACCTCGAGTACCTCATCGACATCAACGACCTGCACGACGAGCTCGGCTACGTGCGCGTGGGTGTCGACGAGGTCCGCATCGGGGCCATGACGCGGCACCGCGAGCTCCTCGAGTCGCCCGAGCTCGCCGCGGTGTTCCCGATCTTCGCCGACGCCGAGCAGGTGATCGCCGACCCCGTCGTACGCAACCGCGGGACGATCGGCGGCTCGCTGTGCCAGGCCGACCCGTCCGAGGACCTGACGGCGGTGTGTACGGCGCTCGACGCGAGCTGTGTCATCCGCAGCTCGTCGGGGGAGCGGGTGGTCTCGATGGAGGACTTCCACCGCGGCCCCTACGAGACGGCCGTCGGGCAGGCCGAGATCCTCACCGAGATCCGGCTGCCGGTGCGTCCCGGCGGATCCAGCGCCTACGCCAAGGTCGAGCGCCGCGCCGGTGACTGGGCGGTCACCTCTGCCGGTGCCGCCGTGTGGATGGCCGACGGCGTGATCACCAATGCCCGGGTCGGGCTGGCGGCGGTCGGGCCCAACACGGCCGGCATCCCGGCGATCTCGGAGCTGATGCAGGGCAAGCCGCCGAGCGAGGAGCTCTACGAGCAGGCGGGCGAGCTCGCCTCCGCGGCCTGCAACCCGTCGACCGACAACCGCGGCACCGTCGAGTACAAGCGGCACCTCGCCGACGAGCTCACCCGACGGACGCTGCGCACCGCCGTACAGCGGATCGAGGCCGGCATCGCCGGTGACCAGGGAGGGAACAGCTGATGCAGGTCACGATGACGGTCAACGGCGAGAGCGTGACCCGCGAGGTCGAGGGCCGGATGCTGCTGGTCCACTTCCTGCGCGACGAGCTCGGGCTGACCGGGACCCACTGGGGTTGCGACACCAGCAACTGCGGCACCTGCGTGACCTGGATGGACGGCGAGCCCGTCAAGTCCTGCACCGTGCTGGCCGCGATGGCCGGTGGCCGAGAGGTGCGCACGGTCGAGGGCCTCGAGAGGGACGGCGTCCTCGACCCTGTGCAAGAGGGGTTCATGCGCTGCCACGGGCTGCAGTGCGGCTTCTGCACGCCGGGCATGATGCTGACCGCGCGCGCCCTGCTCGACCGCAACCCGCACCCCACCGAGCAGGAGATCCGCGAGGCGATCTCCGGCCAGATCTGCCGGTGCACCGGCTACACCACCATCGTCCGCTCGGTCCTCTGGGCGGCCGAGCATCCCGACGGCCCTGCCCCCGCCGACGCCGAACCGGAGACCGCAGGGAGTGCGTCATGACCGAAGTAGCCGCCCGGCCCGAGGACCTCGAGCACGCCGACAACGACCAGACGCCGCTCGGCCACGGCCGGATGCTGCGCAAGGAGGACCCGCGCTTCATCCGCGGCATGGGCAGGTACGTCGACGACCTGCAGCTCAACGGGATGCTGCACCTCGCGATCCTGCGCTCGCCGGTCGCGCACGCCAACATCGTCAGCATCGACGTGAGCGCTGCCCAGGCACACCCGAAGGTCAAGGCCGTCATCACCGGCGCCGACCTCGCGGCGCAGGGGCTCGCCTGGATGCCCACGCTCTCCAACGACGTGCAGGCCGTGCTCGCGACCGACCGGGTCCGCTTCCAGGGCCAGGAGGTCGCGTTCGTGGTGGCGGAGGACCGCTACTCCGCGCGCGACGCGCTCGAGCTGATCGACGTGGAGTACGACGTGCTGCCACCCGTCGTCGACGTACGCAAGGCACTCGCGCCCGACGCCGAGGTGATCCGCACCGACCTCGAGGGCAAGAAGGACAACCACTGCTTCGACTGGGAGACCGGCGACAAGGACGCGACCGAGGCCGTCTTCGCGAAGGCCGACGTCGTCGTCAAGCAGGACATCGTCTACCCGCGCGTGCACCCCGCGCCGATGGAGACCTGTGGCTGCGTGGCCGACTACGAGCGGGTCAGCGGCCAGCTGACGCTGTGGACGACCAGCCAGGCGCCGCACGCGCACCGCACCGTCTACGCGCTGGTCTCCGGCCTGCCCGAGCACAAGATCCGGGTCATCGCGCCCGACATCGGTGGCGGGTTCGGCAACAAGGTGCCGATCTACCCCGGCTACGTGTGCGCGATCGTCGCGTCGCTGGTGATCGGCAAGCCGGTCAAGTGGATGGAGGACCGCACCGAGAACCTCGTCAGCACCGGCTTCGCCCGCGACTACGTGATGCAGGGCGAGATCGCCGCGACCAAGGAGGGCAAGATCCTCGCGATCCGCACCCACGTCCTCGCCGACCACGGTGCCTTCAACGGGACGGCCGCGCCGATCAAGTACCCCGCCGGCTTCTTCGGGGTGTTCACCGGCAGCTACGACCTGGAGGCGGCGTACTGCTCGATGACCGCCGTCTACACCAACAAGGCGCCCGGCGGCGTCGCCTATGCGTGCTCGTTCCGGATCACCGAGGCCGTCTACCTCGTCGAGCGGATCGTGGACTGCCTCGCCTACGAGCTGAAGATGGACCCGGTCGCGCTGCGCAAGAAGAACTTCATCCAGCCCGACCAGTTCCCGTACACGACGAAGACCGGCTGGGTCTACGACTCGGGCGACTACGAGAAGGCGATGGACGTCGCGCTGGAGATGGCCGGCTACGACGACCTGCGGCGCGAGCAGGAGGAGAAGCGCGCCAAGGGTGAGCTGATGGGCATCGGCGTCGCGTTCTTCACCGAGGCGGTCGGCGCCGGACCGCGCAAGGACATGGACATCCTCGGGCTGGGCATGGCCGACGGCAGCGAGCTGCGGGTGCACCCGACCGGCAAGGCCGTGCTGCGGGTGTCCTGCATGAGCCAGGGCCAGGGCCACGAGACCACGTTCGCGCAGATCGTCGCCGAGGAGATCGGGATCCCGGTCGCCGACATCCAGGTGGTCAACGGCGACACCGACCAGACGCCGTTCGGGCTCGGCACCTACGGCAGCCGGTCGACGCCGGTGTCCGGTGCGGCCGCGGCGCTGGTCGCGCGCAAGGTCCGCGACAAGGCGCAGATCATCGCCTCCGGGATGCTCGAGGTCTCCGTCGCCGACCTCGAGTGGCAGAAGGGCTCCTTCCAGGTGAAGGGCGACCCGGGCCGGTCGGTGACCATCCAGGACATCGCGATGCGGGCGCACGGCGCGGGCGACCTGCCCGAGGGCATCGAGGGTGGCCTCGAGGCGCAGATCTGCTACAACCCGTCGAACCTGACCTACCCGTTCGGTGCCTACATCTGCGTCGTCGACATCGACCCCGGCACGGCCGAGGTGAAGGTACGCCGGTTCGTGGCCGTCGACGACTGCGGCACCCGGATCAACCCGATGATCATCGAGGGCCAGGTGCACGGCGGTCTCACCGACGGCATCGGGATGGCGCTGATGGAGATGATCTCCTTCGACGAGGACGGCAACTGCATCGCCGGATCGTTGATGGACTACCTGATCCCGACGGCGCTGGAGACGCCGCACTGGGAGACCGGCCACACCGTGACGCCTTCGCCCCACCACCCGATCGGCGCCAAGGGGGTCGGCGAGTCCGCCACCGTCGGGTCGCCGCCGGCCATCGTCAACGCGGTCGTCGACGCGCTGAAGCCCTACGGCATCAGGCACGCCGACATGCCGTTGACGCCGTCGCGGGTGTGGGACGCCATGCAGGGTCACCCGACCCCGCCGATCTAGGGAGAACAGGTGACGGCCCAGCTCACCGAGCGCATCGACGAGCTCACCCGGTCCCGGGTGCCGTTCGTCCAGGCGACGGTCGTGCGCGCGCAGGAGCCGAGCTCGGCGCATGCGGGCGACCGCGCGATCGTGCTGTCCGACGGGACCATCGAGGGCTTCGTCGGTGGCCAGTGCGCGGCCGGTTCGGTGCGCACGGCTGCGCTCGACGCGCTCGAGTCGGGGGTCGGCGTACTCCTGCGCGTGCTGCCCGACGGTGACGACGCCTTCCCCCAGACGCCGGGTGCCAGCATCGTGGTGAACCCGTGCCTGTCAGGAGGGGCGTTGGAGATCTACCTCGAGCCGTTGCTGCCGTCGCCGTCGCTGTACCTCGTCGGGACCTCACCGACCGCCGACGCGGTGGCCGCGCTCGCGCCCACGCTCGGCTTCGTGGTCGACCGGGCCGGGACCCCCGACGGTGCGACCGCCGTGGTGATCTCGACGCACGGCGGCGACGAGCCGGCGGCGGTCCGTGCGGCGCTGGACGCCGGCGTCGGGTTCGTCGGCATCGTCTGCAGCCACACCCGAGGGGAGGCGTTGCTGGCGGAGCTCGACCTCGGCGAGGAGAGAGCGTTCGCGGGTGCATCCGCACGTGGGCGTCGACATCGGTGCCCGCACGGCGCCGGAGATCGCGCTCTCGATCCTGGCGGAGATCGTCCGCCGGATCCGACGCGAAGGGCTGGTGGCGACCTCGGACCGCGGCCCGGTCACGCGCCCCCTGCAGGCGGTCGACCCGGTCTGCGGCATGACCGTGACGATCGGCCCCGACTCCATCCACGCAGTCGTCGACGGCACCGAGTACTGGTTCTGCAACCCCGGATGCCGCGACAGCTTCGTCGCGGATCACGCTGCGGGCCACGCTTCGTGACCGTCGCCGCCGTCGTGCTGGCCGCGGGCGCCTCCCGCCGGCTCGGTCGGCCCAAGCAGGTGCTCGCCCTCGACGGCGCCACCGTCCTCGACGCCACCCTGACCGTGGCGCGCTCCTCGGAGTGCGAGCCGATCGTGGTCGTGCTCGGCGGTGCCGCCGACAGCGTCCGCGCGGAGGTGGACCTCGACGGCGTGCAGGTGGTCGAGAACCACGACTACGGCGAGGGCTGCGCCACCTCCATCCGCACCGCACTGGGCGCGTTGCCCGAGCAGGTCACCGGGATCGTGCTGATGCTGGGCGACCAGCCACGGGTCGCGGTCGAGACCGTGCAGGAGCTCGAGGCGACGGCGCGGCGGACATGCCGTCGGCGTCTGCGAGTACGACGACGGGCTGGGCCACCCGTTGTGGTTCGATCGGCAGATGTTCGGTGCGCTGGAATCGATGCACGGTGACAAGGCGGTCTGGAAGCTCGTGGACGCCGAGTCCGAGGGAGCCGACGTCGTCCGCGTCCGGATCGACGGACCGGTGCCGCGCGACATCGACACCTGGGACGACTACCAGGCGATGCTCGCGGAGCAGCCGTGACCTCCCTCGCCTCGGCGGAGGACGTGCGCCGTGGCTTCGACGAGCAGGACTACCTCGCCGACCAGGGCATGTCCACGGCGGTGTTCCTCTCGCTGCGGCTGGGCATGCCGCTGCTGCTCGAGGGCGAGCCCGGCGTCGGCAAGACAGCGGCCGCGCACGTGCTGGCCCGCTGTCTCGGCGTACCGCTGGTGCGGTTGCAGTGCTACGAGGGGCTCAGCGCCTCGGAGGCGCTCTACGACTGGAACTACCAGCGGCAGCTGCTCGCCATCCGTCTCGCGGAGTCGCGCGGCGAGAAGCTCACCGAGGCCGACCTGTTCAGCGAGGACTACCTCATCGAGCGGCCGGTGCTGCGCTGCGTGCGGTACGACGGCCCGAACCCGCCCGTCCTGCTGGTCGACGAGATCGACCGCGCCGACGACGAGTTCGAGGCGCTCCTGCTCGAGGTGCTCGGCGAGGGCTCGGTGACCGTCCCGGAGATCGGCACCTTCACGGCGACCCGCCCGCCGATCGTCGTACTCACCTCCAACCGCAGTCGCGACCTGCACGACGCGCTGCGACGGCGCTGCCTCTACCACTGGCTGGAGTACCCCGAGCCCGAGCGGGTGTGCGCGATCCTGCGCCGCACCGTGCCCGAGGCCAACGAGGACCTGATCGCCTCCGCGGCGCAGTTCGTCGGGCGGGTGCGGACGATGGAGGTGGACAAGCCGCCGGGCCTGGCCGAGGCGATCAACTGGGTCGCGGCCCTCTCCGCGCATCGGCGCGACCGAGCTGGGTCGCGACACCGTGGTCGCCACCCTCGGGGCGGTCGTCAAGACCGTCGACGACCGCGACGTGGTGCTCCGCAGCCTCGATGGGTGACGCGCCGGCCGCGCTGCTGCCCGGCGTCGACCGGGCCGCGCTGGCTGCTGCGTTCGGCGACAAGCTGCGACGAGCCGGGGTCGTCGTACCCACCACCGGCCTGGCCGACCTGTGCGCTGCGCTGGGGGCAGAGCCGCCGACCGAGCTGGAGCAGCTGTACTGGCAGCTCCGGGTGACGCTGGTCCGCCGCCACACCGACCTCGCTGCGTTCGACCGGGTGTTCACCGCGGCCTTCCGCGACAGCGACCTCGGGGGCGACCCGCACGCCCGGCGTCGTGGGCTGCCGTCCGGTCCGCCACCGCAGGCCGAGGAGGAGCTGGTCTCCGTGCCGGGTCGGGGCGACCACGCGCCCGAGGAGGGTGGTCTCCCGTGGCACACGTTGCCGCGGTCGACGGCGTCGTCGGAGGAGAGTGACGAGGAGGCGTTCTTCCTGCCGGAGCTGCTGCCGAGTGCCCTGACGGGCATGGGGGACACCCCGTTCGACGAGTTCGACGCCGACCAGCTCGCGCTGCTCGGGCGGTGGCTGGAGCGGGCCGCTCCACGTTGGCCGGTCCGGCGCAGTCGCAGGACCAAGGCGGGCCGCCGCGGCGCGTCGATCGCGTTGCGGTCGTCGATCGCCGCGTCCGGTCGAGCAGGGTTCGAGCCCCTCCTGGACCTGCGCTGGCAGAAGCGGGTCGAGCGGCCCCGTCCGCTCACCCTGGTCACCGACGTGAGTGCGTCGATGCAGTCCTACTCCGCGGCGTACCTCCACCTGATGCGGGCCTTCGCGCGCACGGGCCGCGCCGAGACCTTCGCGTTCTCGACCACCCTGACGCGGCTCACACCGGCGCTGACCCATCGTTCGGCCGACACGGCCCTGGCGCTGGCGGAGGAGCGCGTCGTCGACCGGTACGGCGGGACGCACCTCGCTCGCGCCCTGCGGGACCTGCTGGCCTCGCGGCACGGATCGACCCTGCGCGGTGGGGTGCTCGTGGTCGCCTCCGACGGGTGGGACACCGACGACCCCGAGGAGCTCCGTGCGGTGATGGCACGACTGCGGCGACGGGTCCGTCGGCTGGTGTGGCTCAACCCCAGGGCCGGCGCGGCGGGGTTCGAGCCGCTGGTCGGCTCGATGGCAGCAGCGCTGCCGTTCTGCGACGCCTTCCTGCCCGCGCACACGGTGTCGGCGCTGCCCGACGTCTTCGCCGCGGTCAGCTCCACAGGGTGACGTGCACGGCCGGGCGGAACCGGCCGACCCCGGCGGCCTCGCCGCGGAGCATCGCCTGGGTGGCGCGCGGGGTGCCGACGAAGCGCACCAGCTCCGCCGCCGCCGAGATCTGCTGGTCGCCGGCGAGCGCCCACGTCGACCACGAGCCGCGGTCGGTCAGCTGGGGAGCCTCGATGCGCACCAGCCGTCCGTTGCGCAGGTCGTCGCGCACCGTGAACCCGACGGCGATGGCCAGTCCCATCCCGCGACGCGTCTCGCCCAGCGCGGCGGCGTCGCTCTGGAAGATCCGCTGCCGCTTCTCCGGGACACGCAGCCGGCGCAGCACGGCCGAGGTCTCGCCGGCCAGCTCGGTCGCTCCCGGGCCCGAGGTGCCAGACCTGGTTGGCGAGCTGGTCGAGGCCGACGGTGCCGACGGCCACGGGGTGCTCGGGCGCCGCGACGATCCCGACGTCGTAGCCCAGGAACGGCTGCTGCACGAGACCGCGTGGGGTGTGCGCGTTGCCGGGACCGAGGGCGACGTCGACGGCGCGCGAGAAGAGCAGGTCGGCGAAGTCGGTCACGGGGTGGACGCTGAGCTCGACGTCGAGGTCGCGCGCCCGGCTGGTGAACAGGCCGATCAGCCCCGGTGCGGCGTGCTCGGCGAACAGGCCCGACGACGCGAGCCGCAGCATCCGCCGCCCGGCACCCGCCTCGCTGACCTCGAGCACGGTCCGGCTCTGCAGGTCGAGGATCTCCATCGCCCGGCTGGCCAGCCGCAGTCCACCGGGCGTGAACGCGAGGCCCGACGGCGTACGCGTGAACAACGGGTCGTCGAGCTCGGTGCGCAGCTGCTTGAGGTTCATCGAGACCGCCGACTCGGTGGTGCCGAGCTCCTCGGCGGCCGCCTTCACCGACCCTCGTCGTACGACGCACGCGAACGCGCGGAGCTGGGTGGGGGTCAACGGCGGACCACGCGGACGAGGGCGTCCCAGGCGGTGCCGGCATCCACCACGCGCGGCACCCGCTCGGCGCGCACCACCTCGAGGTCGGCATCGGCGAGGTCGTCGAGGACGTCGGCGGCCGTGTAGAGCACGGCCGGGTCCTGTGGACCGCCGGTGCCCTCGGTCAGGTTGGTCGAGTCGTGGGCGATCACGAACAACGTGCCGCCCGGCGCGAGGGCGTCGAAGGACCGGCGCAGGGTCGTACGTCGGGCGTCGGCGGCGACCTGGAAGTAGGCGAGCACCACGAGGTCCAGGTCGGTCGGCAGGGGAGCGGTCAGGGCGTCACCGACCTGCCAGTCGACGGCGTCGTTCACCTGTCGGCCCTTGTCGACGGCGACTTCCGACCAGTCGATCGCGGTGACCTGCCAGCCGCGGTCGGCGAGCCAGCGCGCGTTGCGTCCTTCCCCGCAGGCGAGGTCGAGCGCGCGGCCGGCCGGCAACGACGCGAGCTCGGACTCGACGAACTGGTTGGGGCCGGCCGACCACACGAGTGCCGTGGCGGCGTACCTCTCGTCCCAGGCGGCGGCGTCCATGTGCTCAGTCTGCAGTCTGCTGCTCGGCGACCTGCCGGCGTACGTCGTCCATGTCGAGGTCACGGACCGCCTTGATCAGCTGGTCGAGGGCCGAGGGAGGCAGTGCGCCCGGCTGGGAGAAGACCAGGATCCCGTCGCGGAAGATCATCAGCGTGGGGATGGAGGTCACCTGCGCCGCGCTGGAGAGCTGGTGCTGCTCCTCGGTGTTGACCGACCCGAACGTCAGGTCCGGGTTGGCCTCGGAGGCGGCCTCGTAGGTCGGCGCGAACGCGCGACACGGCCCGCACCAGCTGGCCCAGAAGTCGACGAACAGGATCTCGTTGTCCTGGACGCTCGACTCGAAGTTCTCGGCCGTCAGCTCGATCGTCGGCATGCACCAAGGTTAGTCGGACCGCGGTCGGCCTCGCTTGGGAAGCGGTGCGGCCTGCTTCGGCATCCGGCCGGCCTCGGCGAGTGCCTTCCGCAACAGCATCTCGGCGTGGGCGTTGAAGCTGCGGAACTCGTCGTCGGCCCAGCGCATCAGCGCATCGTGGACCGCCGGGTCGACCCGGAGCAGGACCTGACGCCGGCGGCTCACGTATACAGGGATCCCGCGTTGACGACCGGGGACGGCGGTTGGTCACCGCAGAGCACCACGAGCAGGTTGCTGACCATGCTGGCCTTCCGCTCCTCGTCGAGCTCGACCACCTCGTGCTCGGCAAGGCGGTTCAGGGCCATCTCCACCATGCCGACCGCACCCTCGACGATGCGGCTCCGCGCAGCGACGACCGCGCTGGCCTGCTGCCGGCGCAACATCGCCTGGGCGATCTCCTGGGCGTAGGCGAGGTGCGAGATGCGGACCTCGACGACCTCCACGCCGGCAATGGCGACCCGCTCGGCGAGCTCGTGCGCGAGCTCCTCGGCGACGACGTCGGTCGACCCCCGCAGCGAGGTTCCCGTCTCGCCGGCGTCGTCGTAGGAGTGGCTGTTGGCGACGTGGCGCAGGGCTGCCTCGGACTGCACCGAGACGAAGTCCTCGTAGTTGTCGACGGCGTACGACGACCTCGCGGTGTCGGCGACCTGCCACACCACGATCGCCGCGATCTCGACCGGGTTCCCGTCGGCGTCGTTGACCTTGAGGTGGTGGGTCTCGAAGTTGCGGACCCGCACGCTGACCTTGCGACGCACCGTCAGCGGCAGCACCCACCAGAAGCCGGGGCGGCGGACCGTGCCGACGTAGCTCCCGAAGAACTGGACCACCGACGTCTGGCCCGGAGGCACGACCGGAAGGGAGGTGACGACGAGGGCGAAGAGCAGGAGTGGCAGCCAGATGATGCCGGGGTCGTGACCGCCGGCGACGTACGCGCCGTACGCGCAGGCTGCGAGCACGACGACTCCGAACCATCCGTTGACGGCGAAGGCGGGGCGCTCGACGATCTCGACCCGCGCTCCCTGGTGACCGACCGGTCCGACCGGTTCGACTGACTCGCTGGTGTTCATGCGGTGCTCCTCGGTGCCAATAAAGTGCTATCACTTTGATATCACTTTTCTGGGACCCACGCCAGAGCCGGAACGGACTGGCCGATCTGCCCCCACGGAGCGCGTGACGGGGCTAGCGTGGGGGAGACCCAGTTGAACGCTCACCCTGATGCCCACCACCACGACACCCCCCGCACCGGTCAGCGTTGTCGCCATCGACGACAGCGAGGACCTGCTGTTCCTCGTCCGGGGTGCCCTCGAGCGCAGCGGGCAGTTCAACGTCGTCGGGGTGGCCGCAGACGGCGAGCAGGGCGTGGCCGCGGTCCGTGCCGCACAGCCCGACCTCGTGCTGCTGGACATCCTGATGCCGGTCATGGACGGGATCGCTGCCCTGCCGCTGATCCGCCAGGAGTGCCCCGACGCGATCGTGGTGATGCTCTCGGCACTCGGCGACGCGAGCGGCATGCCGCAGAAGGCGATGTCGCTGGGGGCCAACGGCTACATCCACAAGGACGGCCGCATCCAGGCACTGCCCGAGCAGCTCCGCGTCATCATCAGCGGCGCGATGGCCGAGCGAGCCGCGCGCAAGGCGCGCGACGCCGCCAGGCAGTCGACCGACGACTAGACCGTGATCGGCGCGGCCGTCCGCGCAGGCGCCACGTCGAGGAGCTGCTCCAGCAGCTTCTGGTCGCCGTCGATCGTGACCAGGTCGAAGCACCTGTCGACGAACAGCGCGTAGATCCCGTCGGGGTCGCCTTCGACGCGCACGTCGGCGTCCTCGATCGGGCCGTTCACGACCTCGCCGTCGACGAGCGAGGCGACCTCGTCGCCGGCCCGGAACTCGAAGCGGCCGGCGGGGGCGAGGTGCGCGATCACGACGTCCATCGCGTTGGCCAGCCAGCCGTCGAACAGGTCGCCCTCCACGGTGGGCGGGCCCAGGGAGCGGGCGCCCCACAGTGCCAGCTCCCGCAGGGCCGGGCGCAGCTCACGGCCGTAGTCGGTCAGCTCGTAGACCTTCGATGCGGCCGGGGGCGGCAGCGTGCGTCGGACGAGGATGCCGTGAGCCTCGAGGTCCCGCAGCCGCGCCGCCAGGATGTTGGTGCCGATGCCGGGGAGACGGTCGACGAGGTCGGTGTAGCGCTTGGGACCGTGCATCAGATCGCGGATCACCAGCAGGGTCCAGCGATCGCCGACCAGGTCGAGGGCGTGAGCCATCGGACAGTACTGCTCGTAGCGCTTCGCCATGCCGAAAGAGTACCACTCGGTTCTGAATCTGTACTAACTGCTTGCAAAATTGAAGTAGACGCTGCTACGGTCGCGAGCATGACTTCACAAAAGCAAGCAACTGAAGCGGTGTCCTCGAACCGCGGCACGTGGCTGGCCCTCGCGCTGTTGTGCGTCGTCCAGTTCATGGTCGTCCTCGACATCGCGATCGTGAATGTCGCTCTGCCCTCCATCAAGAGCGACCTCGGCTTCTCGCAGGCCGACCTCCAGTGGGTGATCAGCGCCTACGCCCTCGTCTTCGGCGGCTTCCTGCTGCTCGGCGGCCGGGCAGCGGACATGCTGGGCCGCCGTCGGCTCTTCCTGATCGGGGTCGTGGTCTTCACCGTGGCCTCGCTGCTGGCGGGTCTCGCCTGGTCCGAGACCTCCCTGATCACGCGCCCGGGTCTTCCAGGGCTTCGGCGCAGCGATCATCACTCCCGCCGCGCTGTCGATCCTGTCCACGACGTTCCCCGAAGGTCGCGAGCGCAACATCGCCCTCGGCGCCTGGGGTGCCGTCGGAGGCTTCGGTGCCGTGGCCGGCGTACTCCTCGGCGGGATCCTCACCGACGCCCTCAGCTGGGAGTGGATCTTCTTCGTCAACGTCCCGGTCGGTGTCGTCGGGTTCGTGCTGGCGCCGTTCCTGCTCACCGAGAGTCGTGACGCCGCGACCACGAAGTTCGACCTCCCGGGCGCCGTCCTGGTCACCAGCGGGCTCTCGTCGCTGGTCTACGCGATCACGCAGGCCGGTCGCCACGGCTGGCTGTCGCCGAGACCCTCGGCGTGATCGCGGCGTCCTTGGTCCTGCTCGTCGCCTTCGTCGCCTGGGAGCTGCGGCACCCGGAGCCGCTGATGCGCTTCGGCATCCTGCGGACGCGCACGGTGAGCGGCGCCAACGTCGCGGGATTCATCATGGGTACGGCGATGTTCTCGATGTTCCTGATGCTGACGCTCTACATGCAGCAGGTGCTCGGCTACTCCCCGATGAAGACAGGCGTCGCCTACCTCGCGGTCGCGGGCACGGCCATCATCTGGTCCGCCGTCGCCGGCCAGCTCGTGACCCGGGTCGGGGTGAAGCCGGTGCTGGTGGTCGGGATGGCCATGCTGACGGCAGGGCTCCTGTACTTCACGCAGGTCTCCGTCGGGGGCAGCTACGTCGCCGACCTGCTGCCGGGCTTCCTGATCATCGGAGTCGGCATCGGGTTCTCCTTCGTGCCGATCTCGATCGCGGCGCTCGCCGGCATCCAGCCGGCCGAGGCCGGGTTGGCCTCCGGGCTGATCAACACCTCGCAGCAGATCGGCGGCGCGCTCGGCATCGCGGCGCTCTCCACGATCGCCACGTCGCAGACCAAGGACTCGCTCGTCACCGGAGTGGCGCTGCCCTCGGCGTTGGTCGACGGGTTCAGCTCGGCGTTCCTGGTCGGTGCGATCTTCGCGGCGTTCGGTCTGGTCGCTGCGTTGACGCTGATCCGCCGCGACGAGCTGGCGAGTGAGCCTGTTCCCGGCCTCGTCGGAGCCCATCCTCGCGGCCTGAGCGATCTCTCCGTCGTACGCCCGTCGCCTCAGCAGGCGCGGGCGTACGACGTGTGCCGCAGGGCGGGGCGTTGATCGACTTCGCGTTCTTGCGCTCGAGGCCGTAGTAGCGGACCCAGTCCATCTGCATCCGTCCCTGGCGCATCGAGGCGCCTGGCGTCGCCTGCAGCCGGAAGCGGATGTTGTACGCCGCCCCGGTGCGCGCCTCGGAACGGCGCTCGGTCCGGATCACCCTGGTGTCGACGAACCACGAGATGTGCGTGCGGGTCACCTCGACGGCGTAGGTGTGGAACTGGTTGTCGCGGAGGGCCATCCGCTTCGACGCGGTGAAGTCGTGGCTCGGCAGGTTGCGTGCGTGCATCCGGGCACGCCGTCCGTTCAGGGCGTAGTCACTGAGCACGATCCCGCGGCCACCGCAGTGCCTGGCCCTGCTCGGGACCAGCTCCCAGATCGCGTGGAAGGCCGTGCCTGGTCCGCCGTACTGCCGGCCGCGGACGCGCGCCTCCCAGCGCCCGTAGCGGCGCGGGCTACCCGTCAGGGTCGCAGTGACGGTGCCGCTCCTGCGGGTCGAGTCGAGGGTGAGCATGCCGTGCTGGTTGCGCACCAGGCCCGGCTTGTTGACCTGCCAACGCTTCGCCAGCCCGCCGTGGAACTCGTCCTTCACGCTGGCGTTCCCCCAGCGGAACACCTTGGCCGAGTTGGTCGGGTGGCGCTCCGAGGCGGACGCGGTGGGCACCGATCCGGTCAGCGGCACGAGCACGGCGAGCGCCGCGACGGGGGCGGCAATACGGGCGATCCGGGAAAAAGGCATGCGGACCACCGTAGGTCAGGTCGTCGACGGGTGGGTTCCCGGGACGCGATCTGGACGAATCGCGGCTGCTCGCCTCGTGCTCAGGGAGCCGGTTGGTCCGGCCACGCGGCGGAGGGTGTCAACACCGGACCCCGTTCAGCCGCCCGGCCGGTCGGTGATTGCTCCGCCGACCTCCGCGGAGAGCAGGAGCAGCCGGTTGAGCAGGTCCGCAGATCGGGCGACCTCCTCGCGCTGGCCGCTGACGAGCAGGTCGAGGAGCAGTCCCCGGGCAGCGCCGAGGGCGAGGCGCGCGTGGGTCTCGGCCTGGGCCTCGGGGATCCCGATCGCGCGGCAGAGGTCGGTGACCGACGGCAGCCACGCGGCGATCAGCTCCTCGCGAAGCGCGGCGGCGTGGTCCTTGCCCTGCATCGCGTTCGCTGCGAGCTCGAAGAACAGCGGCCCGTAGCGCAGCGTCGCCTCGACGGTCTCCTCCCAGTACTTCGCCCCCGCCTCGAGCGGAGGCAGGTCGGCGTCGTACGTCGCCGTCATCACCTCCCGCTGGCGTGCTTCGACCGCACGCGTCACCTCGGCCAGCAGCCCCTCGCGCGAGCCGAAGTGGTAGATCAGCATGCGGTGGCTGGTCCCCAACGCCTCGGCCATTCCGCGCAGGCTGGTGTCGCCGATGCCGTGGCGACCGAAGTGCTCGAGCGCAGCCTCCAGGAGGCGTTCGCGAGGTGTCACGGGTCACGCGGCGGACGCGCGGGTGACCCGCTGGTCCAGGCTCTCGGCCTCGAGCTCGATGTAGTGCTGGGTGAGGCGACGCCAGATCCTGGCCGCGACCGCGCCCATGGGGCCGGTCTGCTCGATGCTGAGCGTGACCGTGCAGCCGCTCGCGTCCGGGACGACCTCGTGCCGCGCGATCGTCTTCATCCCGGGCCCCGAGGCCATCCAGGTGAAGCTGCGACCGTCCGCGACCTCGGTCACCTCCCACGTCGCGCGCGGCAGCCTGGGCTGTCGCACTCGGGCCCGCGAGCCGACCCCGAACGGCCCGTCGTCCAGTCGCTCGACCTGGTCGATGGTCGGCGTCCACTCGGGCCAGTGCGCGACGTCGAAGAGGACGTCCCAGACCGGTTCGGCGGGCGAGTCGATGTGTCTGCTGGTCTCGAAGAAACGGTTCATGTACCAAATGGTACACCGGGTACGTGTGACCTTCCTGCCCGGCGTATACCGGCGGTCCGCCGTGGTTGCCGGTGGGTGGCTACGGGAGGAATGTCGAGGTATCAGTTCGCGTCGCATCCATCTCGTGGCGTCGAAGAGTGCTTGGGCAAGGAGGCGTCATGGCGGGAAGGAAAGTATTCGAGGACAGCGTGGTCCCGCTCCCTGAGGAGGACGGACCGATCCAGCGCGGCATGTTGGTCCAGTCAGCATCGGCGAGCGACAAGACCGACACCATGGACGTGCTCTTCGCACTGGGCCTGGACGCGAAGGCCAAGGCCGACCTCGAGGACAAGGTTGCCGCCGGCGAGGTGGTCCCCTCTGAGGAGCTCGCTGCTGTGACGGTTCCGGAGAAGTCCCGGAAGAAGCTGACGGACTGGCTGGCGTCCCACGGCTTCGAGGTGGACCACGTCTCCGACGACGGTTCCTCCGTCTACGCGAAGTCCACCGTCGCCAACATCGCGAAGCAGCTGCAGGTCGACGTGGCGAAGGTGACGCGTGACGGCGTGACGTACAACGCTGCTCGCACGGCCCCGAGCCTCCCGCAGGACGTCGGTGCAGGCGTCCAGGCGATCATCGGTCTGCAGCCGTTCCGCCACGCCAACAAGCACAGTCGCCGGTTCGCTTCGTGGGCCGAGCGTGATCCGGAGCTGGTCCGGGCCGCCGTCACCACCGCGGGCGAGCCGCCCTACCTGGTGGCCGACATCCTCGCGGCGTACGGCGCGACCGACGTCACCGCGACCGGAGCTGGCCAGACCATCGCGATCCTCATCGACACGGTGCCGGACAAGAAGGACCTCGCCGCGTTCTGGAAGCGCAACGGCTTGCCGGCCAGCGGGTCGCGGGTGACCTTCATCAACGTGGGTGGCGGGGTGCTCCCGCCTGCTGAGGGCGAGGAGACCCTCGACGTCGAGTGGTCGAGCGGGATCGCCCCCAAGGCGAAGATCCGCGTCTATGCCGCTGGGTCCCTGAGCTTCGTGAACCTCGACCGCGCACTGGATCGCATCATCGCCGACCTCCCCTCCCACCCCGGCATGCGTCAGCTGTCGATCAGCCTCGGCTTGGGTGAGAAGTTCCTCGGTGGCCCCTCAGGAGAGGTGGCGACCCAGCACCAGAAGTTCCTGAAGCTGGCAGCGGCCGGCGTCAACGTGTTCGTGTCCAGCGGCGACGCCGGGTCCAACCCCGACTCCTCGGGCCACTCGTCCAACGGCCCCCGCCAGGCCGAGTACGAAGCCTCCGACAGCGTCGTCATCGGAGTCGGCGGCACGTCCCTGCAGCTGTCGCCCAAGCGGAAGGTGACGGGCGAGACCGCCTGGAGTGGCAGCGGCGGCGGCGCCAGCATCTTCTTCTCCCGGCCGACGTGGCAGAAGGGTCCGCACATCGGCCGGGGCAAGGCCCGACTCGTGCCCGACGTCAGTCTGGCCGCGGATCCGAACACGGGGGCGCTGGTCGTCCTCCAGGGCAAGGACGAGCAGATCGGCGGCACCAGCTGGAGCGCCCCGGTCTGGGCCGGTTTCTGCGCCCTGATCAACGAGTCGCGCACCAAGGCAGGGATGCCGGCGATGGGGTTCCTCAACCCGTCGCTCTACCCCCTGGCCGGGACGTCGTGCTTCCGCGACATCGTCGCGGGCAGCAACGGTGGCTTCACGGCGGTGGCCGGCTACGACAAGGTGACCGGACTCGGAACTCCGAACGTGGGCGAGCTGATCAAGGCGCTGACCACGCAGCCCGCGGCCAGCGGCTGAGGGCGCGCCGTCCGGGTCCTCGCGCGGCCGAGAACCCCCACCCAGGGGCGTGGCTTGTGAAGACCGGTCAACGCTCCGGGTCGATCAAGGTCATGCCTGCGACTGTCACCTGATCGAACTGGGGCAGCAGTGCGGCTGCATCGTCGAGTCCGATGGTGCGCTCGATCAGGCGTTGCGGCTGGAGGATGCCTTGCTCGATGAGCGTGAGCATGGCCGGGTAGTCGGCTGCGGCCATCCCGTGACTTCCGAGGACATCGAGTTCCCAGCCGATCACCCTGGCCATCGGTAGCCGCGGGTCGCCCTCGACCGGCGGCAGCAGACCGATCTGGACATGGCGACCCCGACGGCGAAGGCTCAGGATCGCATCAGCGCAGGCGTGCTCGCCGCCGACCGCATCGACGGTGACGTGGCTGCCGCCGTGCGTCAGATCGGCGACAGCCGCCGGGATGTCCCGGCCGTCGGCACGCACCGTGTGCTCCGCGCCGAGCTCGGAGGCGACGGCGAGCGCCTCGAGGTTCCGATCCACCGCGATCACTCGGGCACCCAGGGCACGCGCGATCATGACCACGCTCAGCCCCACGCCGCCGGCACCGACCACGGTCACCCACTCGCCCTCGGTGACCCGTGCACGTCCGACCAGGGCGCGGTACGCCGTGGCGAACCGGCATCCGAGACTGGCCGCAGCGGCGAAGTCGACCTGCTCCGGGAGACCCACGACGTTCGTGTCCGCTGCGTGCAGGGCGACGTACTCGGCGAACGATCCCCAGTGCGTGAAGCCTGGTTGGTGCTGAGCCGGACAGACCTGAGCGTCTCCGGATCGACACCACTCGCAGCGACCGCAGCCGCAGACGAACGGGACGGTCACGCGGTCCCCGACCCGCCATCGGCTGACCTGTTCACCGACCTCGACCACCACTCCTGCAAGCTCGTGACCCGGCACGTGCGGGAAGACGATCTCCTCATGTCCCGCCCACGCGTGCCAATCGCTACGGCACAGCCCCGTCGCCATCACGCGGACCACCACGCCGCCGACCGGGGCCGTGGGGTCGGCCACCTCTCGAACCTCGGGCTCGGCTCGAACGGCATCCAGGACAACGGCGCGCACCGGTACAGCCTCTCAGCCAGCACTCCTCGAGTCAGCGGGATAGCAGCTGAGACGGCACGCAGTGCCGCGAAACCCAGGCGCCGGTTCAAGCGCGCCCCTGGATGCAAGCGGTCAGGATTCGAGAAGCGTGCGCCCGCCAGACGTCTTAGCGTGAGGGCATGGCTACCAAGACCACTACCAACACATCCGATTCCGGCTTCTCCGACGACGAGCTGGCCGCCATGAAGCAGCGCGCCGCCGAGCTGCGTGCAGAGAAGAAGGGCGGCGCGAAGAAGGCCGACGAGGCCGAGGCATGCGTCGAGGCGATCACGGCGCTCCCGCAGCCCGACCGCGGGCTGGCCGAGGCCATCCACCGGATCGTGCTTGACGTTGCCCCACAGCTGGACCCGAAGACCTGGTACGGCTTCCCGTCGTACGCCCGCGACGGCAAGGTCGTCGTCTTCTTCAAGCCAGCGTCAAAGTTCAAGTCCCGCTACGCCACGCTCGGGTTCGAGGAGGCCGCTCAGCTCGACGACGGCGCGATGTGGGTGACCTCGTATGCGGTGGCCGAGATCGGCCAAGCCGAGGAGAAGCTGATCCGCAAGCTGGTCAAGAAGGCAGCGGGCTAGGCCAAAGCGCGCCGAACACCTGGCCTGAACCAGACATCCGGCACACGGGGCTTCACGGTCGTCCCTGGACCGTGGTCATTCACCGCCGAGCCCGGCCTTGCGAGCTTTCACGATGGCGGCCGAGCGGTCGGACACCTGGAGCTTTGTGAAGACGTTCGAGACGTGGTTGCGCACTGTCTTGAGGCTGATCATCAGCTCGTGGGCGATCGTGGCGTTGCCCTTGCCGGCCGCGATCATCTCGAGCACGCCGCGCTCTCGTTCGGTCAGCGACGGGAAGGCCGTGGTCGCTGAGCCGGCGCCTTGTGCGAAGTGGTGGATGACGCGTGCGGCGATCTCAGGACCGAAGATCGCCTCGCCTGCGGCGGCTGCGCGGATGGCGCGGACGATCTCGTCCTGGTCGGCGCCCTTGAGCAGGTATCCGTGGGCGCCGGCGCGCATGGCGGCGAAGACGGAGTCGTCGTCCTCGAACATCGTGAGCACGACGATGGCGGGCGCCCCTTCGTTGCTGGCGAGCTGGCGGGTCGCCTCGATGCCGTCCAGGTCAGGCATGCGCAGATCCATCAACACGACGTCGGGTGTCAGCGAGCCCGCCAGCTCCACCGCTCTTGCTCCGGTCTCGGCTGCGCCCACGACCTGCAGGTCGTCGAAATCGACCAGCATCAGCTCCAGCCCTCGACGAAAGGCCGGGTGGTCGTCTGCCACGACGACGCGGATCATCCGAGGACCTCGAGGGCGACGTCCTCGCGCAACGGCAGCACGGCACGGACAACCAGACCGCCCCCGGGGCGGTGGGAGATCGTGCACGATCCGCCGAGCTCGGCTGCTCGCTCGGTCATGGAGTGCCAGCCGACGCCGCCACCGCTGGGGCGCTTGCTGCCACGGCCGTTGTCGGAGACGGTGAGGTCGAGCGTCTGGTCGCACACGAGACCCACGCTGCACCGGCTGGCGCCGGAGTGTTTGACGACATTGGTCATGGCCTCCGAAGCGATCCGGAAAGCCGCGACCTCGACGGCGGCAGGTATCGGGGGCAGCGTGAGTGGGCTGTCGACTTGGAACAGGAGCAGGTCGGTCGACAGGGATGTAGCTCTTTGGCGGATGGCACCCGAGAGGCCGACCTCGTCGATGGCTGGTGGGCGCAGCTCATCGACGGCGCGCCGCACCTCGGTGATGGCAGCCTTGGTCTCGTCGCGGATCTCCGCGAGCAAGGCGTTGCGGTCGGTGACGTCATCCCGGGACCGTGCGACCTCGAGTTTGAGCAAGATGGCGGCCAAGGACGGCCCGAGGCCGTCGTGGAGCTCTCGGCGCAGTCGTTTTCGCTCCTCCTCCCGAGCGGTCACGATCCGTGACCGGGATACCTGGAGCTCACCGGCCAGCTGTGCCGCTCGGACGGTGACTGAGGCATAGCGGGCGAGGTCGCGCAGGAGTGCCGTGTCCGCGGGCGAGAGACGGCGACCCCCTGGCACGTCGACAACCAGATCACCAAGATGGTCGTCTTGGTGGACCAGAGGAGTACGCACGATGTTCGGGTCTCCAGGCGCCGAGTCGTCGGGTGCTGTCACCCAGACCCGCTGAACCTTGAGCGCATCGGCAACGGATACGGCGATGGTGTCCGCCACGCGCAGCGGATCCGTCGACTCGAGGCTCGCGCCGAGCCTCCGCAGGGCTGCGGCTGGGTCGGCTCGGTAGCCGTAGACCCAACGCTCGATACATCGGCGCAGGGTCGAATACACCGGCTGCACCGCAACCGCGACGAGTGAGACGGCGAGCACACCGCCCGCCGTACTGCTGCCCAGGAGTCGCTCGGAGCCGAAGAGGAGAAGGGCGTAGAGCAAGACAACGGCCGCGACCAGCACGCCGTACGTCAGGGTCCGGCTGAGCACCAGCTCGATGTCGAAGAGCCGATACCTCAGGATCGCTATGCCGATGGTGACGGGGAGGGCGACTCCGGCCATGGCCAGGGCCACAGCGATGACCAGCGGGTTGTCATCGAGGGCGAAGTGCCCGACCCAGGCGAGCACGAGCGCCATCGGCAGACTGGTCGCTCCCCAGACGAGCCACAACAGCTGTAGGCGTTCGTCGCCCGAGGACCGGCGCAGCCTGGCACGCACCGCGAACATCGCGCCGAAGAACAGCAAGACGGTCAGCACCAAACCCGCCACGCCGAGGATCGCGAAGACGGGGGCCGGTACCAGAGACACCGGCGGGTCGGTGCCGCCGTGGGTGTCCCGGAAGCCGTCAGCGTCGCCGGCGGCCCCCAGCAAGAAGGCAGCGACACCGACCAACCCGGTCAGCATCCAACGGCGCCAACCCGGTGAGAGGCTGTGGCCGTCGGGCAGCAGGTAAGCGACGAGTATCAGCCACAGGAAGATGAACACCCACGTTCCCGCGGCGATCTGGTCGACCACCATCCCAGACTCGCTCGTGCTGGTGCCGGAAGTGCTGAACAAGGCACCGAAGCAGACGCCGTGAGCGACCAGTAGCCAGCCGATGCGGCGTTGTCCGGAGCGCAGCACCAAGAGTCCGACGAGCACGGAGACGGCGGCGACACCGAGCGCGACCACGGGGTTCATGAATCGAGTCTGAAGCCTCGCGGGCCGCGCGGATAGGTGCCCGGGAACTGTTCCCGGACAAGTCGGGACATCCAGCTCATGTGCTCGGGTCACTGCTCAGGTGAACGTCGTTGCGAGGGCGCCTGGTCCCTCCCGACGAAGGAGTGCAGCATGCCGCTGACCACGTTCGAGAAGCTCCTACCCTGGAGCGGCGCCATCGCGGGCCTGTGCTGGATCGGGCAGGACCTGCTTCAGGACATGTACACCCATGACAAACCCGGCGCAGCCACGACGGCGGCCATCCAGGACCATCTGGGCCGCAATTTTGGCTCGCAAGGGTGCCTCGTGCTGATGGGGATCGCCCTCCTGTTCTTCGCGACCGCGATCCGCCGCCTGCTTCGCTCGGGAGAAGCCCGAGAAGCAACGTACTCGAGCGTGGCGTATGGCGGTTGGGTGGTCGCTGTTGCAGGTATCTCCCAGATGGTGATGTGGAACTGGGGCCTGATCAACGGCGCTGCCGACGCCAGAGACGACGCTGCTCTGCACACCCTGAGCTACGTGGGGTACTTCGGTTGGGCCGGCATGGGCATTGGCCTGGCGGCGGCCTTCATCGCGACCGGGTTGGGCGGAATGAGCAGCGCGGCTCTGCCGAGGTGGTTCGCGATCCTCACCGTGGTGCTCGGCGTCCTGGGTGCGCTGGGGGATGCCGGCATCCCGCCCGGCGGGCTCGTCAACTACCTGCTGCTTCCGTTCTGGCTGATCGGTGCTTCGTTCGTCATCGCCAAGAGCCAGCGACGTGCCACCACACCAGTCCGGCCTGCCCCGGCCAAGGCCTAGTCAGCTCCGCCCGAGGCCCTATCAGCCGGTCGGTCCCCGCACCCCGAAAAAGGCAACACCTTCGGAGCACCAGCGACCCTCGGATCCTGCCCAGCCCAGACACCAAGGAGAGTCATCATGTCGAGCAGCCATTCCATCGAACGTCGAGAGCCCCAGGCAATCTCGTCGCCGACCTCGTCGCGTCGACTCATCGTCAGTGTCGTGATGTCAGTTCTCCTGGCGGTCGGATTCTCCGTCATGACACCGAGCCCGAGCGGTGCCACCGAACCCCACTCAGGCGGCTACAGGGAAACCCTGCCGCTCACGTGGATCCGTTACGACCCGATGACGGACTCGGCCGCGCTGGTCGCCGGCCGCGTGGACGGCAGCCGCCAACGCCAGCTGACTCATCCAGCACCAGGGATCAGGGACAGCGAACCGATCCGCTCGCCCGACGGCAACCGGGTCATCTTCAACAGGGAGTATCCCGACGGAACTGTCGGGATCGGCATCGTGGATGTCGGAAGCGGCCAGGTTCATTTCGTCGCGAAGGACAACCAACCCTGACGACGATCCGCGGGACTGCAACCGTCGGCTCACTCGCGTCGGTGGAAGCGGATCTTGCCGTTGGGGAGTCGGGTGGTCTGGTAGGCCGGGTCGTGGATGCGGCGGTGGTGGTGGGGGCAGAGGAGTCGGCCGGTGTCGACGTTGGTGGGTCCGCCTTGGGACCAGGGGGTGTCGTGGTGGGCGTGGCAGAGGCCGGGTGGGGTTTCGCAGTGTTCTGCGGTGCAGCCGCCGTCGCGGACGCCCATGACGATGCGCATGGCTTCGGTGTGGCTGCGGCGTTTGCGGCCGGCGTCGAGGACCTGGCTCTTACCGCCGAGGACCATCGGGATGATGCCGGCCGAGCAGGCCAGGCGGCGGGCTTCGGCGGCGGAGATGCGGCCGCCGGTGTCCAGGGTGCAGACCCCGGCGGCGTCGAGGTCGGCCAGCAGCTGCTCGAGGGTCATGCTCACCACGATGGTGGCCGAGCAGCCGCCGGTCTTGGGCAGCGTCTCGGCCGGGATGGACTCGATCAGCTGGGTGAACGCCAGGCCGTGGCGCACCGGGGTGGGCAGGTCGGGGTCGATGCCACCAGCGGTTGTGGAGTGGGCAGGTGAGGAGATGGCCAGGATCATCTTGTTCAGCATCTGCCCGTGCAGGGCGGGGATGCGGAAGCGGCCGTGGCAGGTGCCTTCGTCGTCCTCCCACATCGTGAAGGTCGTACGCCGCAGCGCCTGGGCTTCCTCGGCCTCGAGCGCCTGGCCCTCGAACCGTTCGGCGACCTCGGGGGCGATCACCTCGAACACGTGGCGGCCCAGGACCCGCAGCTCCTTCGCGTCGTGATGAGCCGCGAGCTCGACCAGGTGAGTCTCGGCAGCCGCGCGCTGCTCGCCGGTCACGGCGAACTCGCCCGTCCTCGGCAGCCTGGCCAACGCGGCCACGATCGCCCGGGCCTGGGCGGTGTTGACCCGGCCGTCGCCCATCGCCGCGGACAGACAGTCGTGCTGCTCCAGCGTGCTCGCCAGCTTCAGGTCGGCGCGTGCGTCGCGGCGCACCTGGCGGGTCTCGACCGCCACCCAGTCAGCAGCGGACGCTGCACCGGAGTCGAGGGTGGCCTTGGACTGCTCGGCCTGGGCGAGCATGCGTAGCTGCAGGGCATCGAGCTGGGCGCGGCACTTCGCCAGATCGATGAGCACCTCGCGCTGGTCCTGCGCACTCAGTGACATCAGCGGCAATTGCGTCAGCGAATCGAGCCGCGCAGACAGCCTCTGGGTGAACTCGACCACCGGGTGCAGGTGGTCGAGCGGCTGGCTGCTCATGACTGAATTCAAGCAGCCACCACTGACAGAAAAGGGCCTCTGACCTGCGGTTTTGCCCACATCACGAGATGTTCTGGAGGCACTTGATCGAGTGGTTTCGAGACGCTCGCTGGCGCTCGCTCCTCAACCACCGAACACCGCGACTGGCCCTGCCACCAGGACCCAACTGCCGCAACCACAGGATCTGTACCCGCGCGACCGGAAGTCGACCGGAGGCGTCGGGACGCCAGCGTGACCAGAGGCGAACGTCGACCACGACCCCGAGAATCCTGAGGTGCACCGACGGGCCCCGGTGTGGTCTCGACCATCCGCTTGCTTCGCTCGCTGCTCGACCACCTGTGCAGGGCAGCGTGGTTTCGAGACGCTCGCTGGCGCTCGCTCCTCAACCACCGAACACCGCGACTGGCCCTGCCACCGGGACCCAACTGCCGCAACCACAGGATCTGTACCCGTGCGACCGGAAGTCGACCGGAGGCGTCGGGACGCCAGCGTGACCAGAGGCGAACGTCGACCACGACCCCGAGAATCCTGAGGTGCACCGGCCAGCCCCGGTGTGGTCTCGACTATCCGCTCGCTTCGCTCGCTGCTCGACCACCTGTGCAGGGCAGCGTGGTTTCGAGACGCTCGCTGGCGCTCGCTCCTCAACCACCGAGTGCGCCGCGCTTCACTGCTCGACCACGTGGGAGTCGTGCCGGCCGGCGGAGGTCCAACGATTCAAGGCCGGGTACGCGTTCAGGTGTGCGTCTCGGAGCTCAGGACACCACCGGGTGGCGAGCACCGCGACCCGGAGCCGGTCAGCCCGTCGACAGTGACGACGCCCGCGCAGCGAGCTCGGGCTTGAACACCACCTGCTGGTGGAGGTGCTGGTCGTCAGCGGTCTCCGCCAGCAGGAGCTGGGCGGCGGTGCGGCCGAGCTCCTCGCGGGGCTGCCGGACCGAGGTGAGCGGCACGGCTGCGGCCGAGGCGAACTCGATGTCGTCGTACCCCACGATGGCGAGGTCGCCGGGCACCCGCCAGCCCGGTGCCGATGGCCGCCTGGAGCAGGCCGAGCGCCGTGATGTCGTTGGCGCAGAACGCCGCGGTCGGACGTCGGGCGGCGGAGAGGCCGGCCAGTCGCTCGCCCGCGCCGCGGCCCTCGGCGACGGTGAGCGCGGCCGTCGGCAGCTCGACCAGGTCTTCGGGTGGCAGCCCGGCCTCGCTCCAGGCGCGCTGGGCGCCGGCGTAGCGGTCCCGGACCTGGCCGAGCGACCTCGGCCCGCCGATGAACGCGACCCGGGTGTGGCCCTGGTCGATGAGGTGCTCGATCGCCAGCCGACCACCGAGCACGTCGTCGACGGCCACCGAGCAGAACCGCTCGTCGTCGCGGGTGCGGTCGACGATCACGAGGGGTACGCCGCGCTCGGCGACCGCGTCGATCCACGGAGCCTGCGGGTCGGTGGGGGTCAGCAGGATGCCCAGGACCCGTTGCTCCATCAGCTGCGCGAGGTGGGCCTGCTCGCGGACCGCGCGGTTGTTGCTGTTGCAGATCACGACCGACATGTCCGCGCCCTCGGCGGCCAGCTCGATGCCCTGGGCGACGTCGGTGAAGAACGGGTTGGTGGCGTCGAGCATCACGTAGGCGAGCGTGCGGCTGGTGCCCATCCGGAGCTGGCGGGCGAACTCGTTGCGCACGAAGCCGAGGTCGGCCATCGCGCGCTCGACCCGCTCCCGGGTCGCGGCGCTGACCACCGCGGGTCGGTTGAGCACGTTGGAGACGGTGCCCAGGGACACCCCGGCGGCGGCCGCGACGTCCTTGACCGAGGGGGAGCGGCTGCCGGAGGACGTGGCCATCGCACCTCCCGTCCTGGCGGCCCGGACGGGCTCGCCTTGAAACGTCCCAAATGCTAGCGGGTCACGCGGCGTGCCGAGGATTTCCGTGTGGATTCGGTAACGGTGCTTGACACCTGTGACGGCCGTCACCTAGCGTTCACACTCAGATTTTGAAACCTTTCAATCACACGGACGGACTCTGCTGGATGACCGAGACCCCGACTCGCCCCGCGTCGCTGGAGCTGCGCGGCGTCGTCAAGTCGTTCGGCGCCGTCCAGGCGCTCCGCTCGGGGTCGCTGCGGGTCGAACCGGGCTCCATCCACGCGCTGGTGGGGGAGAACGGCGCCGGCAAGTCGACGCTGGTCAAGGTCGTGGCCGGGGTCTACCGCCGCGACGGCGGCGAGTTCCTGCTCGACGGCAGCAGCGTGGACTTCTCCTCGACCGCCGAGTCCAAGGCGGCCGGCGTCGCGGTGATCTACCAGGAGCCGACGCTGTTCCCCGACCTGTCGGTCACCGAGAACATCTTCATGGGCCGCCAGATCCTCGGCTCCGGGCGACGGATCAACCGCTCGGCGATGTACGCCGAGGCGGCCAGCCTCTTCGCCGGACTCGGCGTACACATCGACCCGCGGCGCCAGGCGCTGGGGCTGTCGATCGCCGACCAGCAGATCATCGAGATCGCCAAGGCCATCTCCCTCGACGCCCGCGTCCTGATCATGGACGAGCCGACCGCGGCGCTCAGCGGCGTCGAGGTCGAGCGGCTCTTCACCGTCGCGCGGCGGCTGCGCGACGAGGGTCGCGCGCTGGTGTTCATCTCGCACCGCTTCGACGAGGTCTTCGAGCTGTGCGACACGGTCACCGTGATGCGCGACGGCTCCTACGTCGACACGCTGCAGGTCGCGGACACCGACGTCGACAAGCTGGTCGCCCTGATGGTCGGCCGCGAGGTCGGCGACCTGTTCCCGAAGACCGCCGCAACCGTCGGCGACGCCCGTGCTCGAGGTGCGCAACCTCGGGTCCACCGGCGTCTTCCACGACGTGTCCTTCGACGTCCGCGCCGGCGAGATCGTCGGGCTCGCCGGGCTGGTCGGTGCGGGCCGCAGCGAGATCGCCCGCGCCGTGTTCGGCGTCGACGGCTACGACACCGGCTCGGTGCACCTGCTCGGCAAGGCGGTGCCGCCGCGCAACCCGCGTGCGGCGATCAGGGCCGGCATGGCGTTCATCCCCGAGGACCGGCGCAAGCAGGGGCTCGTCATCGACGCGTCGGTCTCGCGCAACGTGGCCGGGGTGATCCGCAGCCGGTTGTCCCGGTTCGGCGTCCTCACCCAACGCGCTGAGAGCGAGGCCTCCGCGCCGTGGGCCTCCCGCCTCGAGGTGAAGACCAACGCCCTCGACATGAACGCCACCACGATGAGCGGCGGCAACCAGCAGAAGGTCGTCATCGCCAAGTGGCTCGCCACCGAGCCGCGGCTGCTGGTCATCGACGAGCCCACCCGCGGCATCGACGTCGGCACCAAGGCCGAGGTGCACCGGCTGCTCTCCGAGCTCGCCGGACAGGGGATGGCGATCCTGATGATCTCCTCCGAGCTGCCCGAGGTCCTCGGCATGGCCGACCGCGTCCTGGTCGTCTCCGAGGGCCGCCTGACCGCCGACATCGACCGCGACGACGCCACCCCGGAGAACGTGATGCTCGCCGCCACCCAGACCAGGGAGGTGCGCGCATGATCGACACCGCCAAGCAGGACCAGCAGCCGGAGACCGAGCACGCCCACGCCGAGCTCGTCGCCCCCAGCGAGCTGTCCCCGGGCCGCCGCGCCTTCGAGACCGTGGTCCGGTCACGCGAGGCGTCGATCCTCGCGGTGCTCCTCGCTGATCATCGCCGCGGCGACGATCAAGAGCCCCAACTTCCTGTTCAGCGCCAACAGCTGGCGCGACCTGCTGCTCACGCCGTCGGTGCTGCTGCTCCTCGCGGCCGGTCAGTGCGTCGTGATCATCACCCGCAACGTCGACCTCTCCGTCGGCTCGGTGCTCGGGCTGACGGCGTACCTCACCGGCCGGCTGTTCATCGACACCGGCCTGCCGATCGTCGCGGTGATCCTGCTCGGCGTGCTGGCCGGGGCCGTGCTCGGCCTGGTCAACGGCCTGCTGGTCGGCTTCGGCAAGGTGCCCGCGCTGGTGATCACCCTCGGCACGCTCTACATCTACCGCGGCATCGTGCTCAGCTGGGCCGGGAGCAACCGCATCAACCCCTCCGACATGCCCGACGCCTTCGGCAACCTCGGCACCAAGACGATCCTGTCGATCCCGGTCCTGTTCATCCTCGCGATGCTGGTCGTGGTCGTCGTGGGCTACTACCTGCACACCGCGCGCGGTGGTCGCGAGCTCTACGCGATCGGCTCCGACCCGGACGCCGCGGTCCTCTACGGACTCAACGTACGTCGCCGCGTGATCGGCGCGTTCGTGCTCAGCGGTGCCCTCGCCGGTCTCGCGGGAGTCGTCTTCGCCGCCCGCTACGGCAGCGTCAGCTCCAGCGCCGGCACCGGCATCGAGCTCCAGGCCGTCGCGGCCGTCGTGGTCGGCGGCGTCGCGATCTTCGGCGGCAGCGGCACCGTCTGGGGCGCCGCGATCGGCGCCATGTTGCTGGTCACCATCAACCGCGTGCTGCCGATCCTCGGGATCCCCGACTTCTGGCAGCAGGCGCTGGTCGGCGCGCTGATCCTCAGCGCGATCGCGCTGGACCGGCTGCTCAGCCTGCGACGCGAACGGCAACTGATCGAGGCGAGGGACGCAGCATGAGCCAGCACCTACCCGTTCCACGCGCAGCCCCTCTGGCGGCGGCTGCTGGTCTCCCGCGAGTCCGCGGTGATCGCGCTCCTCGTGCTGGTGCTGGTGTGGGCGATCAACTTCGTCTCCTACTTCGCCACCCAGCTGACGATGACCTACCTGTTCCTCGACATCGCGCCGATCCTGCTGATCGCGCTGCCGATGACGCTGATCATCGTCACCGGCGAGATCGACCTCTCCGTCGCCAGCGTCGTGGGACTGAGCAGCGTCATGCTCGGCACGCTCGTCGACCACGGCACCTCGGTGCCGGTCGCGGCGCTCGCGGCACTGGTCGTCGGCCTGGCCTGCGGCGCGCTGAACGGCTTCCTGGTGGCGTACGTCGGACTGCCGTCGCTCGCGGTCACCATCGGCACCCTCGCGCTCTTCCGCGGCATCGCGGTCGGTGTGCTCGGCACCAAGGCGGTCACCGACTTCCCGAACCGCTGGAGCGACCTGGCCCGGCAGACGGTCGGCGGCACCGGCATCCCGCTGATCGTGGTCGTCTTCGCCGTGCTGGCGATCGCGTTCACCTGGCTGCTGCACTTCTCCTCGTTCGGCCGGGGTGTCTACGACATCGGACTGAACACCGAGGCGGCCCAGTTCACCGGCGTACCCGTGGCGCGCAGCAAGTTCATGCTGTTCCTCTTCTCCGGCGTGGTCTCGGCGCTCGCCGGGATCTACTTCACGCTGCGATTCACCAGCTCCCGCGGCGACAACGCCACCGGCCTCGAGCTCCAGGTGATCGCGGCGGTGCTCCTCGGCGGCGTCTCGATCTTCGGCGGGCGCGGCAAGGTCCTCGGCGTGATCGCCGGGGTGCTCCTGATCGGCGTGCTGTCGAGTGCCCTGCGGCTGCAGGGCGTCACGGTCAACGTCATCAACATCATCATCGGGCTGCTGCTCGTCGCCTCGGTGATGTCCACCAGTGTCCTGGCGTGGGTCTCCGACGCCGCTGCCAGGCGCCACAACCGGGACCGGGCGACCTCGTCCGATCCCCAGCTCACGCCAGCAGGCGTTGGAAACCAGAAGAGGTAACACACATGTTGAGCAGCACGAAGAGGATCACCGGCGTCGCTGCCGTTGCCCTTTCGCTGGCGCTGGCCGTCAGCGGCTGTGGCAAGGGATCGGGCGACAGCAGCGACAGCGGGAGTGGTGGCAGCAGCTCCAAGACGATCTCAGTCACCTTCATCCCGAAGAACCTCGGCAACCCCTACTTCGACACCAGCGACGCCGGTGGCAAGAAGGCCGTCACCGAGTTCGGTGGCACCTACGCCCAGGTCGGCCCGCAGGACGCCAGCCCCGACGCGCAGGCGCAGTACATCGACACCGAGGCGCAGAAGCACACCAGCGCGATCGTGGTCTCCGCCAACGACCCGAAGGCGCTCGTGCGACTCGCTCAACCAGGCCAAGGACGCCGGCACCAAGGTGGTCACCTTCGACTCCGACACCGACCCGTCCTGCCGCGACGTGTTCGTCAACCAGGCCAGCACCGAGGGCATCGGCAAGGTCCAGGTCGACATGATCGCCGACCAGATCGGTGACTCCGGCGAGATCGCGATCCTCTCGGCGAGCGCCAACGCGACCAACCAGAACGCGTGGATCGACGTGATGAAGAAGGAGCTGGCCGCCAGCCACCCGAACATCAAGCTCGTCGAGACGGTCTACGGCAACGACGACGACCAGACCTCGTTCGACAAGACCGCGGCGCTGCTGCAGAAGCACCCGAACCTGAAGGGCATCATCTCGCCCACCACGGTCGGCATCGCCGCTGCGGCCCGCTACCTGTCGACCTCGTCGTCGAAGGGCAAGGTCATGCTGACCGGGCTCGGTACGCCGAACCAGATGCGCAAGTACGTCAAGGACGGCACCGTCAAGGAGTTCGCGCTCTGGAACCCCGAGGACCTCGGCTACCTCGCGGCCTAGGCCGCACACGCGCTGGTGAAGGGTGACATCACCGGCAAGGAGGGCGACAAGTTCAAGGCCGGCAAGCTCGGCGAGCTACACCGTCGGCGCGGACGGCGTGGTCCTGCTCGGTGACCCGTTCAAGTTCAACGCCAGCAACATCGACCAGTTCAAGTTCTGATCCAGCGGGTCGACGACAGTGCCCGACAAGGACTGGCAACGGGTGTGCTTCCAGCTCCAGGTCAGGCCCGACCGGATCGAGGAGTACGCCGCACGACACGCACGCGTGTGGCCGGACATGCTCCGCGCACTGTCGTCGACCGGCTGGCACAACTACTCGCTGTTCCTGCGTGAGGACGGCCTGCTGATCGGGTACTTCGAGACTCCCGATCTGCAGGCGGCCCTCGCCGGGATGGACGAGACGGACGTCAACGCCCGCTGGCAGGCGGAGATGGCCGAGTTCTTCGCCGACCTCGGCGAGGCACGCCCCGACACCGGCTTCACGCAGCTCGCGGAGATCTTCCACCTCGAGGACCAGCTAGACCCAGAAGGACAGGACTCATGACCAGCTTCACCGACATCACCGACCGGCTCGCCGAGCTCGCGATCGAGGTCCCCTCGTGGGCCTACGGCAACTCCGGCACGCGGTTCAAGGTGTTCGGCTCGGCCGGGACGCCCCGCAGCGTGGAGGAGAAGATCGCCGACGCCGCCCAGGTGCACAGGTTCACCGGGCTGGCCCCGAGCGTCGCACTGCACATCCCGTGGGACGTCGTCGACGACTACGGCAAGCTCGGGGCGTACGCCGAGGACCTGGGCGTCCGACTCGGGACGATCAACAGCAACACCTTCCAGGACGACGACTACAAGCTCGGCAGCCTGGCCCACCACGACCGCGAGGTGCGGATCAAGGCGATCCAGCACAACCTCGACTGCATCGAGGTGATGAACCAGACCGGTTCGCGCGACCTGAAGATCTGGCTGGCCGACGGCACCAACTACCCGGGGCAGGGCGACATCCGCTCGCGCCAGGACTGGCTGGCCGAGAGCCTGGCCGAGATCTACTCCCAGATCGGCGAGGACCAGCGGCTGGTGCTCGAGTACAAGTTCTTCGAGCCGGCGTTCTACCACACCGACGTGCCGGACTGGGGCACGTCGTACGCCCAGGTCAGCGCGCTGGGGGAGCGGGCCGTGGTCTGCCTCGACACCGGTCACCACGCGCCGGGCACCAACATCGAGTTCATCGTCGCGCAGCTGCTGCGGCTCGGGAAGCTCGGCTCGTTCGACTTCAACAGCCGCTTCTACGCCGACGACGACCTGATCGTCGGGGCGGCCGACCCGTTCCAGCTGTTCCGCATCATGGTCGAGGTGATCCGTGGCGGCGGCTTCGGCGCCGGCTCCGACGTCGCGCTGATGCTCGACCAGTGCCACAACATCGAGGCGAAGGTCCCCGGACAGATCCGCTCGGTGCTCAACGTGCAGGAGATGACGGCGCGCGCGCTCTTGCTCGACACCGACGCCCTGGCGCAGGCTCGTCAGGCAGGCGACGTGCTGCTCGCCAACGAGATCTTCATGGACGCCTTCTACACCGACGTACGACGTGACCTGGCGGCCTGGCGCGAGGAGCGCGGGCTGCCGGCCGACCCGATGCGGGCCTATCTCGCGAGCGGGTACCAGGAGCAGATCGAGGCCGACCGCGTGGGCGGGGCCCAGGCAGGATGGAACTGACGTGACTGACGCTCAACCCGACCGTGGCCGCTCTCGTGGAGCGCTCCAACCGGCTCGGTGCGGACCCGAAGAACACCAACTACGCCGGCGGCAACACCTCCGCCAAGGGCGTCGAGACCGACCCGGTGACCGACGAGGACGTCGAGCTGGTCTGGGTGAAGGGCTCCGGGGGCGACCTCGGCACGCTGAAGCCCGCCGGCCTCGCGGCGCTGCGGCTCGACCGGATGCGCGCGCTGGTGGACGTCTACCCGGGCGTCGAGCGCGAGGACGAGATGGTCGCGGCGTTCGACTACTGCCTGCACGGCAAGGGCGGTGCGGCGCCGTCGATCGACACCGCGATGCACGGGCTCGTCGACTCGGCGCACGTCGACCACCTGCACCCCGACTCCGGCATCGCGATCGCGACCGCGGCCGACGGCGAGGAGCTGACCCACAAGATCTTCGGCGACACCGTCGTCTGGGTGCCGTGGCGGCGTCCCGGCTTCCAGCTCGGCCTCGACATCGCCGAGATCAAGGCGAAGAACCCGCAGGCGATCGGCTGCATCCTCGGTGGCCACGGCGTCACCGCGTGGGGCGACACCAGCGAGGAGTGCGAGGCCAACTCGCTGAAGATCATCGACACGGCGGCGGAGTACCTCGCGGCGAACAGCAAGGCCGAGCCGTTCGGCCCCGCCCTCGACGGGTACGCCGCACTGCCGGCCGACGAGCGTCGCGCCAAGGCGGCTGCCATCGCGCCGACGGTGCGCGCGATCGCCTCGAAGGACCGGCCGATGGTCGGCCACTTCACCGACTCCGACGTGGTGCTCGACTTCCTGGCCTCCGCGGAGCACCCGCGGCTGGCCGAGCTCGGCACCAGCTGCCCCGACCACTTCCTGCGCACCAAGGTCAAGCCGATGGTGCTCGACCTGCCCGGCACCGCCTCCGTCGAGGAGATGGTCGCGCGGCTCAAGGAGCTGCACGAGCCCTACCGCGAGGACTACCAGGGCTACTACGACCGCAACGCGACGCCGCGACTCGCCGGCCATCCGTGGCGCCGACCCGCTGATCGTGCTGGTGCCCGGCGTCGGCATGTTCAGCTTCGGCAAGGACAAGCAGACCGCCCGCGTGGCCGGGGAGTTCTACGTCAACGCGATCAACGTGATGCGCGGCGCCGAGGGCGTCTCGACGTACGCCCCGATCGACGAGTCGGAGAAGTTCCGCATCGAGTACTGGGCGCTCGAGGAGGCCAAGCTCCAGCGGATGCCGGCGCCGAAGCCGCTCGCCACGCGGATCGCGCTGGTCACCGGAGCTGCCAGCGGCATCGGCAAGGCGATCGCCGAGAAGCTCGCCGCCGAGGGTGCGTGCGTGGTGATCGCCGACCTCGACCTCGACAAGGCACAGGACGCCGCGTCCGCGATCGGCAGCAGTGACGTGGCGGTCGGGGTGAAGGTCGACGTCAGCGACGAGGCCGCCGTGCAGGCGATGGTCGATGCGGCCGTGCTCGCCTTCGGCGGTCTCGACCTCGTCGTCAACAACGCCGGGCTGAGCCTCTCCAAGCCGCTGCTCGAGACCACCGTCCAGGACTGGGACCTCCAGCACGACGTGATGGCGAAGGGCTCGTTCCTCGTCTCGCGGGCGGCCGCGAAGGTGCTGATCGAGCAGGAGCTCGGCGGCGACATCGTCTACATCTCCTCGAAGAACTCGGTCTTCGCCGGACCGAACAACATCGCCTACTCCGCGGTGAAGGCCGACCAGGCCCACCAGGTGCGGCTGCTCGCGGCCGAGCTCGGCGAGTACGGCATCAAGGTCAACGGCGTGAACCCCGACGGCGTCGTCCAGGGCTCCGGCATCTTCGCCGGCGGCTGGGGCGCGAAGCGCGCGGAGGTCTACGGCGTGGAGGAGAAGGACCTCGGCAAGTTCTACGCCCAGCGCACCCTGCTCAAGCGCGAGGTGCTGCCGGAGCACTGCGCCAACGCGGTGTTCGTGCTGTGCGGCCCGAACATGACGCACACGACCGGGCTGCACGTGCCGGTCGACGCGGGTGTGGCGGCGGCCTTCCTGCGATGAAACGCCTGCGTCGCCGTTCGACCTCGGCGCCACCTCGGGGCGAGTGATGGTGGCCGAGGTCGGAGACCGACGTGCTGCGCCTCGAGGAGGTGCACCGCTTCCCCAACGGCGGCGTGCGTCACGAGGACGGGTCGCTGCGCTGGGACGTCGAGCGCATCTACGAGCGAGATGCTCGTCGGGCTGCGCAAGGCGGCCGTCGTCCGGTCCGGTCGACGGCATCGGCATCGACTCGTGGGGCGTCGACTACGGCCTGCTCGACCGGGACGGGAAGCTGCTCGGGGCGCCGTACTCCCACCGCGACGGGCGCACCGACGGGGTCCGGGAGAAGGTCGTGGCCGAGGTCGGTGCCAGTCGACGTTGTACGACGTCACCGGGATCCAGCAGCTGCCGTTCAACACGCTCTACCAGCTCGTGGCCGCGACGTGACTCCGAGCGACTACGCCGCACGCCGACACGCTGCTGCTCCTGCCCGACCTGCTCGCCTACTGGCTCACCGGCGACCGCGTCGCCGAGCGCACCAACGCCTCGACCACGCAGTTCCTCGACGCCACCTCGCGGGAGTGGGCGCTGCCGCTGCTGGAGCGGCTCGGTCTCCGCACCGACCTGCTGCCCCGGCTGGTCGATCCCGGTGAGGTGATCGGGACGCTGCTCGACGAGGTCGCCGCCGAGGTGGGCCTCCCCGCCGACACGCCGGTGATCGCGGTCGGCTCGCACGACACGGCGTCCGCGGTGGTGGGTGTGCCGATGGGGGAGTCGCCTGCGGCGTACATCTCCTCGGGCACCTGGTCCCTCGTCGGTCTCGAGCTGCCGCAGCCGATCCTGACCGAGGCGGCACGCCTCGCCGACTTCACCAACGAGGCCGGTGTCGACGGCACCGTGCGTCTCCTGAAGAACGTGATGGGGCTCTGGGTGCTCTCGGAGTGCGTGCGTGAGTGGGGTGCCGACCTGCCCGACCTGCTGGCCTGGGCCCACGCCGAGCCGGATCTCGGCAGCGTGGTGGACGTCGACGACCCGAGCCTGCTGCTCCCCGGGCGACATGCCGGCTCGCCTGCGGGCGCTGGCCGAGGCGGCGGGGGAGCCCGTGCCGTCCACGGAGGTGGGCATGGTCCGGATGGTGCTGGACAGCCTGGCGTTGGCCTATCGGCGCACGATCCGGACTGCGTCTAGCATCGCGGGTGTGCGTCTCGAGGTCGTGCACGTCGTCGGAGGTGGCTCGCAGAACGAGCTGCTCTGCCAGCTCACGGCGGACGCGTGCGGCCTGCCGGTCGTGGCCGGGCCGACCGAGGCGGCCGCCCTGGGCAACGTGCTGGTGCAGGCCCGGACGCTCGGCGAGGACCTGCCCGACCTCGCGTCGATGCGCAGCCTGCTGCGTCGTACGCAGCAGCTGACGAGGTACGAACCGTCGGACGTCTCGGGAGACTGGGACGCGGCCGAGGAACGGCTCGGCTGATCGCGTGCGCGTAGCCCTCCAGGTCACCTGCCTCAACGACGCCCTCTTCCCCGACACGGGCAAGGCAGTCGTCACGCTGCTGCGCCGGCTCGGTGTCGAGGTGGAGTTCCCCGAGGGCCAGACCTGCTGCGGGCAGCCGATGGTCAACACCGGCTACCTCGACGAGGCGGTGCCGGCCGTGCGCAGCTTCGTGGACGCGTTCGAGTCGTACGACGCCGTCGTCACGCCGTCGGGATCGTGCGCCGGCTCGGCACGCCACCAGCAGCGCATCGTCGCGAAGCGGTCGGGGGACACACGGCTGCAGGAGCGGGTCGCCAGCCTCGAGCCGCGGGTCTTCGAGCTCTCGGAGTTCCTCGTCGACGTGCTCGGCGTGACCGACGTGGGGGCCTCGTTCCCGCACACCGTCACCTACCACCCGACGTGTCACTCGTTGCGCGCCCTGGGAGTGGGTGACCGGCCGCGCCGGCTGCTCGAGGCGGTGCACGGCCTGACGCTGGTCGACCTGCCTGGCGCCGACCAGTGCTGCGGCTTCGGCGGCACCTTCGCGGTGAAGAACGCCGACACCTCGATCGCGATGGGCTCCGACAAGGTGCGCCACGTGCGCGAGACCGGCGCCGAGGTGCTCGTCGCCGGCGACAACTCCTGCCTGATGCACCTGGGCGGGCTGCTCACCCGCCAGCGGGCCGGCGTACGCACCATGCACCTGGCGGAAGTGCTGGCCTCGACATGACCTCGACCTTCGTCGGGATGCCCCCCTTCCCCGAGGCGGCGCGCGCCGCGCTCGCCGACACCCAGCTGCGGCACAACCTCGCGCACGCGACCACCACGATCCGCGACAAGCGCGCACGCGTCGTCGCCGAGGTGGAGGACTGGGAGGACCTGCGGGTCGCCGGCGCCGCGATCAAGGACGCGACCCTGGCCGACCTCGAGCAGCACCTGATCCACTTCGAGGCCGCGGTCACCGCAGCCGGAGGCACGGTGCACTGGGCCAGCGACGCGGCCGAGGCCAACCGGATCGTCGCCGACATCGCCAAGTCCCACGACGCCGACGAGGTGGTCAAGGTCAAGTCGATGGTCACCCAGGAGATCGGGCTCAACGAGGCCCTGGCCGCGGAGGGCATCGCTGCGTGGGAGACCGACCTCGCGGAGCTGATCGTGCAGCTCGGCGACGACCTGCCCAGCCACATCCTGGTCCCGGCGATCCACCGCAACCGTGCGGAGATCAGGCAGATCTTCCGCGACCACATGGCCGCTGCCGGCAAGCCGGCACCCGACGACCTCACCGACGACCCGGCAGAGCTGGCGGGCGCGGCACGGCTGCACCTGCGCGAGAAGTTCCTGCGCGCCAAGGTCGCGGTCTCCGGCGCCAACTTCGCCATCGCGGAGACCGGGACCCTGGTCGTCGTCGAGTCCGAGGGCAACGGCCGGATGTGCCTGACGCTGCCCGAGGTGCTCGTCTCCGTGGTCGGCATCGAGAAGGTCCTCCCGACGTGGCAGGACCTCGACGTGTTCCTCCGGCTGCTGCCGCGCTCGTCCACCGGCGAGCGGATGAACCCCTACACCTCGATGTGGACCGGGGTGACCCCTGGCGACGGGCCGCAGGAGATCCACGTCGTACTCCTCGACAACGGCCGCACCAACGCTCTCGCCGACGAGGTCGGACGGCAGGCCCTGCGCTGCATCCGCTGCTCGGCGTGCCTGAACGTGTGCCCGGTCTACGAGCGGGTCGGCGGCCACGCCTACGGCTCGGTCTACCCGGGGCCGATCGGCGCGATCCTGAACCCGTTGCTCAACGGCGTCGGCACGGACCCGCAGACCGACTCGCTGCCGTACGCCTCCTCGTTGTGCGGCGCCTGCTTCGAGGTCTGCCCGGTGCGCATCGACATCCCCGAGGTGCTCGTCGACCTGCGCGCGAAGGTAGTGGACGCGCATCGCGGCGACCGGCGTCCCAAGGCCGAGTCGCTGGCGATGAAGGCGACCGGGGCCGCGTTCGGATCCGCACGTCGTCTGGCCCTCGGCGAGAAGGTCGCCGGGCTCGCGGGGCGGGTGCTGAAACGCACCAGCCGTCCACCCGGTGGCTCGGCGTGGACGGGCGCGCGAGACCTCCCCGTGCCGGCACGCGAGTCCTTCCGCGCCTGGTGGAAGCGGACCCAACGATGAGTGCTCGCGAGGAGATCCTGCGCCGCGTGCGCGAGGCGACCGCCGGGGTCGAGGCGCCGGCGCGACCTGCTCTTGCTGACTCCGGTCCCGTGTCGGTGGATCTCTTCGCCGAGCGGGTGGCCGACTACCGCGCCGTCGTGGAGAGATGTACGACGGACCAGCTGGCCGAGCGAGTGGCCGCGGCCGTCGAGGGACGGGTCGTCGTACCCGCAGGGCTCGGTGTCGAGGTGGCGGACGCGATCGACGACGACCAGCTCACGGCCGCCGAGCTCGACCGCATCGACACCGTCGTCACCGAGGCCCGCGTCGGGATCGCCGAGACCGGCACCATCGTGCTCGACCACGGGCCTGGCCAGGGCCGTCGTGCGCTGACCCTCGTGCCCGACCGCCACGTCTGCATCGTGCGCGCCGACCAGGTGGTCGCCGACGTCCAGGACGCCGTCGCGCTGCTCGACCCCGCTCGGCCGCTCACCTGGATCAGTGGCCCGTCGGCCACCAGCGACATCGAGCTCGACCGGGTCGAGGGTGTGCACGGTCCGCGCAACCTGCACGTGCTCATCGTCGAGGGGTAGGACCCCTCAGCTCGAGGTGATCGCCCGGAGCTCGGTCAGGGACTCGTCGATGATCTCGCCCAGCGAGCGCTTCTCCTTCGGAGCCACCCAGCGCTCGAAGGCGACGCGGAAGACGGCGACGCCGGCCTCCGCGGTGAGGCTGGCGGCCGGCTCCTCGACGCCGCGCTCGCGCAGCGCCTCGGCGAGGGCGGTGGCGAGGCGGGCCATCTTGATCAGCTCGCGCTCGGTGAGCGCCGGGTGGGAGCTGACCACCACCTGACGGGCGCGGGCGAAGTCGCGCCGGTCGACGAACCACCCGGCGGCTTCCTGGAGAGCAGCCGAGACGGCCTGCATCGGGCTGGCCGACGCCGGTGCGGCGGCGACGCTCCCGACCAGCAGGTCCTGCAGCTCCGAGGACCCGGCGAAGAGCACCTCGCGCTTGTCCGCGAAGTGTCGGAAGAAGGTGCGCTCGGTGAGGCCGGCCCGCTCGGCGATGCGCGCGACGGTGGTCTCCTCGTAGCCCGCCTCGGCGTAGAGCTCCATCGCGGCCTGCGCCAGCCGGGCAGGTGCGTTCGGCTCCCAGCGGCTCATGGCCGTGATCCTAGTTGATGACAGTCTCTGACATCGGGTGCTACTGTTCATGACAGTGACTGACATCAGTCCGTTCCCGTCTTCCTGGAGGTCCTGCCATGCGTCTGTTCGTCACCGGAGCGTCCGGCTTCATCGGTTCTGCCGTCGTCACCGAGCTGCAGCAGGCGGGTCACCAGGTGCTGGGCCTCGCCCGCTCCGACGCCTCCGCCGAGAAGCTGCTGGCCGCCGGCGCCGACGTGCTCCGCGGTGACCTCGGCGACCTGGACAGCCTTCGATCTGGGGCCACCGAGGCCGACGGCGTCATCCACCTCGCCTACGTGCACGACTTCACCCAGATGGAGGCCGCCGCGCAGACCGACGCGGCCGCCATCGAGGCGATGGGCAGCGCGCTGGAGGGCAGCGGCAAGCCGATCGCGATCGCGTCCGGGACGCTCGGCCTGACCCCGGGCCGGGTGGGCACCGAGCACGACGACCCGCAGGCTGTGCACCCCCGGGTGGTGAATGCACGGGCGACGCTCGAGCTCGCCGACCGTGGCGTGCGTCCGCTGGTGGTGCGGCTCTCGCCGACCGTGCACGGCCCCGACGACCACGGCTTCATCGCGGCCTACGTGCAGATCGCCCGCGAACGGGGCGTGGTGGGCTATGTCGACGACGGCCAGAACCGCTGGAACGCCGTACACCGCGACGACGCTGCCGCGGTCTTCCGCCTCGCGGTCGAGCAGGCACCGGCGGGCTCCGTGCTGCACGCCGTGGGGGAGGAGGGGATCGCCGTACGCGACATCGCCGAGGTGGTCGGTCAGGGCCTCGACCTGCCCGTGCGGTCCGTCCCCGCCGAGCAGGCCGCCGACCACTTCGGCTGGCTGGGGGCCTTCCTCGCCATCGACGCCCCCGCCTCCAGCACGATCACGCAGGAGCTGCTCGGGTGGAAGCCGAACGGACCTGGTCTGCTGGAGGACATCGCCGCCCACTACGTGTGAGCGGCAGTCAGGTCGCTGCAAGGATCCGGTACCTACCTTCGGTGCATGAACCGACCGCCACGACGCCTGCTTCGACGTACCGCTTCGGTGCTCGCGGTCGCGGTCCTGGCACTGCCCGCCACTCGCGCGCTCGGCGACATGGAGAGTGCCTCGGCTGCTGCTGCGGAGTCCCGCGCGGTCGATCGGGCGGCCGACCACCGCCCCGCCGTGGCTCACCACCAGCGCGTGCAGGTCATCGCCCACCGGGGCTTCAGCGCGATCGCTCCCGAGAACACGCTGCCGGCGATGGTCGCCGCCGCGAAGGCGCACGCTGACAGGGTGGAGTTCGACGTCCAGCGCACGAGCGACGGGCAGCTGATCGTCGTGCACGACACCACCTTCGCGCGTACGACGAACGTCGCCGTGGTGTTCCCCGGGCGTCAGGACGACCCCGTCGGCAGCTTCACCCTCGCCGAGGTGCAGCGGCTCGACGCCGGGTCCTGGATGGGCAGCCAGTTCGCGGGGACTCGGGTGCCGACGCTCGACGAGCTGCTGGCGACGATGCGCCCGACGTCGACGAACCTGCTGCTGGAGCTGAAGAACCCGTCGCTGTACCCCGGCTACGAGAGCCAGGTCGCAGCCGCGCTGTCCGCCTACGGCTTCACCGAGGCGGGCCGGGTCTACGTGCACAGCTTCGAGCTCTCGGCGTTGGAGTCCTTCCACCGCTCCGCCCCGTCCGTCCCGCTCGGGCTGATCACCGAGACGCCGGTGGACGTCGACCACGTCGCCAGCTGGGTGCGCACGATCAACCCCGACACGGGAGTGTTGAGCGACGCCGGGGTGGACCGCGCCACGGCGGCCAACCTCCAGGTCTTCGCCTGGCCGCTCGATGTCGCCCAGAGCACCCCGAGGCAGGTCGAGCGGATGGTCGACGACGGCGTCAGCGGCATCATCACCGATGATCCCGTCCATGTCAGGTCGCTCCTCGGCCGCTAGCGTGCATGGCACGCCTGGACCCGGGTTGTCGACGCGGCCGATGAGCAGCGGTTCTATGGTCGACCCGGAGGGCACGGTTCTGCGTCGCCTGAGCTGACGCGCCAGCCACCAACGAAGGAGCGGTCGGATGTCACTCACCCGGATCCACAACCTGTCCATCTCCCTCGACGGCTTCGCCACGGGCGAGCCGCAGTCCGCCGAGGCGCCCTTCGGCCATGCGGGCGCAACGTCTCCACGAGTGGATGTTCGCCACCCGCTACTGGGGCCCGGACGGCTCCGTCGGCGTCGACAACGCCCTCGCCGAGCGACACGGCGTCGGCTTCGGTGCCGAGATCATGGGCGCCAACAAGTACGGCCCTCCCGGCTGGTGGGACGACCCGGACTGGAAGGGCTGGTGGGGACCCAACCCGCCGTTCCACACCCCGACCTACGTGCTCACCCACCACACGCGGCCGGCCGATCGAGATGGAGGGCGGCACCACCTTCCACTTCCTCGACACCACCCCCGCCCAGGCGCTCGAGACAGCGCAGGCAGCGGCCGGTGGGCTGGACGTCCGGATCGGCGGTGGCCCCACCGTCGTACGCGACTTCCTCGCTGCCGGGCTCGTCGACCAGATGCATCTCGTCCAGGTCCCGATCGTGCTCGGTCGCGGCGTCCGCGTCTGGGACGGCCTGGAGGCGCTCGAGGATGCGTACGACGTCGAGGCGGTCTCCACTCCCAGTGGCGTCACCCATCTGACGTTCACCCGCACGCAGGCCGTGACGCGCACCCGGGGGCATCGCCGCCCGTTCCGTGTGAGTCCCGGAGACGCCGCTCGCCGCTAGCGTGATCGACATGCCGACCCCCGGAAGCGCGCCGCGATGACGGAGACGCGTCGCGACAGGCTCGAGTCCCGGGTGCGCAGCCGTGTGGTCCGGCTGGTCGAGGCGGTGCGCGCCGTCGCGGACGCCGATCCCGAGCAGATCGAGGCCACGGCGAAGCGGCTGGGGTCGTCGCGGCGCTACCTCGCACCGGTCGCCTGGGTCGCCGGCATGCTGGTGCTCGTCGTACGCGGCATCAAGCTGCTGCTCACGAACTGGCGGCTGCTCCTCGTCGAGCTCGTCCCCGCCACCTGGGTGTGGGTGACCATCTGGGACCTGCGCCGCGAGGGCCTCCGCGCGCCACCGCTGCAGCACGTCACGGTGGAGGAAGTGCTGCTGACGGTGGGCTTCGCCTCGGTGTGGGCCATGGCCGCGCTGTGGTGCAACTGCGTGTTCGGGTTCGCGATCACCCAGCGGCACGCACACCTCCGGCCGGCCATCAAGCACACCTGGCCGCACCGGTGGCGGCTGCTCGTCGCCGGACTCGTGGTGGGGACCGGCGTCTGTGCCGGGTTCGCGTTCATCCCGCGCCTGGACTCGGTCTGGGTCTACGCGGGCGCCGTGTGGGCCATGTACGGCGATCATGCTCTCCTCCCTCGTCGTGATGCCTGCCTGGGTCATCGGCATGACGCGCCACCGGTTCGGTCCGGTGGAGACCGTGCAGCGGTGGGTGACCGGCTGGGGCCTGGCGGCGGTGGCCATGACGCCGGGCTTCGTGGTGGCGCGCCTCGGTGGGCTCTTCCTCGACGTCCGGGGGTTCGACGTGATCGGCTACGTGCTGCTCACCGTCGGCGCCATCCTGTACGCCGCCGGCCTGTCCTCGGTCAAGGCGGTGACGCTCAGCATGAAGCTGGAGATCCCCGACCAGGACCGCGACGCCGCTGCGTAGCGGGTACTACAACCATCGCCCGATGGTGGATGAACCTCACCGACGGCGACTGTTGGTGCACGGCCAGAACAGGCCCATCCATCAACGTCGGAGGAATCCCATGAAGCTCATCCAGCTGCTCGCCGCAGGCGCCGCGGTTGCCGTCGTACCCGCAGTCGCGGGACTCGTCGGCAACCCGTCGTTCTCCCAGTCCGTGCCGGTCCCGGCAGCCCAGCACACCGCCGCCGCCCCGGCCACGCCGACCGCGAAGCCGTCGGCGAAGCCGACGCACGACGCGAACGACGACCACGGCGGGCACCGTGCCCGCGGCACCGACGACGGCCCGAACCACGACGCCAACGACGACCACGGCGGGCACCGTGCCCGCGGCAGCGACGACGGCCCGAACCACGACGTCAACGACGACCACGGCGGGCGTCGTGCCCGCGGCACGACGACGGCCGAACCACGACGCCAACGACGACCACGACGCCGAGACGACGACCACGGCGCGCCAGCCACGGCGGCGACGACCACGGCTCGGGCGGGCACGGGTCCGACGACTGACCCGCGGTGGGGCACCACGAGCGCGGCTGGACTGGCAGGGTGGGCGCATGCCGCACCTCGCCAGCCAGCCCGCTCACCGCCGGGAGCTGTTCGAGGCCCGGCTGGAGCGGTGGCGGCCCGACCTGGAGGCGGCGCTGGCGCCGCTCTTCGACGACCACGAGGCCGTGCTCGACCGGCTGGTCGACATCGCGGCAGCGGCCTTCGTGGCGCGGCCCGAGGAGCTGCACGCGCTCGACCTGAAGCGGTCGCTGGCGCCGGACTGGTTCCAGCGCGAGGAGATGCTCGGCTACGCGGCGTACGCCGACCGCTTCGGCGGCACGCTCGCCGGGTGTGGCGGAGCGGGCGACGTACCTCGCCGACCTCGGTGTCACCTACCTGCACCTGATGCCGCTGCTGACCCCGCGCCAGCCGCCGAACGACGGCGGCTACGCGGTGCAGGACTACGACAGCGTGCGACCCGACCTCGGCACCATGGAGGACCTGCGGCGCCTGACCGGGGTGCTCCGCGAGCACGACATCAGCCTCTGCCTCGACCTGGTGCTCAACCACGTCGCCCGCGAGCACGTGTGGGCCGAGCGGGCCCGGCAGGGCGACCCGCACTACCGCGCCTACTTCCACGTGTACGACGACCGCAGCATCCCCGACGAGTACGAACGCACCCTGCCCGAGGTGTTCCCCGACTTCGCGCCGGGCAACTTCACCCGCGACGACGAGCTCGACGGCTGGGTCTGGACGACGTTCAACGACTACCAGTGGGACGTCAACTGGTCGAACCCCGACGTGCTCTGCGAGTACGCCGAGATCATCCTCAACCTCGCCAACCACGGCGTGGAGGTGCTCCGGCTCGACGCGATCGCGTTCATCTGGAAGCGGATGGGCACCGCCTGCCAGAACCAGCCCGAGGTGCACGCCCTCACCCAGGCGCTCCGGACGGTCACCCGGATCGCGGCTCCGGCGACGCTGTTCAAGGCCGAGGCGATCGTCGGCCCGCAGGACCTGCTGGCCTACCTCGGGCAGGGCGAGCACCACGGCAAGGTCAGCGATCTGGCCTACCACAACAGCCTGATGGTGCAGATCTGGTCGATGCTGGCCAGCCGCGACGCCGGCCTCGCGGCGTACTCGCTCCAGCAGCTCGCCACCCCGCCGAGCACCACCGCGTGGATCACCTACGCGCGCTGCCACGACGACATCGGCTGGGCCATCGACGACGACTGCGCGGCCGCGGTGGGGATGAGCGGCTACGCGCACCGGAGGTTCCTCTCGGACTTCTACTCCGGTGAGTTCCCCGGGTCGTGGGCGCGCGGACTGGTCTTCCAGGAGAACCCGGTGACCCACGACCGGCGCATCTCGGGGAGCCTGGCGTCGCTGGCCGGCCTCGAGGCAGGGGACCCGTTCGCCGTACGACGGATCCACCTCGCGCACGCCCTGGTGATGGGCTTCGGCGGCGTGCCCGTGATCTGGATGGGCGACGAGCTCGGCCTCCTCAACGACCCCGAGTGGCAGTCGGTCCCCGAGCACGCCGGGGACAACCGCTGGGCACACCGACCGGCGATGCCGTGGCCGCCGCCCGAGGACGACCACGGAGTGCAGGCCTCGACGCGTCAGCTGGTCGAGGCCCGCAAGCGGCTGCCGCACCTGCACGCGTCGGTCGCCGCCGAGGTGCTGGACCCGCAGGATCCCGGCGTGCTGCTCGTCGTACGCCGCCACCCGCTCGGCCCGATGCTCGGCGCCTACAACGTCACCGACACCGACCGCGTGCTGCCCTACCAGGCGCTGCGCGAGGTCGGGCTCGATCCCGACGACGTGGTCGACCGGATCACCGGGCACCCGGCCCGACGGCTACTACGAGGCGTTCCACCTGCCGCCGTACGCCGTGCTCTGGCTGACCACCGGCTGACCGGCCGTCAGGACTGGAGCCGCAGCACCGGCCGTCCGGTCTTGGTGCGCACCTCGACGGCCGAGATGTCGCCGCGCCGCGCAGCGGTGCCGGCGCTGAAGTGCATCGTCTTGCCGCCGATGGCCTGCCAGGTGCCGACCTGCTGCATGCTGCCGTCGCGGGTCACCACGAACAGGGCATAGGTGGCCGTGTTCGGGAGGTTCTCGTAGGCGTCCCAGTCGGGCCGGTAGCTGCAGGTGAGGTCGAGCTTGGTGCCCCACCCGACGGAGGTGAAGGCGAGGCTGCCCGTGACGGGCGCGCCGCCGACCGGGATCATCGACAGGCTGGCCGGTTGGGCCGTGCTCGAGGGAGTCTGACGGGGGTGGCGAGGCGACCGGTGCCTCTCCGCCGCCGAGGCTGGCGACCACCATCGCGCCCACCGCGGCAGCGGCGGCGACGCCCACGCCCACCGTGGCGAACAGGCGCCGGCGGCGCGTGCGCCCCACCTCACGCACGAGCGAGGGCAGCAGCGTGGCGGGCACCGGCTCCATGGCCGGGGCGGGCTCGAGGATGACCGGGTCGACGCGGGCGAGCAGTCCCGGCAGGCCGGCCAGGTCGCGCACGGAGCGGGAGCACGAGTCGCAGGTGGCGAGGTGCTTCTCGTAGGCCTGGCGCTCGCTCGGCGAGAGTGATCCGAGGACGTAGGCGCCGTCGAGCTCGGCGAACTCGCACGTCATGCTCCGACCCCCATCTCTTCCAGGGCGAGCCGCAGGGCGCGCAGCGCGTAGTGGGTGCGGGACTTCACGGTCCCCTCGGGGATGCCGAGCGAGCTCGGCGGCCTCGGCGACCGGGCGGCCGCGGTAGTAGCACTCGAGGAGTACGGCGCGGTGCTCCTCCGAGAGCCGGGTGATCGCCTCGGCGACGACCCAGGAGAGCAGCAGCTGGTCGGTGCGGTCGTCCTGGGTGGGCAGCTCGGGTACGTCGGCGACGGTCACCTCGCTGCGGGCACGCTTGGTGCGCCACTCGTCGATGACGATGTTGCGTGCCACGGTGAACAGCCACCCGCGCACGGCCGGCGGCGGGTTGTCGAGCATGTCGCGCTTGCGCCAGGCGCGCAGCAGCGTCTCCTGCACGACGTCCTCGGCGCGGGCGCGGTCGTGGCCGGTCAGGCGCAGGCAGTAGCCCCACAGCGCACCTGCGTGCTCGTCGTGCAGCTGCTGCATCAACGCGACCTCGTCGTCGGCCATTCGTCCTCCTACCGGTGATACGGAGAAGGGCCTCTCGAGGTTCAGTGTGCCGTTCACTTGCTGAACGCCGTGAGGAAGCGGTCGCGGAAGGTGTCCATCCGGGCGACCGGCGCGTCGGGTGACGGGTGCATCCCGTCCTGCCATCCCCAGTCGGCGAACTGCCCGAGGACGGAGCGGTCGCGGGCCACCACCGTGATCGGTACGTCGTGGTCGGCGTCCTGGCCGGAGACGATGTTGGCGGGCTGGTGGTCGCCGAGCAGCACCAGCACGGTGTTGTCGTTGCCGTAGTGCTGCACGAAGGAGACCAGCGAGCTCAGCGAGTACTGGATCGACTGGCCGTACGCCGCCCGGACGCTCGCGGGCGAACGCCAGACGACCGTCTTCGACGGCGACTGCTCGGGCATCCCGGCGAACACCGAGCCGTCACCGACCTTCGCCTGGTCGATCAGGTGCGGCGTACGCGACCACGGCGCGTGGCTGGAGACGAGGTCGATCTCGGCCATCACCGGCTGGCGGTGCTTCGGGGCGAGCTCGAGCCGGTGGAACGCGTCGAGGGTGTACTGGTCGGGCATCGTCGGGTAGCCGAAGCGCGGCCCCCGGTAGCCGACGTTGCGGGAGTCGTAGAACTGGTCGTAGCCGTAGAACGCACCCTGCGGCCAGTCGTGGGTGTTCGCCGGGATGTCACTGACGGTGCGCCATCCCGCCCGCTCGAACAGCTTGCTCAGGGTGAGCCGCTGGCTGGTCATCAGCACGTCGTAGCGCTGCTGGCTGTTCACCCAGAGGCCGGACTGGAAGGTGGAGTGCGCGAGCCAGCTGATGGCGCCGAAGGTGGGGGAGGTGAGGAAGGCGCTGCGCGAGCCGAAGCCGTCCGCGTCCAGCTGCTGCGTGCTCCGGTCGAGGAGCCTGGTCGATGCCCGGGGCGAACGACGAGCCCTGCACGGCCGAGCGGCCGTAGCTCTCCACGAAGGCGAAGATCACGTCCTTGCCGCGCAGCTTGGTCAGCAGCTGCCCGGCCGGGGCGTTGCGCAGCGGGTCCTGCGCGGCCGAGCGGGCGAACTCGCGCTGGTCGCTGCAGCTCGGCCGGGATCCGGGCCACCTCGTCGAAGGCGTACGCCGCAGCGTTGGCCGAGGCGAACGGCGCGACCCCGTCGTACGTCGCGTGGTGCAGCGAGGGCTGCGCGAGGCCGAGACCCATCACGGCGGTCACGACCCAGACGACCGCCAGCGCGGCTGCGCTGCGCAGTGAGACCCGTCGGTGCCGGGCCACGATCGATCCCAGCCGTCGCAGGGCGAGGGGAGTGAGCACGAGCAGGGCGACGAACACCACCGCCGCCAGCGTGAGCAGCGCGATCGAGGCCGGCGTGCTCAGCGAGTCGCGGAGCAGGCCGTACAGCGATCCGACGTACGTCCAGTCGATCACGGGGTCGAAGGACCGGTTCAGCGCGAAGTAGAAGCCCATGTCGAGGGTCTTCGCGATCATCACCAGCGCCATCAGCACGCCCACCGCCATCGCGGTGAGGTTGCGGAGCCGGGTGGGCAGCAGCGCGGCGAGCGCGACGAGCACGAGCGACCTCGAGCGGCAGCCGGACGAAGGCCACCGGACCGATGTCCTCGACCCGGTTGGGCAGGGTGAGCCCCACCCAGAGCAGCAGCCACGGCGCCCAGGGTCAGGGGAGCGGTGAACCTCGCGTCCACGACCTCGCCGTGCCGGCTGCGCCACAGCCACCAGACCTGGCGGCCGAAGGACTCGGCGAGCAGGGCCAGCGAGATCGCGAGCAGCAGCTCGGTGAGCATCGCGGGCAGTACGCCGGCCGCGGCGACGGTGAGCACGATGCCCTGGAGCGCGGCGACGACCTTGCCCCAGTAGCGCGGCGGCGTCGGACGTTGCAGCCACGGCAGCACCTGCTCGGCGGCGAGCAGGAGGTAGCGCGCGAGCCCGATCGCGAGCACCCACGCCCCGGCCGAGTGGGCGACGTACACGCTGAGCACGAGGATCAGGAAGGCGTCGACCTCCATGTCGAAGCGCGCGCCGAACGCCGACTCGGTGTGCGTACGACGCGCCACCTGTCCGTCCACCCAGTCGAGGGTCAACGCGACGGTGCTGATCAGCACGAGCAGCGTGACCTGGGTCGGGTGGAAGAACGACTCGACGACCATCGCGGCGACGAGGACGGACAGGACACCGCGGACGAACGTGACCAAGTTGGCCGGTCCGACACGCGCGAACACCCTGTTCGTCAGATCGCTTTGAACCGCGGACACTGCCTCTCCGTTCACGTGGGTACAGGAGTTGGTACGGCGAAACCGGTGCGCTGGTTCAAGGGCAACCGAGAAGGGCTGCGAGAGATGGCGATCGAGGCACACGCGTTCTGGGTGCGCGAGCCCGGCGTGGGCGAGATCCGCCCGGTCACGATCGACGACCCCGCCCCCGGTGAGGTGCTGGTCCGCACGCTCGTCTCGGGCATCAGCCGCGGCACCGAGGCGCTGGTCTTCGACGGTCGCGTCCCGGACGAGCCAGCGGGTCGCGATGCGCGCGCCCTTTCAGGACGGCGACTTCCCCGGACCGGTGAAGTACGGCTACCTCAACGTGGGCGTGGTCGAGGAGGGACCCGCCGAGCTGCGCGGCCGCACGGTGTTCTGCCTGCACCCCCACCAGACGCGCTACGTGGTCCCGGCCGAGGCCGTGCACGTGGTCCCCGACGGCGTGCCGCCCGAGCGGGCGGTGCTCGCCGGCACCGTCGAGACCGCGGTCAACGCCCTCTGGGACGCCGGTCCGCTCGTCGGCGACCGGGTCGCGGTCGTCGGAGCCGGGATGGTCGGCTGCGCAGTGGCGCGGCTGCTCGCCCGGATCCCGGGCACCCGGGTCACCCTGGTCGACGTCGACCCCTCCCGGGCCGAGGTCGCTGCCGCGCTGGGGTCGACTTCGCGCTCCCGGACGATGCGCCTGCCGGTCAGGACCTCGTCGTGCACACCAGCGCCACCTCGGCCGGGCTGCAGCTCTCGCTCGACCTGCTGGTCGCGGAGGGCACGGTCGTCGAGCTGAGCTGGTACGGCGACACCGAGGTCACGCTCTCGCTCGGGGGGCCGGTTCCACTCCGACCGGCTGTCGATCCGGTCGAGCCAGGTCGGCACGGTGGCCACACCCCGCCGCGGCCGTCGTACGACGCAGGAGCGGATGGCCCTCGCGCTGGAGCTGCTCGCGCGACCCGGCGTACGACGTGCTGCTGACCGGGACCTCCCGGTTCGAGGAGCTGCCCGACGTGATGCCGCAGCTCGCCTCGGGCAAGCTCGCGGCCCTGTGTCACCTGATCGCCTACGACGGAGGTGCCTGACGTGTTCTCCGTGACCGTCCGCGACCACATGATGGTGGCGCACAGCTTCCAGGGCGAGGTGTTCGGACCGGCCCAGCGGCTGCACGGCGCGACCTTCGTCGTGGACGCGACCTTCCGGCGCCCGGACCTCGACGACGACGGCATCGTGGTCGACATCGGCCGCGCCACCCAGGAGCTCGCGGCCGTGCTCGGGGAGCTCACCTACCGCAACCTCGACGACGAGCCGTCGCTCAAGGGCACCAACACCACGACCGAGGTGCTCGCCCGGGTCGTGGCCGACCGTCTCTGCGACCGGATCAACGCGGGCGGCCTCGGCGAGGGCGCCCGCGGGATCACCGCAGTGGCCGTCACCCTGCACGAGTCCCACGTCGCGTGGGCGAGCTACGAGCGGGCGCCATGAGCGCCCGGAGAGTGGTGCACGTCGTCGTCCCCGAGGGCGTCGACGACCCGACCACGCCGAGCGGCGGCAACGTCTACGACCGCCGGCTCTGCGAGGAGCTGACCCGGTCGGGATGGCCCGTGCAGGAGCACGCCGTCTCCGACACCCTGGCCGGAGTCCTCGGTCCGTTGCCCTTCGACGCGGTGGTGCTGGTCGACGGGCTGGTCGCGATGACGGCACCTGAGGCGATGCTCCGGGAGGCGGACCGACTGCGGCTCGTCGTACTCCTGCACATGCCGTTCGGCGAGCGCGACCGCCGACCTCCGCGCCCTGGAGCGGCAGGTGCTCGAGGCGGCGAGCGCGGTCGTGACCACGAGCGAGTGGAGCCGGCGGTGGGTGCTCCGGCACTACGGGCTCCGGCAGCACGACGTGCACGTTGCCCAGCCTGGAGTCGACCCGGCCGAGCTCGCGCAGGGGAGCGAGTCCGGGGCGCGACTGGTCTGCGTCGCCGCCGTCACGCGCGACAAGGGCCACGAGGTGCTGCTGTCTGCCCTCGCGGAGGTGGCCGACCTGCCGTGGCAGCTCACCTGCGTGGGCTCGATGGCCAAGCGAGCCACGCGTCGCCCGGAGTGCGCAGCTCACCGCAGCGGCGCGGGGCCTCGCCGACCGGGTCGTCTGGGCCGGACCGCTCTCCCGTGACGAGCTCGACAAGTGCTACGCCGAGGCAGATGTGCTCGTGCTCGCGAGCAGTGCCGAGAGCTGGGGAATGGTGGTCACCGAGTCGCTGGCGCGCGGGATCCCGGTCCTGGCCACCGAGGTCGGCGGGCTCCCTGAGGCGCTCGGCACCGCCGGTCGGCCGGGTTGCTGGTCCCGGCCGGCGACGTGCCGGCGATGACCGGCGCGCTGCGCCGCTGGCTCGAGGACGCGTCGCTGCGCGACGACCTGCGAGCAGCAGCCCGGTCCCGTCGTACGACGCTGACCGGCTGGCCGGTCACCGCGGCGAAGATCGCCACCGTGCTCGACGAGGTGTCCCGATGAGCCGGCGCGCGTGGGCGTGGGTGCGCAACGTCGGCGGGCGCGGCCGTCATCGGCGTACTCCTCTGGCGGGTCGGCACCGGGCCGTTCCTCGAGGGCGTGCGCACCGTCGACGGTCGTGCGCTGCTCATCGCGACGGTGATCGCGATGGGCACCACCGTCTGCTGCGCGTGGCGCTGGAGCGTGGTGGTCCACGGGCTCGGGGTGGGCCTGCCGATGCGCGAGGCCGTGGCGTCGTACTACCGCTCGCAGTTCCTCAACAGCACCCTTCCCGGGGAGTCCTCGGCGACGTGCACCGCGCCGTGCGCCATGGCCGCGAGGCCGGGGACCTCCCGCGGGGTGCGCGGGCCGTCGTCTGGGACCGCGTGTCCGGACAGCTGGTCCAGGTCGTGCTCACCGTGCTGGTGCTGCTGGCCCTGCCCTCGCCGGTCAGGTCGTCGGTGCCGGTGGTGGCCGCCCTCGTCGTCGGCGGGCTGGTCGTGGTCGTGCTCGGTGGCCGCGCGCTGCTGCGCCACGGGGCCGCTCGGTGGTCGCGGATGGTGCGCACCGCCGCGTCCGACCTGCGCACCGGCGCTGCTCGCGCGGCGCGCCTGGCCGGTGATCCTGGTCGCCTCGTCGCTGGCCGTCTTCGGCCACGTCCTCACCTTCCTGGTCGCGGCGCGCACGGTCGGCTCGACCACGTCCACGCTCCAGCTGGTGCCGTTGGCGCTGCTGGTGCTGGTGGCGATGGGCATCCCGGCCAACGTGGCCGGCTGGGGTCCGCGCGAGGGCGTGGCCGCGTGGGTCTTCGCCGCGGCCGGGCTCGGTGCCTCGCAGGGCGTCGCCGACTGCCGTGGTCTACGGGGTGATGGTCTTCGTGGCCAGCCTGCCCGGCGCCGTCGTACTGCTGCTGGGGATGCGGAGGACCGCCCATGCGTGAACGTCCCTACACCCTGCTCAGCTGCGGCATCTCGATCGACGGGTACCTCGACCGCGGCACCGACGAGCGCCTGATCCTCTCCAACGAGGCCGACCTCGACCGCGTCGACGACGTCCGCGCCGGGTGCGACGCGATCATGGTCGGCGCAGCGACCATCCGCAACGACAACCCGCGCCTGCTCGTCCGCCACCCGGCGCGCGTCGAGCAGCGCGCCGCCCGCGGCCTGCGTCGCTCGCCGGTCAAGGTCACCCTCACCGGGCGGGGCGACCTCGACCCGTGTGCCGACTTCTTCGCCACCGGCGACTCCGAGAAGCTCGTCTACTGCGCGAGCGACGCCGTGCTGTCCACGAGGCGACGGCTCGGCGCGGCGGCGACGGTGGTCGACGGCGGCCGCCCGGTCGACGTACGCCGGATGAGCGAGGACCTGCGTGCGCGCGGCGTACGCCGGCTGATGGTCGAGGGCGGCGGCACCGTGCACACCCAGTTCCTCACCGCCGACCTGGCCGACGAGCTGCAGCTGGTGGTGGCGCCGTTCTTCGTCGGCGACTCGCGGGCCAGCCGGTTCGTGGGGGACGGCCGCTTCCCCTTCCACCCCGGCCGCCGGGCGAGGCTCGCGGAGGTGCGTCCGATCGGGGACGTCGTACTCCTCCGCTACGCGCTCTCGTCCCGTTTCTGCCTGGACCTGACCGAGGAGAGCGCATGACCACCAGACCACCGCCAGCCACGATCCGGACCCAGCTGGTCATCCCGCTGGAGTTCGCCGACGGGTACGCCGCCGATGCGCGCGTGTTCACCTTCCACGGCCTCGTCGACGGCCGCGAGCACCTCGCCCTCGGACTCGGCGACCGGGTGCGCCCGGTGGCCTCGCGCGACGACGACCCGCCCCTGGTGCGGCTGCACAGCGAGTGCCTGACCGGTGACGTCTTCGGCAGCCAGCGCTGCGACTGCGGGCCGCAGCTGCGCGAGTCGGTCGAGCGGATCTCCGACACCGGCGGCTACCTGCTCTACCTCCGCCAGGAGGGCCGCGGCATCGGCCTCTACCGCAAGCTCGACGCCTACCTGCTCCAGGACGACGGGCTGGACACCTACGAGGCCAACCTCGCCCTGGGCTGCGCGGCCGACGCGCGCGACTACACCCCCGCGGCGCAGATGCTGCGGGCGCTGGGGGAGTCGAGCGTCGACCTGCTCAGCAACAACCCGGACAAGGCCGACCAGCTCGAGGGGCTCGGCATCACCGTCACCGAACGGGTCCCGACGATGGTGCACCTCTCACCGGCCAACGGCCGCTACCTCGCCGCCAAGGCGATGCACGGGTCGCACTCGCTCGACGGGGTGCTCTAGTCCGTGCTGTCGTCGACCTCGTTGAGGCGTGTCCGGGCGTCGTTCGCGGCGTCGCGGCGGGACATGCCCGCCACCCTCGATGAGGTCGCCCCGAGCGCGGTGCCGCCGGTCGTAGAACCACGCCACCACCAGGGCGACGACCAGGAAGATGCCGATCGGGATCCAGAACCAGGGCATGACGCCCTCCTATCCGGCCCGCGACGCAGGCACACCACCATCGTGCGCCTGCCGGTGCCGAGGGCCAAGACAAATCAGGCGACGATCCGCCCGGGTGGACTGCCAGGGATCACATCCCCGCGCCCCACCGCGCGTCCTTCTCCTTGCTGTCGAGCCGGGTGGCCCGGCCACGGCGTCCGATCACGCCGCCGGTCGCCGAGTCGTCCAGCCGCTTGTGGCGGTGGTCGTAGCGGAGCGCGACGAACAGTGTGACGAGCAGTGCTGCGCCGATGACGATGAACACGGTGGTCATGACGCCCTCCTCCCGACCGCCATGCGACCCCACCATCGTGCGCCTGGACAGTGCCGAGGGCCAAGACAACCAGACGACGATCCGCTGCGCCGCACTGGACGATCGCGAGCACTACGTAGACGGCACACACGATGCGTCAGTACGCGAGTGCCAGGCGCTGCGAGGCCCACGCTTCGTATGACGCACCGAACGCACCGTGCAGCGACAGATCAGGCGACGATGCCGAAGCCACCGGTCCAGGAGACCTTCTCGGCGGCCGCGAGCTTGATCTGCAGGAAGCCGATGGACTCGAGCTCACGGGCGCGGCTGAGGGCGCCGGCGTCGATCGCGTCGAGGCCGCCGGCGGTGACGATCTGCGCGACCTGGGCCTTGGCGTCGGCGTCGTCGCCGGCGATCAGCACGGTGGTGGTCAGCGAGCCGACGGCACCCGAGGCGAGGGTCGAGGCGAAGTTGGTGTTGAACGCCTTGACGACGCGCGACTCGGGCAGGGCCGCGGCGATCACGGCGGTGGCCGAGCCGTCGGCCGGGACGACCAGCGAGTCGAAGGTCTCGAAGTTCAGGGGGTTGGTGATGTCGACGACGACCTTGCCGGCGAGGCTCTCGCCGCGCTGCGCGAGCACGCCCTCGACGGCGGGGTAGGGGACCGCGAGCACGACGATGTCGCCGGTGACCTGCTTGTCGGCGTCGGAGGTGTTGAACAGCTCGACGGTGTTGGCGCCCTTGCCGGCGATGCCCGCGATGGCCTGTCCCATGTTGCCGGTGCCGATGATGCTGATGTGTGCCATGGTCTGCTCCTTGAATTAGTTGTTCCTACAACTAACAACGTACGGCGATTAAGTTGTAGCGTCAAGTAATCCGGTAGGGTGGTCCCATGACCGACTGGCTGGACGACGAGCAGCAGGCCGCCTGGGTGCGCCTGATTGCGATGGTGGAGCTGCTGCCCGGCGTACTCGACACGCAGCTGCGACGCGAGGCCGACCTCACCCACTTCGAGTACTTCCTGCTCGCGATGCTCTCCGAGGCGCCCGCAGCGCACCCTGCGGATGACCGCCCTCGCCGTACGCACCAACGCCACGCTGCCCCGCCTCTCCCACGTCGTACGACGGCTCGAGGAACGCGGCCTGGTCGAGCGCTTCCCCTGTCCCGAGGACGGTCGAGCCACCAACGCCCGGCTGACCGAGGCGGGCTGGACCAAGGTCGTCGAGACGGCGCCCGGCCACGTCGCCACCGTCCGCCAGAACGTGATCGACGCCCTCACCCCGAAGCAGGTCGAGCAGCTCGCCGACGATCGCGGGAGCCATCCTCGAACGCATCGACCCCGACGGCGTGATGTCGCCACGATGAGCGTCCCGTGGGCGATGCAGATCGTGGTCCGCGTCGAGAAGGACCCGTCGCCCGCGCACACCGCGGTGCTGCGCGCGACGGGATCCGCAGTCGCGGTGGCGCTGGCCGGCTTCACCTCGCCCGAGGCCGATCCCGAGGTGCGTGAGCGCACCGAGCGGTGGCGGTCCGGGCCGATCCGCAAGGTCGTACGCCGCGCCCGCGGTGCCGGGTGGACCCGACAGCTCGCGGTCGCGGGGTGGCCGTCCACCGTTTCCACGACGTCGACGTCGCGGTGCACGTGCCCGGCCCGGTCGACGAGGTCGATCCCGAGATCTCACGGCTGCAGGTCGGCGGCCTCACTCTGGAGGACCCGGTCGGGACGCGAGCCGGAAGGCGCCGGCGTGCGGTTGTGGCTGAACCCGCACCTCACCCTGACGACCGGCAAGGCCGCGGCCCAGGTCGGTCACGCGGCCCAGCTGCTCTGGGAGTGGCTGCCGGCCGACGGCGCTGAGACGATGGATCGCCGACGGTGCTCCGCTCGACGTCGTGGTCGCCGCCGAGCCCGACTGGGCCGGGCTGGTCGAGCACGCGCCCGTGGTCGTCACCGACGGCGGGTTCACCGAGGTCCCGCCGGGCACGATCACGGTCGTCGCAGGCCCGGTCAGCCCCAGCCGCCGTACGGCACCGTGAGGATCTCGAGGACGTGGCCGTTGGGGTCGTCCCAGTAGAGCCCGCGACCGCCGTCCTCGTGGTTGATCTCGCCGGGCTAGTCGGTGGAACGGGTCGGCCCAGTACGGCAGGCCGCGCTCCTGGATCCGCCCGTGGATCGCGTCGAACTCCTCCTCGGAGACCAGGAACGCGTAGTGCTGCGAGCGGGGCTTGCCCTCGGTGTCGGCGACGTCGAGGGACACGTTGTTGGCGACCTTCACCTCGAGGAACGGTCCGTAGGCGGCTGGCTCCGGGAGGCCGAGGATCTCCACGAGATGGCGCGCGGTCTCCTGCTTGTCGTGCGCGTGGACGATGGTGTGGTTCAGCTGGACGGACATGTTCCGATCATCCCTTGGCGGCGGCGTACTCCTGGAGGAAGAGCGCCTCGGCCGTGGCGACCCGCTGGATCTCGCCGGGGTCCACGCTCTCGTTGGGCGCGTGGATGAGCGCGAGCGGCTCCTCGACGCCCATCAGCAGCAGCTCGGCGTCGGGGTAGGTCTCGTGGAAGACGTTGCACAACGGGATGGACCCGCCCTGTCCGAGCAGCACCATGTCGCGCCCGTAGGCCTCGCCCATCGCCTTGCGCATGGCGCGCGTACGCCGGGCCGTCGGTCTCCGCGCGGAACGGGCTGCCGGTCGCCTCCGTCTCCGTCGTGACCGTGACCCCCAGGGCGCGGCGGCGCTGCAGGTGGGCCGCCAGCGCAGCCTCGGCCTGGTCGGGGTCGGTGCCCGGCGGGATCCGCAGGTTCAGCCGCGCACTCGCCCGCGGCACGATCGCGGCGGTGGAGCCGACCACGGGCGGGCAGTCGATGCCCAGGATGGTGAGCGCGGGGCGCGCCCAGAGCATGTCCGAGACCGTGCCGGCGCCCAGCAGCGACTCCGCCGCTGCCCATGCTCGCGTCGCTCCTGAACGCGTCCGGGTCGTACGGCGCCCCGCTCCACGTCTGGTCGTGCTCGAGACCCTGCACCGTGGTCTCGCCCTTGGCGTCCCGCAGGCTCGCCAGGATGGACACCAGGGCGGCCAGCGCGTCGGGGGCCGGCCCGCCGAACATGCCGGAGTGCAGCTCGCCCGGCAGCGCCTCGCACGTGCACGACCACGTTGACCATGCCGCGCAGGCTGACCGTCACGGCGGGTACGCCGACGGCCGCGTTGCCGGTGTCGCAGACCAGGATCGCGTCGGCGCGCAGCAGGTCGGCGTTCTTCGGCACGAAGTCCTCGAGCCCGCCGGTGCCCTGTTCCTCGGAGCCCTCGACGACCAGCTTGAGGTTGACCGGCACGTCCGTCGCCCAGCGCACGCAGCGCGGTCAGGTGCATCAGGATGTTGCCCTTGCAGTCCGCGGCTCCGCGGCCGAACCAGCGGCCGTCGACCTCGGTCAGCTCGAAGGGCGGGGTCCGCCAGGCATCGTCGTCCAGCGGCGGCTGCACGTCGTAGTGCGCGTAGAGCAGCACGGTCGGGCGTCCGGGCCGGGGCCCGGGCCGGCTGCCCACGACGGCGTTGCTGCCGTCGGCGGTCTCGTGCAGGCCGATGTCGGTGAACCCTTCCTCGCGGAACGCGTCGAGCACCCAGTTGGCTGCGCGCGCGCACTCCTCCGGCGGGAACTGCCGGGCGTCGGCCACCGACTTGATCGAGACCAGCTCGGCCAGCTCCTCGCGGACGCGCGGCATCAGCGCGCTGACGTGCTCCTCGCAGGTCGTCGCCGCTCACTGGTCCACCGTGTCGGCGTACTTGAGGTCGCTGACGTAGCTCTTGAAGTCCTCGAGCGCGTCGGGGCAGTAGACCTTGATCACGGCCAGCTCGCCGAGGACGGCGTCGCGTGTCGGCGACGATCGGCCGCATCCCGGGCCCGCTGGAGCCCGTGCTCAGCATCGAGTAGAGCGTCGCCTTGGCCAGGGAGTCGCCGGGGCTCTCGCAGATGGCGCCACCGTCGGTGCCGAGCACCCGCACGATCTGGTCCTTCGACGGCACGTGCTTCGCGCCCGCGTCCTTGAGGGCGGTGATCAGCTGGTCGGCCTTGTCGTTGGCCTTCCTGCTCTTGTTGGCCGAGCTGAAGGTGAACAGGCCGATCACGATGAAGACGCCCAGGATGATCCAGGCTCCCCAGTAGACCCAGCGGTTGTGGTGCTCGGGTCTCGGTTGCGTAGTCGCTCATGACTCAGCTCCCTCCGCCAGCGGCCGGCTGCTTCCACGAGGGCTTGCGCAGCCGGTAGAACAGGAACGGCACCAGCAGGCCGAGGCCGAGGGCCCCGCCGCCGACGATCAGGAAGTAGCTGAACCCGCTGCCGCCGCCGAACTGCGAGGGCGGGATGAACCCGATGAGCAGGGCGGCCAGCGAGGCCGCCAGCCCGACACCGCACAGGCCGACGAGCATGGGCGCCCGGTAGCCGCGCGGGTGGTCGGGGTCGTTGCGCCTGAGTCTGACGGCGGCGACGAACATCAGCAGGTACATGATCAGGTAGACCTGCGTGGTGATCACCGAGAAGATCCAGTACGCGCTCGACACGTCGGGGATCAGCGCGTAGCCGAGGGCGATGAACGTGGTCAGGACGCCCTGCGTGACCAGGATGTTCTGCTGCACGCCGTGCTTGTTCAGCGCCTGGAGGTACGGCGGCAGGTAGCCCTCTTCGCGCGAGATCAGCAGCAGGCCCTTGGACGGCCCGGCCAGCCAGGTGAGCATCCCGCCGAGCGAGGCGGCGACCAGCATGATGCCGAAGATCGGGGTCAGCCACTGGGTGTTGAACTCGGCGAACACCGCGTCGAAGGCCTGCATCACGCCGGCGGTCAGCGACAGCTGGTCGGCGGGCACCACCCAGCTGATCGCGAGGGCCGGGAAGATGAAGATCACCAGCACCAGGCCCATCGCCAGGAACATCGCCTTCGGGAACTCCTTGCCGGGGTTCTTCAGCGAGCTCACGTGCACCGCGTTCATCTCCATGCCCGAGTAGGACAGGAAGTTGTTCACGATCAGCACGAGGCTGGACAGGCCGGCCCAGGCCGGCAGCAGGTGCGAGGCGTCCATCGGTGCCGCGGAGGGGTTGCCCTGTCCGAGGAAGACCGCGGCCAGGATGATCAGCACGGCGCCGGGGATCAGGGTGCCGATGATCAGCCCCATGCTCGCGAGGCCGGCGACGCCCGACGTACCTCTCGACGAGACCCAGACCCCGGTCCAGTAGACGACCACGATGACGATGGCCGTCCAGACGCCGCTCGTGGCGAGCGCCGGGTTGATCACGTAGGCGAGCGTGCTCGCGACGAACCCGAGCAGGCTCGGGTAGTAGAAGATCGTCATCGCGAACTGGCACCACACCGCCAGGAAGCCCATCGGCTTGGAGATGCCCTGGGAGACCCACTTGTAGATGCCGCCTTCGTAGCCGGAGGCGAGCTCGGCGGAGACCAGCGAGGTCGGCAGCAGGAACACGACGGCGGGGACGAGGTAGAGGAACACGCAGGCGAGCCCGTAGACCGCCATCGTCGGCGCAGCACGCAGGCTGGCGACCGAGCTGGTCGTCATCATGGCCAGCGCGACCCACGAGATGAACGCTGTCTTCGGCACCGCCGCCCTGGCCTTGGAGGCGGCGACCGGCTGATCAGCGGGCATGTCCATCGCGCTCATGTGTGCCTCCTGCATGGGTGTCCCGAACACTCGGATCACATGTTCACGCGCCGCTGCGAGCAGGGAGGGTCACCCCAACCGGGTGAACTCTCAGGCGACGATGTGCAGCTCCCGGGAGGTGTTGTTCAGGCGCTGGCCGCCGTCGTCCGTGACGGTGACGATGTCCTCGATGCGGACGCCGAAATTGCCCGCGAGATAGACGCCTGGCTCCACCGAGAAGCACATGCCGGGGACGAGCGGCTGTTCCTCGCCCTCGATCATGTACGGCGGCTCGTGGGTGGTGACGCCGATGCCGTGGCCGGTCCGGTGGATGAACTGTTCGCCGTACCCCGCGTCGGTGATGACGCGACGCGCGGCACGGTCGATCTCCTGGCAGGCCACGCCGGGGCGCACCGCCTGGACGCCGGCCTCCTGGGCCTGGCGCACGATCTCGTGGACCTCGCGGATCTGTGCGGTGGGCTCGCCGACGCACACCGTGCGGCTGGTGTCGGACCCGTAGCCGAACATCAGCCCGCCGAAGTCGAGCACGATGCAGTCGCCGTCCTCGATCACCCGGTCACCCGCCTCGTGGTGCGGGTTGGCGCCGTTGGGTCCCGAGCCGACCACGGTGAAGTCGACCTGCTCGTGGCCGAACTGCCTGAGCAGCCCGGCGAGGTCGGCGGCCACGTCGGTCTCGCGCCGGCCGGCGAAGCGCACCTTGACGATCTCCCCGTACGCCGCGTCGGCCGCGGCGCCCGCAGCGGTCATCCGGGCCAGCTCGTTGTGGTCCTTGACCGCCCGCAGCATCGGCATGCGCTCGGTCATCGAGCCGTAGCCCGAGCCCGGGAGGGCGGCCTGCAGCCCCAGCAGGTGCAACGACCATGCGTTGTCGGAGATCGCGTAGGTCCCCTCCGGTCGCAGCATCGGGCTGGCGGCGGCGAACGGATCGTCTCCGTCCGTCCACGCGACCAGGGTGGTGGCCGGCGTCCCCTCGGCGGCCTCGGCGTCCGGACGCTCGAGCGTCGGAACGAGCAGCGTGGGCTCCCGGTCGGCGGTGAGGAACAGCATCGTCAGCCGTTCGGTGATGGCGGTCGGCTGGTAGCCGGTGAGCCAGACCAGGTCCGGGCCGGGCGTGACCAGCACGCCGTCGAGCCCGGCCGCGCCGGCGTCGGCCACGACCCGCGCCATCCGTCCGGCGTAGTCGTCGGTGGTGAACGGCACGGCGGTCGGGTGGTCGGTGGCGGTCATGGCGTTCCTTCCGGACTCGGGCGGGTGGTGCCGGAACCCGACGCCACGCTCGCGGTGGTGGGCAGGGTGTGCAGGTGGGAGGCAGCGCCGGCGGCGGCGTCCTGCAGGGTGCCCTCGGCGGCACGGAGTCGCCGGATCGCGACGACCACCAGGAGAATGCCGAGCGCGCTGATCACGGTCATCACCCAGGCCGCCGCAGAGAGCCCGGCCGCCAGTGCGTCCGAAGCGGACTTGCCGTCCTGTTCCTGGTTGGCGATCACGGTGCCGTAGACGGTCGCCGCCAGCGCCGTGGCCACGGCTGCGCCGACGTAGCGAGCCATGTTGGAGACCCCCGAGGCCTCGCCGACCTGCTTCTCGTCGACGCACGACGTGGCAGCGGACGACGACGGGCCGTTCGACAGCCCCATGCCGACCGCGATGGCGATGATGGGGAGCAGGAACGCGGCGTACTGCCAGGACGCGTGCGTGAAGCCGATGGCGGCGAACCCGGCCGTGCTGATCAGGAACCCGGCGCCGATGGTCTGTCGCCCGCCGAGCTTCTTGGCGAACCGGGGGACGAGGGGTGCCACCACGACCAGGCCGACCGTGGCCGGCAGCGTCGCGAGACCGGCCTCGAGCGGGCTGAAGCCGAGCGCGGCGGGGTTCTGGAAGTACAGGCTGAGCAGGTACATCAGTCCGTTGATGGTCCCCGCGCCGATCAGGATGGCCAGCGTCGCCCCGACGAGGATGCGGTTGCGCAGGAGCTGCAGGTCGAGGAGCGGGATCTTCACGCGCTGCTCGACCTTCACGAAGGCGTAGCCGGCGACGATGCTGAGGGCGAAGCAGCCCAGCGTCTCGACCGAGATCCAGCCCCAGTCGCCGCTCTTGCTCACGCCGAGGATCAGCGGCACCAGCGTGAGCGCGACCAGCACCGTGCCCGCGTAGTCGATCGTCGGTGGCCGGTCGGGGTCACGCGACTCGGAGACCGTGACGTAGGTCAGCACCATGCAGCCGACGGCGACCCCGGCGTCGATCCAGAACAGGCCCTGCCAGCCGGTGATGTCCACGAGGAGGCCGCCGAGCAGGGGCCCGGCTGCCGCACCGACGGCCGCGGCGGCACCCCACAGGGAGACCGAGCGCAGCTGGTTCTCGCCGCTGGTGGCCACGGTCAGCAGGCTGAGCCCGCAGGCGAGGATCGTGGCACCGGAGGCACCCTGGATCAGCCGACCGGCGATCACCATGCCGCCGGACTGCGCGAGGGCGATCAGGATGCACGAGACCACGAACAGCAGCAGGCCGAGCTGGAAGATGCGCTTCCGGCCGAACACGTCGCCCAGCGACCCCGAGGTGATGATGACGGCCGCGCCGACGAGCGAGTAGCCCGTCACGGCCCACTGGAGCGTGTTCACCGACATGCCGGTGTCCTCGCTGATCGCGGGCAGCAGGATGCTCACGGCCGAGGTGTTCGCATTCACCACCAGCGTGGAGATGCAGGTCGCTGCGAGTACGCCGCCTGCGGTTGCGCGCGCCTGTTGTCCGAGCTCGGCCATGGGACTCCTTTCCCGGTCTCAGACGGTAGGGCGACCGGCCGCGTCGGGCCTTCACCCATTCCGGGCGAGTGCCCCGACCCCCACCGCCCGGCACCCTGACGGACGTGGCTGGCCATGGATCCCACGGCTCCGCCGGGCGGCGCAGTGCCCTCGGCCAGCGGCTCAAGTCCCGCCGCCAGCGGTTCTGGGGCCAGGTCTCGGACCTCGCGGCGAAGCGGTTGCCGCAGCCGACCCGGGTGCCCGAACCGCCGCCAGCCGTGGAGGAGCCACCGGAGGCGGTGCTCGACTTCCTGCGCCAGGTCGGCGTCGCCATGTGTCGTGCCGGCGACTCGGTCGACCGGGTCACGCTCATCCTCGAGGACGTGGCCACGGCGTACGCCGCCCACGGGGTCTCCTTCTTCGTGCTGCCGACCGGTGTCTTCGTGCGCATCGAGGCAGGCGACTCCTCCCGGGTCGACTTCGCACCCGGCGGGTACGACCCGCTCCGGCTCGACCAGATCGACGCGCTGTACCGGCTGATCGACGACATCCGTCGACTGCACCTCCCGGTGGCCGACGCAGCGGCCCGGCTGGCGGCACTCGAGGTGGCACCTCCCCGGTTCAACGCCGCCGCGAGGGTGCTCGGCCATGGAGTGCTGACCGTCGGCCTCGGGCTGCTGCTGAACCCGACGAGCACCGCGCTGCCCGTCTACCTGCTGCTCGGCCTGCTCGTCGGGCTGCTCCGCCTGTGGGCGGACAGCTACCGGCCTCTCGACCTCGTCTTCCCGGTCGCCACGTCCTTCGTCGTCACCTGGGTCGCGTTCGTCGTGGCGGGGCCGTTGTTCGACGCGTGGCCCCTCGACATCGTGATCCCGTCACTGGTCACGCTGCTGCCGGGGGCGGCGCTCACCATGGCCACGGTCGAGCTGTCGGTCGGGTCGATCATGTCCGGCTCCGCACGCCTGGTCTACGGGCTCCAGCGGCTCCTCCTGCTGACGTTCGGCATCGCCATGGGGATCGACATCGCCAACCGCGCACCCGTGGGCGAGCACGGCGCTGCCCTGGGGCCGTGGGCACCGTGGGTCGGGGTCTTCGTCTTCGGCCTGGGCCAGGTGCTGGCCTCCTCCGCACCCAAGGGCACCTTCCGGTGGCTGCTGGTGGTGCTCTACGTGACCTACGCCGTGCAGGCCAGCAGCGGCCTGGTCCTCAGCGCGCTCGGCGCGAGCTTCGTGGCCGGCGCGGTCGTGCCGCCCCTGACCTACGCCGTGCAGCAACGCCGCAGCGGACCTCCGGTCCCGGTCACCTTCCTGCCGGCGTTCTGGATGCTGGTGCCGGGCGCCCTCGGCCTCGAAGGAGTGACCCAGATCGTGGGCGCGGACGCCGTGCAGGGGCTCGGCGACTTCTTCAACGCGCTGCTCTCCATCGTCGCGATCGCGGCCGGCGTGCTCGTCGGCACCGGCCTGTCGGAGCGCGTGGGCCGGGCCACCTCGACGTGGCGCGGCCTCTGACTCCGTAGACTGGAGGAGCCCTCTCCGCTTGAGCCCTAGGCTGGCCGGGTGGCCGCGGAGAAGCCGCTGCGGGCCGATGCCCGCCGCAACCAGCAGCAGGTGCTGGACGCTGCCCGCGAGCTGTTCATCGAGCGCGGGCTGGACTGCCCGCTCGAGGAGGTGGCCCGGCGGGCGGGCGTCGGGATCGGCACGCTGTACCGCCGGTTCGGCGACCGCGACGCGTTGCTCAAGGCGGTCCTGCTCGACGCCCTCGAGCAGTCGCTGGCGTCGGCGGAGCGCGCGCTCGGGTCGGGCGAGGACGGGCTCGAGGGCGTGGCGGCGTACCTGCGCGAGATGCTCGACGTCCGGGTGTCCGCGGTGATCCCGCTGGCCCTCGACCGGCTCGACGACCCGGACCTCGAGCATCGCCCGCGAGGCCTCGGCGGCGGCCGTCGAGCGTCTCGTCGACGCCGCCCACGACGACGGCAGCCTGCCGCCCGAGATCACCTTCGGAGACCTCGGCACCCTGCTGGTGCGGCTGTCGCGGCCGTTGCCCGGCATGGACGCGAAGGCCGACAACGTGCTGGCGCACCGTCACCTCGACCTGGCGCTCGCCGGACTGCGCACGCACCCGACTCTCACCGAGACCGGCCCGTCGCGCTCCGAGCTGCAGCGGCTGGGACGCAGCGGCGACTGATCGGCTCAGATCGTGTCGATCGACCTGCGCACCACGGTGGCACCGACCAGGATGCCGATCACGATCGCGACGAGCAGGCTGACCATGTCGCCGATGCTGGCCACCCCGGTGATCGGGTCACCGCCGATCCAGCTCTCCAGGCCACGCAGCCCGTGCGATCCGGGCGTCAGCACGTAGAAGGCGCCGAGGTACATCACGACTCACCCTCTTCGGGCGAGCGCGAGCAGGGGCTATCCGGGACGGGTGACGTCCACCCGGTCGCGACGGTTCTTCCAGACCAGGTCGAGCACGAGGCTGATGACCAGGATCACGACCAGGGCGACCGTCGTACCCGGCTCCTCCACCAGGGTGGTCACCGCGAACGCCACGAGCACGACCACCGTCGCGACGTTCGCCAGGACGAGCAGCCACGCCTTGGCGCCGGTCTCGCGCCGGATGCGGAGGTGCCCGAAGGTCACGAGGGTGAACACGATCAGCGCGACCGCGCTGCCGATCGAGGCGATGGCGCTCAGGTCGAAGAACAGGGCCAGCAGGATCGCAGCCGCAGCGGTGACGAGGATGCCCACGGGCGCGCGCCCGCCCACGCGGCGGCCCATCGCCGGTGGGAACTGCCCCGCGCCGGCCATCTGCTCCGCCAGCCCTGTGGCCGGGTACAGCCCGGAGTTGGTCGCGCCTGCAGTGGCGAACAGGGCCGTGACCGTCATCAGCCAGTACCCGGCCGCACCGAGCACGGGTTCCGCGGCGACCGCCAGGGCGGTGCCACCGGACGCGATCACCTCGTTGACCGTCAGCGTGCCGAACACTCCCAGTGCCACGGAGACGTAGACGACGGTGGCGATGCCGAGTGCGAGGTAGATGGCCCGGGGCAGCTGGCGGTTCGGGTCCTCGAGGTCCTTGGCGGTGAACGTGATGACGCCGAAGCCGAGGAACGCGAAGAAGGTGAGCGCCACGCTGGAGACGATGTCGCGCAGCGAGGGATACCCGCCGAACGCCAGCAGGTCGGGGTCGAGGTTGCTCAGGGTCGCGACCGAGAACACGACCAGAATGCCGACCACGACGATGACCACCACCGTTTGGGCCTTCGCGACGGCTTGCGAGCCGAGGATGTTGAGTGCCGACATCACCAGCAGGATGAGTACCGCGAAGGGCTTCACCCAGTCGGCGTTCCCTGCCACCGCGTCGCTGGCATAGCTGCCGAAGGACACCGCCACCATCGCGGTGATGATCGCGTTCACCGCGAGCAGCAACCAGGCGAGTACGCCGGTGAAGTGCCCCTCGCCCCAACCACGGACGACGTACTCCAGGAACCCGCCGGCCGAGGGATACCGGGCACCGAACTTCGCGAAGGAGTAGCCCTGCAGGACCGCGACCCCACCAGCGAGGAGAAACGAGATCCAGACTGCCGAGCCCGCCACTTCGCCGGCGGCACCCAGGAGCGCGAAGATGCCTGCGCCGACCATGGAGCCAACGCCGATGAAGGCCGCTTGACGCACCGAGAGCCTCGCCCTGGGCGTGGCTGCGGGGCTGCTCGTCGGACCGTCGTGGATGGCCATGATCAGGCCATCAGGGCGCCGGCGCCGAGAACGACGATGACGAGCGCGGCGAGCGCGGCGAGCAGTGGCCACAGCCATCGCAGGTAGGTGCCGTACGGCACCCGGGCGATGGCCAGGCCACCCATCACCACGGCCGATGTCGGGATGAACAGGTTCATCAGGCCGGAGGCGCTCTGGAAGGCGGTCACGATCACGGCGCCCTCGACACCGACGAAGGCGGCCAGCGGGGCCATGATCGGCATGGACACCGTCGCGAGCCCTGAGGAGGACGGGATCAGGAAGGACAGCGGCAGGAAGAGCAGGAACACCACGATCGAGAACGCCACCGGACCAAGGTCCTCCACTGCCTGCTCGGCCCAGTGCAACACGGTGTCGGTGATACCGCCGTTGGTCATCACCACGGTGATGCCGCGCGCGATTCCGATGATGAGGGCAACCCCCAGGAGGTCACGTGCACCGTTGACGAAGGAATCGGTGAGCTCGGTCTCGCTCATCCTGCCGATCAGGCCGATCACGACCGAGAAGAGGATGAACGACGCAGTCATCTCCGGGAACCACCACCAGAGCGTGGGTATCCCGATGCCCATGTCCTCCCACGGGATGACGCCGTACATCATCACGAGGAAGGCCAGTCCGAAGACGGCGAGGATGGTCTTGTTGCGACCCGTCAGGACGATCGTCCCCTCGTCGCTCTGAACGCTGAAGTGGGCCTCGTTGGCCTCTTTCATGCTGTAGACGAGGGACTTGGTCGGGTCCTTCTTGACCCGGTCGGCGTACCGCATCACGAAGAAGATTCCGAGCCCCAGACCGATCACCAGGATGATCAGGCGCGATACCAGCCCGTCGCTGATGGAGACCTTGGCGAACCCGGAAGCGATGCCCGTGGCGAAGGGGTTGATGGTCGATCCCAACGTGCCGAGACCACAACCCAGGAGGACGACCGCCGCCCCGGTGAGCGCGTCGTACCCGGCAGCGATCATGACCGCGATGACGAGGGTGTAGAAGGCCAGGCTCTCCTCCGCCATCCCGTACGTCGACCCACCGAGCGCGAACACCATCATCAGGATCGGGATCATCCACCGCTCCCGGCCCCGGAGCCGCGCCACCAGGCGGCCGATCCCAGCCTGGATGGCCCCCGTCTGCATGGTTACGCCCAAGAAGCCGCCGATCACGATGATGAACAGGGCGACATCGATGGCCCCGAACAGGACGCCGGAGTTGTAGTAGCTGATCTTCCCGTCGGCGTCCTCGATCCCGTACAGCCCGTTGATCGGCGCGGTCAGGGAGTCGATCAGGATCCGTGCGGGGTGGCTCTCGACCTCGGTGTAGGTGCCGGGGATCGGCGCCCCGTCCTTGTCGAGCTTGTAGGAACCGGCCGGGATGATCCACGTCGCGATCGCCATCACGACGATCAGCGCGAACAGGATCGTGTACGCCGACGGCAGGGTGAACCGGCGCCGGCTCCCGGTCTGGGTGCTCGTGGTCTGCTCACTCATACGTGCAGGCCTCCTCAGACCCGGCATCCCGGCGCATCGACGCACACCCCGCCGAGTGCGCCCACGTAGTGGCCGTGGTGGTGCTGCGGACCCCGCGCCCAGATGAGCATCGCGACGACGAACAGCAGGATCACGACCAGGAACATCCAGCGCGGAAGGTCGCGGCTCATGCCACTCACCTCACACCGGGTCGCGGAGGATGGGACACGTCATGCAGTGCCCGCCCCCGCGCCCCTTGCCGAGCTCGAAGCCCTCGATGGTGATGACCTCGACGCCTGCTGCGCGCATCTTCTCGATCGTGTAGGTGTTCCTCTCGTACGCCACCACGACGCCCGGCTCGAGCGCGACCACGTTGTTGCCGTCGTCCCACTGCTCGCGTTCCTGCTGGTAGGCGTCCCCACCGGTGGACACCACCTGGAGCTCGGGCACCCCCATGGCATCTGCCACGGCGTCGAGGAACGACGACTCCGTCGTGACGTGGAAGCGCTGACCGTTGGTGCCGGGGCGGAGGCTGATCGCGCCCATGTTGTCGACGACCTGGGAGTACGCCGTGACCTTGTCCCGGTCGAGCATGGTGAACACGGTGTCGAGGTGCATGTGCGCCCGGTCCTTGGTCATCACCGCGGCGATGACTCGCTCGGCCGCCCCCTTCTCGAACAGCGCTGCGGCGACCTGCTCGATCATCCGCGCCTGCGACCGCTCGCTCATCCCGATGCACACCGTGCCGTTGCCGATGGGCTGCACGTCTCCGCCCTCGAGGGACGAGCGGCCGAAGTCGTGGGCCTCGAAGCGCCCGTCGTCACCCAACGGCGGGTACCAGTACTCGAACTCGGCCTCCGCGAACATCGGGTGGTAGCGGTAGATGGCCGCGACGTTGTACGCCTCGAGCCGACGGGCCGGCCAGAACATCGGGTTCACCGACACGCCGCCGTAGATCCAGCAGGAGGAGTCGCGTGTGAACAGGGTGTTGGGCAGTGGCGGGAGCACGAACATGCTCATGTCGTCCAGGGCGGCTGCCGGGAGCGAGCGTGTCCGGTACTTCGCGAGGTCCAGCCCGGACTCAGCCACCGTGAGCCCGCCGATCAGGTGCGTAGCCAGTTGGTCCGGCTTCATGTCGGTCAGGATGGCGCGAACCTCGTCCACGAGTGAGAGGCCGACGGTGTACTCCGACGCCACCAGATCGACCAGGCGTCGGCGGCACTCGTCGCTGGCGCCGATCGCTTCGCCGAGCAAGGTCTGCAACAGGAAGACCTCGACATCGCGCTCGCGCATCCTCTCGACGAACTGGTCGTGCTCGTACTGCGCGCGTTCCACCCACAGCACGTCGTCGAACAACAGGTCGTCGTGGTTCGTCGGCGTGAGCCGCTGCAGGCTCAGGTCTGGCCGGTGGACCATCACCTTGCGCAGTCGACCGACCTCCGAGTGCACTCCAAGTGCCGTCATGGCTCCTCCGTCCCCGGCACCACCTGGGTGCCAGCCTTCCCCTCGACGATCTGTTCGATCTCGGTGAGCGCGCCGATGGCCGCGCGGCCCCCAGTTGTCTCCACGAAGTGGCAGGCCGCATCGACCTTGGGTCCCATCGACCCGGCGGGGAACTCGTGACGGCGCAGCTCGGCCGCGGTCACCTGTCCGAGCGCCTTCTGCTGCGGCGTACCCCAGCCGGTGTGCACGGCGTCGACGTCCGTGGCCATGACCAGCAGGTCGGCCTGGACCTCTCGGGCCAGCAGCTCACTCGCGAGATCCTTGTCGATGACCGCCTCGACCCCCACCAGCGTGTTCTCCGCCGTGGGCAGGAACATGGTCGGCACACCACCGCCGCCTGCGCAGATGAGCACCACGCCGTGCTCGAGCAGCCAGCGGATCGGCCGGATCTCGAAGATGCTCTTCGGCAGGGGCGAGGGGACGACCCGGCGCCAGCTGTCGCCGTCGGGCTTGAACTGCCAGCCCTTCTGCGCGCCCAGCGCATCCGCCTCGTCCTTGGTGTAGATCGGGCCGACGAACTTCGTGGGGTCCTCGAAGGCCGGGTCGGCGGGGTCGACCTGCACCATCGTCAGCATGGTGGCCAGCGGTGCGTCGCTCGGCATCGCGTTGCCGAGCTCCTGCTCGAGGACGTAGCCGATCATTCCCTCGGTCTGCGCGCCGAGCACGTCGAGGGGGTACGGGTCGACGTCGGCGTACGCCGCGGCCTGCAGTGCGAGCAGACCGACCTGTGGGCCGTTGCCGTGCGAGAGGACGAGCTGGTGGTTCTTCGCGACAGCCGCCAACGCCGGTGCGGCGGACCGTACGTTGGAGCGCTGGTTCTCCGCCGTCATCGGCTCTCCCCGCTTGAGGAGTGCGTTTCCGCCCAGCGCTACGACGACGCGCACGGAACTCAGTCCCCCAACGTGGCGACCATGATGGCCTTGATCGTGTGCAGCCGGTTCTCTGCCTGGTCGAAGACGATCGAGTGCTCGGACTCGAAGACGTCGTCGGTGACCTCGAGGCCGTCCATGCCGTACTGCTGGAAGATCTCCTCGCCCACTTTCGTGTCACGGTTGTGGAACGCAGGCAGGCAGTGCATGAACTTGACGTCAGGATTGCCGGTGGCGGCGATCACGTCCTTGTTCACCTGGTACGGCGTGAGCAGCTTGATCCGGCTCCTCCCAGACGCTCTTGTCCTCGCCCATCGAGACCCAGACGTCGGTGTAGAGGAAGTCGACCGCTGCCACACCTTCCTCCACCTCCTCGGTCAGCGTGAGCCGGGCACCCGTCTCCTTCGCGATGTCGCGGCAGGTCTCGACCAGGTCGTCGGCGGGCCAGAGCTCGCGGGGGGCGCACAAGCGGACGTCCATGCCGAGCTTGCAGCCGCCGACCATCAGCGAGTTGCCCATGTTGTTGCGCGCGTCGCCGAGGTAGCAGAACGCGATCTCGCGCAGGTGCTTCTCGCAGTGCTCGGTCATGGTGAGCATGTCGGCCAGGATCTGCGTCGGGTGGTACTCGTTGGTCAGGCCGTTCCACACCGGTACGCCGGCGTACCGCGCGAGCGTCTCGACGTTCTCCTGCGTGGAACCGCGGTACTCGATGGCGTCGAAGGTGCGGCCGAGGACTCGGGCGGTGTCCTTCATCGACTCCTTGTGGCCGATCTGGGAGCTGCCGGGTGCGAGGTAGGTCACGTGCGCGCCCTGGTCCTTCGCAGCGACCTCGAACGAGGTGCGTGTCCGCGTCGAGGTCTTCTCGAAGATCAGGGCGACGTCCTTGCCGGCGAGTCGAGGCTGCTCGTAGCCGGCGTATTTCGCTGCCTTGAGGTCGGCGGAGAGCTTGAGCAGGAAGCGCAGCTCGTCCGGCGTGAAGTCCAGCTCCTTGAGGAAGCTGCGGTGACGGAGGTTGAAGGACACGGTTGTTCCTTTGCTCAGGCGGTGGCGAGCACCGCGGGGGTGGCGACGGAGGGTTTGCGGAGGCGCAGGACGAGCTTGATCAGCTCCTCGACCACCACCAGGGAGGTCGCGATGCCGATGCAGATGCACCATTGGGCGAAGGTCAAGCCTGTGGTGTTGAAGATCCGCTCGAGGAAGTCGAGCGAGGTGATCAGCACGATGGCCAGGATGGAGAGGGCGTAGCGGCGGAGCTGCAGCACGCCCGGGAACGCGTCCCGGTCGAAGACGGTGTGGGTCTGGTCGCGGCACAGGAGGGCCGCGAACACATGGAAGACAGACAGTGTGGTGAGCAGCATGGTGGCCGCGACGATCGCGTCGCCCTGGTGCTCACCGATCTGGTAGGCGGCGAGGGCCCCGATCGTCATCACGGCGCCTTGCACGCACAGCCGGATCCAGTTGTTCCGCGACAGCACGGGGGAGCCGACCGGACGAGGCGGACGCGCCATGAGCCCAAGAGCGGGCTGGTCGAAGCCGAGGGCGATGGCCAGCGGGATGTCCACGACCATGTTCAGCCAGAGGATCTGGAGCGGGTTCAGCGGTGCACCCGAGGCGATCCCGATGATCCCGGCGCCGATGAAGATGGCGATGTAGGCGACCAGGGTGGACATCTGGAAGCGCAGGTACTTGAGCAGGTTGTCGTACAGCGTCCGGCCGTAGGAGACGGCGCCGACGATGGTCGCGAAGTTGTCGTCGGTCAGGATCATCACCGCGGCTTCCTTGGAGACCTCGGTGCCGGTGATGCCCATGGCGACGCCGATGTCCGCGGTCTTCAGTGCCGGCGCATCGTTGACGCCGTCACCAGTCATGGCCACGACGTTGCCCTTCTCCTTGAGCAGTCGCACCAGCCGGACCTTGTCCTCCGGCGCGACCCGAGCGACGACGCCGATCTCGTCGATCTCGTGGAGGAGTCGTTCGTCGCTCATCGCGGCGAACTCGGTGCCGGTCACCGCGCGCCCCTCGATGCCGAGCTCACGAGCGATCGCCGCGGCAGTCGTGGCGTGGTCGCCAGTGATCATCCGGACCCGGATACCGGCGTCGTGGCACTCGGCGATGGCCGCCCGCGCCTCTGAGCGTGGCGGGTCGACGATGCCCACCATGGCGAGCAGGGTCAGATCCTGCACCAGACCGAGGAGGTCGGTGTCGGGGTGCACCGTGCCCGGCTCGAAGTCGCGCTGGGCCAGCACCATCACCCGTTCTCCGGCCTCCGCGATCTTGTCGTTCGCCTCGAGGGCCAGATGACGGTTGTCGTCGGTGATGGCAACCAACGCGCCGTCCGGGTTGCGGATCGACGTGGCGCGGCCGATGAGGACGTCCGGGGCGCCCTTGACGTAGCAGCGGACCACCGGTCGGCCGTCGTCCGCCGACATCTCGTGGAACGTCGCCATGAACTTGTAGTCGGAGTCGAACGGCACCTCCGCGACCCGTGGGAGTGCGGCACGGGTGTCGTTGATGTGCAGCCCGCCCTTCTCACCCAGCACGATCAGGGCGCCCTCGGTGGGGTCGCCGATGAGGGCCTCGCCGTCGAGCACGGCGTCCGCGCAGAGCACCATCGGCAACAGGTAGGGATCGAGGTCGTACCTCTCGCCACCGACGTGCTTGATCTCCCCCACGGTGCTGTACCCCTCGCCGGAGATCGTGTAGCGATTGTGGCCCGGGATCACCAGCTCGCGTGCGGTCATCTTGTTCAGGGTGAGGGTTCCGGTCTTGTCCGAGCAGATGGCGGAGGTCGACCCGAGCGTCTCCACGGCCGGCAACCGCTTCACGATCGCGTTGCGCCGCGCGATCTCTCGAGTGCCCATGGACAACAACGCCGTGACGACGGCCGGCAACCCTGTGGGGATGGCAGCCACGGCGAGCGCCACCCCGGTGACGAACAGCGTGTCGAACGATTCGCCCCTCGCCAGCCCCAGCAGTACGACGATCACCAACGCAACGGCCGCGATCGAGGCGATGATCTTCGACAGTGCGTCCAGCTGCTTCTGCAGCGGGGTCTTGCTCGTCTCGGTGTTGGCCAGCATGTCGGCGATGTGGCCGATCTCGGTGTTCATGCCGGTGGCTGTCACGATCAGCTCACCACGGCCACGGGTGACCGAGGTGTTCATGTAGGCCATGCAGGTCCGGTCACCCAGCGGCACGTCATCCCCGGGCACCGGGTCAGTCGACTTGCCCACCGGCAGGCTCTCACCGGTCAGCGCCGCCTCCTCGATCTCGAGGGTCGCGGCGACGAAGACCCGACCGTCAGCGGGGATCCGGTTCCCGGCCTCGACGAGCACCACGTCACCGGGGACGAGGTTCTCGGCGTCGATCTCGACCGCCTGGCCGCCACGTCGCACTCGAGCGATCGTCTTCATCATCTGCGCCAGCGCCTTGACGCTCTCCTCGGCCTTCGACTCCTGCCGGAGCCCCACGACCGCGTTGAACACCGTCAGGCCGGCCAGGACGACCGTGGTGCCGGTCTCGCCGGTGACGATCTGGTTGACGAGAGCCGCTCCGAGGAGCACCCACTGCATGAAGTCCTCGTACTGGCGCAGGAAGGCACGCCAGCCGGGTTCCTTCTTCCCACCCGCCAGCTTGTTGGGCCCCATGGACGCCAACCGCGACCTGGCCTCGTCCTCGGACAGCCCCTGTGCGGGATCGACGTCGAGGCCCCGGGCAACCTCGGCGACCTCGATCCCGGCCACGGGACCACCGGTGGTCTGAACCATGTGCGTCGCCATGACCGGTACCTCCGCGGACACGAGCACCTCTGCTCAGGGGGGCTTTCAGCCGTCAGCATGAGAGGGGTGAACGCGCCCCGGCATCCCCTGATTCGGGTGGCCAGCCAGCGGCCCGCCCTCAGGGCGCCTTGCTACTCAGCTCGGCTCGGCCCCACGTAGGTGCCGCGGCCGGTGGGCAGGGGGAGGTCGAGGGTGGTGCGGATGCCGGGCGCGGCCGCGCGGACGTCCGGGATCGCGTTCACGATCCGGCCGCACGCGGCCACGATCGCGGCGTGGTTGTGGTCGCCGTGCTCGCTGCTCGGCACCACGTCGACCACGTAGCTGGGCTCGCCCGTGATCTCGACGCGGTAGGAGCCGCCGCCGGCACGTCGGCCTGCGCCCAGTCGGGGCGCAGGTCGTCGCGGGTGCGGGTGACGTGCTCGACGACGATCGCGGGGTGCCCGTCGACCATCCCGCTGATGGAGAACTTCAGGGCGGCGATGGTGCCCTGCTCGATCCGGCCGGCGGCGATGTCGTAGCTCTCGGGCGCCGGCTCGGCCTCCCAGTGCTCGACGATCTCGTCGACCTCGATGCCGAGGCCGGCGGCCATCATCCGGATCGCGGTGCCCCAGGCCAGGCCGAGGACGCCGGGCAGGAAGAGGAGCGGGGTGTCGGTGACCGGCTGGCCGAAGCCCATCAGGTCGAACATCACCTCGGCGCCGTCGTACGTCGCGTAGTCGGCGAGCTCGTAGCAGGTGATCTGCTCGATGCGCTGGCAGGTGCTGGCCAGGGCGAGCGGCACCAGGTCGCTGGCGAACCCGGGGTCGACGCCGGTGATGTAGACGCGACGCGTTGCCGGCCTGGGCGGACGCCTCGACCTTGTCGATCACCTTCTGCGGCATGGTGCCCCAGGGGTACTGCAGCGTGCCGGGCGCCGAGCCCACCACGTCGATGCCGGCCTCGAGCAGCGTGCGGACGTCGTTGGTGGCCTCGACCGGGCGGGTGTCGCCCATCGCGCAGTAGACGACGCACTCGGGGCCGGCCGCGATCAGCGCGTCCAGGTCGCCGACCGCGGCGATGCCGGTGACCGTGTCGACGCCGGCGAGCTCGCCGGCGTCCTTGCCGACCTTCTCCGGGTTCGACGTGGAGACGGCCACCAGCTCGAACCGGTCGTCGGCGATGAGCTGGCGCAGCGTGAGCCTGCCGGCGTTGCCGGTGCTGACCTGGGCGACGCGGATCGTCATGGATCCTCCTGAACTGGAACGTGTTCTACCCGACGGAAAACGATGTTATCGTCCCGCGCATGGGACGTGTGGACGGCAAGGTCGCGCTGATCAGCGGCGGTGCCCGCAACATCGGCGGAGCCAGCGCGCGGATGCTGGTCGCCGAGGGGGCCAAGGTCGTCATCGGTGACCTGCTCGACGACGAGGGCGCTGCCCTGGCCGACGAGCTGGGCGAGGCGGCGCGCTACGTCCACCTCGACGTGACCCGCGACGAGGACTGGCGCAGCGCGGTCGAGCTCACCGTCGCGGAGTTCGGCAAGCTCGACGTGCTCTTCAACAACGCCGGCATCTTCAACGGCGGTCAGCTCCAGCGCTACAAGCAGGAGCAGTGGCAGCAGATGCTCGACGTCAACCTGACCGGACCCTTCCTCGGCATGCGGGCGGCCGCCGACGCCATGATCGCGGCCGGCGGAGGGTCGATCATCAACACCTCGTCGATCGAGGGCCTGCGCGGAACACCCTGGGCACACGGGTACGTCGCCTCCAAGTGGGGCCTGCGCGGGCTGACGAAGTCGGCCGCCCTCGAGCTGGCTCCGCACGGCATCCGGGTCAACTCGCTGCACCCCGGGCGGATCCGCACCCCGGCCACCGACGCGATGCCCGACGACCTGATCCCGATCCCGCTCGGCCGGCCCGGCCTGCCCGACGAGGTCGCGACGTTCGTCGTCTTCCTCGCCAGTGACGAGTCCTCGTTCGCGACCGGGTCCGAGTTCGTGGTGGACGGCGGCACGGTCACCGCCATCCCGACCAAGGTCTGAGCCGGCGTCGTACGCCGATGACCCGTCCGCCCCTGACCGCTGAGCAGATCTACGACGAGTGCCTCGGCATCCTCGACGCCGAGGGACTGACCGGTCTGACCGCCCGCAACCTCGCGAGCCGACTCTCGTGCTCGACCAAGACGCTCTACCAGCTCGTGGGCAACCGGGACACGATGATCCGCGGTGTCGTCGCCCATGCGTTCTCCGGGATGGACCTGCAGTTCAAGCCAGGACCCGACTGGCAGTCGAGCATCAAGAACTGGTCGCACACGTTGCACTCGGCGCTGTTGGCCCGGCCCTACCTCGGCGTACTGATGACCCTCGAGGACCGGGACGCCACGGTCGCCTACGTGATGCGCCTGGTGGACGCCCTCGTCGACGACGGGTTCCGCAGGCGCGTCGCCATCGAGGTCGCGGGCAACGTCGGCCACTGGACGATCAGCTCCACCCTGCTCGACCTGCGCGCACCGGGGGAGTGGGACCACCCCGAGCGCTTCGAGGCGACGCTCGACTGGTTGGTCCGCGGCATCGCGCAGACGGCTCGTGCCACATGATCGTCTCCGAAAGGGCGGTTGCCTGATGAACTTTCCCGTGCTCGTCGACGAGATCACCCCGGCCTGGCTGTCGCACGTCCTGGGCGGCACCGTCGACGAGGTCACGGCGGCACCGGTGGGCACCGGCCAGATCGCGAACTGCTACCGGCTGTCGCTGACCGGCTCGGCCGTGCCGGCACACCTGATCGTGAAGCTCCCGCACGTCGACCCCGCCTTCCGGGCCTTCGTCGCCGGCGCCTACCGCACCGAGGCGCGCTTCTACCGCGACATCGCGCGGACCGTCGCCGTCCGGGTCCCGGCCTGCCAGCACGTCGAGTACGCCGAGAGCGGCGACTTCGTCCTGCTGCTGGAGGACCTTGCGCCCGCGGAGCAGGGCGACCAGATCGACGGCTGCGACGTCGAGCAGGCACGCGATGCCGTGCTCAACCTGGCAGGCCTGCACGGGCCACGCTGGTGCGATCCGACCCTGACGCAGGACACCGGCCTGACCCCCGTCACCGACGAGGAGGTCGGCGGGCTGGTCGACGTGTTCGGTCCCGCGACGGAGCAGTTCGTCACAGACATCGGTCCCCGGCTGACCGAGGGAGACATCGAGATCCTGAGAGCGGTGCCGGACCTCGTCGCGACCTGGATCCTCGCCCGCCCGGAGCGGTTCGCCCTGGTCCACGGCGACTACCGCCTGGACAACCTGCTGTTCCCGCCCGACGGAGCCGCCGGATCGGTGGCGGTCGACTGGCAGACGCTCACGTTGGGGCTGCCGGCCCGGGATCTCGCGTACTTCGTCGCGACCAGTCTCGATCCCGATGTGCGACGCACCCATGAGCGCGAGCTCGTGTCCGCGTACCACTCCGCCCTCCCCGCCGAGGTGACGGCCGGCTTCACCCTCGAGGCCTGCTGGGACGACTACGCCTTCGCGATGGTCCAGGCGCCCCTGACCGCCGTGCTGGGGCAGGTCTACGGCACGAGGACCGAGCGTGGCGACGCGATGTTCGCCGCCATGGTCAGCCGCGCATGCGCCGCCATGCGTGACCTGGACACGCTCGGCAGGATCTCCTGAGGAGGAGGGCCTTGCGTGGCGTGGGTCGGTGCGACATGCTGGACACATGTCCAGCCAAGTGTCTGCTCTGCCGCGCCAAGGACTGAACGTGCGCCAGGCCGAGACCGTCGAGCGCCTGCTCACGGCGGGCCTCGAGGAGCTCCGGGCCGTCGGGCACGAGTCGCATGACCGTGCGCACCGTGGCGGCGCGCGCCGGTGTCTCGCCGGCGACGGCGTACACCTACCTGGCCTCGAAGAACCACCTCTTCGCCGAGCTCTTCTGGAGGTTCCTCGCCGAGGACGCCGACCGCGAGCCGGTGGGCGAGGGGCCCGCCGAACGGCTGCAGTGGGTCACCCGGACCCTCACCGCGCGGCTCGCCGGCGCCCCCGAGCTCGCGGCTGCGGTCACGCCGGCCCTGCTGGGCACCGATCCCGACGTGGAGCGGCTGCGGCTGCGGATCGGCGGGGAGTTCGTGCGCCGGTTCAAGACCGCGCTGGGACCCGAGGCCGACCCGGACGTCGTCGAGGCGGTCGCGCTGGCCTTCTCGGGCGCCCTGCTGCAGGGCGGCATGGGCCTGATGACCTACACCGAGATGGGTGAGCGGCTCGACGCCGTCGTCGCGGTGATCCTCAAGGGCAACGTCTGATGAGCACTCGCGTGGACGCGGAGCCGATCGTCTTCGACCCCTACGACTACGCGTTCCAGGAGGACCCCTACCCGGTCTACCGCCGCTGTCGTGACGAGGATCCCCTTGCACTACAACGAGGAACACGACTTCTGGGCGCTCACCCGGCACGCCGACGTCCAGCACGCCGTGCGCACCGAGGGCGTCTACTCCAACGCGATGGGTGTCTCCATCGACAAGAGTGCCTGGGGTCCCGACGCCCACAAGGTGATGTCGTTCCTCGCCATGGACCCGCCGCGGCAGCAGCGGCTCCGGTCGCTGGTCTCGCGAGGCTTCACCCCACGTCGGGTGGCCGAGCTCGCTCCGCGGATCCAGACCCTCACCGACCACTACCTCGACCAGTGCCTGGAGATGGCTCGGGACGGGCGGGCTTCGACTGGATCACCGACTTCGCCGGCCGGCTGCCGATGGACGTCATCTCCGAGATGATGGGCGTCCCGGAGGCAGACCGGGTCGAGGTACGCCGGTTGGCCGACCTGGTCGTGCACCGCGAGGCGGGTGTGCACGACGTACCCCGCGCCGGCATGGAGGCGAGCCTCGACCTCGTCGTCTACTACGCGGACATGCTCGAGCAGCGGAAGAAGCGGCCGACCGAGGACCTCACCAGTGCGCTGCTGGCCGCCGAGATCGACGGCGACAAGCTGACCGACGAGGAGATCATCGCCTTCCTGTTCCTGATGGTGGTGGCCGGCAACGAGACCACCACCAAGCTGCTCGGACACGCGCTGTTCCACCTGACCACGCACCCCGAGCAGTTCGACCGCGTCTTCGCAGACCCCGCGCAGCCCGACGACCTGGTCGTGCCGTGGATCGAGGAGACGCTGCGCTACGACACCTCCAGCCAGATGCTCGCGCGACACCTGCTCGAGGACGTCGAGCTGCACGGCAAGGTCGCCCCCCAGGGATCGAAGGTCGTCCTCGTGCTGGGCTCTGCCAACCGCGACGACCGGGTCTTCACCGATCCGGACCGCTACGACATCTTCCGGGAGAAGGACGCCGTCTCCCAGCTGCTCAGCTTCGGCGGTGGTCGGCACTTCTGCCTGGGGGCCAACCTGGCGCGGCTCGAGGCGCAGATCGCACTGCGCGAGCTCGTGCGCCGCGTCCGTCGGGTCGACGTGGACCACGCGGCCTGCCGGCGGGTCCACTCGATCAACGTCCGTGGGTTCGCCTCGGTACCGGTACGGATCGAGGCGCGCTGATGCCGAAGCCGGTGCACCCGGACCGTCGACCGGCCGTGGTCACGGGGGCCTCGTCGGGCATCGGTGCCGCGACCGCGATGGCCCTGTCCGGTCTCGGTCACCCGGTCGCCCTGGGGGCCCGGCGCGTCGACAGGTTGCACGACCTGGCTGCCCAGATCCGGGCCGGTGGCGGCGAGGCGTCCGTGCACGCGCTGGACCTCTCGGACCCCGAGTCGGTGACCACCTTCGCGGAGAAGGTCACCGCCGACCTCGGAGACATCGAGGTCGTGGTCAGCAACGCGGGCGCCGTGGCTCCCGGAACCATCCACGAGGTCGACACCGATCGGTTCGCCCGTGAGATCGACCTCGCCATCCTCGGCGCGCACCGCCTGGTCCGTGCCGTGGTGCCGGGCATGGTCGAGCGACGTCGCGGCGACCTCGTGTTCGTCTCCAGCGACGTCGCCGTCCGGGCGCGCCCGTTCATGTCGTCGTACTCCGCAGGCAAGTGGGGCCTCGAGGGCATGGTGCACGCCCTCCAGATGGAGCTCGAGGGCACCGGTGTCCGTGCCTCGATCGTGCGGCCCGGCCCGACCCAGAGCGAGATGGGATCCGACTGGGACGAGGAGGCGGCCGCCCACGTCATCAACCAGTGGGTGCGGTTCGGCCTCGCCCGTCACCCCCGTGCCCTGCGCCCCACCGCGATCGCGGAGGCGATCGCGACCATCGTGAGCGCGCCGCGCGGCGTCCACCTGAACCTGATCGAAGTGTCACCCGAGGCTTCCGTGGAGGATCGATGACCCAGCAGCTGACCGACAAGGCCCTCGCAGGCATCCGCGAGGTCTCGTACGCCGTCGCCGACGACGGCCATGGTCACCTGGCGGAGATGCGGGTCGACCCGATCGGCCTCTTCGAACGGCTCCGCGCCGAGTGCGGTGAGATCGGCCGCTTCCGGCTGGCCGACAAGGACGTCGTGCTCGTGTCGGGTGCGGAGGCCAACGAGCAGTTCTTCCGGGCACCCGACACGACCCTCGACCAGGCCGCGGCGTACCCCTTCATGACGCCGATCTTCGGCAAGGGCGTGGTCTTCGACGCCTCTCCCGAGGAGCGCCAGCAGATGCTGAAGAACCAGGCGCTGCGCGGCGACATGATGCGCGGCCACGCCACCACGATCGAGCACGAGATCAACCGGATGGTCGCCGACTGGGGCGACGAGGGCGAGATCGACCTCCTCGACTGGTTCGCCGAGCTGACCATCTACACGACCTCGTCGTGCCTGATCGGGAAGCCGTTCCGCGAGGAGCTCGACTCCTCGTTCGCGCGGCACTACCACGAGCTCGAGCGGGGCACCGACGCGATCGCCTACGTCGACCCCTACGCCGACATCGAGAGCTTCCGGCTGCGCGACGCCGCGCGCGAGAAGCTCGTCGAGCTCGTGCAGGCGATCATCGACAAGCGCAAGGCGCGGGGCACGGTCGCGCGCGAGGAGCGTGACCTGCTCGACGTGCTCATCTCGATCGACATGACCGCCGACTACATCACCGGCATCTTCATCTCGATGATGTTCGCGGGTCACCACACGTCGTCGGGCACGGCGTCGTGGGCGTTGATCGAGCTGATGCGCAACCCCGAGGTGATGGCGTCGGTGGTCGCCGAGCTCGACGACCTCTACGCCGACCCAGAAGGAAACGGCGCAGTCGAGGTGTCCTTCCAGGCGCTGCGCTCGATCCCGCAGCTGGAGTCGGCGCTCAAGGAGACGCTGCGCCTCCACCCGCCGCTCATCATCCTGATGCGCGTCGTGCAGGAGGAGATCGAGCTGGCCGGTCACACGATCTCGCCGGGCACGGTCGTGGCGGCCTCGCCGCGCGTGTCGAACCGGATCGCCGAGGACTTCCCGGAGCCGGAGAGGTTCGACCCCTCGCGCTACCTCGACGGTCGCCAGGAGGACCTGCAGAACCGGTGGACCTGGATCCCGTTCGGCGCGGGCAAGCACCGCTGCGTCGGCAACGCGTTCGCGATGATGCAGATGAAGGCGATCTTCTCGGTGATCCTGCGGGACTACGAGTTCGAGATGGTCCAGCCGCCGGAGAGCTACCGCGACGACGTCTCGAAGATGGTGATCCAGCTCGAGAAGCCGTGCCGGGTGAAGTACCGCCGGCGAGGAGCCTGACGTGGGCTGGCGGGTCGTCGCCGACCTCGGGCTCTGCCAGGCACACCAGATGTGCCAGTCGGAGGCTCCGGACGTCTTCGGCTTCGACGAGGACGCCGACCAGGTCGTCGTACTCCAGGAGCACCCGGACGACGCGTTGCGATCGCAGGTCGCGTCGGCCGTCACGTACTGCCCAGCCATGGCGCTGGCCATCGAGGAGGAGTGAGCATGTCCCTGACCCGGGCGGAGATCGAGGAGTTCTGGGACTCCTGGCTGGAGGCCAACCGTGAGGCCGAGCGCATCGGCGACTGGCGGATGATGGCGGACTGGTACGCCGAGGACGCGACGTACGGGTGGATGTACAGCCCGGACGAGCACTTCATGGCCGTCGGTCGCGACCAGATCCGGGACTGGGCGATCGGCATCGAGATGGACGGTCTCGACGGCTGGCACTACGACTACCAGTGCACGATGATCGACGACGCCAAGAGCATGGCCGTGGGGTTCTGGAAGCAGCGCTCGGGGATCCTCGACGACGCCGGCCAGGAGTACGAGATCCTCGGGATCGGCGGCAGCTGGTTCGGGTTCGAGCGCCAGGTGGGTGGAGCCGACGACGGCCTGGTGAAGATCGCCTGGCAGCGCGACTGGTTCGACATGCCGTCCACGGCGCACACGTTCATGGCGATCGTCGAGGCAGGCAAGGCACCCGAGACGCTGCTCAAGCGGATGTCGGTCGGAGGGCTGAAGGTCCCGGGCCACTACCGCCACGAGGACATCCCGTCGTCGGTGTGGCCGCCGCCCGTCGAGCGCGGCGACCACGTCACCCAGCAGAGCGCACCGGGAGCCATCGCATGACGTCTCTTCCACCACCCGCCCAGCAGCTCGTCGACGGCAAGCTCGTCGGAGCCTCCGACGGTGGCGTCGTTCCCGATCCTCAACCCGGCCACCGGCCAGGAGATCGGGACGGCTCCGGACGGCACCGCTGCGGACGTCGAGGACGCGATCGCCGCTGCCCGGCGGGCGTTCGACGAGACCGAGTGGTCCACCGACGCGGAGTTCCGGGCCCGCTGTCTGCGGCAGCTCCACCAGGCACTGCTCGCCGACGCCGACGCGTTCCGTGCCCTCACCACCGCCGAGGTCGGCATGCCCAGCTTCATGATGGGCGCGGCCGGCTTCGACGTGCCGGTCGACGGACTCAAGTGGGTGACCGACCTGCTCGAGGACTACGAGTTCGAGAGCGACCTCGGCGTCGCCGCACCCATGGGGATCAAGAGCCGGCGCACGGTCCGGCGCGAGCCCGTCGGGGTCGTCGCGGCGATCACGCCGTGGAACGTGCCGACCCAGATCAACCTCGCCAAGATCGGACCGGCGCTCGCTGCCGGCTGCACGGTCGTGCTCAAGCCCGCACCGGACACCCCGTGGGTGGCCTGCGAGCTCGGCCGGCTGGTCGCCGAGCACACCGACATCCCGGCGGGTGTCTTCAACGTCGTCACCCCGCTGTCCAACGCCGTGGCGGCGCAGCTCACCACTGACCCGCGCGTCGACATGGTGTCCTTCACCGGGTCCACCGCCACCGGTCGGGCGATCATGGCGGCAGCGGCACCCACGCTGAAGAAGGTGTTCCTCGAGCTCGGCGGGCAAGTCGGCGGCGATCGCGCTCGACGACGCCGACGTCGCTGCCGTGGCGGGTGCGACCGCCTTCACCGCCTGCATCCACGCCGGCCAGGGATGTGCGATCACGACCCGGCTCGTCGTACCCCGTGAGAAGTACGACGAGGCCGTCCAGGTCGCCGCGGCGACCATGGAGTCGATCGGCGCGAAGGACCCGGCTGATCCCGGCGCGATCTGCGGACCGGTGATCTCCCGGGTGCAGCGCGACCGCGTCGAGGAGTACCTCCGGCTCGCCGTCCAGGAGGGCGGCAGCTTCGTCACCGGCGGTCACGTGATCGACCAGGACGGCTTCTGGATCGAGCCCACGGTCGTGTCGGGCCTCGACAACTCCTCACGCCTGGCGCAGGAGGAGATCTTCGGACCCGTCCTGGTCGTCATCCCGCACGACGGCGATGACGACGCGGTGCGGATCGCCAACGACTCGGCGTACGGCCTCTCCGGCTCCGTCGACTCCGGCTCGCTCGAGCGAGCGAAGGCCGTCGCCGCTCGCATCCGCACCGGCACGCTCTCCGTCAACGGTGGCGTCTGGTTCAGTCCCGACGCACCGTTCGGCGGCTACAAGCAGTCCGGCATCGGCCGCGAGATGGGCGTCGCCGGCTTCGAGGAGTACCTCGAGACCAAGACCATCGCTGAACCGGCCTGAGGCCGTCATCCTTCATCGAACGAGAGAGCAGTCATGAGCATGCGGTTCCAGGACAAGGTCGTCGTCGTCACCGGCGCGGCGCAGGGCATCGGCGAGGCGTACGCCAAGGCGCTCGGCGCCGAGGGCGCCGCGGTCGTCGTGGCCGACCTCAACGTCGACTCGGGGGAGCGGGTGGCCAAGGAGATCGAGGCTGCCGGTGGCCGCGCACTGTTCGTCCGCACCGACGTCTCGTCGGCGGAGTCGGCGGCGGCGCTCGTCGAGGCCACCCTGGCGGAGTACGGCGGGATCGACGGGCTGGTCAACAACGCGGCGATCTACGGCGAGATGAAGTTCGACCTCCTGATCAGCGTCGACTGGGACTACTACAAGAAGTTCATGTCGGTGAACATGGACGGCGCGCTGATCATGACCCGTGCCGTCTACCCGGAGATCCAGAAGCGCGGCGGGGGTCGATCGTCAACCAGTCGAGCACCGCGGCGTACCTCTACTCCGGCTTCTACGGACTGGCCAAGGTCGGCATCAACGGCCTGACCCAGCAGCTCGCCCACGAGCTGGGCGGGCAGAAGATCCGCGTCAACGCGATCGCTCCCGGCCCGACGGACACCGCGGCCACGCGCACCCAGGCCGGCGACGCTGCCAAGGACCTGGTCAAGGGCCTCGCCCTCAAGCGCATGGGCCAGCCCGAGGACATGGTCGGCGCCTGCCTGTTCCTGCTCTCGGAGGAGTCGTCCTGGGTGACCGGCCAGATCATCGCCGTCGACGGCGGACAGACCTTCCGCGCATGACCGGCACGACCAGGGTCGGCTTCGTCGGGCTCGGCAACATCGGCAAACCGATGGCGTTGCGGCTGGCAGCCGCCGAGGGCATCGACCTCTGCGTCTACGACGTCGCCCGCGAGCCTCTCGTCGAGCTGGAGGCCGCAGGCGCAGGCGTGGCGGAGAGCGTCGCGGCACTCGCTGCCCGGTCCGAGGTCGTCTGCGTGATGGTGCGCGACGACGACCAGGTGCGTGACGTCCTGGGCGGGATCCTCGGCGCGGCTGTCGACGGACTGACCGTCGTGATCCACTCCACGGTCGCGCCCGGCACGCCGGCGGAGCTGGCGGACCTCGCGGCCCCGCACGGCATCCGCGTCGTCGACGCTCCGGTGAGCGGCGGCGCCATGGGTGCCGCCGACGGCACCCTCGCGATCATGGTCGGTGGTCCGGACGACGCGTTCGCCGCTGCTCGTCCCGCACTCGACGTCCTGGGCACCAAGGTCGTGCACGCCGGCCCGATCGGTGCCGGAACCAGGTTCAAGCTGGCCCGCAACCTGATGCACTTCGTCGCGTTCACCGCTGCCGGTGAGGCCCAGCGGCTCGCCGAGGCCGCCGGCCTCGACGTCGCCGAGCTCGGCCGGGTGGTCCGCCACACCGACGCGATCACCGGCGGGCCGGGCGCGATCATGCTGCGCGACACGGCCGCACCGATCGATCCGAGCGACTTCTGGTACGGCATCTTCGAGCACGTGGTCGCGCTGGGGGAGAAGGACCTGTCCCTCGCCATCGACCTGGCTGACGATCTCGGTGTCGACGTACCCCTGGCCCAGCTCGCCCTGGACCGGCTGGCCACGGGCCTCGGTCTCCCCGCCTCGACCTCCACGAAGGACTGATCACATGGGCAAGTTCGACGACCTCCCCGAGACGCGTCGCCGCGGGCTGGAGAGGATGGAGCAGGTCTACGGGTTCGACATGACCGACGGGAGCGGTGACTTCTTCGGCTACACGGCCGACCACCTGTTCGCCGAGATCTGGAACCGTCCCGGGCTCTCCGACCGCGACCGTCGGCTGCTGCTGATCGGGCTGCTCGCCGGCAGCGGCGGACACGACGTGCTGACCATCCAGATCCCCGCGGCCTACGCGAACGGCGAGCTCGACGACGAAGCCCTGCGCGAGATCGTGATCTTCCTGTGCCACTACGCCGGCTGGCCGAGCGGCTCGCGCGTCAACCAGATCGTGGAAGAGACCATCGCCAAGGCTGCCAAGGCCGGCCGGGCCCCGAAGCACGCCTAGGGAGAAGCACGCATGCACACGAGAGCCGCCGTCGTCGAAGCCCCGGGAGAGAAGTTCGCCATCGTCGACCTGGAGGTCGACGACCCTCGGGACGACGAGGTCCTGGTGCGGATCGTGGCGTCGGGCCTGTGCCACACCGACCTGACGCTCAGCGGGATGCTCCCGGCCGAGATGTTCCCGTTCGTCTTCGGGCACGAGGGTGCCGGCGTGGTCGAGGCGGTCGGCGCTGACGTCACCGGCGTGCACGTCGGGGACCACGTCGTACTGAGCTTTCGTTCGTGCCGCGCCTGCACCCGGTGCGCGAGCGGACGCGTGGGCTACTGCGAGAACCACCTGATGCTCAACTACATCGGTTCCCGGCTCGACGGCACCAAGGCCTACTCGCGCGACGGGCTGCCCGTCTCCGGCTCGTTCTTCGGCCAGTCCAGCTTCGCCGAGCACGTCGTCGCGTACGCCGACAACGTCGTCGTCGTCGACCAGGCCCTCGACCTGGCTTCCCTGGCTCCGTATGGCTGCGGCTACCAGACGGGTGCTGGTGCGGTCCTCAACGTCCTGCGGCCGACCGGCTCCGGTTCCGGCGAGAGCCTGGTCGTCTTCGGCGCCGGAGCCGTGGGCCTCGCGGCGATCGCCGCCGCTCGGGGTGCCGGGGTCGACACCGTGCGTCGCCGTCGACCTGCTGCCGGGGAGGCTCGCTGCGGCCGAGCGCCTGGGCGCGGTCACCTTCGACGCCTCGACAGCTGGACAAGGAACAGGTGGTCGCCGGTGTGCGCGACGCGACGCAGGGTGGGCCGACCTTCGGCGTGGAGACCACCGCCGTACCCGAGGTCCTCCGGCAGGCCGTCGACGTCCTCGGGCCGACCGGGAAGCTCGTCGTGCTGGGCCTCAGCATGGCTGACGCCGGAGTTCTCCGTGGATGCCGTGGACCTGCTGCAGAACGGGAAGACGGTCCGGGGCAGCATCGAGGGCGACAGCGATCCGCAGGTGATGATCCCGCAGCTGATCGAGGCCAACAGCAGTGGCGCGTTCGACGTCGACGGGCTGATGCAGCGCTATGCCTTCGAGGACATCAACCGGGCCGCCGAGGAGGCGGTCGCCGGTCTGGTCGTCAAGCCGGTGCTGGTCTGGTGACCGACGCCGTGGCGCTCACACCACGAACAGGGGGAGCGACCTGCGGGACGCGAACTGGAAGGTGGCGCCGCCGCTGAACTTGGCGAGCGCCACCTGCTCGGGCTCCGGCGAGGCGGTGTCGGTGCGGATCACGGTCGCTGTCCAGTCGTCCTGGGTGCCGGTGATCGCGACGTCGAGGTGCGGGTCGACGGCGCGTACGACGGACTGCAGTGCCTGGGGGGAGTCGGGTCCGCACAGGCTGATCCAGGCGCCGTCCTCGTGGGCCGCGGATCGCCGTACGCGCATGGACGAGCCGGTGCGCTCCATCTCGACGTAGGACATCGGGTTCATCATCGGGTGCAGCTCGAGGAGGCGAGCCGCGTCCTCGGGGGAGTCACCCTCCCCGAGAGCGCGCTGCAGGCGCTCGGCCGTGAGTCCGGCGTGCCCGATCAGCTGGTTCAGACAGATCCGACGAGCCGCGGCCTCGTCGGTCGCGCGCTCCTTGACCGCATGCACGAAGGAGAGGTTCAACAGGTGCATCTGCAGGCAGACCTCGTCGGCGATGCGCACGAGTGCCGAGTGTGAGAACGCCTCGAAGTCGATGTCGCTGACCAGGTCTCCGGAGTAGTCACAGATCCCGTCCCCGGACGGCGTCGATCGGGTCGAGCCCGATCGAGGCGGCTCTCGAACGCTGGATCACGGCAAGCGCGGGGATCGGCTCGACCTCGGGGGAGTCGTCGTCGATGGTGACCGTCCAGGCGCAGTGCGGCTCGCGGTCGACCGGGTGTCGAGGCGGCCGGTGGAGGGGCCGCATCCGCGCCCTCGGGTTGGTCGCGACCGCCGTCGCGTCGAAGGTGGGGTCCTCGATGTCGTGGCACATCGCCTTGACGAAGCTCTCACCGATCGGCTCGACGTCGAGCAGCGCTCCGCAGTGGTCGAGGTGGAAGCCGCCGTGGTACGGGTCCTCGATCGAGAATCGGAAGTCCATGAACTGCGGCGGTGCACCGATCTCCAGCTGCATGCCCTTGAAGATCGTGATGACGTCATCGCCCTCGAACCGGAGCGCACGCTGCATCCTCCGGGTGTAGATCGGGCTGGCGCCGGCCCACTCCTCGATGGCGACCTGGGTCATGCCGTCCTGGCCGAAAGCCTCGGTGCAGTAGGGCATTCCCGGCGCGGTCGATGAGGTGGCCGTTGAGCAGCAGCTCCGGCACCAGGATCGCGAGCTGCTCGCGGCTGAGGTGCTGCGTAGCGGCTGGGCATGGAGGTCCTCTCGGTCGTGCTGATGTCCAATCTAGACATGTGACTGGATACGTGTCCAGTCCGGCCGAGGAGTGTCCTCGTCGATCGATCGGGCACCATCGAGGGGTGCCGAACCGACTCGCGAACGCGACCTCTCCCTACCTCCTGCAGCACGCCGAGAATCCCGTCGACTGGTGGGAGTGGAGCGACGAGGCGTTCGAGGTGGCGCGGCAGCGCAACGTGCCGGTCCTGCTGAGCGTGGGGTACGCCGCCTGCCACTGGTGCCACGTGATGGCGCACGAGTCGTTCGAGGACGAGGCGACGGCGGCGTACCTGAACGACCACTACGTGAGCATCAAGGTCGACCGGGAGGAACGGCCCGACGTCGACGCGGTCTACATGCAGGCGACCGTCGCGATGACCGGGCAGGGTGGATGGCCGATGACCTGCGTGCTCGACCACGAGGGCAGCCCGTTCTTCGCCGGCACCTACTTCCCGGACCAGCCGCGGCACGGCCAGCCCAGCTTCCGCCAGCTGCTGGAGGCGATCGACGACGCCTGGGTCAACCGCTCCGACGAGGTGGCTGCGGCGTCCGACCGGATCCGCGACGCTCTCGGCAGGGCCGTCGAGCTCTCCGGCGGGGCCGCCTTCGACACCCCGGCCCTCGACGAGGCGGTGGCGAAGCTGGCGCGCGAGTTCGACGCCGACTGGGGTGGCTTCGGCAACGCCCCGAAGTTCCCGCCGTCGATGGTGCTCGACTTCCTGCTGCGGCACGGTGGCGACAGCGCGACCCGGATGGCCGGCAAGACCCTGGCCGCGATGGCGGCCGGCGGCATCCACGACCAGCTGGCCGGCGGCTTCGCGAGGTACGGCGTCGACCGGGCCTGGGTGGTGCCGCACTTCGAGAAGATGCTCTACGACAACGCCCAGCTGCTCTCGGTCTACGCCCGCTGGGCGGCACAGCACGACGACGTGCAGGCGGCGCAGGTCGCGCGCGGGGTGGCCGGCTTCATGCTCGCCGAGCTCGGCACGTCGGAGGGAGCCTTCGCCTCGGCACTCGACGCCGACTCCGAGGGCGAGGAAGGCACCTTCTACGTCTGGACCCCCGCGCAGCTCACCGACGTGCTCGGTCCGGACGACGGAGCCTGGGTGGCGAAGCTGTGCACGGTCACGGACAAGGGGACCTTCGAGAAGGGCAGCTCGACCCTCCAGCTCCAGGCCCAGCCCGAAGACCCCGAGCGCTGGGAGTCGGTGCGATCGCGGTTGCTGAAGGCGCGCGCCGAGCGGGAGCGCCCCGCCCGCGACGACAAGGTGGTCGCCGCCTGGAACGGGCTCGCGATCAGCGGCCTGGTCGATGCGGGCACCTTGCTCGACGCCCCCGACCTGGTCGAGGCGGCGGTGCGGTGCGGCGAGTTCCTGGTCGCCGTACACCTGCAGGAGGGGCGGCTCCTGCGCGTCTCCCGCGACGGGAAGGCGGGGTCGCACGCCGGCGTGCTGGAGGACTACGGCTGCGTCGCCACCGGGTTCACGGCACTGGCCTGCGCGACCGGGGACGGAGTCTGGCTCGAGCGCGCGGGGCAGCTGCTCGACACCGCACTCGACCACTTCGCCGCCGACGACGGCGGCTTCCACGACACGGCCGACGATGCGCAGAGCCTGCTGGTGCGACCGCGGGATCCGTCGGACAACGCCAGTCCGAGCGGCCACTCGGCGTTGCTGCACGCCCTGCTCTCGTACGCCGCCCTCACCGGATCCGGCCGCCATCGCGACGCCGCCGAGCGCGCCCTCCTGGTCTCCCGGCGCCTCGCCGACTCGTCACCGCGGTTCGCCGGCTGGTCGCTCGCCGCCGCGCAGACCGCGCTCGACGGACCGGTCGAGGTGGCGGTGGTCGGACCCGCGGGGGAGGAGCGCGACGCCCTGGAGCGCGCGGCTCGGCGGCACGCGCCACTGGGCTCCGTCGTCGTCGCAGCCGAACCCGGGGCGAGCAGCATCCCGTTGATGGCCGATCGCGACCTGGTGGACGGTCGGGCGGCGGCGTACGTCTGCCGCAACCTGGTCTGCCAGCGGCCGGTCACCTCGGTGGAGGACCTGGTGGCGCAGCTCGGCGGCTAGCGGGCACCCAACGGATTCTGTCCCCGGCAGGAGTGATGATGGAGCGATGACGACCTATTCCGGCACCAAGGAGTTCGAGGGCGCGACCTTCGTCAAGGCGAGCTTCAAGGGCGCCACCCTGCGATTCTCCGACGTCAGCGGTGTGACCATGCGCAGCGTCGATGTGGGCGGACTCGACATCGACAGCCACGACCTGTTCTTCGGCAGCCTCTTCGTCAACGGCGTCGACGTGGTGCCGCTCGTGGATGCAGAGCTCAACCGGCAGTTCCCCGGCCGCGAGCTGCAGAAGGCGGAGACGCCCGAAGGCCTGCGGGAGGGGTGGGTCGCAGTGCAGTCCGCGTGGCAGACGACGGTGGCGGACACGCCGCCGGACCTGGTGGACGCCCACGTCGAGGACGAGTGGTCCCTGGCCGAGACCCTGCGGCACCTCATCCTGGCGACCGACGCCTGGCTCCGCGGCGGGATCCTGCGGGAGCAGCAGCCGTTCCACGAGATCGGCCAGATCTTCACCGGTGCCGCCGAGATGGGCTTCGACATGTCGATCTTCCGCGCGGACACGCCGGCCTACGAGGAGATCCTCGCGGTCCGCGCCGAGCGACAGCAGCTGGTGACCGACTTCCTGGCCACGGCCACGGACGAGCTGCTCGCGGAGGAACGCGACAACCCGTGGGGCGGCGGCGACTGGCATCCCAGCGTCGGTGACTGCATCCGCGTGATCCTGGAGGAGGAGTGGGCGCACCTGCGCTACGTCCGACGGGACCTCGCTCTTCTGCGTTGAGCCAGACGGGAGCCGGCCAGGAAGTCCGCTCGTGCCGCGATCCGCGCGGACATGCCGCGATGCGCGCTCTCACGCACGGTGTGCGAGCGAGTCTCTAGTAGCCCAGGATGGCGCGTGGCATAGACGCCTCCTCGGGCGGAAGCTGGCTGGGTAGACCGGGTGCGCGTATATGCCGACCGCCGTTGTGCGGTCGTGCGCACGCTCGCGGCCTCGAAACCTTGTGCCCGAGGTTTCGACCGTCGACCGCAGGATGCCTTCCCGGGAGCCGGTGCGGTCAACCACTTGCGAGACCGTCACTGCCTGAGTTGGCTTCAGTGCTGCAGTTAACCCCGGCAACCGGCCGGGAGGATAGCCTCCCCCACGTGAACGACATTCCGTGGTCTGAGGGCCGCTGGACCCACGACCCTGCCCACGTCGAGATCGTCGGGGACGGCCTCGTCGTCACCGCTCGCGCAGGCAGCGACGCCTGGCGCACCACGGCCTACGGCTTCATCCACGACAGCGAACATGCTCTCCTGACCGCTCAGGAACAGGACACAGCGTTCGAGGTGTCGTTCGAGCTCGACTTCTCGAACCAGTTCGACCAAGCCGGAATCTTCCTCCGCATAGAACCCGCGACCTGGATCAAGGCCGGTGTCGAACTCAGCGATGGCGTGGAGAGCCTCGGTGCCGTCGTCACCCGCGGAGAGTCCGACTGGTCGCTCTCACCCGTGCCGAGCTGGGCCGGGCGCCGAGTCACCGTCCGTGCCAGCCGAGCCGGCAACGCGGTGACCATTCGTGCCCGGATCGACTCAGAGCCCTGGCAGCTGGTCCGGGTGGCGCCCTTGGACGCATCCGCGGTGGTGCACTCCGGACCGTACTGCTGCGCCCCGTCGTCTGAAGCCCTCACCGTTCACTTCACGTCCTGGCGCCGAACAGGCGCAGACGAGGTCCTCCACCCCGAAGGCTGAGGAAGTACGGCGCGCCCCATAGCCCGAAGAATGACACATCTCAGTCACGGCCGGGATTCGAGAAGCGAACGCCCGCTCATGCCGCACAGTGCGCGTCAGCGCGCGGATCTGCCGCAGATAGCGTGCGCTGCGGCCGACCGGACATGCCGCGATCCGAGCGGACATGTCCGGACGCCGACTTCCTGCACGCCGGGCTTCCTATCGACGGTCGAACAGGACGACGCACACAACCCGTGCCTCGCGGTTCGCAACCGCACACACCTGGTAGCTCCCGGCCGGCACCCTCGCGTCGATCACACGAGATCCGAACTTCATCTCTTCGAGAAAGAGATCCCCGGATGCAAGCTCGACACGTCCCGAGAGAACCTCGCCCACCGAAGGCTGCTCATCGGCGACCTCAAGAATGACGCGCGCCACGCGGGTCAGGTCGTCCGGCAGCTCAACGGCCACGCAGCCGACACCGATCCACGTCCAAGAGAGGAGTGGTTCGCGGGGAGCGGGCATCTGGCCGTACTCGTAGTTCGCCTTGTCGGCGACGTCCACCCGCAGGATGCCGGGAGCAATCTCGGCCTCCAACACGCCCACAGAAGTCACGCCGACATCCTCCCGCGATGAAGCTCCAAGCACAGGCCGAAGCACGTATCAATGACCGACCGGATCGCGGCCGGATGCTTGGCATCCGGGTCCGATTACCGCTCAGGTGTGTTGCGCGAGCTTGACGCACAGTAGAGGAACACAACCAGCGAGCAGCGGCACGAGCACCACCAGGGGATGGACGAGTCCGTCACCGCCGGCAGCTCCCGGTCATCGACGCAGGGTGGTCCCCCAGATCACTTGGTGGTACGGCGAACTCGACGACGCAGGGGGTTTCGAGGACACGGCATAGACGACGTAGAGCAGGCTCTTCGAGATGGCGGTCCCGATGTAGTCGCCGGGGAAGTACGCCATCCTGCCTGGGCGGCGTACTTCAGCGCCGAGACCGGGCCGATCGGCATGGGCGCGCCGAACTGTGCGCCACCGTCGGTCGAGGCCACGAGCTGTTGCTGGACGAAGCCGCCGTCCTGCTCGGGATGGCGCCGCTTGCCGTAGCTGACGTACACCTTTCCGCCGCGGGCGGACACGTCGACGTTGACGTTCTGGATGCCCGAGACGTCACCGCGGGAGACGCGTACGGGTGAGGACCACTGGGTTCCGTCGTCCGAGAAGGACTCGTAGACCGGGTCGGTGTCGCCCACACCGCCGTGCCACGCCACGTGCATCCGGCCGCTCACGGCGTCGATGTCGGCACCGAACAGGCAACAGCGCACGTCGTCGGCATAGCCGCCGCCGAGGTTGGTGACCTCAGTCCCGGTCGACCACGTCTGGCCGCCGTCGGTGGAGGTGGCCGCTGAGATCGGGCCGCTGGCGTCGATCGGCGCCGTCGACGAGCGCCCGAGCCCTCGGTGCCGCGTGCATGCCCGGCACGCTCTCGGGGGCGCCTCCGGGCACGAAGTCCGGCGATCGACCGCCCCGCGCCGAAGTCGTAGAAGGTGTCGACGATCGAGCCGTCGGCGCCGATCATCGGCTGGGAGTTCTGGGTGCCGTGGTCTTTCGGCGTGACGTAGGACGTCCGGCTCCACGTGACCCCCTTGTCGTCTGACCAGCGCACGGCCTGCGGTGAGCCGAGGTAGTCGTTCTGCGCCTCGTCGGCGAACAGGAACGGTGTCCAGAACTGGTAGACGCGGCCACGGTGCGGGCTCTTCGCGCCGTTGTCGACGACCAGCCAGTTCTTGTCATCGCTGTAGGTGCAGGTGTTGCTGCGGTGCGCCACCGACGGCTTGCTCCAGGTCCCGCCGCCGTCGCTGGAACGGAGCACCACCACCGCAGACCGGCAGCCGGGGATGTCGACGGCCAGGATCGAGAGATAGGCGGTCCCGTCGGGACCGAACGGCACCACCGGGTCCGACGCCCGGCCGTAGGTGCCTCCGGTCGCGGTCGTGACACCACGAACCGGCTTGGTGGTGCCAGTGCCGTCCTGCGTCCTTGGTCCACGGCGCGCTGATCGTGACGGCGCCACCGTCCGGGTACCTCGAGTCGTGGGCCGCCGCGACGGCGTTCTCCTCGTTCTTCGGGTTCACGGCGACGTCCGGCTCGACCACGGTGTCCGGCTCCGAGCCCGGCTGAGAAGCCACGTCCTGTCTTGTCACGACGCCCTCATGGAGCACCGTGGGGCCCGAACCGGCTCCCATGGCTGGCGCTGCCACGCTAGTCAGTGCGACAGCTGCTGCAGCGATCCCGATGACCAGACGACGGTTCATGCCCATCACTCCAGTTGTGACCCCGAGCTCCCGAAGTGGACACGGGGTTTCTCAGTTGATCACCGGTCGGGACGGAGCGATAGTCCCGGGATAGACCGGCGATCTTGATCAGGCCACGGAGACCGTAGAGCGTCTGGTCGTGTCACCTTGTGCACCACCGATACGAGCAGTGGCGGCACGGACCCCGGTTCGGCGTGGGTCCCTCAGGCCACGATCAGGCTGCACTCGGTTGGTCCACGATGCCGCGTCGAGCGGCGACGTGGCCTGTCACGGGTTGATGAGAGCGGTTCACCGATGGGTGCGGCAGCGTCCGCGCATCGGCATCTCTGCGCACCATCAGCGGCATGAGCGGACGCCTGCATCGGTCCAGACCTGCGGTGTCCGGACGCCGAGCGTGTCCGCCTTGACAGCGCCGATTGCCTTCCGATCGAGAAGTCAATGCAGTTCACGCTTGGCCAGTCGTCGCCGTACGACTCGATGAAGCCGCCGTTGGGGTAACGCACAGCGAACAACGCAGGGATGGTCTCCCAGAACAAGGCGCCAATCCCGAACCCGGGGTCAGTCGCGGCTGCGTTCGCGTCTGGGCTCAGGAGACTTCGAGGCCGCCGTAGACGTCGTTGTACGCGCCCTCGTCGCCGCTGAACTTCCACAGGCCGTCGGTGGCGGAGAGGTTGTAGTGCCCGACCTTGAGGAACGGGGTGCGCACGGTGGCGGCACCGTGCTTGTCGGGGACAGCCGTCGCCGGTGAAGACCGTCTTGTTGTTCTCGTCGATCATCCGCATCTGGACTGCGACGCCGGGACGCCACCCGGTCAGCTTCAGGGTCGCGGGACCGGCCTTGGCTTCTCCGTCGGCGTTGCTGATGACGATGTGCGGGTCGTAGCCGCCAGCCTCGGTGACCGCGTCGGTGACTGCGACCTGCGCCTCGGCGGTTCCCTCACCTGGTTGAGCGGCGTCGGTGACTTGGACGAGGTAGAGACCCTGCTCGAGGTCGGTGGTCGGGCAGGAGTACTTCTTGGAGAACCGGTGGTACTCGCACGCCTTCTCGCCTGCGGTCCGGTGCAGCTTGGTGTTCCGGGGAGAGGCGAAGGGTGCGATCGTGACGGTGATCTTCCCGTCGGGGTAGATGACCTTCCCGGTGATCGGGTCACCTGGGGCGACCGCACGGGTGGTCGAGGTGACGCTGAGTGGGGTGTCGGTGGCGAAATCGCACCCGGAGACCGTGATGGTTCCGGCCGCCACTGCGCCGGCGAGGACGAGAGCGCGGGACCAGCGGCCGGTCAGGAGAGTGGTCCGGCGGCGCGGTGCCCGGCTGGCAGCGTCGGGTCCGGTGGCTGGTCGGGCGGCTGGTCTGCGGGGAAGGTGTGCGGTCATGACGTCGACTGTGCCCGTGCCTGGTGGCTCTGGCATCAGCGCAGGTACTCAGGTCGGTACTCAGCTTCGTCGCTGGCACCGCCGTGCGCCGTCGATGGCGCCCCTGGGCTTCTGGCACGTCCGCTCATCGGGATCCCCGGGCACCATCAGCACTGCGCCCGACTGGCTCCATGAAGGCGCCCGGGTCCACCACACCACCTTCGGGAGCGGCACGGTCGGGCGAGTCGGCGAGTACAAGGAAGTCCCGTCGGTTTGGATCGACCTCGACTCCGGCGACACCAAGGCCTTGGCGCTGGAGTTCGGACTCGTCCACTTGAGACCGGCCTCACCGAGCGCGCCCGGCTCATTGGCCCGATCGCGTGCTCCGCGGCACGAGCGGATGGTCGGCGCGAATGCCAACCCCTTGGAGTGCCGGGGCCTACATGTGGACGTGGTGCCGCTCCTGCAGTCCGCCGATCAGGTCGGGGTGGGGTCTTTGCCCGTACCGCTCTGCGATCTCCTGCACGGTTTGTGGATCTGCATTTGTGAGGGCGCCCATCTCCTCGAAGAAGTGCTCAAAGCCGGCTGGACTGATGAACTCGACAACAACGGCCGGCTCATCCGTCGGGTTCCACAGGGCATGCACGATGCCGCGGGGCTTGAACAGGAATCCACCCTCGTCGACCTCCGTCTCATCTTCTCCAACCAGGCCACCGATTCGACCTCGGTAGACGAAGGTGAACTCATCCTCCCGCTCGTGACTGTGCGGAATGACGAGTTCTCTTGGAGCGATCACGGCCGATTGCGAAGAGAACCGTCCGCCCGTGTCATCGGCCGTGATCAGCTGCCGGAAGACGGTTCCGCGGATCTCCGGCCCGTTGTCCCAGGAGACGGATCGAGCGGACATGACGTGCACCAAGACTCTCAGGCGGGCGTGGTTCGCCCGTGACAGTTTCGCCCGCGCCAGACCCGCGTGCAAGCCGCGACGACCGGAAGTCGTCGTCAAACGGCCCAGCGCCCGCACCGATGTGCGGATACGCGGCGTGGAGGAGCTGACTTCACAAGTTTGCGCAGGCCGCTTGGTCCCCCGGGTGCTCCCAGGTCGGTGGGCCCTGACGAACGTTCCATTCGTGAGGAGCTTGAGGACCGAGAACGCGCGATCGTCGCGCATGTGTCCGCTTCGCGTTGCCTGGCACGGCTATGGGACTGGTTGCCATGCGAGGTCGGAGAAGCGGTCGCCGATGAAAGACCCATTGCTGAACGTCGCGACGATCCGGTGGGCGTTGCTTCCATCGCTGTTGGCGACCCAGAGCCCAGACTGGCGATGGGGACCGTAGTCTTGGTAGGCGATGCGACGCCCGTTCGGAGCCCATGTCGGGTAGTCCTGGCGGTACTCGGGGCCTAGCAGCAATCTGGTCTTCAGGAGCTTGTCGTCGGTGACGAAAAGGTCGCCGTTGAGCTCACCACCTCGAGTGAAGAGCCCAGAGCCGAACACGACCCGGCAGTTGGTCGTCGACCAGTCGTGGCCGTGGATGTTGTTTGCATGGGGCACCTTCGCGACCCCTTGCCCGTCGGAGGAGCGGATGGTGAACAATCCGGTGGTCTTGGTGTACTCGTCGGGTCCAGGCCCTTTTCGGCCTGCAACGACTAGTAGATGTTTGCCGTCGGCGGACCACACCGGGGCCTCGGGTGGGTACCAGTGGTGCACCGACCAATCCAACTGGCGCTGCGCCCCGGTGTCGACGTTGATCACCGTGATGCCATGGATGCCCGAGACGGCGATGCTGTCGCCGTCGGGAGACCAGGCCGGAGAGGCCGGAGAGGCCGGAGACAGTCCGAGGAGGTCCTCGGTTGGGAGGTCGATGTCGGCGAGGAGGTGTTGGTCCGATCCGTCTGCGTTCATCACCCACGGCTGGGTGCGCTGGTACCCGTGCGGATCCACGGGCCCGTGCCGATCGATACGCAGGTATGCGATCCGGCGACCGTCGGGGGACCAGCCGGGTTGGACCGAGTCGAGGGTGTGCGTGAGGCGTCGCCGCGAGGAGCCGTCGGGTTCCACGGTGTAAATGTCGCCAGGCGGCTCGTAGCCCTCTGAGTTGCGGGATGCGGTGGGGGTCGCCGTGTACGCGATCCGCCCGTTGGTCGGCGGTCTTCCTGCGCCCTTGCATCCGCCGTCGGCGGGGGTACCTCCAACGACGGCAAAGGCCCGCGGCATAGAAGTTGCGCTCGGCAAAGGCGCCGGGGTCGCGGTTGTGCTGCGACTGGGAGAGGGTCGTGGTGACCTGCGGGGTGCCTGCACTTCCCGAGGTTCAGCACCGCACGCTGCCACCACGAGCACGAGCAACCCCAACACTGCCGCGGCACTCGACCGCAGCCGGCCACCGTTCAAGGCACCGCGCACGGCAGGCAGTCTGGCAGCCGTCTCCACCCCACGTCGACGTGTGCGCGGTCCGGCCACCTGACAATGTCGACACACCGCCCCTCCACCATCCCCCGGGACTGCCTGTTCAAGGGTGCTCCCGGGCCGCTTCGGAGACCACGCGCGCGCCGCGGCCCGACCGGATCTGGCCCGACCGGATCTGCCGCGATCCGCTCGGTCATGGCGATGAGCGGCTCGTGAGCGACGTCCAGTCGAGGTGCTGACCTCTGCGCACGTGCGGTGGTTCGTCGAGGGCCTGGCCGAACGGCACGAACATGCAAGCATGGAGTCGGAGTCCGGCCCAGACTCTTCGACGCTAGGAGGCCCCGCGCGGTGACCGACCCACCGAACGAAGCGAGCGTTCCACCGGGCGCGGTGTTGCCGTGGTACGTCTACGATCGGCACGCGAACTTGCTGCGAATAGCCGGAAGCCTTTCTGAGGCCGAGGAGTGGGCGTTTGCGCACTGGGACGTCGTCGAAGTCGCAGATCGCGAAGAGGTTGCAGCGAACGACTATTACTACCTGCTGTACGCGAGGAAGCCCGATGTGGGTGACTTTCGCGCCCGCGACTTCCAGGCCCGCATCGTGCGGCAGGACCGGGTCGTTGAACTCGGTAGGGACCCGGAAGCCACGCCACTTCACCCTGGGAAGGGCTAGCAGCACAGCTCCTTTCCCGTACGACCCCGTCGGCGTAGATCCTCACCGTAGTGCCGTTCGACGCCCCGCACCTTCGCGGTGGGGCACCAGGAGTGCGCCGGCGCACGCTGTCAGAGGGTCGCCCTTCGTACCCGCTTCGAGCGGAAGCGCGCGCTCATGGCCGCGATGCGCGCGGACATGGCCGATGTGCGGTCGTCTGTGGATGCGAGCACCAGAGGAGTGAGCGCACAACCTCTTCGTGTGCAGCGCCGTGCAATTGCGGTAGCTGCCGCTGGCAGCGTCGGCCGCAGGTGCCGAGAACACGAGTCCCGAGAACGTGACCGCCAGGCTGGCTACGCGACACCGGCGTTCGGGACCCTCGTCGGCGTTTCAGTGACCTTGTCCTCTGCCAGGCGGCAGCGACTGGGCCGATTCTGGATGCGGAGGTGCTCGTCATGGTTGCTGCAGGAAGCATCGTGTTGGTGGTCATGCTGGTCGCGGGTGCGTTGGTCGCCATTGCGTTGCGTCGTGTCGTCCTTGATGACGCCGCGAACGAACGGCATCTACACGACGCACACGTCCACACAGTGTCGTTCTCGGTCCCCAACGGCGTCGACGCGGCGGACCTGCGGGCCGCCGCCAGCCGCGGCGGTTTCGCCAGCGCGGTGGCCGAGTCGGACACGCACCAGTGTCTGCTCGTGCAGTGCGAAGACCATGACCGCGCTCGTCTGCGTCACGTTCTCGAGGGGGCCCATGACACGGCGTACCACGGCACGGAGCTCGACCTCCATCCTGTGGTCTTCGACGACGAGCGCACAGCCTAGCCAGCCTGCCTCCCGGGGGCCCGTGGGCGGGCTCTCAGAGTCGGAGGTCGCCACCGGATTAGTCCACGACCCACAGCCTGCAGAGCCCACTAGCCTTCGCTGATACCCGGAATGCGTACGACGACGATGAGCCTGAGGATTCGACCATCAGCTGGTGAGCTAGTGAAGTTGAACGTCCGCTCATGCCGCGATCCGCTCGGTCATGCTGATGTGCGCGATCAGTGACTGGCCCAGGACGTCATACGTTCTGGTCGCTATGACAGCCACTTCGTATGACGTCCCGGACAACGTCATTCGCTTTGGTCGCTATGGCAGCCGTTTCGTATGACGTTCACCGGCTCGAGAACCCGAGGTGCAAGCAGCCGCGATCCGATCGGTCGCGCCGACGGGACCGACCGGTCAGCGCGCCAGATCAGGGTGCGCCCGGCCGGCGACGAGCGGCAGGTCGAGGTAGGTGCGGATGCCGGGAGACGCGGCCACGACGTACGGGATCGAGTTCACGCAGTGCGCGGCCGTGACCACGATGCCGGGGTTGCGCTCCAGCCCGGCCTCGATGGACGTGGGGTGCCAGCCGTGGATCACCGCGAACGTGTCGGGGTCGCCCTGCACCTCGACCTCGTAGCGCTGTCCCTCGGGCCCGAACGTCCAGGGCGGGTCGAGGTGCTCCTCGCCCATCAGCCAGTTGACCGCCACCCGTACGACGACGGTGCCGTCGATCACCGCCTCCCAGGCGAAGCGGCGGGCCGCGACCTGGCCGGGCTCGATCGGGCCGATGGGGGTCTCCGCGATCGTGGCCGAGGCGACCGCGACCTCCTGGGTGGGCACGATCTCGGCGTCGGCGAACCCGATGGCGTCGAGGCACATCCGCACCGACTCGACGAAGCCGCCGGACAACATCTCGAGCATCGGCCCGGACAGGGACTCCTCCGGCGTGCCACCGAACCCCATGAAGCCGCGCAGCACGTCGGGCGCGCGCATAGCTGCGTACGTCGCTGAACTCCTCGCCCCGCACGAACCGCACGGCCGTGCTCAGCGCCGAGAACAGGATCGGGTGCAGGTCGGTCGCGCCACCCGGGTTGATGCCGGTGCCGTGCAGCGCGGTGCCGCCCGCCCTGCACGCGGCCTCGAGTCGAGCCGTGCGGGCGGGGTCGGGGTAGAACCAGCCGACGGGGGTCACGACGTTCTTGCCGGACTCCAGGAGCGCGGCGACCTCGCGGCCACTGGGCACGACTGGTGCATAGACGACAGCATCGGCGTCGAGCCGCAGGATCTCGTCGGCGTCGGTCGTCGCGACCACGCCGATCGGGTCGGTGCCGATGATCTCGCCGACGTCCTTGCCGTGCTTGTCGGGGGAGTGCACCCAGCAGCCGACCAGCTCGAGCTCCGGGTGCTGGAGGACGGCCTCGATCGCCGCACGGCCCACCCCGCCGGTGGCCCACTGCACGACGCGGATCGCTCTGCTCATCGGCCCCACTCGCGCGGCTGCACGAAGATGCCCTCGGCCTCGACGGTCCGCCCCTGCTCGTCGGCGACGAAGCCCGCCACGAACGACTTGCGTCCCTCGGTGCGGTCCACCCACGCCTCGGCCCGCAGGGGTACGCCGAGCCGGGTGGCGCGCTGGTAGACGAGCGTCAGGGTGCCGGTCATGTGCGGGGTCTGGTTGGCGCCGGCAGCAGCGCCGAAGACGTGGTCGAGCACGAGCGAGAGCACCCCGCCGTGCACGAACGTCGGCGGTCCCTCGTACGCCGCACCGAGCTCGAAGTCGACCCACGACCGGCTGACCCCGTCGGTCTCGATCTGCAGCGGCGGCGCGATCGCGTTGCGCAGCCCCATGATCGCGTTGCCCCAGTTGCGACCGAACCCGTCGCCGACCCGGACGCCGTAGGCACCCTCGATCGTCCTCGTCCCGAGCAGCTCGATCGCCGCGTCGACGTGCGCCTGCGCCTCGAGCACGGTGTCGAGGTCGACCTCCGAGCGGATGCCGAGATCGACCAGCTGCCGCAGCCGCTCGGTGAACGGCTCGTAGACCGCACGCTCGCGCGCGACCTCTTCCTCGCTGGCCTCGTCGATGGTCCAGCCCGACGGCAGCTCGGTGGTCATGCGCTCGCCCGAACCGCCGGAGCCACCTGCTCGCAGATCAGCCGCACGCTCTCCCAGGAGGGCTCCTCCGGCATGCCGCCGCACAGCGGGTGGCACGAGACCGCGCGCAGCTCGCGCTCGCGGCACTGCCGGATCATCTCGTCGGGGTCGAGCACGAGGTAGCGGCTTCCGGCGCGCAGCTCCTCGACGGTGCTCGAGTCGTCGGTGATCATCGTGTTCTTGGTGCCCGACCAGGCGCGGTAGGCCATCGCGTCGGCGAGCAGGTGCTCGCCGTACTCCGCCCAGAAGCGTTCGGGGTCCTCGGCGCAGAACACCGTGCCCGGGCCCGGGGGAGGGAGCAGCACGAAGCCGGGCTCGCGGCCGTGGCTGCGGCACTCCTCGTTGTAGAGGTCGCGCAACGCCCTGTCGGCCACGTTGGGCTGGAAGTTCAGGCCCAGGCGGGCAGCTCGTCGGGCAGCAGCCCTGGACCCGCCGCCGTAGAAGAGGAACGGGTGCGGGTCGCTGAACGGCAGCGGCGTCACGCGCACCTTCCGGCCGTCGTGCTCGACCTCCTCGCCGCGCCACAGCGCCAGCAGCAGCTCGATGCGCTGCCTCGATGTCGTCGCCACGGCTCTCCCACTCCTGGCCGAACAGGGCGTACTCCTCGGGGCGGTAGCCGAGCCCGAAGGTGTAGCTGACCCGGCCGCCGCTGAGCTGGTCGAGCACCGCGACGTCCTCGGCGAGCTTGATCGGGTCGTACATGTTCACCAGCAGCGCCGAGACCGTGATCGGCACCGACTTCGTGCGCGCCACCATCGCCGCCGCCACGAGCAGCGGGCTGGGCAGGTAGCCGTCGTCGGAGGCGTGGTGCTCGGAGACCATCACGGCGTCGTGCCCGTGCTCGTCGAGGAACGCCACCTGGTCGAGCGCCCGCGTGTAGAGCTCCTGCCGCGCCTTGCGGTCCGCGCCGGGCGCCCGGAAGTCGAAGCGCGAGACGAACGAGGTCATCGGAGATCCTTCGGCAGACGGGAACTAGAACCGGTTGCAGTTCTATCACTTGCCTCGTAGTTTGACACGTGTCAAAACGAGGGAGCCAAGAGGAGGCACAGGCGTGGCCGAGACGGTCCAGCAGCTGCTGCGCGAACGGGCGGAGGACGACCAGCGCGGGCGTGCTGTACGGCGACCGGACGTGGACGTGGCGTGAGCACGTCGCCGAGGCGAGTGCCGAGGCCTCCGCACTGATCGGCCTGCTCGACCGCGAGCGGCCGCCCCACGTCGGGGTGCTGCTCGGCAACACCCCGGACATGCTGCGGGCGATGGCCGCCGCGGGTCTGGGCGGCTACGTGCTCTGCGGCATCAACACGACCCGTCGCGGCGACGGCCTCGCTGCGGACGTACGACGGGCCGAGTGCCAGGTCCTCGTCACCGATGCCGAGCACCGGCACCTGCTCGAGGGCGTCGACCTGTCCGGCGTACGCCTGCTCGACACGTCCAGCGAGGAGTGGGCCGAGCTCGTCGGCGCAGCCGGCGAGCTGGTGCCGCTGCGCGAGGTCGAGGCCATGGACACGTTCATGATGATCTTCACCTCGGGCACGAGCGGCGACCCGAAGGCCGTCCAGGTGGCCCACCTGATGGTGCTGTTCTCGGGACTCAACCTGGTCGGGCAGTTCGAGATGACGCCCGCCGACGTCTGCTACCTCTCGATGCCGCTGTTCCACTCCAACGCGGTCGTCGCCGGGTGGGCGGTGGCGCTCGCCAGCGGAGCGGCGATGGCGCCCGCGAAGTTCTCGGCGTCGCGGTTCCTCGAGGACGTCCGCCGCTACGGCGCGACGTACATGAACTACGTCGGCCGGCCGCTCGCCTACGTGCTCGCCACGCCCGAACAGCCCGACGACGCTCGACAACTCCCTGCGGGTCGCGTTCGGCAACGAGGCCGGCGACCGCGACATCGACGAGTTCGCCCGCCGCTTCGGGTGCCGCGTGGTGGACGGCTTCGGCTCGACCGAGCTCGCCGTGATCATCACCCGCCAGGACGGCACCCCGCCCGGCTCGATCGGCAAGGGCTTCGACGGCGTCGCGATCTACGACGCCGAGACCGTCACCGAGTGTGCGGTCGCGGTCTTCGACGAGCACGGCGCGCTGGCCAACGCCGACGAGGCGGTCGGCGAGCTGGTCAACACCCAGGGCGCCGGCTACTTCGGCGGCTACTACAACGACGAGGAGGCGACGACCGACCGGATGCGGCACGGCATGTACTGGTCGGGCGACCTCGCCTACCGCGACGCCGACGGCTGGATCTACCTCGCCGGCCGCACCGCCGACTGGATGCGCGTCGACGGCGAGAACATCGCCGCGGCTCCGGTCGAGCGGATCCTCAGCCGGCTGCCGGCGATCAACCGGGTCGCGGTGTACGCCGCCCGGGACTCCATCGGCGACCAGGTGATGGCGGCCGTCGTGCTCCAGGAGGACGCGACCCTGACGCCGGACGAGCTGGAGGCGTTCCTCGGCCGAGCAGCCGGACCTCTCGCCGAAGGCGTGGCCGCGCTACGTCCGGATCGCCGCCGACCTGCCGAGCACGGCGACCAACAAGGTGCTCAAGCGCGAGCTGGTCGCGCAGGGCGCCACGGCCGCCGAGGGTGAGCAGCTGTGGGTGCGCGAGGAGCGCGGCACGGCGTACGCGCCGGCGGAGGTCAGCTCGCAGCCGGTGTGAGCACGCGCGACAGGAACGCCACCTGGTGCGCCACGGAAGGCTCGAACCACGGCTTGCCGGGCCAGACGTCGAAGTGGTCGCACGGGTAGTGCCGCACCTCGGCCCGCGCCTTGAAGGCCGCCTTGGCCGCGGCCTGCGGCGGCGCGCTCCGGTCGAAGTCGGCGATCTGCACCAGCACCGGGCAGCCGATCCGGTCGGCGTGCCGGATGGGCCGCAGGTTGCCGAGCTCGAGCCCGACGCTCGCGTCGATCTCGTTGCGCCAGGTCGGCCCGGCGATCGCCAGGTAGTCGTCGTAGCAGCCCTCGAGCGACAGCGCGGCGACCTCGCCGGGTCGACCGACCACCGGCATCATCACGGCCGGCTTGCCCGAGCGCGGAGGCGGCCCGGGAGCGCACGCCGGCGACGGTCGAGCGCACCAGCTCGGACGGCTTGTGGCTGGCCAGGGCGTGCCGGCCGGCGGCGAGCCCGTCGACCAGCGGTGTCAGCGAGACCACGGCCGCGACGTCCGTGCGGTCGGCGGCGGCCTCCAGCACGTGGCCCCCCGACAGCGACACGCCCCAGAGCACCAGCCGTTGCGGGTCGACACCCGGCAGCCGGGCCGCGGCAGCCATCGCCGCGCGGTAGTCGGCGACCTGCCCGGCGCCGCTGACCGTCTGCCTCGGTGTGCCGGCGCTCGCGCCGAAGCCGCGGTAGTCGAAGGCGAGGACGTCGAGGCCCGCCGTCCGCGAGCCGCTCGGCGAACGGCTGCAGCCCGGAGTCCTTGGTGCCGCCCAGGCCGTGGGCCATCACCGCGACGGGGCGCCCGGCGGCGTTGGCGAGCGCGTCGCCGACGCCGGTGAAGTGCCATGCCGAGCACTCGGTGCCCTCGGAGTCGAAGGTCAGCTCCTGGTGCTTGACGTCCGTCCCGGTCATGACGCCACCGATCCGTAGATGGTCCGCAGCCAGACGGCGGTGACCGCCTCCTCCTGCTGCTCGTCGGTCAGCGTGCTCCCGCGCACCAGCCGTTCGAGGGCGCGGTCGTTGAGCTCGAGCAGCATCGTCGCGAGCCCGACCGGGTCAGGTCCGTCCGGTGCCCGGCCCGCCGTACGTTCGGCGCGGATCATCTCGGCGAGCGGCTCGACGAACGACTGGAGGTCGGCGTCCCACATCTCGCGGACGGCCTGGCTGGTCGCCCGGGCCTCGAGCATCGCGGCGAACAGGTGCTCGTGGCGACGGGTGGCCCCGAACAGGCCCGTGACCATCGAGGTGATGCGGACCTCCGGGGTGCTGTCGGTGGAGGTGAGCTCGCGGGAGACGGCGAAGATCTCGTCGTACAGCTCCTCCATCAGGGCCGCCACGGCCGCGGCCTTGTTCTCGAAGTAGAAGTAGAAGGCCGAGCGCGTGACCCCCGCCCGCCGGGAGATGTCGGCGATGTTGATCGAGTCGAAGCTGCTCTCCTGCAGGTGCTGGTCGAGCGACTCCAGCAGCGCGCTGCGTCGCTGGTCGCCCTTCTGCGGCGGCCGTCGGTCGCGCGTGCCGGCCCGGCTCATGCCGACGCCTGCTGCCTGTCGGGCCCGTTCTGGGCCCGACGTCGTCCGGCCGGGAGCTCCTTGGCGCGGATGTCGTGCTCGTAGACGAAGTAGTCGAGCTGGTGGGTGTGCCGCGGCCGGTCGAGCATGTGGCCCATGTAGCGCTCGTCGTCCGCCTTGATCACCGCGCGCATCTCCGCCTCCGACGGCGGCAGCGTACGCACCCACGGCGTACGCCGCGATCACCCGCGCCTGGCACTCCACGAACGGGAACAGCGTCGGCGTGGCCTGGGCGAACCCGGCGAACACGAGGTCGTCGATGTCTGGCTTGAAGATGCGCTTGTAGAGGTCGATCCGGTTCTCCGGGGCGCTGATGAACTCGGGGTCGAAGAACGGGAAGGTGAGGTTGTAGCCGGTGGCGTAGATGATCACGTCGAAGTCCGAGCGAGGTGCCGTCCTCGAAGTGCACCGTGCTGCCGTCGAGCCGCCGACGTTGCCCTGGGGGGTGACGTCGCCGGACTTCAGTCGCAGCGGCAGCTCGCCGGACTGGGTCGGGTGGGCCTCGAAGAACTTGTGGTTGGGGGCGGGCAGCCCGTAGAGCGTCGGGTCCGACGCCGTCAGCCGTTGCCCCCACTGCGCGACCTTGCGCTGCCAGCTCAGCGGCAGGTGCGGGTTGGTGCGGTAGTTCATGTCAGCGGCCTTGCCGAACATCAGCTTCGGCACGACCCACGCGCTGCTGCGGGTGGACAACGTGACGCGGTTGCGCAGCGCCCGCTGCGAGAGCTCGACCGTGATGTCAGCGGCACTGTTGCCCAGGCC
>CAWCQB010000014.1:0-89046 GCA_963797505.1 uncultured Actinomycetota bacterium | reverse complement strand
GAGTACATCCGCAAGCGGCTGCCCTCGATGTACCACCAGTTCAAGGAGCTGGCCGACGTCGACATCACCGCGGAGCCGATGGAGATCGGCCCCACCTGCCACTACGTGATGGGCGGCGTCGAGGTCGACGCCGACAGCCAGGAGAGCGCGGTCACCGGCCTGTACGCCATCGGGGAGTGCTCCGGCGGCATGCACGGCTCCAACCGGCTCGGCGGCAACTCGCTGGGCGACCTGCTGGTCTTCGGCAAGCGGGCCGGCGAGGCAGCCTCGGCGTACGCCTTCTCCCTCGGCGAGGACCGGCCGTACGTCGACCCGCAGCTCGTGCTCGCCGCCCAGGACCCCGCGCTGGCCGCGTTCGAGCGCGAGGACGGCACCGAGAACCCCTACACCGTCCAGCAGGACCTCCAGCAGACGATGAACGACCTGGTCGGCATCATCCGCAAGGCCGAGGAGCTGAGCGCCTCGCTGGAGGAGATCGAGAAGTTCAAGGAGCGCGCCGAGCACGTCGTCGTCGAGGGGCACCGCCAGTTCAACCCGGGCTGGCACCTCTCCATCGACCTGCGCAACATGCTGCTGGTCTCCGAGTGCATCGCCAAGGCCGCGCTGGCGCGCGAGGAGTCGCGCGGCGGTCACACCCGCGACGACTTCCCCAAGCCGAGCGAGGAGTGGGGCGCCAAGAACCTCGTCCTGCGGCTCAACGCCGCGGGCGACGGGCGTCGACATGACGCGAGCAGCCGCTCCCGGTGATGCCCGACGAGCTCAAGACGTTCTTCGAGGAGAAGTTGGGAGGCAGGGACCGATGGGCTACGACCTGAAGATGCGCATCTGGCGGGGCAACGAGGCCTCCGGCGAGCTCGAGGACTACACCGTGGAGGTGTCCGAGGGCGAGGTCGTCCTCGACGCGATCCACCGGGTGCAGGCCACCCAGGCCGGCGACCTCGCGGTGCGCTGGAACTGCAAGGCCGGCAAGTGCGGCTCGTGCAGCGCCGAGATCAACGGCCGCCCGCGGCTGCTGTGCATGACCCGGCTCTCCGACTTCGACGAGACCGAGACGATCACCGTCACGCCGATGCGGGCCTTCCCGGTGATCCGCGACCTGGTCACCGACGTCTCGTTCAACTACGAGAAGGCCAAGGAGCTGCCGTCGTTCGCCCCGCCGCCGCGCGACGCGGACGGCAAGCGGCGGATGGCGCAGGTCGACGTCGAGCGCGGCCAGGAGTTCCGCAAGTGCATCGAGTGCTTCCTGTGCCAGAACACCTGCCACGTCGTACGCGACCACGAGGACAACAAGCCCGCCTTCGCCGGACCCCGCTTCTTCCTGCGGTACGCCGAGCTCGACATGCACCCGCTCGACACCCACGACCGGCGCGAGCTCGCCCAGGGGGCCGCCGGCCTCGGCATGTGCAACATCACCAAGTGCTGCACCGAGGTGTGCCCCGAGGGCATCAAGATCACCGACAACGCGATCATCCCGATGAAGGAGCGCGTGGCCGACAAGAAGTACGACCCGCTGGTCTGGCTCGGCAACAAGATCGGCCTGCGCAACAAGGACTACGACGGCCGCTCGGAGGTCTGAGGCGTCAGCCCGCGGTCAGCCGGTTGCCGAAGGACTCGAAGTGCACGGCCGTCGGCGGCGTGCTCGAGGATGAGCACGGCGCGGTCGTCGTCGCCGCGGCTCACCTTGGAGATGATCCGGTTCGCGGCGCCGTCGAAGCCGGGGGCGATCGCGCGCGAGGCCTCGCGGCGTAGCCAGGCGACGCCCTCGTCGAGGTCGGTGTGCCGGGTCTCCACGACGCCGTCGGTGTAGAACATCAGCGCGTCACCGGGGCAGAGCCGGCCGCTGGTCATGTGCAGCTCCGGGAGCGGCAGGATGCCGAGCGCCGTACCCCTGGCCTTGTCGACCTCCCAGCCCCCGGCTGCCTGCGACCAGATGAGTGCGGGCGGATGGCCGGCGCTGGTCAGCTGGTAGTCGCCGGTCTCGAGGTCGATGAGCACGTGCACGGCCGTCGCGAAGGTCTCGTCGGAGTGCTGGCGCAGCAGGAACGTCGTTGGCCGCGTTGAACAGCTCCCGGGGCGGCAGCGCCCCGATCAGGCCGCCGAGCGCACCGCCGAACTGGAGCGCCTGGGAGGCGGCGCCCACGCCCTTGCCGCAGACGTCGACCAGGATCAGCTCGAGCCGGCGCCCGTCGTCGTGCAGGTTGGCGACCAGGAAGTCACCGCCGTAGCCGACCCCGGACGCGGCGATCATCGCCGACTGCGAGTGCCACCCGTCGGGCAGCTCGGGGATGGACCCCTGGGACTGCAGCCTCGTCTTGAGGTCGGTGAGCATGGCCTCGCTCACCGGGCCGGGGAGACCGCTCTGCTGCCGGCTCGAGGCGTAGAGGATCAGGGCGAGCGAGAGGAACAGCGTGAAGCACGCGGTGATCCGCGGCGTGGTCATCGGCCCGTCGAGGAGCGCGGCGGTCACCGACGCCGCGCCGGTCACGATCGAGAGCACCACGAGCGGCCGGAACCGCAGCAGCAGCATGCCGAGCAGCAGCCAGACGTAGTAGGCCGTCATCGGCATCAGCCCGTAGGAGAGCACCGACACCACGAAGCAGAGCGAGACCCCGAGCAGCAGCGCGCCCAGGGTCATGGCCTGGCTCTGGGGACTTCCGGTGCGCCAGGTCGCGATCGGGTCGTCGACGTAGCGACGCAGGGCGCTCAGCATTCGACGACTCTAGGAGCGGGGCTGTACATAAGCCGCATTGGCAACGATCTGTCTCATGGGGTAGTCGGTGGTCTCAGATGACGCGCACGGCGGTCCGGCCAGATGCCGTGAATGTCCAGATTCTACGAGCCATCGACGCCGAAAGCCGGATACATCCGTGCGATTGCGCGAGGTTCGTGCCGAGCAGGTGGTCGGCGTGGATCTGGCGGCCGTTCGACTTGTACCTCGGGATCCGGTGGAAGCCGAAGCCGCACGGCGCGAAGCGCACGAAGTCGTCGAGCCACAGCGACCCGCTGGTGTTCTTCTTCACCCGCGCCGACCGGCCGCAGTACGACCCGGTGCGGTAGCTGCCCCGGTGCAGCGCACCCGGGTTGTCGACGATGCCGCCCTGGGCGACGACCCGGTTGCCGGCCGCGACCACCCAGACCCAGTTCTGCTTCTGGCTGATCACGATGCGCCGGCCGGAGCCCGACCGCGCCGGCAACGGGCGTACGTCGCAGCGCTGGGCCGTGGTCGCGAACAGACGGGTGCGCGTGGCGACGCCGTACTTCCCGGTCTGCACCATCCCGTGCCGCGACTGGAACCGGAGGATCGCCGACGTCGTCCACGTGCCGGGCTTGCCGTCGACGGGGCCGGCGTCGCAGTGCAGCGCGTTGAGCCGGCGCTGCCACTTCGCGACGTCCGCACCTGCGGCGCCGGCCGGCGTGCTGACGGAGGCGAGCAGCGCCGCCAGCGCGAGGCACGACCACGAGCAACCTGCGCATCATCGAGCTTCCCCCTGTCGTCCGGACGGCAGAACGCTAGTCGCGCCGCCGCGCCTGCGCGAGAAGACGGGCGAAGTGGTCTAACGAGCGATGGCGTCCAGCTCCGCCACGGCGTCCTCGGGCAGGGCCAGCTGCGCGGCCGCGACGTTGTCGTGCAGGTGCGCCAGCGAGGACGTGCCGGGGATCAGCAGCATCGTGGGGGAGCGCTGCAGCAGCCAGGCCAGGGCCACCTGGAGGGGCGTCGCGTCCAGTCGTGCCGCGACCGCGTCGAGCGCCCCTGACTGCAACGGGGAGAACCCGCCGAGCGGGAAGAAGCTGGTGAAGCCGATGCCCGCGTCGGCGCACAGGTCGACGAGGTCGTCGTCCTCACGGTGCGCCAGGTTGTAGTGGTTCTGCACGCACACGATCGGTGCGATGGAGCGTGCCTCCGCGACCTGCTCGGCCGTCACGTTGCTGACCCCGAGGTGGCGGATCAGTCCCTGCTGCTGCAGCTCGGCCAGCACGGTGAACGGCTCGGCGACCGAGCCGCCGCCCGGCTGACCGCCGGGTCCGGTCATGCGCAGGTTCACCACGTCGATGGCCTCGACGCCGAGGTGCTCGATGTTGTCGTGCACGGCCTGGACGAGCTCGTCCCGCGACCGGGCCGCCGGCCAGGACCTGTCCGGCTCACGCCGGGCTCCGACCTTGGTGACGAGCACGAGGTCGTCGGGGTAGGGGTGCAACGCCTCCCGGATCACCTCGTTGACGGTGTAGGGCCCGTAGTAGTCGCTGGTGTCGATGTGGGTCAGCCCCAGCTCGACGACCCGGCGGAGCACGGCGATCGCTTCCTCCCGGTCGCGCGGTGGTCCCCACACGCCCGGTCCGGCGAGCTGCATGGCGCCGTACCCCATCCGGGTCACGACCAGGTCGTCGGCGAGCTGCAGCGTGCCGCCGGTGACGTCTCCGAGTTCAGGTGTGCTCATGGTGGCCGCAACAACGAGGCCGTCCAGGGTCTTCCCTCTCGACATTATTTGATGTTAACGTCACTAACATGAAATCGGATGACCGACGTCCGTACCGGATGACGAACCGCGCCGAGGCCGCCAACGCAACGGCCGAGCGCATCCTCGACGCGGTGACCGAGCTCTTCTGGGAGCGCCCCACCGACCAGGTCGTGCTGCGCGACGTGGCCGAGCGGGCCGGGGTCACCGTGCAGACCGTGCTGCGGAAGTACGGCGGCAAGGAGGCCCTGCTCGCCGCCGCGGCCGACCGGGCGATGTCGCGGACGGAGGCCGAGCGCGCCGTGTCGCCGGGGGACGTGGACGCCGCGATCGAGATCCTGCTCGAGCACTACGAGCAGGTCGGGCCCCAGGTGCTCCGGCTGCTCGCCGAGGAGCTGACCTCCCCGACGCTGGCCGAGTTCGTCGCCCGGGGCCGGGCGCTGCACCGGGAGTGGTGCGCCACCGCCTTCGCCGAGACGCTCGCGCCCCTCAGCGGGGTGACGCGGCAACGCCGGTTCGCCCAGCTGGTCGCCGTGTGCGACGTCTACACCTGGAAGCTGCTCCGCCTCGACTCCGGGCTCAGCCGCCGCCAGACCCAGATCGCCCTCCACGAGCTGCTCGGGCCGCTCCTGCCCCACCACCGATGAAGAGCGCCATGAAACAGGGAGCACACGATGAGCAGGATCCTCGCCTACACCTCGCCCGCCCTCGGGCACCTCTTCCCGATGACGCCGCTGCTGCTCGAGCTGCGGTCGCGCGGGCACCACGTGCACGTCCGCACCCTCGCCGGCCAGGTCGAGCGGATGCAGTCGCTCGGCCTGGACGCGTCGGCGACGGACCCACGCATCGAGGCGATCGAGAACGTCGACTGGCGGGCCGGCAACGCCCGCGCGGCGCTCGCCTCGGTCGTCTCGACCTTCGTCGCCCGCGGGGAGTACGACGCACCCGACCTCGAGCAGGCGATCGCGGACCAGCAGCCCGACCTGCTGATCGTCGACATCAATGCCTGGGGCGCCTCGGTGGCCGCCGAGGCCTCGGGCCTGCCGTACGTCGTCTTCAGCCCCTACACCCCGCCGATCCGGTCCGTGGGGACGCCGCCGTTCGGGCCCGGGTTCAAGCCGCTGCCCGGCCTGCTCGGGCGGGTGCGCGACGGGTTGCTGCGACCGCTCGTGATGGGTGCCGCGGAGAAGGCGATGGGACCCGGCATCGCGAAGCTGCGCGCCGCCCGCGGGCTGGCGCCGGTCGAGAGTGCCGACGCGTTCTTCCGCCGGGCGCCGCTGATGCTGGTGGCCACGGCCGAGCCGTTCGAGTACCACCACGAGGACTGGGGCGCCGACATCATGATGATCGGGGCGAGCTCCTGGGAGCCGCCGGCCGAGGTGCCGTCCTGGCTCGACGACCTCGACCGCCCGCTCGTGCTCGTCACGACGTCCTCGGAGTTCCAGGACGACGGCATCCTGGTGCGTACGGCGCTCGAGGCACTCGCCGACGAGCCGGTGACCGTCGTCGCGACGATGCCGGCCGGCGTCCCCGACGACCTGGTGGTGCCGGCCAACGCGCGGGTCGAGCCGTTCCTGCCGCACGGGCCGCTCCTCGAGCGAGGCGGCGGTCGCGATCACGCACGGTGGCATGGGCGCGACCCAGAAGGCGCTCGCGCACGGCGTACCCGTCTGCGTGGTGCCGTTCGGGCGTGACCAGCTCGAGGTGGCGATGCGCGTCGAGGTCAGCGGCAGCGGTACCCGGCTGCCCAGGAAGAAGCTCGACGCCGAACGCCTGCGGACGGCGGTCCGGGAGGCGATGCGACGTGCAGAAGGTGCGCGCCGCGTCGCCGACGGCTATCGCGCCACCGGTGGCGTGTCCGCAGCGGCGGACACCATCGAGGCGCGGTTCGCGCGCGACGAGGTGCGCGACCTCAGCTGATCGCCGCGGCCCGGCGCCCGGCGGCGGGGGCGTAGTGCACGTCGACCAGCTCGGTCACCGCGTCCTGCCAGGTGCGGTGCGAGATGGACGGGCGTGCGTTCTCCGCGAGGGTGAACCGCAGGTCGGGACTCGCGCCGAGGCGGGCGACGGCGCGCGCGAACGACCGGCCGCCGCGGTCGGTGTCGATCAGGAGCCCGTTGTGCTCGTGGACCACGACGTCGGCCGCGGTGCCACCGTCGAAGGCCACCACGGGCACGCCGCTGGCCAGTGCCTCGTGGACCGCCGGCGCGTAGACCTCGCGCTTGCGCGGCTGGACGAGCACGTCGAAGGTGGCGATGCAGCGGGCGCGTTCGAGGGTCGTGGCCTGCGGGATCACCTTGGCGCCGGCCGTGCGCAGCATCTTGGTGCCGGGGCCGTCGCCGAGCACGACGAGGCGGACTCCGGGGAGCTGGGCGATCGTGGCCAGCCGGTTGAGGACCTTCCTCTTCTCCAGGGGGCCACCGACGTGGCCGACCACGAGCTGGCCGCCGTCGGGGGAGTGCACGCGCGCCCACCGGTCGTGGAGGTGCTCGTCGCGGAGCCCGGGGTGGTGGTCGGCGAGGTCGACGCCGGGCCGCCAGGTCCTGGGGTCCAGCACGAGTGTCGGTACGCCGAGCCGCTCGGCGGCCTCGGCGGCCTTGATGCCGAGCCGGCGCGGGTCGATCAGGTGGCAGACGTCGGGCTTGGCGAGGGCCATCGCCTCGCGGACCGACCCGACGGAGGTCATCCGGCTCGCCCAGAAGATGCGGGCGCCCCGGAAGGTGGACTGGCCGCGGCCCGCGGCGAACACGGTCACGTCGTGCCCGCCGTCGACCAGGTGGGTCGACGATCTCCCGGGTCACACGTGCGGCCGGGGCACCGCTCGGGAGGAACTCCTCGGTGACAAGTGCGATGCGCATGCCTCGATGGTCGCGTTCTGCCATGGCCCGACGGTGACGAGGTCGTGAGCGGAAGGTGAACGAGTGGTGTTGGTCTCGACTGATCACTCGCTGGCGCTCGTTGCTCGACCGGCTACTGAGGGACGAAGCCGTGCAGGCACACGTCGTGGCGTCGTACGCCGCCGGGGGCCGTCTCGTCGCGGAGGGGCAGGAAGCCCCGGCGGACACCCTCGCGCTCGAAGCCCGCGGCCAGGGCGGTGCGGCAGGAAGCAGGGTTCTCGGTGCTGTGGTCGAGCTGGACCCGCGCGACCTGTGGGCCGTCGGCGTCCTCGGTCAACCAGCGGGTGAGGGTCAGCAGGGCACGGCCGGCGATCCCGTGGCCGCGGGAGTCGGGGTGCACGGAGTACCCCACGTCGGCGATCTGCAGCCGGGGAGGCAGGTGGAAGGACCAGCCGATGGTCCCGACGAAGCGCTCGGGGTCGTCCTCCGTCACGATCACGAACGTGGTCGGCTCGAGGGCGGCCTGCTTCCGCCTGGCGTCGTCGACGCGAGTCGCGATGTCCTCGTGGGTCTCGGGCAGCTGGACGAACGACGGGGTGCCGAAGCGCAGCTGGTCGGGGTCGCGGAACAGGTCCAGCCACCGATCGGCGTCGTACTCCTCGGGCAGCCGCAGGGCGAGCCCTTCGCCGCGGATCAGGTTCATGGACCTCACCCTAGGTTGGGTATTTCACAGTCGCTGGCAGCGTGCCCGACGGCGGTCCCTATTCTTCGCACATGAGCCCAGACGCGCATCTGTCCCTGTCCGAAGGGCAGGAGCACGACGTCTCCGAGTGGGAGCAGGCGGCCGCGGCCGTGCTGCGCAAGGCCCGCCGTCTCACCGACGACGACGCCGACGACGCGGTCTGGGCGAAGCTCACGCGCCGCACGCTGGACGGCATCGGGATCAGCCCGCTCGGCACCCCCGCGCTCGTGGCGGACCTGCCCGATCCGGTGCGTCCGCCGGCCCGGGGCGACGGCTGGGACGTCCGCGGCCTGCTGGCGGACCCCGACGCGAAGGCCGCGCACGACGCGGCCCTGACCGACCTCGAGAACGGCGTCACGTCGCTGTGGATCCAGGTCGGGCAGTCCGGGGTCGACGCTGCGGACCTCGCCACCGTGCTCGACGGTGTGCTCCTCGACGTCGCGCCGGTCGTGCTCGACGCCCCCTCTGACCCCCTCGGCGTGGCCCACGCGTTTGCCGCGCTCGCCGAGGGTTCACCGGACACCTCGCTCGCCGGGACGAACCTCGGCGTCGACCCGGTCGGTGCTGCGCTGCGCGGAGTGGTCTCGACTGATCACTCGCTTCGCTCGCTGCTCGACCAGCTCGTCCTGAGGCCGCGACGCTGGCCGGTCGAGCTCGGCTGCCGCGCCCTCGTCGTCGACGGGACGGCCGTGCACGACCTCGGCGCCTCGGACGTGCAGGAGCTCGGCTACGTGCTCGCGCTGGGCGCGCACTACCTGCGGCAGCTGGCGGCAGCGGGAGTTGCGGTCGACGACGCCGCACGGCTGGTCGAGTTCCGGCTCGCCGCCACCGACGAGCAGTTCGTGACGATCGCCAAGCTGCGCGCCGTACGCCGGCTGTGGGCGCGGATGCTCGAGCTCAGCGGAGCCGCCCAGGACAACCGCCAGCTGGTGCTGCACGCGGTGACGTCGCGACCGATGATGACCAAGTACGACCCCTGGGTGAACATGCTGCGCACCTGCGTGGCCGCCTTCGCCGCCGGGGTGGGCGGTGCCGATGCGGTGACCGTGCTGCCGTTCGACTCGCGACTCGGGCTGCCCGACGCGTTCAGCCGCCGGATCGCGCGCAACACCTCGTCGTTGCTGGTCGAGGAGTCCCACGTCGCCAAGGTCGCCGACCCCGCCGGTGGCGCGTTCGCGGTCGAGAAGCTCACCGACGACCTCGCGGTCGCCGGGTGGGAGGAGCTCGGCCGGATCGAGGAGGCCGGGGGAGTCCTCGACGGTCTGGACGCCCTGCGCTCCCGGATCGACGAGGTCGTCGCCGTGCGCGACCAGCAGGTCGCCAACCGCACGCTGCCGCTGACCGGGCTCAGCGAGTTCCCCAACCTGCACGAGACGCTGCCGCAGCGGGCGCCGTACGCCGAGGGTGCCCTCCCGGTGCGCCCCTACGGCCAGGCCTTCGAGGCGCTGCGCGACGAACCCGCCGAGGCGAAGGTCTTCCTCGCCACGATGGGCACCGTCGCCGCGCACACCGCGCGCGCCACGTTCGCGACCAACCTGTTCGCCGCCGGTGGCATCGACGTGGTCAACGAGGGCCGGCACGACGACGCTGACGCCGTGCTCGCGCACTACGACGGGCAGCCGGTCGTCTGCCTGGTCGGCCACGACAAGGCGTACGCCGAGTGGGGCTCCGAGCTCGCCAAGGCGCTCCGCGAGGCCGGCGCCCAGTGGGTCGTCCTCGCCGGCAAGCCCGTCGAGGGCATCGATACCGACGACACCTGCGCGATGGGAGTCGACGCGCTCGACTTCCTGCACCGGACGAGGGAGAAGCTGTCATGACCGGCATCCCGGAGAGCTTCGCCGGCCTGCCGCTGGCGGGCGAGGTCACCGCGACCGAGCCCGTCGAGGGCGAGACGTGGGAGTCGCCCGAGGGCATCGGCATCCTGCCGGTCTACGGACCCGAGCACCTCGAGGGTCTCGACGCGCTCGACACCTACCCCGGCCTGGCGCCGTACCTCCGCGGTCCCTACCCGACGATGTACACCACCCAGCCGTGGACGATCCGCCAGTACGCCGGCTTCTCCACCGCCGAGGAGTCCAACGCCTTCTACCGCCGCAACCTCGCCGCCGGGCAGAAGGGCCTCTCCGTCGCCTTCGACCTGGCCACCCACCGCGGCTACGACTCCGACCACCCGCGGGTGAAGGGCGACGTCGGCATGGCCGGCGTCGCGATCGACTCGATCTACGACGCGCGCACGCTGTTCGAGGGCATCCCCCTCGACGAGATGAGCGTCAGCATGACCATGAACGGCGCGGTGCTGCCGGTGATGGCGCTCTACATCGCCGCTGCCGAGGAGCAGGGGGTGAAGCCGGAGCAGCTCACGGGGACGATCCAGAACGACATCCTCAAGGAGTTCATGGTCCGCAACACCTACATCTACCCGCCGCAGCCGAGCATGCGCATCATCAGCGACATCTTCGGCTACACCTCGCAGAAGATGCCGCGGTTCAACTCGATCTCGATCTCCGGCTACCACATCCAGGAGGCCGGGGCGACCGCCGACCTCGAGCTCGCCTACACGCTGGCCGACGGTGTCGAGTACATCCGCGCCGGCCTCGACGCGGGCCTCACCATCGACGAGTTCGCGCCGCGGCTGAGCTTCTTCTGGGCCATCGGGATGAACTTCTTCATGGAGGTCGCGAAGATGCGCGCGGCCCGTGCGCTGTGGGCCCGGCTGGTCAGCCAGTTCGAGCCGCAGAACCCCAAGTCGCTCTCGCTGCGCACGCACAGCCAGACCTCCGGCTGGTCGCTGACCGCGCAGGACGTGTTCAACAACGTGCAGCGCACCTGCATCGAGGCGATGGCCGCGACCCAGGGCCACACCCAGTCGCTGCACACCAACGCCCTCGACGAGGCGATCGCGCTGCCGACCGACTTCTCCGCGCGCATCGCGCGCAACACCCAGCTGCTGCTGCAGCAGGAGTCGGGTACGACGGGCACCATCGACCCCTGGGCCGGTTCCTACTACGTCGAGCGACTGACCCACGACCTCGCCGAGCGCGCCTGGGCCCACATCACCGAGGCCGAGGAGCACGGTGGCATGGCCAAGGCGATCGAGGAGGGCCTGCCGAAGATGCGCATCGAGGAGGCCGCCGCCCGCACCCAGGCGCGGCTCGACTCCGGCGCGCAGAAGCTGATCGGCGTGAACACCTACCGGCTGGCCGACGAGGACCCGCTCGACGTGCTCCGTGTCGACAACGCCAGCGTCTACAAGCAACAGCTCGCCAAGCTCGAGCGGCTGCGCGAGGAGCGCGACTCCGACGAGGTGGAGCGCACCCTGAACGCGTTGACGAAGTCGGCCGAGGACGGCCACGTCCACGGCTCGCTCGACGGCAACCTGCTCGCGCTCGCGGTCGACGCCGCGCGGGCCAAGGCCACGGTCGGTGAGATCTCCGAGGCGCTGGAGAAGGTCTACGGCCGGCACCAGGCCGTGATCCGTACGATCTCTGGGGTGTACAAGCGCGAGTCGGGGTCCAACGAGGCCATGGCCAAGGTGCTCGCCGCGACCGACCAGTTCGCCGAGGACGAGGGCCGTCGCCCGCGCATCCTGGTCGCGAAGATGGGCCAGGACGGCCACGACCGCGGCCAGAAGGTCATCGTCACCGCGTTCGCCGACATGGGCTTCGACGTCGACGTGGGCCCGCTGTTCTCCACGCCGGAAGAGGTCGCCCAGCAGGCGGTCGACGCCGACGTGCACATCGTCGGCGTCAACTCCCTCGCGGCCGGCCACCTCACGCTGGTGCCCGCGCTGAAGGAGGCGCTCGCCGAGCTCGGTGCCGACGACGTGATGATCGTGGTCGGCGGCGTGATCCCGCCCGACGACGTACCCACGCTGCTCGAGATGGGCGCGGCCGCCGTCTTCCCGCCCGGCACCGTCATCGCCGAGGCGGCGCTCGACCTGCTGCAGAAGCTGTCCACCCAGCTCGGTCACTGATGGCCGCCGTCGACGTCCAGGCGTTGGTCGAGGGTGTCCGTGCCGGCAAGCGTGCCTCGGTCTCCCGGGCGATCACGCTCGTCGAGTCCGGACGCGCGGACCACCGCACCGCGGCGCGCGAGCTGCTGACCGAGCTCACCGACCCCGAGGTCGACTGCGTGCGGGTCGGCATCTCCGGTGTCCCCGGCGTGGGCAAGTCGACGTTCATCGAGACCCTCGGCTCCCAGCTGACGAGCGACGGCAAGCGGGTCGGCGTACTCGCCGTCGATCCGTCCTCGGTGCGCACCGGCGGCTCCGTGCTCGGCGACAAGACCCGGATGGCCAAGCTGTCCGCGGACCCGAACGCCTACATCCGCCCCTCGCCCGCGGCCGGCACGCTCGGCGGCGTCGCCCGCGCGACCACGCAGGCGATGATCGTGCTCGAGGCGGCGGGGTACGACGTCGTGCTCGTCGAGACCGTCGGCGTCGGCCAGTCCGAGGTGACCGTCGCGGGGATGGTCGACACGTTCCTGTTCCTCACCATCGCGCGCACCGGCGACCAGCTCCAGGGCATCAAGAAGGGCATCCTCGAGATCGCCGACGTGATCGCGGTCAACAAGGCCGACGGCGACCGCGCGACCGAGGCCCGCTCCGCGGCGAAGGAGCTCTCCGGCGCCCTGCGGATGGTGCACTCCTCCGGCGAGGGCTGGGTGCCGCCGGTGCTCACCTGCTCGGGGCTGGAGGGCACCGACGTCGACACGGTCTGGGAGAAGGTGCTCGACCATCGGTCGTTCCTCGGGGAGGAGGGGCTCGCGTCGAAGCGCGCCGAGCAGCAGCTCGACTTCACCTGGGCCCTGCTCCGCGACGAGCTCGACCAGCGCCTGCGCCGCTCGCCCGGGTGTGCGCGCGATCCGTGAGGACGTACGCCGCCAGCTGCTCGCGGGCGAGCTCACCGCCCCGTTGGCCGCGGACCGGCTGATCGCGGCGTACGACGAGGACTGAGCGCCGCGCCTCGGTGGTGGAGCGAGCGTCAGCGAGCGATCAGTCGAGACCACCGATCGGGCTGGTCGGGCACCTTCGGATCGGAGAGCGTGGTCGATGTCCGCGGTGGTTGCGCTGGCGTCCCGACGTCGGCGCTCGGCGTGAGGTCGCTCGACTGCTGGGCTGTGGTGAGGAGCGAGCGCCAGCCTTGCGTTGAGCAGCGAGCGTCAGCGAGCGATCAGTCGAAACGAGCGTCTCGAAACCACGTGGCTCGGCCGCCTGAGAAGTTGTCCACATCTTCGCTCACACTGTCGAAACTGTCGGTGGTGGCTGATTGACTTGGCTCATGCAGGTCACCGACGAGCACCACCACCGTCGACGGAGAGCTGGACGCTCCCGGTGAGGTGCTCGGGTTCATCCGGACCCGTCGGGCCGACGCCAACGCCGCCGAGGTCGACGTCCTCACGGCAGCAACGATCTGGGCCGAGCAGCACCCGGTGGACTCGATCCACGACGCGGCGGTCTGGCCCGGCACCACCGAGATCGGTGGGGAGACCGGACTCGCGTTGGCGGGTGAGGGCGCACCGTTGGTGGCTGAGTTCTGCGTCGCCGAGCTCGCGGTCGCGTTGGGGGTGTCGACCGATTCCGGTCGGATCCTGATGGCCCACGGGCTGGAGCTGAAGTACCGCCTCAGGCGCCTCCACCGCCGCGTGACCGCGGGCGAGGTGCCGGTGTGGCGAGCGCGCCGGGTCGCGGAGCAGACGATGTCGCTCTCGCCGGAGGCAGCAGCCTTCGTGGATGCCCAGGTCGCCGCGTTCGCCCACTCCATCGGACCCGCCGCGCTCGAACGACTCGTCGAGCGAGGCGAGTCGCCGGTTCATGCCCGACCAGGCGCGAGCCGATGCCCAGAACGCGGCCGAGCGTCGGCACGTGACCTTCCATCACCAGCAGGTCTCCTTCGACGGCACCACGTTCGTGGAGGCCGAGCTCGACCTCGCCGATGCCCTCGACCTCGACGCCGCCATCAGTGCACGCGCCGAGTCGCTGGCGGCCGCAGGATGCGCTGAGTCCCTCGACGTACGCCGTGCGCTGGCCGCCGGCGACCTTGCCCGCCGCCAGCTCGCCCTCGACCTCATCGCGGAGCCCGACGACCAGCAGCTCGGCGTCGCTCCGAGGCCTCGGCAGGTGGTGCTCTACGTGCACCTCTCGGAGGCAGCCATCACCGGCGCGGACGCCGGGATCGCGCGAGTGGAGAACCACCACCGGCTGGTCACCGTCGAGCAGGTCCGCACCTGGTGCGCCAACCCCGACGCCCAGGTCGTCGTCAAGCCAGTCATCGACCTTGCCGAGCACATCCACGTCGAGGCCTACGAGGTGCCCGACCGGTTGGCCGAGCAGACCGAGCTGCGCGACCTCACCTGTGTCTTCCCGTGGTGCTCCCGACCCGCCCGGAGCTGCGAGAAGGACCACGTCATCGCTCACGCCCGCGGCGGACCCACCTGTTCGGAGAACATCGCCCCGCTCTGCAAGCGACATCACCGCCTCAAGACCCACGCCCACGGCTGGACCTACACCGCCCTCGAACCCGGCACCTACCTGTGGACCAGCCCGCACGGCTACCAGTTCCTCCGCGACCACACCGGCACCACCGACGTCAGCAACGACCGCCGGCGCCTCCCGACCACTAGCCCCACCGCCCAGCACCCCGCCGACCCACGACCTCGGCGGGGGCATCGGCATGCCCACGACGGCTGGGAGGCCGACAGGGCAACGTTCGCTCATGTCGGTGCGGTCGCGGCGCTGAGGCAGGATGAACGAGTGAGTCCAATGATCGAGCCACCGAACTCGGTGCTGCTGTTGGTAGGCCGTGAGGAGTTCACCCCTCCTGCCACTTTCGCGGGCGCATCCTGTGCAGCGACTGCGGATTGCATCGCGGTGGGAGTCCTCAGCGTGGAGGACGGCCCCACGCTGGCCGCGTTCGCTCAGAGGACCGATCCGACTCTGGTGACGCTCGGCGAGTTCACCATCGAGTCGGAGGGACACCTGTCCCTGCGGGACGTGTACAGCCGGGAGTACGACTCCATCGGTGTCCATGCCGGCGCGGTTCGGGTGATCGTTCTTGGCAACGACGTCTCCGAGCCCAGTGAAGTCACGTTCATCGTCGAATCCAATTAGCCGGCGTACGCGCATGCTGCCGTCTACTCCAGACCGACGTCCGGACGATCGACGACGCGTTCAGCGCTGACCCGGACGGGCGCAATCGTCCGGAACGTCCCTGATCGCTTCCCGCCGCGCGGGCGCGCGAAGCGCCATACTCCGATTCATGAGCGAGCCCCCGCCTCGCGAGCCTGACGCCGACACCGAGACCGACCGGACTCCCGTGCCGGTGCGCGAGCGTGTCGACGGCTACTTCCGCAACGGGGTGTGGGTGCCGCGCGGCACCGAGCCGGACCCGCAACCGGCCACGTGGCGCGAGCGGCTCGAGAGCCGCTACGGGATCCGGCTCCAGGACCGGCGGCTGTGGATCGGGGCGGCCGGGGTGCTGCTCGTCATCGTGGTGGTCGCCGTGATCGCCAACGGTGGGGCTCCGGCGCGCAAGCCGCGGGAGGAGCGCGAGTTCCTCAAGGCGGTGCAGCACGGCCAGACCGCCGTCAAGGACGGCAACGACATCACGCTGGTCACGGCGGCCCGCGACCGCGCGAGCGCCGTGTGTGCCCTGCTCCCGCCCGGTGGCGCGGTCAAGGACTGGGTCGGCACGGTCAGCAAGGTCGGGACCGTGACCGGGGGCAAGAAGGGCCAGGTCGCGGTCGAGGTCGCCGACGGCGTCCACCTGCACACCTGGAGCCGAGAGTCCGAGGACACCAAGGCGCACACGCTGGTCGACCCGAACTCCGACGTCTACCGGGACCTCGCCGACCTCAAGTCCGGTGACCGGGTGCGCTTCAGCGGCGCGTTCGTGCCCAAGGGCGCGACCTGCATCCACGAGACCAGCCTGTTCGCGCGCAACGGGATGCTCACGCCCGGCTTCGTCTTCCGGTTCACGGCGGTGGACCCGCGCTGACGGACGGGCCGATAGTCTTGTCCGTTGTGACCTCCGCTGCCCCAATCGACCATCCCGGCCTGCTCCAGTCAGTGCTCGCCGGTGTCGACGCGGTGTCGGACCAGCTGATCGAGGTACGCCGCGACCTGCATGCCCACCCCGAGCTGTCCTGGGCCGAGGAGCGCACCACCTCGGTGATCGCCAAGCGGCTCGACCAGGTCGGCCTGGTGCCGACCCTGCTGCCGCGCAACGGACTGATGGTCGACATCGGCAGCCGGCCCGGGCCGCTCGTCGCGCTCCGCGCCGACCTCGACGCGCTCCCCGTGGACGACCGCACCGGCGACCCGTGGGCCAGCACGGTCCAGGGCGTGGCGCACGCCTGCGGCCACGACCTGCACGCTTCCGCGCTGCTCGGCGCCGGCCTCGCGCTGACCGGCGATCGCCGACCGGATGCCGGGCCGCGTCCGGCTGATCTTCCAGCCGGCCGAGGAGGTCATGCCCGGCGGCGCCCTGATGGCCATCGAGGCCGGCGCGCTCGACGGCGTCTCCCGGATCTTCGGCCTGCACGCCGACCCCGCCATCGACGTCGGCACCGTCGGCCTGCGCGAGGGGCCGCTCACCGGCGCCGCCGACTCGCTCGACGTGCTGCTGGACGGCAAGGGCGGGCACACCTCGCGCCCCCACCTGACCGAGGACCTGACCTTCGCGCTCGGCAAGCTGGTCACCGAGCTGCCCGCCGTGCTCTCCCGCCGCCTCGACCCGCGCGCGGGCGTGAGCGTGGTGTGGGGGATCGTCCGCTCCGGCTCGGCCGTGAACGTCATTCCCTCCACCGGCCGCGCGGGCGGCACCGTGCGGATGCTCGACGCCGTCGCCTGGGCCGAGGCGGAGGAGCTGGTCCGCGACACCATCGAGCAGATCGTGGAGCCGTACGGCGTCGTGCCGACCGTCACCTACGTCCGCGGGGTGCCGCCGGTCGTCAACGAGCACCGGTCGACCGTGCTGCTCGGCAAGGCCGTGGAGACGGTGCTCGGCGAGGAGGCCAACGTGGCCACCAGCCAGAGCCTGGGCGGGGAGGACTTCGCCTGGTACCTCGAGAGCGTTCCGGGCGCGATGGGCCGCCTCGGCACGCGCACGCCGGGCGGGCCGACGTACGACCTCCACCAGGGTGACCTGCGGGTGGACGAACGGGCGATTTCGGTCGGCGCCAAGGTGCTCGCCACGGCGGCGCTGAAGTCGATGGTCACCGACCGATAACACTTCGCGGGATCGCCGCGCGACGGGTAGGTGCCTCCCGCCCGCTCGCATAGGGTGCCGTCCGTACGTGCCGGGGAGCGGCACACCAAGACGAGGAGGCATCTTGCGCAGGTTCAGCAAGATCGCAGCAGTAGTGGTCGTCGGCGCCATGGCGCTGAGCGGCTGTGGCAGCAGCAGTGGCGGGGGCGACAGCAAGAGCTCGGCCTCCAACGACGTGTGCAAGACCGCCAAGGGTGACGGTCCCAAGGTCGGCGTGGCGTACGACGTCGGTGGCCGTGGCGACCAGTCGTTCAACGACTCCGCCTACCGCGGTCTGACCCAGGCCACCAAGGACCTCGAACGCCACCTGCATCGAGGCCAAGGCCACGACCTCCGACAACGACACCACTCGCGCGGAGCGGCTTCGCACGCTCGCCGAGGGTGGCTACAACCCGGTGATCGCGATCGGCTACCTCTACTCCCCGGCGGCAGCCAAGGTCGCGGCGGAGATGCCCGACACCAACTTCGCGGTCGTCGACGGCTACAGCACCACGCTGCCCAAGACGCCGCTGAAGAACCTCAACGACCTGGTGTTCGCCGCCAACGAGGGTTCCTACCTCGTCGGTGTGGCCGCCGCGCTCAAGACCAAGGCCAAGCACGTCGGCTTCGTCGGCGGTGTGCCCGGTGCCGTGATCGGGCCGTTCGAGGCCGGCTACGAGGCCGGTGTGAAGTCGATCGACCCGATCGATCAAGATCGACGTCACCTACCTGACCCAGGACCAGACCGACGCCCAGACGGCCTACGAGAACCCGGCCGGTGGCAAGGACGCCGCCTCGGCGATGTACGAGAAGGGCGCCGACGTCGTGTTCCACGCGGCCGGCAAGTCCGGTCTCGGTGTCTTCCAGGCCGCCGCGGCCGCGGGTGACGGCAAGTGGGCCATCGGTGTGGACTCCGACCAGTACCTCACCGCGCCGAAGGACCAGCAGCCGCACATCCTGACCTCGGCGCTCAAGCGGGTCGACACCGCGGTGTACGACGAGATCAAGTCCTTCGCAGGACAAGTCCCTCAAGCCCGGGCTTCGTCGAACTACAACCTGAAGAGCGACGGCGTCGGCTACGCCACCTCCGGTGGTTTCGTGGACGACATCAAGCCCAAGATCGACGCGGCGGCGGACAAGATCAAGAGCGGCGAGATCGTCGTTCCGTCCGACCCCAAGAAGGTCAAGTAACAGCCGGGGAGCCGGCCACCACCGGCTCCCCACCGGCAAGACTGGTGCCCGGGCGACGCGCTACCGTGTCGCCCGGGCATCTGTTCGTCCAGACGTCAGGAGGGACCGTGACCACGGTCGTCGAGCCACCGTCACCAGCACCATCGGGCGCAGCAGCCAGCGCCATCGAGCTCAGGGGCATCGGCAAGCGGTTCCCGGGCGTGATCGCCAACCACGACATCGACATCACCATCCGCACGGGCACCATCCACGCCCTCGTGGGTGAGAACGGTGCCGGCAAGTCGACGCTGATGAAGATCCTGTACGGCGTGCAGAAGCCGGACGACGGCACCATCAGCGTCAACGGGGCCGATGTCTCCTTCTCCACGCCGGCCGACGCGATCGACCAGGGCATCGGCATGGTCTTCCAGCACTTCATGCTGGCCGACAACCTGACCGTGCTGGAGAACGTCACGCTGGGTGCCGAGAAGCTGCACGGCATCGGCGACGCGGCCCGCACCGAGATCCTCGCGATCTCCAAGCGCTACGGCTTCGACCTCGACCCCGACGAGCTGGTCGAGACGCTCGGCGTCGGCGAGCGCCAGCGCGTCGAGATCCTCAAGGTCCTCTACCGCGGCGCGAAGATCATCATCCTCGACGAGCCGACGGCCGTGCTGGTGCCGCAGGAGGTCGACGCGCTGTTCGCGAACCTGCGCGAGCTCAAGGCCCAGGGGCACACCCTCATCTTCATCTCCCACAAGCTCGACGAGGTGCTCGCCGTCGCCGACGAGATCACCGTGATGCGTCGCGGCACCACCGTCACCTCGGTCAAGCCTGCCGACGTCACCGCACGCAAGCTCGCCGAGCTGATGGTCGGCAGCGAGCTGCCCTCGCCCAGCACCGAGGAGTCGACGGTCACCGACCAGGTGCTGCTCAGCGTGCAGCGACATCGAGCTCCACGACGCGCTCGGGCGCACCGAGCTGGCCGACATCAGCTTCGACATCCACGCCGGCGAGGTGCTCGGCATCGCGGGCGTCGAGGGCAACGGCCAGACCGAGCTGGTGGAGACCCTGATCGGCATGCGCCACCCGATCTCCGGCAGCGTCCGGCTCGGCGACAAGGACATCAGCCAGTGGTCGACCCGCGAACGCCGCGAGTCCGGCATCGGCTACATCCCCGAGGACCGGCAGCGCCACGGGCTGCTGCTCGACTCGCCGCTCTGGGAGAACCGCATCCTCGGCCACCAGACCCGGCCACCCTCGGTCAAGGGCGGCTGGCTCGACGTGGGCGGGGCCCGTCAGGACTCCGAGCGGATCGTGCAGGAGTACGACGTACGCACCCCCGGCATCGACACCACGGCCCGTGCCCTCTCCGGCGGCAACCAGCAGAAGTTCATCGTCGGCCGCGAGATGAGCGGCGACCCGGTGCTGCTGATCGCCTCGCACCCGACGCGCGGCGTCGACGTCGGTGCCCAGGCGCAGATCTGGGGCCACATCAAGCAGGCCCGCAAGAACGGCCTGGCCGTGCTGCTGATCTCCGCCGACCTCGACGAGCTGATCGGCCTCTCCGACACCATCCGGGTGCTGCTGCGCGGCCGGCTGGTGGGCGAGTTCGACCCGCAGACGGTGACCCCGCAGGAGCTCGGTTCGGCGATGACCGGGGCAGGTGAGGAGCAGTGAGCCTCGTCAAGCGGATCGGGCTGGCCCTGGCCGCGCCTGTGCTCGCCTTCGTCGTCGCGGGCATCGTCGCCAGCCTGGTGCTGAGCATCACCGGCGACGACGTCAAGGGCTTCTGGGACGTCATGTTCACCTGGCCCGCGCACCGCAACATCGTCAGCATCCTGAACACCACGGCGCTGCTCTACCTCTCCGGTGTCGCGGCCGCCATCGGCTTCCGGATGAACCTGTTCAACATCGGAGTCGAGGGCCAGTACAAGCTCGCCGGGTTCGCCGCGGCCGCCTTCGCGGGCGAGGCCTGGCTGCCGGGCAAGCTGAACACGGTGGCCGCCGATCATCGTCGCGATGGTGGTCGGCGCCCTGTGGGCCGGCATCGCCGGCGTGCTGCGGGTGACGCGCGGGGTCAGCGAGGTCATCTCGACGATCATGCTGAACGCGATCGCCGGCTCGGTGATCACCTACATCATCTTCAAGATCGGCGTGAACAACGGCAACGCGACCAACACCAAGGCGATGCCGGAGGGCACCCGCGTCGGCACCATCAACCTGTTCAAGGACAGCCCCACCGAGCTCTACGGGCTCTCGCTGCTCGCCGTCGTCGTCGGCGTCGCCTTCTGGGTGCTGCTGAACCGCACCCGGTTCGGGTTCGACCTGCGCGCGGCCGGCGCCTCCGAGAGCGCAGCGGTCGCGAGCGGCGTCAACGTGAAGAAGATGATCGTGATCGCGATGCTCCTCTCCGGCGCGGTGGCCGGCCTGGTCGGTCTGCCGACGATGTTCTCCGACTCGTTCGCCTACGGCTCGTCGTTCCAGACCGGGCTCGGCTTCACCGGCATCGCGGTCGCGCTGCTGGGTCGCAACAACCCGATCGGGATCGCCTTCGGTGCGTTGATCTTCGCGTTCCTCAGCGAGCAGGCCACCCTGCTGAACATCCTGGCCGGCATCTCGCCCGACATCGTCAGCGTCACCCAGGGCGTCATCGTGCTCGCGGTCGTGATCGCCTACGAGGTCGTACGCCGCTACCGGGTCCGCCTCGAGCAGTCGCAGGTGGCTGCCCAGCTGGCCGACCAACCCAGACCGACTCCGCAGGCCGAGGGGGTGGCCTCATGAGCACCGTCGTCACGACCCCGCCGCCACCGGTCGAGGCTTCCTCCGAGAGCCGGCCGCGCGGCCGTCGTACCGCCCTGCTGATCTTCGCCGGGTTCGTGCTGCTCTGCCTGGTCCGGTGATCAGCGGCGCCGACGAGCTGACCTCGTCCGGCACGCTGGCCGTCACGCTGACGGCCACCATGCCGATCGCCATGTGTGGTCTCGGCGGCCTCTGGTCCGAACGCGCCGGCGTGGTCAACATCGGCCTCGAGGGCATGATGATCATGGGCACGCTCGGGGCCGGCTACTTCGGCTTCCACTACGGCGTCTGGGCCGGCGTGCTCGGCGCGACGCTGTTCGGCGTGCTCGGTGGCGCGCTGCACGCGCTCGCGACGGTCGTCTTCGGTGTCGACCACATCGTCTCCGGTGTGGCCATCAACCTGATCGCCCTGGGCATCTCCGGCTTCCTCGCCGAGGCCTGGTTCAGCGACCTCGAGGGCGGCGGTCCGACGCAGTCGCCGCCGCTGCCCACGCCTCCGGTGATCAACCTGCCGTTCATCTCCGACCCGATGAACACCCTCGAGGACAAGCACTGGTTCCTGATCAGTGACCTCGCCGGCGTGGTGGAGATGTTCACCAAGAACCTCAGCTCGCTCGTGCTGATCGGGCTGGTGCTGATCTTCGGCACCACCTGGGCGCTGTGGAAGACCCGCTTCGGCCTGCGCCTCCGGTCGTGCGGTGAGGCGCCGTCGGCCGCCGAGACGCTGGGCGTGAACGTCTACCGCTACAAGTTCGTGGCCGTGCTGATCTCCGGTGCGTTCGCCGGGTTCGGCGGCGCGCTGCTGTCGATGGTCTCCGTCTCGGGCTTCCAGGTCGGCCAGACCAACAACCGCGGCTACATCGGCCTCGCGGCGATGATCTTCGGCAACTGGCGGCCGGTCGGGATGTTCCTCGGGTCGACGCTGTTCGGCTACACCCAGGCGCTGCCGTTCCGCGAGGGCACCGTCTCGCTGCACGGGCTGCTGCTGCTCGTGGCCGCGATCCTGCTCGCGTTCGCGCTGTGGCAGTTCTTGCGCGGGTCGCAAGGCCCAGGCCGCGACCACCCTCGTCTTCGGGGTGCTCTTCCTGCTCTGGTTCCTGGTCACCGACGTCGTCCCGCGCGAGTTCACCACGATGGCGCCGTACGTCACGACGCTGCTGGTGCTCGCCTTCGCCTCGCAGCGGCTACGCATGCCCGCGGCCGACGGCCAGATCTATCGCAAGGGCTCAGCGGGTTGACCTCGTCCGACGACGTCGACTGGGACGACCTCAAGGCCCAGGCGGTCGAGGCGGCCACGCACGCCTACGCGCCGTACTCGCACTTCCCGGTGGGTGCCGCCGCGCTCGTCGACGACGGCCGGGTGGTCACCGGCTGCAACGTCGAGAACGCGGCGTACGGCGTGGCCCTGTGCGCGGAGTGCGGGATGGTCTCCCAGCTGCACATCACCGGCGGCGGCCGGCTGACGCACTCGGTGTGCGTCAACGGGAAGTCCGAGCTGATCATGCCGTGCGGGCGCTGCCGCCAGCTGCTGATGGAGAACGGCGGCCCCGAGCTGCTGCTGCTCACCCCCAAGGGCGTACGCCGCATGGACGAGGTGCTGCCGGATGCCTTCGGCCCCCACGACCTCGATTGACCTGAGCGCCGCCGACGTCGTCGCCGACCCCTACCCGCACTTCGCCGAGGAGCGGCAGCGCCACGAGGTCGCCTGGCACGAGGGCTCCGGGACCTGGCTGACCTTCTCGCACGCCGCCGCGAGCGCGGTGCTGCGCGACCGCGCGCTGGGCCGGATCTGGCGCGACAAGGAGCCGGCGGCGTACCTCGAGCCGTTCAACCTGCTGCACCGCAACCAGATGATGGAGAACGAGCCGCCCGAGCACACCCGGCTGCGGCGGGCGGTGGCCGGCGCGTTCAACCGCGGCCACGTCGAGCGGCTGCGACCGACGGGTGCAGGCGCTCGCCGCCGATCTGCTCGACGAGGTCGACCCGTCGTCGTTCGACGTCATCGGGGAGTACGCCGAGCCGCTGCCCGTCCTCGTGATCGCCGAGCTGGTCGGGCTGGCGACGACCGACGTGCCGTCGCTGCGCCGCTGGTCGCAGGCGATCGTGCGGATGTACGAGCCCGCACCGTCCGCCGAGGTGGTGGACGACGCCGTGCGCTCCGCGACCGAGTTCGCCGACCACGTCCGCGAGCACCTCGCCCGGCGCCGGTCGAGCCCGGGGGAGGACCTGACCACCGACCTGCTGGCGGCGGGACTCTCCGACGACGAGCTGGTCGCGGCCGTCGTACTCCTGCTCAACGCCGGGCACGAGGCCTCGGTGAACGTGTTCGGCAACGGCCTGGTCGCGCTGCTGTCCCGCGGGCTGCGTCCCGGTGACGACCCGGCACTGACCGTCGAGGAGATGCTGCGCTTCGACTCCGCGCTGCAGCTCTTCGAGCGCACGGCCACCCGTGACGTCGAGGTCGGCGGGGTCGTCGTCGAGGCCGGTCAGAAGATCGCGGCGCTGCTCGGTGCGGCCAACCGCGACCCCGCGGCGTTCGCCGACGCGGACACCTTCGACCCGCAGCGCGACCCCAACCCGCACCTCGCCTTCGGCGCCGGGCTGCACTTCTGCCTGGGCGCGCCGCTCGCCCGGATGGAGCTGGTCGAGTCGCTGACCGCGCTGTTCGACGCGCTTCCCGGCGCTCGGCCTCGTGGGCGAGCCGGAGAGCCGGGGGACCTTCGTGCTGCGGGGGTTCCGTAGGGTGCCGCGTTGGTCGCACGAGCTGAGGGAGGAGCCGGATGGCAGCGCACGACGCTGTGGAAGTGATCATCGCCAAGCGGGACGGGGCGGAGCTCAGCGACAGCCAGATCGACTGGGTGCTGGACGCCTACACGCGCGGCGACGTCGCCGACGAGCAGATGTCCGCGCTGGCGATGGCGATCCTGCTCAACGGGATGAACCGGCGCGAGATCGCCCGCTGGACGGCCGCGATGATCGCGAGCGGCGAGCGGATGGACTTCTCCGGGCTGTCCCGGCCGACGGCCGACAAGCACTCGACCGGCGGGGTCGGGGACAAGATCACGCTCCCGCTCGCGCCGCTGGTCGCGGCCTGCGGCGTCGCGGTGCCGCAGCTGTCCGGGCGCGGGCTCGGCCACACCGGCGGCACGCTGGACAAGCTCGAGTCGATCCCGGGCTGGCAGGCGTCGCTGTCCAACGAGGCGATGATGCAGCAGCTCGAGGACGTCGGCGCGGTCGTCTGCGCCGCGGGCTCGGGCCTGGCCCCCGCCGACAAGAAGCTCTACGCCCTGCGCGACGTCACCGGCACCGTCGAGGCGATCCCGCTGATCGCCTCGTCGATCATGAGCAAGAAGATCGCCGAGGGCACCGGGGCGCTCGTGCTCGACGTCAAGGTCGGCACCGGCGCGTTCATGAAGGACCTCGACCGGGCGCGCGAGCTGGCCGAGACGATGGTCGGGCTCGGCAAGGACGCCGGCGTGCACACGGTGGCGCTGCTCACCGACATGTCCACGCCGCTGGGCCTGACCGCCGGCAACGCCCTCGAGGTGCGCGAGTCGGTCGAGGTCCTCGCCGGCGGCGGACCTGCCGACGTCGTGGAGCTGACCGTCGCGCTCGCCCGCGAGATGCTGGCCGGCGCCGGGCGCGAGGACCTCGACCCTGCCGACGTGCTCGCCTCCGGCGGGGCGATGGACGCCTGGAAGCAGATGATCGCGGCCCAGGGCGGCGACCCTGACGCGCCGCTGCCGGTCGCGCGGGAGTCGCACGTGGTGACGGCACCCTCGTCCGGCGTACTCACCCGGCTGGACGCGATGGCCGTCGGGCTGGCCGCCTGGCGCCTCGGCGCGGGCCGCGCGAAGCAGGGCGACGCCGTCCAGGCCGGAGCCGGTGTCGAGTGGCACGCGCGACCCGGCGACACCGTGACCGAGGGCGAGCCGCTGCTCACCCTGCACACCGACGAGCCGGAGCGCTTCGAGCGCGCGCTGGCGTCGCTCGAGGGTGGCTACGACGTGGCAGCCGACGGTCGTCGTACACGCCGACGCCGATCGTGCTCGACCGGGTGGGGACTGACGGTTTCACCGGTGAAACTGACCGAGTTCGGTGCACAACTCGGTAGGCCGGATCAGCTGAGCAGCAGCACGACCGTCTCGGCGACGCAGGCCGGCTTGTCGTGGTCCTCGATCTCGATGACGTACTTCATCGTCAGCTGCTTGCCCGCGGGGAGGTCGGTGACCTCGCCGACGGTCACGACGGCGCGCACGCGTGCGCCGACGGGGACGGGGTTGGGGAAGCGGACCTTGTTGAGCCCGTAGTTGAGCTTGGCGCCGTCGGTCTCGACCCCGAACACCTGGTTGCTCAGGTAGGGGATCAGCGACAGCGTCAGGTAGCCGTGCGCGATGGTGCCGCCGAACGGACCCGCCTTGGCCTTCTCCTGGTCGACGTGGATCCACTGGAAGTCGTCGGTCGCCTTGGCGAACTCGTCGACCCTCTCCTGGGTGATCTCGACCCACTCGGAGGCGCCGATCTCCTCCCCGGCCGCGGCTTCGATCTCCTCGAACGTGCTGAACACGCGCATGTACGACGCTCCTCGTGGACGCATCCTGTGAAGGTGTTGGATGGGCAACATGTCCGAACCTATCGTCATCTCGCCCGAGCTGATCAGGGCCGTCCCGAAGGTGCTCCTGCACGACCACCTCGACGGCGGACTGCGCCCGGCGACCATCGTGGAGCTGGCCCGCGAGGTCGGCCACACGCTGCCCGCCGACGACGCCGAGTCGCTCGGACGCTGGTTCACCGAGTCGGCGGACAGCGGCTCGCTGGAGCGCTACCTGGAGACCTTCGACCACACCGTCGCGGTGATGCAGCGCGCCGACCACCTCACCCGGGTGGCGCGGGAGTGCGTCGAGGACCTGGCCGCCGACGGAGTCGTGTACGCCGAGGTGCGCTACGCCCCCGAGCAGCACCTCGAGGGCGACCTGACCCTCGAGGAGGTCGTCCGCGCGGTGCAGGACGGGTTCGACGAGGGGATGGCGGAGCAGGCCGGCCGAGATCGTCGTACGCCAGCTGCTCACCGCGATGCGCCACCAGGCCCGGTCGCGGGAGATCGCCGAGCTCGCCGTGAAGCACCGCGACGACGGCGTGGTCGGCTTCGACATCGCGGGCGCGGAGGCGGGCTACCCGCCCACCCGGCACCTCGACGCGTTCGAGTACCTCCAGCGCGAGAACGCCCACTTCACCATCCACGCCGGCGAGGCGTTCGGGCTGCCGTCGATCTGGCAGGCGATCCAGTGGTGCGGTGCCGACCGGCTCGGCCACGGCGTCCGCATCATCGACGACATCACGGTCGACGGCGACGACGTACGTGCTCGGACGGCTGGCGCAGTACGTCCGCGACAAGCGGATCCCGCTCGAGCTGTGCCCGCACTCCAACATCCAGACCGGCGCCGCCGGCTCGATCGCCGAGCACCCGATCGGCCTGCTCGCGAAGCTGCGCTTCCGGGTCACGGTCAACACCGACAACCGGCTGATGAGCGGCACCTCGATGAGTCGCGAGATGGGCGCGCTCGTCGACGCGTTCGGGTGGGACCTGGGCGACCTGCAGTGGGTCACGGTCAACGCGATGAAGTCGGCCTTCGCCCACTTCGAGCAGCGGCTGCAGCTGATCAACGAGGTGATCAAGCCCGGGTACGCCGAGCTGGGCGTCCGGTAGTCCCTGTCGGTGCCGCGTCGTACGGTCGTGAGATGGCGTACGCCGAACGCACCATCGCCCCGGGCATCGAGGTCTGGCGCACCACCGGACCGGCCGGGCCGCACCGGATCCTGCCCGACGGCTGCATCGACCTGATCCTGATCGGCGAGCGACTGGTCGTGGCCGGTCCCGACACAGCCGCGCGGGTGCACGGCGGCGACACGGCACCCGAGACCGTCACCGGGGTGCGCCTGCACGCCGGGCGGGGTCCGCTGCTGCTCGGGGTCCCGGCCGATGCGCTGCGCGACCGCACGGTGCCGCTCGAGGATCTCTGGGGCAGTGCCCGCGCCCGCGCGCTGACCGAGCAGGTCGGCGAACGCCCGGCCACCGCACTGGCCGACTGGGCGACCTCGTCGGACGGCGACCCGTTCGGGGCGCTGGTCCACCGCCTGCTCGACCGCGGCTCGACGGTCGATGCGGTCGCCGATGCAGTGGGCTACAGCCCGCGAACGCTGCACCGCCGGCTGCTGCCCCTGATCGGCTACGGCCCCCAGCAGCTGGGCCGGGTGCTGCGCCTGGTGCGAGCCGTGGCCGACGCCGACACCGGGCGTCCCTGGTCGGAGGTCGCCCAGCGGGCGGGCTACGTCGACCAGCCCCACCTGGTCCGTGAGGTGCGTGCCCTGGCAGGAGTGACGCCGACCGTGCTGCTCGCGGAACGTGTCCGATCCGTCCAAGACGCCGCCTGAGCATCCTGACTAGCGTCAGGCGCATGAAGCTACGACCAGCACTCGTCGAGATCGTCGTCGCCGACATGGCGGCAGTCACTTGCGTTCTACCGTCGCCTGGGCCTCGAGATCGCCCCGGAGGCGGACGCCGAGCCCCACGTGGACGTCGACCTCGGCGGTCTCCACCTCGCCTTCGACACGCGCGAGACCATCCTCTCCTTCGATCCCGGGTGGACACCGCCGTCGGGAGGGCACCGCATGGCCCTCGCGTTCGCCTGCGACTCCACGGCCGAGGTGGATGCGGCGTACGCCGAGCTCACCGGCGCGGGGGCCACCGGGGCGCTGGAGCCCTGGGACGCGTTCTGGGGCATGCGCTACGCCGTCGTCCACGATCCGGACGGCAACCCGGTCGATCTGTTCGCGCCCCTCGCCTGACCCAGCGCGCGTCGGGGCCTCACCCGATGTAGGTGAGGTAGCCGTGCCGACGCGAGCCCTAGCGTGACGCTGACACTGGCGCCCGACACGTGCCAGGACGGACGAAAGGGCTCCGACATGAACAGCTTCTGGGACTTCTTCTGGTTCATCCTCAGCTTCTTCCTGCTGATGGCGTACCTGATGGTTCTCTTCCAGATCCTCGGCGATCTGTTCCGCGACAAGGACACGAGCGGCTGGGTGAAGGCCGTGTGGATCCTCTTCCTGATCTTCCTGCCGATCCTCACCTCGCTCGTCTACCTGATCGCCAGGGGTCGGAGCATGACCGAGCGCAACATCGCCGCTGTCCAGTCCGCCCAGCGCGACCAGGAGGCCTACATCCGCCAGGTCTCGTCCGGAGCGTCGCCCGCCGACCAGATCGCCCAGGCCAAGGGCCTGCTCGACTCGGGGGCGATCTCTGCCGAGGAGTTCGAGGCGCTGAAGGCCAAGGCGCTGGCCTGAGCCATCCGGGGCGGGTCCCGGTGCGCTGCTGATGCCCGAGACCGTCGAGTCACTGTTCTGGCTCGCCGTGTGCGCGGTGCTCGCGCCGCTGGCGGTGGGGTCGGTCCTGCGCCGCAAGGTGCCCGAGGTCGTCGTACTGCTCGTCCTCGGGGTCCTCATCGGTCCGCACGTGCTCGACCTCGCCGCGACCGACGAGGGCGTGAGCGTCCTGCGCGAGCTGGGCCTCGGCATGCTGTTCCTGCTCGCGGGCTACGAGATCGAGATCGAGGAGCTCGTCGGTCGTGGCGGGCGCCGCGCACTGTGGACGTGGGTGGCGTCGCTGGCGGCGGCGCTGGCCGTGATCGGGCTGCTCGGCACGACCGGCGCCATCCACGCCGAGGTCGCCGTGGCCATCGCGCTCACCTCGACGGCACTCGGCACGCTGCTGCCGATCCTCAAGGACGCCGGCCTGCTCGGGAGTCGCTTCGGGGCCACCTTGATGAACCACGGGGCGTACGGCGAGCTCGGGCCGATCGTGGCGATGGCCGTGCTCCTCGGCACGCGCGGGCCGGTGAAGTCCCTGGTGGTGCTGGCCGCGTTCGCCGGGCTCGCCGTGCTCGTGCACGTCTGGTCCGCCCGGCTCAGCCGTGAGGGGTCGCGGTTGCTGCACCTGATCCGGCTCGGCAGCGACACCTCCGCGCAGACCCAGGTGCGGCTCGTCGTACTCCTCCTCGTGACGCTGGGCGCGAGTGCGGCGGCCTTCCACCTCGACGCCGTGCTCGGGGCGTTCGCCGCGGGCATCATCCTGCGGCGGTTGCTCCCCGAGGGGCACGAGAGCCTGGAGGTCAAGCTGGAGGGGCTCGCCTTCGGCCTGCTGATCCCGATCTTCTTCCTCACCTCCGGGATGGCGATCGACCCAGCGGCCGTGGCCGACGAGCCCTTCGCGCTGGTCGCGTTCGTGGCGCTGATCCTGGTCGTGCGCGGCGGAGCGGTGTACGTCGCGACGCGGACCATGCGCGAGGACGGCGTACCCGCCTTCAACGGAGGAGAGAGCGCGGCGATGGCGCTCTTCGGCTCCACCGGCCTGCCGATCATCGTGGCGGTCACCTCGGTGGCCGTTTCCGCTGGTCAGATGACTGCGACCAACGCCTCCGTGCTGGTCGCCGGGGGTGCCGTGACCGTCCTGGTCTGCCCGTTGCTCGCGCAGCGCCTCCTCCGCACCTGACGGGGTGCCGCTGCGGCGAAACCGCTGCCAAAACCCGGGTCACCTGAGACCATCTGCGCCATGGATGTGAGTAGGGGTCTCGGGACCTACGAGGAGCCGGCCGAAGTGGCCGCGCTCCGGAGGCGTTCCGCCGAGGTGCTGGAGTGCCTCGACGCGGTGGCCGCGGAGCGGCCGGGAGCGGCGCTGCCACTCGTGGGGCTCCCCGCGCTGGTGCTCCAGCTCAAGCGGATCGCCCCTGCGGCGACCAGCACCTCGTGGGTGCTGCAGCCGCACTACTCCTACGACCCCGAGGACCCCGGCGTCGCCCTGACCCGGTCGGCGCGTGCGCGCGGCGTGGAGACCGAGCTGATCACGCTCCCGGCGACGACGCACACGCACCCGTTGCTCTCCTCGATCTTCCCCTCGACCATGCTCGGCCCGGTGTTCCTCCGGGCCCTGGTGGTCGACTCGCGGCAGGCGATCGTGGGCGGGGCCGACGACGCGCAGGGCCGACGGGTCGCGTGGTACACGACGGTGCCCGAGGTGATCGACTCGGTGGTCGACGTCTGGCGGGCGACGCTGCCGCTGTGCCGGCCCATCCTGGAGCCGGGCGAGGTCCCCCCGCTCACCGAGCGACAGCTCGAGGTCGCGCAGCAGGTGTGCGTCGGGGAGCGCGACAAGGCGATCGCGCACACCTTGAACCTCTCCCTGCGCACGGTCGAGCGCGAGGTGCACCGCATCCTCGAGGTGCTGGGCGCCGGCAGCCGCACGGAGGCCGTGCTGCTGATGCGCGGCCGCGGTGTCAACGGCGGCTGGCGCTCGGCGCCGTACGAGCAGCTCACGCGATGAGGCTGCGCACCTCCCGATAGGCCGCGTCGGGCGACAGCACCCGACAGCCGAGCTCCTGGGCGTGCCGGACGACTGCGCGCTGGGCGAGGAGCAGGTGCAGCCCGCGGCGTACGAGCACGAACGGCGGCTTGCGGTGCTCGCGCAGGTCGCGGGCCAGTCGTCGTACGAAGGTCAGGGCGGGGTGCTGCGTGACGCACACGGCGTCCGCGAGCAGGCCTCGGCGGCGGCACTCGCCGACGATCTCCTGGGCGAAGATCCCCTCGGCCACGAAGTACGCCGACCCGCCGAGCTCCAGCACCCGGTGACCCGTGCGCGCGCTCGGTCGAGATGTCGTAGACCGGCGCATCGGTGCAGCCCGTGCGGCAGAGCTCCTCGACCGCCTCGACGGCGGCCTCGGTGGTTCCACGAACCCGGGTCGTCCCAGTCGACGATCGGCTCTCCGCCGGCCAGGTCGAGCCGCGGCAGCGTCGGGTCGTCGCCGTCCTTGTAGAAGTCGTCGAGCCGCAGGATCGGCAGCCCGAGGCGCTCGGCGAGGTGGGACTTGCCCGACCCGGACGGCCCGGCGAGGACGATGACCTGGGGCCACTCGCGTCAGATGCCCATCGGGTGCCAGACGGTCTTCGTCTCCAGGAAGGTGGTCATCCGGTCGAGGGCCGGGAGCGGCGAGGAGGTCCTCGAGGCCGGGGCGGCGGACGCGCTTGAGGTTCTCGGCTGCCTCGATCTCGAGGTTGCGGGCGAGGTCGTCGTCGGTGACGCCGGTGAGGTCGATGCCGTTGACGTCCATGTGCGAGGCCAGCCACGGGCCGATCTCGGCCTGCGGGCCGGTGAGGATGTTGACCACACCGCCCGGGACGTCGGAGGTCGCCATCACCTCGGCCAGCGTGATCGAGGTCAGCGGGTGCGGCTCGCTGGCGATGACGACGGCGGTGTTGCCGGTGACGATGACCGGCGCGATGACGCTGACCAGCCCGAGCAGCGGCCCCTGGGGCGCGACCACGGCGATGACGCCGCTCGGCTCGGGGGCGGAGTGGTTGAAGTACGGCCCCGCGACCGCGTTGGCCCCGCCGGTCACCTGGGCGATCTTGTCGGCCCACCCGGCGTACCAGACGAGCCGGTCGATCGCGGCCTCCACGTAGGTGCGCGCCTTGGCGGGCGTGAGGCCCTCGGCCGTGCGCAGCTCGGACTCGAACTGGTCGCGACGGTCCTCGAGGACCTCGGCGATCCGGTAGACCACCTGGCCCCGGTTGTACGCCGTCCGCGACGACCAGCCGCCGAACGCCGACCGGGCCGCCTTGACCGCGTCGCGGGCGTCCTTGCGCGAGGCGTGCGAGGCGTTGGCCCAGAACTTGCCCTTGGCGTCGTTGACCACGTAGGAGCGGCCCGACTCCGAGCGCGGGAAGGCGCCGCCGATGTAGAGCTTGTAGGTCTTGCGTACGTCGATGCGAGTCACTTCAGGTACCCCTCGAGTCCGTGGCGGCCGCCCTCGCGGCCGTAGCCCGACTCCTTGTAGCCGCCGAACGGGCTGGCCGGGTCGAAGCGGTTGAACGTGTTGGACCAGACGACCCCGGCACGCAGCTGCGAGGCCATCCACAGCGTGCGCGAGCCCTTGTCGGACCAGATGCCCGCGGAGAGGCCGTACGGCGTGTTGTTGGCCTTCTCGACCGCCTCCTTCGGCGTCCGGAAGGTGATCACCGAGAGCACCGGGCCGAAGATCTCCTCGCGGGCGATCCGGTGAGCCGCCGTGACGCCGGTGAAGATCGTCGGCGGGAACCAGAAGCCGTGGTCGGGCAGGTCGCACTTGGGCGACCAGCGGCCGGCGCCCTCGGCCTCGCCGATGTCGGAGAGCTCACGGATCTTGGCGAGCTGCTCAGCGGAGTTGATCGCGCCGATGTCGGTGTTCTTGTCGAGCGGGTCGCCCACGCGCAGCGTCGACATCCGGCGCTTGAGCTTGGCGAGCACCTCCTCGGCCACCGACTCCTGGACCAGCAGCCGCGAGCCGGCGCAGCAGACGTGACCCTGGTTGAAGAAGATGCCGTTGACGATGCCCTCGACGGCCTGGTCGACCGGGGCGTCGTCGAAGACGATGTTGGCCGCCTTGCCGCCGAGCTCGAGGGTGACCTTCTTCTTCGAGCCGGCCACCGCCTTGGCGATGGCGCGACCCGACGTCGGTCGAGCCGGTGAACGCGACCTTGTCGACGTCGTCGTGCGACACGATCGCCTGTCCGGTCGCGCCGGCGCCGGTGAGGATGTTGACCACACCCGGCGGGAGGTCGGCCTGCTGGCAGATCTCGGCGAACAGCAGCGCCGTCAGGGGAGTGGTCTCGGCGGGCTTGAGCACGACGGTGTTGCCGCAGGCGAGTGCGGGGGCGATCTTCCAGGCCAGCATCAGGAACGGGAAGTTCCACGGGATCACCTGGCCGGCGACCCCCATCGGCTGCGGGTCGCGTCCGTAGCCGGCGTACTCGAGCTTGTCGGCCCAGCCGGCGTAGTAGAAGAAGTGCGCGGCGGCCGTGGGGATGTCGACGTCGCGCGACTCCTTGATCGGCTTGCCGTTGTCGATCGACTCGAGCACGGCGAGCTCGCGGGAACGCTCCTGGATGATGCGCGCGATCCGGAAGAGGTACTTGCCCCGCTCCGCTCCGCTCATCTTCGACCAGACCCGGTTGTAGGCCCGCCGGGCTGCCTTCACGGCGTGGTCGACGTCGCTGTCACTGGCCTCGGCGACCTCGGCGAGCACCTCCTCGGTGCTCGGGGAGATCGACTTGAACGCCTTGCCGGAGCCGTCGACGAACTCGCCGTTGATGAACAGCCCGTAGGAGGACTTGATGTCGACCACCGAGCGGGACTCGGGAGCCGGTGCGTACTCGAATGCGTTGGCCATGTCTCAGTCCAGGGTGAAGTAGTCGGGGCCGGAGTAGCGGCCGGTCTGCATCTTGGTGCGCTGCATCAGCAGGTCGTTCAGCAGCGTGGAGGCGCCGAAGCGGAACCAGTCCGGGTCCAGCCAGTCGGGGCCGGCGACCTCGTTGACCATCACGAGGTACTTGATCGCGTCCTTCGACGAGCGGATCCCGCCGGCGGGCTTCACGCCGACCATCTGGCCGGTGACCTCACGGAAGTCGCGGACCGCCTCGAGCATCACCAGCGTCACCGGCAGCGTCGCCGCCGGCTGGATCTTGCCGGTCGAGGTCTTGATGAAGTGGCCGCCCGCCATCATCGCGAGCCAGCTGGCCCGTCGTACGTTGTCGTAGGTCTGCAGCTCGCCGGTCTCGAAGATCACCTTCAGGTGGGCGTCGCCACAAGCTTCGCGGACGGCGACGATCTCGTCGTAGACCTCCATGTAGCGGCCCGACAGGAACGCCCCGCGGTCGATCACCATGTCGATCTCGTCGGCACCGGCGTCGACGGCGTCCTTGACGTCGGCGAGCTTGATGTCCATCGCCGCGCGGCCGCTCGGGAAGGCGGTGGCCACGGCAGCGATGTGTACGCCGGACGAACCCCCGGAATGACTCAGCGTCTCCTTCGCGAACGGGACCATGTCGGGGTAGACGCAGACGGCCGCCGTCGAGGGACAGGTCGGGTCCGCCGGGTCGGGGTGCATCGCCTTGGTCGACAGCGCGCGCACCTTGCCGGGCGTGTCGGCGCCCTCGAGCGTGGTCAGGTCGACCATCCGGATCGCCAGGTCGATCGCGAACTCCTTCGCGGAGGTCTTGATCGAGCGGGTGCCGAGACCGGCCGCGCGTTGCTCCGCGCCCACCTGGTCGACGCCCGGGAGTCCGTGCAGGAAACGGCGCAGCGCGGCGTCGGACGAGGTCGCATCCGATAGGGCCCCCACCAATTCGATCGGGGCCGTTGAGCTCGTCGAAGTCACCCGTCAACCATAGGGACCATCCCTCCCAGTTGCGAACCCGAGGCGAGGCTCCGTCGGGGGTTAACGATCATTAACATCTGGGCTAGGATGCGGCCCATGAGCTTCGAGTTGTCCGAGGACCACGAACAGTTCCGCCGCACCGTGCGCGACTTCGCCGAGAAGGAGATCGCCCCGCACGCAGCCCAGTGGGACCGCGAGCACCACTTCCCGGTCGACGTGGTCCGCAAGATGGGCTCGCTCGGGCTGTTCGGCCTCACCGCCCCGGAGCAGTACGGCGGAGCGGACGGCGACTTCACCAGCCTCTGCGTGGCCATCGAGGAGATCGGCCGGGTCGACCAGTCGCTCGGCATCACCCTGGAGGCCGGCGTCGGTCTCGGCATCAACCCGATCCTCACCTTCGGCACCGACGAGCAGAAGGACACCTGGCTGCCCGACCTCGTCGAGGGCCAGAAGCTGGCCGGCTTCGGACTCACCGAGCCGGGGGCGGGCTCCGATGCCGGTGCCACGAAGACCAAGGCCGAGCTCCGCGACGGCGAGTGGGTGGTCAACGGCAGCAAGCAGTTCATCACCAACTCCGGCTCCGAGATGACCTCGCTCGTGACCGTGACGGCGAAGACGGGCGAGCGCGAGGACGGCAAGGCCGAGATCTCCACGATCATCGTGCCGAGCGGCACCGAGGGGTTCACCGCCGAGAAGGCCTACGACAAGCTCGGCTGGCACGCCTCGGACACCCACCCGCTCAGCTTCAGCGACGCGCGCGTCCCGGAGTCCCACCTGCTCGGCGAGCGCGGTCGTGGCTTCGCGCAGTTCCTGGCCACCCTCGACGACGGCCGGGTCGCGATCGCCGCGCTGGCCGTCGGCTGCATCCAGGCCTGCCTCGACCTGAGCCTGCAGTACGCCGGCGAGCGGACCACCTTCGGCGTACCCATCGGGCGCAAGCAGGGCGTGGCCTTCCAGATCGCCGACCTCGAGGTCATGCTCGCTGCCAGTCGCCAGCTGACCTACCAGGCCGCCTGGATGAAGGACGCCGGCAAGCCGGCCAAGGAGTTCAAGCACGCCGCCGCCATCGCGAAGCTCTACGCGACCGAGTCGGCGGTGACCGCCACCCGGATCGCCACCCAGGTCTTCGGCGGCTACGGCTTCATGGAGGAGTACCCCGTCGCGCGCTTCTACCGCGACGCCAAGGTGCTCGAGATCGGCGAGGGCACCTCCGAGGTGCAGCGGATGCTGATCGCGCGCGGCCTCGGCCTGCCCGTGGAGTGACGCCCCTCAGCCTGCGGCCGCCGGACGGAGCACCCAGGCCGCCTGGTCGCCACGACCTGCACGGTTGAGCTCCTCGGCCTCGCGGTCCCAGGCCCGGAGCTGCGCCTGCGTGAAGGCTGAGCCGGACGCGTTCACGAAGTGCGAGTCCGGCGCCATCAGGCTGGTGCCGCGCCTGGCCTGCTCGCTGCCCCAGAACTGGAAGCTGCTGGAGTCGTCGGCCACGGCCTCGACGGCGAAGCCGGTCGACCGCGCCAGCGTCTCCATCCCTGCGCGGGAGAACAGCGTGAGGTGCCGTGGTGGGTCGAGCTGGATCCAGTCGTGGCCGTAGCGCTCGTACGCCGCGGACGAGACCGTCGGCATCCGCACCAGGACGCGACCGCTGGCGGAGAGCAGATGGGCAACGGCCTCGAGCGTGGCGCGCGGGTCGGGCACGTGCTCGAAGCTGTGGTGCAGCATCACGAGGTCGAAGCGACCCTCCACCTCCTCGGCCGTACGACGCAGCACGGTCCCGCCCGTCGACAGCGTGCGGTCGGCCTCGTTGAACGGGTCGACGCCGGTCACCTGGCGCATCCCGGCCAGCCCGAGGGCGAACACGAGCGCTCCGGTGCCGGACCCGATGTCGAGGACCCGGGTGTCCCGGTCCGGCGGGAAGTCCGGCCAGCCGGACGGACTCGAGCAGCGTCACCAGCGTGCGCAGCTGGCGCACCGGCACGGTCCGCGCCGCCCGCGACACCCGGCCCGAGCCGAACAGCGTCGAACGGCCGAGCAGCCGGACGAGCTGCCGGACTCCGGTCCGGCCGAGGGCCACCTCGGGGTCCACGTCGAACGAGTAGTACTTCGACGAGTAGTACGCGCCCAGGTCGTCGGGGATCTCGCGGATGAAGAGCGTCCCGCAGTCGGCACAGGTGAGATATCGGAAGCTCTCGCCCAGGCCGAACATCATCTCCGCCAGCTCGCACTCCTCCGGCGCGGTCCTGGACCCGCACGCGGGACACGGTCGCGTGGCGAGCTCCATGGGCGGTCCTTCCCGGGCGGTCGGTCAGCTGTCGGGCGACATCCGCCTGCGAAGGTACAGGTAGGCCAGCCGCCGCTGCGCGGCTCGCAGCACGGCCATCGCGTTGCCGACCGCGACGTCGCGGTTGCTCAGCAGACCGGGGGCGAGCTCGGCGAGCTGGCGATGCATCTCGGCAACCGAGCTGGCCTGCTCCTTGGCCAGCCGGACGCTCCACTGGGTGCCGCTGATCCGGAACGAGGCCAGCGACTCCGGGGTGGTGACCAGGTCGCCGTGCAGCAGCACCCGGCAGTACGTCGACTGGTCGATCACGAAGCCGGGGCTCCCTCGCCACCCGCCGACCCGCTCGCAGGGCCGAGCGACGCATCATCACGCACGCCGGTTCGCCGAAGATGTTCGCGCCGCGGAGCACCGTTCGACGTACGGCAGCACGGCCCGGCACGCGACCGGGAGGCAGACCACCGAGGCCGACGTTGCGCATCACGTGGCGCCCGGCCGCGTCGACGAGGTCGCGCCGCGACGCCACCAGCACGACGCCGTCGTCGTGGGCGTCGAAGGCCGCGACCTGCTCCTCCAGGGCGCGCGGCTCGAGCAGGTCGTCGCCACAGACCAGCTTCACCAGCTCGCCGCGCGCCTCCTCGGTGACCCGGTTCCAGTTGCGCTCGGCACCGCCGCCGGGCTCCGTGGTGAGCAGCCGGACCCGCGGGTCGCCGGTGAACTGCTGGAGGATCGCCCAGGTGCGGTCCGAGGAGCCGTGGTCGGCGACGACCAGCTCGAAGTCGGTGAACGTCTGGGCGAGGACGGAGCGGATCGTCTGCTCGATGTAGGCCTCGTTCTGGTACGACGGCACCACCACCGACACGCGTGGAGGTGCAGTGCCCATGTGCGAACCCTCCCTCACGAGACGCCGGTGAATATAGTCGGGCGCGTGCCAGCCGACCTCGCGCCACCCGGTGACGAGCACCTCGTCTCGGTGGTGATCCCGATCTACCAGGGCGAACGCCACCTGCCGTCGGTGCTGGCCGAGCTGGCGCCCCTGGGCCGGTCCAACGTCTCGCCCGGAGGCACGCCCGTTCCGGGTGGCCGAGGTGCTGCTGGTCCACGACTGCGGCCCGGACGACTCGGCCCGCGTCATCCGGGAGATGGAGGAGGCGTACGACTTCGCACGTGGGATCTGGCTCAGTCGCAACTTCGGCCAGCATGCGGCGACGTTGGCCGGGATGGCGTCGGCGGGTGGCGACTGGATCGTCACCCTCGACGAGGACGGCCAGCACGACCCGGCGTACATCGGAGCCATGCTGGACGTGGCCCTGGCCGAGCAGGTCACCGTCGTCTATGCCCGACCGACCAACAGCGCCCCGCACGGCGCGGTGCGCAACGCCGCCTCCCGGTGGGGCAAGCGCGCTGTGAACGTGCTGAGCGGTGGCGCGAACACCTCGGTGTTCAACAGCTACCGGCTGATCCTCGGTGAGGTCGGGCGCAGCGTCGCGGCGTACGCCGGCTCCGGGGTCTACCTCGACATCGCCCTGGGGTGGGTCTCCGGCCAGCCGTCCACAGCGCCGGTGGTGTCGCGCGCCGAGGGTGAGGACCGCCGCTCCGGCTACTCCACGCGGACGCTGCTGTCGCACTTCTGGCGGATGGTGCTGACCGGCGGGACCCGGGGGCTACGGCTCGTCAGCGGTCTCGGGATCGCGTTCGCGTTCCTGGGCTTCCTGCTGGCGGTGTTCATCGTGATCCGCCAGCTCGTCCACCCGGCACCGGTGGCCGGCTGGACCTCGCTCACGGTGGTCACCCTGATCTGCACGGGCGCGATCCTGTTCTCCCTGGGCGTGATCGCCGAGTACGTCGGCGTCGCCGTCAACATGGCCATGGGCAAGCCGCTCTACCTGATCACCCAGGATCCCGCGGAGGGGCCTCTTGGCCGGCGACCGCGACCCTGACCCGACCCGCCCGGCGTGGGTGGTCGGTGCTGGCGGGCTCCTGGGCAGCGCCGTCTGCCGGCGCCTGCGCGCACTCGGGCGGCGGCCACGGACGACCGTCGTCCCGTGGGAGGACCACGATGCCGCGGTCGAGGTGCTGGTGGGCGACGCGGACGAGCTGGGCGGTGCCCTCGAGGTCTACTGGTGCGCGGGCGCCGGCGTGGTCGCGACCTCCGACGAGGACCTCGCGGCCGAGGTGGCGGTGCTCGGAGCGTTCCTCGAACGCTGGCAGCCCGACGGCCCCGGCCCGCGCGGGTTCTTCCTGGCCTCCTCGGCAGGCGGGGTGTACGCCGGGGCCAGCGGCGGTCCGTTCACCGAGCACACGGAGCCGGCGCCGCTCTCGGCGTACGGCCACGCCAAGCTGCGGATGGAGGCGCTCGCCACCGAGTTCGCGCAGCGCACCGGAACGGCCCTGCTGGTCGGCCGGCTCTCGAACCTCTACGGCCCGGGCCAGGACCAGTCCAAGCCGCAGGGGCTCGTCTCCGCACTGTGCCGGGCGCAGCTGACCCGGCAGCCGATCAGTGTCTACGTCTCGCTCGACACCCGGCGTGACTACCTCTTCGTCGACGACGCGGCCGCGATGGTCGTCGCCGCGACCGGGCAGGTGACCGACCACGGGGTGCGGGCGCTGAAGGTGATCGCCAGCGAACGCTCGACCACCGTCGGCGCCGTCCTCGGCGACCTCCACCGGATCACGCGGCGACGGCCACCGATCGTGCTCGGCACCAGCCCGCAGTCGCGTCTCCAGGTGCGCGACCTCCGGCTGCGCTCGGTGGCCTGGCCGCACACGTCGGCCCTGGCACGGACACCGCTGAGCGCCGGCATCGCGGCGACGCTGCGGTCGACGGGCAGCCAGATCGTGCCCGTGCTGCCACGTTGGCCCACCTGAGACTCCTGTCACCGGCGGCGCCGGCTTCATCGGCAGCCACTACGTGCGCAGCGTGCTCACCGATGCCTGGGGCGGACCGGGCCCGAGCAGGTGGTGGTGCTCGACAAGCTCACCTACGCCGGCAACCTCGAGAACCTCGCGCCGGTCGATCGACGACGCGCGGCTGCGCGTCGTCGAGGGCGACATCCTCGACCGGCCGCTCGTGGACACGCTGATGGCCGAGGCCGACGCGGTCGTGCACTTCGCGGCCGAGAGCCACGTCGACCGCTCGATCCTCGGCGCGGCCGACTTCGTGCTGACCAACGTCGTCGGCACGCAGACGCTGCTCGACGCCGCGCTGCGGCACGGGCGTCGACCGGTTCGTGCACGTCTCCACCGACGAGGTCTACGGCTCGATCGCCGAGGGCAGCTGGGACGAGACGCAGCCGCTCGAGCCCAACTCGCCGTACTCCGCGTCGAAGGCCGTCCAGCGACCTGCTCGCTCGTGCCTACCACCGCACCCACGGGCTGCCGCGTCGTGCGTCACGCGCTGCTCCAACAACTACGGGCCCTACCAGTTCCCCGAGAAGGTCATCCCGCTCTTCGTCACCAACCTCCTCGACGGCGCCGACGGTGCCGCTGTACGGCGAGGCGCGAACGTCCGCGACTGGCTGCACGTCGACGACCACTGCCGCGGCATCCACCTCGTCCTGCACGGCGGCCGGCCCGGCGAGGTCTACAACATCGGCGGCGGCACCGAGCTCAGCAACCAGGAGCTCACCGGCCTGCTGCTCGCGGCGACCGACACCGACTGGGACCGGGTCCGCAACGTCACCGACCGGCTCGGTCCACGACCTGCGCTACTCGGTCGACGACGCCAAGATCCGCGAGCGAGCTCGGCTACGAGCCGCAGGTGCCGTTCGCCGACGGGCTCGCGCAGACCGTCGAGTGGTACCGCAGCAACCGCGCCTGGTGGGAGCCGCTCAGGGTGCGGGCTCACCTCGGCTGAAGGCGAGACAGTCCTCGTAGGAAGCGAGCAGGCCGCGCTCCTCCACCTCGGCGAGCGTGGGGGCCGCGTCGTCCTTCGGGGAGAGCAGCGGCGAGAGCGCCGTGCCGTCCCGAGCGGTCGTCGCCCAGTCGATGCCGATCGCCGGGTCGAGCGGGTGGACGGCGTGCTCGCGGCCGGGGGCGTACGGCGCGGAGCACAGGTAGGTCACGACCGTCTGGTCGGCCAGCGCCATGAAGGCGTGCCCGACGCCCTCGGGGAGGTAGACGGCTCGCCGGTCCTCGTCGTCGAGCGTGACGGCGTCCCAGCGACCGAACGTCGGCGAGCCGACGCGCAGGTCGACGACCACGTCCATGGCCGCGCCGTGGGCACAGGTGACGAGCTTGGCCTGGCTCGGCGGGAGCTCGGCGAAGTGGATGCCGCGCAAGGTGCCCGCCCGCGACACCGAGCAGTTCGCCTGGGCCAGGTGCAGCGAGTGCCCCGTGGCCTTGGTGAACTCGTCCTCGCGGAACCACTCGAGGAAGACACCGCGGTCGTCGCCGTGCTGGACCGGCGTGATCTCGAGCGCGCCGGGGACGGAGAGCTCGCGGACCAACACGGGAGCAGGCTAACAGACGTCGCTAGGCTCCCGCGTGTGAACTGGCTGGTGACCGGTGCGCGCGGCATGCTCGGCAGCGACGTGTGCACGACGCTGGCGGAGCGCGGCATCGAGCACACCGCGGTCGGCCGCGACGAGCTCGACCTGACCGACGACGACGCGGTCGCGAGGGCGGTGGCCGGTCACGACGTCGTGGTCAACTGCGCTGCGTGGACGGCGGTCGACCTGGCCGAGTCGCACGAGGACGAGGCGTTCGAGGTCAACGCCGTCGCCGCCGGTCGGCTGGCGCGGGCGGCGTACGACGCCGGAGCGCTGGTCGTGCAGGTGAGCACCGACTACGTCTTCGACGGTGACGCGCCGATCGCCGTACGCCGAGGACGCGCCGCTCGCGGCCGCGGTCGGCGTACGGCCGCACCAAGGCGGCGGGGGAGTCGGCCGTGCGCGACGGCAGCCCCGGGACGCGCACCTGATCGTCCGCACGGGCTGGCTGTACGGCGCGAACGGCTCCTGCTTCCCGCGCACGATCGCCCGCGTTGCCCGCGAGCGGGGCGCCTCGACGTCGTCGACGACCAGGTCGGGCAGCCGACGTGGACCCGGGACGTCGCCGACCTGGTCGTGCGGCTCGTGCAGGCGGACGCGCCCGCGGGCGCGTGGCACGCGACCTCGAGCGGCGAGACGAGCTGGTACGGCTTCGCGCGGGAGGTGGTCGCGGCCGCCGGGCTCTCGACCCGACGATCGTCAGGCCCACCGACTCGACGGCGTTCCCGCGCGACGCCGTCGTCCGGCGTACTCCGTGCTCGGTCACGACCGACTCGTCGAGCACGGCATCGAGCCCATCGGGCCGTGGCAGGACCGATGGGCCGTTGCCGCGTCAGAGGTGCTCGGGATCGACCAGCCCGAGTAGGTAGGCGCCGTACCCCGACTTCAGCAGCGGCTCGGCGCGCGTCGCGGAGCTCGTCGTCGGTGAGCCAGCCCTGGCGCCAGGCGACCTCCTCGGGCGCAGCCGATCTTCAGCCCCTGGCGGTGCTCGATGGTGCGGATGAAGTTGCTCGCGTCGTTGAGCGAGTCGAAGGTGCCGGTGTCGAGCCAGGCGGTGCCGCGCTCGAGCACCTCGACCTGGAGCCGGCCGCGCTCGAGGTAGTGCGCGGTTGATGTCGGTGATCTCGTACTCGCCGCGCGCCGACGGGCTCGAGGCCGCGCGCGATCTCGACGACGTCGGCGTCGTAGAAGTACAGCCCGGGCACGGCGTAGCTGCTGCGCGGGCGTTCCGGCTTCTCCTCGAGCGAGATCGCGCGTGCCGTGCGTCGTCGAACTCCACGACGCCGTAGGCCGTCGGGTCGGAGACCCAGTAGGCGAAGACCGTCGCCGCCGTCGATGTCGCCGAAGCGCTGCGAGCTTGCGGCCGAAGCCCGGGCCCGTAGAAGATGTTGTCGCCGAGCACCAGCGCGCACGACTCGCCGCCGATGAAGTCGGCGCCGATCGTGAACGCCTGGGCGAGCCCGTCGGGCGAGGGCTGCTCGGCGTACGTCGAGCGAGATGCCGAACTGCGAGCCGTCGCCGAGCAGCCGCCGGAACCCCTCGGCCTCGTGCGGGCGTGGTGATGACCAGGATCTCGCGGATGCCCGGCCAGCATCAGCGTGCTAGAGCGGGTAGTAGATCATCGGCTTGTCGTAGACCGGCACCAGCTGCTTGCTCGTGCCGAGCGTGACCGGGTGCAGTCGCGAACCGGAACCCCCGGCCAGGATCAGCCCACGCATGGGCCGATCATGCCAGCCGGCGCACACCCGCGGTGTCACTGAGCCAGGATCTTGGCCTTCTGGGCCGCGAACTCCTCTTCCGTGAGCACGCCTGCGGCCTTCAGCTCCCCGAGGGTCTTGAGCTGCTCGAGCATGTCGCCGCTGCCCGAGCTCGCCGGGGGCGGGGGCGGGGGCGGTGGGGCCTGCTGCACGTACTGCTGCTCGTAGGCCTGTTCGCGGGTCGCAGCGGTCTGGGCATCCTGTTCGGCGAACTTGTTCGCCTGCCGCCGTTGCACCCGGCCGGCAACTGCCGACGCGGTTCCTGCAACGACCGCCGTGCGCGCAACTCCACGCAGTAGTCCGGGCATCTCCGTCTCCTCAGCTCATCGTTTCCATGGTCTCGGAAGCCTCGAGGCTCTCGAGTGCGTCCAGTGCATCCATCACGTCCTGGGCCGGGATCCGTGCGCCGGCGACGAGCTCGCCGCCCGCTTCGCGCGCGGCCGCCACGAACGGCACCGCCCAGGTGTTCTCGTAGACGATGAGCGCTGCCAGGCGTCCCGGCTCCAGGACCGAGGCCGCCTCTTCCATGTCCTCCTCGGTCAGCAGGCCGGACCTCGCTCCACCGAACTCCTCGAAGCCGCCGAGCCGGTCGTCCCCGGCGCTCATCTCGATGCCGTAGGTGTCGCCGTCGTCGGTCTTGCCGACGATCATCAGGTCGAAGACCGCGATGATGCCGCGGTTGACGAGGTCGAGGAGCTCGACGGCGGCCCGGCCCTCGAGCCGGTCGTCCGGGAACTCCAGCAGGACGAAGTCCACCGGACCGTGTACGTCGTTGTCGCTCATGTCACCACATCTTTCGCCTCGGGCAGGGGCCCTCGCCCTTGCGCCCTCAGGCTCACCCCGCCTCCCGGGGCGGGGATCACCCGATACGTGTGAGTGAGTCCCCGAGCCTCCGGCCGGGACCGCCGGGATAGCGTGCAGGACATGGGTGCGCGAGCGCGTCGCGTCTTCGGCGAGGCGATCAAGTTCTCGGCCGTCAACGTCGTCGCGACCACGGTGGCCGTGCTGCTGTTCAACGCGCTCGTGCACGGACTGCCGAAGCTCTACGGCCCGGGTCCGCTGCACGACTACCCGGTGATGACCTACTTCGTCGCGAACACCGTCGGCATGCTGATCAGCTTCTACGGCAGCCGGCAGTACGCCTTCAAGCACCGTCGGCCCACCGGCCCGGGTGGCGGGCTGGTGAACTACGCGATCGTCAACTTCGCGTCGTTCGTGATCCCGATGGCCTGCCTGTGGGTGACCCGCAACGTGTTCGACTGGTCCAGCGTGCTCGCCGACAACGTGGCGGCGAACGTGGTCGGGGCCGTGCTGGCGATGCTGTTCCGGTTCTGGGCGTTCCGGCGCTTCGTGTTCACGCGGCACGCGGTGGAGTTCCACGGCGCGCACGACACCTTGGTGCTCGTGTCAGCTCCAGAATTCGGTCCACACGAAGCCGAGCTCCTCGAACATCAGGCGCAGGAGCGGGAGGCTGATGCCCACGACGTTGTGGGGGTCGCCCGTCAGTCCCGATACGAAGGCCCCGCCGCGCCCGTCGATGGTGAAGGCACCCGCGACCGCTGAGGGCTCACCCGTCGCGACGTACGCCTCGATCTCCTCGTCGGTGACGTGTGCGAAGCGCACCTGCGTCGCTGCCGAGCGTGCCAGCCACACCTCGCGGTGGGTGTCGATGACGCAGTGCCCCGTGTGGAGCACGCCGGAGCGACCGCGCATCTGCTTCCAGCGCGCGACCGCCTCGGCGTCGGTGCCGGGCTTGCCGAAGATCTCCCCGTCGAGCGCGAGCACGGAGTCGCAGCCGATCACCAGCGCCCGCTTCTGGTCGGCGGCGACCGCGACGGCCTTCAGCTGGGCCAGCTTCATCGTGTAGTCGGCGGGACCGGTCATCGGCGACGGTGCTCTCGTCGACCCCGCTGACGATGACCTCGGGGGAGAGGCCGGCGTTCTGCAGGGTCGTCAACCGCGCCGGTGAGGCGGAGGCGAGGATCAGGCGCGGAAGGGTCGACATCGTGCTTTTCTACCGCGCGCTGTTGCGCCAGGCACCGGCACCGTGCCGGTGGGTCGCGCGCAGCTTGCGGTGGTGGGCCGACCACTCGGGCTTCGGCGCCTTGTCCTTGGCCGCTGCCTCGGCGGCGCCGGCGGCCATCGCGGAGACGACCGAGACCAGCGCCGCGACCTCCTCGGGGGTGGGGTCGCCCTTGACGATGCGCAGCAGCGGCGGCTGCTGCCCGTCTCCTGGGTCTCTCCGCTCACGGCGTCACTCACAGGGGGATGTTCCCGTGCTTCTTCGGCGGCAGCGTCTCGCGCTTGGACGCGAGCAGGCGCAGCGCGCGGACGACCTCGATGCGGGTCTCGTGGGGCGTGATCACCGCGTCGATGTAGCCCCGCTCGGCGGCGATGTAGGGGTTGGCGAGCGCGTCCTCGTACTCCGCGATCAGCTCGGCCCGGCGCTCCTCGACGTCACCGCCGTCCTTGTCGAGCTGGGCGAGCTCCTTGCGGTAGACGATGTTGGCCGCGCCCTGGGCACCCATCACCGCGATCTGGGCGGTGGGCCACGCGAGGTTGATGTCGGCGCCGAGGTGCTTGGAGCCCATCACGTCGTACGCCCCGCCGTAGGCCTTGCGGGTGATGATCGTGACGAGCGGGACGGTGGCCTCGGCGTAGGCGTAGATCAGCTTGGCGCCGCGCCGGATGATGCCGTTCCACTCCTGGTCGGTGCCCGGGAGGAAGCCGGGCACGTCGACGAAGGTGAGCACCGGGATGTTGAACGCGTCGCAGGTGCGCACGAACCGGGCGGCCTTCTCGGAGGCGTCGATGTCGAGGGTGCCGGCGAACTGCATCGGCTGGTTGGCGACGACGCCGACGGACCTGCCCTCGATGCGGCCGTAGCCGACCACGATGTTGGGCGCGAACAGCTCCATCACCTCGAGGAACTCCTCGTCGTCGAGGACCGAGGTGATCACGGTGTGCATGTCGTAGGGCTGGTTGGCGCCGTCGGGGATCAGGGTGTCCAGCGCGCGGTCGAGGTCGCTGACCTCGAGGTCCGCCGGATCGTCGTACGTCGGGGGGTCGTCGAGGTTGTTCTGCGGCAGGTAGGAGAGCAGTGCCTTGGTGTACTCCAGCGCGTCGTCCTCGTCGGAGCCCATGTAGTGGGCGTTGCCCGACTTGGTGTTGTGGGCCCGGGCGCCGCCGAGCTCCTCCATGGTGACGTCCTCGCCGGTGACGGTCTTGATCACGTCGGGACCGGTGATGAACATGTTGGAGGTGCCGTCGACCATGATCGTGAAGTCGGTGACCGCGGGGGAGTAGACGTGCCCGCCGGCGCAGGAGCCCATGATCAGGCTGATCTGCGGGATCACGCCGCTGGCGTGGACGTTGCGCTTGAAGATCTCGCCGTAGAGCCCGAGCGAGACCACGCCCTCCTGGATGCGGGCGCCGGCGCCCTCGTTGATGCCGATGATCGGGCAGCCGGTCTTGATGGCGAGGTCCATCACCTTGGTGATCTTCTCGCCGTAGACCTCGCCCAGCGAGCCGCCGAAGATGGTGAAGTCCTGGGAGAACACGCACGTCTGGCGACCGTCGATGGTGCCGAAGCCGGTGATCACGCCGTCGCCGTAGGGACGGTTCTTCTCCAGGCCGAACGCGGTGGAGCGGTGCCGGGCGAGCTCGTCGAGCTCCACGAAGGAGCCCTCGTCGAAGAGCTTCTCGATGCGCTCGCGGGCGGTCATCTTGCCCTTGGCGTGCTGCTTCTCGACCGCCTTGGCCGAGCCCGCGTGCACGGCCTCGTCGACGCGCCGGTCGAGGTCGGCCAGCTTGCCCGCGGTCGTGTGGATGTCGATGTCCTCGGGGACCTCAGTGCCGCCTGTGTCCTGATGGCCCGCTGCTGCACTCACGTGAAGGACTCCTCGCAATCGGTTCGTTCCTGCGCCAATCTAGTGGGCATGAGCGACGACGCGGACAGCCGCCCACCCCTCGAGGCACGTCCGGGACGACCGCCCGATGGCGGGTCGAGGTGGTCGACGAGTCGGCCTCGACGAACGCCGACGTCGGCGACCGGTTCCGGTCCGGCGAGGGCGAGGGTCTGGTGCTGGCCGCGGAGCACCAGACCGCCGGTCGCGGGCGGCTGGGTCGCGAGTGGGTCACCCCCGCCCGCAGCTCGCTGACGGTCTCGTTCCTGCTGGTGCCGGACGGCGCTCCGGCCGAGCGCTGGCCCTGGCTGCCGCTGCTGACCGGGAGTCGCCGCCGCTGCTGCCGTACGCCGGGTCACGGGTGTGCAGGTCGCGCTCAAGTGGCCCAACGACGTGCTCGCCGACGACCACAAGCTCGGCGGGATCCTCCTCGAGCGGGTCGAGCACGACGGAGCGGCCGCGGCCGTCGTCGGCATCGGCATCAACTGCCACCAGGACCAGGCCGAGCTGCCCGTGCCGGAGGCGACCTCGCTGGCGATCGTCACCGGTGGTCCGGTCGACCGGTCGGCCCTGCTCGGTGCGCTGGTCGAGGAGCTCGAGGCTCGCTACGACGAGTGGGCCGCGGGCGCCGACCTGCGACCGGCGTACCTCGAGCTGTGCACCACGCCCGGCCAGCAGGTGAGGGTGGCCGTCCCGGGCGGCGAGGTGACGCGGCGAGGCGGTCGACGTCGACGAGGCCGGGCGGCTCGTCGTACGCACCTCGGACGGGGAGGAGCACCTGGGCGCCGGGAGACGTCGTCTACGTCCGTCCGGAAGGCGCCTGAGAGCGACCCTGTCCGTGGCATGATCGGGGCCGTGGCGATCTCCCCGAAGCTCCTCAACGAGGGCGAGCACATCGTGCTCAGCACGCGTACGCACGTGAAGGCGCTGATCCTGCCGGCCGTGGTGCTGATCGTCATCGCGGCACTGGCGGGCTACCTGTCCAGCCTCCCCGACGGCGACCACGCCGGCACCTGGCGCTGGGTGCTGTGGGTGATCACGGCGCGTGCTGCTGCTGTGGTTCTGCGTGAAGCCGTTCCTCGACTGGCTGACCACGACGTACACCTTCACCACCCGCCGGCTGATCACCCGCACCGGCCTGCTCACCCGTCGGGGCCACGACATCCCGATGAACCGGATCAGCGACATCGAGTACGAGAAGGGCCTGCTCGACCGGATCTTCGGCTGCGGCACCCTGATCATCTCCGACGCCAGCGAGCAGGGCCGGGTGCGGCTCCACGACATCCCCAACGTCGAACAGGCCCAGCTCCGGGTGAGCGACGAGCTGTTCCACGGGGCCCGCAAGGCTGATGACGGCACCTGAGGATCTCGAACGGGCCATTCTCGGAGCCGTCCCCGAGCTGACCGGCGAAGAGGTCGCCGAGACCGCGGGACTCACCGTCGAGCAGGCGCAGCGGCTCTGGCGGGCGCTCGGCTTCCCGGGCGCCGACGGCGCCTCCGCGTTCAGCACTGCTGACGCCGAGGCGCTCTCCCGGGTGGCCGCGATCGAGCGGCTCGGCCACCTGGACTTCGACACGATCGTGCGGATGACCCGCGCGGTCGGGCAGACGATGGACCGGCTCGCCGAGTGGGAGGTGGCCACGCTCGCCTCGCTGCTCGACAAGACCAAGGGCGACTCGTCCAAGCGCGAAGAGGCGCTCCGGCTCGTGGAGGGCATCGGACCGGACTTCGAGGCGCTGCTCACCTACGTCTGGCGGCGGCACCTCGTGGCAGCCGTCGCGCGCGTGGAGAGCCTCGAGGGCGCCGCCGACGAGCAGCTGGCCGAGGCGACCGTCGGGTTTCGCCGACCTGGTCAGCTTCAGCGAGCTCACCAACCGGCTCGACGACGACGAGATCGGCGACCTGGTCGAGGTCTTCGAGAGCCGCAGCCACGACGTCGTCTCCCGCAGGGCCGGCCGGGTGGTCAAGACGCTCGGTGACTCGGTCCTGTTCATGGCGCCGACCCCGGAGGAGGGGGTCGAGATCGCCTGGGACATCGTGCAGGTGATCGGGGGCGACCAGCGGCTGCCGGACGTCCGGGTCGGGCTGGTCACCGGGTCCGTCGTGCTCCGCATGGGGGACGTGTACGGCCCGGCCGTCAACCTCGCCGCCAGACTCGTCGGCGTCGCCCGTCGCAACCGGGTCATCACCGACGCACACACGGCCGAGCGGCTGCCGGTGCACCGCTACGAGACGCGGGTGCTGCCCGCCCGCCCGGTCCGCGGGTTCGGCGACCTGGAACCGGTCGCGGTCCGTCGTTCGTCCCGCTGACGGCTGATCGGGCTGGATAGGGTCGCTCCGTGACCCAGACGTCCAGCGGTGCGCTCGCCCCCACCGTGGCCGTGATCGGCGGTGGCCAGCTGGCCCGGATGATGGCCGAGCCGGCCGCGGCCCTCGGCATCCCGATCCGGCTGCTCGCCGAGGCACCGGGTGTGAGTGCCGCGCAGGTGCTCCCGGACCACACCGTGGGTGACTACACCGACCTGGCCACGCTGCGCGCGGTGACCAAGGGGTGCGAGGTCGTCACCTTCGACCACGAGCACGTCCCGACCGACCACCTGCACGCGCTGGAGTCCGAGCTCGCCGTACGTCCGGGGCCGGAGGCGCTGGTGCACGCCCAGGACAAGGGCGTGATGCGGCGGCGGCTCGCCGAGCTGGACATCCCGTGCCCGCGCAACGCCCTCGTCTCGTCGGTGGACGACGTCGTGGCGTTCGCCATCTTCAGGCTTGCCCGTGCGTCCTGAAGACCACCCGGGGCGGGTACGACGGCAAGGGGGTCTGGTTCGTCGAGGGACCCGAGGACTGCGCCGCCGCCTTCGAGTCTGCCGCTGATGGGGGCCGCGAGATCCTCGCCGAGGAGCGGGTCGACTTCCGTCGCGAGCTGTCCGCGCTGGTGGCCCGCTCGCCCTCCGGCCAGGTGGCCGTCTGGCCGATCGTCGCCTCCACGCAGCGCGACGGGATCTGCCACGAGGTGATCGCCCCGGCCCCCGACCTCGCCCCGGCGCTCGCCGCGGACGCCGCGCAGATCGCGATGAAGATCGCCGGTGAGCTCGGCGTGACCGGGGTCCTCGCCGTGGAGCTGTTCGAGACCAACGACGGGCGGGTGCTGGTCAACGAGCTCGCCATGCGGCCGCACAACACCGGCCACTGGACCCAGGACGGGTCGGTCACCAGCCAGTTCGAGAACCACCTGCGCGCGGTGCTCGACCTGCCGCTCGGCGCCCCCGACGCCCGCGCGCGGTGGACGGTGATGGTCAACATCCTCGGCGGGGCCAACCAGACGGGCCGCCTCTACGACGGCTACCCGCACGCGATGGCCCGCGACCCGCGGCTGCGGGTGCACCTCTACGGCAAGGAGATGCGGCCCGGCCGCAAGGTCGGCCACGTCAACGCCTACGGCGACGACCTCGAGGACTGCCTCGAACGTGCCCGCCATGCGGCAGCATGGTTCGCGGGCGACCTCGGTGAGGAGAGCGAATGACGGGCAACGGTTCTGGGCCACGTGTCGGCATCGTGATGGGTTCCGACTCGGACTGGCCGGTGATGAAGGCGGCCGCCGAGGCGTGCGAGGAGTTCGACATCGCCTTCGAGGCCGACGTGGTCTCCGCGCACCGGATGCCCGACGAGATGCTCGCCTACGGCAAGGACGCCGCCGGGCGCGGGCTCCAGGTGATCATCGCCGGAGCCGGGGGAGCGGCCCACCTGCCGGGCATGCTCGCCGCGGTGACACCGCTGCCCGTGATCGGCGTGCCGGTGCCGCTGAAGTACCTCGACGGGATGGACTCGCTGCTCTCGATCGTGCAGATGCCCGCCGGCGTCCCGGTCGCGACGGTGGCGGTGGGCAACGCGCGCAACGCCGGCCTGCTCGCCGTACGCATCCTCGCCGCCGGTGACCCCGCTCTCCAGCAGCAGATGGTCGAGTTCCAGGCGCGGCTCAAGGAGACCGCCCAGGAGAAGGGCAAGGCGGTGCGCGGCGAGTCCGCGCACAAGCTGGGTTTCTAGCCGTTCAGCTTGGCGGTGATCGTGATCAGCCGCTCGACCAGGTGGGTCAGCGCCTCGGACGCGGTGTCGGTCAACGGCTCGTCCGCGTTGCCCTGGTCGACCTGCGAGACGCCGTAGGGGTTGCCCTCCTCGAACTTGATCTCGTCGGTGTAGCCGGGCGGTACGACGATGCCGCCGAAGTGGTGGATCGTGTTGTAGAGCGCCAGCAACGTCGACTCGTGCCCGCCGTGCATCGTCTTCGCGGCCGTGAACCCGGCGTACGTCTTGTCGGCGAGCTTGCCCTCGCCCCACTGCGGCCCGAGCGTGTCGATGAACTGCTTGAGCTGGCTGGCCACGTTGCCGAACCGGGTCGGCGTACCGAAGAGGACCGCGTCGGCCCACACCACGTCGTCGGGTACGGCGGTCGGTTCGTCCGCGACGGCCTTGCGGTGCTCGACCCAGTCGTCCTGGGTCTCCACCACGTCGTCGGGCGCGAGCTCCTCGACGTGCCGCAGCCGGACCTCGGCACCTGCCTTCTCCGCCATCCTGGCCGCGTGCCGCGCCATCGCGTCGACGGTGCCGGTGGAGGAGTAGTAGATGATCGCGAGCTTGACGGGGTCTGACATGGGGTCGCTCTCCTGAGGGTTCGCGAATGTTCGTGCTTCAACTACCTCAGCGTGCCCGTACCCGCAGCCGGCCCAAACATCCCCGGGGTAGACCACCGCGTCCCAGTGGTATCTCCAGTCCCACGAACCGCTCTACGTTGACAGCACGTGCACCCGAACTGGGCGAAGGGAGCAACGTATGTCGTCGACGTTTGCCAACGGGACGGTGCGGGTCACCACCCCGCCGTCGTACGACGCAGCGGAACCGGCTGCGACCCGAGGGCTGCCTGACCCGGCGCAGCTCAACGAGCTCGCCGGCCACACCGAGCTGCTCGCCGCCCTCCAGGACAGCGACCTCGACCTGGTGCAGACCGTCGACCTCACCCCCCGCCGCAGCCGGGACCTGGAGCCCGAGGCCCTGGCCCCCGGCACGGTCCAGCTCGACATCGACGTGTCCGAGGGCGAGGACGCGGTGGTGCTGCTCGAGCGCGACGGCGTCTACTCGTGGCACCTGCCGGTCGACACCGGCCGCCGTACGCGCTCCCTCGAGCCGGGACCGCAGACCCGCAGCTTCGAGATCGACGTCCAGCCCGAGCCCGGGAGCGGCCGCTCCGGCGCCCACGGACCGCCGCGACCGAGGACTCCTGGGCAGCGTCGTCCAGGGCGCTGCGCAGGCGCTGGTCTTCCGCTTCGTCGCGCCCGCCCTGATGGAGAAGGCCGTCGAGAAGATGGAGGAGCACGTCAAGACGGGCCTGGTCCACCTGACCGATGTCGGGGTGTCCAGCTGGGCGCGCTTCGAGACCCTCGACGAGCTGCACCTGCCGACCGACCGGCCGGTGCGGGTGCTGCTGTTCATCCACGGCACCTTCTCCTCGACCGCCGGCGGCTTCGGTGCGCTGAGCGTGGGGGAGAACGGCCCCGGATTCCTGCGCACCGCCCTCTCGGCGTACGACGCCGTCATCGGGTTCGACCACAAGACCCTCAGCGTCGACCCCAAGAAGAACGCCGAGGACCTGCTGAAGCGGCTGCAGACCCACCGGCCCGAGGCCGAGCTCGTCTTCGACATCGTCACGCACAGCCGCGGCGGGCTGACCACGCGCTCGTTCGTCGAGCAGGTGCTGCCGCCGAGCAACTGGCCCGCGAGCGTCGACAACATCGTGTTCGTGGCCTCGACCCATGGCGGAACGCACCTCGCCGACCCCGAGCGCTGGTCGGACATGGTCGACATCTACACCAACCTCGTCGCCGTCTCGGCGAAGGTGCTGACGATGGCCGGAGCGCCGGCCGTGGGGACGATCGTGGCCGGGGTGGTCAAGGGCATCGGGGCCTTCGTGAAGTACCTCGTCTCCTACATCGCGACAGGCGACGAGGTCCCCGGCCTCGCGGCGATGGTGCCCGGTGGTCCCTTCATCAAGGAGCTCCAGAAGGAACAGCCCAACCAGCCGACGGCCCGGCACGAACTGGTACGTCGTGAGCTCCAACTTCCACGTCAGCCTGCTCGACGACAGCCACCGTCCGCCGGAGTTCTCCAAGGAGCTGGTGCGCAAGCTCAAGGAAGGCTTCGTCGACCAGCTGTTCCACGGCGACAACGACCTGGTGGTCGACGTGGCGTCGATGTCGGCGATCGGCCCCAAGTCCGGCGGCTACGTCCGCGACACCTGCGCGCTGGGCGAGAACGACGTCACCTACCACAACAACTACTTCTCCCAGCTCAAGGTGATCGAGGCCCTCGGCAGCTGGCTGCCGCTCGGCATGGGCGCCGGGGGCGGAGACGACGTTGGGAGCGACTCTGGGAGCGACTCGGGAGGTGGCGCCTCCGTCGAGTCCGCCCCGGTCACGCGCGGGATCCCGCCGGGCATGTGGGAGCGGATGTCCGAGGCGCCGGTCGCCGCCGACGTCCAGCAGATGGCCGAACCTCCCGCGGACGAGCCCACGGCGGCGATGGCGCCGCCGCCGGTCGAGGCAGTCGAGGCCGAACCCGAGACGTCGCCTGCCCACCTGGCCGCCGAGATGCCGGACAACGTGGTCGTGGAGACCGACTTCGTGATCAGTGTGCAGCTCTCGCGCAACGCCATCGTGCCGACCCGGGGCGCCGTGCACGCCGGAGCCGACGTGGATGTCGCATGCGGAGCGGCCGCTCGCGGTCCAGGTCGTCGGCATGAAGAACGTGCGCCTTGCCGGCACCGGCGCCGACGTGTTCGCGCTGCCGCCGGGTGGCGGCACGAGCGAGCTGACCTTCACTGCCCAGGCGCTTGGCCCCGGGCGCCTGCGCCGTGAAGATCGTGGTCAAGCAGGGCACCGTCGCGGTCGGCAACCTGACGCTGAAGGCGACCGCCGTCGGCGCCCAGGACGCCGGCACGGTGGCGCTGGACACGAAGTCCGGGGCCGACATGGACCCGATGGTCGACGCGCCCGAGCTCGAGGGGCTGCCGTGCATCGAGATCTACGAACGCCAGCTGGCCGACGACGAGGTCTCCTACCTCTACGCCGTGCGCATCGAGCCCACCAAGCCCGCGCTGCACTTCGAGTCGGCTCCGCTGCGCAACCGCGAGGAGAAGATCGCCACGATCCTCGACGACGTCGCCGACGTCTGGAAGAACACCAGCGGCGACCCGAAGGAGCGCGAACGCAAGCTCCAGGACGTCGGCTCGAAGATGTTCGACGAGCTGTTCCCGCCGGACATGCAGGCCTACCTGTGGGACAAGAAGTCCAAGATCAAGGACCTGCTCGTGTACGCCGACGAGCCGTTCGTCCCCTGGGAGCTGATCCACCTCAAGCCGCCGACCGGTCCGCGGGAGGAGAAGCCACGCTTCCTCGCCCAGGCCGGGATGGTCCGGTGGCAGTCGGGCAGCTTCCCGCCGCGCGAGATGCGCGTACGCCGGGGACAGGGCGCGTTCGCTCGTCCCGGTCTACAAGGACCCGGTGTTCGCGCTCACCGAGCCGGTCCTCGAGGAGCAGTTCCTCGCGGACAGGTTCGAGGCCACGAAGGTGACAGCCACGCCCAACGGCGTACGCACCTTGTTGCGGTCCGGCGACTTCGACCTGTTCCACTTCTCCGGCCACGGTGCCGCCGATCCCGGCGACATCCTCGACGCCAAGCTGCTGCTCCAGGGGCTCAAGCGAGCCGGCACGGTCGAGCCGCAGTACCTCGGCGCGACCACCGTCAGCGAGAACGCCACCTGGGCGAAGAAGGGGACGGCCGGCCCGGTCGTCGTACTCAACGCCTGCCAGGTCGGGCGTGCGGGCGAGCTGCTCACCACCGTCGGTGGCTTCGCGAAGGCGTTCCTCGACGCCGGCGCGTCCGCGTTCGTGTCCTGCCTGTGGTCGGTGCAGGAGCAACCGTCGCGCATCTTCGTGGAGAAGCTGTACGAGGAGCTGTTGGCGGGCAAACCGATCAGCCTGGCCACCACGAACGCCCGCGAGGCAGCCCGCAAGGCCGGTGACGCGACCTGGCTCGCCTTCGTCGTCTACGCGAGACCCGACGCGGTCCTCGTGACCTCCTGAACACCCCATCGAAAGGAACGATCATGGCTCGTCGCGCGCTCTGCGTCGGCATCAACGAGTTCAAGTCACTGCCGATGAGCAGCTGGCTGAGCGGTTGTGTCAACGACGCCAACGACATCACCAAGGCCCTCAAGGGGCTCGGCTTCACCGCGCGCAGCATCACCGTGCTGCGCGACAAGGAGGCCACCAAGAAGAAGGTGATGACGGCGCTCACCTCGATGGTCGAGGCCTCGAAGCCGGGCGACCAGCTGGTGTTCACCTTCTCCAGCCACGGCACCCAGGTGCCGAGCGTGCCCAACGACCCCGACGAGCCCGACGGTCTCGACGAGGCGTTCGCGTGCCACGACATCAAGCAGACCGGCGACAGCTGGGACCGCAACACGGTGATCATCGACAACGAGCTGCACGACCTGTTCGCGACGGTGCCCGAGGGCGTGCTCGTCGAGGTGCTGCTCGACACCTGCCACAGCGGCACCGGCCTGAAGGACCTCGACGACATCCAGCAGGCGATGCTGATGGGTCGCCGGCCGCGCTTCCTGCCACCGCCCACTCCCCGGGGGCTGCACAAGGCCCGCGAGATCCGCGCCACCGCGGCGCCCATGCCGGACAAGAAGTCGCTGCGCGAGCTGACCAAGGCGCGGAGCGGCAGCGCCAAGCCGGTGCTGTTCGCTGCCTGCCGTCCCGACCAGACCGCGTCCGACGCGACCTTCAGCAACCGCCCCAACGGCGCCTTCACCTACCTGTTCCTCAAGGCGCTCGCCGAGGACGCCACCCGCAGCCGCAGCCAGCTGGCCAGCGCCGTGACCAAGGGCCTCAAGGGCGGCGACTTCGAGCAGCGCTCGACGCTCGAGGCGCCGGCGAAGGCCAAGAAGGTGGCGTTCGGTCAGCCGTTCTGAGTCGTACGCCGCGCGGTGATCGTGGCGACGAGCGCGAGCAGCACCGCCATCCCGAAGCCGGCGAGGTAGGACGTGTGCTCGTCGATCAGGTACCAGCGCGCGAACACCGCACCCACCAGCCCGGCCGCGATGCTCTGACCGAGGGAGTCGCTCATCTGGATGGCCGCGCCGGTGTCGCCCTGACGTCCCTCGGGCGCCATGTCGAGGGAGAGGGTCGACATCAGTGGCGTGGCCAGCCCCATCCCGACCGCCATCGTGGCGAAGCCGAGCGTGGCCACCAGGCCGGCGACCACCGGCATGGTGGTCGACGGGGACGAGCGCCAGGGTGATGAGCGTGCCGACGAGCAGGCTCAGGCTGCCCACCCGCAGGATCCGGGGGAACGTCTCGGGGTGGCCGTGCTTCCCGGAGTACGTCGAACCCGCGACCCAGCCGAGCGCGCCGACCATCATCACCAGCCCGCTCAGGGTCGGGCTCATCCCGGCCTCGACCTGCAGCACGAGCGGCAGGAACAGCTCCACGCAGGCGAAGGCCGCGCCGAACAGGCCGCGCGACGCGATCACCGCCGGAAGTCCGCGGCTCGCGCGGGTGGTCCCTCGGGGAAGCAGGGGACCGGCGGCGAATGCGACGACCAGCAGCCCGGCCACGAGCAGCACCGCTGACCGGAGGCCGGAGCCGTGGCCGGCCAGGTGGAGGGCGACGACCCCGACCGCGGCGACCACGGCGTACAGCGGACGACGGCCCCAGACGAGCGGCTTCGTGCGGACGGCCAGGTGGCGCGACATCGGTCGTCGTACGGCCAGGATGCTGACGGCTGCGAAGGCCGCGACGACCAGGAACACCGAGCGCCAGCCGAAGAGGTCGACCAGTGCGCCGGCGACGAACGGGCCGGCGATCGACGGCACCACCCAGGCCGTGGCGAACAACGAGAAGATGCGCGTGCGCAGGTGCGCCGGGTAGCCGTCGGCCACCGCGACGTAGAGCGCCGTCAGCGCTGCCCCGCCGCCGAGACCCTGCAGCAGCCGACCGCCGACCAGGACCTCCATCGAGCCGGCGAACCCGGAGACGAGGAGACCGGCCACGAAGCCGATGCCGCCCAGCGTCACGGGCAGGCTGGCGCCGCGGGCATCGCCCCAGATGCCTCCGATGACCATCCCGACGATCGCGGCGGTGAGCATCCCGATGACCGCGATCGGGTAGAGCGTCTCCCCGCCGAGGTCGCGCGCCACGCTCGGCATCGCCAGGCTGACCGCGACCGCCTCGAACGCGAACATGGTGACCAGCGCCAGCAGACCGACCGTGATGGTGCGGTGCTGCTCGTCGAAGGCACGCGGCGCAGCGTCGGGCCGGGTCATGGTCATGGGCGCCAGTCAACAACCTCAAGTATGGTTGAGGTCAAATGGAAAACGCCAAGCTGCTGACACCGGGCGAGCTCTCCGAGCGATCGGGGGTCGCCGTCTCCGCGCTGCACTTCTACGAGCGCGAGGGCCTGATCCACAGCGAGCGCACCGCGGGCAACCAGCGCCGCTACACCCGCGAGACGCTGCGCCGCGTCGCGTTCATCCGTACGTCGCAGCGCGTCGGCGTACCCCTGGCCGAGATCCGCGGTGCCCTGGCAACTCTCCCCGAGGGCCGGACTCCCACGAAGAAGGACTGGACCCGGCTCTCGCGACACTGGCGCGCCGACCTCGAGCACCGGATCGAGCAGCTGGAGAAGCTGCGCGACACCCTGACCAGCTGCATCGGCTGCGGCTGCCTCTCGCTGAAGTCGTGCGCCCTGAACAACGAGGAGGACCACCTCTCGGAGGAGGGCAGCGGCGCGCGGCTCCTCACGGTCGAGTGATCGCGCGGCTCAGTCGATGCACTGAGCCCACGGCGAGCAGTCCACGTGCCGTCGTCGCGCTGCCACATGTCGAGCGACATCACGACCTGCTGCCGTCGGTCCAGCAGGTTGACGGTCACCTTGTCGTCGCCAGGGTCCTCGTCGACGACGCGCAGCGAACGGACTCGTGGATCCACCTCGTGCAGCAGCTTCCCCTTCAGTGCCGCACGGGTCGGTGCGTCCGCGACCGGCTCGTAGTGGCTGGTGCACTCATCGTCGCTCGAGCTGTTCACCTGCTCGGGACCACACCCGACGACGAGCGGGAGTGCGGCAACGACCACGACGTCTCTCCACCGCACGACGATCCTCCGCTCGCCTGTCCTTCGGTCGGACGCACCGACCCGAGAGGCGGTTCCTCGATCAGTGGTCGCGCACGCGGCCGCGCAGGGACTTGACCTGCGAGCGGCGCTTCTTGCTCTCCACCCGACGACGTTGCGAGCCCTTGGTGGGCTTGGTCGGCACCCGCTTCAGCGGCGGCGGGGCCAGAGCCTCGCGCAGCCGGTCGGCCATCCGTGACCTCGCTGCCACCCGGTTGCGGTGCTGCGAGCGGTGCTCGGACGCGGTGACCGTGAGCGTCCGGCCCAGCCGGCTGATCGCCCGTTCGCGCTGAGCGCTCGCTCAGGGCTGTCGTGGCGGACAGGTCGAGGCTGACCTCCACCCGACTGTCGGTGGTGTTCACCGACTGACCTCCCGGACCCGACGACTTGGAGAACCGTTCCTCGAGGTCGCTCTCGGGGATGGCGAGCCCGTCGGGGATGCCGGGCCCGGGGCGCAGGTACAGGCCGTTCGGTCACCGCTTGCGCCACTCGATCGCCGGGCAGGTGTCCATCACCATCGGTACGCCGGCGGCCCAGGTGCGCTCGAAGGCGTCCTCGTCGATCACGCCGAGCTGGAACCACACGCCCTTGGCGCCCACGGCGACGGCCTCGTCCGCGAACTGGCCGGCGGCCGACGAGCGGCGGAACACGTCCACGACATCGATGTCGAAGGGTACGTCGGCGAGGGTGGCGTACCCCTGCTCGCCCAGCACGGTCGGTGCGTTCGGGTGGATCGGGACGATCGTCTTGCCGCGCTCCTGGAGCAGTGCGGCGATGCGGTACGCCGTACGGCTGGTGTCTCCGGACAACCCGACGATCGCCCAGATCTTGCAGTCGTCCAGCATGAAGCCGACCGTCGCACGGTCCTGCCAGCTCTCACCCACGGGGACAAATCTATTCTCGACCGCAACCGGTGGAGGGAGGACCTGTCGCACGTGGAGCAGATCGGCTGGGGTGTGGGCCGCCAGGTGGTCAGGGTCCTGCGCGAGCAAGGAGTGCACGATCCCGCCGGGATCCTCGACCGGCTGCCCGACGTCGCGGAGGTCCAGGGTTCCTCGCCTACGCCGTCTTCGAGGGACGTACGGCGACCGCGGCGGCTCTCGTCGAGCTGCCGGGACCGGACGGTGACACGGCGACGTACCTCGGCGACGCACTCACTCCAGACGCGGATCCGGCAGCGCACGAAGCCCTCGTCGCACGCGCGAAGCACGACGCCGCCAACGCCGGCGTCGAATGGCTCGCCTAGCATCGGGATCATGAGCGATTTCCCCGTCTATGCCCTCACCGACGAGCACCAGGCCATCCGGGAGGCCGTGCGCGCGATCGCCGAGGCCAAGATCGCGCCGCACGCCGCGGCGGTCGACGAGGAGGCGCGCTACCCGGTCGAGGCCGAGAAGGCCCTGATCGCTGCTGACTTCCACGCCCCGCACGTGCCCGAGGAGTACGGCGGCGCCGGCGCCGATGCGCTCGCCACGGTCATCGTGATCGAGGAGATCGCCCGGGTCTGCGTGAGCTCCTCGCTGATCCCCGCGGTGAACAAGCTCGGCTCGCTGCCGGTGCAGATCTCGGGCGGCGAGGACATCAAGAAGAAGTACCTCACCAAGCTCGCCGCCGGCGAGGGTGGCTTCTCCTACTGCCTCTCCGAGCCCGACGCCGGCTCCGATGCCGGCGGCATGAAGTGCAAGGCCGAGAAGGACGGCGACGGCTGGGTGCTCAACGGCGTGAAGCGCTGGATCACCAACGCAGGGGAGTCGGAGTTCTACACCGTCATGGCGGTCACCGACGCGGAGAAGAAGACCCGCGGGGGCATCTCCGCCTTCGTCGTCGAGAAGTCCGACGAGGGCGTCTCCTTCGGTGCACCGGAGAAGAAGCTCGGCATCAAGGGCTCGCCGACGCGCGAGGTGTACTTCGACAAGGTCCGCATCCCCGCCGACCGGATGATCGGCGAGGAGGGCACCGGCTTCGCCACCGCGATGAAGACCCTGGACCACACCCGCGTCACCATCGCCGCCCAGGCCGTCGGGGTCGCCCAGGGCGCGCTCGACTACGCGCTGGAGTACGCCAAGGAGCGCCAGCAGTTCGGCAAGCCGATCGCCGACTTCCAGGGACTCCAGTTCATGCTCGCCGACATGGGCATGAAGGTGGAGGCCGCCCGTCAGCTGACCTACGCCGCCGCCGGTCGCTCCGAGCGCGGCGACAAGGACCTCACCTTCTTCGGCGCCTCCGCGAAGTGCTTCGCCTCCGACGTCGCCATGCAGGTCACCACCGACGCCGTCCAGGTCCTCGGCGGCTACGGCTACACCCGCGACTACCCGGTCGAGCGGATGATGCGCGACGCCAAGATCACCCAGATCTACGAAGGCACCAACCAGGTGCAGCGCATCGTGGTGGCCCGTCAGCTGCTCGCGGGAGTGCAATCGCAGGTCTGACCCGCGAAAAGGGGTCGGGGGCACGGCTCACCGGGGGTGCGAACCGTGCCCCCGAGCCGGGGAGAGCCGTACCTCAGTTCACCGGGATGATCTCGATGGCGCTGATCTTGGCGTTCTCGATGCGGCGGATGAAGTCGATGGTCATCGTTCCGTCGGTGACGTTGACGTTGAACTGACGGGTGATGGCGCGGTCGATGCCTCCGGCCTGGCTCCAGATGTCGAAGTTGGAAAGGACAGTGGAGTTCTCGAGCCGCACGTCGAACGTGCGCAGTCCGGCACGGGTCTTGTTGAGCTCGGCGAAGTGCAGTCGCACCTGGTAGGCGCCGTTGGCTACCGGCACCGCGAACCCGAAGGCCCGCTGCCCGACCGCGACCACACCTGTGCCGGTGGCACCTCCGGTCCACTCGGACTGGAACATCGCGTTGTTCAACCCGGCGGGGATGCCGGTGATCGTGTCGTTCTCGCTGTAGGCGAAGCCGCCGGTGACCCGGTTGGTGCAGGGGGCCCCGACCGCGGTGCAGGCCGACCAGGCGGTGCCGGACACGGTCTGCGCCGTACCGCCCGCGTTGATGCGGATGGTGGGCCGGGTGGCGGCCGGTCGGGCCGCGTTGGCGGTGGCCGAACGTGCCGACTCGCCGGCAGTGTTGACCGCGGTGACCTGGTAGTACGACGTGGCGCCGGCAGGCGCCGTGGTGTCGTTGTAGGAGGCGGTGGTGACCGGGTTGGTGGTGAGCTTGGTGTAGGTGCCGCCGGCCGTGGCGGACCGGTAGACGTTGTAGCCGGTGAGCCCGGTCGCGTTGGACGCCGTCCAGGCCAGCCCGATGCCGCTCTGCGACCCGGTCGCCTGCAGCCCGGTGACCTGACCGGGAACCGCTGGCGCATCCACCGGGATGATCTCGATGGCGCTGATCTTGGCGTTCTCGATGCGGCGGATGAAGTCGATGGTCATCGTTCCGTCGGTGACGTTGACGTTGAACTGGCGGGTGATGGCGCGGTCGATGCCTCCGGCCTGGCTCCAGATGTCGAAGTTGGAGAGGACGGCGGTGTTCTCGAGCCGGACGTCGAAGGTGCGTTGGTTGGCGGCGGTCTTGTTGAGCTCGGCGAAGTGCAGTCGCACCTGGTAGGCGCCGTTGGTGACCGGCACTGCGAACCCGAAGGCGCGTTGTCCGACGGCAACCACTCCCGTGCCGGTGGCACCTCCGGTCCACTCGGACTGGAAGATCGCGTTGCTCATCCCGGCGGGGATGCCGGTGATGGTGTCGGCCTCGCTGTAGGCGAAGCCGCCGGTGACCCGGTTGGTGCAGGCGGCCCCGACTGCGGTGCAGGCTGACCAGGCGGTGCCTGCCACCGTCGTCGCGGCGCCGCCGGCGTTGATGCGGATGGTGGGTCGGGTGGCTGCGGGGCGGGCCGCGTTGGCGGTGGCGGAGCGGACCGACTCGCCGGTCGCCGTTGACCGCGGTGACCTGGTAGTACGACGTGGCGCCGGCAGGCGCCGTGGTGTCGTTGTAGGAGGCCGGGGTCACCGGGCGTGCTGTTCAGCTTGGTGTACGTGCCGCCGGCCGTTGCGGACCGGTAGACGTTGTAGCCGGTCAGCCCGGTGGCGTTGGAGGCCGTCCAGGCCAGGGCGATGCCGCTCTGCGAGCCCGGTCGCCTGCAGCCCGGTGACCTGACCGGGAACCGCTGGGGCGGCCGGTCGGGCCGCGTTGGCGCGTGGCCGAGCGAATCGACTCACCGGTCGTGTTGACCGCGGTGACCTGGTAGTACGACGTGGCACCGGCAGGCGCCGTGGTGTCGTTGTAGGAGGCCGGGGTCACGGGCGTGCTGTTCAGCTTGGTGTACGTGCCGCCGGCCGTTGCGGACCGGTAGACGTTGTAGCCGGTGAGCCCGGTGGCGTTGGAGGCCGTCCAGGCCAGGGCGATGCCGCTCTGCGAGCCGGTCGCCTGCAGCCCGGTGACCTGACCGGGAACCGCTGGGCGGCCGGTCGGGCCGCGTTGGCGGTCGCCGAGCGCTCGACTCGCCGGTCGCGTTGACCGCGGTGACCTGGTAGTACGACGTGGCACCGGCGGTGCGGTGGTGTCGTTGTAGGAGGCCGGGGTCACGGCGTGCTGTTCAGCTTGGTGTACGTGCCGCCGGCCGTTGCGACCGGTAGACGTTGTAGCCGGTCAGCCCGGTGGCGCTGGAGGCGTCCAGGCCAGGGCGATGCCGCTCTGCGAGCCCGTCGCCTGCAGCCCGGTGACCTGGGCCGGTGCCGGCACCGGTCGGGTCGCGTTGGCGCTGACCGAGCGAATCGACTCACCGGTCGTGTTGACCGCGGTGACCTGGTAGTACGACGTGGCACCGGCGGGTGCGGTGGTGTCGTCGTAGGAGGCCGGGGTCACTGGCGTGCTGTTCAGCTTGGTGTACGTGCCGCCGGCCGTTGCCGACCGGTAGACGTTGTAGCCGGTCAGCCCGGTGGCGCTGGACGCGTTCCAGATCAGCGCGATGCCGCTCTGCGAGCCCGTGGCCTGGAGTCCGGTGACCTGCGCCGGGAGAGGAACCGGACGAACGGCGTCGGCGGCGACTGGGGCCGAGGTGTTGCCGGCCGTGTCGACGGTACGGACCTGGTAGAAGGAACGCCCTGCCGGAGCGGCGTCGTCGGAGTACGTCGTACCCGTCAGAGCCGTTGTGTTGAGCTGGGTGAACGTGCCACCGGCGGAGGCCGAGCGGTACACGTTGTAGCCGGCGGTGTCGGTCGCCGGCCACCGCGGGCCAGCTCAGCGCGATCCCGCCGTTGCCACCGGTCGCAGTGAGTGACGAGGGCGCGCCCGGGGCGACGGTGTCGGCGCCGGGGATGATCTCGATGGCGCTGATCTTCGCGTTCTCGATGCGGCGGATGAAGTCGATCGTCATCACGCCGTCAGTCACCGTGGCCGGGAACTGCCGCACGATCGCCTTGTCGATCCCACCTGCCTGCGACCAGATGTCGAAGTTCGACAGCACCGTGGCGCCCTCGAGGCGGACGTCGAAGGTGCGCGTGTTGACAGCGGTCTTGTTCAGCTCGGCGAAGTGCAGTCGGACCGTGTACGGGCCGTTCAGTGACGGGGACGGCGAACCCGAAGGCACGCTGACCCGTGGTCGCCGTGCCGGTCCACTCGGACTGGAACATGGTGTTGTTCGTGCCCGCAGGCAGGCCGGTGACGGTGTCGGCCTCGCTGTAGGCGTTACCACCGCTGACCCAACCGCTGCAGGCGGTCGTGCTGCTGCAGGCCGACCAGGTCGTGCCGCCGACGGTCTGCGCCGGGCCACCGGTGTTGATCCGCACCGCCTGCTGCACCGGCACGGGACGGGTCGCCGAGACGACGTCCGACGGGCCGGAGACGTTGTCGGAGGTGTCCACTGCCACGACGCGGTAGTAGGCCGGGGTGTTGGCCGGAGCCGCGGTGTCGACGTACGACGAGACGGCGACCGGTGTCGTGGTCAGCTCGGTGAACGTGCCGGTGGCCGACGCGGACCGGAAGACTCGGTAGCCCACCAGGTCGCTCGCCGCGGAGTCGTCCCAGTCGAGCGCGACACCGATCTGGGCGCCGTCGGCCGACAGCCCGGAGGGGGCGGCCGGAGCGGTGTTGTCCACGGGGCAGGTGCCCTGGCAGAGCACCTCGATCGCGGAGATCGCCGGGTAGTCGGCCGTGGCCTTGAGGGCGAGCTCCAACGAACCGCCCTTGACCGTCACGTTGTTGATGCCCAGGACGGTGGCGGTGTTGAGGGCGCCGGCCGCCGCGAAGATGTCGAAGTTGTGGCGCACCGTCTGCCCCTCGACGTCGATGTCGAAGAGTCGCTTGCCGGCGGAGTTGTTGGCGGCGGCGCGCTCGGCGAAGTGCAGCCGCAGGTCGACCTTGGTCGCCGCCTTGGTGGGCAGCGTGTAGGTCAGCGTGCGCGGCGTCACCGCACCGGTGTTGCCGCGGTACGTCGCATACAGCGGGTCCTCGGTAGTGTTGGCGATCGCGTCGGTGCGCACACCCTCGCTCGGGGCAGTGGTCGGCGTGAAGCGACCGGTGTCGGCCGCCCAGACGTTGCCGGCCGCGTCGGTGTAGGTGGTCGTCGAACCGGTGTCGAGACGCAGCAGCGCCTCGCGGGCTGCAGGAGTACGCTCCGGTCGCGTTGCCGCTCTGGATCCCGAAGGACTCGAAGCGCGCGACGAGCTGCTGACCGCCCTTGTGGGAGACGATCAGGCCGGCGTACGACCGTGCGTCGAAGAGCTTCCCGGCGAACGATGCCGGCACGCTGAACGAGGTCGGCAGCACGGTCCAGGCTCCACCGTTGGTGCGGTAGGCAGCCTTGACGGTGCGCGCACCCGGGTCCGCCAGCAGAGCCACGTCGATGCTGGTGACGGCTGCGGGGGTGGGGATGAGCACGGGAGTGCCGACCGTGGCGCCGGTGCCGTTCTGCTCGGCGAAGAACTCGACCGCCGGGCCGGTCGTCGCGCCCACCGTCTTCTCGATCACGTCGACCTTGACGAAGTCGTCCTGGTCGTTGCCGAGCTGGATGCCTGCTTGTTCGGATCCCTCGTCGTACTGCGTCACGGGGCCGGCGATCCGGCGACGACGCTGAACGGGTCGCCGGTGCCGTCGAAGGGCAGCCGCAGGCCGTTGACCAGCGTGTTGTCGTTGCCGCCGTTGGTGCCCTCGGTGGCGGTGCCGCTGCTGGTCACTCGCAGTGAGCCACCAGCCGTCGTGTCGAGGTCGAGCAGCGGAGCCTGGTAGGAGTCGCTACCGACGGTGAGGTCGCGCTCGTTGGGCTGGGTCGAGCGGAAGCCCGTGCCCTGCCCGTCCTTGTCGGCGAGGGTTCCGGCAACTGCAGCGTCGAACTCCAGCTGGAGGGCCGAGGCACCCGGCAGCAGGCCGGGGGCCGACGGGTCGGTCGCCGTCTCCGGCTTCATGTTGGAGACCAGGTAGACGTTGTCGTTGTAGTCGTAGTTGATGCCGGAGTAGTCCATCGACACCAGGTAGGTGTTGGCGATGACGGCGCCCGACCGGTCCTTGGCCGGCCAGATCCGCAGGTGGTGGCCGCACTGTGACGTCGTGGGGCAGCCGTTGGTGTTGTCCGCGGTGCTGCTGTTGCGGGTCGGGTCGCTCCACTCGGGGTCGATCTTCAGCCCGAAGGCGCCGGTGGGTGTGAAGGTGCCCTGGGCCACGGTGTTCCCGGCGTCGTTCTTGCGGGGCAGCACCGACTGGCCGTCGACGCCTACATGGGTGAGGACCGCCGACGTGGAGGTCGAGGTCTTGTTGTGCCAGAAGAAGGTGGCCGTGTTGCCCTGCGTGTGGAACGCCGCGAGCTGACGAACGGTCACCGGGCTGCTGGTGTTGGCGCGCACCCAGTACGGCGAGAGGACCTCGTCACCGTTGGCCTTGAGCAGTCCGTTCTGGTTGAGCGGCTGGCCGGGCGAGGTGATCTGGGTGCCGTAGCCGAACAGCTGCGCGAGCTCGATCGAGGTTGGGCTCCTGGCCGCCCTCGGACTGGCTCTGCCAGAAGCCGGCCAGCTCGACGGGGAGGTTCGGCTCGTCGGCGTCGTCGCTCTTGATCGTCAACGTGCCGTTCCAGAGGCCACCGGCGGTGCCGATGGAGGTGGCGGTGAAGCGCACCTTGACGTCGAGCGTGCCGCCTGCGGGCACCAGGGCCGGGAGGGACGGGGCGTCGACGACAGCGAACGGGCCGGTGATGTCCAGTCCCGTGACGTTCAGGCCGTCGGGGCCGGAGTTGGCGATGCGCACGCGTCGAGGTGTCGTGCACGACGTTGGGCACGGTGGCGTCGAGCGTCTGGATCCGGTTCATCACCAGGCGGTCGTCATAGGGCACGCCGTCGAGGTTGCTCACGGCGATGTCACCGCGCGCCGCACCGGCCGCGACCACGCGGAAGGAGGTGAGGGCGGTGGTCGTGAAGGTGCCGGCGGTGTTCTGCGCACGGGCGCGGACGGTGTGGTTGCCGGTCGCGGTCACCTTCACCGGCTCGGTGTACGCCGTGAACGGAGCTCCGTCGATGCTGATCGACGTGATCACGATCCCCGTCTCCGGGTCAGTGGCCTTCACCGTGACGGTGGCGTCACCCTTGTAGACCCCGGCCGACTGCTGGAGTCCACCGATCTCGGTCGTGACGACCGGAGGCGTGGTGTCGGTGCCGGTGAACGGGCGTTCGATGTCGAGGTACTGGATCTTGGTGTTGGTGCCGCCGACCGCGTCGACGTCCAGCACTCCGTCGGTCACCTGCACGGTGGCGGTGCCGGTGGTCGAGCGGTCGTCGGCGTTGGCCGTGAAGTTCGGCACGACCGTGCTGCCCTCGACGTTGATTCGGTGCACGGAGTCGAAGAAGTCGGGGTCGCCGACGCCGACGGTCACCTTGTAGCTGCCGTTGGGCAGCGTGTAGCGCCACTTGCCAGGTCCGTCCGCGCTCTGGGCGGCGGTCGGCTGCATCAGGATCAGGGTGCTCTGGTTGAGGTTGGCGCCCGCGCGGTCACGGGTGAGTGCCGTCATCGACTGCGGGGCTCCAGTGGCCTGGTTCACCCAGCCCGAGCCGCCCGTGGTGAAGGCAGCTCCACCGTCGCGGGTGTAGCCCGGAGCCAGCGTGGCGGCCGCAGGACCGAAGTCGATCTTCGCAACGGGAACGGTGCCCCCGGTACTGCCGGCGATGCGGACGTTGCCGACCTCGAAGACGTAGTCCTGGTAGTCACCGTTGCTCGCGTCCTCGAAGGCGACCAGGTAGGTGTTCGGGATGAGCGGTGCCGGCCCGGTTCTTGGCGGGGTAGGTACGCACCGCGTGCGGAACGCCGGTGTTGAGCGCGTCCTGCGTGTAGCTCGACCGGTTGAAGGAGTTGGAGTCGACGTACAGGCCGAAGCTCGCGGCACCGGGGTCGAAGCTGTTCGCCCCTCCGTCGATGATGCCGGGGTTCAGCGTCTGGTACTGACCGGCAGCGACCTTCGCGACCTCGTTGCGCTCGGGGCTGCTGCCCGTGGGCAGGTACCAGCCGAAGGGCAGCACCTCGTCGGGGGAGAAGCGCGCCACGGACTTCAGGGTCACGGGGCCGGTGCCGGCCTTGGTGAAGAGCGGGGCCGCGACCTCGTCGCCCTCGAGCTGGGCGCCGGTGGCGGGGCTGTCGTTGGTCAGACCGGTCCAGCCGACGTTGATGTTGCGTCCGAGGGTGCGCACGACGTCGGCGAGCGGAGGCTCGTTGCTGCCTTCGAGGCCGTTGAGCGACAAGCCGTAGAGACCGATGTCGAGGGCAGGCGTGTCCGCGTCGTCGGAGGCGACCCGCAGCAGGGCGGAGCGGACGCCCGACGGTGGAGGCGCCGGGCTTGAAGGTCACGCCGTACGTCGCGCTGCCACCCACCGGGCAGCGTGCCCGGGGTGCCACCCGTGAGCGCGAAGTCGCCGGGGTTGGTGCCGGCCAGCGTCACGCTACTGATGACCAACGGCGTGGTGCCGGTGTTGGTCACCTTGACCGTCTGCTCCGGCCGACGTGGTGCCCTTGACGCCGGAGTACACCAGCTCGGGCTTGCTCGGCCTCGGCGTTGCCGTTGCCGGCGGTGATGACGGGCTGCACGTTGCGCACGATCATCACGGCGTCCTGGAAGTCCACGCCGGTCGGCACGTCCTCGGGGGCGATCACGTAGGCGTAGGGCTCGAGGCTGCCGTCGGCGTTCTTCAACGGGTAGACGCGCACCTTGTGCTGGGCGCCGCGGGCTCCAGGTGTTGCGCGCGTCCTCGCTCGAGCTGACCCGGTCGCTGAGGCCGTGCCAGGTGAAGTCGAACCCGAACGTGTCGGGCAGGTTGGTGGCGCCCGTGCCCGTGAAGGTCGGCAGGAGCAGCTGGTTCTGGTTGTTGGGGCCGACGCCGACGACCGTGCGGTTGGTCGGGTCACTGCTGTCGTGCACCCCGACGGTGACGGTGTTGCCCGTGGGGCCGGCCGGGCCGAAGAGCGCCAACGGCTCGAACTTGACGATGTTGTCGAAGGGGTCGCGCTTGAACGACTCGATCTCGACCTCGTCGCCGAGCAGCACGTCGGCGCCGGACATCGTGTTGTTGGTCGGGTCGTCGTCGCCGGCGTTGACCGGGATCTGCAGGGTGTCGAGGATCCACTGGAGGGACGGCTCGTTCGAGCCGCCCTGGCCCAGGGTGCCGAGGCCGCGCAGGGTCGTGGTGATCGAGGGCGTCGCCGAGCTGTCGGTGGCGAGCGTCAGGATCGCCCCGCGCGGGCCGGCTGCTGTCGGGTTGAAGGTCACCGGGATGCTGGCACTCCCACCAGCGGGGATCGCCGGCGGGAGCGTGCCGACGCGCGCGAACAGGCCGGCGTCTGACGCCGGTGATCGTGGCGCCCGTGATCGTGACCGGCGCGGATCCGGTGTTGCGCACGGTCACGTTCTGCTGGGCGCTGGCCGCGCCGCCCATCACCTCGGTGAAGACGAGGCGCGGGGTGGCCTCGGCCCGCCCGACGGAGATCCCGCCCTGGGGCTTGAGCAGCTTGATGTCGGTGTTCGCGAAGTTGTTGGGCAGCTCACTGACGTACAGGTTGCCGGTGGTGGGGTCCTCGACGACGTCGAGCGGCTGGGCGAATCCCGTGAAGCCGGTGATCCCGGTCGTCGCGCTGGAGAGGTTGCCGTTGGCACGGACGTCGAAGGTCACCAGCTCCTGGTTGGCGCTGTAGCGGACCTGGACCAGCTTGCCCTTCAGTGCGCCGCCGAAGGCGCCGGCGTTCTGGTACTCGAGGCTGCCGTTGGCCGAGGCGTGCATGCCCGCGTCGTTGACGTTGGCGAGGTCGTAGTTGGGGTCGGACTGCTGCCCGGCCGGGTAGGCGTTGACCTTGAACAGCGGGTTGCCCGTGTAGTTCGTGGGGTTGCCGGCGTTGAGGATGTACTCACAGCGCAGCGGGTTCGGGTGGCCGTAGTACTTGCCCTTCTTGACGTTGAAGAAGTAGTCGGTCTCGTCCTGGCGGTTGTTGGTCAGGGCAGGCGCCGTCGGGCCGGTGTAGCCGCCGTCGGGTCGGTTGGCGCAGGTGGCGGGCAGGGTCGCGGGCACTGCCGGGGTGCTGCCACCCGCAGCAGAGCCGTTGGTGCCGACGTACAGGTTGCCGTTGCTGTGCCAGACCAGGTCGAAGGCGTTGCGCACGCCGGTGGCGTAGAAGGTCAGCGGAGCGTTGGCGGCGTACGGGTTGTAGGTGCTCGCGGTGGCCCGGTTGCTGGTGGACTGCTTGACCATGTCGGGCGTCGAGACGTCGACCGGCAGGTTGGCAGGCAGCTTGGCGGGGTCGAGCTCGAGCACGGCAGCGGACATCAGGTGCTCGGCGCGCTTCCAGGTGCTGTCGGTGCCGCCCATGGCGTTCATCGAGCCCTGGGTGATGTACAGCTTGCCGTCGTGGAAGGCCGCGGAGTTGGTCTCGTGGTCCTTGATCGACCGCGGCAGGTTGGTGATCACCTCCTGGTAGTTCTGGAGGTTCGGGCCGCTCAGCCGCGAGATCGCGCCGGTGTTCTCAGGTACGTCGGATCCGAGGTAGGCGTAGTTGTCGGTGATCCACAGGATCGGGTTCGTCGGCGTCGAGGCCGGGTCGAAGGCCATGCCGATCACGGTGCGGTTGGGGGCGCCTTCCCAGCCGGCGGCGCTGGCGTGCTGGCGCACCGTGTTGATCTCGAACTGGTTGCTCAGGGTGCCGTCGGCGGCGACGTCGAAGCGGTAGATCTGGCCGTAGATGGTGCCGGCGTAGAGCTTGCCGTCCGGTCCGAACGTCAGCGTGGTGTACGCCTTGCCCTTGGCGGCGCCGGCGTCGGTCTTGTCGAAGGCGGCCGAGATCGTGCCGGGGTTGGTCGAGTCGGCCCGGGTGGTGAAGACCGACGAGAACGGGAAGAACTTGTTGCCCGCGGTGTCGGTCGTCGTGTCCAGCACGTCGAAGCGGTAGAGCGTGCTCGGCAGCAGGGTCTCGTCCGGGCGGAAGCTGACGGTGTCGCCGCCACCGCTGGTCGCGCCGACGCCCGGGACCACGGCCCCGTCGGAGACGCGGGTGAGACGCACGCCGGTGGCCACCGTCGTGGGGCTCACCGCTCCGCCCGGCAGCTCGTTGCTGGCGGTCGGAGAGATGTTGGTGACGACGTCGACGGTGCCGTTGGCGGGCAGGATCGTCTCGCTGTAGGGACGTCCGGCCTGCGCGACGCTCGCGATGTCGACGTAGGTGATCTTCGTGTTGGTGCCGCCGACCGGGCTCAGCGTGATCCGTCCGTCCTCGACCGCGACCACGCGGGTGGCGGTGGCGAACTTGGAGCCCGTGGTCGGGGTGAAGGCCGCGATGGCGTTCTGGTTCTCGATGTTGATCCAGTGCGAGCTGTCGATCGCCGTGCCGGCGTCACCGACGTCGACCTTGACCGAGTACAGGCCGTTGGGCACGGCCAGCTCCCACGAGCCGGGCACCGCGACCGAGCCGGCGGTGGTGCCGGCGTACTGCATGTGGATCATCGTGGCGCGACGCGCATCGGGCTCGTTGGCCGACGGGCTCTCGGTGTTGCGGTTCCGCCCGTTGCCGACGAGCGAGACCGGAGTCGTGGTGTCGGGACTGACCCACCCGTAGGACAGACCCGTCCCTTGGGACGCACCGGTGCGCTGGCCGAAGGACTGGCCGTAGTCGAGCAGGTAGCCGCTGGCCGGCGTGGTCGTGGCAGTGGCGAAGTCGACCTTGACGGAGACATCGGTCGCGGCGGCCGACGGCGTCACGGTCACCACGCCGGAGACCGGGCCCTGGTTGCCGGCAGTGTCGACCGCGCGTACGACGTAGGCGTACTGCGTGCCGTTGGTGAGATCGGCGTCGGCGAACGAGGTGCCGGTGACCAGGTTGTTGTTGACCTTGGTGCTCGGGCCGGGGTCGACGGTCGTGCCGACGGCGCGGAAGACGTCGTAGCCCGCGACGTCGTTGTCGCTCGGGGCGGCCCAGGACAGCGCCGCGGTGTGGTTGCCCGCGGTGGCGAGCAGGCCGGTGGCGGCACCCGGGGGTGTGGTGTCCGGCGCCAGCGGGCCGGCGCTCTTGATCTTGACCCAGTTCAGCTTCGTGTTGTTGCCGCCGATGGCGTCGAGGGTGAGCCGGCCGTCGGTGACATCGACCGTGGCCGTGCCGGTCTTGTACTCGGTGGCTGCGGTGGCCTGGAACGCCGGGAGCACCGTGACGCCCTCGGCGCGGACCAGGTGGCTGCTGTCGTAGCAGGGAGCCACGCATCCGGTCTTCGCGGCACCCGGCTGGTCGCCGACGCTGACCGTGACGTCGTACCGGCCGTTGTCGAGCACCTGCTCCCACGCCCCGGCGGTGAAGTTCCCGTTGCCGGTGGGCAGCGGCACGATGTCGCCGTACTGCATGTGGATGAGGCGGTTCTGCAGGTCGGTCGGTCCGGTACGGGTGCGCACCCGGGTGTTGGCCGTCAGGTCGAGCGGGGTGTGGGTGGTGCTCGAGAGGCTCGACTGCGTCACCCAGCCACGGCCCGTCGCCTGGCTGAATGCCGAGCCGATGTCCTTGGTGTAGCCGTCCGGAACGGCGGCTGCATCGGTCTGGAAGACGTAGGAGAGGTCCACCCCGACGGCGGGCACCGACGCCGCGACCGTGTTCGACGGGACCGACTGGTTGTTGGCGGTGTCAAGAGCGCGAACGGTGTAGTACGCGGTCGAACCTCGCGGTCGGTCGCTGTCGGTGAACGTCGTGCCGGACAGGGTGCCCGAGCTGATCTTGGTGGGTACGCCGCCCGCGGTGTCGGCGCGGTAGACCTCGTAGCCGGCTGCGTCGCTGGAGGTCGATGCGACCCAGGTCAGGTGGATGTCGTCGTCGTCGACGTCGGCCTGAAGCTGGGTGGGCGCGTTCGGAGGCGTCGTGTCGGGCGTGGGCAGCGGGCTCGCGCTCGGCAGCACGGTCGCGCCGGACTCGTTGGGCGGAGTGGCCTCGTCGATCGCGGTCACGGCGTAGTAGTAGGTGGTGCCGGGAGTGACGTTGGCGTCGACGAAGCTGCGCGGCTGGTCAGCGCTGAAGGTGCCGAACTGGTCGTAGCCGATGGGGAACGAGATCGAGGTCGTGGACCGGTAGATCCGGTAGCGCACCACGTCGGAACCTGCCGGCGCTGCGTCCCAGGTCACGGTGACCTTGTTGACGCCGGCGGTGGCCGTCACGCCCGTGGGCGCGGCCGGTGCCGTTCGGTCGGCCGGGGTTGCCGAACGCTCCGCGGACCGCTCCGACTCGTTGCCGGTCGTGTCCAGCGAGGTCACCCGGTAGTAGTAGGCGCTGCCGTTGACGACGTTGTGGTCGACGAACTGCGGGCTGGTGACAGGCGTCTCCCCGCTGACCAGGGTGCCGGTGCCGCCAGGCGTCGCCGAGCGGTAGACGCGGTAGCCACGCAGGTCGTCGGAGCCGGTCACCGCGTCCCACGCGACGGTCACGGCCTCGTCGTTTCCGGTGGCCGTGACCCCGGTCGGGACGGCGGGCGCGGTCAGGTCGGGGTCGGGCACCGGGGTGGCCGACACCTGGGACGACGCCTCGGACTCGTTGTCGGCCTCGTCGACGGACGTGATCTTGTAGTAGTACGTCGTGCCGTTCTCGAGGTCGTCGTCGACGTACGTCGTGCCGTCCTCGAGGGGCTGGGTGGCGATCTTGTTGGCCTCGGTGGTCGCGACGCCGGGCGAGGTGTCGCGGTAGATCCTGAAGGTCGCCACGTCGCTGGCCTGGCCGGCTCCCCACGTGAGCGTGACCTTCTGGTCCCCCGGAGCGGCGTTGGCCCCGATCGGTGCGGGCGGTGCCACGAGGTCGGCCGGTGTCGCTGACGCGCTGTCGGTGGGTTCGGAGCTGTTTCCCGAGGCATCGAGGGCGACGACGACGTAGTGGTACTGCTTGCCGTTCTCGGCCGTTTCGTCGGTGTACGACGTGAGCGGGTGGGTCACCGTCGCCAACGGCAGCTGGAAGACGCTGACTGGCGTGGTCTCGCTGCGGTAGATCCGGTAGGAGTCGATGTCGGAGGACGTCGAACCTGTCCAGGTCAGGGAGACAAAGGAGTCACCCGCGGTCGCGTCCAGGCCCGACGCGGGTGCAGGGGCCGTGCGGTCCTGAGGGGTCGCGTCGACGGTGGCCGAGGCGATCGACTCGTTGCCGGCGTGGTCGACGGCGGTGACGACGTACCGGTAGACCGTGCCGTTGGTCAGGTTGTGGTGGGTGATGCTGCGCGCCGTCTGGGGTGTCGCCGGGGTGAGCCGGTTGGCCGCGTTGAGCTGCACGTTCTCGTCGGTGGACGCGTAGACGTGGTAACCGACGACGTCGGACTCGGAGTTGGCGTCCCACTCGATGGTGTTCTGGCCATCGCCCGGGGTGGCCACCACGCTGGTCGGCGCGGCCGGAGCGTCGAGGTCGGCGACCTCGACGTCGACGAAGTTGATCTTGGTGTTGGTGCCGCCGGCGGCGTCGATCGTGAGTCGGCCGTCGGTGACGTGGGCGACTGCGGTGGCCGTCTCGAACTCGTCGGTGGCCGTGGCCTGGAACTTGTCGATCGCCTGGACGCCCTCCACGTTGACGCTGTGGCGGCTGTCGTAGCAGGGCGCCGGGCACGACGCGGTGGAGGAACCGGGCTGGTCCCCGACGCTGACCGTGACGTTGTACGTCCCGTCCGGCACCGCAGCTTCCCACTTGCCCTCGGTCGCGATCCCGTTGAAGTTGGAGGGGACGTCGTCGCCCTGCATGTGCATCAGCCCGCGCTGGCGGGTGTCGACGGCCACGCCCGCGCGGACGTCGCGGAAGCGGCCGTTGCCGACCAGGTTGAGCGGAGCGCCCGTCGTGGGGCTGACCCAGCCGTAGCCACGGGTGTTGGTGAACGCTCGCCCGAAGTCCTTGCCGAAGCCCTCGGCGACGTCGGTGGTGGCGGCGACGAAGTTCATCTTGAACGGGATCGTGACCACGTGGGTGGCCGCGGCGTCCGGCGTGGCCGACACGGCCGGGGAGGCGGTCGACTTCTGGCCGGCGTTGTCGACGGCGACGACGACGTAGTTGTAGGTCGTGTCGTTCTGCGCCGTGGCGTCGGTGTAGCTGGAGGTGGTGAGCGGCGTGGTGTTCAGCGGGGCACCCGTCGTGGCGACGGGGGTGGTCTCGCTGCGGTAGACGTCGTAGCCCTTGAGGTCGTTCTCGTCCTCGGCGTTGTCGGACCAGTCGAGGGCGACGGAGCCGTCCCCCGCGGTCGCGGTGAGGCCGGCCGGCTGATCGGGCTTCTCATCGATGGGCGTGGCCGGCGTGACCGACACGGTGGGTCAGCTTCGTGTTGGTGCCCCCGATGGTGTCCAGGGTCAGGAAGCCGTCGGTCACCCGCACGTTGGTCGTCACCGTCTTGAAGCGGTTGGCACCAGTGTTGGCGGTACCGCCGCCGGTCACGGTGGTGTAGTCGATGGCGTTGGTGCCCTCGAGGTTGACGATGTTGCGCGTGGGGTCCGCGCCGGGGGTGGCGTCGCCCACCGTGACCTCGACGTCGTAGCGACCCTTGGCCACGGCCAGCTGCCAGGCGCCTTGTCGGAGGACGCCGTTCGTCTGGTTGTAGCCGAGGGCCTCGTACTGCGCGTGGATCATCGTGTTCAGTGGTGCTGCCGACGTTCCGTCGGCGGTCCGGGTGCGGCCGTTGCCGACGAGGCTGAGCGGCACCTGGGTGCCGGGGTGCACCCAGCCGTAGCCGCGTGCGTTGCTGTAGCCGCGGCCGAAGTCGGCGACGTAGCCGTTGGGCGTGGCGCGCGGCCCGGTCCTGGAAGTTGACCTTCAGCGGCAACGCCGGACGCTGGGGCGTGGCGTCGTCGCCCAACGCCTGGACGACGGAGCCGTTGATGGCCGCGACCGTGGCGCTGGTGCCGACCGAGTAGCTGTAGAGCACGCCCTTCACAGCGGAGGAGTCGGTGAACTCCGAGGCGGTGGGACTGCCGAGGAGCGTCACCTGCGCCGACTCGCTCGAGGGAGTCGGCAGCACCTCGGTGCGCCAGACCTTGTAGCCGGCGACCCCGTCGACGTCGGCCCAGTCGAGCGCGATCGAGGTCGGGGTCAGCACCTGCGCGGTCAGGCCCGCCACCGGCACCGAGTCGATCGTGATCCAGGCAAGCTTGGTGTTGGTGCCGCCGAGGGCGTCGACGGTGAGCTTGCCGTCGGTGACGGTCACCCAGCCGGTTGCCGCACGCACTCGGAGCGGGCTGGTGCCTGTGCACGCGGTGGTGAGGGGGGCCGGGTCGTTACGGACCAGGCTGGTGCCCTCGACGTTCAGGGTGTGGCTCTCGGGGTCGGCGCCCGGGTTCGCGTCGCCGTAGCCGACCTCGACCTTGTACTGGCCCGCCGGAACGTTGTACTCCCAGGCGCCGTTGACGTTGGTGTTGGTCGTGTTGCCGCTGGGGGACTGCATGTGGATGAACGTGCGGCTCTGCACGTTGCCCACGGTGCATGAACGTGCGGTTGCGGGTGTTCTTCGTCAGGTCCAGGGGCGCGCGTGTGCCGGAGAGCGAGTCCTCCCGCACCCAGCCGCTGCCAGCAGCGTCGGTCCAGGCCGCGCCGGTGTCGTTGGTCCAGCCGGTGGGCAGGCCGGTCAGTCCGCTTGGCCCGAAGTTGACCTTGGCGGCGACCGACGGCCGGGGCCGGTGCTGCCTGCACGGGGGCCCAGGCGACGACCGTCAGCGAGGCCAGCATCAGCACCATGGCCAGCAGGACGAGCAGCGGCTTGGCGAACGTCGGTGTGCGGCGTACCGCACCTGCAGATGTCGCGGTTCTACTCACGAGATTCCCCCCAAGGAACACCAGACGGACAGAACGTCCGCCGAAACGTGATCCTCAGGAAGCGCCGTGACAAGTGCGTGAAATGGCAGCCCGCGGTCCGTTGTCGAACGCAACCGGCCTAGACCGATGTCACCGGGCCATGTACCGACGGTGTCAGGTTGTGCATCATTTGGTGCTCATGTCCGTGAAGGACTGTTTGTAGCGAGAGGGTCGTGACCCGCGACCCGCAAGGGGGAGGGGACCGATGTCCCCTGCAGTGAAGGTGCTGGGAACGGTCGAGATCCGGCGAAGCGACGGCGTCGTCGTCGACGCGGGCGCCGTGCCCACGAGCAAGGCGCTGGACCTGTTGCGTCTCCTGGTGGGCGCTGGTGAGCAGGCACATGGCGCCGATCACTACATCGCCCTGCTCTGGCCGGCCGCGGACGAAGAGCGTGGCCGGATGAGCTTGCGCACCGCCCTGGCGCAGCTCCGGCGCGCGCTGGGTCCGGACGTGGTGCTCAGGTCCGGTGATCTCGTGATGCTCGGCGACGTCGAGAGCGACGTGGCCCAGGTGCGCCGCGGGGCCTTGGCGATCGAACGGCACCTGGGACAGGGCCGAGACGCCGAGGCGTTGCGCCTCGTCCAGGATCTCGAGGAGTCGTGTGGTGCGGACCTGGTCGTCTCGAGCGCCTCGTGCGAGGCCGTCTTCGCGTTGCGCCAGGAGCTGCGCGAGGTCCGTGGGCAGCTGTTGCTCGATGCCGCCGGAGCAGCCGCACGGCTGGCGCACACCCGCGAGAGCCTCGACCTGGCGCGGAGGGCCTACGACCTGCTGGGCAGTGAGACGGCTGCGCGCGCTGTGATGGTGGCGTGGTCGAGCCTGGGCGAGACGCGGCGCGCGGTCGAGACCTTCGAGGACCTCAGGGCCGGTCTCGAGGCCGCCTACGGGGTACAGCCCTCACCGGAGACCCGAGCCCTCTACCTCCAGGTGGTCACCGCCGGAGACGGGTTGAGCCTGCGGCGTGCCGAGCACCACCGCGACGTGATCGTCGACCTGGCCGCCACGATCGTCGACCTGGTCGACGACGAGGAGCCTGGCGGAGTGATCTGGCTCCACGGCGAACCCGGATCCGGTCGGGGGGCAGTGGCCCGTGAGGCAGTGCGCCTGCTCGAGACCGTGCGGTCCGATGCCGCGAACCGCGTGCTCATCCTTCCCGAGGTCATCGCGATCAATGAGCTCGAGCGGCAACGGCTGCGGCGCGAGGCCCTCGCCGAACGCATGGCCCTCCTGGTCCCGGTCAGGCATCCTGTGCGTCCTACCTCGAGGTCCCAGGACCCCTCGTTCATCGTGAAGGCACTCAGCCGGAGCGAGTTCCGTCAGCTGCTCACCCAGCTGCTGCAGGAGCGCCCGTCGCGAGTGCTCGAGGAACGCCTGTGGGCGACGACCGGCGGCCTGGCCGGCCACGCCTGGCGAACGGTCGCCGAGCTCGTGCACCAGGGCCAGCTGCGCTGGGCCCCGGGAGAGGTCGGCCTCCCTCCGCGCGCACGCAACCCGCGCGGGAGGTCAGCCTCCTCGGTACGGTCGCGTCCGTCCACGCCCGAACCGGGCGCCGGGCCGGAGCAGCCACCGGGTCCACCGCGCCAGCGGCTCCGTTCGTACGCCGTCGCAGCTGTCGCGCTGATGAGCAACGCGGACCTGATCCAATCCAGTCTGTTGGCCTTGCTGGGAGCCTGACGGACCGGACTTCGTCGCTACAGCTTGCTGGACTCGCCCTCAGCTGGACGACTGGTGCATCGTGGCTGTCAGCACCAGGGTGGTGCCGTCGCGCGCCAGCGTCAGGTCGGCGAGGTCGGAGACGCTCGGCACCGCCAGGTTCTGGCAAGTCGTGCGTACGGCGAGCACCTGGCAGCCGGCGCGCGCGGCCGACGTGATGCCCGCAGGCGCATCCTCGATCGCCAGACAGTCCCCGGGGGCCAAGCCGATGGCTCGCGCGCCCCGCAGATAGGGCTCGGGGTCTGGCTTGCCCCGACTGACCGAGTCGGCTGTCACGAGGTACGCCGGGATCGGGAGGCCGGCGCCGCGCAAGCGGGCCAGGGCCAGGTCGTGCGGGCAGCTCGTCACGATGGCCCACGCCTCGGCAGGCAGCTCCCGGAGCAGCGCCGACGCTCCGGGGAGGGCCGCGACCAGGTGGCCGTCCTCGGTCTCGCCTGCCTGGAGACTCTCCACCAGGCGTGAGACATCGCTGTCGCTCAGCGATGGAGCGATCGTGCGCAGGGTGTCTGGCGCTGTCATGCCGTGGAACTGTCCGACCACCTGTGCCCGCGGCACACCGAGCTGATCCGCCACAAGACCCCAGTGCTTGTCGACGACCGCGGTCGAGTCGACGAGCGTGCCGTCGAGGTCGAGGAGAAGTCCGCGCACGCGGAACGGCACGCTCTCGTCGCGTGTCAGGGCCACGATCCGCCGACTACAGCTCGGCGCGCAGCGTGGCCGCGGCGCCGGCCAGGGCGCGCAGCTTTCCCTCGGCACTGGCCCGCGGTAGGTACTTCATCCCGCAGTCGGTGGCGATGGTGAGCTTCTCGGGCGAGGTGTAGGGGAACGCTCGCCGGACCCGGTCGGCGACGGTCTCGACGGTCTCGACCTCGTGGTCGGACAGGTCGATCACGCCGAGGATGACCGTCTTGTCGGCGAGGTCGGAGAGTACGCCGAGGTCGAGACCCGACTGGGCGGTCTCGATGGAGATCTGGTCGGCCGAGCAGCCACCGAGCTCGGGGAGGAACGAGTAGCCCTCGGGGCGCTCGTGGATGATCGCGGCGTACCCGAAGCAGATGTGCACGGCGGTCGTTCCCGTGACTCCGTCGAGCGCGGCCTCGAGTGCCTGGAGGCCGTAGCGACGGGCCTCGTCGGGTCGGGCCTGCATGTAGGGCTCGTCCATCTGCACGATGTCGGCGCCGGCAGCGTGCAGATCCTTGATCTCGGCGTTCACCGCCGCGGCGTACGCCATGGCTGCGGACTCGACGTCGGGGTAGTAGTCGTTCTGCGCCTGCTGCGACATCGTGAACGGCCCGGGCACGGTCATCTTGATGGTGCGGTCGGTGTGCGCTCGCAGGAACCTGACGTCCTCGACCTCGATGGGCCCCGTCCGGGTGATGGGTCCGGCGATGCGGGGGACCGGGTTGGGATGGCCGCTACGGTCCAGGGCGGTCCCCGGGTTGTCGATGTCGACGCCCTCGAGTGCGGTGGCGAAGTGGTTGGAGTAGGACTCCCGCCGCATCTCACCATCGGTGATGATGTCCAGCCCCGCCTCCTCCTGGGCGCGGATCGCCAGCACGGTGGCGTCGTCCTGCGCCTCCTCGAGGTGCTCGGGCTCGATGCGCCACAGTTCCCTGGCACGGACCCGGGGCGGGAACCGCCCGGCGAGCTTGGCGCGGTCGATCAGCCACTCCGGCTGCGCGTAGCTGCCGACGAGCGAGGTGGGCAGGATCGGGTGGGACGACGTTGTTGCCACTGGCTGACCTCCGTGATGACCTCTCTGGAGGTTAACGCCAGGAAGACCTCACCACGACGCCACGGGCGGACGGTTGGCCAGCGCCCGGTACCCCCGAGCAAGTCGGGCGCCGGCCAACCTGCCCCACACCCCCGTGTGTCAAGGACACCTTGTCATACGTCAAGGATGCTTGACACCACTCGTGCGGAAATCAGGCCGTGTCTTCCGAGCTCAGCTTGTCCACGCGCTGCGCGAAGCGTTCCCAGGCTGCTTGCCGGGAGATGCCCATCGCCTTGCCGATCTCGGCCCAGGAGGACTTGCGCGAGCGAGCGAGCTCCACCCACTCGATGAGGAACTCGTTGACCTGCTCGGCGTTCCGGGCGATGAGGGGGAGCTTGCTGAGGATCTCCGAGTCGCTCATCTTCTCCCAGGGCGGGTGGTTCACGGCCGCGGTCTTCGCCTCGGTGGAGAACACGTCGTGGAAGTGCTCGACGCACGGGACGCACATCATCGCTCCGAGCCCGCCGGCGAACTTCGCGCCCTGCGTTCCGCGTACGCCGCAGAACGAGCACGTCTTGTTCTCGATGTCGAAGTCCATGGGTGCTCCTGCCAGCGTCTCGGTGATCCTGCCAGACGAGCGGTCAGCGCCACCACACGTCGTCGAGGGGCCGTCGGATGCGCCCCTCCGTGGGTGAGTCCCCGGCCGGCTTCCCGATCGCGGTGATCGTCATGGCGACCCAGTGCGCGGGTACGCCGAGCTCGCGTTCGACGGCCTCTCGGTCGAACGCGCGGAACTGTCGCGAGAACAACCCCATCGACATCGCCTGCAGGGTCATGTGGGCGACCGACTGGCCGAGGTCGTACTCCGCGAACTCCGAGCTGTCCCAGTCGGTGCCCTCGACGTACCGGTGGCACACGTTGACCACCAGCAGGGAGGCGTCAGGTGCCCAGCGACGGGCACTCGGTGCGAGCAACGGGACGAGCCGATGGTGCAGCTGATCGCCACGGCGGGCGGTGACGAAGGTCCAGGGTTGTGAGTTGCCTGCCGACGGCGACCACCGGGCCGCCTCGACCAGCCGCTCCACGTCGGCGGGCTCGAGCACGTGCTCGACGTCCCAGTGCGTGGGGCTCCAGCGGTCGCGCAAGGCCTGCGCCAGGTCAGTCACGACCATGACAACGCCGGGTCAGCCGGGAAGCATCCCGGCGGCGCAGCGCCCGTTGTGTGTTCGGCCGCGGGCGGCCATCATCAGCGGATGGCCTTGCCGAGCACCGTGAGCGGCGTCGTCGAGCAGATGCAGGCCGCCAACGCGGGCCTCGACCCCGACGACGGCGTGTGCGTCTTCAACACCGTCTACCTCGAGGTGACCGAGCACATCGCCGCACTGCTGCAGCAGGGAGGGCACTTCCTCGACGACGTGGCCATGACCGACCTCGACGTACGGTTCGCCGGCCACTGGCTCAGCGCGTACGACGCGGCGGTGGGTCACCGAGCCATCCCCACGGCGTGGGCCCCGCTGTTCTCCAGCCGCCACCGGGCCACCGTGCTGCCCATCCAGTTCGCGCTTGCGGGGATGAACACGCACATCGAGCACGACCTGGCCCTGGCCGTGGTCGACTCCTGCGCGGCTCACCACACCAGCCCGGACGACCCGACGGTGCTGGCCGACTACCTGACGATCAACCAGGTGTTGGCCTCGAAGGAGGCCGCCATCCGACGTTCCTTCCTGGACACCGTCGGGCGCGCTGCCGACGACCGGCTGGCACCGGTGGCACACCTCGTCGCCTCGTGGAGCATCGAGAAGGCCAGGGACATCGCCCTGCTCAACGCACGCACGATCTGGGAGCTGCGGCACACTCCGGGTTTGCAGGCCGCCTACCTCACGGGGCTGGCCCACACCGTGGGGATGGGCTCGAGGTTGTTGCTGACACCGGTCGTCGGCTGAGACAGACCGACCTCACACGGCAGCCGGCGGCGCATCGCTGAGGTGCCGGACGAAGAACCTGGCCGCGTCGTCCCCTGCGAACGGCGGGACGCCGGTGTGCCCGCCCATGTTGGCCTGGAGCGTCTTCTCCCGGGAGCCGAAGGCGTCGAACAGGTCCAGTGCCAGCTGCCGGTCGTTTCCTTCGTCGTCCCACTGCAGCAGGACGTGCAGCGGAATCGTGACCTGGCGGGCCTCGTCGAACATGACGCGGGGGACGAAGCTCCCCGCGAAGAGACCGGCGGCCACGATGCGAGGTTCGACCAGGGCCAGCCGGATCCCGACGGCGAGCAACCCGCCTGAGTACCCGACCGGACCGCCGATCTCCGGGAGTGACAGGAGCGTGTCCAGGGCGGTCTGCCATTCCGGCACCGCCTTCTCGACCAGCGGGAGGACCAGCCGGTCGACGATCTCGTCGACCGGCTCTCCGGCCGCCAGCGCCCGGCGCAGATCAGTGCGGGCCTGCTCGGCGTCGGCTGATCGGGTCCGGTCACCGCTTCCGGGGAGCTCGATGGTGGCCGTGGCGAAGCCGTCCACCGCGGAGCGCCGGGCTCGCCCCGCCAGACGGGGGTACATGGTGCGCAGCCCGCCGGGGTGACCCAGCAGGATCAGCGGCGCCGGTGCGGATGACGGCGTCCACAGGATGCCGGGGACGTCGCCGAGGGTGAATTCGCGTTCCAGGATGCCGTCGTCGAGACGACGTTCGGAAGTGACGTGCATGGTCGTGCCTTTCGGGAGTGCTCGTTGTACGGCGCTCCCGGACGACCTATCGCCCTGCCGTGGCCCCACAGAGGAGCACCCACGTGGATACGTTCACGGGTACCACCTCCTCGTTCTCCTGCACGGACTCCAGCAGACTAGCAACGGTCGCAGGTCCAGCCCAGCTCCCCGAACGGTGGCCGTCGCACCGGGCGGTGGGCTTCAATGAAAGGCAGGGCAGGCGACGGTGTAGATCGGGGACAAGGCCTTGGCTCACATCACGTTCATCCACGGGATCGCCAACAAGCCGCCGAAGGACGCGCTGCTCGAGCAGTGGCGGACGGGTCTCCTCGACGACGACGGTGTCGATCTCGACGCCCTGGGCGTGACCTCCTCGATGGTCTACTGGGCCGATCTCCTCTACGCCGAACCGCTTCCCGAGGCCGTCGCTGCGCGTCAGGAGGCCGCGGAGCTCGAGGCGGGCGTCGATGCCGGCGACACCGACATGACCTGGCTGCTCGATGTCGATGCCGAGGAGGCCGCCTTCGTTGCCTCGTTGGGCGCCGAGGTCGGGATGGCGGCTGTGTCCGCCACCCCCGGGGAGGCTGCGGACGTGATCGCCGAGGACTCGCCGCTGGAGGCGATCCCGCTGCCCGAGTTCCTGAAGAGCCGGCTGATGCGGGTGTTCCTGCGCGACGTGCACCACTACCTGTACGACGCGACGTTCAGCCCGCGCCCGGGAGAGTCGTACCCGGTGCGTACGACGATCCGGGCGCGCACGGTCGCGGCACTCAGCGAAGGCGCGGAGATGCCCGGCCCGCACGTGCTGGTCTCGCACAGCCTCGGCACGGTGGTCGCGTACGACGTGCTCACCGATCTCGCCGAGGTCCCGGGGGTCGACGCGCTGATCACCCTCGGCAGCCCGCTCGGGCTCTCTGACGTGCAGGCCAAGCTCGCACCGCCCTGGACCAGCCACGACGGCTGGCCCACGCAGCGACTCGGTGGAGGTGCGTGGACCAACGTCGCCGATCGCCTGGACCCCGTCTGCGGGTTCGACGCCGCCATCGGCCCCGACTTCCGCAGGGACGGCCGAGCCCTGGTCGTCGACACCGCCGTGACCAACGACGGGCGGTGGCGGCACAGCGTGGTGAAGTACCTGCGACAGCACGCCGTGCGCCAGGCGCTCCGCGAGGCACTCGCAGGGACGTCGCGCGATGGCTGACGGCAGCGCCTCACCGTGGGTGGAGCAGGTCCGGGCGGCCACCGCGGCCTTCAGCTGGAACGACCTCAGCAGCATCATCGAGCAGTACGTCCGGCACCTGCGGTCCACCGAGGACCTGGTCCCGCAGCGAGAGGCCAGTGACATCCTCGGGCTCCTCCGTGGGGTACGTCGCTACGCCGAGGTCCACGCCGTGGCCGACGCACTCCTCGGCCACGGGCTGAACGAGGCGGTCGTCAAGCGCCAGTTCGCCCAGGCCCTCGTGGACCGCGACTCTCCCGCGGCGGCGCTGCTCGTCTACCAGGGCATCCTCGACGACCCGAGGACGCCTGAGGAGGAGCGGCCCGAGGCGATGGGTGGTGTGGGGCGCTGCCACAAGCAGCTCTACGTGCTCGACCGCGTGCGTGCGCGACGACGTCTGCACCTGCCGGCCGCACTCGCGGCCTACCACGCGGCGTACGACGAGGACCGTGGCCACTACTGGCACGGGATCAACATCGCCGCGCTGCTGGCCCGTGCTGATCGTGACTCGGTGGAGATCGAGGACGTCGCCGACCCGGGCGCGGAGTCTCGGCGCGTGGCCAGCGAGGTGCTGGACACCGTCCTGCGTGCGCAGCCTCCAGGCGTGTGGGAGCTCGCGACCGCCTGTGAGGCGGCGGTGGCGCTCGGTGACCACGCCCAGGCGCTGGACTGGGCGACCCGGCTGGTCTCGAGGACCGACGTCGACGCGTTCACGCTCGCCTCGCTCCTGCGTCAGCTGGTCGAGCTGTGGGAGCTCGACACCGACGAGCTGCCGGGTCAGGTGCTGCTGCCGCTGCTGCGATCAGCCGTGCTCGCCCGCGACGGCGGCACGGTCACCGTCGACGCGCGGGACACCCGAGCGGAGAGGCTCGACGAGGTCAGCCGCTACGAGAGTGCGGACGGCAGGAACCTCGAGGCGGTGCTGGGTCACGAACGGTTCAAGGGGATGAGGTGGTGGCTGACCGGGCTCGAGCGGTGTCGTGCGGTCGCCCGGATCGAGAGCATGTACGCCGATGCGATCGGGACCGGGTTCCTGGTCAACGGCACGGAGCTGAGCCCCGAGCTGCCTGATCTCGTCCTGGTCACCAACGGTCACGTCGTACCCGAGGGCCTGCCGTACGGCCAGGCCTTTGCGGTCTTCCACGGCCTCGTCGGCGACGAGGAGTCGGCCCGCCGGAGGTTCGAGGTGGTCCGGTGGTGGTGGTACGAACCGGCACGAGCGCCGGACCTCGACATCTCGATCCTCGAGCTCGATGCCTACCCGGGCGGGGTCAGGCCGATGCCACTGGCCGTGGAGATGCCACGCCTCACGGCAACGACGCCCCCTCGTGCCTACGTGATCGGACACCCCTCCGGTCTCGAGACGCCGCAGTTCTCACTGCAGGACAACCTGCTGATCGACTACGACGACGCCGTGGTGCACTACCGGTCACCGACCGAGCACGGGAGCTCGGGAAGCCCCGTGTTCGACGCCACCTGGAGCCTGATCGCCGTCCACCACGCAGGTGGGCTCGAGATCCCGAAGCTCCACGGCGACGGTGGCACCTACCCGGCCAACGAGGGGATCGCGGTCTCGGCCATCAAGGCCAAGCTCGTGACAGTCCCGCCGCGCGGTGAGGACGTCACTCGGCAGACGTAGTCCCCACCAGGGCTTCGGCGAGTGCCGCCGAGACCCTGCCCGGTGAGTCGAGCGGTACGACGCGCACCAGGGGCGAGGCGGCAACCTGCGCGGCGCGGGGTTCACCTGGCGAACCGTCCGCCGCCGCGGCAATCGCATCGGCGGTACGACCCGAGCCCGCCACGACCACCACCGGCCGGCCGGCCGCGAGGCTGTGGCGGACGTCGGTGTAGGCGATCTCCCCTCCGTTGAGGAGAAGAGTCACCGACGGGTGTCCGGTCGAGAGCACCGAGGCGACCTCGGAGAGCCACGCCGACTCGTCTCCCCACGTGTCGCCCGGCACGAGCGCGATGTGCGTGTGCTGGGGCTCGACGCGCGTCGTCGCCACGTGTTCGGGTGCGTCTCCGGGGGCCGGCACCGTGCCCACCGCCGCAACGCCGACGAGCTCGAACTGCGCTCCTGCCTCCGCCCGCGCATTGCCCATCGCCTTCATCACACCAGCATCCGTCCCCCCGTCGACGACGGTCGCGCCGCAGCGCACGACCAGGGGGAGCACGTGCTCCCGGATCAGGGACGACAGCCGGTCCTCGTCGGTGGCCTCGAGGCCTCCGGCACCGCCGACCACGACGAGCACCGGCCCGGTGGACAGCCCGGCCGCTTCGAGGAGCCGGGGCAGGTCTTCCGGCGTGGAGACCCGGATGCTGTGGACGTGGTCGGGTGCCATGAACCGCTCAGGAGGGCGTCGTCGGGAGGTGGTGGACCCCTGAACCCTAGCCGCCGCCGTCTTGCGGACGCGTATCCCGCCGACGGTCCCGGTGGCGGTGAGGTCGGGCTGTACGAGCCGCGCCATCCGCTCGCGATCGACCTGTGAGCGCCACCACCCCACGTGAATCGAGCGCCTCAGCCAAGGCCGACGGCTCGGGCGATCGCGACGCTTCCTTGGTACAGCGCCCCCAGGAGCACGAGCCCACCCAGCAGTCCAGCGGGGCCCTGCAGGCTGAACGGCGGCTCCCTCCACTCGGCGCCGACCTGTTCGAACACCGGGCGCAGCATGTACTGCAGCCGCTGCTCGAGTGGACCGCGCACAGTTCCCTTCAGCCAGCGCAGACGGGTACGCCGCAGGAAGACCGGCGTCCAGTCTGGCTCGAAGCGGACCACCCCGCCCACCGACCAGAGGCCCACGGGCTTCAGGGGCAGATCTGGCAGCGGCTTCCTCAAGTCCCCGTCACACACGGCCTTGACGGCCCGATAGCGCCTGCGGCCCTTGGGCACGACCAGCACGATCCGCTCCGGGTTGAGCCGCGACACGACTTGCTGGAGCTCCCAGCGGACGGCTTCGGTGGTCGCCACGCGCACAACCACCAGTGACACCCGCGCCAACAGCTCGATGACGACCTCTTTCCACTCGTCGGACACGTAGAGCCGCGCCGCACCGAGATCGGGAAGCTGCTCCTTCGGGTCTCCGATCGCGACGAACGGACCGATGCCGTCGAGCACCCGCGCAAGCTGCTCCTCCTCGGTGCGCAGCTGGAAGAATCCCTGCGCCACACCCGCCTCGGCCACCTTCTCGTCGTCGGCGAAGGCGCGGAGGTACAGCACCGGCCGGACCGACGTCTGCTCGAGGACCTCGGCTGCAGACGTCGCCTGGAGCTTGCGAGCCGACATGGACCAGCGGCGTCCAGTACGCCCCACCCACACGACCAGACCCATGCCACCGATGAGCAGCACGAGCAGCCAGGTGAAGGAGAGGTCTCGTTTGCCCAGATTCTGCACGACCCCGAACATCACGATGGCCACGCCCATCAGGAGGTAGCCCCGCCACGCGAGCTTCTTCGCCCGCTGTCGCTCGGGGTCAGGCGGAGTGGTCGGGGGATCCGTCATCACGACTACCCATCGGCGTACCCGCTCAGTGGCCGGTGCGGGCCGCGACGTGGGAGTGGTACCCGGCAGCCGCGACCAGGACACCGGCGAACAACCCGATGAACCCGGCGGGACCGGTGTCGCCCACCTCCCCGACAGCGAGCTGTGCGGCCACGAGCACCCCGAGGTAGTGCACGGCCATCTGCGCGCCCACGGTGATGAGTACGCCGACCCCGAACCGCGGCCAGGAGCTCAAGCAGGCCAGTCCGACCAGCACCAGGACGACCGCGAGCGCCGGCTCGAAGAGGAACTCGGCGCTGTACCCGCCCTCGCTGAGCTCGCTGACCAGCGAGCTCAGCCCGTCGTAGTGCTGGAACAGGGCAACGACGGCCAGTCCGGCACCCACGAGAGCCAGGACCAGTGCGACCGTGTCGATCTGCCGCGGCCTGGCTGTCCCTCTCGAGGCGCGGATGCAGGACACCCCCGCGGCCAGCGTCGCCACGGCACCGAGGAGCACGAGGACGCTCAGGACGACCGCGCCGGAGTCGAGCCGCTTCACCGAGAACTTCACCAGGCCCAGCGCCCCGGCCAGGACCAGTGCGCCGATGGCGATGAGGGCGCCCGCGCCGGCCGCAGTCGAGAGCCGGCGACGACCCAACGCACCGACGAGCAGCCAGAGGGCGATCGCCGCCAGGACCGCCTCGATCGGCGAGATGACGGCGAAGAGGTTCCACCCGTCGTCCGGGGCCTCCGAACGAAAGGCCATCACCATGATGGGGAGCACCGCCAGCAACGAGACCGAGGCCAGCCGGACCACCAGGGGCACCCAGCCAGCGGCTTCGGCGTCGGTGGTCACGGGATCCTCGACCGGCGTAGCCACAGGTTCCTTGACCGGCGTAGCCACGGGTTCGTCCGCGGGTTCGTCGACCCGCGCAGCGCACGGGTTCGTCCGCGGGCTCGTCTGCGGGCTCGTCCACGGGCGGAACCACGAGTTCGGGCAGGGGTTCCTCGATCGGGGGAGCGACGGGTGCATGACCCGGCCCGGTCGCCGTCCCTGCAGGGAGAGCACTGGTCGCAGCTGGTTCGGGCGTCGACGCCAGCTTGGCCAACGTCTCGTCGATGTCGACTGCGGCCTGGTAGCCGATGTCCGCACGATCGCGGATGCGACGCAGCAGCAGGATGGCGGCCGGCCTGTCCGGGGTCCCCAACCGCCCCTTCAGGTCCGCGATGATCAGGACCTGCCGAGACCGTGCGATCTCCGCGTGGCTCCCGATCTCGTTCTGGAGCTCGTTCATGTAGGAGATGGGCACGACCGGCCGGTCCGGTCGTGGGTCCGGCAACGGCGGCGTCGGGCCGAGGCCGTTGATCGCACGGATCACCGCGAGGATGGAATGCGGTTCTCGCATGGTCGTAGTCGACCCACTGTGACGAGGAAATGGCCTCGGGGCAGAGCTGCGGGGGAACGGGCTCGACACTGACCGGGAGGAAGGGCTTGCCCAGCGCGGCGGCGTACGCAGCCTCGAGCTGACAGGGTGTCGAGTCGAGAAATCCGGGGGTCAGGACCGGCACGAACGCCCGCGCGTCCTCGATCCTGCTCAGCAGCTCTGACCACCAGTCCTGGCCACCGACCAGCTCTTCGTCGAAGTAGGGGGTGTAGCCGCTCGCGCGCAGGTCAGCAGCCAGGGCTTCGACCACCGGCCGGTCCTCCCGCGAGTAACTCAGAAAGAGCTGAGTCATCTGTCATCCCGTCGTTCCGTTCAAGCATGGCCACCGTCGAGCACGCCGTCCAGCCCGGCTGAGGAGAGTGACGACTCGCGCCGATGCAGCCAGCACCCGGGCTGGGAAGATGAGTG
>CAWCQB010000013.1:0-71829 GCA_963797505.1 uncultured Actinomycetota bacterium | reverse complement strand
TGAGCGCCGAGGTCCGATCCAGATACGCGACGGGGAACCACCTGGTGGTTACCGATGCGTAACCCGGCCAGTTGGTTGCCGTTGTCCACCTTGGAACACGTTCTAGGTGGAGGTTGGGCATGCGGGTTGGTGGGCGGACCGGGCTGGTCGCGATCCTGGGGGCGGTGACCTTGTCGGTCGTCGCGGTCGGGGCCGGGGGTACGGCGCGGGCGGCGAGCTCGCCGAACCGGTACCGCGCGGACGACTACGCCGACGGGCAGGCGATGTACGTGCTGCCGCCCGGCGAGAACGGGCTGGTCAACGCGACCGACGCGCTGCAGTTCGAGACCACCGGCAAGCGGCCGGCGGCGAGTGACGACCAGCTGTCGCAGTACTCCAACCTCCTGTACGGCGCTCCGACGCTGACCAACGCCAACCTGACCGACTACTTCAACGACGAGTCCTTCGGGGTGAAGCCCGAGGACGTCACCAAGACCGAGACTCCCGGTCCGGGCGTCACGATCTACCGCGACAAGCACGACGTGCCGCACATCTACGGCGACACCAACCCGGCTGCGGCGTTCGGTGCCGGCTACGCGCAGGCCGAGGACCGGCTGTTCATGATGGACGTGCTGCGCCACTACGGCGCCGGCACGCTGGCCTCGTTCCTCGGCGCGTCGTGCGACTTCGAGCAGATGGACCACGACCAGCTGCTGCTGTCGCCGTACACCCCCGCCCAGGCGCAGGCCCAGGTCGACGCCCTGCCCAAGCGGTACGGCGAGGACGGCGCGCTCGCCAAGTCGATGATCGACGCCTACGTGCAGGGCGTGAACGCCTACATCGACGCCACCAAGACCGACCCGAGCAAGCTGCCCGCCGACTACGTCGCGGCCGCGCCCGACCAGCTGCTGCCGAAGAAGTGGACCGATGCCGACGTCGTCTCGATCGCCGGCCTGATCGGCGGCATCTTCGGCAAGGGTGGCGGCTTCGAGGTCAACGACGCCCACCTGCTGACCTACCTGCAGAACCGTCTCGGCAACGCCGACGGGCTGCGCGCCTACCACGAGGTCGACCACCAGAACGACCCGCTGGCGCCGACCACGATCACCGACAAGACCTTCCCGTACGACGTGCGCACCAAGCCGTGGGACCAGTCGCTGAACGCGCTGCCCGACGACGGCGCGCTCACCGGCGGACCGCAGGGCACCGCGCCGGGCTGCGGCGACGGCTCGAGCCCGGCGCCGCCGGCCGTGCCCGGCATCCCGTTGAGCGCCACCACGCAGGGCCCAGGCAGCGAAGAACATCATCGGCTCGCTGAGGGCCATGCCGAAGGACATGAGCAACGCGCTCGTGGTCAACGGCTCGCAGACCAGGTCGGGCCACCCGATCGCGGTGTTCGGCCCGCAGGTGTCCTACTTCGCGCCGCAGATCCTCAGCGTCCTCGACATCCACGCGCCCGACTACGCCGCCATGGGCGCGTCGTTCCCGGGCACCGGCCTGGTCGAGCTCGGACGCGGCAAGGACTACGCCTGGTCGGCGACCTCCGCGGAGAGCGACCTGATCGACCAGCGGGTGGAGAAGATCTGCAACCCCTCGGGCGGTACGCCGGAGGCGAACGGCACGTCGTACCTCTTCAACGGCACGTGCCTCCCGATGCAGCGCGAGGAGTTCGACGAGACGGTGCTGCCGAAGGCGAGCGGCACCGGTGCGCCCGCCCAGCTCAAGCACACGATCTACAAGACCAGCCACGGCATCGTGCAGGGCTGGACCACGGTCAAGGGCAAGCCGGTCGCGATCGTGACCCAGCGGTCGACGTACAACCACGACATCGACTCCGTCGTCGGCTTCCTCGGCTTCGGTGACCCCAACAGCACCCACGACGTGAACAGCTGGATGGACTCCGCGGCCAAGATCGACTTCACCTTCAACTGGTTCTACGCCGACGACAAGGACACCGGCTACTACGTCAGCGGGCTCGACCCGGTGCGCCACCCGGCGGCCGACCCGACGCTGCCCATGTGGGGGACCGGCGAGAGCGAGTGGCGCGGCTACCTCACCAAGGCGCAGCACCCGCACGAGGTCAACCCGAACCACGGCTACTTCATCAGCTGGAACAACAAGCCGGCGCCGGGATTCGCGACCGACGGTGAGTACGCCTACAGCCAGACCTACCGCTCGGTCCTGCTCGACCAGCAGCTGAAGAAGCAGCTCGCCGCGCACCCGCACGACCTGGTCCGCTCCGACGTGGTCAAGGCGATGGAGACCGCCGCGAGCCAGGACCTCGACGGCGTCACGCTGAACGACCTGATCCTGAAGTACGTCGGCAACCGCTCCGAACCCGCCGGCGTGAAGGCGATGCTCGCGCAGCTGAAGTCCTGGAACGCCACCGGCTCGCACCGGATCAAGGCCAGGCACGAGGACGAGCAGTACGTCGACCACGCGGCGGTCGCGATCTCCGACGAGCTGGTGCCGAACCTGATCCGCGCCTTCTACGACGAGATCTTCGCCGACGGCGGCAGCGGGGGAGTCGTGTCCACCGGCGGCGCCACCCTGCCCGGGCTACGCGAAGGTGCCGATGCAGTGGGTCAACACCCCGAACTCGGGCAACGCCCACCTCGGCTCGGCGTACGACGGCGGCTTCGAGGGCTACCTGATGTCGACCTTCCAGCAGCTGCTCGGCCAGAAGCCGGCCGACGGGTTCGGTCCCGAGCTGACCAGCCGCGAGTGCGACGGCGGCCCGGTCACCTGCCACGCCTCGGTCGACCAGGCCCTGCAGACGACGTACGACGCGCTGGTGAAGGCCAACGGCAGCACGGATGTCGCGTCGTGGACCGACTCGACCGAGTCACACGCAGCCGGCGAGACCATGCCCGAGCACGACTCGATCATCCTGCGCCCGTTGGGAATCGTCGGTCAGCCGCACCTCGACTGGCAGAACCGGCCCACCTTCCAGCAGGTCGTCGAGTTCCCGCGGCACCGAGCTCGCTGAGGTGGAGTGGACCTCTCAACTGCCGTTCATCTTGACCCGGTAGTTTCCACGGGATGACGGCCGTCGAGAACAAGCACCTCAACCCCGTGGCACACCTGTCGACGGCAGACGTCGAGGCGATCGGCCGCGAGCTCGAGACCATCCGGCAGTCCGTGCTCGACGACCGGGGCGCCCTGGACGCGGCGTACATCCGGCGCGTCATCGACGTCCAGCGCAAGCTCGAGATGGGCGGCCGCGCCCTGCTGCTCGGCAGCAGGTACAAGTCCGCCTGGGTGCTCGGCACCGCCTGCCTCGCGGTCGCCAAGGTGCTCGACAACATGGAGATCGGGCACAACGTCCTGCACGGCCAGTGGGACTGGATGCGCGACCCCAAGATCCACTCGAGCACCTGGGAGTGGGACCACGCGTCGCCGGCGGAGCAGTGGAAGCGCGCGCACAACGTGACGCACCACACCTTCACCAACATCCTCGGCAAGGACAACGACCTCGGCTACGGGATCATGCGGGTCGACGAGGACCAGCCGTGGAAGCCGCGCTACCTCGTGCAGCCGCTCTGGAACTTCCTGAACGCGTGCTTCTTCGAGTACGGCATCGCGATGTACGACATCGACCTCGGCGACCACCTGCGGCAGAAGCGCGGGATGACCCCCGAGCTGCGTTCGCGCATCGGGCAGACCGTCGGCAAGGCGAGCCGACAGGCCGCCAAGGACTACGTGCTCTTCCCCGCCCTCTCCGGGCGTTCGTGGCGCCGGACGCTGGCGGCCAACATCACCGCCAACGTCGCGCGCAACCTCTGGGCACACTCGGTGATCATGTGCGGCCACTTCCCCGAGGGCGTCGAGACCTTCGAGCAGGAGTCGATCGACGAGCACGAGACCAAGGGCCAGTGGTACCTGCGCCAGATGCTCGGCTCGGCCAACATCTCCGGCAGCAAGGCGATGCACCTGATGAGCGGCAACCTGTCGCACCAGATCGAGCACCACCTGTTCCCCGACCTGCCCAGCCGCCGCTACCGCGAGATCGCCCCGCGGGTGCGTGAGGTGTTCCACCGCTACGAGCTCAAGTACCACGCTGCTCCGCTGGTCAAGCAGGTCGGCAGCGCCTGGCACAAGGTCGTCCGGCTGTCCTTGCCCAACGGGTGGCTCACCGAGACGACGGTCAGGAACGCCCCGCGCCAGATCGGCAAGCTGTTCCGGAGCGAGGAGCGCCAGCCGCGGGCGCGGTTGCGCCCGGCAGCGCTGGCTGCCGCCGCGACGCTCTAGCGAGGGCTGCCCTTGCGTCTCACATGCCGATATGGTCGGGCGGGTGAGGTGCCGTCGGGCCTTTCTCGGTGCGTTCACGGCTCTGGCTGTGAGCGCGCTCGTCTACGTGCCGGTTCCAGCGGCACAGGCCGTCTTCGCGGCCGACTGCTCGGCCCCCACCCGCACGCTCTCCGGGGGAAGCAGTGATGCGATCACCGTTGCTGCGGGGGAGCGGTTGCTGCTCACCGGAGGCACCTTCACGGGCGGCATCAACGCCTTCCCGGAGGGCTCGTTCCTCTGCGTGGCCGGTTCCGCGGCCCTGCGACCGGCGTACCTGAACAACGCCGCAGGGACCCTCGACATCGCCCCGGGTGGTGTGGCCGGCTTCCCGTCGATCTCGGTGGCGACCGGGTTCGTGCTCGACAACCAGGGCGCCGTGACCTTCGCGGGCCTGAACATCAACGGCGCGGCGTCCATCCACAATCTCGGCGGTGCCACGATGACCGTCTCGAGCCAGTTCTCACCGAGCGCCGGCGGCATCGTCAACAGCGGGACCTTCACCGCCTCGGGTGGGTTCAACCTGAACAACCAGGCCTTCTTCGGCAACAACGGGATCCTCGACGTGACCGGGAGCTCCACGGTCAACGGACAGTTCGACAACACCGGCCTGACGACGGTCACCGGAAGCCTCACCATCAACGGCGGGGCGACCTTCGACAACCGGTGTGCGCTGGCCACGACGCAGGGACTCTCCAACCAGTCGGCGTCCTCCAGCAACGACGGCCTGGTCGAGGTCGCCGGCCAGTTCTCCAACAACGGCACCTGGCTCCAGTCCTCGACGGGAACGGCGCGCACCGGATCGCTGAGCAACGACGGCAGGGTGACCGGCTTCGGTCGCTACATCGTCAGCACGACCAGCCAGACCCAGAACCAGTTCGTCGGTTCCTCCCCGGGGGAGCCGATCGTCGTGGACGACCTCACTCCGCCGGCACCGCCCCAGATCTTCGACGTGCAGTCGGGGACCGTGGTGAACGTGGTGGCCGGGAGGGTGCGGGCAGAACCGCCGGCGACCTACCCGGCACCGGGCTGCAGCAGCGTGGTGCCCCGGCCGGGGGCCGACGTGACGGTCACCAAGTCCGCGCCGCCGACCGTCGCGGCCGGGGGGCAGCTCCAGTTCACGATCACCGTGACGAACAACGGCCCGGATCCCGCCACCGACGTCGTGGTCACCGACACGTTGCCGCCCGCTCTCACCGCAGTCACGGCCTCGGCCCCGGGAGTCGTCTCGGGCAGCACGGTCACGTGGGACCTCGGCACCATGGCGAGCGGCGAGTCCGTCGAGCTCACGGTGACCGGGACAGCACCGTCGACCGGCACCCTGCTGAACCGGGTCTCCTCGACGGCGGACACACCCGACCCGGACCCGACGAACAACGACGGCACGGCCGACTCGTCCAACACCAGCACCGACGTCGAGGCAGCGCCTCCACCGGTCAACCAGCCGCCCGTGGCCGAGGACCTCACCGTGTCAGGTCAGGCAGGCACGTTGCTGCTCGGCCGCGTCGCCGCCACCGACCCGGACCCGGACCAGACCCTCCGGTTCACCGGGCCGGTGACGGGACCCGGGAACGGGCGCGCGGTGATGGCCGGCTCAGGAGCCTTCGAGTACCGCCCCTCCACGGGGTTCGCCGGGCACGACAGCTTCACCTACGAGGTCTGCGACAACGGCGACAACCCGGGTCCGCTGTGCGACACCGCCACGGTGTTCCTGGCGATCTCGCCGGTCGCCGTCCGACGACGAGGCCCGGACGTTCGAGGAGACGCCGGTCCTGATCCCCGTGGTCGCCAACGACGTGGCTGGGGGAGTCCTCGACTCCATCGCCACCGATCCGGCGAACGGCACCGCCACCATCGTCGACGGACAGGTGCGAGTACACCCCCGACGGCGGGTTCCTCGGCACGGACACCTTCAGCTACTCCTACTGCTCACCCCTCACGAACGGCGCCCCGGCCCTGTGCACGACGGCCGAGGTGACCGTGGAGGTGCTGCCGGCCAACCACCCGCCCCTCGTCGGGCCGCAGGTCGTCGTGACCACCACCGGAACCCCGGTCTCCGGCACGGTGGCCGCGACCGACCCGGACGATGACGTCGTCACCTTCGCCCTCCGGCTCCTGCCCCGCTCGGGCACCGTGGTGGTCGCTCCGGACGGCTCGTTCACCTACACCCCCCGCCAGGGGCACTCCGGCGTCGACCTCTTCACCGTGGTCGCGTGCGACGACGGCGACCCGCAGCTGTGCAGCACCGCTGTCGTCGTGGTGAACGTCTACCCGATCGCCGTCGACGACGGGGCTCGCACCACCGAAGGCACGCCGGTCACGATCCCGGTCCTCGACAACGACTCGGGCGCCATGAACGAGCCACCCGAGGTCACGTCTCCGCCGTCGTCGGGCACCGTGCGCGTCGAGGGCAAGCGGATCGTCTACGAGCCCGACGCCGGCTTCACCGGCACGGACACCTTCGGCTACCGCATCTGCTCGCCGGGGGCGGTGCCGCTGTGTGCCGAGGCCACGGTCACGGTCGATGTCGCCCGCGCCCGCACCGCCCGCCCCCCCACCGCACCGCCTGAGCCGACCAACCCGACCCCCGGCCCGGGAACGGGCGGCAGCAACGGAGGCCCCGGCACCACGACGGAGGTCTCCTCGCCGACGCTCGGGGGCCTGGCCGCGACCGGCGGGCCGACCATCGCCATCGTCGCGGGCGGGGTGCTGATGGTCCTGGTCGGGCGGCGCACTCGTCTTCGCCGCGCGGAGACGAGGCCAGTCAGCGCTAGTCGCGGCCCTCACGAGCGAAGCGCCACGACGCGCAGCCGCTCATCTCCAGCCACAGCTCGGTCCGCGTCTCGACCACCCGCGCGAGCAGGTGGTCGCAGCCGGGGCAGCGCAGCACGGTGCCGGGGGAGCCGACGTACGCCGCCTGCTCGGCGAACGGCGCGGAGGCGTGGCAGCCCGCGCAGGTGACGATCACGGTGGTGACGTCGGCGCCGAAGACCTCCGCGAAGGCGCCGGCAGCGGCGTTGCCGTCGAGCACGTTGCTGTCCTGGTCCATGTCAGCTCCCTGAGGGTCCGAAGCGTTCGGCGCGGATGGTCTTGTTGGTGAAGCCGAGCCCGAGCAGCAGGCCGATGGTGTGCTCGACGAAGCCGGTCGGGCCGCACACGTAGGCACGCGGCGCGACCCCCGAGGGCCAGGTCGGGGGAGTCGCGAGGTCGGCAGCGGTGATCCGTCCCGGCGGCCGGTGCCGCGCCGACCGGTGCCTCCCGGGTGTGGAGCACGTCCACGAGCAGCCCGTCCTCCGTGGCGCGCCGGTCGAGCTCGTCGGCGTACATCACCTGGTCGGGGTCGCGCACGGAGTACACCAGCCGGAACGGCGCCCGGCTGTGCAGGCGCGCACGCTCGCGCACCATCGCCATCAGGGGTACGACGCCCGACCCGCCGCCCACCAGCAGGATCGGCTGCTCGACGGGCGCCTCGGGCGAGGGCTTCCAGACGAACCAGCCGCCGATCGGACCGCGCACCTCGAGCTGGTCGCCGAGCTCCATGTCCTCCACGAGGTACGGCGAGACCTCGCCGTCGCTGACCTGCTGGACGGTGATCGAGATCTTCTCGTCGTCGACCGGCTCGGAGATCGAGTAGGCGCGCTGCGCGGAGTAGCCGTCGGCGGCCGTGAGGCGTACGTCGACGTGCTGACCGGCGAGGTGTCCGGGCCAGCCCGGCACGTCGAAGTCCAGGGTGCGGGCCGTGCGGGTCTCGGACTGCAGCCCGACCAGCTGGGCCGGCAACCATCGCGGACGAGGTCCGCCGACGAGCCCCCGAGTGCGCGTCTCAGTCACCGTCGTACCGCTCCTCGCGCCACGGGTCCCCGTAGTTGTGGTAGCCGAAGCCCTCCCAGAAGCCGGGCTCGTCGCTGGTCATCATGGTGAAGCCCGGACAGCCACTTGGCCGACTTCCAGAAGTAGAGGTGCGGCACCAGCAGCCGCACCGGCCCGCCGTGCTCGGCGGTGAGCGGGTCGTCGTCGTACTCGAAGGCCACCCAGGCCTTGCCGTCGAGCAGGTCCTCGAGCGGCAGGTTGGTCGTGTAGCCGCCGTAGGAGTGCGCCATGACGTACTCGGCCGTGCTCTCGACGTCCTCGAAGAACGCGTCGACGGGTACGCCGCGCCAGCGGGTCTGCAGCTTCGACCAGCGGGTCACGCAGTGGATGTCGACGGTCACGTCCTCGACCGGCAGCGCCAGCATCTCCTGCCACGACCACGTGTGCTTCTGGTCGGTCTCGGTGGTGATCGTGAACGACCAGTCGTCGGTGTCGACGTACTGCGTGGGCCCGGCGGTGAGCACCGGGAAGCCGTCGGCGAGGTACTGACCCGGTGGCAGGTCCTCGGCCTCGCGCTGCCGTCGCCCGCCGAACCCTCGCGTGAAGACTGCCATGGCTAGAGGTTCGGTTCCTTCAGTGGCGGCAGCGGCTGCGGGTTGAGCGGCATCGCGACCTGGCCGACCAGCACGTCGAGGGCTTCCTGCGGGTCGCCGGTGAGGTAGCTGAGCAGGGCCTGCTGGAACAGCCCGTCGAGCACGCCGTACGCCGCCGTCGGGGTCATCGCGACCTCGGCACCGCTGAGCTCGGCGTAGCGGGAGACGACGCGCCAGATCATGTCCTGGAGCGTGCCGTCGATCATCAGCACGGCCTCGCGGAGCGACTCCTCGAACATGCTCTGGGTGCGCAGGTCGTACCAGAGGCGGTGCATCGGCGCCTCTTCCTGGACGTCTCGACGAGCTTGGCCGCGAACGCGTCGAGCAGCTCCTCGGGGGTGGTCGAGTCGGCGACGACACCGTCGTAGCGGCGTACGCACTGGGCCTTGTAGTAGGTCACGCAGTAGACGATCAGCTCGGTCTTGTCGGAGAAGTAGTAGTGCACGACGCCGTGGCTGAACTCGGAGTTGTTCGCGATCTCGCGGAGGCTGGTGCGCGCGTAGCCGAGCTCACCGAGGGTCTGCAGCGCCGACTCGGCGAGCTGGTTGCGGCGCTCGTCGAACTTGTCGGCAGGCGCGCGACGCGGCGCCCTGGCCGGCGACTTCGTCGGCTTCTTCGCTGCGGTGGACGCGCTGGGCGTGCCGCAGACCTTGGACAGCTGGCCGTGAGATCTTGACTTGACAATTTTACAAATGTCCAGCAGAGTCTTGACAACTGTCAAGACCGAGCGGCACGTTTGTGACCGCCACCACTCCCCAGGAATCCACCCAGCTGAGGAGCTCACCCATGACCGACCTTGACCTGACCGGACGCACCGCCCTCGTGACCGGGGGCGCCCAGGGACTCGGGGAGGGCATGGCCCAGGCGCTCGCCGCCAACGGCGCCCGGGTCGTGATCGCCGACCTGCAGGACGACCTGGGGAGAAGGCGGCCGACTCGCTCAAGGGCGACGGCCACGGCTTCGTGCACCTCGACGTGACCGACGAGGCGAGCTGGGAGAACGCCACGACCGCGGCCGCCTCCGACTTCGGCGGGCTCGACATCCTGGTCAACAACGCCGGTGTCGAGATCAGCAGCCTGATCACCGAGGTGGACCCGAAGGACATCCGCACGATGCTCGAGGTCAACATCCTCGGCACCGCGCTCGGCCTCAAGTGGGGCCTGCGGACGATGCGACCCGACGGCCTCGGCGGCAAGGGCGGCAGCATCATCAACATCTCCTCGGTCGCCGCGACGATCGCGTTCCCGGGCATCCCGATCTACTCGGCCACCAAGTCGGCGGTCGACCGGCTCACCCGCGTCGCCGCGATGGAGTCCGGCAAGCTCGGCTACGGCGTACGCATCAACTGCATCTACCCGGGCCTGGTGCCCACGGCGATGGGCCAGGGGCTCGCCGTCGACATGGCGAAGCTCGGCCTCTTCGCTTCCCCGGAGGAGGCCGTCGCCGGAGTCATCGAGCTGACTCCCTCCGGCCGGCTCGGCGAGGTCGCCGACATGGCCGACGCGGTCGTGTTCCTGGCCTCCGACGCCTCCCGCTTCGTCAACGGCGTCGGCCTGCCGGTCGACGGCGGAATGGGGATGTGAGCATGACTGACAAGTCCGTCGTCGTCTACGGCGCCTCCGGCTACACCGGCCGGCTGATCTGCGAATACCTCCGCGAGTACAACGTGCCCTTCGTCGCCGCCGGCCGTGACGGCGGCAAGCTCAAGGCCTCGATGGAGGGCAACGTCGCCGGCATCGAGACCGCCGACTACGAGGTCGTCGAGGTGACCCACGACCTCGCGTCGCTGACCGAGCTGTTCAGCGGTGCGTCCGTCGTGCTCAACACCGTCGGGCCGTTCAGCAAGTGGGGACCCGAGGTGGTCGAGGCCTGCCTGGCCTCCGGTGCGCACTACACCGACACCACCGGTGAGCAGGACTGGCTGATCAAGTGCGACGAGGAGTACGGCGCCGACTTCGCTGCCGCCGGTCTGCTCCTCGCACCCGGCATCGCGCAGATGTACACGACCGGTGAGATCGCCGCCGAGGTCGCGCTCGAGCACCCCGGCCTCGACACCCTCGACATCGCGGTGTTCTGGGGCGGCAGCCCGACGATCGCGTCGACGCAGACGATCCTGTTCAACGCGGCGCTGTCCGGCGCGCACTACCTCGAGCAGAACACCTACGTGCCGTTCGACCCCGAGGCCGGGCACTACCAGCTCGCCATCCCCGGCCAGCACGAGCTCGCGCTGGCGCTTCCGTGGGGCGGCACGTCGCACCCGGTCTGGTACCGCAAGGACCCCCGCGTCGCGAACTGCAAGGCGCTCGGTGGGGTGTTCAACAAGGCGCTGATGCTCGGCGTACCCCAGATCGTCGCGGGTGCCCTCGAGGCGACCAAGGACATGGACCCCGACGAGAAGTACGCCGCCCTCGCAGCGACCGCCGCGCAGGTGATGAACTCGATGCCCCCGCGCGAGAACCCCCGGCTGAACAAGTCGCTCGACTCGGTGCACGCGTCCGGTCCCCTGGGACGCGCGCACTGCGTGATCCACGGCAACCAGAACTACAAGCAGACCGGCCTGCTGCAGGCCTACGCGGCGTACTCCCTGCTGATGCAGCCGCCGAAGCGGGTCGGCTTCGCGTCGGGCTGCCAGGCCTTCGGGCACCGCGAGCTGCTCGGTGTGCTGCGGTCCTTCGGGCTGGTGTCGGAGCCGGTCCTGACCGTCGAGGCCTGAGAAGCGCGGGCTCGAGTCGTGCGCCTGGTCGACTACCTCGACAAGGGGGCCTCGGTGGATCCCGAGGCTCCCTGCCTGACCACCGACGGCACCAGCTCGTCGTACGCCGAGGTGCGCGAGCTCAGCTTCCGCATCGCGGCGGCACTCGTGCGCGCGGGGGTGAAGCCGGGTGACAAGGTCGCGATCCTGTCGGCCAACGACCCGGTCGCGTTCAGCTGCGTCTTCGGGATCAGCCGGGCCGGTGCCGTGTGGTGCCCGATCAACCCGCGCAACGAGGCGGCCGAGAACCGCGAGCTGCTCGACCTCTTCGACTGCACGGTGCTCATCCACCAGCAGTCGTTCGCACCCCTGGTCGGCCAGATCCGCGACGAGCTGCCGAAGCTGACGACCGTGGTCTGCCTCGACGGCGTGCCGGCGGAGGGGGCGCTGTCGTGGGAGGAGTTCCTCGGCTCGCCCGGGGCCGATCCCGTCGACGAGCCTGCGGTCGACGACCTCGCCATGATCGTCGGCACCGGCGGTACGACGGGGCGGCCGAAGGGCGTGATGCTCACCGGCACCAACCTCGAGACGATGACCGCGATCACCCTGATGAGCTACCCGTTCGAGGGTCGGCCGGTCTACCTCGCGCTCGCACCGCTGACCCACGCTGCCGGCGTGCTCTGCTTCCCGGTGCTGGCCAAGGCGGGCGAGATCGTGGTGATGCGTACGCCGGACGTCGAGCGGTTCCTCGGCCTGGTCGAGACCCACGGCGTGACGCACACGTTCCTGCCGCCGACGCTGATCTACATGCTGCTCGACCACCCGGGGCTGTCGGTCGTGGACCTCTCGTCGCTGCAGTGCTTCTGGTACGGCGCGGCGCCGATGTCGACCAGCCGGCTCGAGGAGGCGCTCACCCGGATCGGACCGGTGATGGCCCAGCTGTTCGGCCAGACCGAGGCGCCGATGATGGTCTCGGCGCTGCCGCCGGCCGACCACTTCCTCGAGGACGGCTCGATCGCCACGCGAGCGGCTCGCGTCGGCCGGTCGCCCGACTCCGCTGGTGACCGTGGCGATCATGGACGAGAAGGGCGACCTGCTTGCCGCGCGGTGAGCGCGGCGAGATCGTCGTGCGCAGCTCGCTGGTGATGCGCGGCTACTACAAGAACCCGGAGGCGACGGCCGAGGCCTCGGCGTACGGCTGGCACCACACCGGCGACATCGGCTTCCTCGACGGCGACGGGTTCCTGTTCATCGTCGACCGGGCGAAGGACATGGTCATCACCGGCGGCTTCAACGTCTACTCGACCGAGGTCGAGCAGGCGCTGATGCAGCACCCCGACGTGGCCGACTGCGCGGTGATCGGGCTGCCGGACGAGAAGTGGGGCGAGCGCGTCACGGCCGTCGTACAGCTGCGGCCCGGGCGGGACGTGGCCGGGGCCGAGCTGGCCGCGTTCGTCAAGGAGCGCATCGGCAGCGTCAAGGCGCCCAAGCAGGTCGAGGTCTGGCCCGACCTGCCGCGCTCCAAGGTCGGCAAGGTGCTCAAGACCGACATCAAGGCGACGCTGACCGGCGGGTGAGGACCGGGTCGGGGTCAGCCGCGTCCGAGGCAGCGACACGCTCGGCGTGAAGGAGTATTACGACCCGGTTTGATACGATTGTCGTGGTCACTCCTGCATCAGAAATATACACGCGACACACCCGTGACGTCCCCTCGGGCCTCCGTGTCGAACCTACGCTGACGCCCATGGCGGACGTGTGCGCCTCCGTTGTGGTCGTCCTGGGCACCGCTTGGGTCGTCCGCTGGGTCATGGACTGGCCCGACCGCCAGCCACTGACCCCCGTCAGGCGGCGCCGGTGGGTGTTCTTGTCCTTGCTGCTCTCGGTGGCCGTGCACGCCGTGCTCGCCGGGTTCGCCCTGATCTCCTGGCGCAGCACGGCCATCCCCGTCACGTTGGTCGGCATCTGGCTGGTGCTGTGCCGGCTGATGGTCCGGCCGGGACGGGACACCCGCTACACCTCCCCGCCCGCGCCGGGTGGGTGGCAGCCCGCTGTGCTTCGACGGCTGTCACCGGCGACCCTGGCGCTCACCCTCGCAGCGATCCTCACCCTGTGGGTCGCCCTCAACCCCCTGGGGGACGACCGGAACACGGCCGTCGCCGCCACGAGCTCCGCTCGAGACCGCACCAGCGTCGAGCACGCCGGAGGCGGTGCAGATCGGACCTGTGCTCCCGATCACCGCTCCATCGAGAAGTGCCACCACGGACCAGGCCGACCCTGCCGGCGACACGGCGGCGACGCGTCGTGCCGCGCTCTGCGTCGACCACCGCGTCGAGCACCGTGACCACCCGGGGCCGTGACGTCATCGGACCGCTCCGCTCGCAAGCAGGCGATCGCCATGCTCCCCGCAGCTCGGGCAGGCGGGGTCGTGCTGGCGAGTCGGGGAGCGATCATCTACGTCGGCGACAACGGTCACCTGACGGCCAACACGGGCCCGACGTCCTCGAGCGGAGCCGTTGCGCTCGGGGTCACGCGTTCGGACCTCCGCTCCGGCCGGTCTCGTGGCACCACGTCCGCACGGCTCCAGGACACGGCGGCGCGAGCGGCCGATCCGCGGCGTACGGCGGCACGAGCGGCCGGCGACCCTGGGCACCGCAGCACGAGCGACCGCCCGGCAGGGCGCGGGGGCGCGATCGACGCGAAAGCCGGTCAGCGCCGCGAACGGCACCATCACAGCGCTGGGGAAGCACGGGACAGGTCCTCGGGGCACCAGCCTGAGCGGTTTCGAGGATCACTCGGTCGCCGTCGACGGAGACGACCAGGTCGTCACGTATGACGACTCCAACGTCTTCATCAACCGCCAGGGGTTGATCAACGCCAACACCGGCGACACCGATTCCAGTGGGCTCAACGCCGTTGACGTCGCCGGCTCGACCGTGCGCGCCGGCAACTCCGGAGATGGCGAGGGCGACGGGGAGAGTGCCGAGGAACAGGCACTGTCGCCGGCCACCTCGAACGACGACGAGCGGGTTGCCCCGGTGAACGGGCGCGGCCTCACGGACGGGGGCGCCTGCCTCCACCACGGCAGGGCTTTCGGCACCGTCACCGACGAGGGTGCCTCGAACGCCCACGGGAAGAACGCCTTCGTGGTCGGAGCCGACGGCGTCGACGACGTCTCGATCCGCAGCCACGGTCGCCACGACATCGTCAGCTATGACGACTCGAACGTCACCATCGGTGGTTCCGGCAAGGTGAACGCACAGATCGGTGACAGCGACACGGGTGGCGGCGTGGTCATGGGGATCCGCAATTCCGACGTACGCGCTGGTTGCGAGGGCGATCTCTGCTACTCGAAGAACTCGCCCGGCTCGCTGGTGGCACAGCTCCTGGACTCGTCCGGACTGCGCCTGAGACCGGCGCAGTGGCGCCAGCTGGTCGAGTTCGTGACCCAGCAGTACGCCTCGGAACAGCCGCTGCACCATCGCCACTGAGAAGGAGTGGTGAGAGGACCTGGTCATCACAGCTGGTCCCTGTTCTGGAACGCCCGCACGCCGGCGTACCCGACCCCACCCAGGGCGACCACGACCAGCGTCCAGACGACGATCAGCCAGCGCTCGTGCGGCTCGGCCTCCACCAGCGGGGCGACGCCGGCGATGATCACCGAGACCGAGACGACGAACGCGAAGAAGAGCCCGCGGGTCTCGCTGAGCAGCTGCGACTCCTGGTGGTCGAGCTGTTGCTGCTGGATCGAGGCGATCTTCTCGAGCATGTCGAGGGTGTCGGAGGTCTGCTCGACCTCCTGCTGCAGGGTGCCGTAGGAGACGTCGTCGGAGGTGTCGTCCGTCGCCTCCGGCTCGCGGGGCCGGCGTCTCGGGTTCCGCGGGCTCCGGCGGGAGGTGCTCGGCCAGCTCGGGGAAGCTCTCCCGCGCCCGCCGCGCCTGCTCGGCCAGCCGCTGCTGCGTGCGCGAGTAGGACCGGCGCAGCTCCGGGTCGAGGTTTCCCGGACCGCCGCGACGGGAGCGCTGCAGGGAGGAGTCGACCAGGGCGGCGGTGTCCCTCTTCAGCTCCTCGAGGGCGACGTCGAACTGGCGCTGCTCCTCGGGGCTGAGCACGCCGTTGTCGGGATGTGCGAGCTGCCGCAGCGTGCGGAACCCGAGATGCCGCAGGTTCTCGGCGGTGAGCTCCGCGGGCAGGTCAGCGCGCGTCAGTCGGTGGCCGGGGCGTTCTCCTGGGGTCACGCGGCCATCTTGGCAGGCCGGGCGCCGGCTCAGGCTCCGCTCGAGGCCTCCTCGACGGTCAGCTCGGCGGTCGGTGCGACCTCGAGTCGTTCGTCGGGGATCGGCTGCCCGCTGCGCACGGAGAGACCGTAGGTGCCGTCGGCCAGGCGCTGCTCGGCACGCTCGACGGCGGCGAGCCGCTCGCGGAGACTGGCCTCCACCGCGTTGTCCACGCCCTCGGACTCCAACGCGTCGGCCGTGTCCCCGGAGTCACCGAGGTCCTGCTCGGCCTCCCGGTCGTCCCCGCCGGACGCGCCGATCTGCCGGAGCATGTCCTCGACCTCGGCCCGTTCGGCCTCCAGCAACGTGCGTGCGCGCTCTGCGTCCATCCCGGCCCCTGTCATCGCGTTGGTTGCGACTCTTCCTACGCTGTGCGGGCGGCGATGTCGAGGCTCAGGAGTCGAGGTCGTCGAGGATCTCCCGCAGCTCGACGAGCACCTGCTCCATCCGCGCGCCCTTGAGGATGTAGCCGTGGGCACCGAGGAGCCGGGCCTGGTGCTGGAGCCCGTACTTCGGGCCGAACGCCGAGAGCATCACCACGATCGTGTCCGGGCACGCCTCGCGGATCAGCGGGAGCGCCTGGAGGCCGTCCATCACCGGCATCGCGATGTCGAGGAGGAGCACGTCGGGGTGGCACTGGAGGGCCGCCGCCAGCCCCGCCTCCCCGTTCGCGGCCTCGCCGACCACCCGGAACTCGCCGTCGCGCTCCATGGCCATGCGCAGCAGCAGTCGCAGGTCCGCGCTGTCATCGACAAGGACCATGCTCTTGACCTGTGGCGGCGAGGTCTGGGCCGCGGTGGGTTTCATCAGCGTCTGAGGTGAGGTGGGGGTGTACGGAGTCCTGAATCTAGCCCTCAGCCGCGGGGCCGCACCAGACAGTGCTGGATGAGCCGGGTGACCTGGTACGACGGCGCGGGCAGTGCCTCGGCGGTGGAGCGGGCCCCGACTCTCCGCAGCGCCGCGGCCGTGTCCATCACGAGCGAGTCGGGCGGCTGGTCGGCGAACCGGACTGCCATGGGGCCGACGAAGATGACGACCCCGTAGTCCTCGAGCTCGACCGGCGTGATCCCACGCGTGGTCGGCAACCGGTGGACGCATCGGTGCTCGAGGTCCGCGCTGGTCACGGCGTGCAGGTCCAGCTCGAAGCGGTCGCCGCAGCTGCCGTTGGTCGACGCCGTACAGGTGCTGCCGTAACCGAGGAAGAGGGTCTCGCCGGGGTCGAGGGAGGTGTCCGACACGTCCAGGCCCTGGTCGTCCCCGTGGTCGATGCCGACGTCGTCGAGCGTCCAGCCGTGGAACCTCGGGCCGACGGAGTAGATCGGGACCTGGGAACCGGCCGACACGTCGGCCAGTCGCTGGCCCGCGTCGGGGTCGCGCAGGGATGCGTTGGCCGTGACACCGAAGTAGGCGAGCAGCACCACCATGCTGGCAGCGGCCCCGGTCGCGAACCACCGGCGCCGACGGCCGCCGGTGACCCACAGCAGCACGAGCGGGACGACCACGATCACCAGCCACAGACCGATGAACAGCGACCTCCGAGTCGGTGCCTTCGGGGAAGTCGAGCACCACCGCCACCAGCAGCCAGGCGACCCACTCGACGGGCAGGACCAGCACGGCGCCGAGGACGAACATCAGCGTCGCGGTCAACCGTGGCCACGCCCGTCCCTGCTGCGGGTCTCGTGACGGTCTCGGTCGGATCGGGCATGGTCGGCCTACAGCAACGCCTGCAGCAGCGGGTTGTCGATGTCGGCCGCCAGCAGCGCGGCAGCGGAGGCGTCACCGGCGTTCCCGAGCGCAGCGGAGTGCAGCATGGCGCGGACGGTCAGCTCCCGCATGCCGGTCCTCGAGGTGAGCTCGCGCATGGCCTCGACCCAGTCGCGGGTGTCGGGGTGCTCGTGGCGGAGCCCGAGGTCGCACAGCGCGTCGAGGATGTGCGCCTCGAGCCAGACGTAGGGGTCGGCCAGGCGGTTGGAGCGCAGGCGGGCGTCGAGCAGCGTCTCGAAGGCCCGGTCGGTCGCGCCCGTCGCCTCGGCCACCAGGGCGAGCCCGCGCGCGGCCATCCCCTCCCAGCACGGGTCGCCGAGCTGGCAGGCGCGGGCGAAGGCCTGCTCCAGCGTCTCGGCCGCACGTGCCGGGTCCTTCCGTGCGAGGTACACCTCCCCGCGCAGGGCCTGCGGCCACGGCAGGAACGAGAGCCAGTGGTCGCCCTCGGTGAGCTCCAGCGACGCAGCGAGGTGTACGTCGGCCCGGTCGAGGTCTCCGCGGATGAGGTCGATCCGGCCCAGCATGGAGAGGGTGTACGCCGCCCGCCGCGCCTCGCCCACCTCACGCGAGAGCCGGAGCGCCTCGTCGAGCAGCTCGATCGCACGCGGGTAGTTGCCGAGGTCGCTGTGCACCGAACCCAGGTAGGTGGTGGCCTTCGCCCGCACCGACGGCGAACCGTCAGCCAGCGCGAGGCTCTCGGTCAGCCACAGCTCGGCCCGGTCGTAGCGGGCGCGCAGGAAGTCCACGTAGCCCAGCTCGGCCCGAGCCTGCGCGGAGCTGATCGGGTCGTCGTCCTCGAGGGCGAGACGGTCGGCCTCGTGCAGGTGGGCGAGCCCCTCCTCGTCCAGTCCGCGCAGCGAGTGGATCAGCGCCTCGGCGAGCACCTCGCGCGACCGCACCCGCAGCCGGGTGCTGCGACCGGCGTCGGAGAGCCGGACGGCGCTGCGCAGGGAGGTGATGCCGGGCTCGATCGCGCCGGCGGCGATGGCCGCCGTACCCGCCTCGATGACCGCCTCGATGCCGGCCTCGGTCGGAACCGCGACGCGCTCGAGCGGTCGTTCGCGCATCGCCACCTCGACGGCCTCGCCCGGGGCAACGCCCAGCTCGGCGTCGAGCAGCTCGGTCCAGGCGGCGTACTGCGCCTCGGCCGCGGTGTCCTCGCCGGCCAGTCGGTACAGCCGGATCAGCAGCGCCTGGTGGTTCTCGTCGAGCGGGCTCATCGCGGCCGCGCGAACGGCGAACCCGCGCGCCCGGTCGAGCGCACCCAGGGCCAGCAGGCCCACCGCTGCCTCGTGCAGGACCCCCTCGGCCGCGGCAGCGACTCGTCGTCGCTCGGAGAGCAGCCACGACTCGAAGGCGGGCGCGCTGCGGACCACGACGCCGTCGAGCAGCTCGGCGTCGAGGCCGACCACCTCGACGGCGTCGGCCCAGGCCGCGTGGGTGAGCGTCACGACGTCGACGACCGTGCCCTCCGGGAGCCGCAGCACGACGGGGTCGCCGTCGAGCGAGGCGCCGTCGCCGAGGCAGCGCCGGATCTCGGCCAGGCTCCACCGCAGTGCGCGCAGCGGGTCGTCCGCCTCGCTGAACAGCAGCCCCGCCAGCTGACTCCTGGTCGGGGCTGCCTCGCTCAGCACCAGGTACGCGAGCAGCGCCCAGCTCTTCCGGCTGCGCAGGCGGTACGACGCCCCGTCCGACCGTTCGATGCACGGTCGGCCGAGGAGCCGGATGCCCAACGTCATCAGCCCGTCCCCTCAGCTCAACCGGGCAGCCGTGGTCAGCAGGCGGCCGGGCGGGAAGTCCTCGCAGTACTGGTAGAGGTACGGCAGCCGGACGACGCCCCGCCGCCCGACGACGAACTCGGCCGTCGCCCGCCACGGGTCGTCGACGGGGGGACGACCTCTCTCGCGGCGACGGTCCTGGAACGCCTGGCCGACGTCGCGCTGGTGACCCCAGAACTCGGCGGGCGCGCCGTGCAGGATGCGCTCGACCGACCACTGTCCGACGCCGTACGCCCGGTAGGCCATGAGGTCAGGGTCGCACAGCACGGGACAGGGGAGACCGTGCTCGAGGTGGTACGCCGCAGCCCGCTCCGGCTCGCCCTGCGCCACGATCACCGGCCGGAGACCGACCGCCCGGTACGCGTCGTACTCCTCGTTGAGGCGCGCCGCTCGGGTGAAGCCGCAACCACAGCCGAAGTGGCGCCAGAACATCAGCAGTGCCGGTCCCTCGGACCAGAACTCCGAGAGCGCGCGCACCGCACCGGTGTGGTCGAGCAGATCCAGGTCCGGGGCCTTCGCCCCCACGGGCAGGCCCGACCCCTCGGGCTCGGTCGGGCCTGCCGTCCACGTGTCCAGCCACCTGCGCTCGGCGGCGGCTGACGTCTCGTCGATGGTGAGCATGCTCAGGAGTGCTCGCTCACGCTGTAGATCTCGTCGGCGACCAGGCCGTGCGCCTCGCGGTGCACGGTGTGGGCGGTCTCCGCGTCGGGGGCCTCGACGAGGCAGAAGATCTTGCCCGCCTCCTCGTCGACCCAGTAGCGCAGGTAGTCGACGCCGTAGGGCCCCTGCGTCGCGAGGTCGGCCTGGTGGGCCGCCGCGACGTCGGCCGCCGCGACTCCGCCTTCGAGGGTGTGGGTGTCCATGAACAGTGCCATCTGTGGTTCTCCTTGATCGTGGGCCGACGCGTGTTCGCCGGCCCGATGACCACAGCCAACGCCGCCTGCGTTTGACGCCGCGTTTGACGAACCACGGTGATCGGTGGCGGTCCCTTCCTGAGCAACGACACCCGTGCCACGCTCTCCTGTGGAGGTGCCGTGTGGACGAGGCAGACGAGGTCGTGTGGATGGTGCGCGGCGCGTGGGTGTCCTTGTGCCTGCGCGCGATGTGTGAGCTCGGCATCGCGGATGTTCTCGATGAGCCGCGCGACCTTCAGGAACTGGCCGAGATCACGGCGTCGGACCGGGCCACGCTGGCCCGGTTGCTACGAGTGCTGGTCGACCTCGGTCTGTTGTCCGTCGAGGACGGACGCTTTGCCCCGACGTCACGGGGAGAGGTTCTGCGCGTCAGTCATCCCAGCGGGGTCCGCAACCTGGCCCTGATGCAGACCGTGATGCCGAACCTGACCGCCTGGCAGCACCTGTCGGACGCCGTACGACGGGGCGGGGCTGTGTTCGAGGACCTCCACGGGATGTCGTCGTGGGACTGGCTGGCGGCCCATCCCGAGGACGAGGTGGTGTTCAACGCGGCGATGGCACGGCGCAGTGCCCAACAGGTCGCGGCGATTCGTGCAGCCCACGATCTCTCCCGTGCGCGGTTGCTGGTCGACGTCGGTGGGGGTGAGGGAGCCATGCTGGCGGCGCTGCTGGGCGAGGAGCCCGGGATGCATGGGATCGTCGCCGACCGAGCACCAGTTGCGGAGGCGGCCACCACTGCGTTGGCGGAAGCCGGCCTGGGAGAGCGCGCGCACGGCGAACCCTCGGACTTCTTCACTGGGGTGCCGAGCGGCGGTGACGTCTACCTGCTGTCCAACGTCCTGCACGACTGGGATGACGCCGCCGCGACGACGATCCTGCGCACGGTCCATGCCGCGATGCAGTCGGGCGCACGCCTGCTGGTGGTCGAGAACGTGCTCGATGCGCCGGGCCGCACGGCACCCCAGCAGCGCGACGTCCACCTCGTCGACCTGCACATGCTCGTGATGTTCGGCGCCCGCGAGCGCACCAAGGCCGAGTACGACGCGCTGCTGGTCGGTGCCGGCTTCGCCCCCTCCACGCTCAGCGCCTCGCCGAACACCTGGAACGTGCTCGCGTCGCACCCAGCATCGTGACCTTCCGCACGGCGATCTGTGTCACACTTCCGATGAGTCCGGAGGACCGGGCCGGTCTGCCTTCACATGCGACCTTTGATCCTGAAGATGGAGATGACCGTCGACGGCTTCGTCGGACAACCCGACGAGGAGCCGGGGTGGCCGACGCACTACTACGACGACGAGTTCTCCTCCTCCATGCTCGACCTGATCAGCAGTGCAGGTGTGCACGCGCTGGGCCGGGTGGCGTACGTCGGGATGGCGCCGTACTGGCAGTCCTCCGACGACGCCTTCGCGAAGCCGATGAACGAGATCCCCAAGGCGGTGTTCTCGCGCACGCTGACCGAGGCCGAGGCCGACTGGCCGGAGACGACGCTCTACCGCGACGTCGCGACCGGCATCGCCGAGCTCAAGGCCCAGGACGGCGGGCCGATCCTCACCTACGGCGGCGCCGGCTTCGCCCAGGAGCTCACCCGGCTGGGTCTCGTCGACGAGTACCGGATCAACGTGCACCCCATCGCCTTCGGCACCGGCTACCGACTCTTCGGCGGCCCGATGGACCTCGAGCTCCAGGACGTACGCCGCTTCGGCGCCGGATCCGTGGCCTACACCTACACGCCGCGCTGACCGGCGGTCTGGACCGCGCTGGTCCGACCGCCGACCGTGATGCAGGTTTGGTCGTGCGGGGGATCCGACACTGGCATGGAGGTTGTGACCAATGGGCTTCGTGACGACCGAGGACGGCACCGAGATCTTCTACAAGGACTGGGGATCCGGGCAGCCGATCATGTTCCACCACGGGTGGCCCCTCAGCTCTGACGACTGGGACGCCCAGCTGATGTTCTTCGTCCAGCACGGCTTCCGCGTGGTCGCCCACGACCGCCGTGGTCACGGCCGGTCCAGCCAGACGGCGGACGGTCACGACATGGACCACTACGCCGCCGATGCCGCGGCCGTGGTCGAGCACCTCGACCTGCACGACGCCGTCCACGTCGGGCACTCCACGGGAGGCGGCGAGGTCACTCGCTACGTCGCTCGCCACGGGGCCGGCCGGGTGGCCAAGGCGGTGCTGATCGGGGCGGTCCCGCCGCTGATGCTGAAGACGGACGCCAACCCGGGCGGCCTGCCCATCGAGGTGTTCGACCAGTTCCGCGAGGGCACCGGTTTCAACCGCGCGCAGTTCTTCCTCGACGTGGCCTCCGGCCCGTTCTACGGCTTCAACCGCCCCGGCGCGGAGGTCTCCGAAGGCATCGTCCGGAACTGGTGGCGGCAGGGGATGATGGGCGGGGTCAAGGCCCACTACGACGGGATCAAGGCCTTCTCGGAGACCGACTTCACCGAGGACCTGAAGGCGATCGACGTACCGACCCTGGTGATGCACGGCGACGACGACCAGGTCGTGCCGATCGCCGACTCGGCGGAGATCTCGATCACGCTGCTCAAGCAGGGGACGCTCAAGGTCTACCCGGGCTTCCCGCACGGCATGTGCACCACGCACGCCGACGTGATCAACCCCGACCTCCTGGAGTTCATCAAGGCCTGAGCGGACGTACGCCGGTCAGGCGTGCTCGTCCTCCGGCTGCTGGACCGGCTGCACCGACCAGCCCGGCGGCTCGTCGGTGCCCGACTCCTCGTCGCGCTCCGCGTCCTGCGCCGTGGCGTGCACCTTGCCCGCGGAGTGGTGGACGGGCGCGTACACGGCGTACAGCCGCATGGGCTCGTCGCCGATGTTGGTGACGTTGTGCCAGGTGCCGGCGGGGACGAAGATCGCCCAGCCGTCCTCGACCTCCTGCTCGAACTCGAGCCGGTCCTTCGCCGGGCCCATCTGGACGCGTCCACGACCGGCGTCGAGCCGGAGGAACTGGTCGGTCTCCGGATGGGCCTCGAGGCCGATGTCCTCGCCGACGGGGATCGACATCAGGGTGAGCTGGAGGTACTTCCCCGACCACGCCACCGTGCGGTAGTTCTCGTTCTCCACCGTCGCGGTCTCGAGGTCGAAGCTCTGCGGTGGGGTCCGATGTCCTGGATGTTCATGCGTCTCTCCCGGTGGCCTGGTGGACCTCCAGTATGTCGCCGACCGACGGGGCGCACCGGGCTCAGGTCGACGGTCGTGACCGGGCCCAGACGAGGCTGCCGAAGGCGACGACGAGGGCGACGTTCACCGGCACGGCCACGGCCGAGATGTTGCCGATGTGTCCGACCGGCCACGCCACCATGGCGACGAGGACGAGCAGACCCTGCCAGCGATGGCCCAGCCTGAGCAGCGCCACCGAGATCAGGGCGAACGACAGCGGGAAGAACAGTCCCAGGGGCTTGATCAGGTTGGCGGCGCCCGGCTGGTCGACGAGCTGGGTGTCGCCCAGGGACATGTGGATCGCCTCGAAGCCGTAGGCGGCGTTCCCGACGAGGCCGACGAGCCCGGTGAACAGGATCCAGGCGGCGAGCTTGGAGTCGCGGGGCAGCCACGCGGCGACCCGGAGCACGACGAACCCGTAGGCGATGGCGCCGAGGACGTGCAGCACCCCGGCGGTGGGGTCGTCCCAGCCGCGGGCGGCGTACGTCGAGTCGGCCGCCAGGTAGATGAGCGGGGCGACGAGCAACGAGCCGGTCAGCAACCGTTCGGTCGGCGTGGTCGGGCTGAGCGTCGGCCCGACGTCCGTGGTGGCAGTGGTGGTGGTCATGCGGTCTCCCGGTGGTCGAAGTGGACTCCCACTGTGGGCAGGTCACCGCCCGTCGCGCCCCGGGGCTGACCCTGGATCGCGAGAAGCAGGGAAAACCCTGCATGGGCGGGCCGTCCCCGCGTGCCACGATGACGCCGTGACCGCGACCGACCCTCGGGGACTCCGGGGGTTCCTGCCACTGCTGGTGGTCAGCCTCGTGGTCGTGGCCGTCGCCTTCGGGCTGTCGCGGGGCCTCTGGCTGGCGAACCTGCACAACGGGTTGCTCGCCCTCTCGCTCACGATGGTGGGCGCCTACGTGCTGTTCCAGCGCCCGGGACACCGCGAGGGACTGCTGTTCCTGGCGGCCGGGGTCGTCGAGGGGGTCATGTTCTACGGCCGGCAGGTCGGCCACGCGCCCACCTCGGACGCCAGCCGGTGGTGGGGCTGGCTCGGCGTGTGGCCGCTGGCCATCGCCCTGGCGCTGACCACGTTCGCGGTGATCTGCTTCCCCGACGGCCGGCTGCCGTCTCCGTCGCTGGCGCCCCGTCGCCGTGGTGGTCGTGGTGCTCGCGCTGGGCTGTGCGGCCGTCTCGGCGATCTGGCCGGTGGAGTACGCGTCGGCCGGCGTGGTCACGCCCCATCCGTTCCATGCCGGCACACCCGATCTGCGTCGCCCGGGTGTGGGACGCGGTCGCGCATCCGGCGTACGTCGGGTTCCAGGTCCTCTGGGTGGTCGCGCTGGTGCAACGGTGGCGCTCCTCCGACGGCAACGTACGTCGCCAGGTGGCGTGGCTGGCCGTGGCCGCCGGCGTCTCGGTGGGCGCCCTGCTGGTCGGCCTGGTCGATCTGGGGTACGCCGGTGCCGGGACTGATCTCGGCCACCCTGCTCCCGATCACTGCGGGCTGGGCGATCGTGCACGGCCAGAACGTGGCCGCCTACTCCGCGCTGAGCTGGATGTCGCGGACCGGGCCGGAGTCCGGGGACCGGCCCACCGATCTCGCACGTGCCGTGGCCGAAGCCCTCGCTGCGCCGGGGGCGACCCTGTGGATGGGTCCACGCGACGACCTCCACGCCGTCGGCGTCTGGCCCGAGACCGACGAGGACATCCCGTCGAGGGACCTCGACCTGCTGGAGGGCTGGCCGGACCACCAGGTCCGCGCCGTGACGAGCCGCGGCGCCGTGGTCGGCGCCCTCAGCGTCCGGCGTACCCGGAACAACCGCCTCTCGCTGGCCGAGAACAGGCTCTTCGACGACCTCGCCGCCCAGGCGGCGCTCGTGATCGACCACCTCGACCTCGGCGAGATCATCCTGCGCCAGCGACAGGCCGGCCACCTCGAAGGCCTCAGCCCACGCGAGCGGGAGGTCCTGCAGCTGATGGCTCGCGGCCTCTCGAACGCGGCCATCTGCGAGGAGCTCCACCTCAGCATCAAGACCGTCGAGCCGGTCGTCAGCACGATCTTCACCAAGCTCGGGCTGCACGCCGACGCCACCAGCAACCGCCGCGTGCTGGCTGTGCTGGCGTTCATCCGCACCTGAGCCGGGCTAGCCAGGACGGGTGAGATTTCGCCCGGCACCTTGCCTATCCGTGGCGCCGGGTCTGTGATCGAAGGTGCCCCTTGACCGGCCCTGGCCGGGGGAACGAACCAAGGAGGAACCATGCCCACATCCCAAGCGCGCAGCATCGACCAGCCGCACGAGACGCGCCCCTTCAAGGCCCACGGCCACATGGACGTCATCACCCTGGACGACTTCACGATGGGCCACGGAGTCTTCGAGCCCGGCTGGCGCTGGTCCGAGGACGTCAAGCCGATCGCCGGCACCGACTCCTGCCAGGCCCGGCACACCGGCTACTGCCTCTCCGGCCAGATGACCGTGAAGTTCGACGACGGCTCCGAGATGAACGTCGGCCCCGGTGACGTCGTACTCATCGAGCCCGGTCACGACGCCTGGACGGTCGGCGACGAGGCCTGCGTCCTGCTCGACACGGGGGTGGCGGAGTACGCGAAGCCGTCCTGACGGGCTGTTCCACGACGTGTCCAGCCCCTGTCGACAAACAGGGGTTTGGGGACCTTTGTGCTTCCGGGTCGAGCGTGGCGCGCCGTCGCGGTGGGAACGTTCGCGACCTCCGTGGGGACGACCCGGCCCTTTTTCCGGAGCCCCGACGTACCTTTGTTGCGCATCTCCGGCCGGCCAGCACCCGTTTCCGTGGATCCACAGGTCTCGTCGCCAACGCCTCTCTGTGCAGTGCACGCGATGGTTCGGGAGATCCGATGACGCACGACGACGCCTACCCCATGCACCTGTCCGCCGACCGGGGAGACCCACGTGGTCGGGAAGCGGCGCAAGAAGCCATCTACGCGACCGTCCAGCTGCTCAAGACCAGGCACGAGGTGGCCGAGAACGCCGCCTTCCTGATGCTGGTGCAGGCGTCGGTGGACTCCCAGACCAGTGTGCGCGAGACCGCCAGCCGCATGCTCGCAGCAGTTCCGGCCATCCGCTAGCAGGGACTCGCGAGACCCGTTGGCTCTGCCTGCGCGGGCAGTTGTCAGGCTGGGCCCATGGACTCCGACCCCGACTGGGTCACCACCACCATCACCGCCGAGCTGATCCGGGGCGCCCTCGACCTCGAGCCCACCGAGACGGGCTGCTGCCGCACCGGCTTCCGGCGTGGGCGCGCAGGCAGATCCCCGACGACCAGCTGGCGATGGCCGAGGCGCAGCCTTCCGGCGTACGCCTGGCCTTCCGTACGACGGCCACGGCGATCGAGCTCGACGTGCTGCCCACGAAGCTGGCGTACGTCGGGGCGCCGCCGCGGCCGGACGGGATCTACGACCTGGTCGTCGACGGGCAGCTGGTCGACCGGGGGAGCGTGACCGGCGGCAACGTCCGGTTGATCGACATGCAGACCGGCGCGGCGGAGATCCAGCCGGGCGAGCCGAGCACGCTGCGCGTTCGACGGTCTGGCGGAAGGCGCCAAGGACGTCGTGATCTGGCTGCCGCACAACGAGGTCACCGAGCTGGTCGCGCTGCGGACGAACGCGCCCGTCGAGGCGCTGCCGGACGACGCGACGCAAGGTCTGGCTGCACCACGGCAGCTCGATCAGCCACGGCTCCGACGCCGAGAGCCCGAGCACGACGTGGCCGGCGATCGCTGCCGCGCGCGGGGGAGTCGAGCTGGTCAACCTCGGGTTCGCCGGGAGCGCGATGCTCGATCCGTTCACCGCGCGAGCCATCCGCGACACGCCCGCCGACCTGATCAGCCTCAAGCTCGGCATCAACCTCGTCAACGGCGACGTGATGCGGCTGCGGGCCTTCGGGCCGGCCGTGCACGGGTTCCTCGACACCATCCGCGAGGGCCACCCGACCACGCCGCTGCTCGTCGTCTCGCCGATCCTGTGCCCCATCCACGAGGACACCCCCGGCCCGGCGATGCCGGACTTCAGCAAGCTGAGCGAGGGCCAGCTGAGCTTCGTCGCCACGGGCGACCCGGCGGACCCCACGCGGCTGACGCTAACATCATCCGCGACGAGCTCGCGCGCATCGTCGCGGAGCGCGCCGTCGAGGACCCGCACCTGCACTACCTCGACGGCCGGGAGCTGTACGGCGAGGCGGACCTCGCCGAGCTGCCGCTGCCTGACCAGCTGCACCCCGACGCCGCGACCCATCGCCGGATCGGTGAGCGGTTCGCATCGATCGCCTTCGCCACCGGGGGCCCGCTCGCTGTCGGGTGAGCCGGGTGCTCAGCATTCCGCCGCGAACGGGCACAGGTCTGCGTGGACGGCACCCGGTCAAGGGCGGAAGGTCGCGCGGTACTGCGTCGGCGTACGGCCGGTGAGGTCGCGGAACGCGGCGTTGAACGCCGACAGGGAGGTGTACCCGACCGTGTGCGCGATGGTGGTGACAGAGTGCTCGCCCGCAGCGAGTTCCTCGATCGCGCGCAGCACCCGCATCCGGCGCAGCACCGCGCGCCAGGTCATGCCGGCACTCGTCCTCGAACCGGCGGGCCAGCGAGCGCGGCGCCAGCCCGACGTCGCGGGCGACGTCCTCGAACCGGACATCCTCGGCCAGCCGTTCGTCGGTCAGGGCCAGCGCCCGGCGAAGCTCCGGCGACTGACCGGCGGGGACCGTGACCGGGCTGGGGTGCTCCGCCAGCCGCCACGCCACAGCCGCCAGCGCGCCGAACACGCTGCGCGCGTACGACGGCAGCGGCTCCGCCGCGTCGGGCCAGTCGACGCATTCCGACACCAGGGCCCGAGCCAGCGGGCTGAGGTCGAACACGGTCAGCGGCGCGGGTGGCTCCGGAGCAAAGCCGGGGTCGAACAGCACGGACGACGTCGTCACCGGCTGCGGGATGGCGACCTGGATCGGCTCACCGGCCGCGATCAGTGCGGCCCGCGCCGGAGGCAGCACCCACGACTCGCCGTGCGCCTCCAGACGCAGCGCGCCCTGGGAGGCGCAGAGCAGGTAGTGCCGGTCGACGCAGCAGCTCGGACGGTGGGGCCGCCGCGAAGTCCCGCGCGAACGCGAACGCCTCGCGGGTCACGGCCTGCCTCGCACCTGCTCACCCTAGAGCGGGCCGCGGGTCAGACCGTCTCGACCAGATCGGCGCGGAACCGACGGCTCACCGGGGGCGCAGGTCACCAACGGGCGGAGCACCGCGCCCGAGCGGGCGAACGCATCGGACGAGAGGTAGCCGGCGAACGACGGCTCGTCGGCCCATTCGTGGATGACGGTGACGGCCTCCTCGTCGTCGCGAGCGGCGTACACCCGGAAGTCGAGGTTGCCCGGCATGGCGCGGATCTCGTCGCGCTCGCCGTCGAGCTGGGCGAGGGCGGCGGCCCGGTCAGCTGGGGTGGTGCGCAGGTCGAGGATGGCGATGAACATGGGGATCTCCTGACAGTCGAACGATGAGCTGGGCGGGACCTCTCGATCCTGCAGCGCTCGGACCGGAGTCCGGCTCGCGTCAGTCAGACACGTTCACGCTCCCAGCGGACAACCAGGCCCGGTGCGGCCTGCTCAGTTGTGATCGCGACGGATCCGGTGGGAGAAGCTCCTCGTCGAAGATCTCGGCGCCGTCGAGGCTGGCTGTCAGGTGGGTGCTCACGATGAACCAGGTGGCGTCGCAGGTCATCCGAGAGCGCTGGGTCGTCTCGACGTGCCAGTCGTCGCGGGCGAAGCTCGCCCGGCGATAGGTCTCCACCGCGGCGCTGAGCGGGTCGTCGGGATCGAGGAGGTAGCGGGTCTCGTTCTCCTGGACGGTGGTCAGGCCGGAGGGGAAGTGCTTGGTGGTCGGTGCGGTGCTGCTCCGCAGCACGAGGGTCGGGTGCTGGTCCTCCTGCCAGCTCCAGGACGACTCTCCGGACTCGAACGTGACGAGCGGTGGCGGGGCGATGGCCGGTGGCTCCCACGCGCGGTCGAGCGGTACGGCGAGCGTGGGGTCGAGCAGCGGCACGGTCATCGAGGTGCGGGCCAGGTCGACCTCGATCGTGGCCCTCTCGGGGGAGGGCCAGATCCACGGCCAGTAGCTCGTGGAGATGCTGAGTCGGAGGCGCCGGCCCGTGGGGACAGTCTGCGCGATGTGCTTCAGCGAGACCTCGTAGTCGAGGAACTCGCCCACCGGCACGGCAGAAACCTCGTCGTCGTGGCCGTTCCGGTGGGTGAGGTTGAGGTTGCCCCGGGTGACCAGGTAGGACTCCCCGTCCGGCGCCACCTCCGTGAGCCGGACGAAGACGAAGGCGTTCGGCTTGTCGCTGGCCAGCCGGATCCGAAGGACGGGCTGCCCGTAGATCGCGAGGTCCTCCGCCAACGGGTCGGTGGTGAAGCTCAGGGCGTCGGCGTCGTCCCGGGTCTGCACGCCGGGCAGGTCACCAAGGCCTCCCATCGGCTCGAAGTGTCGCGAACCGCGCCCGAGCAGCAGCGGGCTGGAGTGGCTCGCCGTACCGGTTCCGGGCGCGCCTGCGAGTGCCGCCGTCGTACTGCGGCCACAGCACGGCACCGGCCTCGCTGGGACCCGCGTCGGAGCCGAACCACCTCCCCGGGCGGGTTCGGATGAACGCGTCGGCCGGGACGGAGTCCTGGAGGTAGAACCGGATCCGCGGATCGGCGTCCACGCCGTTGTCGACTCCCTTGAGCCAGCGGTCGAACCAGCGCACGCACTCCTGGAGGTAGCCGATCGCCGGCCCGGGCACCGGGCGCTCCGGCCAGGTGTGCGCCCAGGGACCGATCAGGGCCTTGCTGTCCGGTCCCAACGCGCCGACCAGTCGGAACACCGCGTCGGTGTAGGGGTCCTGCCAGCCGCCGACGAGCAGCGCCGGAACGGCGATGGCGGAGTAGTCCTCGCAGACGGACCCCTGCCGCCAGTAGTTGTCACGTCGCTGGTGCTGGGTGAACAGGGCGCTGTAGTGGGTGTTGTGGTGCAGCCGGGCCAGCCACATGTCCTGCCACGCGTCGCCGACGACGGCGGGATCGGGCGGGTGGGTGTTGTTGGCGTGCATGGCGCTGCCCCACGAGCTCTGGTAGCACGCGAGCAGCGATCCGCCGAGGTAGTGGACGTCGTTGTCGTAGCGGTCGTCGGTCGAGCAGACCGAGATGATCGTCCGCAGTGCCGGTGGCCGCAGGGCAGCGACCTGGAGGCTGTTGAAGCCGCTCCAGGAGATGCCGGTCATGCCGACGTCGCCGGTGCACCAGGGTTGCCGGCTGATCCAGTCGATGACCTCGCAGATGTCGTGCTGCTCCTGCTCCGAGTACTCGTCCTCGAGGATCCCGGTCGACGTACCACTCCCACGCAGGTCCATGCGCGCACCGACGTACCCGTGACCCGAGAAGAACCCGAACCGTGCCGAGTCGTCGACCAGGGAGTTGTCGTCCTTCCGGTAGGGCATCGCCTCGAGGACGGCGGGGAATCGCTCGCCCGGCGCGCCCAGGGGCAGCCACAGCTTGACCGAGATCACCACTCCGCTGCGCAGGGTGACCGGAACGTGAGGCTCGACGACGACGTCGTAGGGAAAGCTCTCCACGACCTCGGTGCTGAACGAGTCCTCATCGTTGTTCAACGGGCTGTCCCCTCGGGAAGAGGCAACTGGCCGCTGAAGGTGCCCGGTTCGGCATCCGTGTGAACTGCGTGAGCCCTGGGATGATCGATTCCCCCGCCACCCGCAGCGACCTGCTGTCCGGTGACCATGTCATGAAAGGCATCGCCAGGGCGATTCCGCTCGGTCGTGTCGGACACGCCGGGCCGAGTTGTCGGTGCCGCGTGCCACTGTGGCGGCATGGCGTACGACGAGGACCTCGCTGACCGGATCCGGGTGGCCATCGGCGCAGCCGTGACGCCGACCGGACTGGTCACCGAGAAGCGCATGTTCGGCGGGCTCGCGTTCCTGCTCGGCGGCAACATGGCGGTCGCGGCGAGCGGCCAGGGCGGGCTGATGCTGCGCGTCGATCCCGAGGAGACCGAGGCCCTGCTCGAGCGGCCGCACGCCGCACCGATGGAGATGCGCGGTCGCGAGATGGCCGGCTGGCTGCGCGTCGACGCGGCCGGAGTCGAGTCCGACGAGGACCTCCAGCGGTGGGTCGAGATCGGCCTCACGCGCGCCGGTTCGATGCCTCCGAAATAGCTGTCCACAGATCGGAACAACCGGCCTCAGCAGGCCCGGAATTGTCAGTGCCTGCTGGTGAAATTGGATGTCATGACGGCCCTCGAGGTGACCCCGGTCCTGCACCCGTTGCAGCCGGTCGCCGCGTGCCTCGAGGTGATCGCCGACGCCCTCGACCGAGTGCCTGGTGGGCCGATCCCGAGTGCCGATGCCGAGGTGCTCGAGATCGTCGTGGTGGAGGCCGCGAAGATCGAGCGACAGCTGGGCGAGCTCCGGTTGCGCCTGGCCCGCGCCGCCGAGACAGGCCGCGCCGAGGAGGCCGACGCGTCGTCGGGAGCCGACGCCTGGCTCGCGAGGCTGACCGGCTCGACGAGGGCGGTCATGCGTGGAGGCCTGTGGCTGGCGCGGATGCTGGAGCAGCGCTACCCCGCTGTGCGCGAGGCCTTCGCCGATGGCGGTCTGGGCGAGGAGCACGCACGCATCATCGTGCGGACTGCCGAACGCATCCCGCAGTTCGTCCCGGACGCCGACCGCAACGAGGCCGTGCGCGCCCTGGTCGCACAGACCGTGGAGCAGCAGCTCAACACCAAGACCTTGCGCCGGCGGGCACGGCGCATGCTCGACATCGTGAGCCGGGCTGCTGCCGACCAGCACGAGGCCGACCTCCTGCAGCAGGAGGAGAACCACGCCCGCAACGAGACCTGGATGGATCTCCAGGACAACGGCGACGGCACCTGGTCGGGCAGGTTCGTGATCCCCGAGCTCCAGGCACAGCTTCTCGACACCTACCTCCAACACCTGCGCGCTCCCCGGCGGATGTCCCGCAACCTGGCCGGGGAATCGGTCGTGGACCGCACCGTGGCCGACTTCAATCGCCAACTTCACCGGCCTGAGCTGGCACGAGAACATGGGCCAGGCCCTGCTCGAGCTCTGCGAGCACCTGCCGACCGAGGGCCTGGCCAGCCACGGCCGGGTCGGAGCCACGGTGGTGATCCACCTCGACCACGAGCGGCTGCTCGACGGGCTCGCAGCGGCCCACGTCGACAGCGGCACGGACATCAGCGTCGGCGAGGCCCGTCGGCTCGCCTGCGGCGCCGGCATCATCCCCGCGGTGTACGGCGGGGGCAGCCTGCCGCTGGACGTCGGCCGCGAGTCGCGGCTGCACCGCAAGGCCCACCGCATCGCCCTGTCGGCGATCTACGACACCTGCGCGACCGAGGGCTGCCAGCGCCCGTTCGCCTGGTGCGAGATCCATCATCCGCACGCGTGGGCGGACGGAGGCAGGACCGATCTCGACAACGGGCTGCCCCTGTGCGGGTGGCACCATCGGCGCGCGCACGACAAGCGCTACGACCTGCGCTTCCTGGCCTCCGGTGAGGTCAGGTTCCGACGACGGCCCTAGAACCCGACAGCTTCAGTCCTGACGCGGAACGACCCCCGGCGGCGGGAGAACAGAAGCTCCACAACCGCCGAGGGTCGCCGTGGTTCACCTCAGCGAGGCCATTCTGCGCTCGTGACCTGACCCCCCGCCACCGTCAGGGTCACCCGCCGGACAGCGGTCTCCTTGAGGTACAACCCGTAGGTGCCCTCCCGCACCTCCGGGAAGACGAGCGAGGGCAGCTGACCGCCCTCGACGGGTCGGTTGACCACGGCCACGTGGGGGTGATGGACGTGCCCCGTGGGCTGCTGGTCGTGGCCGTCGCGGCCGGATCTCGACCTCGACGCCCTCCATCTCGGCCGGCATCGCGACCACGACCGCACCGATGTCGTCGCCGATGTCGAGCAGGACCGAGCCCTGGCCCGGCGAACGGGTTCTCCACCGCGGGGCCTCACGCTCATGACGCCTTCGTGGTGCCGGGCACGGTCTGGTACCCACCACCGGGAAGGCCGAGATAGGGGAACGATCCCAGCAGCGCCGCGTTGGTGTTCGACGTGCCGTCCTGGATGGCGCTGGCTGCGCCGTCCGGGGTGTACGACGGGTCGACCAGCGGGATCGTCGCGCCGGCGATGGCCCGCAGCTCGATGGTCACCACGTCGTCGTCGATGCGTCGCCCGTTGGGGAACCCGGCCGCGTCACCGGCGACGAGTCCACCGTTGTTCGGCTTCTTCGACGGCGGGACCGCCAGGTTGAGCCGCAGCATGTCGGACTCGACCGGACCCGTGTAGTTCTGGAACCCGGCCACCACCCCCGACGGGATGCCGGTGAGCAGGATCGCGTTCAGGTCCGCCCGCGACTTGGTGTACGCCTTGAGGTTCGGGAACACGCCCGGGTAGAGCACCGGCAGCAGCCCCTGGAGCTCGGGCTTGTTCACGTACTTCGCGAACGCCGAGTCGGCACTGGGCTCCACGTGGTTCCACTTGTCCTTCTCGGCCATCGGCACGAGCACCTCGTTGAACAGCGGGTTGCCCAGCCGCGAGACCTGCTCCCAGGGGCCGTGGCTGACGTAGCAGCCCTTCTTCTCGTCCCACACCCGCGACTTCTGCCGGCTCGCCGTCGCCCACACCCCGATGACCGCGCTCGCGTCCATCACGTTCTTCGGGATGTCCCCCTTGCGGCTCAGGTCGGAGATCGGCACCTGCAGCGCGATCGTGTGCACGTTGAACGCCTGCAGCCCGTTGACGCCGGTGGTGTCCGGCATCGAGATCAGGTGCAGGTGGTTGAACGGCCGCAGCGCCCCGAGGTCGAAGATGCTGCCCAGGTCGACGTGGAAGGCGTCGGCGCGCTGGCCGGCGAAGACCTTCCGGTTGCCGAGCGTGTGCACCGCCTGACCGGCCAGGGTCGCGTAGTTCGGCGTACTCCTCTTGCCGACGTTCACCGGCGGGCAGGGCAGGTTCTTGCCGAGCTGCTTGGAGTGGCCGCCCTCGATGCGGGTGACGGAGTAGAACTGCGGCCGGTTCCAGTTCGGGTCGCTGATGCTGGCGATCGGGCCGGTGTTGTAGAGGAAGGTCTTCGGGTTCCGGATCTTCGTCTGGAACTGGAACCGGTAGACGATGTCCGCCTTGCCCTTGCCGCTGTTCGCGATCTTGATGTCGTAGGCCACGTCGTCGCCGAACTCGTAGAAGTTCGGCCCGCCGTCCGGCGGCTGCAGCGGGATGAAGTTGGCGATCAGGGTGACGTAGCCGGGCTTGTCGGGGCTGACGAACGCGTAGGTGTCGGTCCCGTCGGCGACGGGGTCCTTCGAGATCTCGGGTGCTTCGCGGTGCGACGACATCTCACTCGCCTCCTGCCGCGTTGAGGATGCGGGTGACCAGGTCGCGGTCGTGTACGACGACCTCGCGCTCGCCCACCAGCAGCGTGACCGTGCTGCCGTGGTGGTCCTCGACGTAGGCGACGACCGTCTCCTTGGCCGCCTTGGTGCTGCGCGACGGCTCCTCCGCCCGCGAACGCCGGGCCGGCGGTGATGCCGACGACGCCCGCAGCCGCTCCGGCACCAGCCGCAGCGAGGAACTTCCTTCTGTTGGTCTCACTCATGTGAACTGCCTCCAGTTGGGTGACGCGCGTCGGAGTGACCCGCGTCACGATGGGCTTCGACACGGGTCCGCGGCCGGATGGGCCGGGCCGCCGCCGGGCTAGACCAACGCCGTGGGATCGGCTTGGGTGGGGGCGTGAGCGTGCGCGTGGGACTGGTCGGCGCCGGCCCGTGGGCCGGGATGTTCCACGCGCCGATGCTGTCGGCGCACGCCGGTACGACGCTCGAGGCGGTCTGGTCGCGCCGACCCGAAGCCGCTCAGGCGCTGGCCGCCGACCACGGCGCCACCGCGGCCACGAGCTTCGAGGACCTGCTCAGCCCGCTGCGAGGCGGTCGCCTTCGCGGTGCCGCCCGACATCCAGGCCGAGCTGGCCGTCGTCGCCGCACGGGCCGGCAAGCACCTGATCCTGGAGAAGCCGCTCGCGTTCACCCTCGAGGACGCCGAGCGCCTCACCGCCGCGGTCGACGACGCCGGCGTGCAGACCGTGCTGATGCTGCGCAACCGGTTCACCGCCGTGGGCCAGGCGTTCGTCGAGGCGGCCCGGGCCTCCACCGCGCGTGGAGGGGTGGCCCACCACGTGACCGGGGCGGCCCTGCCGGGCAGCCCGTTCGCGACTCCGTGGCGGATCGAACGGGGTGCGCTGCTCGACCTCGGCCCGCACCTGCTCGACCTGATGGACGCCGCGATGGGACGCATCGAGCACGTCGACGCGTCGGGCGACCCGCTGCGCTGGATCTCGCTGATCACCCACCACGAGGGCGGCGCGCTCGGCTCCGCCTCGTTGTCCATCACGACTCCCGGCGTGACCGGCCGTTGCCGCGTGGAGGTGTTCACCGACGACGGTCCGGTGGTCTTCGACAGCGAGGAGTCCGACAAGGACACCGGTGTCGGCGAGGCCATCACCCGAGCGCTGGCCCGGGCGGTCGAGACGGGCGAGGCGCCGCTGGTCGACGTACACCGGGGGCTGCACCTGCAGCGCCTGATCGCCGGGATCGAGACATCACTAGGTGGTCGAGCAGCGAGCGTAGCGAGCGATCAGTCGAGACCACTCAACTGAGCAGCTTCTCGCGCAGGGCGTCGATCACGTCGGGGGAGAGGCCGAGACCCGTGACCAGGTAGTCCTCGACGCTGCCGAAGCTCTCCTCCATCTGCGCGAACGCCGCCTCGAGGTAGCTCTCCTGCACGCCGAGGATCGGCATCAGCAGCTGGGGATCCCCTCCACCGGCCGCGAACTGGTCCATCCACGGCTGCACCATCGGGAGCAGCTCGGTGTTGGTGAGCAGGTACTCCTCGAGGATCTGCTCCTCGGGCACCCCGAGCAGCCGGAACAGCACCGCGGTCGCCCAGCCGGTGCGGTCCTTGCCGGTCGTGCAGTGGTAGAGCACCGGAGCCTCGGCGGAGGCGAGCCCCTCGAAGAGCCGGTGGTACGCCGACCTCGCCGACGGCAGCGTGACGAACGCGCGGTAGGCGGTCTCGAAGTACTGCTGTGCCTGGCCGTCCCGGAGGAACTCGTTGGCCCGTGACGGGTCCTCGAAGATCTGCTGCAGCTCCGCGGGGGCGGCGTGCTCGGCGTCGGCGAGGACGTCGAGCACCTCCGACGGGGTGCCCTCGGGGAGCGCGTCGGGCTGGTGTGCGACCTCGGCCGCGGTGCGCAGGTCGTAGACCGTGCGGACGCCGAGCTCGGCGAACGCCGCCAGGTCCTCGCCGTGCAGCCGGCTCAGCTCGGCCGAGCGGTACACGACCCCTGATCGGACCTGTCTCCCGTCGCTCGTCGGCCAGCCGCCGAGGTCGCGGAGATTGGCGGCGGTCGCGATGGCGAGGCGGGCTCGGCGCTCGGTGGTCACAGGCCCCATCACAGCACGCGCGAGACGACTTCCCGGCAGCCACGGGGTTTCGAGTCAAATCCCGGCAATTCATCCCAAATGTATGCGACGATCAGCGCGGGCGAACCTGCCCCTGCCCCCGTCGTGGCTCGCCTGAAATGAGCGGTTCCGACGCTACGGTGCTGACACGGGGGCAACGACTTTTCAGCGAAGGAACGGCGGCATGCGTCACCCCATTCGGCACCTGGTGCCGGTCGCAGTCCTGGCGACCGTGCTGGCCCTCGTCGCGGGCTGCGGCGGCGGCAACGGTGTCAGCGAGCTGCCCAAGGCGCAGCCGCCGACGACCTCGCCGACTCCCGTCGACCCTGACGTCACCGTGGCGGGCATCGACCCCACGGACCTCGACGTCAGCAACGCCGCCGGGTCCTCGCCGGGCGTCAACCTCAGCTTCGCCTCGCCGATCTACACCGTGACGGCCGCCTCCGCGCTCACCGCTCCCACCCAGGTGCAGCTGCTGCTCGACAACGCGCTGCCGCGGACCGTGCCGGTCTTCGTGGTCTCCCGCCAGTCGGCGAAGCAGCCCTGGGTCTACCAGCCCGGCAGGCTGATGTCCGACCAGCGGCACGTGCAGTTCACGACCTCGCACCTCGGCGACTTCGCGGTCGTGGTGATGGACCTCGACGGCGCCAAGCAGAGCTTCCAGGACGACCTGCACAGCCGGCTCGACTTCAGTATCGACAAGTCGGTCAAGAAGCCGGAGTGCGCGGACCCGAAGGAAGCGCGCAGGGACGGCTACGCCGTGACCTCCTCGATCGGCCGCAAGACGGTCTTCTGGTGCTTCGGGTTCGAGAACGGCAAGCGCGTGCTCCGCGTCGTCAACCGGCGGGTGCAGCCGATCCAGCTCTCGCACCTCAACGTCCCGGTGCTCGCGCCCACGGCCGACGGTCCCGAAGGCCTGGAGCGCGTGGACCCCCGTCGTGGGCAACGACGCGACCTTCCTGGCTCCCGGCCGTACGGCGACCTACGACGTCGACGTCGAGCCGACCAAGCGGCTGCTGCTCAGCGCGACCGCCGACACGACCGCGCAGTCGCTGCGGGCACTCCAGGCCACGACCGCCTCGATCGTGGCCCGGCTGAACGGCTTCGGCGGCCCGAGGCACAAGACCGTCGACACGATGGCCGCCCTGCTCGCGAAGCCGCAGTGCGCGAAGACGATCGGCCTCGGCGCCGACAAGATGCTCGCCGGGTGCTTCTCGCGGCCGAAGATGGTGGCGATGTTCGGCAGCCAGGGCCTGCTGGTCGCGAAGATCACCACCGACCCGACGACGAAGGCCTACCTCCGCCAGCAGTTCAAGGCGGTGGCCCTCGACGTGCTCAAGAACGGCAACGAGAACATCCTCGTGCGCCGCGCCAAGCCCGACTTCACCGCGTTCATCGGCTCCTTCACCGGCACGTCGCGGGTGCTGGTCGTCAACGGCGACGGGCCTCGTCTTCGAGAGCGCCAGCAACACCACACCGAAGGGTGTGACCACGCAGGTCGCCGACGTGACCTACCAGCTCTCCCTGCCGCGGGTCGACAACGGTGTCGCGCACGCCGAGGCCGTCGTCACCAAGGTGAAGATCTACGACAAGAAGGCGTTCAAGGGCCGCGTCCCCAGGGTCGGCGACACCGGCGTCTTCCGGCTGGACAAGGGCGTGGTCAGGTCGCCGTTCGTCAAGCGGCTCTACTGCGACGGCAAGGCCGCCAAGAAGGGCACCTGCGGCTGACGGCTACTGGCCGGCGAGGTAGTCGGCCAGCGACATCGGGCGGCGCCCGGTCAGCCGGAGCACGTGGTCGGTGACCTCGGCCATCTCACCGTCGGCGATGGCGGTGTAGGTGCTCACCCACGCGTCGTTCTGCCAGTCCGGCGCCTGCCAGCGCTTGCGTGACTCGTAGGCCTCTTCGATCGTCTCGTCGTGGAAGGACACCTCGCGGCCGAGGGCGCGCGCTACGGTCTCGGCGGCCTGGGTCATCGTGATCGCCTCCGGGCCGGTCAGCACGTACGTCGATCCGACATGGGCGCCAGGCGAGGTGAGCACCTCTGCGGCAGAGGCGGCGATGTCGTCGCGGGTGACGGCGGCGACCACCCCGTCGCCCGCCGGCCCGCGGATCACGCCGTCCTCGCCGACCAAGTTGGCGAAGAAGTCGAGGTAGAGGTTGTCGCGCAGGAAGGTCCACTCCATGCCCGAGGCCTTGATGCGCTCCTCGGTGTGGAAGTGGTCGCGGCCCAGCGTGAAGGTGCAGTCCGGCGGCGGCGCCGGCGAACGAGGTGTAGACGACGTGGCGTACGCCGGCCTCGGCCGCCGCATCGACGAACGCGAAGTGCTGGCCCAGCCGCTCGGCGTTCTCGGCGGCCGACACCATGAACAACGTGGTGACGCCCTGCGAGCGCAGCCACCGCGCTGTCGTGGTCGTCGTAGCCGGTGAACGTCACCGGCACCGCCCCGTCGAGGACGGGTGCGCGGGAGGCGTCGCGGACGAGCAGTCGCTGCGCGACGTCGGAGGCGGCGAGCCGCCTGGCCACCCGCCCGCCGAGGCCGCCCGTCGACCCGGTGACGGCCAGGGCGGGTAGTTCGCTCACGGTCGAAAGACTAGGTGGTCGAGCAGCCTTGCGTTGAGCAGCGAGCGCCAGCGAGCGGTCAGTCGAAACGAGCGCAGCGAGCGATCAGTCGAGACCACCATCCGACCCGCGACCCGTCGCGCGGATGCAGAGGTGTTGGATGACAGGCGACCCAAGGAGATGCCGATGATCCCTGCCCGAATCTTTGGCCGCCACGACTGTCGCCGTACTCGGCGGCACCGGACCCCAGGGGCGCGGGCTCGCGCGCCGCTTCGCCGACGCCGGGCTGCCCGTGGTGATCGGCAGCCGCAGCGCCGACCGCGCCGAGGAGACGGCCAAGGCGCTCGCCTCGGCCACCGGGGGTGACGTCACCGGCGCCGACAACGAGGGCGCGGCCGCAGCGGGCGACATCGTGATCGTCGCGGTGCCGTGGGACGGGCCACGGCGACCTGCTGACGTCACTCGCCGGCACGCTCGCCGGCAAGATCGTCGTCGACTGCGTGAACCCGCTCGGTTTCGACAAGAAGGGCGCCTTCGTCCTCGAGGTCGAGGAGGGATCCGCCGTCGAGCAGGCGGCGGCGCTGCTCCCGGAGTCCACGGTGATCGGCGCCTTCCACAGCGTCTCGGCGGTGAAGCTCGAGGACCCCGACGTGGCCGAGGTCGACACCGACGTGCTCGTCCTCGGCGAGGGTGAGGACCGCGAGGCCTGCGACCTGGTCCAGGACCTCGCCGGCGTCATCCCCGGCGTCCGGGGCATCTACGGCGGGCGGCTGCGCAACGCCCACCAGATCGAGTCGCTGACCGCGAACCTGATCGCGATCAACCGCCGCTACAAGGCCCACGCCGGCATCCGGATCACGGACATCTGATGGCACTCGGATCAGGCATGTACGCCGCCTACCCGGAGCCCTCGGCCAAGGCCGTCCAGCTGTACGACGCACTCGTCGACTTCATGCGCGACGAGGTGTTCCCGGCCGAGGAGTCCTACGACGCCTACCGGGCCGAGGTCGGACCCGACGACCACACCGTCCCGCCGGTGATCGAGGAGCTGAAGGTCAAGGCGCGCGAGCGTGGCCTCTGGAACCTCTTCCTGCCCTCGGAGTCGGGGCTGACCCAGCTGGAGTACGCGCCGATCGCCGAGCTGTCCGGCTGGAGCAACGAGCTCGCGCCCGAGGCGATGAACTGCCAGGCGCCCGACACCGGCAACATGGAGCTGCTCCACCTGATCGGCACCGAGGAGCAGCAGGCGCTGTGGCTGACGCCCTTGCTGGACGGGCAGATCCGCTCGGCGTTCTGCATGACCGAGCCGGCGGTGGCCAGCTCCGATGCCACCAACATCGCGACGCGGATCGTGCGCGACGGCGACGAGTACGTCATCTCCGGCACCAAGTGGTGGTCGAGCGGCGCCGCCGACCCGCGCTGCAAGCTGCTGATCGTGATGGGCAAGACCGACCCGTCCGCGGCGACCCACCGCCAGCAGTCGATGGTGCTGGTGCCGGCGGACACTCCCGGTGTCTCGATCAAGCGCTCGTTCCCGGTCTTCGGCCGGCACGACCAGCACGGCCACTGCATCGTCGAGTTCGACGAGGTGCGCGTGCCCGCGGCGAACATCCTCGGCGAGGAGGGCGGCGGCTTCGCAGCGGCCCAGGCCCGCCTCGGTCCCGGCCGCATCCACCACGTGATGCGCGCGCTGGGGGCGGGGGAGCGGGCCCTGGCGATGATGGTGTCGCGCACCCAGGAGCGGGTCGCGTTCGGCAAGCCGCTCTCCGACCAGTCCTCGGTCCGGGAACGCATCGCCGAGTCGCGGATCGAGCTCGAGCAGGCGCGCGCGCTGTGCCACAAGGCGGCGTACGTCGTGGACAGCGCGGGCAACAAGGAGGCGCGACACCTGATCGCCGCCGCCAAGGTCGCCGTGCCGCGTGCGGTGAACAACGTGATCGACCGCGCGATCCAGGTGCACGGCGCGGCCGGGATCTCCGACGCGACGCCGCTGTCGATGATGTACGGCTGGCACCGCGCCATGCGCATCTTCGACGGCCCCGACGAGGTGCACCTGACCTCGCTGGCGCGGGCCGAGCTCGGTGCCCAGCCCCTGTTCGACCTGCCCTGACGGCGGCACACTGTGACAGTGCGCCCGACCCTGTATGAGTACGCCGGCGGCGATGCCGCCTTCCTGGCACTCGCACGAGCCCATCACCAGCGCTGCCTCGACGACCCCGAGCTGAACCATCCGTTCTCCCACGAGGACCAGCACCCGGAGCACGTGGAGCGGCTCGCGGCGTACTGGGCCGAGGTGATGGGTGGCCCGCCGACGTACTCCCAGCAGTGCGGCGACCAGTCGAGCCTGCAGCACATGCACTCGGGCAACGGAGACATCACCGACCTCGGTCGTCGGTTCGTCGAGTGCTTCGTGCTGGCGGCCGACGACGCGGGGTTGCCCGACGATGCGGAGTTCCGGGCGGTGCTGCGGGACTACATGGTGTGGGCGGTGTCCGACGTGCTCGTCTACTCGCCCGTCGGTGCCGAGGTCCCGGCCGGGCTGCCGATGCCGCACTGGTCGTGGGACGGGCTCGTGGAAGGAAAGCAGCACGTGCCTGACGAGGTCCTCACCGAGACCAGGGACGGCGTGCTCGTCGTCACCATCAACCGCCCGGAGGCGAAGAACGCCGTCAACGCGGCGGTCGCTGCCGGAGTGGCGGCGGCGATGGACGAGCTCGATGCCGAACGACGACCTGCGGGTCGGCGTACTCACCGGGGCCGGAGGCACCTTCTGCGCCGGCATGGACCTCAAGGCGTTCCTGAAGGGCGAGGCGCCGATCGTCGAGGGTCGCGGCCTGGCCGGGATCACCCAGCAGCAGCCGCGCAAGCCGCTGATCGCGGCCGTCGAGGGCTGGGCGCTCGCCGGCGGCTTCGAGATCATGCTGGCCTGCGACCTGGCGGTGGCCGCCGAGACCGCGCGGTTCGGCGTACCCGAGGTGAAGCGCGGACTGGTCGCCGGCGCGGGCGCAGCGCTGCGGCTGCCGGAGCGGGTGCCGATGCCGATCGCGCTCGAGCTGCTGCTGACCGGCGACCCGATCGACGCCACGCGTGCGGCCGAGCTCGGGCTGGTCAACCGGCTGACGCCTGAGGGCGGTGCCCTCGACGGCGCGCTCGCGCTCGCCGCGACGATCGCCGCGAACGGCCCGCTCGCCGTCGAGGTGACCCGTCGGATCGCGCGCGGCTCCCGCGACTGGACGGTCGAGGAGAGCTGGTCGAAGCAGGACGAGCTGATGGGGCCGGTGTTCGTGTCCGAGGACGCGATGGAGGGCGCGCAGGCGTTCGCCGAGAAGCGCAAGCCGGTCTGGAAGGGCCGCTAGCCCGAGGTCGGGTCAGCCGCCGCTGCTGCCGCGGTTGCCCACGATGGCGGCGATCGGCGGGATCACCGCCGCGATCACGCTCATCACCACGGCGGCGGTGACCGACCAGAAGCGGACCACGTTCCAGGCCAGCAGGATGAGCACGATGCAGGTGCCCATCAGCCAGAAGTAGCTCTTCTTGCGGTCCATGCCTTCGAGGCTACGTCGCCGTCGAGGGTCGTCGCTAGGTTGGCGAGGTGGAACGCACGCACCGGTGGCAGGACTGGGACCTCGACGTACTGCTGAAGCGCAAGCAGGAGACCGGTCTGAGCACCTCGCTGGTGGTGCCGGCGCGCAACGAGGCGGCGACGGTCGGCGACGTCGTGTCCCGGGTGCGGTCGGCGCTGATGGAGACCACCGAGCTGCTCGACGAGATCGTGGTGATCGACTCCGACTCGACCGACGAGACCCACTCGGTCGCGACGGCTGCCGGGGCCGTCGTACACCGCTCGCGGGAGATCCGCCCCGACCTCGGCACCCACCCGGGCAAGGGCGAGGCGATGTGGAAGTCGCTGTTCGTGACGCGCGGCGACCTGCTGGTGTTCATGGACGCCGACCTCGTCGACTGGGACACCCACTTCGTGCCCGGGCTGCTCGGGCCGATGCTGAGCGACGACTCGGTCGCGCTGGTGAAGGGCTTCTACCAGCGGCCGATGCGCGACGACGCCGGTCTCGGAGGAGTCCCTCGAGGGTGGCCGGGTCACCGAGCTGGTCGCGCGTCCGCTGATCGCGCTGGAGTGGCCCGAGCTGAGCTGGCTGCTGCAGCCGCTCGCGGGCGAGTGGGCCGTACGACGCTCGCTGTTCGAGCGGCTCTCGGTGCCGACGGGGTACGCCGTCGAGCTGGCCGCCCTGATCGACACCCACCGGCTGCTCGGCGCCGACGCGATCGCCCAGGTCGACCTCGGCCGGCGCGCCCACCGCCACCAGGCGCTCGGCGACCTCGGCGCGATGGCCGCCCAGATCCTCGCCGCCTCCCGTCGCCGCTCGACCGGTGTCGCCCCCGACCACGTCGGCGCTCGACCAGCACCGCGTCGCCGACTCGACCGGCTCCGGCGACCTCGAGACCGTCCGCCGCGAGATCCCCCTGCTCGAACGCCCTCCGGCGATTGAGGCTTCAACCGGGGTGGCAGGATCGAACGCATGACGCTTCGTCTCGGCCGGCACTCGTTCGCCGACGACCGGCGACTGATGATGGCGATCGTCAACCGGACCCCGGACTCCTTCTACGACAAGGGCGCCACCTGGTCCGAGGACAAGGCCTTCGACCGGGTCGCGGAGGTCGTCGAGCAGGGCGCCGAGATCGTCGACATCGGCGGCATCAAGGCCGCGCCCGGCGAGGAGATCGACGTCGAGGAGGAGCAGCGGCGCACGGTCGGGTTCGTCGAGCGCGTCCGCGCCGCCCACCCCGACGTGGTGATCAGCGTCGACACCTGGCGCGCGCCGGTCGGGCGGGCGGTCTGCGAGGCGGGGGCCGACGTGCTCAACGACGCCTGGGGCGGAGCCGACCCCGAGCTGGTCGACGTCGCCGCGGAGTACGACGCCGCCATCATCTGCACGCACACCGGGGGAGTCACCCCGCGGACCCGACCGCACCGGATCGAGTACGCCGACGTCGTGGCCAGTGCGATCGCCGACACCACGGCGTACGCCGTACGAGCGCTGGCCGCCGGCGTGGCCCGCGAGAGCATCGTCATCGACCCGGCCCACGACTTCGGCAAGACCACCCGCGACTCGCTCGACCTGACCCGCCGGCTCGACGAGATGGTCGCGACCGGCTGGCCCGTCCTGGTGAGCCTGTCCAACAAGGACTTCGTGGGCGAGTCCCTCGACCTGCCCGTCGGCGAGCGGCTGACCGGCACCCTGGCCGCGAGCGCCATCGCCGCGATGCACGGCGCCCGCATCTTCCGGGTCCACGAGGTCGTCGAGACCCGCCAGGTCGTCGACATGGTCGACGTCATCTACCGAGCGCCGCGCACCGCGGCGCGCGATCCGGGGGCTCGCGTGATCGACCGACCGCCCTCGTGCTGCCGAGCCCGCGCGCCCTGCTGCCGTGGCTCTCCGAGACCGACCCCGTCCCCGAGCTCCGTGCCGCCTGCGCGGCCGCGCTCGACCAGCTGTTCGCCGACGGTGCCGACCGCCTCGTCGTGCTCGCGCCGCCCGTCAGCGAGCTCAACCGCGCGCGGGGCGTCGCCGACCCCATCGGGCACCGCATCGCCCGGCACCTGCTGGGGGAGCGCGAGTTCGACGCGCAGGTCGCGCTGCCCTACGAGGCCGCGTCGCTCATCGAGCACGGGGACACCCGCTCGACGGCGGTGATCGTGATGGCCGACGGGTCGGCGTGCCGCGGCGAGAAGGCGCCCGGCCACCTGCACCCCGACGCGATCCCGTTCGACGACGCCATCGAGCGCGCGCTGCGCACCGGCGACGTCGACGCCCTCGCCGGCATCGATCCTGCGCAGGCACACGAGCTGTGGTGCGAGGGCGCGGCCGGCTTCCACGTCCTCGCCGAGATCGCACGCGGGCGGGGGATCGCGGCCGACGTGAGCTACGCCGACGCGCCGTACGGCGTCGCCTGGTGGGTGGCCCGCTGGGACCTGACCTGAACCGACAACGAGATGGAGGAGCGCGTGCACACGATCGAGATCCCGATGCCCGACGGTGGAGTGGCCGAGGCCTACGTCGCCCGTCCGCACCGGAGCGACAGCCGTGAGCACCCCGGGCGTGCTGTTCTTCATGGACGCCATCGGGCTGCGCCCGCGCATCGCGGAGATGGCCCAGCGGATCGCCGACTGGGGCTACGTCGTGCTCGCCCCCAACGTGTTCTACCGCGACGGGACGGCCGACGAGCTGGCGCCGAAGGCCGACCTGACCGAGCCCGGCGAGCGCGAGGAGTTCTTCGAAGGGCGTCATGCCGCGGGTGCAGGCGCTCACCGCCGACAAGGCGGAGCGCGACATCCCGGCGTACCTCGAGGCGCTGCGCGGCCTCCCCGGCGTCGCGCACCGGTGCGGTCGGGACCACCGGCTACTGCATGGGCGCCCGGCTCGCGATCCGCACCGCGGCCCTCGATCCCGAGGTGGCGGCTGTCGGCGGGTTCCACGGCGGCGGCCTGGTCACCGACGCCGACGACAGCCCGCACCGCCGCCTGCCGAACGCTCGCGCGGAGTTCGTCTTCGGCCACGCCGACAACGACCGGTCGATGCCGCCCGAGGCGATCGTCACCCTGGGGGAGACGCTCCGCGACGCGGGGCTCACCGCCAGCAACGAGGTGTACGACGGGGCGGCTCACGGCTACTCGATGTCCGACACCTCGATGTACGACGAGGCGGCCACCGAGCGGAGCTTCGCCGAGCTCCAGGACCTGCTCGACCGCACCCTGCACTGAGTCAGAGGCCCATGCCGCCGGGGCTGATCGGGCGGCCGTGGGCGCGGGTGCGCTGACGGACGACTGCGGGGTCGGTGGGCACCGGGTTGCGGGGCCAGCTCTTGCCGAGGCCGAACTTCATGCCCCTCATGACCGGTGCACCCGGAGGTCGCCGCTCACGGTGTGGGCGGTGATCTCGACTCGTTGCTGGCCGTCGGTCGGGGCGCCGGTCTGCTCGAGCTCCTGGATGACGCGGCCGGTGAGGGTGGAGACGTCGAGCCAGGCGGCGGTGCCCTGCTCGACGCCGATGGTGATGCTGCCGCTGGCGCCGTTGGCCTTGACCGAGCCGCTCGTGGCACGGCGTACGACGAGGTCGCCGGAGCCGGACTTGGTCACCAGCGTGCCGCCGAGCCGGTCGACCTCGACGTCGCCGGAGCCGGTCTTGGCGACGGTGTCGCCGGTGACGTCGGCGATCTTGATGTCGCCGGAGCCGACGCTGACCTGCGGCGCTCTGGCCGGCGCTCTCGAGGCTGACGTCGCCCGAGCCGGTGGTGATCATGGCGGCCTTGCCGATGGTGCCGGCGGTGACGGTGCCGGAGCCGGACTTGAGCTTGGCCGAGCCGGTGACGTCGTCGACCTGCGACCTCGCCGGAGCCGGTGGTCACGACCGCCTCGGCGTAGCTGCCGGTGGCGGTGATGTCGGCCGACTCGGCCTTGACCTCCACCACGCTGTCGGTGGGGCAGGTGATCACGATGCCGACCGAGGGGTGCGGCCGGAACAGCCCTCCCCGGTGGCGGGGGATGTCGACGATGACGGAGTCGCGCTGCTGCTCGACGCGGGCCTCGGCGACCGCGTCCTCGCCGGCGGCGTTCAGCGGCGGTGAGCTCGACGGTGGTGCGCGGGGTGTCCTCGGCGCGGACGGTCACGTGGCCGGCCCCGGCGCGGACCACCAGGGTGATCGGTTCGGGTGTCTCGAAGGTGTGCATGGAGATGCTCCTGTTTCTCTCGTCGGTCCGGGTCAGCTGACCCAGCCCCGGATCTGCTTGCGGCGTACGCCTTCGTCGCTGAACGTGATGCGGTTGCTGCCGATCTCGAGGTCGATGCGGCGACCGTCGAGGGCGCTGCGGACCGCGTCGACCAGCCAGGCGTTCAGCGACTGGCCGATGCCGTTGGCGGCCTCCTCGGCGCGGACCTTGACCGACTCGGGGAGTCGCAGGGTGATCCGCGACTGGCTGTCGTCCTCGGGCTCCGGCGGGGCGGGCGGCTCGGGGGGAGCGGGCGGGGCCGGGGGGCCGGCGGGCTCGACGTGGGTGACCACGAACTGCGGCTCGCGGCCGCTCATCCGCACGTCGACGGCCTCGCTCTCGAGCTCGCCGGTGATCTCGTCGGCGGCCTGGGAGAGCGCCTCGAGCAGCATCATCCGGGTGGCGGGGTCGAGGGCGAGGGCGAGGCGCTCGGCGGCGGCCTGGGCCTCGGGGCCGCCGGCCGCGGCGGCGTCGGAGAGGTCGCGGCGGAGCCGTTCGACGAAGGGCGTGAGTTCCATGACGTCACCTTGACACCATGATGACGTCAAGTCAAGCAATATCGACATCATTATGCCGTCAGAGCGGCGTCATCATGCCGTCAACGTGCTGTCACTGGTCGTCGCGGCAGCGGAGTGCTTGGCTGGGCAGGTGACCCAGAACCCGACCCAGACCTCGCTGCCCAGCCGCTTCGTCAGCGCCGTCGAGAACAGCCCGGTGAGCCGGGTCCTCGACCACGTGCTCACCACCGTCACGGCGCCGTTCGTGCCCTCCGACGACAACATCGCGCGCAGCACCGTGCTCGGTCACTCGCTGCATCCGGTGCTCACCGACCTCCCGCTGGGCTGCTGGACGTCGGCCTCGATCATCGACCTCGTCGGCGGCCAGTCGGGCCGCTCGGCGGCGACCAGGCTGGTCGGGCTCGGGCTGCTGGCGGCCGGTCCGACGGCGTACGCCGGCCTCGCCTCGTGGAGCCGGCTGCAGGGCGAGGACCGTCGTGTCGGTGCGGTGCACGCGATCGGCAACGACGTGGCGATCGTGCTGTTCGCGGGCTCGTTCCTGGCCCGGGCGCGCGGCGACCACTGGCGCGGCGTACGGCTGGCGCTGCTGGGCAACCTCGCGACCGCGGCGGCCGGCCACCTGGGCGGCCACCTGGCGCTTGAGCAAGGGCACGGCGGACCGCTCGTGACCGGCGAGATCCCGGGCTTCACCCGCGGCGAGCTGGAGGAGCTCCAGCTGGAGCGGCTGCGGACGACGCTGCGGTCGGCGTACAAGAACGTGCCGCACTACCGCCACGCCTTCGACGAGGCTGGGCGTGCACGCCCGACGACCTGCACACCCTCGCCGACCTCGCGCGGTTCCCGTTCACCGCGAAGGCCGACCTGCGCGCGAACTACCCGTTCGGCATGTTCGCGGTGCCGCGCGAGTCAGGTGGTGCGCGTGCACGCGAGCAGCGGTACGACGGGCAAGGCGACCGTCGTCGGCTACACCCGCGAGGACCTCGACACCTGGGCCGAGGTGATGGCCCGCTCGATCAGGGCGGCCGGTGGTCGTCCCGGCGACATCTGCCACGTGGCCTACGGCTACGGGCTGTTCACGGGCGGGCTCGGTGCGCACTACGGGGCCGAGCGGCTCGGCTGCACGGTGGTGCCGGTCAGCGGCGGGATGACCGAGCGGCAGGTGCAGCTGATCCTCGACTTCGAGCCGCGGATCATCATGGTGACGCCGTCGTACTTCCTCGCGATCCTCGACGAGCTCGAGGAGCAGGGCGTCGACCCGCGCAGCACCAGCCTGGAGATCGGCATCTTCGGCGCGGAGCCGTGGACCGACGAGATGCGGCGCTCGGTCGAGGAGCGGGCCGGGATCCGGGCGGTCGACATCTACGGGCTCTCCGAGGTGATGGGTCCGGGCGTCAGCCAGGAGTCGGGGGAGACCCAGGACGGGCTGCACGTCTGGGAGGACCACTTCCTGCCCGAGATCGTCGACCCGGTGACGATGGAGGTGCTGCCCGACGGCGAGGAGGGCGAGCTCGTCTTCACCTCGCTGACCAAGCAGGCGATGCCGGTGATCCGCTACCGGACCCGCGACCTGACCCGGCTGCTGCCCGGCTCGGCGTACCCCGCCTTCCGGAGGATGGCGAAGATCACCGGCCGCACCGACGACATGATGATCGTGCGCGGCGTGAACGTCTTCCCCAGCCAGATCGAGGAGCAGATCCTCGCCATCGAGGGGCTGACGCCGCACTACCTGTGCGTGCTGACCCGGCCGGGCAACCTCGACGAGCTCACCGTCCAGGTCGAGCGCGCGGCCGGTGCCGAGGACCTCGAGGCCCTCGGCACCGCGCTCCGCGACCGGATCAAGCAGCGCATCGGGGTGAGCACCCGGGTCGAGGTGCTCACCCCGCACGCGCTCGAGCGGTCGCTCGGCAAGGCGAAGCGGATCAGCGACCAGCGTCCGCTGGCCGGCTTGACCGGGTGGTTGGAGCGGATCACGTCGGCTGCGTCGTACTCCGCCTTGACCGCCCGCAGCCGCGCGTAGGTCCCGTAGGAACCGAACAGCGCCTTGCCGGTCTTCGGGCGCTCGGCGAAGTTGAGGTACACCCCGCCGGTCGTCCACGGCCCCATCACGTGCTGTACGCCGACCACGGCTGACTCGACCGCTTCGGCCGCCTCGGGGGTCGGGGTGATCCCGACCGCGAACAGGGCGAACTCCGCGTCGATGCCGGACACGGCACCACCCTTCGTCCGTCCCGGGGTGAGCGCGCCACCGAGGTGACGCAGCTCGATCGACAGCAGCGGCGAGCTCTCCGCGGAGGCGACGCGGCGAACGACTCGATCGCCTCGGCGGGCAGCGCACCCAGCAGTGCGCCGTCACCCTTGCCCGGCACCGGACCGGGCGGGTCCATGTGCAGCTGCGAGAGCCCGGTGATCGGGATCGTGTCGAAGGTGTCGATCGCCGGACCGAGCGCGCGCAGCGGGGCGAGCAGCTCGTCGGCCTCGTCGGCAGGGAGCTGGCAGGCAGCCTCGACGACGACGTAGGACTGGCCGCTCAGGTGCGGCGGCAGGTCCGGGATCGGCGGGAAGCGCAGGACCCGACCGACCGAGGTCCCGGTCCAAGGGGTCCAGACCAGTGCGGCCCCCTACAGATGAGGGGTTGCCGCCGGGTCTCGGACTGTTGAGAATCACACTGTTCCCCTCGCGGGGACGCCCGTGGGAGGGGTTGTGTCCGTCAGCGCCAGGTCCGCAGCCACCAGCCAGCGTCGGTTGGGTGAGCTCTCCGAGGTGTCGGCCTGACCCCCACGCAAGACCCTTCGGTCGGACCGCTCGTCCCCCGGCAAGGAGCGGTCCGGCCGAAGCCGCGCACAGGTGGTCGAGCAGGAGCGCAGGAGCGATCATCGAGACGACTGTCGGTGAGACTCACCAGCCGGCGCCGAAGCTGAGCATCGGCACGACGTCGTCGGCCTCGGCCGAGACCTGCGCCAGCGCGTCGGCGGGGGCGGCGCCGGCCGCGAGCAGGGTGTGCCAGCGGGCCATCGCGTCGCAGGCGACGTCGTCGGCGATGAGGACGGGGGAGGAGAGCACCGTCCGCGCGCCGGCGTGCAGCCACGCGGCCGACATCCCGATCGCCTCCTCGCCGGAACGCACCGAGACCCGGCCGAGCTCGCACGCGGAGAGCACCACCGTCGAGGGCGTACGACGCAGCTCGTCGATGTCGTAGCCGAACCACGGACCGTCGACCAGCTCGACGGCGGAGAACAGCGGGTTCTCCCCGGTGTGGCGGCCGTGTCCGGCGAGGTGCAGCACGTCGACGGACTCGGCGAGCTCGGCGACCCGGGCCGAGGTGGCCTCGTCGCCGCCGAGCACGTGCGCGTCCCGCCACGCGAGGGCGGCGCGCGTGACCTCCTCGGGTCCGCGGGCCACGTTCGGGCCGGCCACGAGCCCGACCCGATCGGGCTGCGGAGCACCGCGCAGCTCCAGCCAGCGGGTCGCGGACGGCGGGATGGTGAGGGGTCGGCCGACCAGTCCGGGGAGCAGCGACCACGGCGTACCCGCCAGGCCGCCGGAGGGGGTCAGCACCAGCCTCCGGTCGCCGAGCAGGTCGGCCAGGGGCGCCACCAGCTGCTCGGCGACGACGCCCGAGACGGGCCCGCAGCGCGGCTCGCAGCGGCACGGCGAGCGGGTCGTCGCGGTGGGCCGCGGCCATGGTCAGGTCGGAGGTGAGACCGTCCAGCCGGTCGCGGAGCGGGCCCAGTGGTCCGAGGTCGACGACGGCGGAGCGGTCCGGCGCACACACCAGCGCGGTGACCCGGTCGTGCACGACGAGGTGCGCGACCAGCGCGGCGTCGTCCTCCTTGAGTGCCGCCTGCAGCTGGTCGACATCGGCGGGCTCGGTGACCTCGCCCGCGCCCTCGGCGTACCACCGGTGCTGGCGCACCCGGTCGCGCAGCTCCTCCATCCGCCGGGCCTCGGGCGTCCGGGGTGCCGGGTTCGCGGTCTGCAGCACCCGCAGCTCGGTCAGGTCGGTGGCCACCTGCTCGTCGGTCGGCGGGCGGACCGGGCTGACCCGGCCGACGAGGGTCCGGGCGCGCTCGGACCACTCGAAGACCATCGCGGGGTCGCCGTGCTCCAGGGCCAGCCTCATGCCCTGCCTGGCCAGGTCGCGGCCGTGTCCGACGAGGGTGCTCTGCAGGTCGAGGCTCCCGAACGAGGACTGCCAGGTGTGCAGGTCGGCGAGACCGGCCCGGACGTGGTCGCGTGCGTGCCGCGAGTCGCCGCGCGCGTGGGCCAGCTCGGCACGCACCTCGCGCCAGAGCAGCCGCGTGGTCACCGGGGTGGAGACGTCGACGCGCACCGGCGTCCAGCCGCTGCTTCGCGTCGTCGAGCTCCCCGCGGACGCACGCTGACCCGGGCCCCCTGGAGCTGGAGCACGGCGGCATCGCGCACGAGACCGTGCGCGTGCAGCGCGGCGGCCAGCTGGTCCGCCCGCTCGAGCAGCGATCGCGACCTCCCGCCGGCGGCGATCTCGGCGACCAGGGCCACGGTGTCGGCCCGCAGCTCGCGCGCCGGGCTGGCCTGGCCGCGGAACCGACGGGCCGCGCGGCGGGCGACCACGCGCGCCTTCACCGGGTCCTCGCGGAGCAGCGTCCAGGCCAGGGTCAGCTCGCACTCGGCCTGGAAGGTGCGCAGCCGGCGCGACCCGTAGGCGCTGGCCGCCTGCTGCAGGGCCCGGGCCGCCTCGCGGGGCCGACCCGCGGCGGTGAGGATCTCGGCCCGGTCCTGCTCCACGGTCGCGCGGTTGATCGCCGACGACGGCGAGAGCACCTCGGCGGCCTCGGCGATCTGCGTCATGGCGCCGATCAGGTCGCCGAGTGAGGAGCTGGGAGTAGCCGAGGTTGTGCTCGGCCTTGGCCCGGTCGAGCTCCTGTCCGGGCTTGTCCAGCTCCGCGCTCGCCGCGGCGAAGTCGGCTGCCGCCTGGCGTGGACGCCCGTGCTGGAGGTGCACGTTGCCCCGGTTGAGCAGGGCGTAGCCGAGGTCGTCGCTGTCCGGGTGGCAGCACGGCGATGGCCTGCGCGAGCGCCTCCATGGCGGCGTCGTTCTCGCCGGTGCGCATCCGGATCAGCCCGAGCTGCTGCCAGGCCTTGCCCTCGGTGACCGGGTCGAGGTCAGTGCGGCGCGAGGACCTGCAGGCACCGCTCGAACGCGGCGACCGGATCGCCCGTCTCGGCCTCGATGTAGGCCCGGGTGATCTCCACGCGCGCACCGACGTACGGCTCGTGAGCCGTCGCGCTCGCCTGCTCCAGGTAGCGCGTCGCCCTCGGGTAGTTGCCGCTGCTGGCGGCCAGACGCGCACGATCGAGGAGTACGTCGGCCCGCGCCATGCCTCACATCATGGCTTCAGGTCGGTGATCTCCGCCAACGCCTTCCACGCGCGCTCGACCGCGGACGAGCGGTCGTCGTGGTCCGGGTCGATGTGGTCGCACAGCCCGGTGGCCACCCGGCCGGCGAACAGCGGTGCGGCGAACGACGTACCGCTCCACAGGGCGAAGGTGCCCGTGTAGTCGTCGGGGTCGATGGTCTCGCGCACCCGCTGGTAGGCCTCGGTGCGGGCCGACGGCTCCAGGCCTCCCTGGAATCCCGGCAGCGTGCTCATCACCGAGGCGCCGGGCGCGTAGGCGCGGACCCACGGGCCGGCGTTGCTGAACAGCGCGTCGGTGCCGTTGGGGTTGAGGGCGCCGACCGAGACCACGGGGACGACGGTCTGGGCCGCGGGAACGCCGCCCTTGCCGTCCGCCCACGGAGCGAACGCAGCCGGGAACATCGGCCGAGCGGTGGCGTCGTTGCCCGCCGAGCAGACGACCGAGACACCGCACTCGCCGAGCAGCTTCAAGATGTCGTACATCGTCGGGTCGAACAGGAGGTCCTCCGGCGTCTCGTGGTAGTAGCCCATCGAGATGCTGAGCACGTCGATCGGGTGGCCGCCCTCCTCGCCGTCGCGGTGGCGTCGGGCCACCTCGGCGATGTCGCCGAGTGCCTTGACCAGGTCGCTCTCGATGACCGGGCCGTCGGAGCCGACGATGCGCCACGCCAGGATGTCGGCGTCGGGACAGCCCTGGTGGATCAGGCCGGCGATGAAGGTGCCGTGGCCGGCGAGGGGGTCGATGCCGCCGTCGAGCGCGCCCACCTGGTCGAACCACTTCTCGGGGTCGGTCGCGTCGTCGACGTAGCCGATCGGCTGGCCGTCGAGGCCGGGTCCGCGCGAGACGACGGCCGCGAGCCAGGGGTGCTTGCCGCAGCCGGTGTCGAGGGTGGCCACGACTGGGGTCGGCGACCGACGATCTCGTCGTCGGTGCGGCGCACGGGCGGTGGGCCGGCGTACATCATCGGCTGGCGTCCGCCGCTGCCGGGCACGCCGTAGGAGGAGATGGCGGCCGAGTCGGCTGCCCCCGCCGGGCTGGGCGAGTGGAACGGGCTCGGCGAGTGGAAGGGGCTGGGGGAGTGGAACGGGTTCGGGTCGATGCTGCGGATCAGCACCACGTGGTCGAGGCCGACGCGGCTCATCGCCTCGATGCCGAAGCGGGCGCGGGCGTTCTGCAGCAGCACCCAGCCGTCCGGGCGCGAGGGTGGCCTTCTCGTCGCGCACCGCGAGGTCCAGCCGTACGACGCCGGGCGTCCTGGCCGGGGTCGGCTCGAGCGCCTTGTCCTGGTCGTCGGTGTGCACCGTCGCCTCCCAGCCGAGCGACTCGGCCACCTGCTGGAGGCGCGCGACCACCTGGGGAGTGTCGGTCGAGGTGGAGACGATCAGCCGCGGTCCGACGTACACCGTGCTGCGCGGGCGCACGCCCTTGACGGCGAGCGCGGTCCCGGGATCGAGGACCCGGCCGTCGACCTGGTCGAGGACCGGTCGCGGCGGCACGAACGGCTCGCGCTGGGTGGAGCGTGCCGACTGGCGGGAGTCGGGCTGGCTGAACGGGCGCTCGGGGGTGGGGTAGCTCATGGGACCTCAGATCCAGAAGGGCGGAGTGACCCGTGGCTTGGAGCCGCGGGCCGGGTCGACGAACGTCAGGCGGGAGAGGCCGGCGGCGACCGACGGGAACTCGAAGCGGCCGAACTCGTCGATCTCGCTCTCCTGCGCCTCGTCCTGTCCGTCGGCGCGCAGCTGCACGTTCAGTGGCTTCACGGGGACGACCCAGCCGTCGAGGCGGGTGCGGTCCTCGATCTTGGTGAGCCGGACGTAGATGCGGACGTCGGGGCCTTCGTACTCGAGCATCCAGGAGCCGGTGTCGAGGCCTCCCTCCGGAGCCGAGTGACGTACGCCGGCCAGGGCGCCGTTCGTCTCCACGAGGGTCAGCAGCTCGAACTCGAGGTCCTCGGCGGCGATCGCCGCGAGCACGCCGTCGACGAGATCGACGGGCGGCGGGTCGACCTGCGCCCAGACCTCGGCGATCGCGGTCAGCAACGTGGAGTCGTCGGGGTGGACGGGGGGACCGGTGGGCTGTTCGTTGACCATCAGAACCCTCCTGCCTGCGCCAGCTCGCGCCGCAGCTTGTCGAGGCACCGACCCCGGGTGGGGCCGATGCTGCCCACCGGCATGCCGAGCTCGGTGGCGATCGCGGAGTAGTCGGGACGCGCCTCGGCCGCCACGATGCGCAGCAGCCGCTGGCACCGCTCGGGCAGCTTGCCCAGGCAGCCCCAGAGGCGGGCGTTGTCGTCGTCGAGGACGACCTGTCCCTCGGGTGCGGGTTCGTCGGGCAGGCGGCGGGCGATGGCCTCGTCGTCGGTGGGCTGCTGGCGCCCGGACGCGCGCGACACGCGCCACGCCTCGCGGCGGGCGGTGGTGGTCAGCCAGCCGGCGACGGCGCGCGGTTCGGTGATCGAGTCACCGGAGCGCACCAGCGTCAGCCAGGTCGTCTGCACGACGTCCTCGGCGGTGGTGGGATCGAGCCGGCTCGCGCGCACGACCTGCCACAGCATCGGGCTCAACAGCCGGACGAGGTCGTCGAGAGCGTCCTGCTCGCCGGCGCGCCAACGCTCGAAGAGACGCGCTGAGGCCTCCCACACCGACGGAGTCTCGGTGGGTAGTTCTGACATGGTCTGCACACCTCCCCATGAGCGGTCCCGGGACCGCCTGATACATCCTGCCCTGAGAAGGTCTCACAGAGCGAGACCTGACCAGGTCAGTAGATCTGGGGGATTTCGCTCGCCTTGCCGGTGAACTCGGGGTCGCGCTTCTCCAGGAAGGCGGCCACGCCCTCCTTGCCGTCGCCGATGCTGGCGTGCCACATCGCGAGGCTGTCGGCCCGGTGCGCCTCGATCGGGTGGTCGACCGAGCTGTTGCGGTAGAGCAGCCGCTTGGCCAGGCCGAGCGCGACCGGCGAGCGGCGTACGACGAAGGAGCGGGCCAGCTCGAGGGCGGCCGGGAGCAGCTCGTCGGGCTCGTGCACCGAGCGCAGCAGTCGTCCCTCGAGCGCCTGCTCGGCGGTGAGGATCTCGGCGGAGTAGACCCACTCGAGCGCCTGCTGCAGCCCGACGATCCGGGGGAGGAACCACGTGGACGCCGCCTCCGGCACGATGCCGAGCCGGCCGAAGACGAACCCGATCCGCGCCTTGGTGGAGGCCATCCGGATGTCCATCGCGAGCGTCATGGTCGCGCCGATGCCGACGGCCGGGCCGTTGATCGCGGCGATCACCGGCTTGGGCAGCTCGTGGATCGCGAGGGTCACCTTGCCGCCGGTGTCGCGTACGCCGGACTGGTAGGGCTCCTCGGTCAGGTGGTCGCGGAGGTCCTCGGGCGTGGGGTGCGCGTCCTCGTCGAGACCGAAGACGTTGCCCTCGGCGGAGAGGTCCATGCCGGCGCAGAAGGCCCGGCCGGCACCGGTGACCACGACCGCCCTGACCGCGTCGTCGGTCGCGTCGGTGCGGAAGAACTGCTCGAGCTCCTGCGCCATCGTGACGGTGAACGAGTTCAGCGCGTCGGGCCGGTCCAGGGTCAGGGTCGCGACACCGTCGTCGTCGAGGGTCCAGCTGATCGTCTCGCGGTGCTGTTCGAGATCGGCCATGTCAGTTGTTGACTCCCGGCAGACCCGTCGGCGTGCACAGCCGCTTCGGGATGTCCCCGGTGCTGTCGGTCTTGATGTACTTGATCAGCGCCAGCGCGCGCTCCTTGTCCCAGTGGATCGCCTGGTCCGCGATCGGCATCCCGCAGGTCAGCCCGCTCTTCCCGTTGACCCGGGTCATCGCCAGCCCGAACTTGGCCAGCGCGATGGGGCCGGTGCCCTTGCTGATCACCAGCGAGGACGTCGCGGCGTCGTTGACCCGGAAGTAGCGCACCGGGTTGATGAAGGTCCACGGCGACTTCACCTCGGAGCCGATCGCGCTGACCACCTCGCGCTGGTGGCGGGCACGGTCGATGTCGCCGTACTTGCTGACGTGGCGAGACCGCGAGTAGCCGAGGGCGGTCACGCCGTCGACCTCCTGGCAGCCCTTCTTGATGTTCAGGTTGGCCCGGGGGTCCTTCATCCGCTGCGTCGGGCAGATGGTGATGCCGCCGACGGCGTCGACGGAGTTCACGAACCCGCCGAAGCCGATCTCGACGTAGTGGTCGACCCGGATGCCGGTGTTCTGCTCGATCGTCTTGACGAGCAGCTTCGGTCCGCCGTACGCGAAGGCCGCGTTGATCTTGGTGGTGCCGTGGCCGGGGATGTCGACGAGCGAGTCGCGGGGGATGGAGAGCAGCATGCTCGGGCCGCTGCCGGTGTGCAGCAGCATGATCGTGTCGGTGCGCTGCCCGACGTCACCGACGCCGCCGGTGCCGAGCCGCTTCTTCTCCTTCTTCGAGAGGCCCTTGCGGCTGTCGGAGCCGACCAGCAGGTACGTCGCGCCGGGCTGCGAGGCCGGCCTGGCTCCCGCGGGGTCGGCGTCGACCTTGTCGATCTTGCTCCACGCCCAGAGGGGTACGGCGATCAGGAAGACGATCCACGCGACCAGGAGCAGCAGCAGGATCTTGCCGATCGGGCGCTTGCGCCGCGGCTTCTTCTGCTTCGCCGGTGGCACCGGCTGGGCCGGCTGCACCGGTCGCTGCGGCGGCGGACCGTCCCCGCCGCGCGACGTGGAGGTGGAGGTGGATTCCGGGCGATCCATCTTCGGCAGCATCCTGGTGGGCTCGGGGTCGTCGGAGCCCGTCCGGGGAGGCGGGATGAGGGGTCCGTCGCAGCGACGACTGCTGGCCTCCGTAGAGCCACCCGTAGTCGGGGCCGTCGTCGGACCCGCCACTTCTCCCGCTGTCAGGCATGGCGCAGACGGTACCGTGCGGCCCCTCCGTCGGCGCGCCGCCACCAAAGGGGCACATGTGACTGGTGATACTGGGCGGCACCGACCGGCCCGCCTCGACCCGAGAGGTCCTTCCCCATGCCGCCAGTCCTGACTGCCGACCCACGCCCGTCCAGTGCGGGGGCCGTCAGTGGTCGATCCACCAGTGGCGTCCAGTTCCGCCGGGCCGTCGTACTCATGCTGATGACGCTGGTGCTGCCGGGCTCGGCGCAGCTGGCGACCGGTCGCAAGCAGGTCGGCCGGATCGCGCTGCGGATCTGGTTCGGGCTGATCGGCACGTGCGTGCTGCTGTTCGGGCTCGGGATGCTGTCCAGCTCGTTCGTGTTCTGGCTGCTGAGCAACACCTTCGTGCTGGGCCTGGTGCGGATCGTGCTGATCGTGATGGCGATCGGGTGGGCGTTCCTGTTCATGGACGCCTGGCGCCTCGGCGACCCGCTGGCGCTGCGGCAGAAGCAGCGCCTCGCGATGGTCGGCATCAACGGCGTGCTGTGCTTCAGCGTCGCCGGCACGCTGCTGTTCGCCTCCCACGTGGTGGGCGTGCAGAAGGACTTCCTCAGCGCGATGTTCACCAACGGCCACGTCTCCAGCGCCGTCGACGGCCGCTACAACGTGCTGCTGCTCGGCGGCGACTCCGGTGCCGACCGCTGGGGCCTGCGCCCCGACAGCCTCTCGGTCGCCAGCATCGACGAGGACACCGGCCAGACGGTGCTCTTCGGCCTGCCGCGCAACATGCTCAACTTCCCCTTCCCCAAGGGCTCGATCATGGCCGAGCAGTTCCCCAACGGCTACGACTGCGGCTCGCAGTGCGAGCTGAACTCGCTGGCGACCTGGGCCGCCGACCACAAGAGCCTGTTCAAGGGCTACGCCAACCCCGGGGTCGAGGCCACCAAGGAAGCCGTCGAGGGCATCACCGGCCTGAAGATCAACTACTACGCGATGGTGAACCTCCAGGGCTTCCAGAAGCTGGTCAACGCCGTCGGCGGCGTCACCCTCAACGTGCGCGACCGGATCCCGATCGGCGGCATCGGCGCCCCGATCTCCGGCTACATCGAGCCGGGCAAGAGGAAGCTCAACGGCTTCGAGACGCTCTGGTTCGCGCGCTCGCGCGTGGCCGCCGACGACTACTCGCGGATGGCGCGCCAGAAGTGCGTGATGAACGCGATGCTCACCCAGCTGAGCCCCCAGACCGTCGTCCTGAAGTTCGAGAAGATCGCCAAGGCCAGCGAGGCGCTGATCACCACCGACCTGCCCAAGAGCGAGGTCGACAACTTCATGCAGCTCGCGCTCAAGGCCCGCAGCAAGCCGATCCGCACGGTCTCCTTCGTGCCGCCGATGATCTCCACCGGCCACCCGGACATCGACCTGATCCACAGCTCGGTGAAGAAGGCGATCGACCGGGCCGAGGGCAAGGCGCCGAAGAAGAAGAAGTCGACGTCGTCCTCGAGGAAGTCCAGCCAGCCCACCAGCACCACGGGCGGCTCGATCGGCAACCTCAAGCAGGGGTACGCCGCCAACCAGTCCTCCGACCTGTCCTCGGTCTGCTGAAGTGGTCGAGCATGAGCGAAGCGAGCGGATAGTGAGACCACATGCCGTGAGCGACGCGACCGACGTTAGTGTTCCGGCGTGCCTCCGACGACTGCTGACCCGACCCGTGTGGTCGCGGTCGTGGTCACCTGGAACCGGCGTGAGCTGCTCGAGGAGGCGCTGGCCGCGCTGGGGGCGCAGAGCCACGTGCTCGAGCAGGTCGTGGTGGTCGACAACGCCTCCACCGACGGCACCGACGAGCTGTTGTCGGGCCGCACCGACCTCGACGTCGTACGCCTGGCGACGAACACCGGCGGCGCCGGCGGGTTCGCGGTCGGCATCGAACGGGCGCTGACCCACGAGCCCGACCTCGTCTGGCTGCTCGACGACGACACCATCCCGACGCCCGACGCGGCGCGCGAGCTGGTCCGCGTCTGGGAGGAGTACGACGACCCGGCGGGCCGGCCACCCGTCGTACTCGCCAGCAAGGTCGTGTGGACCGACGGTCGCGACCACCCGATGAACACCCCGCGCCAGAAGCCCGGGGCGAGCCGCGCCGAGGTCGCGTCGGCCGCCCGGCTCGACAGCATCCCGATCCGCTCGGCCTCGTTCGTCTCGATCATGTGCGACGCCCGGTCGTCCGGGAGCGCGGGCTGCCGATCGCCGACTACTTCCTCTGGAACGACGACTTCGAGTACTCCACCCGGCTGATCCGCGACCGGGTCGGCCTCTACGTGCCGGCCAGCGTGGTGCTGCACAAGACGAAGACCTTCGGCTCGACCGACGCCGACCCGGGGGAGCGGTTCTTCTTCGAGGTGCGCAACAAGGTCTGGCTGTTCACCCGCTCGCGCGGCCTCAGGCCGGGGGAGAAGGCGGTCTACGGCGCCTCGACGCTGCGCCGCTGGGCGCGCACCTTCGCCCGATCGAAGGACCGGCGCACGCTGCGCAGGGCGATGCGCCGCGGGCTCGGCGCCGGGCTGCGCAGCGGTCCGCAGGCCCAACGAGACCGTGCTCGGGCCTTCGGTGGTCGAGGGCCACACGCTCCCGCCGGGCGAGCCGTTCGCCCTCCTGATCAGCACCTACGCCGGCGACCGGCCCGACTACCTGCGCGAGGCGTTCGTCTCGACGGTGCACGACCAGACCCGGCGGCCCGCGCAGGTGGTGCTCGTCCAGGACGGTCCGGTGTCCGCCGAGCTCGCCGCCGAGATCGCGCGACCTGAGGGCGGACAGCCCGGTGCCGGTGACCCACGTCGAGATGCCGACCAACGTCGGCCTCGGTCCCGCGCTCGACGCCGGCCTGCGCGCCTCCGAGCACGAGGTCGTCGCCCGGATGGACGCCGACGACGTGAGCGCCCCCGAGCGGTTCGAGAAGCAGCTGCCGCTGATCGAGGCGGGTGCCGACATCGTGGGCTCGGGCCTCTGGGAGTTCGGTACGTCGATCGAGGAGGTGGTCGGTCGTCGTACGCCGCCCACGGACCCGGACGAGATCCGCCGCGTCGTACGTTTCCGCGACCCGTTCAACCACCCGACCGTGGTCTACCGGCGCAGCGCCGTCCAGGCCGCCGGGGGGTACGCCGACATGGCGCTGATGGAGGACTACCTGCTGTTCACCCGGATGGTCGCGGGGGGCGCCGTGCCGGCCAACCTGGCCGAGCCGCTCGTCCACTACCGGGTCGGTGACGGCGCCTACGCGCGCCGCGGCGGGCGGCAGCTGCTGCGCTCGGAGCTGGCCCTGCAGCGCCGGTTCCGCGAGCTGGGCCTGACCACCCGCTCGCAGTACCTCCGCAACGTGGCCGTCCGGGGCGGCTACCGGCTCGTTCCTGAGAGTGTGAGAAAGGTCGCGTACCGCCGCTTGTTGGCGAACCGTTCAGGCGGAACCCACGGCTAGACTGCCATGGGCCCACGAGCGCCGTACGGCCTGCCTGCCTGCGCGAGAACTTCCCACCCCGTGGCCCGTAGTGAGGAGAGAGTCAGCCGTTGACTGACGGACAATTGCCCGACCTGGTCGTCGTCGGATCAGGGTTCTTCGGACTCACCATCGCCGAACGCTGCGCGAGTGAGCTGGGTCTGCGCGTCCTGATCCTCGAGCGCCGCCACCACCTCGGCGGCAACGCCTACAGCGAGCGCGAGCCCGAGACCGGCGTCGAGGTGCACAAGTACGGCGCCCACCTCTTCCACACCTCCAACGAGAAGGTCTGGGAGTACGTCAACCGGTTCACCACCTTCACCGACTACAAGCACCGGGTCTTCGGCAAGTACCAGGGGCAGGTCTACTCGCTGCCGATGAACCTGGGCCTGATCAACCAGTTCTTCGGCAAGAGCCACACCCCGCAGGAGGCCCGCGAGCTGATCGCCGGCCAGGCCAGCGAGATCTCCACCGAGGACGCCACCAACCTCGAGGAGAAGGCGATCAGCCTGATCGGCCGCCCGCTCTACGAGGCGTTCATCAAGGGCTACACCGCCAAGCAGTGGCAGACCGACCCCACGCAGCTGAGCGCCGACATCATCACGCGCCTCCCGGTCCGCTACACCTTCGAGAACGGCTGGTTCAGCGACACCCACGAGGGGCTGCCCACCGACGGCTACACCGCCTGGCTGACCCGGATGGCCGACCACCCCAACATCGAGGTCCGCCTCGAGACCGACTTCTTCGACGTCGCCGACGAGTTCAAGGGCAAGGTCCCGATCGTCTACACCGGCCCGGTCGACGAGTACTTCCACAACTCCGAGGGCCGGCTGTCCTGGCGCACGGTCGACCTCGAGGCGTCCGTCGAGGACGTCGACGACTTCCAGGGCACGGGCGTCGTCAACTACAACGACCAGGAAGTGCCGTTCACCCGGATCATCGAGTTCAAGCACTTCCACCCCGAGCGCGTGAAGACCCACCTGCCCGGCAAGACCGTGATCGTGCACGAGTACTCCCGGTTCGCCGAGGAGGGCGACGAGCCCTACTACCCGATCAACACCGCCGAGGACCGCGAGAAGCTGCTCAAGTACCGCGAGCTCGCCAAGCAGGAGCCGATGGTGCTCTTCGGCGGTCGCCTCGGCACCTACAAGTACCTCGACATGCACATGGCCATCGGGTCGGCGCTGTCGATGTACGAGAACAAGCTCCGCCCGCACTTCTCGGACGGCGCGGCGCTGACGTCCGGAGGAGTCGACGAATGACAACTGGACTTTCCACCGACGCGACGGGTCCCGCCAGCGGCGCCGACACCGTCCGCAAGGTGCTGCAGCGCTTCGTGCTGCCGGCCGACCGCGACCTCGACGTCGTTCCGCTGTACGTCGACACCGAGCCCGCCGTCCTCGACGCCGACAAGGAGTCGATCGGCTCGAGCCGCGGCGCCAAGAACCTCAACCGGGCCGCGCTGCGCCAGTCGATCTCGACCGGCACCGCCCTGCACCCCGACGCGATCCTCGACCGGCGCCGGCTCCGGGTCGACCACGGCGAGCGGATCTCGTCCGGCACCTACTTCAACGGGTTCGCCGCCAGCTACTGGCGACGCTGGACCGTCGTGGAGGAGGTGACCCTCGACATCACCGTCAGCGGTCCCGGTGCCACGGTCACCGTCTACCGCTCGATGGCCAACGGCCGCTCGCAGCGGGTCGACTCGGCGACCACCACCGAGACAGGGCGCCAACCGCTTCGAGTTCGACCTGTCCCTGACCCCGTTCGTCGACGGCGGCTGGTACTGGTTCGACGTGGTGGCCGGTGACGCCGACGTCGTCGTCGAGCAGGCCAGCTGGGTCGCCGACGTACCCGCAGACCGGGCGGAGCCCGGCAGCGTCACCGTCGGCATCACCACGATGAACCGCCCCGACTTCTGCGCCAAGCTGGTCGGCCAGATCGGCGGCGACGAGGACGTCAAGGCGCTCCTCGACGAGGTCCTCGTGATGGAGCAGGGCACCCAGAAGGTCGTCGACAGCGAGTTCTTCGCCGCCGCGGAGAAGTCCCTCGACGGCAAGCTCCGCGTCATCGAGCAGGGCAACATCGGCGGCTCCGGCGGCTTCGCCCGCGCCCAGTTCGAGACCCTCAAGGCCGACCGGTCGAAGTACGTCCTCTTCCTCGACGACGACATCGTCGCCGAGCCCGAGAGCATCCTGCGCGCCGTCACCTTCGGCGACCTCGCGCGCCGGCCCTCGATCGTCGGCGGCCACATGTTCAGCCTGTTCAGCAAGTCCCGGCTGCACAGCTACGGCGAGATCATCAACCGCTACCGGTTCTGGTGGATGTCGCCGCTCACCGTCGAGACCGACTGGGACTTCGGCGCCCGCAACCTGCGCAGCTCGCGCTGGCTGCACCGCCGCGTCGACGTCGACTTCAACCCGTGGTTCATGTGCCTGATCCCGATGGAGGTCGTGCGCGAGATCGGGCTGAGCCTCCCGCTCTTCATCAAGTGGGACGACTCCGAGTACGGCGTCCGCGCCCAGGCGGCCGGCTTCCCGACGATCACCATGCCCGGTGTCGCGGTCTGGCACGTGCCGTGGACCGACAAGAACGACGCGCTCGACTGGCAGGCCTACTTCCACCAGCGCAACCGCTTCGTCGCCGCGCTGCTGCACTCGCCGTTCCCGCACGGCGGCCGGATGATCCGCGAGAGCTTCAACCACCAGGTCAAGCACCTGCTGGCGATGCAGTACTCCACCGTCGAGCTGCGCCACCTCGCCCTCGAGGACGCCCTCGCCGGCCCCGACCACCTCCACGACGACCTGCCGACCAAGCTCGGCGAGGTCCGCGAGCTGCGCAAGCGGTTCTCCGACGCCCAGCTCGAGCCCGACCCCAACGTGTTCCCGCCCGTACGCCGCGCCAAGCCGCGCCGCAAGGACATGGACTCCGAGATCCCGGGTCGCGCCTCGCAGTACCTCTCCGCGGTGAAGGGCTCGGTGCGCCAGTTCCTCGGCACCCGCCCGCTGTCGCGCGAGTACCCCGAGTCGGCCGTCCCCGCGATGGACGCCCGCTGGTTCCGGCTGGCGACCCTCGACTCCGCGGTCGTGAGCATGCCCGACGGCACCTCGGCCGCGCTCTACCAGCGCGACCCCGAGCTGTTCCGCGACCTGCTCCGCCGCACCATCGAGATCCACGAGCGGCTCTACCGCGAGTGGCCGCGGCTCTCGCAGCTCTACCGCGACCAGCTCGGCGAGGTCACCTCGCCGCAGCGCTGGGAGAAGACCTTCGCAGCCTCGACGGAGGAGCGCTGATGGCCACCGCAGACAAGAAGGCCGAGTCCCAGGCCACCATCGACGAGCGCGGTCGGCGCGAGAACGCCGCCCGCCGCGCCCGGCGGATGGCCAAGAACCAGGCCGACGCCATGCCGGTCGTCGAGGCGACCGGTCCCCGCCAGCAGCGGGTGGTCGAGGCCGAGCTGATCTCCCCGGCACCGCGCGGCGGGATCATCGAGACGATCCAGCAGCCCTACCTGCTGCGGCTGATCGTCTCGCGCCAGCTCGCCCAGATGTACGCCGCGTCGCTGCTCGGCCTGGCGTGGTCCTACGTCCAGCCGGCGATGCGCTTCGGCGTCTACTACATCGTGATGGGGTTCATCCTCAAGCTGCACAAGGACATCCCCTACTTCGCGCTGCACCTGTTCACCGGCATCGTGGTGGTCCACTACTTCAGCGAGACCTGGAGCGGCGGCACCCGGTCGATCTGGCAGAACAAGGCCCTCGTCCAGAAGATGCGAATGCCGCGCGAGATCTTCCCGGTCGCGGCGATGCTCGTCGCGGCGTACCACACCATGCCGCAGCTGCTGGTGCTCGTGCTGTGCTGCGTGCTCATCGGCTGGCACATCACCTGGTCGGCCGTCGCGGCCGGACTGCTCGGGCTGGCCATCCTGGTCACCTTCTCGATGGCGCTCGCGCTGTTCTTCGCCGCCCTGAACGTGTTCTACAAGGACTTCCAGAACATCGTCTCGACCATGCTGCAGTTCATGCACTTCATGGTGCCGATGATGTACCCGTTCACCCGGGTCTACGCGGCGCACGACCAGTATCCGATCCTCTATCAGATCTACATGGCCAACCCCGTGACGCAGGCGGTGCTGCTCTTCCAGAAGCTCTTCTGGGCCACGCTGACCAAGAAGGACCTGTCCGGCGGAGTTCCCGCCCGATCTCTGGGTCCGCGGCCTGATCACGCTGGTCGCCTGCGGGGTCCTGCTGTGGCTGGCCCAGCGCTTCTTCTCCCGCGTCGAAGGCAAGTTCCCGGAGCGTATGTGATGACCAGTTTCCATCCAGGTGGAGAACGTGACCAAAGAGTTCACGATGCAGTACCACCGCACCCTCAAGCAGATGGCCGTGGCGTCGCTCAAGCGGCTGCCGCTGCAGGAGAAGTTCCTGGCCGTCAACGACGTGTCCTTCAACGTCGAGCAGGGCTCGTCCATCGGCCTGATGGGCCTCAACGGCTCGGGCAAGAGCACCCTGCTCAAGCTGATCAACGGCGTGATGCGTCCCGACACCGGCATCATCCGCACCCGCGGCCGGATCGCCGGCCTGATCGCCACCGGTGCCGGCTTCCACCCCCAGCTGACCGGCCGCGAGAACCTCTTCCTCAACGGCGCCATCCTCGGGATGAGCGAGGCCGAGACCAAGCGCAAGTTCGACGAGATCGTCGAGTTCGCCGACATCGGCAAGTTCCTCGACACCCCCGTCTCGCACTACTCCTCGGGCATGTACGCCCGCCTCGGCTTCTCGATCGCCGTCCACGTCGACGCCGACGTCTTCCTCGCCGACGAGGTGCTCGCGGTGGGGGACCGGCCGTTCAAGAAGAAGTGCATGGCCAAGATGCAGGAGATCCGCCAGCAGGGCACCACGATCTTCTACGTCAGCCACGCCACCGCCTCGGTGCGCGCCATGTGCGACCGCGTGCTGGTGCTCGAGTCCGGCCGGCTGAACTTCGACGGCGACGTCGACGAGGGCATCCGCTACCTCCAGTACGACGACGCGGACGACGACGAAGAGAACGAGATGGACGCCGAGCTCGGCGCCGACGTCTGACCTCTCAAATCGGCTCGTCGCATTTAATTACACGCCTGTTATTCGCAAAAATACAGGCGTGTAATTCATTAAATACACCTTTGTAATTCGGGCAAATCGCTTGCGGTAACCCATGTAACGGGTGTGAAACTTGGTACTCGTGTGACACCTTCCCCTCTCACATGGAGTGCATTTAATGCGATTCAGTCGTGCTCGTTACGTCACCTTGTGCCAGCAATCCCTGGTCACGGCTGCCGTCCTCGCTGTCGGTCTCACGGCCGCCGGTGTGAAGACCCTGGACATCGTTCCCCAGCCAGGCGCCGCCGCCGGCCCCCAGGCGAACGCCCCCGCCAACGGGCCCGCTGTCGACGCCGCCGGCCCCAGCCAGGTCCTGGCCGAGGGCGGCTCGCCGGGCAAGACCGACGTGGACACCGCACCCGTCACTCCGAAGGTCCGTGAGGTCGCGGTCACCTCGGCGCCGTCGCACGCCGCGGCCCGCCAGAGCCAGCCGCAGCAGGTCCAGCCGACCCAGAGCCCGACCCAGGCCCGACGCCCCCGGCGACGAAGAAGGCCGACGCCACGCCCACGCCGCGCACCGTCGAGTCCGCCCCGCAGAAGGTGCACGGGGTACGCCACGATCGGCGTCACCTGGGCGCACGGCGTGACGTACGCCGAGGACCAGATCAAGATCCAGATCCGCACCTTCAAGAACGACGCGTGGTCGACGTGGACGAAGGTCCAGTACCACGACGACCACGGCCCCGACGGGGACTCCAGCGAGGAGGAGTCGGCCCGGGAGCGCCCCGGCACCGACGCCCTGGTGATCGGTGACGTCGACCAGGTCCAGATGCGCGCCACGACCGCCGACGGCTCGGTGCCCGCCCGACATGAAGCTCGCCCTGATCGACCCGGGCACCGGCAAGATGACCAAGCAGGCTCCTGCGATCGACACCGCGAAGCTGCCCTCGGCCAAGAACGACGACGCCGGCGACGGCCAGCCGCAGGCCTCGGGCACGCTGAACGTCGAGGGCGACGACGGCACCCAGGACACCGTCACCCTCAGCGCGATGGCGCGGGCCCCCAAGCCGTACATCTACTCGCGTGCCCAGTGGGGCGCCAACGAGAAGATGCGCGAGCAGACGGCGCCGGAGTACGGCACCGTGAAGACCGGCTTCGTGCACCACACGGTCAACGCCAACAACTACACCGCGGCCCAGGTGCCGGCGCTGCTGCGCGGCATCTACGCGTACCACACGCAGTCCCGCGGCTGGCGCGACATCGGCTACAACTACCTCGTCGACCGCTTCGGTCGCATCTGGGAAGGCCGCTGGGGCGGCGTCGACCGTGCCGTCGTCGGCGCGCACACGCTCGGCTACAACGAGGTGTCCTTCGCGATGTCGGCGATCGGCAACTTCGACATCGCCCAGCCGCCGCAGGCAGTGCTCGACGCCTACGCCCGGCTGTTCGCCTGGAAGCTCTCGCTCTACAACATCCCGGCCAACCAGACCAACATCCTGGTGAAGGGTCGTCGCCTGAACGCGATCAACGGCCACCGCGACGTGGGGCAGACGGCCTGTCCGGGCCGATATCTGTACGCCAAGATTCCGTGGATCCGGACCAAGGCGCGCGCCATCCAGGTCGCGGCCCAGTCCGGCGGCGGCGGCACGACCCCGACGCCACCCACGCCACCCACGCCACCGGTGTTCACCTCACCGACCCAGACGGCTCGTGCTGCCGTGGCGCAGCCCAGCACGATCAAGTTCCCGCGCAGCCTCAACCTGGCCGGCTCGGCGTACCCGGACATCGTGATGCGTGACTACGCCGGCAACGTGAAGCTGCTCGCCACGGGCGGGCAGGCCGGCTACCGCGCCGGCGACCTACTCGCGTGGTCCGTGGCGCTCGATGACGCTGCTCGCCGCGGTCAACGACGTGACCGGCGACGGCAAGGGCGACGTCATCGGCCGCATCGGTGGCGGCTCGACCAAGATCTACCGCGGCGACGGTGCCGGCCACGTGTCGAGCGTCGGGATCGCGCCGACGAACGATCTTCCGTCGGGCCAACCTGGTCGTGGCCGCGGGCGACTTCAACGGTGACCGCCGCAACGACGTGCTGATGCGCAGCTGGAAGAACGGTGGCCTGTACCTCGTGCGCGGCCTCGGCGCAGGCAAGTTCGCGACGCCGCGGCTGCTCGGCATGGGCTGGGCGCCGTACTCCTCGATCTCCGTGCCCGGTGACGTGACCGGTGACGGGCGGCCCGACGTGGTCGGCGTGAAGAGCGGCGTCATGTACGTCTACCCCAACGTCGGCGGCCTCCGGATCGGTCGCGCGACGCAGAAGCAGACGGTGGGCTCGTCGTACACCGCCATCGCGGGCTCGGGCCGGGACATCAGCGGCGACGGCGTCGGCGACCTGGTCGTCCGCGACCGGGCCACCGGCGGCCTCGGCATCCGCACCGGCCAGACAGAAGTCCACGTTCGGTCCGACGCTCGGCTGGTTCGGCGGGGCGGCACGCCTGGCCAAGGTGTCCACCGGCCAGATGGCGGGGAGCTCGCAGGCCGACGTCGTCGGCGTGGGGCCGGCGGGGAGCCTCGTGGTGATGGCCCACAACGGGCTGACCAACGTCGTCGGCGCTGCTCTCCACGAACCTGAAGCTCCCGGACGCCTCGATGATCCTGGACGCCGGCGACTGGAACGGTGACGGCAAGGGCGACCTGATCGCGCGGGACACCGGCAAGGACCGCCTGGTCCTCTACCCGGGCCTGGGCAACGCCAAGTACGGCGCCGGCGTGGTGATGAGCACGGGGTGGAAGACCTTCGTGAACCTCGCTGCCGTCGGCGACGTCACCGGCGACGGGCGACCTGACCTGATGGGCCGGGTCGACGGCGGGAAGATGACCATCTTCCCGAGCGCGGGCGGTGCCAAGTTCCAGGCACCGATCCTCGCCCCGGCGACGATGCGGACCTTCAACCAGATCGGTTCGGGCCTGTGGCGCACGACGTCGATGCCGACGACGAGCGTGTTCAACATCGGTGCGTTCTTCGTGCCGACGGTGGACTCGCGAGGCAAGCTCCCCAGCCCCTACACCCGTGTCGTCGGCCCTGGCGACGTCGACGGTGACGGGCGTGCGGACCTGATCATGCGCGACAACGCAGGAACGCTCTGGCTGGTGCCCGGCAGGGCCTCGGGCTATGGCGCCCGGCGCTACCTCACCTCGGGATACAACGGCTTCATGACCTTCGGGTAGGAGGCGGGGAACCTTCACGCTCGAAGCTGTACGTCGGCCCGCTCGTCCTCCAGACGAGCGGGCCACGTCAGTTCCCGGGGGTCGCGCAGCAGCACCAGCGAGCCACCGCTGAGCAGCGGACCGAGGAACGCCGGCACCGCGTGGTCGGCGGCCGGGTGCACGTCGGTGAGCAGCCGCACCCCGGGTGCGTAGCCGGCCCCGCTGGCCTCCTCGAGCAGCTCGGCCTGCGTGCGCGCGTCGTCGGACGTCAGCCAGGCGGGGGTGTCCGGCGTCGGTGGTGCCAGCGGCACGAAGACGTCGCTCTGCCCCGGCCACAGGACGCCGTAGTCCAGCACGCCCGGTGGCAGGGCGGCTCGGGAAGCGGACCGCGAACGGGAGCAGCGCGCAGGCCACCACCTGGTCGGCGTCGCCGTGCCGGTCGATCGAGTCGGGTCCGCAGACCACGAGGTCGTGCGGGACCGTCGGCGTCCGTGGTGACGGAGAGCGCCGAGCTCCAGGCCGCGCCGAGGAACACCGGGACGAGCCAGTGCGACGGCAGGTCGAGGAGCACCGTGTCCCCGGCGTCGAGACCGAGCTCGTCGGTGAGCAGGTTCGCGGTCTTGCTCACCCAGTTGGCGTACGTCGTGACCGACAGCTCGGTGCGTTCGCCGGTGGTGTCGTCGTACGCCGTGAGGAGCGGTTGACCCGGATCGCCCCGGAGTCGTGCGGCGAGCAGCTCGGGGAAGGTGCGCGGCGGGTTCGCGGGGGAGCTCATCGGGGCACGGTAGCGCCGGACGGCCGGTCGCCGAGCAGACGGGCGCCGGATGGCAGGATGCGCGCCATGACCTCCTCCGACCTGGACCGTCTCTGGGCCGTCGTCCCGGCCGGAGGCGCGGGCACCCGGCTGTGGCCGCTCTCGCGGGCGCGCACGCCGAAGTTCCTGCTCGACCTCACCGGCACCGGGCGGACCCTGATCCAGGGCACCGTCGACCGGCTGGCGCCACTGGTGGGGACCGGGTCGTGGTGGTCACCGGCTCGGCCCACGAGCACGCCGTACGCCGTCAGCTGCCGAACGTGGCGCGGGTGCTCGCGGAGCCGTCGCCGCGCGACTCGATGGCCGCGATCGGGCTCGCCGCGGCCCAGCTCGAACGGGAGGACCCTGACGCGCTGATCGGCTCGTTCGCCGCCGACCACCTGATCACCGACGAGCAGGCGTTCGCCGCGAGCGTGCGCGAGGCAGCGGGGCTCGCGGACGCGGGCTGGCTGGTCACCATCGGCATCGAGCCCACCGCCCCGGCCACCGGCTTCGGCTACATCCGGGCCGGCGACGCGGTGCCGGGCTTCCCGACCGCCCGAGCGGTCACCGAGTTCGTCGAGAAGCCGGACGCCGAGCGTGCGCGGGCCTACGTGGCGTCGGGGGAGTACCGCTGGAACGCCGGCATGTTCCTCTGCCGCGCGACGGTGCTGCTCGACCTGCTTGCCGAGCAGCACCCCGACCTGGCCGAGGGGCTGCGGGCGATCGCGGCAGACCCGTCGACGCTCGAGGCCCGCTGGCCCGGCCTCACCAGGATCGCCATCGACCACGCCGTCGCCGAGCCCGCCGCAGCCGCGGGCAAGGTCGCGGTCGTGCCGGGTCCGTTCGGGTGGGAGGACGTCGGCGACTTCGCCTCGCTGGCCGCGCTCACCGCCCCGGACGAGAACGGCGTGCGGATCCTGGGCGACGAGTCGCTCGTCGTCTCCTCGGACGCGAGCGGGCTCGTGGTGCCGTCCGCCGGGCGCACGGTCGCGATCGTCGGCCTCGACGACGTGGTGGTGGTCGACACCGGTGACGCACTCCTGGTCACGTCGTACCAGAGGGCCCAGGACGTGAAGGCCGTCGTCGACGAGCTACGGCGTCGAGGCCGCACCGACCTGACCTAGTCAGCGCCGTCGGGGCGTCACCGTGATGGTGTCGTCCGTGGCGGTGTCGCTCTGGGGACGCCAGCCGTGCGCATGGGCGACCAGCCGGACGCGTTCGGCGGCGGCGACCTGGTCGCGGGCGTTGGCCGGCAGGTGCACGCGCACGGAGATCCCCTCGACCTCGGCCGGCAGGTC